>NZ_JBFTIP010000004.1:0-291896 GCF_056394945.1 Arthrobacter sp. 10N410
CTTGGCACACTATTGAGTTCTCAAACAACAGACACACCCGGCACCACCCAAACCCAACGGTCCAGGATCGCTCCGGAGCAACTTTTCAAACTTACCCGAATCCATGAAGCTTTGCAAACCGGCGTTTCCGCCATTCACAATTCCACAGGGGGTCCCCACCCTTATACAGCGCGCAACATTCCGCGCCATTTTCCAGGCCGTTCATCAGGGGGTCGGTCGCTATCTTTCCGCTTCAGCGGCGGCGACTCGAACTACTCTACACACCAACCCGACCCCATACAAATCGGCCCCCGCAAGCACCTCCCCGCGCCACAAACCCGGGAAATCCGCGGGTTTCAGCCCCTGCGGCGGGGTCAAAGCGCCCAGCCGTTCGACGTCGGACTTCTGTGGAGTGGGTCACAGTCGGAATGCCGGCCCCGCCACGGCGGAGGGTGAAACCAATCCGATCAGCCCGTTGCACGCCGTCGTTCACCTGCCCTCACTCTCTAGGGGCGCGGGCGGGACGGCGTCGGGTGCCGCCGCATGCGGGTCGCCGCCGGGTTCGCCGGCGCCGGGCTTCCCCGCCTCCCCGCCACGCGCCGTCGTCGTCGTTGTCGTTGACGCCGCTGCCTTCGCACCCGAACGGCCCCGCCGCCACAGCGGTTCCAGCTCCGCCACTTCCGCGGCCGTGGCGGTCCCGAACGGAGCGTGGGCCGGCCCCGCGGGAGCCCTGCGCTCCTGGCCGCGGGTGGCCCAAAGGCTTGCGCCGATGGACACGCCGAGGATTGTGGCGATGACGCCCAGCGACAGCGGGGTGGGGATGTAGTAGATGTCGATCTTGAGCAGCATCTTGATACCGACCCAGACCAGCACGAGCGCCAGTCCGATTTTGAGGTAGATGCACCGGTGGATCAGGTCGGCGAGCAGGAAGTACATGGCACGGAGGCCAAGGATCGCGAAGGCGTTGGCGGTGAAGACCAGGAACACCTCGTCGGTGACGGCGAAGATCGCGGGGATCGAATCGACGGCAAAAATGATGTCCGTAACCTCGACCAGGGCCAGGACGGCCAGCAGCGGGGTGGCCAGCACCAGGCCGTTCTTGCGGACCAGGAATTTCTGCCCGTGGAACTTGTCGGTCATGGGCACGTACCGGCGGAAAAGTTTCAGCGCCCGAGACTTCTCCGGCTCCGGGTGGTCGTTGCGCTGGCGGATCATCCGGTAGCCGGTGAAGAGCAGGAACGCCGCGAAGAGGTAGAGCACCCACCCGGCGCTGGCGATGATGGCGGAGCCCGCGGCGATGAAGATGCCGCGGAACACCAGGGCGCCCAGCACGCCGAGGAAAAGCACCCGGTGCTGGTACTCACGGGGCACGGCGAAATACGTGAAGATGATCGCCCAGATGAAGACATTGTCCACCGCCAGGGATTTCTCGATCAGGTACCCGGCGAAGTACTGCTGGCCGAATTCGGCCCCGTACAGCTGCCACACCAGCGCGCCGAATCCGACGCCGAACGCGACCCAGACGGCGGACCACAACGCCGCTTCGCGGACG
Source organism: Arthrobacter sp. 10N410 (assembly GCF_056394945.1). Classification (NCBI taxonomy): domain Bacteria; kingdom Bacillati; phylum Actinomycetota; class Actinomycetes; order Micrococcales; family Micrococcaceae; genus Arthrobacter; species Arthrobacter sp. 10N410. The sequence continues at coordinate 1,532 of NZ_JBFTIP010000004.1, forward strand.
CCGATCACATGCGCTTTGCGGTGGGCGAACAGGTCCACCGCCAACATCAGGACGATCACGCCAAGGACGGCCAACCAGGCCCACAGAGGAACATTCATCGAAGAGCACCCGCTTCCAGTCAGTCAACACCAACTGGAGGTCTCTCCCGGCCCCAAGGGGCCTGCCCGCCGGGCCGCTCAGGGGCGGCCGTACTGACGACGGAACATTTGGGGGATACTCCCCTCCACCTAAAAAGTGAAACACACTTCACTTCTGCCGACAATGGTCGGCCGAGCATCCCCGTTGCATCCGCTCCCCCGATCTGGCTAGGGTAATTACTAAGCATGCTTAGCGTGTTGTGGGATCCACCCGCCGTCGATGTCCGGCCCTGCAAAAGGTACCGGGCGCAACGCAACCATCGGAGGAGAACTATGACTGACCAGTACACGTTCAGGAACCCCGTTACGGCGTACGAGCAGATCGAGCCGCCCGAGCAGAGCCAGCCGGAGCCCGGCCTGGACGCCAAGCTCACGCCCAGGGCGGATCTGGGCGAGGACACGTACCGCGGCACCGGCCGGCTGGAGGGCCGCAAGGCGCTCGTCACCGGCGCGGACTCCGGCATCGGCGCCGCGACGGCGATCGCCTTCGCCCGCGAGGGTGCCGACGTCGTGATGTCCTACCTTCCCGAGGAGGAAGAGGACGCCACCCGGATCGCGAACCTGATCGAGAAGGCCGGCCGCAAGGCGGTCAAGGTGCCAGGCGATCTGAAGGATTCGGCAGTGTGCCGGGAGCTCGTCGAAACCGCTGTCGAGGAACTCGGCGGCCTGGACATCCTGGTCAACAACGCCGGCAAGCAGGTCGCGCAGAAGGCGCTCGGCGACATCACCGATGTCGAGTTCGACCACACCTACAAGACCAACGTCTACGCGATGTTCTGGCTGACCAAGGAGGCGCTGCCGCACCTGCCGGCCGGCTCCAGCATCATCAACTCCACCTCCATCCAGGCCTACAGCCCTTCGGAAACCCTGGTGGATTACGCCTCCACCAAGGCGGCGATCAACAACTTCACCAAGGGCCTGGCCCAGCAGCTGGCACCCAAGGGCATCCGGGTGAACGCGGTGGCGCCCGGCCCCATCTGGACCCCGCTGCAGGCCAGCGGCGGCCAGCCCACCGAGGACCTGCCGGAGTTCGGCAAGGAGACCCCGCTGGGCCGCGCCGGCCAGCCGGCCGAGCTGGCGCCGGCATACGTGTTCCTCGCCTCGTCCGAGTCCAGTTACGTCATCGGCGAGACGCTCAACGTCAACGGCGGCATGCCGACGCCGTAGGCCCCGTCTCCGTTCACGCCAGTGGGCCCCTCCCGGACTTTCCGGGAGGGGCCCACTGGTGTTTACGACGCCGGCCCGCCCACCCAAGTGCGACGCCGACGCCCGCCCGCTCCCAGCGCTACCGCTCCGGCTGCAGGGCCTTGCTCCACAGCACAGCACCGTTGGCGTTGCGCAGGCTGACGGTGAAGACGTCGTCGGCGCCCAGGTCCACGTGGCCAAAGTACTGGGTTTCGCCGCTGCGCGGGGATTCGTTGGCGTAGGCGCCGGCCTTGAAGAACTTCACCTCTGGCCCGAACGTGCCGTCCAGGGCGTTGGGGCCGAAGCTGCCGGCGTTGATGGGCCCGGCGACGAATTCCCAGAACGGGTCGAAGTCGGTGAACGCGGCCCGCTCCGGCGCGTAGTGGTGCGCGGCGCAGTAGTGCACGTCGGCCGTCAGCCAGACCACGTTCTTAACCCGGCTGCGCTTGAATGCGGAGAGCACCCCGGCGAGCTCGAGTTCCTTGCCCAAGGGGGCGCCGGCGTCGCGGTTGGAGAGCGATTCCTGGTTGACCGGGCCGTCGGGCACCACCAGCCCCAGCGGGAGGTCGTTGGCGATGACCTTCCAGGTGGCCTTGGATTTGCTGACTTCGCGGATCAGCCAGTCGGCCTGCTCCTGGCCCAGGATGTGCGTCAGCTGCCGTTCCTTGCCGTCCGTGTTGGCGTCCTTGTAGGTGCGCATGTCCAGGCAGAAGATGTCCAGCTGCGGGCCGCGGCTGATCTTCCGGTAGATCCGGGCCGGTTCGAAGCCGGTGCCGCCGGCGCTGACCCCGGCGATGGGCTGGTACTCCTGCCAGGCCTGCCGGCCGCGGGCGGCGAGCACGTCCACGCGGCGTTCGGTGTAGCGGCTGTCGGTGAGGATCTGGCCCGGGTACCAGTTGTTGTGGGTCTCGTGGTCGTCCCACTGCGCGATCACCGGGACCTCCGCGTAGAGGGCGCGGACGTTCCTGTCCATCATGTTGTAGCGGTGCCGGCCGCGGTATTCGTTGAGCGATTCGGCCACCTTCGACACTTCCTCGGTGACGAGGTTGCGCCAGATCTTGCCGTCCGGCTCGGTCACCTGCGCGCTGATCGGCCCGTCGGCGTAGATCGTGTCGCCGGAGTGGATGAAGAAGTCCGGCGCTGTGGCGTGCATGGCCGCGTAGCCGCGCATCCCGCCGATCTCCTCGTTGATGCCCCAGCCTTGGCCGGCGGTGTCGCCGCTGCAGACGAAGCTCTGACCGCGGGCGGCGCGGCCACTGTGCAGCAGCCCGGTCTCCGGCGCGGTGCTGAACGATCCCTGCGCGGTCTCGCCGGCGTTGCCGTCGGCGTCCTCGAAGTGCAGGCTCACCGCGAAACGGGTGCCGGCGGGCAGGTGTTCGGCGTTGATCCTGGCGGTGAAGTCGGTCGCCTCACTGGCGGCGCTCCCCCGCAGCACCCGCCGGAAGGCGCGGCCGCCGCGGAGCGGGGACCCGCCGTCGTCGACGGCCAGCAGGTTCGCCACCAGCCGGCCGGGGCCCGACGCGCGGGACCACAGCACACCGGAGCCGGTGGTGACATCGCCGGTGGCGATTCCGGAGGGCAGGGTCAGGCGGTTGCGGACCAGTGCGACGCCGGCGGGCCGGGCGGCGCTGGCCGCTCCGCCCGTTGCGGGGACGACGGCGGCTGCGCCGGCGGCGGCCAGGGCACCTTTGAGGACATTGCGGCGGGTGAAATCAGTCATGGTGCCATCCTTGACTGCCCGCGTAAACCGGTGGTGGCGGGAGCGTGAACAGCGCCGGGCCAATGGATGCGCCCGGCGCTGGTGCCTACCGGAACCAGAGGGTGGGCGGGAAGGCCCGGTTCGCCGACGCGTAGGGTTCGCTCGGCAGGTTGCCGGCTTTCCACGGTTCGTCGGACCGGACCTCCGGGGTGTGGCCGTGGCCGTCCCGCAGGATGGCGACGAACGTGCCGGGGATCGCGACCAGGGCGGATCCGGCGAGCAGGACTGCAAGTACTTCCATGGTGATGCACCTCGGTGGTGGGTGGCGGGTGGATGGCTTCAGTGTCTGCGGGCACCGTGTGAGCAGGCGTGTGAGGACGTTCCGGCGGTAAAATTCGGTATGGCCGACACCTGGATTCGGCTCCTCGGCCCGCCCCGGATCGAACCCCCTGACCCAGCACCCACGGACCTTGACTCCGCGGGCGGGGCTCCCCCGCAACCCCGCGGCCGCAAGGCGTGGGCGGTGCTGGCCTACCTCGCCCTAAACCCGGCCGGCGTTGGCCGCGCGCGGACCGCCGCGCTCCTGTTTCCCGACGCCGCGGATCCCCTCGGCGCGCTGCGCTGGAACCTCTCCGAGCTGCGTCGGGTGCTCGGCGGCGCGGCGATCGCGGGCGATCCCCTGCGGCTGGAGCTGCAGCCGGGCTGGCGCTGCGACGTGCTGGAGCTCCTGGGTTCGGCAGGGGGCCGTGACGTCGATCCGCGCCGGTTCGAGGGCCAGCTGCTGGAAGGCCTGAACTTTGCTGACAGCCCGGTGTTTGAATCCTGGCTCGCGGACCAGCGCTACCGGATTGAGAACGCGCTGCAGTCCTTGCTCTACGACGCCGCGCTGGCGGCGCTGGCGGCCGGCGCCCCGGCGGACGCCTCCGCCCTCGCATCCCGGGCGCTGCAGCGGGATCCGTTCAACACCGACTGCACCGCCGTGCTGGTCAAGGCGCTGGTGGCCCTCGGTGAGCAGCGCCGCGCCCGCGAGCAGGTCACCAAGTTCGGCGAGCTGTACCGCGCGGAGCTGGGGCTGCCGCTGCCCGAGGAGGTCCGCCGAGCGCTGTCGGAACCGGGGACCGCCGCGGATTCCGGCACCCCGGCGAACGCTGCCACCGTGCGGTCCTACCTCGACGCCGGTGCAGCCTCGCTCTCGGCCGGCGCGGTGGACCGCGGGCTGGCGCAGCTGCGCCTCGCCGTCGAACTGGCCCAGCGGGCGGGCGAACGACACCTGCTGGCCGAGTCGCTGGTGACACTGGCCGGGGCGGTCATCCACCAGGCGGGCGGCCGCGGCGCCGAGGTGGCGGACTTCCTACACCGCGCGCTGACGGCGGAGGCGCCCGACGGCGGCTCCCGCACCGCTGCTGCCGCGTACCGGGAGCTGGGCTACCTGGCGGTGCAGCGCGGTGTGCCGGACCGGGCCGCCGGCTGGCTGGAGCGGGCGATGAGGGCCGCGAGGAGGTTCCCGGACGAGCAGTCGAGGATCCTGGCAATCCAGGGCATGCTGGCCTCGGACACCGCGCGCTACGCAGATGCGGTGGCCGCTCTGACCGAGTCGGTGCGGCTCGCCGCAGAGGCCGGGAACCGCCGGCAGCAGGCGTTCGGGGAGGCACTGCTGGGCCGGGTCCACCTCATCCGTGGCGAACTTGGCCCGGCCGGGGCGTGCCTGGACCGGGCCCTGGCCGGGGTGGCCGCGGAACACTGGACGGCGTTCGAGCCGTTCGTGGCCGGGCTGCGCGGCGAGACGTATCTGGCGGCAGGGGAGCTCGAGCAGGCGGCAGCGCTGATCGACCGGTCCTGGGTGATGGCGGAGCTGGCCGGTGACCACTGCTACATGGCCCTCGCGGCCGGGGCCGAGGCGCGGCTGTTCCTGGCACACGGCGATCTGGCCGCCGCCGAACACTGGGTGGGCCGGGGCATGGCGCCCAGCCCGTGGTACCTCTGGTACTCGGCCCGGCTGCTGGACGTGGCGGCGGAAGTGGCATTGGCCTCGGGTTCGCCGCGGGCCTCCGAGTTCGCGGACCGGCTGGGTGCGTTGGCCAGCCGGTCCGGGATGCGTGAGTTTGCCGTGCGGGCGCAGTCGCACCGGGCGGCCCTCGGCGATGCGGGCGCCGCCGAATCCGCGCAGTGGCTGGCGAAGGAGATCGACAACCCGGTGCTGGCCGGGTGGGTGGCGCGGCGGCAGGCGGGGCACCGGGCCGGGTGAGGCGGCCGACGTCGGGCGCTTCCGATGGGGAAAACGGTTGGTGCGAGGCGGATGCTCTATCAGCTTTGGCTGTTCCGACGGGCTCAGACCAGCCATAACTGACAGGGCATCGGCAGCAAGGCAGCCTTCACGCGTGCGCGGTTTCCACGAACGGGACCTGGCCGGCGTACTGCTGGTAGAGCTTGACCGCTTCGTCGACGTCGATGTGGCCGATGTCCAGGGAGACGGCGAGGCTTTCGAGCTGGGCGCTGCAGGTTTCGGCGGCGCTGACCCGGTCCGCGACGGAACGCGAGGTGGCGAAGTTGGTGGACAGCGCGGCGGCGACGGAGAGGATCACGGCCAGCAAGCACAGCACCCGCCAGACGATCGAGTCCTCGCTGAGCGAGAGCAGGTTTGCCGTGGCGTGGGTGAATCCCGTGCCGCCCACCGCGGGGCCGGCGGTGAGTGCAGCGGCCAGTCCGCTGCCCACAATGCTGACGTTGGAGAGCCGGTTCCGGCGGGGCCGTTCGCGGGCCAGGTAGGCGCGGACGGCGCGTTGCTTCTCGTCGATCCGGTCGGACAGTTTCTGCCGGGCGTCTGGTGATTCGCTCATGATCCTTGTGCCAGCTTCCCTCGCCAATCCCTGGGGGCCGCGTGGTGGCGAACGCGGACAGCAACAGGATGCTCCCGCACGTGGACGGTGTCTAGGCCCCAACTGACTCGCAGTTGTTGTCGTTTTGGGGCCTCAAAACGACAACAACCGCGAGCTACTTGGGCACGCTTGGCACATCCGGGTTAAACAAAAGCAGGGCCCGTCCGAAGACGGGCCCTGCTGGAAACCTAACGGTTCCGGGTATCTAAGGAAATTAGATAGCCTGGATGTTGGTGGCCTGAGGACCCTTGGGGCCCTGCTCGGTTTCGAAGGAGACCTTCTGGTTCTCTTCGAGGGAGCGGAAGCCCGAGGAGTTGATCGCGGAGTAGTGCGCGAAAACGTCCTGTGAGGAGTCATCGGGGGAAATGAAGCCGAAGCCCTTTTCAGCGTTAAACCATTTGACGGTACCAGTAGCCATTATTTTTGTCCTTCGTGAAGGTGGAGGAACTGTCCCGACTTTCGGGTCCTCCTGTTTGGGGTGCTCAAAACCGCTGCTTCAGAAGAACACGGGCTTTCGACCGTGCGTACTGCCTGAACTACGAACTGCATAAACACAACAACAAGAACTACTCTACAGGACGGATGGGCGGAGGATTACCACTCGTCATCATCGGCGCCCTTTGGGACGCCCCCGCCGCGCGCCTACCTACGAGACGGATTGCCGCGTCCGGCCGAGGTCCGCTGCCGACGACGTCGTTCCCACCTCGTGCGCGATGCCCGGTTTCGCCGGGGGATCCGCGCGGTCGCGGCGGCCGCCGAGCCGCCTCTCCACGGCCCGTCCTGCGGCTATGGAGAGGCGCTGGGCGGGCTGCTCCACGAAGCGGTAGAACAGTTCGGCCACCGCGAACGAGGCAACCGCGGAGACGGCGAGCGCCAGCGGAAGCGAGACTGACCGTAGCAGGGTGACGCCGGCCAGGATGATCGGCAGGTGCACCAGGTAGAGGCTGAAGGAGATCCGGCCCAGCCATTGGGCAACGGCGGTGTCTCCGAGCTTCTTCGCGGAGCCGGACAGCAGGAACACCAGGACGAGCAGCGTCGCGCCGACCGTTACCAGCGCCTCGACGCCGTCGACCGGTTTGGCGGGGCTGAACCATTCTGCGTTAGCCAGGACCAGGCCGGCGGCGGTGACAGGCAGCCAGACGAAGCGCGGCCACGAGCGGGTCAGCTCGCGGATCCGTTCGCGTTCGGCACCGAGGATCGCGCCGATGGCGAAAATGGGCAGGTAGATCAGCCAATCGATGTGCTGCACCGCGCCCACCGCGGCCAGGGCCACGACGATGCCGAGCTTCAGGTGCCAGAAGCGCCGCCAGCGGAGGGCACCGAAGACGTACACCGGCAGCAGCAGGGAGAACAAGATCTCCCACCGGAGGGTCCACAGCGGGGTGTTGATGGTGCTCGCGCCCAACAGAAGCAGGCCGTCCTTGGCGACCTGGCCCACGCTGGGGTCGGTGACGTACATGTTCGCCCAGGAGCTTTGCAGGGAAGACACTGTGCGTGGGATAGTCACGACCAGCGCGACCGCCACGGCTAAGGCCGCCCAGGCTGGCAGGTAGAGACGCAGCAATCGCTTGGCGTAGTACGTGGTCCAGCGGGTGGCCTTGTCCCCGCGGGTGAACGGCAGGATCAGGACAAAGCCGGACAGCACAAAGAAGACGTGGACCGCGGGAGTGCCGTTCCAAAGGACGTGCAGCGGGGAAAATACCGCCCAGTGCCCCGCAGCGTCGAGTGGTGCGGACCGGTCATCGAAGACCACATTCCCGATTCCCGGGAGCGTGGAGAGCAAATGGCAGGCGATGACCACCAGGGCGGCTATCCCGCGGAGGCCGTCCAATTGGGTGACTCGTTTTTGACCAGACTGATTCGGCATCAGCCCTATGTTACCAGTTCGTTACACTGGGGCGGGTGGCTGGTGTTAGCTCGCAGGCATGGATTCGCGCCCTCGCAGTCTGGTTCCCGACGGAAAATTCCCGGGCACATCCTCCCGGACACGCAGCGACATGGCCTCTGAAACCGGGCGCTTTCCGGGTAATGACTACTCGTGACACGGGATCACCGCGCCTATAACTTGAGCTTCACTCGGTACGGGTCGAGGTACAGGTGCCAAGCGGGGAGGCAACCATGCGTAAGGGTGCGACACTGGCCTCCACTGCGCAGGCAATCGAGGCGGCCGCGCTCCGCGGCCCAGTCCGCAAGGGCCCCACACCGATATCCGAGAAAATACTTTTCAACTATGCCACCGTTGCGCCGATGAGCCGGGCCGCTTATGAAGCCGCACGCACATTCATGGCGGATTTTTACCTCTACGGGCCCCCCGAAGTGCTCTACCAATACGACACACTGGCAGACGACATGGCCACCGAAGCCGCCCGGCTGGTCAATTGTGCGGCTGAAGAAATCACGTACCTAAAAAATACGACCGAGGGCATCATCATGGCGAGTGAGGCCCTGCCGCTGCAGCGGGGCGATGAGGTACTGGTGCTCGGCAACGAATATCCCGCGAATCTGCTGCCGTGGTTGCGCAAGCGCCACGACGGCGTGACGGTGAGGGTAATTACGGGCCGCGACAATGAAGGCGCGTTCCTGCGTTTGCTCGAGAGCATCGGCCCGCGAACAAGGGCCATAAGCATCTCCTCGGCCCAGCAGTACGACGGATTCATGCCGGCCCTCGGCTTACTTTCGCGCAAGTGCCGCGGCCTGGGCATCTTCCTGGTTGTCGACGCCGTCCAGCACGTTGGTGCGCGGAGGATTGATCTAACCAGGACCCCGGTGGACATCCTGGTCTGCGGCGGCCAAAAGTATCTGCGCGCCGGCATGGGGATCGGCTTCATGTACGTCAACCGGAACGTCATGCCCCTCCTGCGTGACAGCAAAGCGGGCATTCGCAGCGTGGAACATTTCGACGAGAATTCCTACGTGCTCAAAAGTACGGCCGCCCGGTTTCAGGATGGGACCCAAAATGTCAGCGGCCTGGCGGCACTCCATGCAGCGCTCCGGGAAACCAACGCCATCGGGATGGGCGCCATCGAACAGAAAAACCTTGAGCTCCTGGCGGGGATCAAGGGTATTCTGCACGAACACAACCTGGACTTCATTGATCACGGCACGCATCAAAGCAACATCGTCTCGCTACGCATCCCTGATCCGGCCGGCCTATGCGGATTCCTGACGGAACGGGGCGTCTACCTAAAGCCCATCCAGGACGTGGCCCGACTCTCCTTCATCCACGAGTCCAAGCTGGAAGACGTCGAGGTTTTGGCCCGGCTCGCCCGAGAATTCCTCGACGGTAGCAGAAGCTAGCGTTCGCGCGGGTGATCGCGGGTGATCGCGGGTGACGCCGCCAGTAACGCCGCCAGCGAGCGGGGCCGGGGCGGTATGGGCAACGGTTCAGCGGGCGGGGCCGGGGCGGTGCGGGCGGCCACGGGCTTAGTGGGCAGGGTTAGCGGGCAGCGGCTTGCCTGGGAGACCAATTAACTCTTGGCATGATGATGGACGGCTCGATGTTGTCTTTGTAGCGGCGCGTGAACTCGAGCATGGCGGCCAATTCCGCCTGCAGCCGGGCCTCCAGGTCCCTGTGACAGGCCCTGATTGCCTCATGCACTTCCACGTGGGGTTCCAGCTTGCCGGTCGCTTCCTGGCGGGGGTTGGTGACATGCTCGATTTTGACCGAGGAATCGATTTCTGCGAGTTTTTGGGCTATTTCACCGACACTCAGACGATGGGTGAAGTTGTGCACCATCAGGTGTTCACCGGCCTCGACGTCGAGGTCGATCAACTTGAGGAAGTTGTCGACCGTGTCGGTCAGGCTGATCAGGCCGGTCTTCTGGGTCCCGTCGCCATAAACAGTCAGGGGATGGCCGACGACGGCCTGGCAGACAAAGCGATTGATGACCGTGCCAAAGACGGCGTCGTAATTGAATCTGGCGGCCAGTCCGCCACGCTCAGGTGAATGGTTTTCCGGAACTGTCGCTCCAAAGATGGTGGCTTGCTGGACTGTCATGACCTTCAAGCCCCACATTTTTGAACAAAGGTCATCGATCAGCAGGTCAGTGATCTTCGATTGATGGTAAAAGTCGGTGGCTTGCATCGGAAGGAAGCTTTGCAGGACCTTGTGCTGCCGGCCTTCATGTTCGAAAGCGAAGTCGTGCTTACCGAGCGGGACCGCATCGGTGTCGGTGGCCATGTAGCAGCCTCCGGAGCCAAGCTTGATGTATTTAGTGGCTCTGCTCAGGTGCGCGATAGCCCACAGCACGTTGAGGTGGCCGACGATATTATTCGTAAAGGTGGCTGCCGCATTCTCCGCACTGCTCATTGAGAACGGCGCCGAGGGCTGCTGGGCGCCGTTGATGACGACGGCGGGCCGGTACTTCGCAATTACCTTCTCAACAGCCTTCGGGTCCAGGAGTTCGACATTCTCGAATGAAAGATTCTGTTTCCCGAAGATCCGTTCATATTCGGCGATGCGCGCTTCGGGGCTCCGGAGTGGCACCAGGACCTTGGCCCCAGCCTCTTCTTCCCAGCGGCGCTTGATGAGGTTATCCACCAGAACCACCTGCCGGCCGGTGCGGTTGGCCAACGCCAGTCCCAGCGTCCAGCCCAAATACCCGTCACCGCCAAGAATCATGAGCATATTGTCGTTCGTCTCAATCATGGCTGACCCCATGAAAATCACGCTTTCCGCTTTTACAAAATGCATGAGTGGTTCCGTAATTCGAGAACGTAGAGCAAACACTGCCCATGAGTCAATGCTTTGGGTCAGCTCACGGTGCGGCTTCCGGCTGGTCGCACGGGAGTAGTCCCGCAGGATTCACTCGCCCTGCTGCTCCCCGGAGCAAATTCCGCCGGATGGAGCAATCCGCCGCTCAATGTCCTCCGAATTGCTGGCATAAGCATCGGAACGGCCGAACCACAGGTCGCTCCCTCACCGCAAGCCCGCACCCAAGGAGCCAGCATGACAACCACGACCCACAACCGGACCGCAGCCCGCACCACCGTCCAGAAGGCGAGCCTCGCCGTCGGCGCCGTCTTCCTGCTGGTCGGCATCCTGGGCTTCGTCCCGGGCATCACCACCAACTACGAGTCGCTGCAATTCGCCGGCCACCACTCCGAGGCCATGCTGCTGGGACTGTTCCAGGTCTCGGTCCTGCACAACATCGTCCACCTGCTCTTCGGCGCCGCCGGCCTGCTGCTGGCCCGTACCGCCACCGGCGCCCGCTCCTTCCTGCTCTACGGCGGTGTCATCTACCTGGTCCTGTTCGTGTACGGCCTGGTAGTTCCCGAAGATTCGGCCGGCGACTTCGTGCCGCTGAACAGCCTGGACAACATCCTGCACCTGGTGCTCGGCGCCGGCATGATCGCGCTGGCAGTCATCCTCACCAAGGGCCGCGCCAAGGCACACGCCTAAGCCAGCGCCGCACGGAGCACCGCGCCTCCACGACAACCGTGCCCGCCGGAACCCGGCGGGCACGGTTGTCGTGTCAGGTCTTGTCACGCAGTTAACTGCGCATTCATGTCTTCCTTGGATTGGGTCAATCCGGCGTGAATAGCGTGGCGGGCATGGACAACATTTCGCGCAGATCCGTTCTTTCCGCCGGCCTCGGAGCGGGGCTCGTCGCCGCCTGGCCGGGGGCCGCCGTCGCCGTTTCCACCGCGGACGACGCCGGTCTCCGCACCGATCCGTTCCGGCTCGGCATCGCCTCCGGCGAGCCGTGGCCGGACGGTTTCGTGATCTGGACCCGGCTGGCGGTGGACCCGGTGGCCGGGGACGGGCTGGGCGGGATGCCCGCACGCAACGTCGCGGTGGCGTGGGAAGTGGCGGAGGACGCAGGCATGCGCACGGTGGTGGCCCGCGGCGTCGAGCACGCCCGGATCGAGACCGCGCACTCGGTGCACGTGGAGCTGAAAGGCCTGCGGCCGGGACGCGAATACTTCTACCGGTTCCGCACCGGCCGGCACATCAGCCCGGTGGGCCGGACGCTGACCAGCCCGGCACCGCACGAGGTGCCGGCGGCGCTGGCCATGGCGTTCGCCAGCTGCGCGCAGTACGAGCACGGTTACTTCACCGCCTACGCCCGGCTGGCCCAGGACCACCCGGACCTGGTGCTGCACTTGGGCGACTACCTGTACGAGTACAAGAAGGACAGCTACGTGATCGGCGGCAGCAACCCGCGCGACCACGCAGGACCGGAGACGGTGAACCTGGCCGGCTACCGGCAGCGGCACGCGCAGTACAAGGCCGACGCCGACCTGCAGGCCGCGCACGCCGTGGCGCCGTGGCTGGTGGTGTGGGATGACCACGAGGTGGACAACAACTGGGCGGACGACGTCCCGGAGAACCGCGATGCCGGGCAGCTGAACGACACCACCCAGCACTTCCGGCAGCGCCGCGCCGCCGCGTTCCAGGCCTACTACGAAAACATGCCGCTGCGGCGCTCGTCCGTGCCGGCGGGTGCCGACATGAAGATCTACCGGAAGCTGCAGTGGGGCCAGGTGGCCAACTTCCACATGATGGATACCCGTCAGTACCGCGACGACCAGCTCGCCGGCGACGGCTGGCGGAAGAACGTTACCGAGCGCCTGGCGGAGGACCGCACCATCACCGGCGCGGAGCAGGAGAAGTGGCTGCTGGAGGGGTTCCGGAACTCCACGCAGCGCTGGGACATTCTGGGCCAGCAGGTGTTCTTCGCCGAGCGGGACCGGAACCAGGCACCGGAGATCGACGACGTCTCCATGGACGGCTGGGACGGCTACGCCGCGTCACGCCGCCGCATCACGCAGGGCTGGGTGGACGCGGACGTGCGGAACGCCGTCGTCCTGACCGGCGACGTGCACCGCAACTGGGCCAACGACGTCAAGGTGGACTACAAGGAGCCGGCCTCCCCCGTGGTCGGCTCCGAACTGGTGTGCACCTCGATCACCTCGACCGGCAATGGCACCGGCTCCACCACGGACGCCACGATGGCCTGGAACCCGCACCTGAAGTTCTACAACGACAACCGCGGCTACGTGAACACCCGCATCACCAAGGACGCCATGACCGCCGCCTTCCGGACGCTGGACTACGTCACGACGCCGGGCGCACCGGTGAGCACGAAGGCGTCGTTTGAGATCCGGGACGGGGTGCCGGGGCTGCAGTAGCGGGGGCAGAACACCGGCGGTCTGTACCGGGCGCGGCCCCGGGCATATCCTGCAGAAAGACCTGTTCAATGGCCCCCATTTCCGGGAGGTACGCATGGAAATGCCCAAAGCGTCCGACGCCGACAAGGAGCACTTCCGCTCGCTGATTCCGGACCATCCCGGGGTGGTCATCAAGCCGATGTTCGGAAACCTCGGGGCGTTCGTGAACGGCAACATGTTCGCCGGCTTGTTCGGCTCCACCATTGGCGTGAAGCTTTCCACTGCGGATCAGGCGGCGCTCGAAAGTTCGGAGCGGACCGTTCCGTTCGGCCCGGCCGAGCGCCCTATGGGCGGCTACACCGGATTGCCGGAGGTCTGGAACGGCGACGGCGGCGGCACCGGCGAGGAGCGCGCCAGGGCCTGGGTGGAAAGGGCGTTCGAGTATGTGGCCGGGCTGCCGCCTAAGGCCCCGAAGGCGGCCAAGGCCTCCAAGGCACCGAAAGCGCCGAGGAAGTAGCCATTCCCTCCCCCGGCGCGGGACCTGTCCAGTCGGCCGACACCCTGGTGGTCGGCGCGGGGCAGGCCGGCCTGGCGACCAGCTGCTGGCTGAGCCGGTACGGCGTCGACCACTACGTGTTGGAACGGCGGAGGGAGCTGGGCGGTGCCTGGCAGGACCGCTGGGATTCGTTCTTCCTGAACACCCCGAATTTTTCGTTCCTGCTGCCGGAGCTGAGCTACGACGGTCCCGAGCCGGACGCCTTCCTCCCCCGGGATGAGGTGATCAGACTGTTCCGCGACTACGCCGCGCGGATCAAGGCGCCGGTCCGGCTCGGCACGGAGGTGACCCGGGTCGGCGTCGTCGACGGCCGCTTCACGGTGGAGACCAATCAGGGCCGCTGGCTCGCGCGGAACGTGGTCCTCGCGAACGGCGCCTTCCAGCGGCCGCGTTTTCCGGCGTCGGCAGGCAATCTCCCCGGGCACATCCGCCAGCTGCACAGCCACGACTTCCGCAACGCGCAGCAGCTTCCCGACGGCGCCGTGCTGGTGGTAGGCACCGGGCAGTCCGGCGGGCAGATCACCGAGGACCTGCTCGATGCCGGCCGAGAGGTCCACCTGTCCGTCTCCACCTGCCCCGACGCTCCGCGGCGGTACCGCGGCCAGGATGTTTTCCAGTGGATCCTGCAGGTCAACCTCCACGGCCCCGAATTCGGCATCAACGGCCTCCAGGCGGACCATCTGCCGTCACCGGCCGCGCGGTTCATGTGCAACCCGCTGATCTCCGGCAACGGCGGCGGCCATGGCATCCACCTCCGCGACCTCGGCCGCCGGGGCGTCCGCCTGCACGGTCGGTTCGAGGGAACGGACGACGGCGGCCTCGTCTTCAGCGACGATCTCCCCGCACGCCTCGCCCTGGTGGAGGCGGGGTTCCGCGAGCGCCTTGGGCGGATGGCCGACGCCTACATCGCCGCGGCAGGCATCGACGCCCCGCCCGCGGAACCCGCGCCGGCGGACGAGTGGCTGCCCGCAGACTCGGGGGCGCGGCTCGACCTGGCAGCCGAGGGAGTCACCTCGGTCATCTGGTGCACCGGCTACGGCCTGGACTTTGGCTTCCTCGACGCGCCCGTGCTGGACAAGTGGAACTACCCGCGGCACCGCCGGGGCGTCACTGAGGTCCCGGGTCTCTATGCCGTGGGCCTGCCCTGGCTCACGAAGCACCTGTCGGCCACGCTGTCGGTGGTGGGCGACGACGCGAAGTTCGTGGCAGAGCACATAGCGGGGCGGTGACGGCGTGCGCTACCTCCGGGTGGCCCCCGGTCCGGCGGCGCAGACCTGCGCCTGAAGCTCGGCGTCCCGGAAGGCCTGGTCCCAGTCGTCCTTGTCACCGGCGACGACCCACCGGCGCTGGACCGACCACCGGGACAGATAGGCCGGCGCCGGGGCGGGGCGCGGGATAGCGCGCGGGACGGCTGGAGCGTTGTGGTGGAGCTTGGCTGCCGGGGCGGCCCGCGGGGCGACGCGGTGCCGGGTGCGTACATGTTTGACGATCGCCACGGTCACCACCAGCGCGAGGACGAACAGCCACGTTGCGGCGATCACGTAGACCACCACGGCCAGAAACAACAGGAACCCAAGAATTCGTGCCATGGCAGCATTGTTCCAACCCAGACCCGGGATGGGAACACCCGACTGTTACCCGGCTCAGAAGCTCTCCGCCGAGCCAGCGTCAGGCGGCGCCATGGGGCCCCGGGAGCCGTGCAACCCGCAGCGTTGCCGGAGACCGCATAGTCCCGGCAACGCCCGGCGCACCGCACAGGGCCCCGGCCCCTACGGGTGCACCAGCACCTTCACGGCCGTGTCCTTGTGGTTGATCAGGGTGTCGAAGCCCTGTTCCACGAGGTCGTCGAGCGCGATCCTTCCGGTGATGAAGGGCTTGAGGTCCACCTTGCCCTCCTGCACCATCCTGATCACGGCGGGGTGGTCCCGGACGTAGGCGATGGTGCCGCGCAGGTCGATCTCCTTCAGCACCAGCTTCTGCATGTCCACCGTGGCGGGCGCGCCCCAGATGGACACGTTGACCACCACTCCCCCGGGCCGGACGGCGTCGAGCATGGTGTCCAGCACCGCGTTCACGCCGGCGCATTCGAAGGCGACGTCGGCGCCGGTCCCGCCGGTGAGTTCCAGCACCCGGGCCGGAACGTTTTCCAGGCTGGGGTCCAGCACGTGGTCCGCCACCCCGCTGGAGAGGGCCTTTTCCTTCCGGGCCTGGGTCAGTTCGCTGATGATCGTCGTCACGCCCATGCCCTTGAGGACGGCCGCGGTCAGCAGCCCGATGGGGCCCGACCCGCCCACCAGGGCCACGTCGCCGGCCTTGGCGCCGCTGCGCGCCACCGCGTGGTGGGCCACGGAGAGCGGCTCGATCAGGGCCGCCTCGTCCAGCGGGATGTCGCCGATGGGGTGCACCCACCGCTGGTCCA
Source organism: Arthrobacter sp. 10N410 (assembly GCF_056394945.1). NCBI lineage: Bacteria > Bacillati > Actinomycetota > Actinomycetes > Micrococcales > Micrococcaceae > Arthrobacter > Arthrobacter sp. 10N410. The sequence continues at coordinate 17,517 of NZ_JBFTIP010000004.1, forward strand.
CCACGATCTTTTCGCTGAGCCCGCCACCGCCGCCGGAGAGCCCGATGAAGCCCATCTGCCGGCACAGGTGGTAACTGCCCGCCTGGCACATATCGCAGTCGCCGTCCACAAAATACGGTTCGACGACGACGTTGTCCCCCACCGCGAGCCCGTCCACGCCTTCGCCCACCTCAGAGACGGTCCCGGAGAACTCGTGCCCCAGGGTCACCGGCGACTCCTCGTGCGAGAGCGGGTGCGGGTGCCCAGGCGCCGGGCAGAAGATGGGGCCTTCCAGGTATTCGTGCAGGTCAGTGCCGCAGATCCCGCACCACGCGACGTCGATCTTCACCGCGCCGGCCCGGAGCTCCGGCTCCGGGACGTCCTCGATCCGGATGTCCTTGCGGCCATGGAAACGTGCTGCCTTCATGATGGTCCTTCCAATCAGTGGAACGGATATGGGGTTTCACCGGGCCGGCCGGTGGCCGCCGGTTGGGTCCAGCCGGCGGCCGCCGATTGAGCCCGGTCAGCGGGTGTGGTGACTTGGCTGCAGTTCGTAAACAGGCGTTTCGAGTCCTTCCATCCGGGCCTTCAGCTGCAGGGCCAGATAGGCGGAGTAGTGCCGGCTCTGGTGCAGGTTGCCGCCGTGGATCCACAGGCTGGGTACATTGGTCGGCTTCCACATGTTGCGCAGCTCACCCTCCCACGGACCAGGGTCCTTTGGCGTATCGGAGCCGTATCCCCAGCATTTTCCTACTTTGTCCGCGATTTCGGGAGAGACCAGGTCCGCCAGCCAGCCGTTCATCGAGCCGTAGCCGGTGGCGTAGACAATAAGGTCCGCCTCCAGCTCGGTCCCGTCGTCCATCACGACGGCGTTGCCGGTGATCTTGGCGACCTGGCCGGACTTCAGCTTCACCCGCCCGTCGATGAGCAGCTGGGAAGCGCCGACGTCGATGTAGTAGCCCGAGCCGCGCCGCAGGTACTTCACGAACAGGCCGGACCCGTCCACGCCGAAGTCCAGGTCGAAGCCGGCGGCCTCGAGCTGGGAGTAGAACTCCGCGTCCCGCTCGGCCATCTGCTGGTACACCGGCACCTGCGCCCCGGGAAGCACCCGCATGGGAAGCGAGGCGAACAGCAGGTCCGCCTTCTCGGTGGTGATGCCGTTGGCGAGCGCCCGCTCCGAGTAGAGATCACCCAGGGCCAGGTCCATCAGCGACTCGCTGCGGGCGATGTGGGTGGAGGACCGCTGCACCATGGTGACGTCGGCGCCGTGCTCCCAGAGGTCCGCGCAGATGTCGTGCGCTGAGTTGTTCGAGCCGATCACCACGGCCTTCTTGCCCGTCCAGTCGCCGCCGCCGGGGTGTTGCGAGGAGTGGCGCTGCTCGCCGAGGAAACTCTCGGCGCCGTCGAAGGCGGGGATGCTCGGGTAGCCGGAGACGCCCAGGGCAAACACCAGCTGCTTGGGCCGCAGCGTCACCGGTTCGCCGTTGCGGACGACGTCGACCGTCCATTCCTGCGCGCCGTCGTCGTACGCCGCTCCCACGCACTCGGTGCCGGACCAGTAGTTCAGCTCCATGATCCGGGTGTAGTGCTCCAGCCAGTCGCCGATCTTGTCCTTGGCGGCGAAGACCGGCCAGTCGTCCGGGAACTTCAGGTACGGCAGGTGGTCGTACCAGACGGGATCGTGCAGGTGCAGGGACTTGTAGCGGTTCCGCCAGGAGTCGCCGGGGTTCTGGTTCTTCTCGATGATGATGGTGGGCACGCCGAGGCGCCGCAGCCGGGCGGCGAGGCCGATGCCGCCCTGCCCGCCGCCGATGATCACGCAGTACGGCTGCTGCTCGTAGCCGAGCCGGGCCTCCTGCTCTTCCTTCAGTTCCAGCCAGGACCGGCGGCCGCGGACGATCTGGTGAGCCACGCCCTGCTCACGGCGCGGGCCTTTCTTCTCCTCGAAGCCCTTCAGCTCCTGCATGGTGGTCAGCAGCGTCCAGCACTTGCCGTTCCGCAGCCGGAGGTGGCCGTAGCCGCGGGCGTCGCCGGTCTCGAACGTGATCCAGGCTTCCACGGCGTCGGCGTCCCCGGTGGCATCCTCCGCGAGCGCCCAGCCCGCGGGCTGTACGCGTTCCAGTGTCGCTTCCAGCATGCGTCGGATGTCCGCCTTACCCTCGAGGGTCTTCAGGTTCCAGGTGAACGCCACGAAGTCGCGCCAGTAGCTGTCATCCTCGAAAAGCTCCAGGGCCGCGTCCAAGTCGCGCCGTTGCAGCGCGTCATCAAAGGACGCCAGCCAGGCCTGCGCGGCAGCGGTTGGTGTTCCGGTCATCTCCACTCCTTTGTGATGTTGCCAGGTGAGCCCCGTCCCGCCGGTACCCTGCGATATGCTGGGGCGAGCGTGAGCTGCATCACCATTGGAGCGCGCCGGGGGTAACAGCGGCGTTACACGCCCACCGGTCCGGCACTGCCGCCGACTGCGGGGAGGAGCTGAGTGGACTACGGCCTGAGGTTCTCTGACCCGGCACGGTATGCACGGACCCTGCGCCGCGCACATGAACTCGTCATCTCCGGCGTCCCGCGCCCCGAAATCCCCGCCAGCCTGGCCGATTCATGGCACCGGGCCATGGCCTTGGGCATCAGCCCGGACCAGCACAGCCCGCGGCACCTGCACGAGGTGTCCGAGGTGCTGGAGCTCCGGCGGGAGCACCGGCTGCAGCGCGTGATGCCGGCCCTGCATGAGCTGCTGGCCGACGATTCGCGGAGCGGCCGGCACTTGCTGGTGTTGACCGATGCCAGCGGCGAGATCCTGTGGCGGGTGGGCAGCCCGGCCGTCCTGCGGCAGGCTGACCGGCTGGAGTTCCTGGAAGGGGCCGACTGGTCCGAGGCCGGGATCGGCACCAACGCCATCAGCGAGGCCCTGGTCACCGGTAGCCCGGTGCAGCTGTTTTCCGCGGAGCACCTGGTCCGCACGCACCACGAGTGGGCGTGTTCGGCGGCGCCCATCACGGATCCGGCCACCGGGCGGGTGCTGGGGGTGCTGGACGTCTCGGGGCCGCTGGACACGATCAGTGCGGACACCCTGCGGATGGTGCGGTGCGCCGTGCGGGTGGCGGAGTCGCTCCTGGGGACGCCCGACGGCGGGACGCACGACGGCGGGACTTCCGCGGGTGCGCCGTCGGGCCCGGGCGGGCAGCGCCCCCGCGAGCGCCTGCGCGGCCCGGTCGACTCGCCGCCGAGGGCGGCGGTGGCGTCCCTGGAACTGCTGGGCGACAAGCCATCAGCGTTGATGGCCGACGGCAGCCGCGTGCCGCTGACGCCGCGCCGCGCCGAGATCCTGGCGCTGCTGGACTCCCGCGCGCAGGGCTGGGCGGCAGAGGAGCTGGCCTACGAACTGCACGGCGACGCCGGGACTCCGCAGGCCATCCGCACCGAGATGTTCCGGCTCCGGTCGCTGCTCGGCGAGGCGGTGCTGTCCAACCCGTACCGGCTGGCCGCGGACGTGGCCGGACGGTCCGACTCGGGGCGGGTGCTGGGGCAGCTGCGCGAGGGCCGGGTGGCGGAAGCGCTGGAATCCTACCGGGCTCCCCTCCTCAGCCGGTCCGGCGTCCTAGCGGTCCAGCTGCTCCGGGACCAGTTGGACCTGGCCGTGGGATCGGCCGTGCGCGCCAGCGCCGACCCCGGGCTCCTGATGCGCTGGCTCTCCACGGACATGGGATCCGCCGACGCCGAGGCGGCGGAGGTCCTGGGAGCGCTGCTGGGTCGCGGGGACCCGCGGTACCTGGCGTTCCGCGCCTCCGCCGGCGCCTGACCGGGCCCGGAGACAGGCTGCCGGGGCTGGTGGCGAAGTAGAACCCATTGGCCGAACGGACGAGGCGGGGGCCGCGCAACAGGTTATTGACCGCCGTATGGGGCGGGGGTAATTTACGAGTAGCCGTGCTGTAACCCGTTGAGACGAGGGCGAACCCCGTCTCGGAATCACGCCAAGGCAACCCGCGTAACGATGCTGGGTTGCCAAGGTGCATAAGGTCTCCGCCGCTGTGGAAGCCTGCGGCATAGGCTTTTGCCCTCCACGACCCAGGGCCCCATCGGCTGCTAAACCCATTACCCGGCACGACCCAGCGGCCGTGCCCAGTTGCCCGGGCATGCCCGGCCCGGGTGAATCGGAGTACACGGTGGACAACAGCTCTTTCCAGGCCCTCCAGGAGAAAGTGCGGGGCCACGTCATCACGAGCGATCACGCGGACTACGACACCGCGCGTGCCGTCTTCAACGGAATGATCGACAAACGCCCCGCAGCCATCCTGCGCGTGTCGCAAGTCGCGGACGTCATGGCAGGCGTGAACTTCGCGCGGGACACCGGTTTGGACCTGGCCCTGCGCGGCGGCGGCCACAGCGCACCCGGGTTCGGGACCTGCGACGGCGGCCTCGTCATCGACTTCACTGGCTGCCGGGGCGTGCGCGTGGATCCTGCCAATGCGACAGCACGGGCCGAAGCCGGAGTGACGTGGGCGGACTTCAACCACGCCACGTGCGCCTTCGGCCTTGCCACCACCGGAGGCATCATTGGATCAACGGGTGTTGCTGGTCTAACCCTCGGCGGAGGCATCGGCTACCTCGCCCGCAAGTACGGACTCTCGTGCGACAACCTGAAATCCGCGGACGTAGTGACCGCCGACGGGAAGTTCCTCGTCGCCAGCGACACACAAAACGAGGACCTCTTCTGGGCGCTGCGCGGCGGGACCGGCAACTTCGGCGTCGTGACTTCCTTTGAGTTCAACCTGCACCCGGTGGATGTTCTCTACGGCGGAGTGATCATCCACCTTCTGGAGCACGCCGACGCGGTGGCACGGCTCTACCGGGATTACATCGCCACCGCACCGGAGGAAATGGGAGTTTTCCTGGGCTTCCACCAGGGGCCGCCTGTCCCCTTCCTGCCTGAGGAATATCACGGGAAGCCCGTGGTGGTGCTGGTGGGCGGCTGGGCTGGCCCCCACGACGAAGGGGAGCGTCAATGGCAGCCGTTCCTCGACGTCGCGCCCGCCGCCGGTTCCTTCCTGGGCCCCATTCCGTACACGGTGCTAAATACACTCTTCGACCCCATGTATCCCAAGGGCCTGCAGGCCTACTGGAAGTCCGCGTTCCTGCCCCGCCTGAGCGACGACGTCGTCCGTGTCGCTGAGAAGTTCGGCGAGGCCATTCCGAGCGTCCAGACGGCCAACCACTTCTATCCCATTAACGGTGCCGTCCAGCGGGTCGGGCGGGACGCGACCGCGTTCCCCTACCGCGACGCCGACTTTGCAGTGGACATTGCCTGCCACTGGGAGGATCCGGCCGACAATGACGCCAATAGGAAATGGGTGCGCGACTACTATGCCGAACTCCACCCCCTCGGATCCGGCGCAGGCTACGTGAACTTCCTCGACGCCGACGACCAGCCACACATCGAGGACACCTACGCTGGGAACTACGCCCGCCTCGCCCAAGTCAAAGCCAAGTACGATCCCGGCAACCTCTTCCACATCAACCAAAACATCAAACCGGCGGGCTGACACTTCCAACAACCCGGCGAGTGCATGCGGTTGGTGCGCCGGGTGGGTCACCGGTTCCCAGGAGCTGAGCATGCGGGAGCAGCAGGACATTGTTGTCATCGGCGGCGGTCAGGCCGGGCTCGCGATGAGTCGGGTGCTGCAGCAGCAAGGCCGCGACCACGTCGTCCTGGAGCGCGGGCGGGTCGGTGAGCGCTGGCGGACCGAGCGATGGGATTCCCTCCGCTTTCAGTTCCCGAACTGGACCCTGCAGCTGCCTGGCTACGCATATCAGGGGCCCGATCCGGAGGGGTTCGCCCACTACCGCGGGATTCTCAGTCTCCTGGAGGACTATGCGGGGCACCTGGCGGCGCCCGTGCGTGAACACGCCGAAGTCCAGGGTCTCGCGGCGCTTGGCGGGGACGAGGGCTTCGAGCTGTCCCTGGCTGACGGCTCCATCCGCGCGCGGAACGTCGTCATCGCGACGGGGCCCTTTCAGCTTCCCCGGATCCCCGCCGTGGCGCACGAGGTCCCACGATCGGTCCTGCAGCTCGACCCCACGCGCTACCGGCGTCCCGAGGCCCTGCCGGAAGGTGCCGTGCTCGTTGTCGGCAGCGGCGCCTCCGGCACCCAGATGGCCGATGAGCTGCTCCGTGCCGGACGCCGCGTCTACCTCTCGGTTAGCAGGCACCGGCGCGTCCCGCGGCGCTTCCGGGGCAAGGACGCCTACTGGTGGTTCGACGCACTGGGCCGCTTTGCGCAAACCATCGACAGCTTTCCCGAGCGTCAGTACCCGCCGTCGACGGTCGTGACAGGGGTGAATGGCGGCTACGACGTCGACGTTCGCAAGCTTGCGGCAGCCGGCGCGAACGTGATTGGCCGGGTCACCGGAGCGTCAGGCGGCGAGCTGGGGGTGCAAGCCAACGCGAATCAGATCCTCGATGAGGCCGATCAGGCGTACGCCGGCTTCGTGGCTGCAGCCCGGGACTTCATCACCAGAGGCGGTGAGGATGGGTTCGCCGAGGCGGATTCGGGGGAACCAGAGCCTCTTCCCGGTGTACAGGAGGTCGAGTCGCTGAGCCTCCCGGCGGAAGGCATCACCACTATCATCTGGGCGACGGGGTACGGCTACGACTACGGCTGGGTCAGGATTCCGGTGTTCGATGCCCGCGGCCGGCCCGCCCAGCAGCGCGGCGTCACCGCCGTTCCGGGCCTGTACTTCCTTGGGCTGCACTGGATGCACACCTTCAAGTCCGGCCTGCTCTCAGGTGTGGGCGACGACGCCGAATTCCTGGCCGATCAGATGTCTCGGGGGCGCCCTCCCTACAGGTAGTCCCCGGCGCGTTCGCGGGCGATTTCCAGCAACGTGGAATGGAAGGCGACCTCTGCCGGGGCGTAGACCTTGTCCTGGCGTTGGGCCAGGAGTACCCGCCGCAGGGGCGCGGCCTCGCCGAGGCTGATCACCCGGACGTCCGGGTGCTGCAGGGCCACGGCCGTCTTCGGCACCATGGCCACGCCCATGCCGACACTCACCATCGCCTGCGCTTCCTGGTAGTCGTTGGCCAGGAAGCCGATGGTCGGTTCGAAGCCGGCTTCATGGGCGGAGCGCTGCAGCACTTCGACGACGGGGTGCGCTTCGGCCCGCACGATCCAGGATTCCTTGCGGAGCTCTTCCATCCGGATCTCGTCGCGGTCGGCTAGCGGATGGCTGCGGGACACCAGCAGGACCGTGCTTTCCTGGAAAACCTCCGTGATCCGGATGGAATCGTCGTGAAAGCGGTTCCAAGGGTAGTCCCACAGCAGGCACAGCCCGGTCACTCCGGACTGCAGGTCGCTCACCAGCTCATCGAACCGCGCGCTGCGGAGGGACAGGCCGATCGCCGGGTACCTCTTCTTGAAGGCCCGGATGACAACCGGCAGGAACGAGCCGGCGAGCGTCGGAAAGGTGCCAACCGTCAGCGAGCCCCGCTTGAGGCCGGCGATCTGGTCCAGGTCCGACTGGGCGGCGCGCATCTGCCCGATGACCTTGCGCGCGTGCCCGGCGAGGACCTGCCCGGCCTCGGTGGGCACCACTCCGCGGGAGCGGCGGTTCAGCAGCGGCTGGCCGACTTCCTGCTCAAGCTTCCTCAGCTGCTGCGAAACGGCGGAGGGCGTGTACATCATCAGCTCGGCCGCAGCGGTGATCGACCCCTGCTCCACCACCTCCACCAGCAAGGCAAGGCGCCGAATGTCGAACAATTCCCGATCAGGATCGTTAAGCAACGCTATGCCCTTCTGTTGAATCCGTTAATTCTATACATTCACGCTCTCTTCCGGGGGTGAAGCGAACAATTTCCGACGGCGGCACTCCGGTAGGCAGGATGGCCTGAGCTTCAAAGACAATGAATGAAGCATCACTACAGTCCCGTGCAGAAATCCAACCTTGTCTTCATTTGTGATCTGGATCAATCTCGAATCAAGCCCTTGAACACCATTGGGGCAGATCTATGCAGAACCGAAGCTAGGAACAGACCATGAAGATCGAAGCGGAGTGGATGCGCGGAGGCACCAGCAAATGCTGGGTCTTCGAAACAGGCCAGCTGGACGAGACCGGGATCAGCCCGGACGTGCTGCTGCCCCGGCTGTTCGGCAGCCCCGACCACCGGCAGATCGACGGCGTCGGCGGCGCCACCTCCACCACCAGCAAGGCGATGATCCTGCACCGCCACGCCGACGCCGGCGTCGACGTCGAGTTCACCTTCGCCCAGGTGGGCATCGAGGAGGCCGCCGTGGACTGGGGCAGCAACTGCGGCAACTGCTCCGCCGTCGTCGGCCTGTACGCGATCGAAAAGGGCTGGGTGGTTCCCGACGGCGACGTCACCCGGATCGTCACCCGGAACACCAACACCGGCCAGGTCATCATCCAGCGGGTGTCGACGCCAGCCGGCGCCCTGCCGATCGTCCCGCAGGCCCAGATGCCCGGTGTCCCGTTCCCCGGCTACCGGGTGGGGCTCGGCTTCCTGGACCCGGCCGGCAAGACCACCGGCAGGCTGCTTCCCACTGGTTCGCCGACCGACACCATCGTCGCCGGAGGAACCCGCTGGACTGTCTCCATGGTCGACGCCGGAGCGCCGGTCGTCATGCTGCGCGCCGAGGACCTGGGTCTCGACCCGGAGCGCTACGGCAGCTGGCCCGCCGGGCTGGAACTGCAGCTGGACACCCTGGAACACATCCGGCGCCAGGCAGCCGTGCGGATGGGTCTCGCATCGGCTCCCGGCGAAGCCGCCCGCGCCGTCCCCAAGGTCGCCGTCGTGGGGGCCCCTGCCCCGTCCGACGCCGACAGCGACGTCGCCGTCGTCATGCTCTCGATGGGCAAGCCGCACCCGGCCCTGGCCATCACCGGGAGCATCGCCCTGACCCTCGCGGCCCGCACCCCGGGCACGCTGCTGAGCGATATCACCGGCGGCACCGTTCGCCCCACCCTGCGGCTGCGCACCCCGGCAGGGGTGATCGAAACCTGGAGCGAGGAAAGGGACGGGCAGCTGCTCGTCGGCGTCGACCGCACCGCCCGCACCATCGCCACCACCACCATCCACCTTCCCGAGGCCCTCGGCACCGCCGTCGGCGCCTCCTTTGCCAGCGCTACTCGATGAGGAGAAAGCATCATGACTAACATCGCAGAAAAGACTGCAGAACAGACCACAGAAGAGACGGCCGTACAGACCGCCGCCGGCGACACCCGGGTGGCGCCCTCCGGGCGTCCTGACCGCCGTCGCCGTATCCTGCTGGTGACGGTAGCCGCGATCGCTGTCCTGGGTCTGATCGCCCTCCTGTTCGGAGGTGTCCTCTTCAACCCCGCGGCCGCCTCTGAATCGGAGCCGACCATGACCGCCACCCAGATCATCCCGCTCGTCATCCTCGTGGTGATGTTCGTCGTCGCCACCAAATGGCCGCTGAACATCGGGGTCATGGGGCTGGTGGCGTCCTTCGGCGTCGGCTATTTCATGCTCGGCATGAGCGACAAGGAGATCCTGGAGGACTTCCCGGCCAGCATCGTCCTGACGATCATCGGCGTGACCTACTTCTTCAGCATGGCGCAGCGGAACGGGTCGATCGACATAATCGTCCAGACCTGCGTGCGGCTGGTCCGGGGCAAGACCATGCTGCTGCCCTGGGTGTTCTTCCTGCTGGCCGCCGCGCTGACCGCGCTGGGCACCTTCTCCCCCGCCGCCGTGGCGCTGCTGGCACCGGCGGCCCTGGGCCTGGCCTACGAGTCGCGCATCCACCCGGTCCTGATGGGCGCCTTCGTGATCAACGGCGCCCACGCCGGCGGCTTCTCCCCGCTGTCCGTGGCCGGCGTGCTGGTGCACGACATCGCGCTGAAGAACGGCTTCCCCATCTCGCAGGGCGGGCTCTTCACAGCCAGCTTCGCCTTGAACTTCATCCTCTCCGCGCTGACCCTCGTGCTGTTCGCCCTGCTGGGCAAGCTGCGCGACAAGCACGCCAACGCGTACGCCGGCCTGGAGACGCCCCGCACCGGACGCCCCGGCGGCCAGCAGATCTTCACCCTGGTGCTGATCGCCGCGATCCTGGTGGCCACGCTGGGCTTCCACCTGCCGATCGGTTTCGTGGCCCTTTCCGCCGGCCTGCTGCTGGCGTTCGTCAACATCAAGGAACACAAGACGTTCATCGGCGGCGTGTCCTGGTCCACGGTGCTGCTCGTGGCCGGCATGATCACCTACGTCTCCCTGCTCCAGCACGTGGGCGTCATCGACACCCTCGCCGAGATGGCGCTGGCCCTGGGAGCGCCGCTGCTGATCGCCCTGGTCCTCTGCTACGTCATCGGCGTCGGCTCCGCTTTCGCCTCGTCGACGGCGCTGCTGACCGCGTTCATCCCGATGGCCGGTCCGCTGCTGGCCACCAGCTCACTCAGCGCCTCCGGCACCGTCGCCGCCCTCGCCATCGCGGCCACCGTCGTGGACGTCTCCCCCTTCTCCACCGACGGCGCCCTGGTGGTAGCCAACGCCCGCGACAACGACCGCCAGCGCGTCTACCGCCAGCTCATGATGTACGCCGGCGGGGTTGTCCTGGTGGCCCCCGCCCTGGCCTGGGTGCTTCTGGTGCCGACCGGGGTTATGTAGGGGGCGTCCTTAGGAGCGAAAGGCAGGTCGGTTTCACAGCCGGCCTGCCTTTCGGTGTCTCGCGTCGATGCGGAGTGCGTAGCGGCCACATCGCCGCGTGGTGACGCGATATTTTTGCGGGCTCCAGGATGCACCAGCACCTTCACGGCCGTGTCCTTGTGGCTGATGAGGGTGTCGAAGCCAGGCTCCCCGAGGTCCTCCAGCACGATCCGGCTACTGATGAACCTGGCCGGGAGGTCCACCTGTCCATCTCGTCCTGCCCGGAGACTCCGCGGCGGTACCGCGGCCAGGACGTGTTCCACTTGATCCTGCAGCTGAACCTCCACGGCCCCGATCACGGGCTCAGCGGCCTGCAGGCGGACCAGCTCCCCTCCCCGGCCGCGCGCTTTATGTGCGACCCGCTGATCTCGGGCAGCGGCGGGGGCCGCAGCATCCACGTGCGGGACCTGGGCCGCCGGGGCGTCCGCCTGCACGGCCGGTTTGAGGGAACAGACGACGGCGCCCTCGTCTTCAGCGACGACCTCCCCGCACGCCTCGCCCTGGTAGAGGCCGGGTTCAGCCAGCGGCTGGGGCGGATGGCCGACGCCTACATGCCGCGGCAGGCCTCGACGCCCCGTTGGCGGAGCCTGTGTGGGCGGATGACTGGCAGCCCACCGAATCGGGGGCCCGCTTGGAACTGGCTGCCGAGGGTGTCACCTCGATCATCTGGTGCACCGTCTACGGCCTGGACCTCAGCTTCCTCGACGTGCCGGTGCTCGACGAGTGGAACTACCCGCGCCACAGCCGCGGCGTCACCTAAGTCCCGGGCCTCTACGCCGTGGGCCTGCCCTGGCTTACGAAGCATCTGTCGGCCACGCTGTCCGTAGTCGGCGACGACGCGGAGTTCGTGGCGGGGCATGTCGCGGGGCGGTGACGTGCCCCCGCCGTGCGGTCAGCCCCCGTGCAGCTCGCCCTGGACAAGCCGCCGCGTAACCTCGGTGAGCAGTTCAACGCCGCGCAACGGAACATATGTCCGGCAAGTGGATAGAGTTGCCTCTTAACGCCGTCGTGTGACGTCTGCGTCCTGCTCGGGATCTTCACCGTACCCGACTCATATGGGCGCAAGCGAGCGATCGCCGCTTCAAACGCATAGAGTAACGTCCGGGCTTCACACCTGCACGAACCAATGGACGGTAGCTTTGCTTGGGGGCAAGACGTGGACTATTTGATTGACGCGGTGGTGCAGTGCTGCCCAGAAGGATGGAGGGCCAGGGGATGCCTGTAGAAGTAGGCCTATGGCGGGTGGACGACCGGCCACAACGCATACACCCCATGGCCATGCCGCTGGAGGCTAAGCTCGAGCAGCTGATTCTGGACGATCCAGAAATCCTGGAAACCAAGCTGCTGTTGCTCGGCAGACAGGTTCCCACAAAATACGGCAAGTACATCGATTTGCTGGGCCTGGATTCGGAAGGCGTCTTGCACATCTTGGAACTGAAGCGGGACCGTACTCCGCGGGATGTGGTGGCCCAGGCCTTGGACTACGCCTCTTGGGTTCAGGAGCTGGGCAACGAGGATGTTCGGAATATTTTCGCCGCAGGCAACCCCGGCAGCAGCTTGGACGAGGCCTTTGCACTCCGGTTCGACGGGGCACCCGTCCCCGACGAACTCAACTCGGGCCATGTAATGACAATCGTGGCCAGCGATCTGGACCCCGGGACCGAACGAATCGTCGCCTACCTGAACAACACCCACGCTGTGCCTATCAATGTGATGATGTTCCGTTACTTCAGCGACAACGGTCACGACTATCTAGCCCGCACTTGGCTGATCGATGAGGTCGCGCTCGTCAGCGCCTCCGGGGCAGCCCGGACCAAGTCGACACGGGCCGCTTGGAATGGCCGGGACTGGTACGCAGCTTTCGGCATCGACGGCGGCGAACGCTCCTGGGACGACGCCCGCACCTATGGATTCATTTCTGCAGGAGGGGGTGACTGGTACTCGCGGACGCTGAAAGGCCTGCCCGACGGTGCCCGCATCTTTGTGCACGTTCCCCAGCACGGCTACGTCGGCGTGGGCATTGTTCAGGGGTCCGCCAAACCGGCGGATGACGCGGTCTTAACCGTGGATGGATCGGACAAGTCTTTCCGGTCGCTGCAGCTGCATGGCCAATACCGACACCCACAGGCTGACGCGGAAACCGATGCCGCGGAATACATCGTCCCTGTCCAGTGGATCGAAACCGTACCGCTGGATAACGCCGTGTGGCGTCAAGGAATGTTCGCCAACCAGAACAGCGCCTGCAAGCTGCGTAACCAGTTCACAATCGATCAACTGACCGCCGAGTTCAGACTTACAGACCAGCCATAACCCGGCCCAATACGGACAGCCCAGACGAGGGTAAGGCTTCGAAAAGTAGCGCCGTCTCGGTCACATAACGGGGAGACGTGCCCCTCTCTTGACGCCGTTGACCTGCCGCTCATGCTCCATCTGAATTGAACTGACATGGTTTTAGACGGTCGGTCATGGAAGCGGCAAAAGCAGACCCACCCCCGCAAACGCCAGGCTGGCGGTTGAAACGGATTGGCAAGTCTGGGCGCAGTTCGGGCTGCTCTCGACCACGGCTCTGACCGCCGTGATGATCGCCTGCCCGCCAGATGTCCGCCTGGACCCGGCTCGACCTCCCCTTGCCATGGGCACCCTTTTCACCCCGGATTCGGACAGACCGAGAAACGCCGGCTTTTTCATTAAGCTCGTGCAGGTCTGGTCTTCGCCCTCGGCTGCGCGGCAATCTTTGCACCGCTGGGCAGGGCGACCTGGTGGAAAGTCGCCGGGGAGGATGCCGGGTGCCAAGGGCGGCCGGGCCTTTGCAGCCTGCTGGCCTGCAGGAGCCAGTTCAGGAAGTTCAGGGCCCTCGCCATCCTTGCCGGGGCTAGGAAGGCGGCGACCCCCTTGCTCACCCTGACGGGTAGGCGCGCCCCCCACGAGCGGACGCTCGAGGGCTGGTCAGGCTAGGCAGGGAGCTCTCGGTGAGGACGAGCAACGGAGCCGCACCCAGCAACAGCTCGACGGCTACAGCTGGGTCCTGAACGCCCCCTGGAACCTCGTCCGGGACTACTGACGTTTTGATTGACACTTTGCCTGTGAGGATTTGATCCTTGCGGGTGGAGGAATGTTCATCATGCCCAAAGCCTTTCCCGAAGAGTTCCGCCGTGACGTGGTCGCGGTTGCCCGCGAAGGCGAAGCGCCCATTACCCAGATCGCCAAGGACTTCGGCGTTTCATCGGCTGCCCTGCACCGCTGGATGAAGATGCCGACAGGGAAGACGGCCCGAAGTGCGGGGGTGGTGTCCGATGACGCCGCGAAGTTGTGGGAGGCCAACAAGCGCATTCGGCTCTTGGAGCGGGAAGCGGAAGTCATGCGCCGCGCCGCGGCCTATCTGTCCCGGGACATCAATCCAGAAAAATGATGTACCCGCTGGTCCGCGAGCTGGCTGCCAGGGACGCCCCGATCCGGGTTCCCGTGGCAGTGTCCTGTCGGGTACTGGATTTCTCCAGACAGGCCTACTACCAGTGGGCCGCCAACCCCGTCCCCGCCCGGGACTGGGAAGAAGCGCACCTGACCAATGCGGCCATCGATCGCCACCGCGACGATCCTGCCTCCGGATACCGGTTCATTGCCGATTAGATCAACGCCGGTCCCGGCCCGGTGGCCAGCAAACGCCGGATCTGGCGGCTGTGCTCCGAGAACGGCATCATCTCGGTGATCCACCGCCGGCGCCGCTCCGGGCTCAAGGGCGGGCAGCCGGTCCACGATGACTCATCGAACGGGACTTCAGCGCCACGGCACCGAACCGCTAATGGCTCACGGACATCACCGAGCACCACACCGGGGAGGGAAAGCTGTAACTGCGCGCGATCAAGGACCTGCACTCGAACCGGTTCGTCGGGTACTCGATGGATAAGCGTTTGAAAGCGGTCCTGGCTGTCGCCGCAATGGACCATGCCGTGGCGTCGCGGAAACCGGCGGGCACGACGGTCCTTTGCGATCGCGGGCCCCAGTTCAAATACAGAAAGTTCGTCCTGGCCCTGACCAGCTACGGCCCTAACCGATCGATGGGCCGGGTCCGGGCGTGCGGTGACAATGTTGCGATGGAATCGTTCTTCTCCCTGCTTCAAAAGAACGTCCTGAACCGGAAACGATGGGAAGCACGGGCCGAGCTCCGGCTGGCCATCACGACCTGGTTCGAGCGCAGCTACTACCGCAAACGCCGTCAACGTGCCCTCGGACGCCTAACCCCCATCGAGTTCGAGACAAAAAAGACGCGGCCTCAGCCGCGTAAGAAAATATCGACCCCGGCTGTCAACGAAACCTTCAGCAGTCCCCTGCGTCCTAGTGACTCGGCTAAGCCCTTCGAAATCACTGCTTCGCCGGCGAAACGGAGGGTTCCGTGAGGAAAAAGAAAAGAAAAATTAGGACTGGCGGGGAAACGGCACGGCTGGGGGCATTGACCAACGCCACCGGCCCTGCGGCCGGAAAACCACCACCCTCCGCCGACTGGATACAGGGAGTCCTGGGGAGAACGTAGCCCGCGCGGGGCAGTAACCGGCGAAAGGACCGAAACACCTAGCCGCTAGGGCTAATCCAACGAGTAGTAGTAGCTCAAAGGTTCGAGACCCTCTTCTGATGGGCGCCAGTTCGTATGCGCGACTAGCAAGCCATCAGAGGTCTTGACTTCATCACCCTCCTTTAACCAGGGTATATCAGCTACCGTAATAAGATCCGTTTTACCGAAAGTCTGGGCGTGGACCACCTCATTTTTGGTCAGAACTATGCGCGAAATGTGCCCCTGCGAACCCTTTACCTCCACATGCCGCACCTCTTTGTCTAAAACGACGTGAAGATCATAAGACTGCGTTGCACCGACGTCCGTTACTTGATAGCCGAGGCCAACGTAGTGGTCAATAGCCTGATTAACTGCCTGGATTTCGATGGCCTTTCGCAGCACAGGATCGGCACAAAAGCCAGCATATCGGGGAGACAGATTTGACAGTTCTTCATCCGCGGGAGCCTTGGGCTCTTCTGTGCCGGCAGGCGACTCAGGCTCAGCAGGTCCTGGAAGAACCCGTTTAGCCAAAACTAACCTTTCACCTAGCTGGACGACAAGCCCTAGATCAATCAGATAGCGGTAGATGGTAGACCACCGCCTTGCCGCAGTCCCGCGCTCACCCGGATAGATGTCAAACATCTTACTCCGGAGCTCCGCGACCGACGGATTCGTCAAATCAATATGTTCCAAAATCGTTGCAAAGACGGGCGACGATTCCACCGCTTGGCGCAGGATAGACGTCCGAAAGCTGGGTTCGGAGCTTGTCGCGTACTGCACGCCAAGTTGCGTCGGTTGGTAGTCCTCGTTGTGCTTCTCTATTAGCCCAAGGACCACAGCTGATTTCCTGTAGTACCGCCCTTGGCGACCTTCGGAATTGAGACCAATAGCTTTCTCTAACTCCACATCCCCACTTGCTCCCCGATAGGCAGCATCAACCAAGCGTCCCACAGCAAAAATGCGGTCGGCCTGGGGAAAATCGTCCGTCTCAAACGAACTCATTATCAATCTCCTAATCAGCTATGAACAGGTACTCTTTAACTTCGTTTCGACCGCTGACCCCAGCACTCATCTGCGTCCCGAACGAATATCGATGATCTATCGGTAGAACTTCAACCTGCGTTTTGTATTGTCGGAGAAGAGCTATCATCTCATCAAAACTGGGCAGGCTATTCGAAGAATAAGAGACAATAAGAGGACTATTGCGATGAGCTTCGAAAAGCTGATCGAAGGCCTTGTAGGTTCCTTTTCTGGTTGAGAAGGGGGTGGGATAGTTTTTGAACTTCTTCGTCTTCGTATGCTGCTGAATTTCTAAGCCGTCCCAGGACCGGGCTAGACCTTCCACGAAGTGGTAACGACGCACGTACTCATTATCAGAGTACGGAGAATAGTACGGGGGGTCGATATAAACAAGTGCCCCCTCCGCCGGCGAGACGGACAATGCGTCCCCCCAGACCGAGCGATTGTTCCGACCATTCGAAAAGACTGCCGCATTCAGGGTCTCAACTGCCTCCAAAAACTGCTCGCGGAGGCCCAGGGACAGGTCCCGCCTACCATCGTCGTATCTTTGGCCAACGTAGGTGAATATGCCCCTTGCGCGCTTTTTAAGGCATCCGCGCATAAGAGCAGCCATAGCCAGACTTCGTTTGTGAGCGTCAACCATTTTCGCTATTTCGGTTCGAATGCGGTCGATGAACAGATTGTCCGAATCCGAATAATATAGTCCCCTGAACGTTTCACTGACGAAAGCGTCACCAACGTCCGTTGCTGAGATCAACCTATCGATATCGTTCCCGTCCAGCGTGGTCAGACTATTCTCAACTGTCGCCCTTGCCATGGTCGAGCTAAACTGCATATAGTCATTAGAGACCACCTGAAGCCCCTGGGCCTTGAACATGTAAGAAACGACACCGCTCCCGGAGAACAAATCCAGAACCGATGAGTGTTCGACGGACTGAGAGGCGGCCCAAATATGCGGTAGCAACTTCCCCTTCGAGCCCATGTATCGGGTCGATGGAAACTTCGAAATCTGCTCCGCGTCGAGCTCGAACAGTGATGCCGTCATTCGACTTCACCGGCCACAATGAGAACGTCCTGTCCGCTCCGCTTGGATCCGATGCTATTTATGTTGCGCCGAGTCTCAATAACTTCTATGTCGAATCCAGCATATAGATCATGGACCAGGTCATGGTTAGAGTTTGTAGATATCACCAGGTTCCCGTTATCAGCCAACCGCCTTACCACCCCGGCCAGGGCTACCTGGTCATCAAGTCCGAACTGCTCCTTCGTATACCGCTTGAAATCAGAGAACTTTGAGACCGGAACATAGGGGGGGTCAAAAAAGTAAACATCACCTGTGGATGAAATACTATCCACCACGGTTGCGTAGTCGCCAGTTAGTATCGTCGATCTAGCAAGAATCGCTGAAGCAGACCTGAGGCGCTCTTCATCCACGATGCGCGGATTCTTGTAACGTCCAAACGGAACATTGAAGTCGCCCTTACGGTTGACTCGATAAAGTCCGTTGAAGCAGGTTCTATTGAGGTACAAAGTCCTGGCGGCTGCCTCATGCGGCGCGAGCAGCTGCCACGAGACGGCCCGACTCGCGTAGAACTCCTCTTCGCTATTACCGTAGGGGCGGAGCGCGTTGATTACGGCTTCCACATCAGAACCAACAGACTTGTACAAGTTGCAGAGCTCTTCGTTGGAGTCGGAAATAATTGAGTTCGGTCTGGCGAGTCCGAAAAACACGGCTGCGCCCCCGGCGAAAGGCTCAATGTATCTCCCGAAGCGCTCCGGAAATTTGGACAATATTGGTGCCAGCAGTTGGGACTTGCCTCCGGCCCACTTCATGATGGGTTTACACGACGTCAGCGGAGCTGACGGAAGAAGATCTGTTGGAGACATGAGCTCAAGTGTACGAGAGGCCTACGACAGATGGCATTCGGCGCTCCGCTCCGTGTCTCAGGTCACCGAAAGTGGCTTCATTTGGAGGCCTACTGAGCCACCGCAGCAGCCGTCGCAAACACGTCCGCCGGCATCGGCCGGTGCAGCTTCCACGTGATCGCGATCGGCCTCTCCCCTGCATGCTGCACATAGTCCACCTGTCCGAGACACGTGTACGGAACGGTCATCCCGGTCTCGTCCTCTGAAGTATCCCGAGTGAAGATGAGAACCTTCGAACCGTGCGCAGCCCGGTCCAGGTACCGACTGCCTGTCGGGCTTCCGGGTGACGTTGCGTTCTGCGATTCCCAGTGGAACAGCTCCGGGCTGATGGCGTAGTCCTTGTACATCGTGGTGGCCGAGTGCTTCTTGTCGTCCTTGTTGAGCGTGACAAAGAAGGCGTCTGTGGAGGTCGCAGGGCACCAGGCGACGCCCTCGCGGTGCTGCACATTCTTGCCGAGCTCCAGCGACCCGTACTGCAGCGCGGCCAGGATCTCTTCTCGCCGGTAGGTCGCATGAGAAAGCAGGGGAACGTGCTGCAGCCCGGCGCCCAGGCCCTTGGCGGCATGCTTCGACGCGGCTACTCCGAGGGCCACGACCTGGCGGATCTCGCTGCAGACATAGTGGTAGTCGCGCAGATAGTCCATGCCGGCGTCGTACGACTGGAAGCCGCCGCCGTCGTCCCAGAGCGTGTAGAAGAGCATGCGGGCGAACGTCTGCTCCCGCATTCCGAGCTCCGCATAGCGAGGCGCGTCGGGGCCGACGAGCATCGAGTACGCTGCGGCGCGTTCCGGATCATCCACATGGGTCAGCGCTGCCATCCTGCCGAGGAGCTTTTTCTCGTCGGCGTCGGAGAGCTCCTGGATCCTCCCGCTGAGTACTGTCTCCAGCGGCGAGAACCCTTCGATCAGCCCTGCCTGGCGCAGGTAACCGGTCCAGGAATCCTTGGTGGACCGATAGATCGACTTCACGTCGTTCCCCGACCGCTGCAGGTAGGCCTCCAGTTCGGTCTCGGCGTAGGAGGCGACGTCCCGGACCAGCTGAGCGCGGTTGAACCGCAGCTGGGCCCTGATGTTGTCCAGCACGACTTTCTGCGCCACCCGATCCAGCACAATCTGCGAGCCCGACGGCAGGTACGGGAACTCGTCCTCGACGGCCTTTTCCAGTTCCTTGCGCCCGTAACCGGTGAGCGCCCTGTAGCGCAGGTCGAAGCGAAACTCACGGTGCTGCTGGCCGATGAAGTCCATGACGGTCAGCACCGCCTTGCCCTCGGCGCGGCGCAGCCCTCGCCCCAGTTGCTGGAGGAAGATCGTGGAGCTCTGCGTGGGCCGGAGCATCAGGATGGTGTCTACCTGCGGCAGGTCCAGGCCCTCGTTGAAGAGGTCTACGGCGAAGATGCAGTTGATCTCGCGTACGGCGAGACGCTTCAGCGCCGCCGCCCGGTCGGCGTCGTCGGTGCTCCCGTCGACGGCAACGGAGGCAATGCCGGCGCGGTTGAAGACCTCCGCCATGAAGTGGGCGTGCTGGACCGAGACGCAGAAGCCGATGGCCCGCATCTGCTCGGTGCTGGTGACCTTGTCGCGGAGTTCGCGGATCACCTTGGCGGCGCGGGCGTCGTTGCCGGTGTAGAGGTTGTTCAGCTGCGCGGTGTCGTAGTTGCCGCGCTTCCATTCCAGCTGGCTGAGGTCGACGTCGTCGGAGACGCCGAAGTAGTGGAACGGCACCAACAGGTCGGCGTCGAGGGCGTCCCAGAGTCGCAGTTCGCTGGCGGTGCGGCCGTCGAAGAACTGCTTGGCGACGTCGACGCCGTCGCCGCGTTCCGGCGTCGCGGTCAGTCCGAGGAGCTGCTGCGGCTGCAGGTGGTCCAGCAGCCGGCGGTAGGTGGGCGCCATGGCGTGGTGGAATTCGTCGATGACGACGGCGTCGAAGAAGTCGGGTTCCAGCTGCTCGATGCCGAGGGACGCGAGCGACTGGACGGAGGCAAAGATGTGCTTCCACTGCCGGGGTTTGTGCTCCCCGACGTAGAGTTCGCCGAAGGCACCGTCTTGCATGACGTCACGGTAGGTGCGCATAGCCTGCTTCAGGATTTCCTGGCGGTGGGCGACAAAGAGCAGCTTCAGATCACGGCCGGCCGCCTCACACAGGCGTTTGTAGTCCAGGGCTGCGATGACGGTCTTCCCGGTACCGGTCGCTGCGACCACGAGATTGTGGTCGAAACCCTTGAGCCGCTCGGCGTCCAGGTCCTCAAGCATCTCCTCCTGATGGAGGAACGGCTGGACCTCGAGTCCAGTGGCTGCCCCGGGGATTGCTGTCCGCCGGCCGCCGTTGCGTTCCAGGGCCGCGTCCAGCTTTTCGCCGTCGCGTTCCGGATCGTAGCTTTGAAAGGCGCGCTGGGCCCAGTAGCTGTCGAAGGTGACCTCGAACTTGTTCAGGAGCGCGGGCGTGCCGACCGAGCTGAGTCGGACGTTCCATTCGAGCCCGTCGAGGAGGGCCGCTTGGCTGAGGTTGGAGCTGCCGACGTAGGCGGTGTCGAAGCCTGAGTCCCGGCGGAACAGCCAGGCCTTGGCGTGTAGGCGCGTCGCCTGTGTTTCGTAGCTGATCTTAACCTCGGCCCCGTACCGGGTTACCAGCTCGTCGATGGCACGGCGTTCGGTGGCGCCCATGTAGGTGGTGGTGATGACCCTGAGTTTGGCTCCGCGTTCCTTGAGCTCCTCAAGCGCCGGGTGCAGTAGACGCAAGCCTGTCCAGCGAACGAAGGCGCAGAGCAGGTCTACGGTGTTGGCGCACTCGATCTCGGTTCTGAGCTCCGCGGCGAGGTTGGGATCGTCCTTGCTGTTGGTAAGCAGGGCTGAGTCGCTGAGTCTTGTCGTGGGGCGGCGCAGGCTGCGGCGTTTCAGGGTGTCCGGGCGGTGGAGGGACTGGAGCTGGGTAGGACCGGGGGCAATGCGGTCGCCGGTGTTCAGTTCCTGGAGCAGCTTGTTCGCGAGGGCGACGCGCTCGGTGGGCCTGGCAGCGGCGAGGGCCCGCCGGACGGCGTCCGCTACGTGGCGGGATAGGATGTCGGGGCTGTCTTCGTCTTCGATTTCTGCGAAGACTGGCTGCAGACCAGACGCGTTGTTCAGCAAACTGCCCAGCGCATCCGTGTTGAGTAGTTCGTACAAGCCCTCGGGCAGCTGCTCCGCCGCCACGCCCCCAATGAAGTTAGTCACTGCGCCAGGGTAATTGGTCAAAGGAACGATGACGAAAGACAACGCCGAATTGCTCCTGATTCGAAGTCAGCGACCAGATTCGTTCGGGTACAGGTCCAATGGATGGGCGAGCCTAGACCCGCCCATCCACTAGTACATTTTTCGAAGGGCTGATTACTTCGCCGAAGCAATCGCCTCGACTTTGAATGCCGGGACCGTGGTGTTCCCACGTATCTGGGTTTCATAGCTAATGGCGCCTAGCGACGTAGCTGTGATTCGGACCTCGTCATCGGTCACGAAGCCGTCAAGGGAAGGACAGTTTGAGTTTCCATCCCCTCCTCGAAAAACCGAGTTCTCACCGTAGTCCCACGAATTTTCCATCTTTTTATGGGAGATGCTGGCCCGGAAAATGCATTTTCCCGTTGCAGCGTCGAACTGACTGATCCGTGCATAGATAACCATGGTCTTTCCTGAATAACCTTCGGGGTCTTTGACCAGAAGTGCCAGGTCGCGCTCGCTAAGCTCGGTGGCTGCATCAATTTGCGCCTGCGAAACCGGAGCGCGATCCTTGGACCCAAGCTGTGATCCGGTGGACGACGAACCGAGGCTCGACCCTATGATGGCGCATCCTGCGAACAGAGCAATAACGACAGCCATCAGCACGATCCAAACTGCTCGCCTCTTCTTCTTCGGCGAATGAGGTGCCGTCCCGAAGACAGGCGACGGACTACTTGCGGGGCCATATGCGCTGTGAGTTCCAAACGCCGGTTCATCCACCCAGAGCTGCCACCCTTCTGGCGGTGGACCCCAGGCTGGATCAGGCAGCCATTCAGGCGGCGGAGTCCAACCCGCAGGAGGTGCAGGCCAATTCGGCGGCGGGTTGAATCGTTTGTTCATGCTGTGACATTCCCCTTGTTCTGATGCAATTGCACTGAACGTATCTTCCCGGTTGGGAAATTCGCGGAGACGACACCCTTCCCGCCGGATTTATATCATTCGCGGCGGCTTAGTCCCGGACCCTCCACTTTTCAGTCCTGCGTCAGCGGGCGACCCGCTGTCTGATAGACGGGTTCCATGACTCAACCTCATGTTTTCGTAGCCATGGCAGACATCTTGAATCTCCGATGCGACGCATGGTTGCTGCCAACGGACTCCAGCGTTCGCATCGAGCAGCATTGGCTCAAAGCCCATCCCGACCTGCGGACGCTGGCCGCCGCTTCAGCCTCGACTGAATTTCGAGAGGGAGCCGTCCTGGCCGAGCCAATCCGGCCGTGGGACCCATCGGGACCCTTGCCCATTCTGGCGGCCGTCCCATATGACGGCAGTTGGGGACCCACCGCCGTCGTCGAACGGCTTGAAGCGTTCGTGCGCAGTGCGATGTCTGCCGTTCCGGCTCCAGAGAACCGACCGTACAGACTTCTGGCGTTGCCGTTCTTCGGAACGGCCGGGGGCGGCGCCGGCGACCACCTTGGCGCCGCCCTCCGCACTATCCTCGATGCCTGCGGCCAACTGGCTGCCCCGTACCGCGTGGACTTTGTCCTTGTCCTCCGAGACAGAGCGGCCTTCTCGCTGGCCCAAAAACTGAGGCGGGAAGTATCGAGTGACTCGTCCTGGCCGTCCCTCGGCGACCTCCTGCATGAGAAGGCCAAGTCACTGGGACGGGAAGCGCGTTCGGGGCACTTGGTTCCCTTTCTCGGAGCCGGCGTCAGCATAAGCGCCGGAGCTCCAAGCTGGAGCCAACTCCTCGACGAGCTGAGGTCAGGGGTCCATCTAAAGCCGACGGAGGAAGCCGCTTTCAAGGCTCTGGGTGTACTTGACAAGGCGGGGGTGCTCGAACAGCTATACGCCGATCAGTATGACTCGCGGAAAGCCTTCGGCGAAGCGGTTGCACGTGCCGTCGACCTGCCGCGATATAGGCTGGCCCCCGCACTGCTCGCTACCCTGCCCTCAGTCGGTGCCATAACTTTGAACTACGACAGGCTGTTCGAAACAGCCTGTGAAGACGCCCAAAAGCCGCGAACCGTGCTGCCAGAAAACGTTCCTGCGGTGGGAAACGACTGGCTGCTTAAACTCCACGGCTCAGTAACTCAGCCTGACAGCATCGTGCTCACTCGTGACGATTACCTCGGCTACAACAGCAATAGAGACGCGCTTTCCGCGCTGGTCAAAGCTCACCTGCTGACGCATCATTTGTTGTTCGTTGGCTTCGGTCTTGCTGACGATCATTTCCACGAAATCGTCCACGACGTCAGGCGTGCGCTTCCGCAAGACGTTTCAAAGAATCACCAGATGGGCACGGTGCTGTCCCTCTTTCACGAGCCGCTGCAAAATCTCGTCTGGGAAGGACGGCTCGATATCCTCCCCATGTCCGGGAGTGCCCCTGCTGCAGAATCTGGCCAGGCCGCGGTCCGGACCGCGGTCGCTACGGCCGGGCGGGAACTGGAGATCTTCCTGGACATGATGGCCGCCTATGCAACGGACAAACACTCCTATTTGCTGGCTCCCGCGTACAACCGCGGACTGACCAAAGGCGAAGAAGAACTGCGGCAGCTGCTCCTTGAAGTCGCTGGCCACCAACGCTCGGCAGATACTGAGGAGGTTTGGGGCGTCGTCGATGCTGCACTGCGAAAGCTTGGATTACAGACCTAATCGAAGCCGAGCGCAGAGCACATCCGGCGGCCCCGGCTGGTGCCGCTGTAACGTCTCTACGCTAAAGCAAATCCCCTGCGCACCGATACGCTTGCACTCGGTGCTCAAGGCGCCTCTTGCGCTCGTCTGCATCCTGATGCCACAGCGCCTGTCGGCCCGGGTGATACGTCGTCACAACTTTGATCCCTCGGGAATCCAAATACCCGGGCCAGCGCTTTTCAAATTTGCGTCCAGTCGTTTGCGCATGGCTACCTTGTAGCAGAATCACTGACGGCTGATTCATGAGTTCCAGGACACGAAATAACGGGTCGAGGCCGAGGTGCAGCTGTGCCGCACTGGGCGCAGCATTTATGTACCAGGGGTAGGCATTCCACGGCGTCACGTCAGAATGGCTGATTCCGACCAACTCAAATAAGGCCGCTTGAGCTTCTGCTGTAGGGTCATCATTTTCAATACACAGAAATCCGTGTTGGTGATCGGCCGATTGCCGCACCTTGGGTCCCGGATCGCGCAGCACGCTCAACACGCGCGCCTGAACCCCGCCGTGGAGAGGGGCGACATAGGGCATCCAGCCCAAGTCGGGGCGCCCGAAGGCGTCGTCCACCAATCGGTTTATTGGCGCCACATGAGATGCGTACCGAACCTGCATCTGTTGGTCCCGAAACGATCCGCCGCCCATTCGACGAACCATCTCAGTGAACTTCACTGAGATTGACGGCGTTGGAAAGCCGTTCGAGATGTCGGTCCTGGGCAACCGTGAGGTCAATCAGCTGCTGAACCGCCAGGCCCGCAATCTTCTTATACCGGTAGATAAAGTCGGGATCGAAGTGGCCGAACGGGCCTTCAGACTTGGAACTGGGCGATATGGCCACGCCGGTGGTCCCGAGGATCTCGTCGAGATGCTCAAACGAGAAGAATTCCGGGTGTGCTCGTGCGAATTCTGCCCGTTTCGACTTCGCCGGTTGTCCTTTGCCATTGAGATGGTCGAGTACGAGGGCAAGGCGCAGAACTCCCTCTTGATACTGCCATCCAGCGACGATTTCCTGGTCACCTGCCATGGTCCGCGTGAACCAGGAAATTTGGGGAAGCGAATGGCTCATGCCGCTTTCGACCCCGGATGGGTCGAGTCCCGCTTCGACCAATTTTTCGCTAAGCACCCCGGCAACGTGGGCGGCGCGTGCCTTCATCAATCCTGTCACGGCCTGCTTGGGTAGTGCCTGAGCCAGGGACAAGGGGTCGAGGAAAGCCTCCTCCTCGGTGCTTGAAATCAGTGCATGCGCCATCAGGGCTGCCAGCGCGCGGAGCACAGTGCAGTAGCGACGCACCGTCTCGACCTCGTACGAATCTGGTGTTCCGTCGAATGCCAATTCCAAGGATTCGGCTAACGCCTCGAAGCTAAGGTGATGCCAGACAATCGGGGTACCGTCTTTGAATTGAAGCCCTGTGGAATATCTACCTTCTAAGAAGGAGTGTCTGGTCGGGCTCAGCAGGAGAGCGCCACCAACTGGCGACTTCCATTTCGACATCTTGCCGGCGTAATTATTGAGTTGATCGGGGTGGGGGACGGAAAAGACCTTGTTCTCGATCACCAAGGATCCCCGGTCCGGCCAATGCATGACTAGGTCGAGGTTCTCCCGCTCGCGCTCTACACGTCTGTCTCCCGAACCCGGAGCCCCGCCAGCGACAAACGATCCGAACACCTCGTCCGACTGCCCCGGAAAGGTCTCGAAAATCCATGCAAGGAGGTTGCTGTGAAAGAGCTCACTGTTGCCGAACATGATTCTGCCAAGGGCCTCGGTTTGCAGGAGACCGGAGATATCTTCGGCACTTTCGTCAGCCGGTCCGGGCACGCCCTCCAAGAAAAGGCGGACAGGGTTGGCAGCCCCTTTCCCCGGCGCCAAGTGCCGAACGGATGAGTTTAGCCACGACCTTGTCTCGTCGGTCTCGCGGCCTTCAAAGTACCAGCGGCTCGACGATCCGGATGCCTCCCATGGTGCCGTTCCGTCGTCGGCCCTGCCCCAATTCTCAATCTCGTAGGCCGTGCGAACAACACCATCGGCAATTCCGAGGGCAATTTCCGCCCGGTTCCGGCTTCCCTCACTGATCCGCCAGTTACCGCGTGTCGCATCGTAGAGCCGTGCCTGGGACTTGTCTTCCCGGTAGGTCTTGCTGATCACGAACATCACCACAGGGCGCTGAATGGCCGGCACAGGCCTTAGTTCCAGGCCGCCTTCGGCAGTGCTTAGTTTCAAAATGCTTCCTTGGATTAGAAACGGAACGGTTTGGGAGTTCTCTACTTCGGCAAAATGTCGCCGAGAACTTCCAGAATCAGCGGGTAGACCCGTCCGTCGAGCGCACGGTACCGCGAATGAAGATCAATCGTGCGTTCCTGGATTTCCAGCCAGCCAAAATTGTCCATGCGTGCAACGGGTTCACCGTCCCGGATCAGCGCCCAGCGTGTGTCTTCCCATGGCTGGAGACGGTCGCGTGAAGCCATTGACGCAGAGTCCAACGGTCCGCCACTGTACTCGCCCGTTGCCCAGTCCGCGCGGTCTCCCACCGTGAGCTCCAGCATCGAGGCCATCACCCGGTAGCCCAGCGCACGGGGCGTTGTCGCCGGCGATTTGTTTGGGCGATGGATGCCGTTAGATTCTTCCAGCGCTACCGCAATCGCTCTGGCACTGGGCATGGCTAATGCCCTGTCCCATGGAATCTGGAAGTCCCCGCTAGAGCCGGCAGTGAAGCCCAGACCACAACGACGTGCTTGGTACTCAAGGCCGCTGGCGTTGGTCATCATCAAGGCGTCAGCGTGGGCCGCGGATCCCCCGTCACCCGTCAGCCCGATGAAGAGACCCGGATCCCGTCGACTCAACTCGCTCGCCACCCGCCACGACAGAGCATTGATTTGCCGATACCCAAGAGTCCCGCGTTCTGCGTGGATCATTGCACTCCCTTTGTGACGGCGACTTCCTTAGTCACCTCGTCGTTGAGACCATTCTTTATGCAGAGGACCGACCCGGCACGAACGCCTCGCGGGGCAACTGTTATTCCCCACCCCGCACCCACAACCGCGACGGTCTCCCCCGCGTCCCGTCGGACATCTGCCCGGTCCCCTTCAGCTTCGGCTCCATGAATCGACGGAAGGTGTCGCGCATCAGAACCGAGCCCGCAATCGTCTCATGCAGCTCCCGCAGTTCCTTCAGCGTGAACGGCTCGGTCAGCAGCTCCCCCGGGTCCGGCGCCTCCGCGTAGGCAGCCCGCAGCCACGCCACCGCCTTGGCCACGATGTCCGCGTGGCCGTAGGGAAGCCCGGCGATCAGCTGCGGCTCCCCCGTCACGGAAGCCAGCCGGACGCAGTCGGACTCTAACGCTGACTCCAATGCCGCCAGCGGCACCACGTCCACGTGCGCCACCGACAGCACCCAGCCGCGGTCGTCGCGCGCCGGGTCGTCGAAGACCTGCAGCTGGCGCGGCACCCGCCCGGAGATCCCGGCTTTCTCCCGCAGGCAGCGCAGCACCGCGTCCGCCAGGGTCTCGCGCTCCCGCAGGAAGGTGCCGGGCAGGGCCCACTTTCCGTGCTGGTGGTCCTCCGCGCGCCGCACCAGCAGAACGCAGACGGAACCGTCCGCCACCGTCAACACCGCCGTATCCACCGCCACCGAGGGGCGCGGGTAGTCGAGCAGGGACGTTCCGGGGCCGTTCTGGGAATCCTTCACAGGATTATTTATTGCAGTATTGCGCTAAAGATGCAAGCCGTGCATACTGAAGTCAATTAGCGCAGAAATGATCTAAATGAACCGGAGATTCCCATGAAAGTCCCCCAGCTCCACGTCGGCGCCGGCAGCAGGCTCGGCCCGCTCAGCATCTTCCCCGTCTGGACCTCCGGCTCCGGCGGCCTCGGCATCAGCACCGGCACCCACGCCGACGTCGCCGTGACCGAACTCGCCAGCGGCCCCCAGGTCGCCCGGCTCACCGTCACCAACAACGGCCCGCACCCGGCACTGCTGCTGGAAGGCGAGCTGCTTGAAGGCGGCCAGCAGCACCGGACCTGCGCCCGCGACGTCGTCCTGGGCCCCGGCGAAACCCGCGACATCGACACCTTCTGCGTCGAGGCCGGCCGCTGGGAAGCCGGCCAGTCCAGCCACCGCCGGCAGGCACGGCGCGCACCACTGAACGTCTGGTCCGAACTGGCCAACGGCCTCGACGGCCGCCGCGGCGGCGACCGGCAGGGGCGGATCTGGGAGCGGGTCAGCCGCTTCGACGCGGCCCGCGGCCCATCGGTGACCAGCTCGCTGCTGGACCACATGGACCTGTTCAAGGACAACGCGCACAACCGTTTCGGCGCCGCCGATGCCCCGGCACCGCTGGAGGGCCAGCGCGGCGTCGTCATCGGACTCGGCACGCAGCCGCTGCTCCTGGAGGTCTTCGGCACCGGCACGCTGTTCCGCCGGCACTACCGCCAGCTGATCGACTCCGCGCTGCTGGACCTGGAACTCCTCTCGCCCAAGGCTCTGGCCTCCGGTCCCATGCCCGGCCAGCGGGCCCGCGACTTCGCCGCACACGTCCAGGCGATGGACTTCGGAACCTTCGACGGCGGCGCCGCAGCGGTCGAAGTCCGGAGCCACGGCGCGCTCCGGAGCCGCAATGTCTCCCGCGCCGCCGGCCCGGTGTCCGCCGCCGGCATCGCCGTCGAACTTCCCACCCGCCGCCCCCAGCTGGCCCACCTGACCGGCTGGAACACCCACCACCCCCTGATGGAGCTCGCATGAAACTGACCCCCTTGCAGAATGACCGCGCGGCCGGCGTCCTCGTCGCCCTGGCCGCCGGCGACGCCCTCGGCGCCGGCTACGAGTTCGGCGCCCCGCTGCCGGACGGCGCCGAGGTCGCCATGAAGGGCGGCGGACCGT
Organism: Arthrobacter sp. 10N410; assembly: GCF_056394945.1. NCBI lineage: Bacteria > Bacillati > Actinomycetota > Actinomycetes > Micrococcales > Micrococcaceae > Arthrobacter > Arthrobacter sp. 10N410. The sequence goes on from NZ_JBFTIP010000004.1 coordinate 46,398, forward strand.
TCGGGTTCGCGCCGGCCGAGTGGACCGACGACACCTCCATGGCCGTTCCGATCGCCCAGGCGTTGCTCGAGGCGGCGTCCGACGCCGGGTCCTCCTCCCCCGCGGCGCTCACGATGGTGGTCCGGGCCTGGACGGCATGGGCCGCCGAGGCCAAGGACGTGGGCGCCCAGACAAGTGCCGTCATCGCCGCCGCCCGCCGGCTGGCGTCCGCCGACGGCCGGAGCAAGGTGACTGCCGCCGATTTCGGTGCCGCGGCGGCGGACTTCCACGCCCGCACCGGCCGCAGTGCCGGCAACGGCTCGCTGATGCGCACCGCACCGCTGGCACTGGCCTACCTAGACCGGGACCCGGCTGAACTGATGGCCGGGGCGGGGGTGCTGAGCGCCCTGACCCACGCCGACCCCGACGCGCAAGAAGCCTGTGGCCTCTGGTGTGTGGCCATCCGGGAAGCGGTCCTGACCGGGCGGCTCGACGTCCGGGCCGGGCTGCCGCTGCTGTCCGCCGAGCGGGCCACGCTGTGGCTTGAGCGGATCGAGGTTGCCGAGCGGGCCCGGCCGCGGGACTTTACCCGCAACGGCTGGGTGGTCGAGGCGTTCCAGGGCGCCTGGAGCGCCATCCACTTCACCGGCCTGACCTCCTCCGGCCCGGCGCACCTGCGGGCGGCGGTGGAGGAAGCGGTCCGCGGCGGCCGGGACACCGACACGGTCGCCGCCATCGCCGGCGGGTTGCTCGGTGCCGCCTACGGCTACACGGCCGTGCCGTTCGAATGGCGGAGGCACCTGCACGGCTGGCCCGGGCTCCGCGCCCGCGACCTCATGCTGCTCGGCATGGAGCTGGGATGGGGCGAGGGGCACCGGCCCGATGCTTGGCCGCGGGCCGAGTGCCAGGACTACAGCCTGTGGGGCCGCGCCGATGCCCTGGTCCAGCACCCGTACGACGACGGCGTCTGGCTGGGCGGCGTCGGGTCCCTTGCGCGGGTGCCCGAGCTGGGCATCGACGCAGTGGTGTCGCTGTGCAGGCTGGGGACTTTGGACGTGCCGGGTGTGCCGCCGGAGGACCACGCCACGTTCTGGGTCATCGACTCGCCTGTTGAGGCGGACAACGCGCACGCCGCGTATGTTCTGCGCGACGCGGCGGCCGCCGTCGAATGCTTCCGCGCCGAAGGCAAGAGGGTGCTGCTGCACTGCGTCCGGGCCGAGTCACGGACGCCCACTGTGGCGGCTTTTTACGGTGCTCGTGCTGTGGGAATTTCTCCCTTAGAAGCGCTGGCTGACGTGCAGCGGGTACTACCTGACGCGCTGCCGAATCCTCTGTTCATGGAGTTGCTCGGAAGCGCAGAGGCTGGCGGTGAACGCCCGTGGGGCGGAACATCGCGCGGGCTGACAGATAATGTCAGAGGCAGCTGATAGGAATATGAGCATGACGACACCTCCTGAACTCAGCCCGGAGCAGCGCGACGGTGCAGTGGTTGAGCGCTACGCCGACGGCGAGATGAGCACTTACACCAACCCCCTCATCCATGGAGAAACCCCCATGAGCGAGTACGAGGGGAAGGTATGGGACAGGCTCAACAAGCACTGGCAGCGCCGCAACAACCGTCGTGGTCTACCGAACTGGGCGGGCACCGCGCTAAGCCGCACCGGTGAAGTCGCTGGAAATGCTGCGAGCCGGGTTACGAGCGCCGTTCCGGAGAAGGTCAAAGAACCGATCCGTCGCGCAGGGGACGCGGTAGCAACCACGGCTGTGCGACCGGCGCTCGAAGCTGTGGCATCGCTGCTCGAGCTGGTCAACGACTGGGCCTTGGAGCTAAACGACCCTGCGAACGTGGAGAAGCTCGCACGTCAACGAGGTTTTGAACTCGACAGTTTCACCGAACTTCGGCAGCAAGACCTCAAGGTCTGCGATCGGCTACTGAAATTCAATACCCTTACATGGAGGACCGCCGGCGCGATCGAAGGCGGCGCCATGGGCCTGCTGGCCCTGGTCCCAGTCGCCGGGATCCCCGTCGCGATGACAGCGGACATCCTAGTCATCCAGGTCCTGAGCACCTCCGTCGCAGCGCGCATTGCCTACTCCTACGGCTACGACGCGAAAGACCCCGACGAGCAGATCTTTATCCAACGCCTGGTGCGTCGGTCTTTTATGGCTCAGGCGGCCAAAGTAGAACCGTTGCGTGACGTCGCACGTGCGGCGGACGCGGTGAAGGGACGAGTAAGGTGGTCAGACAAGCTCCGACACGGCCACCGACTCCTAGCCGCCCTTGAAAAGTTGATGCGGCAGTTGGGCCAGTCGGGCTCGAGGGTGCCAGTTCAAAACGTCGCCAAGGTCGTGCCGTACGTGGGTATCCTCATCGGTGCTGGCATGAATTCGGCCATCCTCGGCAATGTGGCCGCCGACGCTCAACGGTATTGCCAGACGCGATTCCTGTGTGAGAAGTATGGTCTTCCGCTGCCGGCCGCACTAGGGACGGATGCGGACGACGACCTTCCATCCGCCGCCATATGAAACGGGGACCCGTGCGGCATATTCAAGTAATGTCCACCACATAACTGCCGTGAACAGTCTCCTCGGTTAACGTTGGAAGAGCGCAAAACCGGAGAGCCGGTTCGTCAGTATGGGGGCAACGATGAGGTGCATACCGGAGGAACCGGAGTTCGGTGAGGGACAGCTGGCGGAAAAGGCCGTCTGGACGGCTCTAAAAAACGGACTCCCCGATGACTGCGTCCTCGCCCACTCCGTTCATGTCCGGGACGGCCGGAACGAATACGAGATTGACCTGCTGGTCCTTTGGCCCGGCGTGGGCATGGCCGCGATCGAGGTCAAGGGTGGCCAGGTCAGCATTACCGACGGGCAGTGGTACCAGTCGGACCGGGATCAGAGGCGCAGGATCCAAAGCCCGGTGGCGCAGTCCCAAAGCTCACTTCATGCACTCAAGAACTGGCTTGAAAACCAGCTCGGTTCCCGCCTGAGCAGCCGCTGCGTCTACATGGTCAGCTTGCCCTACACCGACGTGCCGGGCGGTTGGACCATGGCCGGCTGCCCCCGGGCACTCATCCTTGACCGGGCCGAAAGCCAGTCCCCCGCCGAGCTTGTGCGCCAAGCGATCGACAACGAAGGCGGCGGTGCCGCCCCTCTGGCCCCGGTTTTCCTGGAACGCATCGTCCGCCAGCTGACCGGAAACCTTGACACCGCCGTCATACCTTCCGCCACCTCCCAGGAGGATGAAGCAGCGCAGGACCATCTCACCGAGCGCCAGTCCGTGCTGCTTCAGGCAACGCGTTCGCTCCCACGTGTCCGCTTCACCGGCGGCGCGGGCAGCGGAAAGACGTGGCTCGCGGTCGAAAAGGCCCGCATGCTCAGCAAACAGGGCAAACGCGTGGGCCTCTTCTGTTACAACAAAGGCTTGGGGCAATACCTTCAGGACCGCGTAGCAACCTGGCGGCGCCAGGCCAAGCCGGCGTTCACGGGCGAATTCCACGAGTACGTGCGTGGGCTGGGAGTCCCCGACGGGCAAGGCCAGGACTATTTCGACGTCGAGATGCCCAACCTCCTGAAGGAATTGGCAGCCGGGATGGAGCCGCACGAGCGGCTAGACGCCGTCATCGTCGATGAAGCGCAGGACTTCGCACCCCTGTGGTGGGAGGCGCTTCTTGCGTGCACGACCGACCCGAACGCGGGTGAGGTGTACGCCTTCATGGATGACCGGCAGGACGTCTACCAGCGTTGGGGAGGCGCGACGGCGGACCTCACCAATGGTCCGACGGCCACCTTCGTGCCCATCCACGTCGACGACAACCTCCGCAACACACGAAAGATCGCTGAGACATTCAAGCCGTTCGCTGGCGAGCTTTTCACGCCCCGGGGTAGCACCGGCCTGCCCGTACGGTTCGTGGACTGTCCTACGGAGGAGTCGCTCGACGTCGCTGAAGATTGTTTGAACGCGCTGATCGACGAGGGCTGGGCGAACAACCAAATCGCGCTCCTCACCACTAGGGATCGTCACCCCATCCATCTGGACTACTTCGAGCGCGGCGCCACAGAGGAGTACTGGCGGGACTTCCACGCCAAGGAGGGTGAATTCTACGGCCATGTGCTGGGTTTCAAAGGCCTGGAAAGGTCCGTCGTTGTTCTTTGCGTCAACGGGTTCAAGGACATGGGCCGGGCTCGGGAACAGCTCTATGTCGGATTGTCCCGTGCCCGGAGCCTGCTGGTCGTTGTTGGTGATTCCGAGTTACTTGAGGAAGCGGGCGGGCGGGAACTGAAGACGGCATTGTCGCGGACTCAGGCGTGGACGCCATTACCAACTGAAAACTAGCGAGCTCACACGGAGCTTGGACGCCCCACAGTCAGCCGCCTGTTGGATGCGACTTCGAAAGAGGCCCGTCAATTGGCATTGAATCTACCCCTACGAAAGAAGACGATGAGCACGACCGTTCAAATGGATCTCTCCCCCGGCATGTCCGGAGGGATAGGTGTCCGACCAATACAAGACATTGTGACAAGAGTCGTCGGCTACTGCACCCATCCTCGGAGCGGCTGGCATACTTATGACCTGCTTGGATCGGTAGCTAGACAAGATGGCCACTTCAAGGAGATCGCTCCGTGGTCACTGTTGTGGGCCACCACGCTGGCCGGGCGATTGTCCGCGCCAGACATCGCACGCTTCACGCACAAGGTTCGGTCGGAATTGGCGCAACGGCTCAACGCCCTGTCCGCTAAGGACCTCGCCGAGATGGACGATGACGACGTGAAAGGTCTAACTCTTCTTTGCCGGTCCGGCTTTCACGGGGTGTGGGCGCCCAAGGTCACGAAAATGCTTGCCCTATACAGGCCGGACGCCGTCCCTGTTCTGGACGGCCACGTGGCCATGGCCATGGGCTTCAAGAGAGACGGCTTCCGTTTCGGGGCGGAACCGCGCTGGGAGCGTATCGAGAAAACGCTCTTGACGCTTCGGGGCATCCTCCGCAGCCAACAGGACGAACTTGCCCAGATCCGTGCCCAAGTCGCCCGCGAGGTACCGGATATTGACAAGGCAACGGATCTCCGGCTGCTGGACATCAGCATCTGGACTTCGCAGGATGACCGGATGTCCCGAGCCGGGAGCCCAGCCAACTACTGGCTGAATCGGCAACCGCGCGACTATCAGCCAGGGCGCCTCGATCCCTTGTCATTGCAGTGATCCGCAAGACGGAAGGGCATTCGATGGAAAAGCACCAAGACAACGGTCATTCAGCGCTCACGACCTTTGTCCTAGATGACAGAACCGATTGTCTGACACTGCCGATAGCGTGATAGAAACGACCACCAGTCAAAGCATGGGGGATGAATGAATATCGAGTTCGGATGGTATCTGGACCGGGCGCCTTGGGCCTACCAACGGCCTGGTCTCAACCGGATCCGGGTAGGCCGGAAGAACTTCACCGCCTTGCTGCAGACACGCCTGGGCATTACCCGGCCGGACACAGGGCATGCTGAGCGCGTCGGCCAGTATCTGGGCCGCCTTCAGTCCATCGACTCCCCGGGCGCTTGGTTCCACGAGTCCTTCCAAGTCGATCCGTGGTCCACAGCCCAGGAGCTTCTCGCCGCCCGCGACGACGCCGTCGCGAACGGCTGGACCGGAGCGCTCCCCACCGAGCGCCCCGGCGCTACTGCTCCGTCCCAACTGCTACAGACGCTTGCAGCCGCGGAAAAGGGACCCGGAAAACTCGCTCCATCTTTGGCCGATGACATCGTCGAGCTGGTGACAGCGCTTGACTCTCCGCTTCCGCTTGACATCCACCAGCTCGTGCTCCAGCATCCGGAGGGCAGTTTTCCGCAGGTCTGGCAGGTCATCATTGGGAAGCTCCGCGACCGCGGCGTCGAAATCAGCGAAGCAATCCCTGCTGCCGCCCCGCCCAAGCTGACAATCCTGAGAGCCGAAACCGAATGGGACGCCGCGGAAGTGGCCGCTAGGTGGCTGGCGTCGGGCGACAATACCAGGACCGCCGTCGTCTGTTCTGACAGCAGCGCCCTCCTGGACAGCTACGTCTCCGGCCATGGGCTGCCCGCAGTCGGTGTCGGCGCGCCCTCGGTGTGGCGGCCGCAGGACCAGTTGATTCCGCTGTTTTTCGAAGTGATCTGGTCGCCCGTGAACGTGCAGCTCCTCGCCGAACTGCTCAGCCTTCCCGGTTCACCGGTCCGCCGGGGCGCGGCGCGGCACCTGCTGGGTGCGCTCAGGGCCGAACCTGGAATCGGAGGCGACGCCTGGGCCGCCGCCATTGCAGACATTGAAGGCGACGAACAGCTCGGCCCGGACATTGCGCGGGCCTTGGACGACGTCTTCAACGTCGGCTTGCTTGTGGAAGAAGGGAATGTCAGCGGCCTCCAGCTGGCGGAGCGGGCGGAATGGCTGGCGGGCAGGCTGCATGCCCGCGCAGCCATCGACGAGACAGCCAACGGCACGGCGGCGGTGCTGCAACGGGTCCTCGCACTCATCAAGCCTCTCCCCCGAGTGTCCCGCCGGGACCTGCGCCGAATCGTCTCCGCCGTGGTCACGCCATCCTCCGGGTCCCTAGCAGCAGCGGAAGCCTCACCTTGGCTGCGTCTCAGCCACTTGGCTGAGCTTACCGACGACGTCGACCAGGTGCTCTGGTGGGGTTTCCAGAGCGCAGGCATGCCGCGCATCCGTCGGTGGGACGCCCATGACGTCAGCGCCCTCGCCCAGGTGGGTGCGCATCTTCCGGCCCCCGAACAAATAAGCGCCCTTGAGGTCACCCAGACGCTTGCCGCCTCAACCCGGACCAAAGACCTGGTCCTCGTCCAGATCCAACAGCGTAACGGTGAACAAGTGGCAGGCAACCCGTTGCTGGAGGCTCTCGTTGCCGCCCAACCGACGGCGGATACGGAGTCTGAATCCGTGGCCGATCGCCTCTCCGCGTTGACTATCACCCCCGCGGGACTGACCAACGACAACGGCCGCTGGTCGCTGGCGGGCCGGCACGCGCAGCTAATTACCCTTCCCCAACACCGCCCCGCCGCGCCACCTCCCGTCCACCAGATAGGTCCCAATCCGGCTCTCATTCCCAAGCGCCTCTCCTACACCCAGCTGTCTACGCTGCTCGGCTGTTCCCTGGCTTGGGTGCTCAAACATAAATCGCACCTTCGCGTACCCGATGCCGCCGGAGTGCCCACCGGCAACCAGATGCTCGGAATCTTCGCCCACAAGGTCGTCGAAGTGCTTCACGACCAACTGCGGCAGCAGCACCGGGCGGTACCGGAACCCGGCGAGGTGAGTACCGTCATCGATTCACTCCTCCCGTTGATGGCTTCGGAGCTGCTTCTGCCCGGCCAGCTGCACCGGCGTGCGGCCGTCCGGGCCACCATCGAGACCACCGTGATGATGTTCTTCAAACAGCTGCAGCACGGCGGCGTTGTGCTGCAGGACATGGAGAAAGATTTCAGTGAGGACCTGACCTTCACCGTGGGTGGGTCTGAGCTCACAGTTTCGATCGAGGGGCGTGCCGACGCGGTGGGCATAGATGCTGACGGCCGGACCGCCGTCATCGACCTCAAATGGAGCAACACAGAAAAGTACCTCCGCGAGGACGTGCAGCGGGGGGAAGCTCTTCAGCTGGCCCTGTACCAATGGGCACTCAACGATGGCGGCGTCCCTCCCGATTCTCCGTCAGCGTATTTCCTGCTCAAACAGGGCACGTTCGCGTCCGCACACCCGGAGTTTGGCGGTGTCCTGCAGTCCGCCCAGGACACGCCGGAACTCTGGCGCCGTGCCGTACGCGCGGTGGAATTCACCGTCGAGGAAGTACTGGCCGGACGGATCACTGCAACGCAACCGGCCCAAGACGCATTGGTCGAAGGCGAGCCCGATGCCGCCGCGCTCGCTGCTGTGAATGAGCGGCTGCACCGGCAGCCTACTTGCCGGTACTGCCAATTCGGAACTCTGTGCGGACTCAAAGGGGACTACTCGTGAACCTGCTGGACAACGTCACCATGGTCTCGGCGAGCGCCGGTACCGGGAAGACCTACACTCTGACAGGCAAGATCGTGGAGCGGATTGCAGGCGGCATGCCAGCCGGCGTCATCATGGCCACCACCTTCACCAAGAAAGCGGCAGGTGAACTCCGCGAGCGAATTGCCGCGAGGCTCTTGGAACAGGCAGAGACAGCCGGCGACGCCGATGCTGCCGGCGCCCTCAGGCTCGCCTCCCAGCAGCTCCCGGCCAGCCTGATAGGCACGGTGAACAGTGTCTGCGGTCAGTTGCTTCAGGAACACGCCATCGACGCGGGCCAATCACCTGCGTTGGAAGTCATCGGCGAAGAACAGCTCTCCAGTATCTTCAACCTCGCCGCCGACGAAGTCCTGGCCGAGCACTCATCCGTCATCCTTCCCATCGCTCAGCGCATGGGCACCGACGGCAACGGAGCACGGGACGCCAAAACCTGGCAGGAGATGGTCAGGGCCATCGTGGATGCTGCCCGAACAAACCTGCTAGGAGCCGATGATCTGGCCGCATGCGCAGAGCGATCCTGGACAGGGTTCCGCGAGCTCCTCGATGACCCAAGCACGGACGAGAGGGAGCAGTGGCTGCGGGACCTGCGCGCCGGTGTGCCCGATCTTGAGGCAACGGCGAGGGACGGCAGGACGCCCGCCGGTAAGAGTGTGACCGTCACGACGGCTTCGTTTACGGAGCACGTGCCAAAGATTCTTCAAAAGATTACCGCCATGAAGGAGATCGAAAACATCTCCTGGGAGGACTGGCGCGGAGTGGTGGGATCCGCTGCTCCAGCCGCCGTCAGGGGACTCTTCGCACCGGCGACGGACGCCATCAAGGAGGGCCTGCTCTCCAACCCAGCCTTCCACCACGACCTCGAGCAGTACACCCGGAGCATCTTCAAGTGTGCTGCCGAATGCCTCGAGGCCTACTCTCAATTCAAACGGCTCCATGGCCTCATGGATTTCGTGGACCAAGAGACCCTTGTCTTGGAACTGGCCCGCAACAACGCCGCCTTCCGCCGCTCGTTCCCAAGCCGCGTCAGGTTTCTCGTCGTGGACGAGTTCCAGGACACCAGCCCACTGCAGCTCGAACTCTTCCTGCAGCTCAGCCAACTCGTGGACCAGGCCGTATGGGTAGGCGACCCCAAGCAGGCCATCTACGAGTTCCGCGGCACTGACCCGGAGCTCATGGAGGCTGTGGTGACAAAGGTGAGCCAGCGGGAACAGCTGTCCGAGACCTGGCGGTCGCACCAAGCCGTCGTGGACTTGAGCAACGCCGTGTTTGAGCCGGTGTTCGAAGGACACGGTATGACGCCGGAAACCGTCCACTTAACGCTTCCAACTGCACACGCGGAGTGGTCACCAGGCACGCTCGAAGCCTGGACCCGGCCCTCGTCCAACGACGGCGACCGGCTCAAGGCCACCGCAGCAGGCGTAGCATCCTTGCTGGGCCGGCGTCGGGAGCTAAGAGCAGGCGACGTCGCCATCCTTGCCCGGTCAAATGCGGACGTGGAATCTCTTTCCGCAGCACTCGATGCCTTGGGCATTCGGGCCAGCCGCAATCCTCGTAAGTTGTCCGCCGCCAGGGAAGTGCAGCTGGCACGGGCAGGCATGGCCTTCGTCGCTGACGGCTATGACACTGTTGCCCTCGCCGAGGTTGTGGCACTCCATCCCGGCCACTCCGCCCACGCCATGTGGCAACAGCAGCTGCTCTCTGCTCCTGACGCCGCCGCTGTGCTTGAGTCGTGGAGTGCCGACCCGCTGGTCACTGCACTCGACGGCCTTCGCGAACGTGCGGTAGGGGCTACTCCCACCGAAGTCTTCGACGCGGTGACTGGCGTCCTTAGCCTCCCTCGACTGATCGGGAGCTGGACTTCGCCCTCTACTCGGCTCAGGAACCTCGACGCCGTCCGTGGTGCAATCAATACCTACTACGAGCGCTGCTTGGCGCTCCGCTCCCCGGCAACCTTGCGTGGCTTTCTGGCCTTTTTCGGCAGTGAGGAGCAACAATCAGCTGAGAATTCCGGGGACGACGTGGTCAACGTCCTCACCTACCACAAAGCCAAGGGACTCGAGTGGCCCGTAGTGGTGATGGAGGGGCTGGACAAGGACTTGCGGCTCGCGGCGTTCGGGGCAGCCGTTGAGCAGCAGGGCATCTTCGATCTGGCACAGCCGCTTGCGGGCCGCTGGATTCGGTTCTGGCCTAGCCCCTTCCCGTACGGCGGATCCCCGCTGGATGCAAAGGGTCGGAATAGCGACGTGGCGGAACGCGCGCAGGAACGCGACCGCCGCAACATGTCACGGCTTATGTATGTGGGCATGACCCGGGCAGTCGAAACCACTGTCCTAACCGCCAAAAGCAGCAAACCGGATCTGCTGAATAACCTGGGCACTCCGTCTTTGGTTTCCTGGACCAAAAACGACGAACCCGGCTCGGCCGGCATTATCCAAGTGGCAGACAACGAGGGCTTTCCCGCGATCGTTGAGGAGCTAGCGCCGGTGAACGGCCTACCCCCAGCGGCGACGTGGGAACAACGCTTTGCTGACCCGCTTTCTAATCCCTCCCCGACTGAGACGTTGCCAGCCCGTTTCGCAGCCTCATCCTTGGACTCTTCCGAGCTCGACGCAGCGGTCACCGCCGTTGCAGAGCTGGGTCCACGGCTTGCCGACCATGGTTCCGATGACTGGGGTGCGGTGGGCAGTGCGGTGCATGCCTACTTGGGAACGCAGTTTTCCGCGCTCAACCCGTCCGAGCGGTGGGATCTTGCGGAGCGGATCGTAGGACGGTGGCAAGTCGAAGGCACCGTCGATTCTTCGCTGTTGATTACTTCCGGAGAACGATTCGAGTCCTACCTCGAGTCAGAATTTCCGCAGTGGATACGGCACCGGGAAGCCGCAATCGGCTGGCGGCCGGACCATCAAGTAATGGAAGGCTGGATCGATCTGCTGTTGGAAGGACCGAATGGCTTTGTCCTGGTAGACCACAAGACGTACCCGGGCAATAATCCGGAAAGCCACGTGCGCGAGAAGTATCTGGGCCAAATGGCGGCGTACAGCAACGCGGTTCTCGCCGCCACCGGAAAGCCGGTCCTGCGGACGCTAATTCACTTCCCGGCGCTAGGACGGGTTTACGAGATCAGCGAGGTCTGAGGTCGCCGAGCAGTGCTACCACCAGCGGTGCCGGCACTCCGAGCTCTGGCACGCCCATTTGGGTAGGCCGAATTCCACTTTGCCGGTGGCGGGGTAAACACGCATTTCGTCCATGACGATGCAGCCTGCGAACTCTGTTTTGGGCATCGTCTGGCGCGCCGACGGCATGACCATCCCATAGGCAATTCGCCACGCCTCATGGCCGCACACCGGGCACTTCCGTGAGACGGCGCGCTTCTTCTTCGGCTCTGTGCGAGGTGTGGGTTTATCGGGAGTCATGGAAGCACTCTAGGTGGACGCTCTGACATCACGCAGCGGTTTCGGGTAATTACAAAACTTCTTTTGGGCTGAGAATCTTTGCAACCCAGCCAGCGGGAAAACAACTCGGGGGGTGCGAGCCGGGCAACCTGGCCCCCCGTTTACTGTGGACTTCGGCGCTCAGTGGCGGCGTTCTGCGGTCGCTCACTGTCGCAGGCGTCGGTGTTGCCCATGCCCACGACTTAGGGGGTTCACGAGAATGCTATTGATGCCGCCAGCAGGGCGAAGCGCCGCTGTTGCAAGCTCGAAGAATTGTGTGCTTGCGGCCACGAGGTTCAAGCCTTGAATTGCTATCGCAGAACGCAGACGGCCTATCGCACAGGGGCCAGGCGGGATTGGCCGAACGTCTACTTGATCTGAATAGACGTAACCACAAGATGGAACAGGCCCTGTTTGCTGTTGTATTCCCCAACTAGGGCCGTAACGCGGACGTTCTGTCCGACGGCGATGTTCTCGGGAATGTTCGAACCGGAATAAGTGGGATCCCCTGAGATCTGGAAGTTGGGCCCTGTCGACGGGGACACTCCAGAATTACCCGCCAAGATCAGGATGTCTTTGAAGCGCTTAACCGAGGAGGGGCTAATGGAAGCGACATGCCCATCAAACGCAATTGTCTTGGTCCGGTACTGACGTGAAAATGCCTCAACGTTGTCCCCAACATCCGGTCCAGCCAATAGTGTTGCGAGTTCCCTACTGCTCTCAGCTGTCAGCGTCTCAGAACCCCCACTGGACTGGGAAGCAGACTTCGACGCCTTATCGTTGTTAGCGGGAAATGAGTGATAGGAAACGACTATCGGCGCCGCCGAGGGAAAGCTGTCGTCTGTGCTGAAGCTGGAATCGCCGTCAACTTCAACCGCTTTAACTTCTCCCTCTCCGCTGAGCCAACCCGTTATTAAATCTCCCAAGGGATTCGCCTTTACGTTCGTGAATCCTGCCTTTTGCAGAGCACCAACAACATCTTGATATTGCCTGCCTTCGAGACGCTTCGAAGATTCGGACATGCGTATGGCATCAGTGGCGTTGCTTCCGCCACTGCAGGCCGCAGTCGACAACACCACTGCCAATGAGGCGATATACGTGAGAATGCGTTTGACCATCATGCAAAACCTCTCGCGGTTTCAATTGTTGTCTCGTAGCGAACCGCACGCTTGGCTGTCGCGAAGTCCCTGCGCCGAATGTGGCCCTCTCGAGCCTTCGTCAACAGTAGTCCCTGCCGTGACGCAGATTAAATCTGATCCCGAGGCAGGCTGACGTCACAAACGTACGAATGCGAGATCTCTCACCGGCTGAACGACCGCGATGAAGACAATGTCGTAATTTTTGGAGCTCCACGATGCAAGTTCGATCAGGTAGGCGCAGGTTACTTGAGATCTCGGAATGTCCCGAGCAACATTCTCAGGACGGTCACAGGCGCGTTGGGTCGCTAGGTGGACCTCTACGCTCACAGAACGCCGCCACTGGCGGTCGAAGCACTCGTTTACGAAACGCAATGTGATCCCCAGCGCAGCCCTTATTGTTGAGTCCGCACGGACGAAACCGTTTACGTAAACCGGCCGACGGCCGGGGCACGCAGCACCCGCAGGCACCTTCAGCGAGGAGGAACAGTGGTCACCATCCGCGATGTCGCCCGGCACGCCGGCGTTTCCCCGGCCACTGTTTCCCGGGTGGTCAACGGCCTGGTCGGCTACTCGGACGAAACACGGGAACGCGTCGAGACTGCGGTCAAGAGCCTTTCCTACGAAACGGATTACCTCGCCCGGGGCTTGAAGACCCGGCAGACCTCCGTGATCGGGCTCCTCGCGCCCATGGTCTCGGATGCCCTTGCCTCCCAGGTCATGCAGGGCGTGGAGGAGGAAGCTCAGGAACGCGGCTACGCCGTGATGCTCGGCCGCACCGGCGCCAAGTCCGCCTACATCGCCGGCGACCTTCGGACTCTGCGCACCTACCGCGCCGCCGGCGTCATCCTCATCTCCGCAGTGATCACCCCTGAATCCCGGCAGCTGCTGGGGGCCACGGTCGCGATCTCCAAGTTCACCGGCGCCACCGAGTTCCAGGCGCCCTTCGGCGAGCAGATGGCCGCCGGCGTGATCGTCACCGTGCCGCTGGTGATCATGGTGCTGATCTTCCAGCGCCGGATCGTCGAAGGCCTCACCGGGGGCACCGGCAAATGAGCGCCGCGCCTTTGGTCGAGGAGACCGCGCTGACCCCGGACGCCGCCTGGTGGGAATCCGCGGTCATCTACCAGGTCTATCCGCGCTCCTTCGCGGACGGTGACGGCGACGGCGTGGGCGACCTCGCCGGGCTGGCCGCCCGGCTGCCGTACATCGCCTCGCTCGGCGTCGACGGCATCTGGATGACTCCGTTCCAGCCCTCCCCGCAGGTGGACCAAGGCTACGACGTCTCCGACTACTGCGGCGTGGACCCGCTGTTCGGCACCATGGAACAGTTCGAGGCGCTCCTCGAGCAGGCCCACGCGCTCGGCCTGAAGATCCTGCTCGACGTCGTCCCCAGCCACTGCTCCTCGGAGCACCCGCTGTTCGAGGCGGCCCTCGCGGCCGGCCCGGGCTCGCCGGAGCGCGAGATGTTCCACTTCGTCGAAGGCCGCGACGCCGACACTCTCCCGAACAACTGGCAGAGCGTCTTCGGCGGCCGGGCCTGGAGCCGGGCCAACCCTCAATCGGCGACGGACACGGACTGGTACCTGCACCTGTTCTCCGCCGGACAGCCGGACTGGAACTGGCGCAATCCCGCCGTCGGCGACTACTTCGACGGCGTGCTGCGCTTCTGGTTCGACAAGGGCGTGGACGGGCTGCGGATCGACGTCGCGCACGCCCTTTTCAAGGCCGAGGGGCTGCCGGACTCGCCGTCGGAGGGCGGCGTGGTGGACGGGCTGCGGTCCAACCCTCAGGTCTCGGACCAGGAGGAAGTCCACGAGGTCTACCGCCGCTGGCGTGCCCTGGCCGAGCAGTACGAGCCGCACCGCCTGCTGGTGGGCGAGGTCAACCTGGAACCAGCCCGCGCCGGCCGCTACACCCGGGCCGATGAGATGCAGCAGGCGTTTGCGTTCGCGTTCGTGAAACTCGGCTGGGACCCGGGAGCCTGGGCTGCCGTCGGTAATGAGCTTGAGGCCGCGCGGCGGGAACACGGCGCCACCCCGACCTGGGCGCTGGAAAACCACGACATCGTGCGCTCCGCCACCCGGTTCGGCGGCGGCGATCTGGGTAGCGTCCGGGCTCGGGCGGCCCTCGTGGCGTTGCTCGGGCTGCCCGGCGCCGCCTACCTCTACCAGGGCCAGGAGCTCGGGCTGCCCGAGGTCGACGTTCCGCTGGAGGCCCGGGTGGACCCGATGTGGGCCCGCGGCGGCGTCTGCCGCGACGGCGCCCGGATCCCGCTGCCCTGGACCGAGGATCCAGCGCTGCACCACGGCTTCGCACTCGGCACCGCTGAAGGGCCACCCTCCGAGCCCTGGTTGCCGCTCCCCGCGGGCTGGGGCCACTACGCCGTCGAACGGCAGGTTCAGGACGCCGGGTCCGTCCTGAACCTGACCAAAGCGGCGTTAGCGCTGCGCCGGAAGCTGTGGAAGAACGCGGTCTTCACCGCAAACGACGGCGGCACCTGGCGTGTCGAGGCCGGCGAGCTGCTGCTCTGCGAACGCAACAGAGACTTCCTGGTCGCTGTCGGGATGGGCACCGAACCGGTGGAGCTCCCGGCCGGCACGGTACTGCTCAGCGCGGCGCCGCTGGAGCAGGACGGCTGGCTGCAGCCGAACAACGCTGCCTGGATACTGACTGGCTGAGGGCGCCGAGGGGCTGACGCAACCGTCGCACTGCCCCGGCCCTCCCCCGAGGCCCGGCCGGGTCGGCACGCACTCTTTCCCTCAGCAGGTGAACCGTGCTTGACTATTTATATACGGAGGGGAGTATCCCCAGATCCGGTCCGTCGTCAATACGGGTGTCCCAGTACACTCCGGCGGGCAGGGCCGATCATTTCGGCCGGGAGAGACCTCCAGTTGGTTCAACAACTGACTGGAAGCAGGTCCCCATGAACGTTCCCCTGGCCGCTACCTCCACCGAAGCTTCCCCGTCGCGGCGGCTGTCCGGGACCCGCCCTGCCGTAGTGGTTGTGCTTGCCGGCATCGACGGCGCAGGCAAATCCACGGCGGCGCGACTGCTTGCCCAACGGCTGGCGGGCTCCGGACGCCGCGCGACCGTCGCGACGAATCCCTGCGGGCGGAGCAAAATGACAGCATGGTCCAGCCGTCTCGGCCTGAGCGTCCCGGCCGGATTGCTAGACGCTGCCGAAACGTCCATCCGCTGCGCCAACGTCCTGCTTTCCCATCTACGGGCCAGATACTTTTCCGGCGTCGTGATCATGGACCGGTACCTGTACTGCCAGCTGGCATTGAAGCGGGTGAGGGGGCTGGGCCCGGGACGTTTCCTGCCCTGGCTGCTGCGGTTGTTTCCCGCCCCGGACGCTGTGTTCTACTTCGCCGTGCCGGCTGACCTTGCCTTGAGCAGAATCGTCAAGCGGGGCAAGGACACCGAGGACCTGGAGAGCCTGGCGGCCTTCGACAAGGGCTATAGGGAGCTCGACGATCTCCCCTCCTTTGTCATCATCGACGCCGGGCAGTCTTCCGGGCAGATCGCGGAGACGGTTTGGCAGGAGCTCACCCGCTCCCTGGCCCCCGGTCCACCCGACCGGCCCGTCACGCCGTCGCGATGGGCCCATAAGATGAGGCATGGACTTTGAGGACACGCTCTGGACAGTCTTAGGGGCCGGGCTGGTTCTGCTGATGCTCGTCGACGTCTTTCGTACACTCCTCTATCCGCACGGTTCCGGTCCTCTGGGCCGGGCGATCATGCACGGATTCTGGGTTGTATCGAGAAAACTGCGGGGCCGGGGCTCCTTCATCGCAGCCCCCTTGGCGATGGCCGCTGTCATTGGAGCCTGGGCCGGTTTGGCGGCCATCGGCTGGGCTCTGCTGTACCTGCCCCATCTGACGGACGGTTTTGTTTACGGAGCCGGGGTTCCGCTGCGGGCCGACTTTGCCGAAGCCCTCTACATCTCCCTGGTCACTCTTTCCACCGTGGGGTTTGGCGATATCGTGGCAGCGCACCCACTGCTCCGGCTGGTTGTCGCCCTCGAGGCCGTCACCGGTTTCGGTTTGCTGACAGCAACGGTCACCTGGATCCTGCAGACTTTCCCGGCCCTGAACCGCCGCCGGGCCCTTGCCCACCAGCTGAACCTGTTCAGGGAGGCTGCAGGTCCGGCAGGTGTATCGGCCATGGACCCCAGTCACGCTGCCGGCCTTTTGGAGGCAATGGCCGGAAACGTGGCGACGGTGAGCATAGACCTGCTTGCGTTCCATGAAACCTACTACTTCCGTGAAGTCGAGCAGCGCGGCTCCCTGCCTGCCACAGTCGCCTACGCCCAGGAACTGGCATCCCAGGCCCAACGCAGCGACAACCCTGAACTCCAGTTCGCCGGACGGATGCTCCACGCCGCGCTGGATGGACTCGCCGACGTTCTCCGCGGCAAGTTCGGCCACTCAGGAACCACCTCTTCTGACGTGTTCGACAGCTACGAGCTACACCACCGCCACCTGCGGGGCAGGAAACCCGACAGTACCTAGCGTGCGGGCAGCCGCTGCTGCCAACGCTGCTGTTCTGGACGCGCTCGGCGCCCCGTCCACGGGCGACGTCAGGCTCGCAACCGGCTCCCGCCTTGAGGGCGGGCTCCGGTTCCCTCCGGCTCCGTTGCCGGGGGTGGCGATGTTATGAGTCGTATCGGTGTCAGGCTCCGGCCTATGAGCGCTGGGCGATGTTGAGGATGTTGCCCTCGCTGTCCAGGAACCAGGCTGCCTTCCCCCAGGATGCGGTGGCCACGCCGTTCTCCGTCTTCAGGCCGGGAAAGTCGTACTCTTCGAAGACGACGCCGCGGCCCCGCAGCTCTTCCATTTCGGCTTCGAGGTTGTCGGTTTCCCAGCCCATCTGGGTGTTCTTGGCCGTCCCCGCATTGTCCGTTTGGTACACGAGGAAGCGGGTTCCCTGGCCGCAGCTGTACATCACGCTGCCCTCTTCCATGGATTCGGAGGGTTCGATGCCCAGCTTGTCCCGGTAGAACTCCTTCGCCCTGTTGATGTCCTTCGCGGGGAGGACAGCCATGATGTTTGAATCCTTGAACATGATGAATCCCTTCAGTGCGTCGATGACCGCAGTGATGGCGTAGCTCCCCCCGGTTTCGGTCCCCGGAATCATGGTCCGGAGCCGTGACCGCCCCTCGCGCCTAGCCGGGGCAGCCACCTGGGACTCTCCGATGCCGCGCTACATCATCGCCGGCGCGAGGGGTCCCCGAAGCTTATGTGGCCATTATGGACCGATCCGGTCCTGCGGAAAATGGGCTACCGGTAAACCCAAAGCATCCCCGGAGTGCCGGTTGTCGCCACGGAACTCCGCCCAGGTGCTGCGCGACCGACGCAGCCGTGGCAGAGTGCTCGCATGGCAGCTTTCACCCAGACAGATAACCTCCAGGGCGCACACTTCACCGACGTGAACCTGCGCGGCGCCCGGTTCGTCCGTTCCGACCTGTCCGGCGCGGTGATGCGCGCGGTCGACGCGGCCGGGGCGGACATCGACGCCCCGTGGCTGCTCGAGGCCGGGAACACCCTGTACGTCAACGGCGTCGACGTCGTCCCCTTCGTCGAGGCGGAACTCAACCGCCGCTTCCCCGGCCGTGCCGGGAGGCGCGCCAAGGACCCGGACGGGCTCCGGCAAGCCTGGGCCGTGCTGGAGCGGACCTGGCAGGCGACGCTGGAGCGGGTTGCGGCGATGCCGTCCGGCACCGTCGATATCTCGGTCGACGGCGAGTGGACCTTCGCCCAGACGCTGCGCCACCTGGTCATGGCCACGGACACGTGGCTGGGCCGGGGAATCCTCGAACTGGAACAGCCGTACCACCCCATCGGCCAACCCAACGCCGAGTACGAGACCGACGGCTACGATCCGGCCGTCTTCTCAAGTGTCACACCGTCCTATGCCGAGGTGATTGAGGTCCGGGCAGAGAAGGCAGCCATGGTCCGGGACTACCTCGCCACCGTCACCTCGGCAGATCTGGCCGCGGCCCGCCGGAATCCGTGGGCCCCCGACCAACCGGTGACCGTCCGCTCCTGCCTGCACACCATCCTCAACGAGGAATGGGAGCACCACCGCTACGCCGTCCGGGACCTGGACGCGATCGAGGCAGGGTCCGCCACCTAAGAACCGGTCCCGGCTGACGCGAAGACACACTCGCCGCCGGCACGTGGAAGTATTCACTTATGACTATGGACAATGATCCCGCCAACCTTCCGGCGCCAGCCGCCTCACCCGGCACAGACGCCTCGACCGACGTCGGCCGCGGCTGGGACCACATCGGGGCCATCATCGTCGACGCCACGTTGCAGCGGCGGCAGAACTACCACGAGACCGTCAAACCACGGGTCGACGCCCTCATTGCGGCCTGGCCGGACGCCGCCACGACCAGCGGATTCCGCCAGCGCCTCGATACCGGGAAGCTCGCCGACGTTATCGATTGGCCTTCTCCGGGCCGTCTCGCCCAGATGGAGGAAATCACGGGCGTGTTCGAGCGCCAGGGCATTGACACGGTCATGGAACTCCAGCACGCCCTGGGTGACCCGGCCAGGAGAACCGTTCTCCGTGAGGCCCTCGCAGCGGTGCGGCACGTCAGCCCCAAAACGCTGGATTACATAGAGACCCTGAGCGGAACCGACACGGGAGCCTCCGGCAGCTAGCCACCCGAGAAACCGGGCCATCGGCAGCCGGCGCGCACAGTTCACCCGGAGTCCAGCTTCCGGAACACGGCGGTCCACCTGCGTTCCCTAGCGTGGACGGGTCTTCGGCTCAACGCCGGTATCCGTACCCCGGAAGGAACCATCACCATGCGCACAGTCCTGACTGCCGCGGCGGCCGCCGCGCTCATCGCGTCGCTGGCCAGCCCCGCCGTCGCCGCCGCTCCCAACGCCGACGCCGGCTCCGCGCCGTCGTCGAACGCTGCGTCGAACGCTGCGGTAACCGCAACCTCTGAGGTCAGGACCAACGAGCGCAACGGCTCCTTCGACCTCCAGGCGCACCGCGGAGGCCGCGGCGAGTGGACCGAAGAATCCCTGGCCGCCTTCGCCAACGCACTGAAGCTGGGCGTAAGCACCCTGGAACTGGACACCCACCTGACCACCGACGGCAAGATCATCGTCTGGCACGATGACACCATCCAGGCCGACAAATGCCAGGACACTGCGCCGGCCGCGCCGGGCGATCCCGCCTTCCCGTATGTCGGGGACCGGGTGGCGGACCTGTCGCTCGCGCAGATCAAGACGCTGGACTGCGGGTTCACCCAGCTGAAAGGCTTCCCCGAGCAGGACGTGATCGAGGGGAACCGGATCGCCGAGCTCGCGGACGTCTTCCAGCTGGCGCGCGACGCCGAGGTCAAGAAGGTCCGCTTCAACATCGAGACCAAGGTCGAGGACGGCAAGGCCGGCGGCCCGGGCATGGTGGCCCTGACCAAGGCCGTGGTCGCCGAGATCCAGGCCTCCGGAATGGCGGAGCGCTCCACTGTGCAGTCGTTCGACTGGTCCTCGCTGAACCTCACCAAACAGCTCGCCCCGGAGCTGCCGCTCGTCGCCCTCTCCAGCGGCGACGCCTGGCTCGAGGTCGGCCGGCCCGGCGCCAGCCCCAACCTCGGCGGCATCGACATCGACAACTACGGCGGGTCCCTCGCCAAGGCCGCGGCCGCCCAGGGCTACGACGCCATCTCCCCCACGTTCCGCTCCGTCACCCCGGGAATGATCGCCGACGCCCACACCCTCGGCCTGCCGGTGATTCCCTGGACCGTCAACACCACCGCGGACATGAACCGGCTGATGGACCTCGGCGTGGACGGCCTCATCACCGACTACCCCACCCGCCTGCGCACCGTGATGGACGAGCGCGGCCTGAAGCTCCCGAAGGCGTACGCGCCCAAGGCCTGAGACACCGCCGACAAGAGAGGCTGTCCACGATTCCCGAGGAAAAACGTGGGCAGCCTTTTCTGTTTCGACGGTTCTGGTCCCGACGGTTCTGTTCCCAACGGTTCTGGTCCCGACCGTTCTGGTCCCGACGGTTCTGTTCCCAACGGTTCTGGTCCCGACCGTTCTGGTCCCGACGGCGGTCGGTCCGGCCGCCGTCGTGGGTGGTGCCGTCGTGCGTGGGTGCCGCTCAGCCAACGGCCACCGCGCCGATCTGCTGCATGAGGGCCAGGTTGTCGGTGGTGCCCCAGTGCTCGGCCACCTTGCCGTCCTCGACCCGGATGATGTCTGTGCAGTCGAACTCGACACTCTTGCCCGTGGCCGGGATGCCGGCCATCTCACCGCGGTGGGTCCCGGTCAGGATCACGTGGCATGCTTCCATGTTGCCGGCGGTCATTGAGGGCTCAATCGCCTTGACCTTGATGTCCGGGAAGGCGGACCGCATGGTGTTCACGAAGAATTTCACGCCGTCCTTGCCGGACGGCTGCCCGGGAAGGCCTTCCTCGTGATCGACATAACTGTCCGTCGCCAGCTCATCAATGAGGGCCAGATTTCCGCTCTCCACGACGTCCTTGTAAAACCGCTCTATCAGTCCAATACCCTCCGACATTTCCTGCTCCTTGAAGGCGAGAGACCGAATTGGATCCCCCAGGCATGTGGCCCGGCGCGGCCCGCGCAGCCGACGCAGCCGGGGCTCCGTTCCGGGAGCGCCCGGGCACGCGGCACCGGGAAAACCTGTGCCTAAAGTAGTGGAGAAGGGGCGAATCGCCTCGTTAAGGCTGAAGGTATGCCCGGGCTTTGAAGGTGTCAATATGCTCCGGCCACAGCTTTTTGGCTGGGTCCGACACCCAGCTACGGCAAGGGAATAGGCCGCCCACCAGCCGTCGTTGTGAAGGGGCGATTCCGGGTCCGGCCCCCACCACCGGCACAATGGAACCATGCCCCTCACAACTTTTGCGCTCATCCGTCACGGCCAGACCGACTGGAATGCCGAGCGCCGGCTTCAGGGCTCCACTGACATTCCGCTGAACGACGTCGGCCGCGGCCAGGCGCGGGACGCTGCCGCAGCCTTGTCCGGCGACGAGTGGGACGCGATCGTGTCTTCGCCGCTGGGCCGTGCGGCCGAGACCGCAGACCTGATCGCCGCCGGGCTCGGCCTCAGCGTGGCCCGGCACATTCCGGAACTCACCGAGCGCTCCTTCGGCCCGGCCGAGGGGCTGCAGGACGGCCCGGAGCTGGACGCCCTACGCATCCCCGGCGGTTTCCGCGGCGCCGAAACTGAGGACGACGCCGCAGACCGCGGACTGGGTGCCCTGGAAACACTGGCGGAGGAATTCCGCGGCGGCCGCATCCTGGTGGTGGCGCACGGGTCGCTGCTCAGGGTCAGCTTGAGCCGCATGGTCGGCCGCCCGCTGCCGCGGGTGGACAACGCCGTACTCAACCTGGCCCACCACCACACCGTCGACGGCTGGGAGCTTGAATACTTCAACGGCGAGCGCCTGGCCGCAGACGCCCTCGCCTGACCGTCCCGCGTGACCGCCGGCGAACCGCCTTCGCATGACCTCGACCACCGGCTGACCTACGCCAGGCAAAACCATCTCCGTAACCTCCCCGCACGCCGCAACATCCCCGACCCATAACTGGTCCTATGAGTGCCTCGCGGGCGGCGGGATCCTGGTGCTGCCCGCCGCGTCGCCCTGCGGCGTGAGTATTGTGGGTCCGGTACACCGCGACGCCGACCTCCTCCGTCTGGCCTGCCAGCTCAGCGCCCACACCGCGCCCCGGCCCCAGCAACGAAAGATGACCCCATGCTTAACCGATTGAAGTCCGCCGAACAGGCCCGGCTGCACCTGATCCTGATGCTGGTGCTGACCTTCTCCACCGGCGTCATCGACGCCGTGGGCTACCTCGGCCTGGATCGGGTCTTCACCGGCAACATGACCGGCAACGTGGTGATCCTGGGCATGGCCCTGATCGGCGCGGACAACCTCCCCGTGGTGGGCCCCTTGATCGCGCTGGCCTGCTTTATGCTCGGCGCCGTGGCCGCCGGCCGGGCCCTGCGCCCAGAAGCCGCGGGCTGGAGCCGCCGGACCACGGTCCTGCTCACCGCCGTCGGCGTCACCATGGCCGCCGTCGCCGTCGTCCTTTTCCTGCATGCCCCGCGCGCCGGCGACCCGGTCACGCTGGCGATCACGGGAGCGCTCGCGGTGGCGATGGGAATCCAGGCGGCCACCGCCCGGCATCTGGCCGTCAGGGACGTCACCACAGTGGTGGTCACCTCGACGCTGACCGGACTGGCCGCGGACTCCCGGCTGGGCGGCGGGAAGGGCGGCCACTCGGGCCGACGCCTCAGCGCCGTCGTGCTGATCCTGGCCGGCGCCACCGCGGGCGCGGCCCTGCTACACGTGCACCCGGGGCTCGGGGTGCTGCTGACAGCGCTGCTCACCCTCATCGTCGCGGTGGCCGGCGGGATTGCCCATGCGCCGTGCCAGGAGCGGGACCTTGTGCGCCCGGAAACTTCAGAAAAGCTCCAGTTGTCGGTCGGTCCTCCGGCATCGGCTAAGTAGTGCGCGTGGTTGAGGTCAGGAACACACCTCAACCACGCGCCCGGACCTACTGTCGCAGCCAGCTCCCGCAGCGGGTGGTTGTAAAGTCTTGACCTGCCGAAAGAGTCACCGAGGGACGACCGCCGTTGACGATATCGTTTTCGATGATGTCCGAGCCGTTTGAGCCGGTTCGGTAGATGCCCCAGTAGCAACTAGACGATACGTTAGCGGAAGCTCGATAGGTCCCGGGCTGAATATCCACGCCGACGGTCCAGGTCCCCTCAGTGATGGTCTTTGCGGCCTGCGTCTTTTCGGCCGCCTTCACAGCGTCCTCGCGCTTCTTCAAAGCCGCCTCGGCTTCTTTCACGGCTGCGTCCGCCTCAGCCGCCGCGCTTTCCCGGGCGTCGACAACTTCTTCGCGGGCGTTCACGTTGGCGTC
The DNA here is from genome assembly GCF_056394945.1 of Arthrobacter sp. 10N410. Lineage (NCBI taxonomy): Bacteria > Bacillati > Actinomycetota > Actinomycetes > Micrococcales > Micrococcaceae > Arthrobacter > Arthrobacter sp. 10N410. The sequence continues at coordinate 69,898 of NZ_JBFTIP010000004.1, forward strand.
GAGCGAGTCGTAGTTGCTCTGGAGGCTTTTAAGATCGGAGCGCAGCGTGGACGCTTCGGCTGAGAGGGAACGGAATTCGGAACTATTTTTTGGGTCCGGCAAAGTGGCCCCAATTCCGACACCGGCGCCTAGGAAAATCACAGCGGCACCGGCCGCCCAGTATCCGGTCCGACGCCGCGGCCGCTCGTCTGCCGTTCCAGCTAATGCTCCCGGACGCCTCAAGTTCTCGGGTACGGGCGATTTCTTGGTGCGTGGTCGCCACAAAAACTTGGGTTTGACGTTCTTGATCTGGGCAGGTTTTCCGGCAGAAACAGCGGAAGGGTTGGCCCCCTCACCGGCCACAGGTGGCCGAGTTGGCTGATCGGGTATGCCCGCTTCAGGGTGGTTTTCAGTCATAGTGCGAATCCCCATAGATTGTTACGAGTTGATTTAGTGTGGTCCCGATGAGCTGGCAGGGCGTCGGCCCTGGCACATAGTTGGGCCGAAGACTGAACATACAGCTAAGGACCGACAATCCTTCAATGCTTCAGCGGGCGTGGCGCCCCCTCATTTTTCAGTCGAAAAGGACTGTCATGACGAGCGAGCGTCATGGTGTATTCGCTCCCGTCCGGACGTTGGGGTGCGGCAGCTTCTCCGAGAGGCTCGCGGCCCTGCAGGAATCGTCGCCTGAAATCCGGCCGAAGTAGACGCGCCTAGGACTGGTAGCCAAGGAGTTATATAAGACCCGCTGGCCGCGTATATGCTTCGTCAACCTCGAAAACCGCCGCGCTCCGTCAATATCTAAAGAGACCGAGTCGCTACATTCCGCGGTGAGTTGCCACCGTAATGGCCAGTGCAAGGACGCATTAAAAAGGCGGCCTTATCGGACAGATTCAAAAGGACTCGGAAGATTTGGGGGATAACTTTGTCAGATATCAAAAATGCCCGGACAGCCGTGGACGAAATAGCACCACACGGCGGTAGGAGAGCCTGAGAAGCGCCTGCCAGGTTCCCGACAGCCACTTGTCGGCCCGTCAACAGAGTGTCGGAGCGGACGTGGGCTTTTAGGAACCCGAAAGCCATCCAAATTCTCTGCCGAAAACAAACGTCAGCTCACGGATTCGGCTTGAGTCCAAGCCCTGCAGCGAATGACCGTCGGGCTAACGCGGACGCGAGTCCATCAGGGGTAGGGCATATATTACGTATACTCTGGCTACCTTTTGAGACGCAGGTATGCACCGACCAGCCCATCCCCGAGCCTCTGATAGACGCCACGGAGACCCTGATGCCTGAGGCCTTTTTCTCATGACGCTGTGACCGCGGCAAATGATTTCTTCTCGTACTGCCCGCTGCATGAGCAAGGAAATCTCAGCACAGACACTCTCAGAGATGACGGGACATCGTTGACCAGACACCGCCCAACACCGGCAGGTCCCTGAGCACTCCGGACCACAGGAACATCAGGACAAGTATCATTAGGACGCCTGTAGTCATCAGGCACAGAAATGTCTATTGGGGGCCCTTTGAATGCACTGCCTTTCTCGCTGCTGACCGCTACCGCACTGATACTGACGGGATGTGGAGCGCCGGCGGAAACAGCCAAGCAGGCCTTGCCCTCGTCGCCGTCTCAGTCGCCCTCCGCCTCCACTCTGAACAAGGACACGGTGCCCTTGTTGACCACTTGCCTGTCCCTTTTTGGTGAGGGCACCAGTTCTCTAGCCAACGAATCCATAGGCTTCCTGAAGGAGGTGAAGTCCATCGACGCAAAAACTGCTCGGAAAGCGGACTCATTCGCCACTCGCTTCGCCGAGGTAGCAGAAACTGCAAAGCCTGAGCTTGCCGAACCTCTTCACGAGATGCAGATCCTCTTCGAGGATTTCGTCCAGGCGTGGAAGGATTCCGGCTCATGGTCAGTGGGGGACTCCTACGCTGCAGCCAAGGCCGCCGTCGTTGACGTCTGCACGCCGGAACTGGACGCCGCGGATGAGCCGGCGCCCAGTGCAGCTCCAGCTGTAACAGACGATGAGAAGTTCCTGAAGGCTCTGCGGACAGCCCACCCCGCCATGAAATCGACGGACACTGCGAACCAGCTCGAAATCGCGAAAATCTTCTGCGACGTCTACGACAAAGGCGTGCAAAACGGCAAAGTAGCGGAGGCAGCCGCCGCTTCCGACGCGCTGGTCACCGCTCCCGCCGGAATCAAGTTCACCCTCGAAGAGCTGAAGTCGATCCGTAAACTTGGCGTCAGCACCTTCTGCCCGCAGCATCTGGATAAGGTCCCCTAAGGCGCCCCAGCAGCAACATGTGCCAGCAATAAGCGTTTCTTTGTCCGCCCAGAGTGAGCAAGTCGTCTCAACGGCACCTTGGCCGTGTACAACAGGTCAATAACCGGCGCCCGGCAACGATGTCCGACGTCCCGCAGGGCACGCAATGGTCGCAGCGTACGCGAGCTGACGGACAACGCCGAGCCCCTCGAGCGTCAGGTCTTGGGAGATGCGAGTGGAAATGCGGCGCGCGTGCTTTCGAGGGTCCTCTCATCCGCTACCTCAACGGCATCTCTAGCTTCAAGGAATCCGACAAGTCAACCGTTCCCAAAATTGTGGAAGCGCAGGACGAGATCAAGAAGATAGCCAATACTGCTAACCCTGAAATGAAAGAACTCTTGACCGCGCTGTTTTCCGAAGAACTAGATGAATTCAAGGCGGCAGGAGTGGAGCTACCCACTCGTTGCTGATAAGGCGAAAGGTCGAGCCGTGTCGTTTGACTCACCGCGCGCGATGCCGAGCCCAGGCGCGACGTTTCCATCGTCGTCGACACCGCACCTCCGCTGGACGAGTGTTCACCAGGAGGGGCATCCGGTCGAGTGCGACCGGATGCCCCTCTTGCTCTATTCGGTCCGACTAGACCGGCGCCCGCCCGGTCACCCGTTCCCCCACCAACCCCGCGAAGAACGCGGCGAGCTCCGCCGTTGCCGTCAGCGGAAGCACGGTGGCCACGTACTGGTCCGGCCGCACCACCACCACAACGCCGCCGCGGTCCAGGCCGCGCTGCTCAAAGATGTCCGCCCGCGGATCCGCGGCGTAGACCTTCTCGAGGTAGTTGAGCTGGAACGGCCCCACGGCAGGCTTGAAGACTGCCGGCACGGCGGTGATATCCACCTCCGTGTGTTCCTGCTGATAGATGACCTTCACGTCGAACCAGGCGTCGCGGTCCAAACCCTCCGGGGTGGCGGCGAGCGGCGAATCCGGCGCCTCGGCCAGCCAGGCGGCCAGGTCCGTGGTGGGCGACGCCGCCCCCGCCACAGCCTGGTCCGCGAAGACGTAGATCCGCCACCGGCCGTCCGCCGTGGCCTGGTGGCCCAGGTGCAGCGGATTGGTGTCGCAGACCCGCACCACGGGCGCGGACTTGAAGCGCTTGCCGATCGGGAAGCCGGTGGCCAGCTCCTGGTGCGTGGCCTCGCCGATCAGCATCGACGGGGTGTACTGGGTCATGAAGCCGGCCGGGAACTCCGCGGTGCTGACGTAGAAATCCTCCAGCTGGGACGGGCTGTCGAATTCCTCCGGTTTCTTCGCCATCAGGGTCGACCATTCCTTGTCGAAGTCGATGAGGTTCTTCGCGACCACCTGGCGTTCGGCTGAGTAGGTGGCCAGCAGGCTCTCCGGGCTGCGGCCTTCCAGCACATGCCCCAGCTTCCAGCCGATGTTGAAGCCGTCCTGCATGGAGACATTCATGCCCTGGCCGGCCTTGGCGCTGTGGGTGTGGCAGGCGTCGCCGGTGATGAACACGCGCGGCGTGCGGGTGCCGCGCTCCTCCGGGACGACGTCGTCGAACCGGTCGGTGAGGCGGTGGCCCACCTCGTAGACGCTGTGCCAGGCGACGTTGCGCACGTCCAGGGTGTAGGGGTGGATGATGGCGTTCGCCTTGGCGATGATCTGCTCGATGCTGGTGCTGCGCACCGCGCCGGCGTCGCCCTCCGGGACCACGCCCAGATCCACGTACATCCGGAAGAGGTGGCCGCCCTCGCGCGGAATCAGCAGGATGCTGCCGCCGGCGCCCGAGGTGATGGCGCATTTGGTGCGGATGTCCGGGAAGTCGGTGTTGGCTAGCACGTCCATCACGCCCCAGGCGTGGTTGGCCTTGTCCCCCGCCATGGTGCAGCCGATCGAATCCCGCACCTTGCTCCGGGCGCCGTCCGCGCCCACCACGTACTTGGCCCGCACGGTGCGCTCCCGGCCCGCCTCCGGTCCGGAAGTGTGCGCGAGCGTCACGGTGACGGGGTACTCCCCCTCGCCGACTTCCAGCCCCACGAATTCGTAGCCGTAGTCCGGTTTCATCCGGGTGGGGGCGTTGGCCATGACTTCGGCGAAGTAGTCCAGGACGCGGGCCTGGTTGACGATCAGGTGCGGGAACTCGCTGATCCCGGCCGGGTCATCCAGGGTGCGGGCGGCGCGGACAATGCGGGACGGGTCCGCGGGGTCCGGCTTCCAGAACGCCATCTCCGTGATCCGGTACGCCTCGGTAATGATCCGCTCGGCGAAGCCGAAGGCCTGGAACGTTTCGACGCTCCGGGCCTGGATGCCGTCGGCCTGGCCGATGGCGAGCCGGCCCGGCCGGCGCTCCACGATCCGCGTCGTGATGTCGGAGAACTGGGAGAGCTGCGCGGCGGCGACCATGCCCGCGGGCCCGGTGCCCACAATCAGCACGTCGACGACGTCGGGAAGCTCTGCCGGGCGGTCGACCCCGACGCCGGCGGCGGGCTGGACCCGCGGGTCCCCGGATACATAACCGTGGTGGTGGAAGTGCACGGGATTTCCTTACGTCGTTGTAGGGCTGGCTGCTGCCATCAAAATCGATTGTTCGATAATAGAACTCAATGTTCTATTATCGAACCGCTGAGTTGACTATAGGCGCCCCGAAGGCGCGCAGGCAAATATTTTGTGGCTCCGCTCACACATAGCCCCCGTGGTGCGGGGGCGTCAAGGGCTCCGTCGGCAGTGCCGGCCGGACCGCGCTAGGCCGGCCGGCGCTCCCGCCAGAGCAGCGACACGACGAAGACCACCGCGCCGAGGCCGAGCATGACAAACACCATCAGCCCCCAGTTCGCCTGGCTGACTCCGGTGCCGTAAAAAATGCCGATCAGCACTGTCGCGGTGATGGCGCCGAGGTAGCGGCACGTCTGGTAGATCCCCGCCGCCACACCACGCTCCTCCAACCGGGTGGAGAGGTACATGCCCTGGCTGGACGCGATACTGACCACGCAATACGGGACCCCCAGCAGCGCCGTCATCGCCAGCACCAGCGGAGCGGCCAGGGACGCGGTCAGCAGCCACATGGTTCCGGACGCGGCGATCAGCAACACGACCCCGGCGATCAGCACCCGCCGGACGCCGAAGCTGTCGATGGCACGGACCGCGAACGGTGTTCCGACCACCGAGATGGCGGCGAGCGGCAGCATCAGCAGACCCACGATTCCCGGGTCGTAACCGCCGGCGGTCTGCAGCAGCTGCGGGAGGCCGAAGAAGGCAAAGTAGTAGACGCCGTTGAACAACGCGAAGCCCAGGTACACCAGCAGCAGCGGCCGGTTGGTCCCCAGCAGCCGCAGGTCCAGGAAGGGCGGGCTGAAGCGCAGCTCCCGCACGGTGAACAGCACGGCGAGCAGCAGCCCGCCGCCCAGCAGCCACCAGCGGTAGGCGGGCAGCACATTGAGCAGCGCCATCATCACCAGCACCAGGGCGCCGATGAACGCGCCGATGCCCGGCAGGTCCGAGTCGCGGAGCAGTTCCGACACCTTGCCGCGTTCCCGCTCAACGTCCGCCGGGGCGAACCTGCGGACCACCAGGATCGCCGCCAGCGCCAGGGGCACGTTGATCAGGAACAGCGCCTGCCAGCCCACCAGGCTCACCAGCAGTCCGCCCACCACCGGTCCGACGGCGGCCGCCGAGGTGTTCGCCATCTGGATCCGGCCCAGCGGCCGGGTGGATCTGACGTTGGCCTGCCGGGCCAGCGCCGCGACCATCACGACGGCGCTGGGATACGCCGTCGCGGTGCCGAGCGCCATAAACGCCCGCGCCACGCAGAGCAGCGCGAAGTTCGGCGCGAACGGTGCCAACGCGCAGGTCACGGCCACCAGGGCCATGCCCAGCAGGAACAGCCGGCGCGGGCCGAAGCGGTCCGCGAGCCGTCCCATCAGCGGCTGGCCGGCCGCCGAGGTCAGGTAGAAAGAGGTGACCACCCAGGTGACCGTGGCGACGTCGAGCGCGAAATCCGCGCGCAAGACCACCAGCGCGACCGCGATCATCGAGGAGTTCAGCGGGTTCAGCGCCGTGCCGAGGCTGAGCCCTGCGATGGCGATGCCGGTGCGGGGAGAGTTGCTCACGGCAACAGTCTGTCCTACGACGGCGGCCGGCACCGAACCCGCCGGCCGTCGCGGACCAGTTGGGCCGTCACAGAACGCAGGTTTTGGCGGCTAGCGCCCCTACTGACCCGGCGCCCGGTAGGTGGGTGTCTTCTTGACCGCTTCGTCGATGTCTTCCACCGTCATGAGCGGCTTCAGCCGAACGTTGACGTTGCCGGTGGCATTGATCATCAGCGAGAGGGCTGCGGCATCGGCGTCGCTCGGGGCCTCAAGGACACCCAGGACGTCGGTGTCCCCGAAGGCGTAATAAAAGCACTCGAGCGATCCGCCCACGGATTTGAGGGCGTCCATCAGGGCGTCGCGGCGTTTGCTGCCGCCCTCGCGCATCAGTCCTTTGATTCCTTCGCCCAGGTAATTGGCCTCAAACAGATACTTGGTCATGGCAGTTCCTGTCCCGTGAAGTCCAGGACACAGGCATCCGGGGTGTGCTGGCACCCCAGCGAGGGAGGGTCCTGGAGCCGGTCCCGGAGTGGGGCCGTCGAGGCACAGCGTAGGCCCGCTCCGGCACACTGACAACGGGTTCCGGAAAGTCCGACGGCGGCATCCCACCACCCAGGGGTCGGCTCCGGGTGGCGCGTCAGAGAACCTTGGAAAGGAACGCCTTGGTCCGGTCATGCTGCGGGTTGCTGAGGAGCTGCCGGGGAGGTCCGGCTTCCACCACCACACCCTCATCCATGAAGACCAGGGTGTCCGCAACCTCCCGGGCGAACCCCATCTCGTGGGTCACCACGATCATGGTCATGCCGCTCTTGGCCAGCCCCTTCATCACGTCCAGGACTTCGCCCACCAACTCCGGGTCCAGGGCGCTGGTCGGTTCGTCGAAGAGCATCAGTTTCGGGTCCATGGCCAAGGCGCGGGCGATCGCCACGCGCTGCTGTTGGCCACCCGACAGGTGCGCCGGATAGGCATCCCCCTTGTCCTCCAGCCCCACACGCTCCAGCAGTTCCATAGCCCTGGCGGTGGCCGCTGACTTGGACTGTTTTTTCACCCGCATGGGCGCAAGGGTGATGTTCTCCAACGCGGTGAGATGCGGGAACAGGTTGAACCTCTGGAAGACCATTCCGATGTCCTGCCGTTGGTGCGCTGCTTCACTTAGCTTGAGCTCGTAGAGCTTGTCGCCCTTTTGACGGTAGCCAACCAGCTGGCCTTCCACCGACAGCCTGCCGCCGTCGACGCGCTCCAGGTGGTTGATGCAGCGCAGGAAGGTCGACTTGCCTGAGCCGCTGGGGCCCACAATGCAGAGCACCTCGCCGCGGTCCACTTCCAGGCTGATTCCGCGCAGCACCCTGTTGGTGCCGAAGTTCTTGGAAACCTTTTCCGCAAGGACCATGGGAGCGCCGGTCATCCTTTTCCTCCAAAGTCGTTACCGGTCGGGGCGCCGGGCGCCCCGGGTGCGCCCTGCACGCCAGGTCCCGCCGTCGCCGCCGGCCCGGGCTCCGCGGGTCCCTTGCTGGTCTTCATCCGGCCGGTTCCGCGCGAGAACCGCTTTTCGATGAAGTGCTGGCCAACCATCAGCACCGAAGTAAAGAGCAGGTACCAGAGGGACGCGACGATCAGCAGCGGCACCGGAGTGAACGTCACCGCGGAGATGCCGCGGGAGACGCCGTAAAGGTCAATGCTCAACGGGATCGCGGCCACCAGGGAGGTGGTCTTGAGCATCGAGATAACTTCGTTCCCCGTGGGCGGAATGATGATTTTCATGGCCTGCGGGACCACGACGTACCGCATCGTCTGCCCCCAGGACATGGCCAACGCCGTCGAGGCCTCGGCCTGGCCCTCGTCCACGGACAGCAGGCCGGCCCGCACGATCTCAGACATGTAGGAGGCCTCGTTCAGGCCCAGGCCGATCACGGCGGTGATGAACAGGTTCGTGAAGACCTCATTCGGGATGGTGACCCACGGCGTCATGAACGGAATCCCCAGGGTGAACACCGGATAAATCAGCGACACGATGCCCCAGAAAACCAGCTGGACGTAGACCGGAGTTCCCCGGAAGATCCAGATGTAGAGCCACGCGATGCTCTTCAGCACCGGGTTCGGGGAGAGCCGCATGATGGCCAACAGGAGCCCGATGACGATCGCACCGATCATCGCGTAAATAGTCAGCCACAATGTCACCCAGGCGGCCTGGCTGATCCGGCGGTCGAAAATATACTTCCCCACATCCGCCCAACCGTAATCAGGGCGTTGGGCGGCGTCGAGCACGAACACCGCAAGGCCCAACAGCAGGAGCACGGCGATCACGTTCCGCCAGGGGTGGCGCAGCGGGATCGCGACGATGGCCTCCGCCGGGGCGTCGTCCGTCCCGCTGCCCACGCCAGCGCGCTGCGCGTTACCGGCAGGCTGCGCCCCGCCGGCCGGCGCCGCGCCCGCGGGCAGCGGCTTGGCCGGATCCGGCTCAATCATCCGGTCGGGTTCCCGCTCGCTCATGGGGTGTCACCCTTTGGCGGCCACGTTGAGTTCCGCCGTCTTGATGCCGCCGGCTTCCACTCCCCACTTGGCCAGGATCTTGGTGTACGAACCGTCGTCGATCAGCGACTGGAGCGCCTTCTGCAGGACCGGGGTGAAAGCGCTGCCCTTCGCCACCGGGATCCCGTACGGTGCCACCTCGAACGCGTCGCCGGCGGTCTGCAACTTGTCCTTGGTCTTGGAAATCGCGTACAGCGTCACGGGCGAATCGGCGCTCATCGCGTCGACCTGCCCCACCACCAGGGCGTTCGTGGCCTGGTCCTGGGCGTCGTAGCGGAAGATGGTGATGGCCGGCTTCCCGGCATCCGTGCAGGCCTTCGACTTGGCCGGCACCTCGTGCGTGTCCTCGTAAGTGGTGGCCTGGACGGCGACCTTGAGCCCGCAGGCGTTCTTCGGATCCACGGTCTTGCCCTTCGGCGCGGCCCACTGAATACCGGCGGAATAGTAGTTCACAAAATCCACCTGCTTTTCGCGTTCCACGGTGTCGGTAAAGGAGGACATCCCCATGTCGTCCTTCCCTGCCCGGACGGCCGGGAGGATGTTATCGAAGGTGCCAATGTCGAAATTGACCTTCAACCCCATCACTTTTCCCAGCGCGTTAGTGAGATCCACGGACCAGCCTGCGGGTGCCCCGTTATCGTCCTTGAACTCGTTGGGCGGGTAATTGTTGGCCATGCCGACATTGAGCACGCCGGCGTTCTTGATTTTCTCCGGCAGGGCCGCAGCAATGGCGTCGTTCTTTTTCACGTCGACGGCGTCGGAGCTTGCATTCGCTCCGCCGGAGGCCGCGGGTTCGCTGTTGTTGACACAGCCTGAGAGGGAGAGCGCGGTAGCGATCGTGAGAACGGGAAAAAGGTATCGAGTACGCATGGTTTCCTTAGCTGTTCAGGGATTCATTGGCCTCCCGCGGCGCTGCGGGAGAACTCTGGGTGCCTGCTGGATCAGAGTGAATCACTTCGTGTCGCCTGACGCCGTCGATTCAAGGATTTCCCCGGAATGACGAATGTCCCGGAGAATTTCTCCACCCCGGGCTTTCAACTCGGGAATGCTGGAAACGCCTACTAACGTCATCGTACGCCGGAGTTCGTCCGCGAGGATCTCGATGATCCGTCCGACGCCGGGCGACCCCGCGGCGACCAGCCCGTAAAGGTAGGCCCGGCCGATCGAGCAGGCGTCGGCGCCCAGCGCGAGTGCCTTGAGGATGTCGCTGCCCCGCCGGATGCCGGAGTCCACGTAGATCTCGATCGAACCGCCCACGCGCTGCCGCGATTCCTGCAGGACGTCCATGGGGCTGAGCATGTGGTCGAGCTGGCGTCCGCCGTGGTTGCTCAGTTGCACGGCGTCCAGGCCAATGCGCGAGGCTTTGGCGACGTCGGCAGGGTTGACGCAGCCCTTCAAGACGATTTTGCCGCTCCACGCCTGCCGCAAAGCCTCCAGCTCATTCCATCCGCTGGTCGCGTCCGAGTGGCCCAGGATGTCCTGCCACATGGCGGGCGTAATCATGGAGTTTGCCGCCGCGCTGCGGGGGTCCAGGTTGGGGAAACTGATGCCGTCCGACTTCAGGAAGTTGATCCACCAGGCAGGACGCCGGGCGATGTCTGCGATGGTTGACAGCGTCAGCGCGGGAGGCGCGGTGAAGCCGTTGTGCAGATCCCGCTCCCGGGATCCCAGCGCGCGGGTGTCGACGCCGACAATGAGCGTGGTGAAGCCAGCGGCTTCGCAGCGTGCCAGTTTGTCTTTGAGCGCCCGGGCATCGGAGGTGAGGCCGAAGTTGAACCAGCGGTCAAGGTTCGGCTGGCGCGCCGCGATCGTTTCCATCGCCACGGTGCTTAGCCCTGCCAGCCCGTACGGAATACCGGCCCGGTCTGCAGCCGCGGCGACGGCCGCTTCTCCCTCGGGATGGAACAGCCGGGTGGCTCCGGTCGGGGTCAGGGTGAGCGGCAGGGCGCTTTCGTTCCCCAGCAGGGTGGTGGTCGTGTCGGGTCCGGATACCGGGCCCCAGCTGGGCATCAGGGCCCAGGCATCGAAGACGGCACGGTTGCGGCGCAGCGTCACTTCGTCCTCGGACCCGCCGTCGAGGTAGTCGAAGATCCCGGTGGGCAGCACTTTCCGTGCCGCCTTCCGGTACTCCTCAACGTTGAAGGCGTTGGCCAGCACCCGGCGCCGGCGCGACAAGATGGGCGCCTTGACCTGGATGAGCTGCCTGGCTTCGCTGACTTTCAAGGAGGGCCTTTCAACTGGGTGCGTGCGCGTTCTGGTCAGTACTCAGCCCTTGGTCTTCGCCACCGTCATCAAGATCGCCGAGTCCTCTTCCGCCATCAGGCTGTGCAGCCCGTCGGGCACAATCAGCAGGTCGCCGGCCTTCCCCTGCCAGGATTCCTGGCCGGCCTGCAGCCGGACGCAGCCGCGGATCACGTAGACGGTCGCCTCCCCCGGGTTCTGGTGCTCGCTCAGCTGCGTCCCGGCCTTGAACGCCATCACGGTCTGCCGGAGGACCTTCTCGTGGCCGCCGTAAGCGGTGTCTGCGGCCCGGCCGCTGGGCGCCGCGAGCGCCGCCGTAACCTGCTGGCGGGCAAGGGCCTCGATCGATATCTTCTGCATGCGGGTCACCCTACCCACCGCTGAGGTCCCTGCCGAGGGCCATTTGTCCCGACCGTCAGCCGAAGCGTTTCTTCTAACTCCCGGCTGCGCCTACCCTGAACCCAACGGCCTGCGTTGCGGGCCGCCAAAGTCCGCACCGTCGCAAGGGAGCGTCGAATGAGCGAGGCCACCGCCGGCCCGGTCCGCGAAGCACCCGACGACGGCGCCCTCCGCACGCTCGCCGCCGCCAGTTTCGGTCTCCCCCGGCTCCGCGAGGGACAGCTCGAAGGCATGCACGCGCTCGCCGTCGGCCGGGATGTCCTCGCGGTGATGCCCACCGGGTACGGGAAGTCGGCCATCTACCAGGTCCCGGCGCTGCTCCTTCACCGGCAGCTCAAGCGGCCCACCGTCGTCGTCTCCCCGCTGATCTCCCTCCAGGAGGACCAGCTGGACGGCCTGGCGGCCGTGCTTGGCCCGGACCACGCCGTCGCCGTTAATTCCTCGCACAGCGCCGCGGAGCAGGAGAGCGCCTGGCAGGCCATGGAGCACGGCGAGGCCGCGTTCCTCTTCCTCGCCCCGGAGCAGCTGGCGAAGACCAGCACGGTGGAGCGGCTCGCGGGCCTGAACATTGCCCTGTTCGTGGTGGACGAGGCCCACTGCGTGTCCACCTGGGGCCACGATTTCCGGCCCGATTACCTCGGCGTGGGCGAGGTCCGCGAGCGCCTGGGCAACCCGACGACGGCGGCCCTCACTGCCACCGCCGCTCCCCCGGTCCGGGAGGAGATCCTGGACCGCCTGCGGATGACGGATCCGCTGGTGCTGGTTCGCGGCTTCGACCGGCCCAACATCAGCCTGGACGTCATCCGGCACCACGAGGACAAGGAGAAGCGCCGTGCCGTTGTGCGGCAGGCGGCAGAGTCGGTCCGCGAGCTTCAGGGCCCTGGCCTGGTCTACGCGGCCAAGCGGAAGGACACCGAGAAGTACGCCGCGAAGCTGGCGCAGAAGGGACTGCAGGCCGCGGCCTACCACGCGGGCCGGAGCGCGGCGGAACGGGACGAGGTGCACCGGCAGTTCCTGGCCGGGGACCTCGACGTGGTGGTGGCGACGACCGCGTTCGGGATGGGAATCGACAAGCCGGACGTCCGGTTCGTGCTGCACGCGGACATTCCCGAGTCGCTGGACAGTTACTACCAGCAGTTCGGCCGCGCCGGACGGGACGGCCTGCCCGCCGTCGCGGCGCTGCACTACCGTTCCGAGGACCTGGGCCTGCGCCGCTACTTCGCCACCCACCGTCCGGACCAGGAGGCCCTGTTGGCCGTCCTCGACGTCCTGCGCGACGCCGGCACTCCGGTTCCCCCGCAGGCTCTCGCGGCGGCGACTGGGTACCCGCCGCGCCGGCTCACCGGGCTGCTGAACCAACTGCAGGACACCGGCGGGGTGACATTGGCGTCCGACGGGGTGGGCCTGGCGCCGGGCGCCGATCCCGCGGCGCTGGTGGAACGCGCCGTCGACCTCGCCGCGGCGCGGGAACGAGTCGACAAGTCCCGCATCGCCATGATGCGCGGCTACGCGGAGACGCACCGCTGCCGGCGCCAGTTCCTGCTGGGCTACTTCGGCGAGGACTTCCCCGCCCCGTGCGGGAACTGTGACAACTGCGGCGACGGTTCGGCAGGAAGGACGCACGGCGACGGCGCTGCCACGGCCGGTTCGTCCATGGCCGGCGCGGAAGAGTTCCCGCTGAACGCGGCCGTGGAGCATGCCCTCTGGGGTCGGGGCCTGGTGATGGGCCACGACGACGGGCTGATCACGGTGCTGTTTGAGCGGGAGGGCTACAAGACCCTGTCCCGGCGAGCGGTGCTGGCCAGCGGGCTGCTGAGGCCGCTGCCCTGATGCCCGCACCTTGGGTGTGACCCGCGCTCAGTAGAGCACCCGGAAGTTGCTGAAGGCTCCGGTGGCCGGAGAGATCCGCTCGTCCACGTGGTCCACCCGTCCAGGCGCCTCCGGCGAGCGCAGCCAGGCCCGGAACTGCAGCACCACCGCCTGCGGGCCCTCGACGACGACGCCGACCGTGCCGTCGTCGTTGTTCCGCACGGTGCCGCGCAGGGCGAGTTCCTCGGCCTTGCGCACTGTCCAGTACCGGAAGCCGACCGCCTGCACCATGCCCTGCACCCGGGCCGTCAGACGCACGGCGGCACCCGCGTCCGCAGCCCCGGATCCACCAGCAAAATCAGCCATGCCTCCAATGTAGTCCCGGTCCGGCGCCGCCCACATCCGGGACCTTTGCCCCTTTCAGCCCTGTCCCGGGCCAAGGAGGGTGGAAGAAGACCTCCGGCACAGCGCACTCAGCGGACACCCCGCGACGCCTGCCGGAACGCCTGAAAGGAAAAGACAATGGCAGGACAATTCGAAATCTTCACCGACGCAGAATCGAACGTCCGGTTCCGGCTGCTGGGGGCGGACGGCACAGTGCTCGCTGTCTCAAAAGCCTTCGAGGACAAGCGTTCCGCGGCGGACGGCATCATGGCAGTCCGCGAGTGCGCCGGCACCGGACTGATCCGGGAGACCCATTCAACTCCCTGGGGCGGCACCACCTGGACCAAGAGCAGCACGGCGGCCCGCCCCCACAGCCGCCAGCGACGGCACTTCCCCGCCGTGTAAATTTTGGGATGCGGGCGCCGCGCCTGGGTGCGGCTACCTGGGTGCGGCTACCCCGTCGCCTTCGCCGGCCGCAGGGACGTAATCATCTTCCGGATTGATTGGTATTCCTCCGTGCCGGCGTAGCGCTTCGCCTTCTCCAGATACGGCAACGACGACGGGCCGGGGGTGAGGTTGTTCGCCGGGTTGTAGGTGCCGCCGAACAACGCCCCGCTCGGCGGCCACAGGAAGAGATGGAACATGGGGCAGGCGAGCGGCCCGGTTTCCTCCGGCATCATGGTGATCCCGTAGGCGGCCGTGGTGCTCGGGCCCGGTCCGGTGCCGTCACCGCGGGATTCGAAGACATAGCGGGGAACGCCCCGGTCCGCGCTGCCCGCTTCCACCAGGGCCTGGAGCGGTTGTGAATCGTAGACCTGGTACGGGTACTGCACGGTGCACTCCGCGCCGGTGACGATGTTGGTGCGCAGCTGGGCCATCGGTTTCCCAGCCGCGTTGGTGACATCCACGAAGGCTCCAGCGAGGTCACCGCCGGGATCCCGGGCGGTCCAGCCGGGCGGGTAGTCGAAGGACAGGCCGTCCGAGGTTGTGAAGGTCTGCCAGTTCGACGGCGTTGTCTCAGGCGGCGTTGCCGTTGCTGCAGTCGGTGAGCCGGGCACCGTCGTAGTGGTGGGTGCCGTGCTCTCCGTCGGTGTTACCGGGGCTGCGCAGCCGGCGAGCAGTACGGCCAGCGCAAGCGCGGCGCCCGCCATTTGCCGAGCACGTGCCACCGGCGGACTACTTCCCCGCCGGTCGCAGGGAGAGCAGGGCTTGCCGGATGATCTTGTACTCGGCGGTGTCCTTGTACACCTCCGGCGTGTCCACATGCATGGGCTTGCCGGGCGTGCTGTCGAACGGGTCATAGACGCCGCCAAAGGACGCCGTGTTCGGCGGCCAGGTAAAGGACTGCGCGAACGGGCAGGCCTCGGTTCCGGCGGGCTTCGGCGCGGAGGTGATGCCGTACGCGTAGGTCTGCGCCTTACTTGGATCGGCCGCGGCGGAATCGACCCGTGCCTCATAGGCGAACCTTGGGGTCACTCCGGACTGGGTGAGGGCCGGGATCGGCGCGGAGTCGTAGGCCATGAACTGCGACTTGGTGCTGCACGCCGGTGCCGGTCCCGCCTGGGTCCGCAGCGTCGCCATGGTTTTGCCGTAGTCACTCACCAGCGCGGCAGCACTGCCGGTCACTTTGACCGACCAGGTCGCCGGGTAGTCAAACGTCAGGGTCCCGTCCGGCGTCGTGTACGACTTCCAGCCCGCCGGGGCCGTCGTCGTGGAGCTGGGTGCGGAACTGCTCGAGGGAGACGATGATTCCGCCGTCGGCGAGGCGCTCGCGGTAGCGGAGGCCGACGTCGTGCCTGGCGACATGCTGGCCGGCGCACTGCTGGCTGGCGCCGCCGCCGGCGACCCGCACCCAGACAACAAAACCGCCGCGCAGAACGCGGCGGAACCGAATGTGCCGAATGAGATCCTATGGCTCATGTCACCCTCCCCCAGAGATGCAAGTGGTGGCACTATTCTGGGGCTTTGCCCCACGGATCCTAGGGGCTTAGGTCCCGAATTGTCTCCGGTGGGGCACGGATGCGGCGCGGGAGCGTTGGGGTGACCAGACCCACGTTGACATTCCACCGATTTCAGTTGATCAGCGAAGCTTGCTAGACCTTGAAGGATGCAAGACTTTCTGAGCTCTGCCATGCCCTTCCTCGCCGTGGCCCTGGCCGTGGCCGCCGGGCTGACCGCCTCCTGGCTGGTGCGCCGTGTCATCCTCCGGCTCAACCGCAAGCAGGAGGCCCTCCGGGAAACCTCCCGGATGGCACGGCTGCCGCTGCGCTTCGCGCTCTGCCTGATCGGGGTGCGGATCGCGCTGGCTCTGACCACCGACGACGCCGACTGGCGCCGCAACGTGGACCACGCCCTGGCGATCGCGCTGATCGGCTCCGTCGCCTGGCTGGCGATCGCCGTGCTGCTCATCATCGAAACCATGGTCCTCACGCGGTACCGGGTGGACGTGGCGGACAACCGGCGTGCCCGGCGGCTCCGCACCCAGGTGATCCTGGCCCGCCGGATCGGCGTCGCGCTGATCGCGGTCGTGGCGCTGGGCAGCATCATGCTGACCTTCCCCGCGATCCAGGCCCTCGGCGCGGGGCTGCTGGCCTCTGCCGGCGTGATCTCGATTGTGGCCGGTCTCGCGGCGCAGACCTCACTGGTCAACGTCTTCGCCGGCATCCAGCTCGCTTTCACCGACGCGATCCGGGTGGACGACGTCGTGGTGGTCCAGAAGGAGTGGGGCCGGATCGAGGAGATCACCCTGACCTACGTGGTGGTCCACATCTGGGACGACCGCCGGCTGATCCTGCCCTCCACGTACTTCACCACCACTCCGTTCGAGAACTGGACGCGGCGCCAGTCCGAGGTCATGGGCACCGTGGAGTTCGACCTCGACTGGCGTGCCCCCGTGGAGGCCATGCGGGCGGAGCTAAAGAAGGTCCTCGCCTCGACCGAACTCTGGGACAACCGCGTGGGCATCCTGCAGATCACCGACGCGACGGCTGGCTTTGTCCGGGTTCGCATCCTGGTCAGCGCCGGGGACAGCGCCTCGCTCTTTGACCTGCGCTGCCTGATCCGCGAAGAGCTGGTGCTCTTCCTGCAGCAGGAACACCCGACGGCGCTGCCGCACGTCCGGCTCGAGTCCATGCCGGCCGCCGGAGCCTCGACGCCGCCCGCGCCCCGCCGTCCGGGCAAGCTCTCCGCGGCGGACGACACCGCCTCGCGCTTGCCCTCCGACCCGCACGATTCACAGCTGTTCACCGGTTCCATCGAGGCCGTGCAGCGTTCCCGTGCGTTCTCCGGCCCGGGCGAGGATGTGTTCGAGGACCGCGACAAGTCGATCGCGGCGCAGAACTAGGCCCGCCCTGCCGGGCCAGTCTTCCCTCGCGGCTGGTGCAGGTCGATAATCGGAGCCATGACCATTCCCCCAGCGCCCGAGCCGTCCCCGTTCCCGCCGGAACCGGGGCCGACGTCGCCCGAGCCGCAGCCCGGCGATCCGTTCCCGCCGGATCCGGGGCCGACCCCGCCGTCGCCCATTCCCGGGCCTGAGCCTGTACCGGGGCCAGCGCCCACACCGTCGCCGGCACCGGGACCGTTCCCGACGCCTAATCCACTCCCGATTCCGGACCCTGGACCTGTGCCGCCGCGGCCCGACCCCACAAGGTTCTGAACCGCGGTTTAAAGCAACGCGGGGTCACTTACGGCCCATCCTGATAGCCAGGATGGGCCGTAAGTGACCCCGCGTTGTTTGTAGAGGGTCGGGACTGACTCCTCGCCGGGCGCCTAGTCGATGACGATGTCGTGGGTCCGGTGGTCGTACTGGATGACCAGCAGGCCGCCGCGGTGGTGCACCTCGTGGTTGGCGCCGTCGAAGTGGCCGAAGGCGCCGTAGTTCTCGTCCCAGGACCGGTTGATCGCGATCTTGAAGCTGTAGGAGCCGGGCGGCAGTTCCGCGGCGAGCTTCCAGAGTTGGTCCACCTCGTCCAGCTGCATCTGGACCTCGTCGTACTGCGGGGCCCAGTTGGCAGGCGCACCCAGCAGGACGGTGAAATCGCCGGCAACGGCAACCGCCTCTGGTTGCTCGATGGCCTCCACGCCTGCTGCAGGGGCGGCTTCGGCGGACGCCTCGGACGCCGCCTTACGCTTCCGGACGGCCTTCGCCACCGGAGCCACGGCCTCTTCGACCAGCTTGGCAGCTGTGTCGGCCACCTTTTCGGCGACCTTTTCCGCCACCTGGACGGCCTTCGGGGCTGTCTTGGGAGCCGGCTTGCCGGCGGCTTTCCCGGCCGGGGCGGACGGCAGCGGGGTGTCGGCCGGGACCGGAGTACCGGCGTCGAGCGCTGCAGTGAAGGCGGCGGGGTCGGCGAAGGCGACCGTAGCGCGCTGGCCGTCCTCGGTGATGGTCCAGCCGGAGCGGCCCTTGACCAGCCAGCCGGCCTTGACCAGCTTGGCCGTCGCGGTGGTGAGGGCCTTGTGGCCGCGGGGAATGCCGCCGCTGAGCAGTTCGCGCTCATGGTCATTGAGCGGCACCCGGGCGATGGCCTCGCCCAGCACGACGCCGGCGTTCAGTTTTTCGCCTGACCAGACCCCCTCGGCCAGGACGTCCAGCACAGCCTTAAGCCGAAGGTTCGTGTTTTCCGCAGCGTTCGCGCCCATGGGTCTCCTTTAGAAGCAATTGATCCACCTGCATTTTGCCAAGGTTCGGCAGGTTCCGCGACCGGACCGGGTTAACTCTGGGTGTCGTGACCCACTATGACGGACCGGAGTGCCGCTGTGCGGCTAGATCCGGGGGATCAGCACCGGGGTGTTCTTCTTGTACGCCTCGTAGTCGGCCTGGCCGCCCCACTTGGTGTCGGCTTTCTTTTCGAGATGCGGTACGCCGCTGACCTTGGTGATCAACAGAGCCACGAACACCGGTGAGATGAGGGCAACCCACTGCCAACCCTGCAGTGTGGGCAAGGCAATGATCGCGACGCCGACCCAGAGCAGGATTTCGCCAAAGTAGTTCGGGTGCCGGGACTTCGCCCACAAACCTGTCGAGATGAACTTGCCCTTGTTGGCGGGATCCGCACTGAACCGGGATTTCTGGGAGTCCGCCAAAACCTCGCAGCCGAAGCCCGCCACCCACACCAGGAGGCCGGCTACGGCGAAGCCATCCAGCGCTACCCGGTTCGCGGATGTCATGGCCACCCACGCGGCAGCGGCGGTGAACGCCACCCAGATGCCCTGCATGGTCCAGACACTGAGGAAGCGGACAAAGGAGGGCTTGATGTCGTCAAAACGGTCATCCTTGCCGGCCCGGCTGATCCGACGGAACAGGAACGTACCCAGCCGGACCGCCCAGACAAGCACCAAACCCGCGAGCAACAATCCCCGCGCGTCGATGCCCGGAGTGAGCAGGACGAGCAGCAGCGTGACGGCGATGTAGCTCAGCGACCCGGTCAGGTCGAAAAACTTCTCCGCCTGCGCCAGGAACGCCGGAATGAACGCCAGCCACTGGATCAGGAAAGCGACCCCGACGGCCAGCGCGAAAACGGGAATCCCGCCGGCCACGGCGCCGCCCTGGCTGCCGGCAACCGCCAGCAGCGCCCCAATCACGACAACCCCGGGAATGCTGGCGAGGGCTTTGCGGTCCGAGTCTTTCATCAGGATGTTCCTTTCACAGGCGTCGCCAAGCGCTGGCGCTCCGGGGCGGGGAACCCCGCCACCATCAGTATTGTTCAATACTGGAGAATCGCAGCCCTGACTGGCCGCCGCCTATACTTCGGGGAACGCCAGCACCTTGCCGACAAGAGGAGCCACCATGACCGGTCCCACCAAGAAGTGGCTGCTCGCTTACGCAGTTGCCGCCGTCATCTTTGCCGGCATCGACGCCCTCTGGATCAGCACCGTGGCGAACAACCAATACCGCAGCCAGATCGGGCACCTGCTCCCCGCCAGCTTCAACGTCCTGGGCGCGGTGCTGTTCTACGTCGTCTACGTCGTGGGAATAGTGCACTACGGCATCCGCCCCAACGATCCCAATGCCACACTGCGGAGCCGGGCGGCCGGGGCGGCGCTGTTCGGTTTCTTCACCTACGCAACCTGGGCCCTGACCGCGTTCGCGATCCTCAAGGACTTCCCCGCCGTGGTGGCATTGACCGACATCGTTTGGGGAGCCGCGGTGTGTGCGGCCGTCACCGCTCTCACTGCCCTGCTGCTGCGGCTGGGCAAACCCGTTGCCCACGGCAAACAAGCTGGCTAGAGTGGGTTGATCGCCGCCGCCCCCGCTCGCTCGGGGCTGATCCGCGGCACTCCCCTCTGGTTCAGGAGATCTCCATGGAATCACGCACCCTCGGCTCACTCACCGTCTCCGCCCTTGGGCTCGGCTGCATGGGCATGAGCGAGTTTTACGGCCAAGGCGACGAAAAGGAGTCCGTCGCCACCATCCATGCCTTCCTCGACGCGGGCGGAACGCTGCTGGACACCGCGGACATGTACGGCCCGTTTACCAATGAAAAGCTGGTAGGCAGCGCGATCGCCGGACGCCGCGACGACGTCGTCCTCGCCACCAAGTTCGGCAACGAACGCCGCGAGGACGGTTCGTGGGTCCGCATCAACGGCACGCCCGAATACGTCCGGGCCGCGTGCGACGCGAGCCTGCAGCGCCTCGGCGTCGACCATATCGACCTGTACTACCAGCACCGGGTGGACAAGACCGTGCCGATCGAGGAAACCGTCGGCGCCATGGCCGAACTGGTCCAGGCCGGCAAGGTCAAGCACCTGGGCCTCTCCGAAGCCAGCGCCGACACCGTCCGCCGCGCCCACGCCGTGCACCCGATTACCGCGCTGCAGACCGAATACTCTTTGTGGGAGCGCGAGCCGGAGACCAAGATCTTCCCGGTCCTCGCCGAACTCGGCATCGGCTTTGTCCCCTACAGCCCGCTGGGCCGCGGCTTCCTCACCGGCCAGCTGCGCAGCGAGGAAGACTTCGCCGACGACGATTTCCGCCGCCACTCGCCGCGTTTCCAGGGCGAGAACTTCACCCGCAACCTCGAGCTTGTGGACCGGGTGACGGAACTCGCCACCGAGAAGGGCTGCACCCCGGCGCAGCTGGCCCTCGCGTGGCTGCTGGCCCAGGGCGAACACATCGTGCCGATCCCCGGGACGAAGAAGCGCGAACGCCTGCGCGAGAACCTGGGCGCCGTCGACGTCGAACTCTCCGAGAACGACCTCGCCCGGCTCGATGAGCTGGCTCCGGCCGGCGTCGCGGTCGGCGCGCGCTACCCGCACATGGACAGCATCGACGTCTAAGACCGCAACGCGGGGTCACTTACGGCCCATCCCCAGGGGTGGAATGGACCGTAAGTGACCCCGCGTTGCATTAAGGGCTTTAGCGTCCCGAGGCTGCCAGTTCGGCCAGCAACTCGGTTTTGCGTTCCTCGCTCGCGAAGGAGGACCGGATGGAGTTGGCCGCGAGCCGCACGCAGTCGAACTCGGAGAGCCCGATCACGGACTTGAGCTGGGCAAAGTTCTCATCCACGTACCCGCCGAAGTAGGCCGGGTCGTCCGAGTTCACACTGACGTTGAGCCCGGCCGCGAGCATGCCCGGCAGCGGGTGCTCGGCCAGGGTGTCGACCGCGCGGAGCCGGACGTTGGAGAGCGGGCAGACGGTCAGCGGCATGAGTTCGTTGACCAGGCGTTCCACCAGCTCTGGGTCCTCCATGCAGCGGATGCCGTGGTCGATCCGTTCCACGCCCAGCACGTCCAGCGCCTCGATGATGTACGACGGCGGGCCCTCCTCGCCGGCGTGCGCGATGCGGTGCAGTCCGGCCTCCTTGGCGCGGGCAAAGAGCCGTTCGAACTTCGACGGCGGGTTGCCCACCTCCGCCGAGTCCAGCCCGATGCCGGCGATCGGCGCGTCCATCGCCAGCAGTTGCTCCAGCACCTCCAGCGCCGACTCTTCGGAGAGGTCGCGCAGGAACGCGGCGATGAGCAGGGTGGAGACGCCGAACTCCTGCGCGGAGGTGGCCAGCACGGAGGCCACGCCGTTCACGCACGTCGCCAGCGACACGCCGCGGGACAGGTGCGCCTGCGGGTCCAGCATGATCTCGGCGTGCCGCACCCCGGCTGTGGCGGCGCGCGCCAGGTATGCGCGGGTCATGTCGGCGAAGTCCTGCTCGGTCTGCAGCACGGCCATGTTGGCGTAGTAGAGATCCAGGAACGACTGCAGGTCCGTGAACTCGTACCGCGCGCGCAGCTCGTCCAGGTCCGCGTAGGGCAGGGCGATCCCGTTTCGTTCCGCGAGCGCGAAGATCAGTTCCGGCTCCAACGTGCCCTCGATATGCAGGTGCAGCTCGGCCACGGGCAGCGCGGCATGGACTCCTGCCGGGACCTCGGCGAACTCGGGGACGCCCTCAACCTGGGCCGTGTCGGCGCCGCCATTGTTAGTTTCCATTCGGTAAGGATATGCCTGCCGGAAGCAAGGACGGATAGAGTCGAACAGATGCAGAATAATCAGCAGGCTTCCGATCTTGCCGGCCTGGCGCCGGACCGCCCCACGGATGGTTTCGTCCGGGTCCGCGGCGCCCAGGAAAACAACCTGCGCAACGTGGACGTGGACGTGCCCCGCGACGCGATTGTCGCCTTCACCGGCGTCTCCGGCTCCGGGAAGTCCTCCCTGGCCTTCGGCACCATCTACGCCGAGGCCCAGCGCCGCTACTTCGAATCTGTGGCGCCCTACGCCCGGCGGCTGATCCAGCAAGGCCACAACCCCAAGGTTGAGCTGATCACCGGGCTGCCGCCCGCCGTCGCGCTCCAGCAGCGCCGCGGCACCCCCAGCTCCCGTTCCACCGTGGGCACGGTCACCACGCTGTCCAACTCGCTGCGGATGCTTTTCTCCCGCGCCGGCAGCTACCCCGACGGCGCCGCATCGCTTGACTCGGACGCGTTCTCCCCCAATACCGCGGCCGGCGCCTGCCCCGAATGCCACGGTCTCGGCATCGCGCACACGGTCAGTGAAACCTCGCTGGTCCCGGACACCTCGCTGAGCATCCGCGACGGCGCCATCGCCGCGTGGCCCGGCGCCTGGCAGGGCAAGAACCTGCGCGACATCCTCACCCACCTGGGTTACGACGTCGATACCCCCTGGCGGAAGCTGCCCAAGAAGGACCGCGACTGGATCCTCTTCACCGAGGAACAGCCCGTGGTGGAGGTGACGCCGCAGCGCGACCGGGTGGCCAAGCCGTACAAGGGCCGCTTCTGGAGCGCCCGCAGCTACGTCCTGCACACGCTCGCGGACTCCAAGAGCAGCACCATGCGCGAGAAGGTGCTGCGCTTCATGGAAACCGGCCCGTGCCCGCGCTGCGGCGGCAGCGGGCTGCGTCCCGAGGCGCTTGCCGTGACGTTCGCGGGCAAGACCATCGCCGAGCTCAACGCGGTGCCGATGACCGAGCTGGCCGCGATTATCCGCCCCACCACCGAGCTCACGTCCGCGGGCACGGCGTCGCGGAAGCAGTCCTCGGGCGAGTCCAACGAGGTGGCTGTTGCCATCACCCGCGACCTGCTCCAGCGCGTCACCGTGCTGCTGGACCTGGGCCTGGGCTACCTCGCGCTGGGCCGTTCCACCCCCACCCTCTCCCCCGGCGAGATGCAGCGGCTGCGGATCGCCACCCAGCTGCGCTCCGGGCTGTTCGGCGTGATCTACGTGCTCGATGAGCCCTCCGCGGGCCTGCACCCGGCCGACGCTGAGCCCCTGCTCGCGGTGCTGGACCAGCTCAAGTCCTCCGGCAACTCGGTGTTCGTCGTCGAGCACAACATGGACGTGGTGCGCCGGGCCGACTGGCTGGTGGACGTGGGCCCGCGCGCCGGCGAAGGCGGCGGCGAGGTGCTCTACAGCGGCCCGGTGGCCGGCCTCGCCGAAGTGGAAGCCTCCGTCACCCGGCCCTACCTGTTCCCGGATGCTGCCGGCAAGGCGGACGACGGCGGCCCGCGGGCCCGTCGGGAGGCGGCCGGCTGGCTGGAGTTGCGCGACATCAGCCGCCACAACCTGCAGGAGCTCGATGCCAGCTTCCCGCTCGGTGTCCTGACCGCCGTCACCGGCGTCTCCGGCTCCGGCAAGTCGACCCTGGTCAGCCAGGTCCTCGCCGAGGTGGCCAATTCCTGGCTGCACCCGGACTCTGACGCCGTCACCACAGAGGAAGCAGCCGACGACGCCGGGGAGCCCAGCGCCCCGCTGAGCGTGGGTCCCGTGTCCGGGCTGGAGCAGATCGACCGGCTGGTGAAGGTGGACCAGAAGCCGATCGGACGGACCCCGCGCTCCAACCTGGCCACCTACACCGGGCTGTTCGACGCCGTCCGCAAGGAGTTCGCGGCCACGGACGAGGCCAAAGCCCGTGGTTTCGGCGCCGGACGTTTCTCCTTCAATGTGGCCGGCGGACGCTGTGAAACCTGCCAGGGCGAGGGCTTTGTGGCCGTGGAACTGCTGTTCCTGCCCGGCAGCTACGGCCCCTGCCCGGAATGCCATGGCTCGCGCTACAACCCGGAGACTCTGGAAGTAACCTACCGCGGCAAGAACGTGGCGGAAGTGCTGGGCATGACGGTCAACGCGGCGGCCGATTTCCTCACCGAGGTCCCCGCCGCCGCGCGCGCCCTGCAGACCCTGCGCGAAGTCGGGCTGGGCTACCTCCGGCTAGGCCAGCCCGCCACCGAGCTTTCCGGCGGCGAGGCCCAGCGCATCAAGCTCGCCACCGAGCTGCAGCGTGCCCAGCGCGGCCACTCGCTCTACCTGCTGGATGAGCCCACCACGGGACTGCACCCGGCCGACGTCGAACTCCTGATGGCCCAGCTGCACCGGCTGGTGGACGCCGGCAACACCGTGGTGGTGGTGGAGCACGAGATGGACGTCGTGGCCGCCGCGGACTGGGTGATCGATCTGGGACCGGCCGGCGGCGACGCCGGCGGCAAGATCATCGCCGCCGGGGAACCCGCCGTCGTCGCGCGCTCCAAAACAAGCAGGACCGCCCCGTATCTCGGGGCGGTCCTGAAGGGCTAGAGCCGGGACGGGCGTCAGGCAGTCTTGGGGAGTTCGCGGATGATGCGGACCTTCCACGCGGCGTCGTCACTGGTGTCCAGCAGGGCCACGGTGCCCTGCGCAAGGTGCAGCGCGACGCGCTTGGCGGCGAGCAGTTCCAGGTAGAGCTGTTCGTTCATCCGGGCCGGGGTGTCGATCACGTACTTCACCGCGTCGCGGACCTTGCGGTAGTTGTCGCTGCGCTCACGGTGCAGGTGGAGTTCGAGCAGCCGGCGCTGCCGCAGCCGCGGCTCGTGCCGGTTCAGCCATGACACGGCCGCGTGCACGGCCACCACGAGGGTCAGCGAGATGGCGTAGATTTCCCAGCCGCTGGAGAGCAGGAAGAGCGGCAGGTTGGCGATTGCGACGAGGGCGATGAAAAGGCGGAACGCGAGCAGGCGGCGCATGGTCAGGGCCACCGAGGCCAGGGCCGCGCGGAAACCGCTCTGCTCCTTGCGGGCCGCGGCGGGGTCCAGGGTGAATTCTTCGAGGACCAGGATTCCGTTGGCTTCCGGGCCGAGCATTTGTCCGTACTTGGGCGCAAAGGGCGCCGCTGCTTCAAGGGTCATGGCGGGTCTTCCGTGCGGCTGGGGTGGTTGGGCTAAATGATAAATCCCGAGGCTGGGAGCTGTCTGTAGGTATCCGCGATGTGAACACGCTCACCCGCGGCGCCCAGCAATTGGCGTTGCGGGCCCGTGGCCTCAAACTGGAGAGATGCAGACTTTCCTACCCTTCCCCGATTTCCAGCAGAGCGCCGCGGCCCTTGACCCCGCGCGGCTCGGCAAGCAGCGCGTTGAGGCGCTGCAGATGCTGCGCGCGCTGGTGATTCCCGAGTACGGCTGGCAGTCCCACCCGGCCGTCCGGATGTGGATGGGCCACGTCCCCGCTTTGACGATGTACGGCCTGGCCATGGTGGACGAATGGACCGCCCGCGGCGGCGAAGACACCACCCGGGAGAAGATCATGGAGTTCGCTCCGCAAGCCGCGCACCCGGACTACGCCGCCAAGATCCCGATGCCGTACTGGCTGGGGAACCCGGACTTCCACGCCAGCCACCGCTCCCGGCTGCTCGCCAAGGACCAGCGGTTCTACACTGCGGTGTTCCCCGGCACGGATCCGGATCTGGAGTACGTGTGGCCTGAACCCAAGCACGAGTTGCTGCCGGAAGATCCCGCAGGAGACCGCATGTGGGTCCTCCGCCTGCCGCTGGGCGATACCGATCCAAAGCAGCTGGACACGATCAGCCTGCCGCCGGTTCGCGGCAAGGCCGCAAACGCCGGGGACGACGAGTACGAGTTCGTCTACGCGGACAACGGATCGCGCCGGCCGGACAAGAACGCCCGCAAGCGCCCCGCCAAGCCGCTGGTGAAGAAGCCCACCCGCAAGCGCCAGGCCCAGGAAGAGGCGTTCACCACGCTGCCAGGGAAATCCGTCGTGGCGATCCCGCTCGAGGGCGGCCGCTCCTTCGCCGTCGGCGAGGTCCAGGGGCGTCCGATCACGGTGGACGGCGTGTTTGCACGCAACTTCCAGGTCAACGAGATCCTGGCCCGCCGGGACTTCGACTACCCGGCACTGCTGCAGGATCCCCGGGCGTTCTTCCCGATCCCGGCGCGGTAGCGCGTTAGCTCGGGGCGCGCGGTTAGCGGCTCCGGGCGACTCTCCTGCTCGCGGGTTCGGTCCGCCGTCGGCGCTTCCGAACGTCGAGCCCGAACGAAACCCGCGAGGGGCGGCTCCGTCGCTCACGGCGCTGCCCGCATTTACTGGCAGACTGGCCCGTATGACTGTACTGCTGGCCGGTTGCGGCGATCTGGGTACCGAAGCCGGCCTGCGCTTTGCCGCGGCCGGCCACCGGGTGGTGGGCTGGCGGCGCTCCCCGGGGAAGCTGCCGACGGCGATAGAGGGCGCCGCGGTTGACCTGACTTCCGGCGAACTGCCGCCGGTCCCGGCGGACACCACCGCCGTCGTCGTCGCGATTGCGGCGGATTCCCCCACCGAGTCGGCCTACCGGGCGGCCTATGTGGACGGCCTGGCCCGTGTGCTCGACGCCGTGGCCGCTTCCGGTGAGCCGGTCCGCCGGGTGCTGTTCGTGTCCTCCACCGCGGTGTACGGCGACGCCGACGGCGGCTGGGTGGACGAAACGACGACGCCGACCCCCGGCGGGTTCTCCGGCCGCATCATCCGCGAAGCCGAGGACCTGCTCTATACCCGCCTGCGCGGCACCGGGGTTACGCCGGTGGTCCTGCGGCTCGGCGGGATCTACGGACCCGGCCGGACCCGACTGATCGACCAGGTGCGCAGCGGAAACGCCACGGTCCCGGCCGAGTCCCGCTTCACCAACCGGATCCACCGCGACGACGCCGCTGCCGCCATCGTGCACCTGTGCACCATGGCCGCCGAGCCGGCGCCCGTGTACCTGGGCGTGGACAACGAGCCGGCCGAACTTGGCGAGGTGCTGCGGTTCCTGGCCCGCGAGCTGGGGCTCCCGGAGCCAGGGCCTACCGAACCGGCGTCGGGGGCTGCCGGAGCAGGCGGCGGCGAGCCGTCGCGTGGCGGGAACAAGCGCGTCAGCAACGCGCTGCTGCGCGGTACGGGCTTCGAGTTCGAGTATCCGAGCTTCCGCGAGGGCTACCGTGCCATCCTGGCCGGCGTCGGCGAGCGGCACCCCTGACGCGGCGTTTGCTCGCAGGGCACTAGAGTTCACTCCCGACTTTTCCGAGGGGCAGCATGGATTTTCAGCACATCATCGAGACGGTCGGCCGGTTCATGGATTTCGCCGGCGTGGCCATCATGGTCATCGGCGCGCTGGTGTCGATCCCGATGGCTTTGCGGGGGTTCCAGCCACGGCAGCTGCCGTCCGGCTCCGAACCGCTCTCGGTCTACCGTTCCTACCGGCAACTGCTGGGCCGTTCCATCCTGCTCGGCCTCGAGCTGCTGGTGGCGGCCGACATCATCCGGACCGTCGCCGTCACCCCCACCTTCGAGAGCGTGGGCGTGTTGGCCATCATCGTGCTGATCCGGACGTTCCTGAGCTTCTCCCTCGAACTTGAAATCACCGGACGCTGGCCCTGGCAGAAGCAGCCGGCGGTCGCCCAGGCGCCGTCGACGGGCGGCTGACCGGTTCTCCCGAGAGCGGAAAGCCCTTCTCGGCGCTCGCTGGCTCCGGCTAGGCTCGCGAAATGACGAATTCATTTGCCGCCAAAGCCACCGAATTGCTGAGTCTCCACCGCGCGCCCGGGATCCTGCAGGTCATCAACGTCTGGGATGTGATCACCGCGAAGGTCGTCGCCGACGTCCCCGGCACCACTGCCCTGGCAACGGCCAGCCACTCCATTGCTGCTTCGCTGGGTTATGAAGACGGCGAGAAGATCCCACTGGACGAGATGATCGCCGCCGTCGGCCGCATTGCCGCGGCGACCTCCCTGCCGGTCAGCGCCGACCTTGAGTCGGGCTACGGCAACCCGGGCGAGGCCGCCCGCAAGGCGATCGGCGTCGGCATTGTTGGTGCCAACATCGAGGACCAGATGCGGCCGCTCGCGGACGCGGTGACCCAGATGAGTTCCGTGGTGCGGGCGGCCGAGGCCGAGGGCATCGACTTTGTCCTCAACGCCCGCACGGACGCGTTTCTGAAGGGCAAGGACCGGGACCCCGGCGCAGTGCTCGCGGACGCGGTTGAGCGCGGCCGGGCCTTCCTGGACGCCGGCGCCACGACCGTGTTTGTACCCGGGCTGCTGGACGAAGCCACCGTCAAGGCGCTGGTGGACGGCATCGGGTGGAACAAGGTGTCAGTCATCAACGTCCCCGGCTCACTGGCCCCGGCCAAGCTTCAGGAACTCGGCGTCGCCCGCATCTCATACGGTCCGTGGACCCAGCGCGTGGCGCTGACCGCCCTGGCGGATACCGCGGCGGAACTGCTGTCCGGCGGAGAACTTCCGGGCGGTACCCGGGCCCTGAACTAACGGGCCGCGAACCGATGGCAAACGATCCCTGGCCTGCGGCGCCGGAGCTGCCGCGACCGGTCATCATGGACCAGCGGTGGACGGACGCCGTGTTCCTGCACTGGCGCATCCCCGAGGCGGTTGCCGCGAAATTCATGCCGCCCGGCGTTGTTCCGGACCTGTTCGACGGATCGGCTTGGGTGGGACTCATCGGTTTCCGCATGCAGGGCGCCGGCTTGGGCCACGGGCCCGGCATTCCGTACTTCGGCAGCTTCAACGAGATCAACGTGCGGCTCTACTCCCGGGAAGCGGACGGCACGCGGGGCGTGGTTTTCCTGAGCCTGGACGCGTCCCGCCTGGCGGTGGTGCTGGCTGCCCGAGTGGCGGGAATTCCCTATGTGTGGTCCCGGGACCGGTTCAGGGCAACGAACCTGGCGGACCCGTCGACCGGGTATTCGGTGCGCAGGTTTCGGGGCGGGGCACGCAGCGATTTCGCGGTAGTCCCGGAGTCCGACGCCGGAGCAACCGATCCGCTGTCCGTCCACCTCACGGCCCGGTTTGGTTTACATACCCGCTTCCGCGGCAAGACGTTCTACGTTCCGAATACGCACACGCCGTGGCCGCTGTACCCGGCTCGGGTGACGGTGTTGGAGGACCAACTCGTCGCAGCGGCCGGCATCGCTGTGTCGGGGCCGCCCGACTCGGTGTTGTTCTCGCCGGGCGTTCGGACGCAGTTCGGACGGCCGCGGGTTTTGGATTAGGGCGGGCCCGAGTCGAGTTGCGGCCTACCAGTTCGGTGCGCGTTCCGCGGCGGGCTAATAATGTCGGTGGTCGGCAGTTGAATGGGGTTATGGGAATCGGTGCAGCCCTCATCGTTCGTCCGGCCAGTTGGCCGGGCGGTGAGGGGCGCAGCGCTGGTCCTGTTGTTGACGAGGTCCTGGTGCTGCTCCGACGGTTGTGCGCGACGGCGGCCGGGGACGCGGCGCTGCTGGGATTCGCTGAGGCGGCGGAGTTCGCTGGCCGGGTCGAGGAAGTTTCCCGGGCGTTGGAGTATTTGCAGGTCGTTGCCGCGGGGGCCGTGGACCGCACCCGCAAAGAGAGCCCCGATGCGCTCCCGGCCGCCGGTGACGGGTACCGCAGGACCGGGGACTTCCTCCGGGACCGGCTGCAGATCACCGCCGTCGAGGCCCACCGCCGCCTCACCCTCGCCGGCGCCCTGCTGCCCCGCGCCGGGATCACCGGCCAGCCTCTGGCGGCCCTGCACGAGGAACTCGCCGCCGCCGTGGCCGCCGGTACCGTCCCGTCCCGGTCCGCGACCATCATCAGCCAGGCCCTAGAACGCGCCCGGCCGCTCTGCGACCCGGACACGAGTGCCCGGATGGAACACGCCCTGACCCGCACCGCCGCGGAACATGACCCGGATTTCCTGGCCCGGATCGCCCGGCGCTGGATGGACGCAATCGACCAGGACGGCGCCGAACCCGCCGAAGACGTCCTCCGCCAGTTACAGGGCGCGTTCCTCCGCAAACCCCGCCACGGCCTCCAACACCTGGAGATCTTCGCGACCACCGCACAATACGAACACCTGCTGACCGTGATGAACACCGCCACCAACCCCCGCACCACCCCGGGCGCGGCAATCGACGGCAACACCGCAACCGGCACCGCAGCACTCAACGGCGAAGAACCCGACGGGACAGGACCGGGCAGCATGGACCGGCGGTCCCGGCCGCAGAAACTCCTCGACGGACTCGTCGGCGCCTGCAAAGTCGCCCTAAGCTCCGGCGGGCTGCCCGCCGCGGGCGGACTCCGGCCCCAGATCATGGCCACCATCGACTACCGCGACCTCCTCGACCGCCTCCACCAGCGCGCAGAGACCGACACCGGCACCGGGACACTGGCGTTCACCGGACCCGTCACCGCCGCGACCATCCGCACCATCGCCTGCGACGCCGACATCATCCCCGTCCTCCTCGGCTCCCAAGGCCGCCTCCTGGACATCGGCCGTACCACCCGGCTCTTCCCGCCCCACCTCCGCAAAGCCATCACCGCCCGCGACCAAGGCTGCGCCTTCCCCTCCTGCACCATCCCCGCCCCCTGGTGCGAAGCCCACCACATCACCTACTGGTCACAAGGCGGCACCACCTCCGCAGACAACGGGACACTCCTCTGCTCCCACCATCACCACCTGATCCACAAAGAACAATGGACCATCCAACCCCGCCACGGCATCCCCTGGTTTATCCCACCGCCCCACCTCGACCCCCACCAAACACCCCGAAGAAACCACTACTTCAGATCGTGACCGCGGGGTATCGACATACAGGCGACTCGATCATTCGAACTGACCAGGCTCTGGGCTCAGAATGTCCGTTAGTTTCCGAAGGAGCGTACTCTTGTCGTCCGCGATTTGCTCGCCATAGCGGGGTTTGCGGCGGCCCTTTTTTGGTGGATTGGGCTCACCGGCTACCTTGCGGTTGGAGGTGCGGCCAGTGGCGCATCGAGGGCCGCGGCATTCCTCGCCGTACCGGCTGCCGCGACCGCAGGAACGTTTCTGGCGGCTCGCCGTCGCAGCCGCCGTGTGCCTACATTGACCTAGGGACGAGTGCGCTTGAACTCGGTGACGGACGTCGTCAGCCCCGCAAACTGCCGCTTCGGCGCGTAGCCAATAGCTTCCATTGCCTTGCGCGCGCCGGTCTTGCTGGACACTTCCACAACCCAAACTGTGTCGTATTTAAGAATTCGATTCCTGGCCGTCTTGACGTCATAGCGCCGGTCAAAAATGCGCCCCCATTGGGCGGCCGGAAGAGCCATTGTGGGATCGTTAAGGCGCTCAAAATCGGCCCGGTAGCCCTGGAACGCCATGTCCCGGTCGTTGCTTATTACGAACGCGTCATTCGGGGCGGCGTTCCTCTGGATAGTTTCAGCAATGAAACGGAAGTCATCACTTTCAATGCGCCCATATTCCGTCCGCTGGCCGACATACGACGGCACCGAGATCACCAGCGCGGCGGCCAACACCGCAACCAGCCAACGTCGATGGACAGGACGCCCGAGCGGCCTGGCCAGGAGCGGAGCGGCAGCCAGCATTGGCAGGGCGGCCAGTTCGAACGAGACATACCGCGGCAGGTAATAGCCTCGCCCGGCGATCGCTGATCCTAGAATCACCAGTGCCAGCGGCAGCACAAGCCATGGCAAGGCCAGCTTCACTGCGAAATGCTTTCGGGCCAGGATTGTGCCGATCAGTGCCGCAACCCAGACGACCGCCGCCAGGCCGTACATCGAAAAGTCCTCGCCCGGCGTCGGTTTGGGGCTGGTGACGAAGTTCTCCGAAACGGAATAGGCGTCGCTGAAGAACTGGATAAAGGCGACCTCGTAGGGTGTGGACGCCCCGATGGGCTGTACCCAAGCTATCTGAAACTGTTGGCGCGAGGCGACGGCGGCGATCAGGGCTGCCGGGACAAGCCACCCTAGCGAGGCCACCGCCATGCCACGCCATTGTCTGCGCAGGCGCCCGTCGACCAGCAGGGTAATCCCGTGCGCCGCGACCAAAAGCACGGCGTAAAACGACAAACTAACGGTGAGCAGGCCGGTAAGTCCGTACCAGAGCCACCGCAGTTTGGTCGGGGATTCGCGGATGAGCACCAGCAGGTAGGTTGCCAGCACAGCACCCAAAACGGTCATGGCGTACGAGCGAGCGTCCGTGGCCACGTATTGGACCCGCGGGAGGATGACGAAGATGACCGCGGCGCTCACTCCGTAGGCGGTACCCCCGAGCCTGCGGCAGAGTGCCGTCAGCAGTCCAGCCGCCACTGCCACCGCGATCAGGCTGGGCGTGCGCAGCGACAATTCGGACAGTCCGAAAATTCGAGTCCAGCCATACATCAGGCCGTAGTAGGCGCCGTGAACCGCATCCACTTTCCCCAGCATGGTCCAGAGCTCGGGAAAGTCCCGGTTGACCGCGCTGACGGTGGCTGCCTCGTCAGTCCAAAAGCTCGGGACGGACACTCCGACCATTGAATAGAAAAAGGTAAGCAAACCCACGATTAAGGGGACGCGGCTGGTTCTACTCACCGGACAATCTAAGCATGGATGCGCAGGTGTATTGGCTGCCCCGCCTGGGGCGTCCAAGCCTCCCTACGCGCTACCGCCCCGCCGCGTACCCTTGGGCGCCGCGGGGGTTGGCCGCGGCCTGCAGCACCCCCGTCGCGGGGTCCCGCACGACGGCGGACAGCCGGCCGAGGGTCCAGCCGCCGGCCACGGTCACCACGTGCCCGCGGCGTTCGAGCCCCGCGATGACGTCCTCGCCCAGCCGGTCCTCGACCACTGCGCCGCCGGGCTCCCAGGTGCGCGGCCAGAACGAGCCGGGCATCGACGTCGTATGGAACGTCGGTGCGTCGATGGCTTGCTGCGGCGAGTAGCCGCCCACGATCGTTCGCAGCAAGTACGGCAGCTGCCACTGGTCCTGCTGGTCACCGCCCGGCGAACCCAGCGCGGTCACGGCATGCCCCTCCCGGAGGACCAGGGTCGGGGTCAGGGTGGTGCGGGGCCGCTGGCCCGGAGTGAGGGTGGACGGTGTGCCCGGCTCCAACCACGTCATCTGCAGGCGGGTGCCGAGGCAGAAACCCAGCTCTGGAATCGCGGGCGAGGACTGCAGCCAGCCGCCGGACGGGGTGGCCGAGACCATGTTTCCCCAGCGGTCCACGACGTCGATGTGGCAGGTGTCGCCGCGGGTTTCCCCGCTCGGCGCCACGGTTGGCTCGCCGACGCCCAGTCCCGCCGGTCCGGACCCCACACCGTTCCGGACCAAAGCTGGCGGCGTGTATTCGGTGCGCAGCTGCGGCAGATAAGGCTCGCGCCCCGGGACCTTCCCGGGCCGGAATTCGTGTGACGCCCGCTCCGTGATCAAATCGCGGCGGCCCGCGCTGTACTCCTCGGACAGCAGGTACTCCAGGGGTACGTCCGTGTCGCCGTAGTACGCCTCGCGGTCGGCCAGCGCCAGCTTCTGGGCCTCCAGGATTGTGTGCGCCCCGAGCTCGGTCGACGGATCGAGATACTGGTCCTCGAACCCGGCGAGGATGGCCAAGGTCTGCAGCAGCGCCGGACCCTGACCCCACGGCCCGGTCTTCGCGATCGTGTGGCCCCGGAAATCGATGGTGGCCGCCGACTCATAGCCTGCTTCGAAGCCGGCCAGGTCGGACACCGCCAGGACGCCCCGGTGGTCGGTCCCAGAGGAGTGCCGGTGCGGGGCCTGCACGGATTCGACCATCGCCCGGGCTACGAAGCCCTCGCGCCATTCCCGGCGGGCAGCATCGATCCGCGCCTCCCGGGACCCGTCGGACCCCAACGCCGAGCCTGCTTCGATGAGCCGCTCCAGCGTCCGGGCGTAGGCAGGGTTGCGGATGACGTCGCCCTCGGCCGGAATCCGGCCGCCGGGCATCCACAGCTCAGCCGAGCTGGGCCAATGCTCCTGGAACAGCTCCGCCACCGCGGCAATCGTGGTGCCGACGCGGCCGAGCACCGGGTGCCCGTCCCGCGCATAGCCGATCGCAAACGCCAGGACCGCGTCCAACTCCCAGGTACCGTGGTCGCGCAATAACAGGAGCCAGGCGTCGACGGCGGCGGGCACCGCGGCGGCCAGCGCCCCGGAGCCCGGCACCAGGTCCAGCCCCTCGGCGCGGTAGCGCTCGACCGTGGCCGCAGCCGGCGCCGGCCCCTGCCCCATCAACACCACTGGCCTGCCGGGTTCGGCCGCCGTCACGAAGACACCCGTCATGTCCCCGCCCGGGCCGTTGAGGTGCGGCTCGACAACGTGCAGCACGAAGGCGCCGGCCGCGGCGGCGTCGAACGCGTTACCGCCGCGTTCGAGCACCGCCTGCGCTGCCGCCGTCGCGATCCAATGGGTGGATGCACTCATCCCGAAGGTGCCCTGCAAGGTGGGGCGGGTGGTGAACTGCTCAGCCGCGGTGAAGGTCATGGATCAGCCGAACAGCGCCGCCACGCGGGTCAGGGTCTCGTAGACCCCGTAGGCCAGTGGCACGCCGACGAGGGCCCATGCCACCGCGATTTTGCCGGTGGACGCTGTGACCGCCGTCTGTGTACCGGGGGTATGTGCTGTGCTCATCTCAGGCCTCCATGGCGGGTTCGGCAGACCGGTCGCGGTCCGGGCGGGGTTCGTGGAATCGTGCGTCGACCGGCTTGACCAGCAGGTTGGCCACAAAGCCGATCACCAGCAGCGCCACCATGGTCAGCAGCGCGGGCTGGTAGGACGCGGCATTCAGCTGGCCGGGCTTGCCCTGGGCGTCCAGGAAAGCGTTGACGATCAGCGGTCCGGCGACGCCGGCAGCCGACCACGCGGTCAGCAGCCGGCCGTGGATGGCGCCGACCTGGAATGTGCCGAAGAGATCCCGCAGATAGGCCGGAGCCGTCGAGAAGCCTCCGCCGTAGAAGGAGATGATGACAAAGGCGAGCGCCACGTAGAGGACCGTGGTCGAGGAACCGGCGAGGGCCAGCACCGTGTAGAGCAGCGCGCCGACGCCGAGGTACACCATGTAGATGCGCTTCCGGCCGGTCACATCCGAGGTCGCGGACCAGGCAAAGCGCCCGGCCATGTTGCCGATGGAGAGCAATCCCACGAAGCCGGCGGCGACGCCCGCACTGACCAGGGAGACGCCGTCGGACTTCCGGAAGAAGTCCTGGATCATCGGGGCAGCCTGCTCCAGGATGCCGATCCCGGCGGTGACGTTGCAGAACAGTGCGATCCAGACGAGCCAGAACTGCCGGGTCTTGACCGCGTTCTTCGCCGAGACGTTGTCCGTGGTGACCAGCTTTGACGCCTTGACCTTGGCCGGATCGAAGCCGACGGGCTTCCAGCCGTCGGCTGGCACCTTGATGGTGAAAGCGCCGAAGAGCATGTAGGCGAGGTAGACGACGGCGAGGGTCAGGAAGAGCTTGCCGACCGAGTCACCGCTGGCAATCCAGCCCTTGGCGCCGGAGTTGGGGTCGTACATCTTCAGCAGCGCGGTGGAGACGGGGCTCGCGATCAGCGCGCCGCCGCCGAAGCCCATGATGGCCATGCCGGTGGCGAGGCCCGGGCGGTCCGGGAACCACTTGATCAGGGTGGACACCGGCGAAATGTAGCCGATACCCAGGCCGATGCCGCCGACCACGCCGTAGCCGAGGTAGACGAGCCAGAGCTGGTGCGTGAAGATGCCGAGCGAGCCGATCACGAAGCCGCTGGCCCAGAACAAGGCGGAGGTGAACATCGCCTTGCGGGGGCCGTTCTTGTCCACCCAGGTGCCCATGATCGCGGCGGACAGGCCGAGCATCACGATCGCGATGGAGAAGATCACGCCGATCTCGGTCAGGCTGGCGCCGAAGTGCTTGACCAGCGCCGTCTTGTAAACGCTCGTCGCGTACGCCTGGCCGATGCACAGGTGGACGGCGAGCGCCGCGGGCGGCACAAGCCACCGGTTGAACCCCGGCGGGGCAATAGTTCGTTCGCGGTCCAGCCAGCCCATAGTTGCTCCCTTGCGTGTCGAAAGACGCCGATGTCTCGGCGCTCTAGAGGCGAAAGGCCCAAATGCGGGCAGTTGCCTCCGGCAATCATGGTGCAATTCATCAGCAAACGTATCAGTTGTGCGCCGAGCGGTAGGGATTCCGCGATGAGCGGTCAGGTTACTTTCCGAGGCCCGCTTTCCGGAGCGCCTCGGCCATCGCGGTGTTGGCGGGCGCCGACGCCGGGGCCGCCGCCGGGGCCGCTTTGGGGCCAGGCGTGGGTGAGCCCTGCCTAGCCGGGGTCGGCGTGGCGGCGGACCTGGGCTGCGGTGGCCTCGCCTGGCCCCGACGGCCCCGGTCCTGCGAACCTGCCGCGGGTTCGTCGTCGAGCCGGAGCGTCAGTGAGATGCGTTTCCGGTCCGGGTCGGTCTCCAGCACCTTGACCCGTACCACTTGGCCGGACTTGACCACCTCGCGCGGGTCGGCGACGAACCGGTTGGCCAGCGCGGAGACGTGGACCAGCCCGTCCTGGTGCACTCCGACGTCCACGAACGCGCCGAACGCGGCCACATTGGTGACTGTGCCTTC
Source organism: Arthrobacter sp. 10N410 (assembly GCF_056394945.1). NCBI lineage: Bacteria > Bacillati > Actinomycetota > Actinomycetes > Micrococcales > Micrococcaceae > Arthrobacter > Arthrobacter sp. 10N410. The sequence goes on from NZ_JBFTIP010000004.1 coordinate 106,649, forward strand.
CAGCACCATGCCGGGCTTGAGGTCGGAGATCTTCTCGATCCCTTCCCGGAACGTCGCCGCCGCGAACGCGGGCCGCGGGTCCCGGCCTGGTTTTTCCAGCTCGGCCATGATGTCCCGCACTGTCGGCAGCCCGAACGAGCCGTCCACGAAGTCCTGAGGGTTGAGCGCAGCCAGGCCGCCGCCCTGACCGGCGCCGGCCGCGGCCTTGATCTTCCGGGCCAGCGGGTACGCCTCCGGATGCACGCTGGAGGCGTCCAGCGGCTCCGCTCCCCCGCTGATCCGCAGGAAGCCGGCGCACTGTTCAAAAGCCTTCGCGCCCAGCCGGGGCACCTTCTTCAGCTCGCTGCGCTTGTTGAACGGACCGTGCTCGTTCCGGTACGCCACGATGTTCTCGCTCAGCAGCGGTCCGACGCCGGCCACCCGGCTCAGCAACGCGGGTGAGGCGGTGTTGACGTCCACCCCGACGGCGTTGACGCAGTCCTCGACGACGGCGTCGAGGCTGCGGTCCAGCTTCGCCGCCGTGACGTCGTGCTGGTACTGCCCGACGCCGATCGACTTCGGCTCGATCTTGACCAGTTCCGCGAGCGGATCCTGCAGCCGCCGGGCGATCGACACCGCGCCGCGCAGCGACACGTCCATGCCGGGCAGTTCGGCCGCGGCGAGCGCCGACGCCGAGTACACAGACGCCCCGGCCTCGGACACGACGAGTTTCTGCGGCGCGCTGCCGGCTTCCGCACCGAGCTGCTTGATCAGCTCCGCCGCGAGCTTGTCCGTCTCCCGCGAGGCGGTGCCGTTGCCGATCGCCACGAGTTCAACACCGTGTTTCCGGGCCAGCCCCAGGAGCGTGCGCAGCGCCTCATCCCACTTCCGTGCCGGGGCGTGCGGGTAGACAGTCTCCGTCGCAACCACCTTGCCGGTCCCGTCCACCACGGCGACTTTCACGCCGGTGCGCAGCCCCGGGTCCAGTCCCAGGGTGGCGCGGTTGCCGGCGGGCGCGGCGAGCAGCACGTCCCGGAGGTTGGCGGCAAACACGCGGACGGCCTCGTCCTCGGCCGCGGCGAACATCCGGCTGCGCAGGTCGCCGCTCAGGCGGCTGAGCACCCGCGAGCGCCACGCCTGCTGCGCCGTCTGCAGCAGCCAGGCATCGGCGGGCCGGCCTCGGTCGGCGACCCCAAGGAACCTGGCCACAGCGGCTTCGTACCGGCCACGGGCGGCGGCCAGGGCGGCGTCGTCGTCCGGTTCCGCCTCGCTGAGATCCAGTTCCAGCACGCCGTCCTTTTCACCGCGCAGCAGCGCGAGGACCCGGTGCGAGGGCATCCCGGAGGGAGCCTGGGAGAACTCGAAGTAGTCCTTGAACTTCTGCCCCTCGGTTTCCTTGCCCTTCTTGACCCGCGACACCATCCGGCCCTGGGTCCAGAGCCGCTCCCGCAGGGTGGCGGCCAGGTCAGCGTCCTGCGCGACGCGCTCGACAAGGATGGACCGGGCTCCGGCCAGCGCAGCGGTGGCGTCACCGATGGCATGTTCTTCGTTCAGGTACCGGGCGGCTTCGCGTTCCGGGTCCAGCTCCGGCCGCTTCAGCAACGAGTCCGCGAGCGGTTCCAGGCCGGCCTCGCGGGCGATCTGGGCCTTGGTGCGCCGCTTCGACTTGAAGGGAAGGTAGATGTCCTCCAGCCGCGACTTGGTGTCGGCGGCGACGACGGCGGCCTGCAACTCCGGGGTGAGCGCCCCTTGGGCGGCGATTGCTTCCAGAATGGTCCGACGCCGGTCCTCCAGCTCGCGCAGGTAGCGCAGCCGCTCTTCAAGCCCGCGGAGTTGGGTGTCATCCAGGGTGCCGGTGGCTTCCTTGCGGTACCGGGCGATGAACGGCACCGTGGACCCGGCGTCGAGCAGCTCCACGGCCGCTTTCACCTGCCAGGGTTTCACGCCGAGCTCGGCGGCAATCTGGGTTTCAATCGGGGTGGTCACGGCGGGGTGCTGCGGGAGTTGGCTCACCCAGCCATTTTGCCTTACGCGGGTCAGGAGCCGGGCGTTCCCGCAGCGTCAGGGGTCTCCTGCACGTCCTGCACGACCTCGTTGTGGCGCAGGAACCACGGCTTGAACGGCGGGTCGAAGCGGGCGAACCTCGGCGGCCCCACCGGCGTCAGCCCGGCCAGGGTCAGCGCCGACTGCAGCCCGTCGTTGCGCCGCGCGAACGCGGTTTCCGAGCCGCTGCCGGAGAAGCGCAGCGCCGCGGCCAACGAGCCGGGAACGGCCCGGATCCTGACCTCGGGGTCGGTCGGGACCGGAGCGGTTTCTGCGCTCATGCCCGCGGGGAGGACAAAGGCGACCACGAAGTCGGCCGGCGCATCCTTCCCGGGCAACGGGCCGCTTTGGAGCACCGGAGTGGTCATCGCCAGTTTCTGCGAGGGGCCGTTGCCCGAGCTCCCCTGGCCTCGTGTTCCCGGGCCACCGGTCCCCTGGATCACCGGGGCGGTCATCGCCAGCTTCTGCGACGCGCTGTTGCTGCCACTGATGTAGTTGAACAGGTGGCGGAAGGCCGCATTTCCGGCGCGGTCAAAGCTCGCGTTGACCCGGATCTCGGCGACGACGTGCGCGGGATAGCGGCGCAACTCGAAGTGGGGATAGCTGCGGACCAGCTCGAAGGGTTGTTGTTCGGTCATGGTCTTGCTGACCTTACGCCGCTCCCACGACGACGGCCAGTGTTTAAGTGTCAGAGGGCTTTGGTAGCTTGGCAGAAGAGAGATCGACGGCGTCGGGAGCCGGCCGGTCGGTCAAAAAGAGTCAGTCGGCCAGAGCCAAGCAAAGCGGGGCGCAGTGTTTTTTCTTGAACCGGAAGTACCGGGCGCGGCACCGGATCTGGTCTACTCCGCGAGCGACCTTGTGGTGGCCGTCGGCTGCGAGTACCAGCTGCTCCGGAAGCTCGACGAAAAGCTGGGCCGTGCCCCCAAGGCTGACTTCGGCACCGATGAAATGCTCAAGCACGCGGCCTTGCTGGGCGACATTCACGAGCGCAAGGTCCTGGACGGGTTCATGGACGAGTTCGGCACCTGGGACCCCACCCACGGGCGCGGCGTGTACGACGTCGTTCCCGCCACTGCCATGGACCGCGCCACCTTGGCGGCCAAGCACCACGAGTCCATCGAGGCGCTGCGGGCGGGCGCCGACGTCGTCTTCCAGGCCGCGTTCTTTGACGGCCAGTTCCACGGCCGCTCCGACTTCCTGGTCCGGCAGGCCGACGGCGGCTACGCCGTGTTCGACACGAAACTGGCCCGCCACGCCAAAGTGACCGCCCTGCTGCAGCTCGCCGCCTACGGCGACCAGCTGCTCAAGGAGGGCATCCCCGTGGATCCCGCGGTCACCCTTGTCCTCGGCGCCACGGTGCAACTGGCCGACGGCGGCTACGACTACGTCCGGAGCCACCACAAACTCGCCGAGATCCTGCCGGTCTTCCGGGAACGCCGCGAACGTTTCCTCGCCCTGACGGCCGCGCACATCGCACTGCCAGACGCCGTCCGCTGGGGCGCGGAGGACGTCGCCGCCTGCGGCCGGTGCGACTACTGCCAGGAACAGGTCAAGGCCACCGACGATCTGCTCCTGGTGGCCCGGATGAACTCGGTGCAGCGCAAGAACCTCCACGAGCTGGGCATTCACACCGTCACGGAGCTGGCCCAAACCCCGCTCGCCAAGCCGACGCCCACGCTCCTGCGGCTGCAGGAACAGGCCCGGATGCAGAGCGGCGTTGGACCGGCCGACGGGGAAGTGCAGTACCGCAAGGACGGCGAGGAACACACGCTGCGCTACGCCGTGCTCCCGCAAAACGCCCTGGCTGAGCTTCCACCGCCCAGTCCGGGCGACATCTTCTTCGACTTCGAGGGCGATCCACTATGGCAGGACAGCGCCACCGGGGTGTGGGGACTCGAGTACCTTTTCGGCGTCGTCGAGGCGCCCACCGGGCCGAGCGTTCCGGGCGTGTTCCGGCCGTTCTGGGCGCACAGCCGGGCGGCGGAGAAGCAGGCGTTCCTCGACTTCCTGGACTACGTGGAACAGCGTCGACGGGACTACCCCGATATGCACGTCTACCACTACGCCCCTTATGAGAAGACGGCACTCCGCAAGCTCTCCGTGCTGCATGTGGCCGGCGAAGACATTGTGGATGAGTGGCTCCGCGAAGGCCTGCTGGTGGACCTCTACCAGACGGTCCGGAACAGCATCCGCATCTCGGAAAACTCGTACAGCATCAAGAAGCTCGAGCCGCTCTACATGGGCACGAACCTCCGGACGGGCGACGTGAAGGACGCCGGCGCCTCCGTTGTCGCCTACGCCCACTACTGCGAGGCGCGCGAGGCTGGCAAGGTGGATGAGGCCAGGGCCGAGGACGCCGCGAGGATCCTCGCCGGCATCTCCGACTACAACGAATACGACTGCCTCTCGACGCTGGAGCTGCGGAATTGGCTGCTCCAGCGGGCCAAGGAACGTGGGATCGAGCCGGGCGGGATTGAGCCAGGCGGCACCGGCTCCGGGCCGGGCGGGGACACCGGGTCCGGGTCGGGCGGCGCCGGTTCCGTACCGGCGGGCGCCGGGGACGACGTCGACTCCCCGGCCGCTGCTGCCGCGCTTGGCCCGGCCGAGCTGGCGTTGCTGGCCCTTGCCGAGCCCGGGAGCGGCCTGTCCGAGGAGGATCGCAAGGCCGTCGCCATGCTGGCTGCGGCTGTGAGCTATCACCGCCGGGAGCGCAAGTCCTTCTGGTGGGCGCATTTCGACCGGTGCGAGCAAGGCCCGGACACGCACGAGCGGGACCGGAACGTCTTCCTTGTCGATTCCGCCGTGATCCTCGACGACTGGCAGCAAGAAGGCCGGAAGCTTCCGGAGCGGCGGGTCCGGCTGACCGGCACTGTGAGCCCCGGCTCGGATTTGCGCGAAGGCAGCAAATGGTTCCGGATGTACGGGCTGCCGCTTCCCGCAGGGCTGGAGGGCACGGGCAAGAACGGTGCCGGTCGAAGCGGCTGGTTCGGCACGGAGGTTCTGGAACTTGGGCACGAGGACGGCAAGGACACCGTCGTAATTCGGGACCGGCTGCACCGAAACGTATCGCCCCACAGCGAGGTGCCCATCGCGCTGACCGAGGACCAGCCGCTGGCCACCAAAAGCCTGGAGCAGGCGTTGGAGTCACTCGCCGACCTGGTAGCCGATGGCTTGCAGTCCGGTTCCATCCCCCGGCACCCTGCCCTTGACCTCGTCCGGCATCTGCCGCCACGGCTGTCCGGCGGCGCGTCATTGCCGCAGCCGGGCGACGGTCCGGACCGCTTCATCGATGCGATCACCACGGCGGTCTTGGGACTCGACCACTCCTACCTGGCGGTGCAGGGTCCCCCGGGAACCGGCAAGACCCATGTGGGTTCCCACGTCATCGCCCGGCTCGTCGCCCGAGGCTGGAAGGTCGGCGTCGTCGGCCAGTCCCACGCCGTGGTGGAGAACCTGCTGACGACCGCCATCACCAAAGCGGGGGTCAGCCCCGCCCTGGTCGCGAAGGACGTGAAGCACGACAATCCCTTGCCGTGGCAGGCGCGTACCGCCAAGGACGTTGCGGCGCTGCTGAGCGCGCCCGGCGGTGCCCTGGTCGGCGGCACGGCGTGGACCATGACCGGCGCCACCGTCCCGGCCGGCTCACTCGATTTGCTGGTGATCGACGAAGCCGGCCAGTTCTCGCTGGCCAACACGCTCGCGGTCGCCCAGTCCAGCAGCCGGCTGCTCCTGCTGGGCGACCCGCAGCAGCTCCCGCAGGTCAGCCAAGGCAAGCATCCCGAGCCGGTCGACGAGTCGGCGCTGGGCTGGATCTCCGCGGGGCACGCCACCTTGCCGCCGGAGCTTGGCTACTTCCTGGCCGACTCGTGGCGGATGAACTCCGAGCTGTGTCTGGCGGTCTCCGAGCTGTCCTACGAGGGCCGGCTGCGGTCTGCGCCGTCCGCTGACCTCCGGCGACTGGATGGAGTTCCCGCCGGGATCGAAACGGTGATGGTGCCGCACAGCGGCAACACGACGTCGTCCCCGGAGGAAGCCGCCGAAGTCGTCCGGCAGGTGCGGCGCCATCTGGGTCTGGCGTGGCACACTCCGGAGGGGTCGCGCCCTCTTGAGGCCTCGGACATCCTTGTGGTGGCTGCCTACAACGCCCAGGTGAACCTTGTTCGCGAAGCCCTGGACCGGGCCGGACTGTCAGGCGTACGGGTCGGAACCGTGGACAAGTTCCAGGGCCAGGAAGCCGCGGTGGTGATCGTGTCCATGGCGTGTTCGGCGGTGGCCGAGGCGCCCCGGGGCATGGAGTTCCTGCTCTCCCGGAACCGGATCAACGTGGCTGTGTCACGCGGGCAGTGGCGCGCCGTCGTCGTGCGTGCTCCGGAGCTGACAAACTACCTGCCCACCCATCCGGAAGGCCTGGAGCAGCTGGGCGGCTTCATCGGCCTCTGCCAGCGGTCCGTGTCCCCCGCCCCCTAGGGGACATGCCGATCCTTCACACCCACCATTGGACATGCCCGTCCTCTGGGTGCGCCACGGTACATGCCCCTCGCCTTCGAGCTGCTCCGGGGGACATGCCCATCCTTCACACCCACCATTGGACATGCCCGTCCTCTGGGTGCGCCACGGTACATGCCCCTCGCCTTCGAGCTGCTCCGGGGGACATGCCCATCCTTAAACGCCAACAGTGGACAGAATCGGATTCTGTCCACCGTTCGAGGCGTGCACTGGGCATGTCCGGTGAATGATTACGCCGGCGCCCCGCTCCTAGTTTTGGTAAGCCGGGTAATCGGTGTAACCCTCGGCGCCGTCGGAGTAGAAGGTGGCCTGGTTGGGCTCGTTGACCGGGAGCCCCTCGCGCCAGCGGCGCACCAGGTCGGGGTTGGCGATGGCCGGTCGTCCAACGACCACAGCATCAGCGTGGCCGTCCGAGACCAGGGACTTGGCTACTTCGGCAGTCGTGATGACGCCAAAGCCGGTGTTCAGCAGGAAGGTTCCATTGAAGCGCGTGCGCAGTTCCTGGACCAGTTCGCTCGTCGGCTCCTTGTGAAGGACGCTGAGGTAGGCCAGCTTCAGCGGGGCCAGGGCGTCCACGAGGTAGCCGTAGGTTGCGCGGACGTCGGCGGCGTCCAGTTCCAGGGCGCCCTGGACGTTGTGCTCCGGCGAGATGCGGATACCTACGCGGTCCGCGCCGACGGCGTCCACAACAGCCTGGACGACTTCGATGACGAAGCGGGCACGATTTTCGGGTGAGCCGCCGTAGTTGTCCTCGCGCTGGTTCGCCGCCGGCGTCAGGAATTCGTGCAGCAGGTAGCCATTCGCGGAGTGAAGCTCGACGCCGTCGAACCCTGCGTCGATCGCATTGCGGGACGCCTGAACGAACTCTTCACGGATGCCGGACAGTTCATCAGTAGCCAGCGCGCGCGGCACCGGGAAAGCCTGCTTGCCCTCGTAGGTACGGGTCTCGCCGTCAATGGCGATCGCGCTCGGGGCGACGACCTCATGGCCGCCAGTGGTGTCCTCGTGCGTGACGCGGCCCGCGTGCATTACCTGGGCGAAGATCCTGCCGCCCTCGGCGTGCACGGCGGCGGTGACGTCGGCCCAGCCCTTGAGCTGCTCCTCGGTGACCAAGCCGGGCTGTCCCGGGAATCCCCGTCCGGCCGGGCTGGGGTAGGTACCTTCGCTGACGATCAGCCCCAACGAGGCTCGCTGCCGGTAGTGCTCCACCACCAGCGGCCCGGGAACGCCTTCCTTGCCCGAACGGACGCGGGTGAGCGGCGCCATCACGAGCCGGTTCGGTAGTTCAAGCTGGCCGAGGGTCAAGGGGGAAAACAGCATGCGCAGTTCCTTTCGGAGTGGATTGGGTCCACTGGCGGAAACTTCATAGCGTCTGCAACTATTCCGGTTGAGACTCAGATCACGCCTGAATTACCGCGAGGTCGGTGGTGAGCCGGGGCAACCCTGGCCTTCCGGATTTTGGAGACAATCGTCGGCATAGTTGCGGGTGATGGACCGCCAGACGCTGACGGTCTGTGGCGGGGAGCTGAACTGTCCTTGGCCCGGGATCGGCAGCGGCGGGCCGCCGTTGACGGAGTAGGTCCCTTGAAAATACGTGGTTAGCGTCACGGAGAAGTCCCCGGTCTGGGTGTAGATGTGGCTGGTGGTCGTCTTTTCGCCCCACCGGTCCTGCGGCAGTGGTCCGCCGGCCGAGCCCTGTGGGCCCAGCGAACTGCCGTCACCGTAGTTCCAGGTGTATTGGACGGGCTTGGCGTCGACATGGACGGCCTGGGCCAGAATCTTGATGTCGAACTGCTGTTCTGCTGCCTCAGCAAAGAAGTTCGTCTCAGCGCCCCGAAGCGTGTGCGGACTGGGTTGCGCGGTTACTCGGCCCGCGGCGATCGGAAGTTTCTGGAATTCGGTTTGGATCATGGCGGCGATGCGGGGCAGCAAGTCTTCGGGCCGCGCATCAAACAGGCACGTCGGCCCGGAATGGTAGCTCCAGACTGGGTTGGGGACCCCTGCAGGAGCCTTGAACCAAGTGACGGGAATCCCGTCTTTACCACCGGGACCGTTCTTGCACTCCATCACGGTCGCCAGGCACTCAGCGTCGAAGTCGCCACCGCCAAGATGGCATTGGAGTTCGTATTTGTACTGGAAGGGGTCGGCAGAAGGAGCTCCTGGTTCGACGGGGACGAATTTGCCCGTTCCTGGGTCCATTCGCCAGCCGCCTACGTTGACGCCTTGGTTCCCAAAGCCAGCGTCTATCCCGTCATCGGCGGCTGCGGGACTCGGGAGGCCACCAGCAAACGGTGCAACAAGGGCTAGCACCAATAACATTTTGGGCAGAATACGACAGGAGCTCATCGGATCGGATGGAGCGCTGTAACTTGCCACGATCCATTTCGGAAGGCTGTCAGCATCACATTTCCAGTGTCGGAGGGTGGCGTGGGTGAGCGGAACTCAGAGCCGTCAGCGTTGAGATAGGTGATCTTCGCCTGCTGAACTTGAACGACGACTTGATAGGTTCCCTCAGATTCGGCTCCGAAATTGGTATTCATCGACGGGGCTTTGATGCGTCCACCGACCAGCCAGCGGTCTCCCTGGTAGTTCTTTTGCAGAGCCTTCCTGATATTGGAACAGAATTCGCAATTTTCCGATGTGATGGACGACAGTCCAGATGTATTGCCGGTCTCATACGCGAAGTTGAGTTGTTCGAACCAATACCTCGCGAACGCTTCCAGCCCCTCCTTCGTCTTCGCCTTCGCAGCCTCCGGCAGCACCGGAACCGGGACGTTCTGGGCCCTCCCCTTGGCGTCGGCCGGCTTATAACTGGCAGTGGCGATGGGCGTCGCGGTGGCGCTGGGAGTCCGGGACGTGGACATGCTGGTCGACGCATCGCTCGGTGCCGCACTCGGCGGCGCCTGGCCGGCGGTGCATGCCGTTCCCATCAGGGCAATACCGGTGAGCAGGGCGGCCGCGGCGGTGAGCCTGCGGCTGGAGGTTGGAGTGCGAGATGTCATGTTCAGCTAATCCCCCGATAGAAATCAAGACGCATGAATCCAAACAATGCCTAAGGGTAACTGACACCACACTCTCGCCGTAAGGGTTATCCACAGGCCCCGCCTCACTTCTGAACCACGCGCCCCTAGGGAAGCAGGCGCCCCAAATACCTCACTCCCCACCCCCAAAGACACCCCCAAACGCACTACAAAGACACCCCAAACGCGCCCCCAATTGCCAACGCAAACAGGGCGTTGCAGAAGTTCCGGCAACGCCCCCGCCGTGCGGCCGGATTTCAGGCCCGGCTCAGCTTCCTACTTCTGTTTGTCCGCCCCGAGGCCCGAGCCGCTGCAGCTTGCCATGGCGCCCTGGCCGGTTCCGGAGTTCTTCGAGATCGACTTGCCGTCAAACAGAATTTCGCAGCCAACCTTTGCCGCGGCATTCGAAAAATCCCCGCTGACAACCAAGGAGAGCAGATCCGAATTCTTCACGGTCTGCTCCTTCTTCCAGCCAGCGCTGACATCAACGTTGGACGTCCCGCCGCTGGTCCAGTAACTGACCGAGGCTTTGCCGTTCGTGGTCACCACGTACTGGACCTTGTGCTCCGAGTTCAGCGCCTGATCGGCCGAGGAAACAGCGGCGGACACCACGGCCATCCAGATAGCCGCGATCACAATGCTCAGAATGCCAAGAACGATGCCCGCAATCGCGGCACCCTTCTTGGCGAACTTGCGGGTAGCACCGATGATCCCGAACAGGACGGCCAGTGGACCCAGGACAAAGGCGACGACGCCCATCACCGGGATGAACGAAAAGACGACAGCAACAATGCCGAGCACCAGTGCGGTGATGCCCCAGCCGTTGCCCCGCGGGGCAACAGGAGCGCCGCCCATACTCGGAACGGTGGACGTGGGCGCATCCGCGGGCGCGGTGCCGTGTGAATTGAAAGTACTCATGATTCCCCATACTCATGGCCAGGCGGTGCCTGGCGGTGCGAAGTGTCCGGGCCCAAGCGCCCCCATGGCGCGGAGGGGCATCTCGTCCAACGGAAAAACACCCTGATGGGCCACCGCTGGATGCGATGCAATCCGAACAAGATGAACGATAGGGAGGGGGTCGGACAATATAGCGACCGCAACCTCACGACCGACTAAGCAATCAATTCCGATTGCCTCTGGCGTTTTTCTACACGGGACAGAACAATGAGCCCATGATGTTCGAACACGCAGACAGCAGCCCCATCTTGAACCTGTCCGAGGATGAGACCTGGAAACTCATCGAAGGAACTAAACACGGCAGGCTCGTCGTCACCGTGGCCGGCGAACCGGATATTTTCCCGGTGAATTACGCCGTCGACAACCGGAAGCTTTACCTGCGCACGGCGCCCGGCAACAAGCTGGCCGAACTGACCATCAATTCCAAGGTGCTGTTTGAAACCGACGGCATCCTCTCCGAAGAGGCATGGTCGGTGGTCGTTCGCGGCACGGCACGGGTCCTGGAGCAGTCGGCGGACATCGCCGTGGCCGAGGCGCTGGGCCTTAAACCGTGGGTGCCGACGCTGAAAGACTTCTACGTCGAAATTGCTCCGACGTCGGTCAGCGGCCGGCACTTCCAGTTCGGCGAACACCCCGAACGGGAAATCTAGGCCAAATTCGCGGCAGACAGCCGCCGCCTAGACTTAAGCCATGGCGGACAGTCTGACCCCGGAGCGGCGCAGCTGGAACATGTCCCGCATCAGGGGGAAGAACACCAAGCCCGAACTGCTCGTCCGCCGGATGCTGCACGCGAAAGGCTACCGCTACCGCTTGCACGGCACCGCCCGTGGCGGCAGGCTCCCCGGAAACCCCGACCTGGTGTTCGCCAGCCGCCATAAAGTCATCTTCATCAACGGCTGCTTCTGGCATTTCCATGACTGCAGGGTCGGCCAGCATGCACCCAAATCCAACGCGGATTTCTGGGAAACCAAGCGCGCCCGCACGCGGGCCCGCGACGCCGAACAGCGCCGCCTGCTCGAACGTTCGGGCTGGGACGTTCTCACCGTCTGGGAGTGCGAGCTCAAAGACCTCTCGGCCCTCGAGCAGCAACTGGACAGTTTCCTCGGCCGCTAAGTCTGCGCTAGGACTGGTGGTGCGCAATCAGCCACTCGGCCATCTCCCGCGACCGGCCGGCGGCTGCGCGGTCTCCTCCGGCCGCGGCGACGATCGAGCCCTTCATCAGGATGTACCAGGACCGGGCGAAGCCGTCAGGATCCGCCAGGGCCGCCTCCTCGGCGAGCTGCTGCACATGGCCCCGGATCTTGTCGAGGTAATCGATGCTCGCCCTGCCCAATGGATGCGACGGGCCCATCTCCAGCAGGATGTTCACGAAGGAACAGGCCTCGAAGTCGTCCCGCGCGAACCAATCGGCAAACACATCGAAGATGGCCAGCAGCTGCTCCACGGGGGTGCGCCCCCGGCGTCGGGCCTCGGAAATGATGGTGGCTACGGTCCACTGCCGGTCGCGGCGTTCCAGGAAAGCCAGCACCAGCTCGTCCTTGGAGCCGAAGTGCCGGTAGAAGCTGGCTTTCGCCACTCCGGAGCGGCCGATGAGTTCGTTAATGCCCACGTCCCGCACGCCGCGACGCGAAAATAATTCGTACGCGACATCCAAAATACGCTCCCGGATCCCGGTAATCTCAGCACCACCGGCGTTGGTCCCACCGCCGGACGCAGGAACGCCACCACTGCCCGCGCCATGGGGCTGTGGAGAGGGAGCCTGGGAATTGGTTGAAACAGACATCAAAAATATAGTACCGCTACGCGAGACAGACTGGTCTCCCTGAGCTAAGATCAAAACTCGGGGACTAGGACTCTATTGGTCAGTACGTGGGGATACTACAAACTCCGCAGGAGAGCACCATGCCACACTTGTTGTTGTCTACCGAGACCCGCACGCGGCACGCCGCCCGGAGCCCCGAAACACATGAGGATCTGGAGCCCCTGCGCCGTCAGGTTTCCGCCATCATCGAGGCGATTCTTGAAGAGACCAAGCCGGACGAGGCCTTGGTCCGGGAACAGCTCCGCTGGCACGTCGCGAACAATCCCGGGGAGCCGGAAAAAGCGCTCCTGAACCACCTGCTGTCAGTCTCCACGACCCTGCAGGATGACACCGCTTAGATGGGCACCCCGTCAGCGGCTGATCGTCGCCTGACGGACCACTTCGCCCCACGACTGCTGCGCCAGGTCAGCCACTGACGCCAGGATTTCCGACGGCGGCAGCGACAGATCCAGCGGAAATTCCACCACATCGATATCCGTGTTGAGGATCCGCCGCAGCTTGATCTCCCCCGCGCCGGCGTAAACCAGCCACGCCGTCGGCACCCGCAGCGACGTGCAATACGCGAGCATCCGGTAGTGGTCAGCGGACAGTGAGGCGCCGATGTCGGACGCCGCCTTGTACTTCGCGTCGTACACCATCACGGGCCGGCCGCCCAGCAGATGCACCGCACCCGGTTGCACCATGATCCGGTCGGAATCCCGCACCGCCTCATTCAGCATCGAGTTGTAGCGCAGCCGCATCTCCCCCGGATACGCGGCCATGGCCTCGCGCAGCGCGATGCCGACAAAGTCCTCGAAGACTTTGGACATGTCCACCACGAACGACGCCGAGTGCTGCTTTCCGTCCCCGGCTTCGGCCGAGGCGTTGCGCAGGATGACCTCCGCGAGCCGCAGGGCCGCGTGGTAGCGGGTGTTCATCCGGCTGGCCCGCCACCGCGGCAACGGGGCGCCGGACTGCAGGCGCGTCACGGCGTCGAGCTTTCCCTTCAACCGCCGCAGCCGGCTCAGCACATCGGCCCGCACCCCCGGCACCTGCGACATCCGTTCTAGGGCCGCGCGCAGGATGCGGTTTTCCGGGATGTCCTCGGTGAACTCGTCGTAGGAGACCTCGAGCGGCACCAGCATGCCGGGGCGGCGGGAGATCTGGTCGGACATCCTGATCCGCCCCTTGACGGTGCGGAGGGACTCGTCGACGTTCAGGTAGCCCTGCAGCACCCCGCGGCTGAGGGCCCGGTCGGCGAGCTGGGCCAGCGACTCGGCGAGGGCGCTCCAGAGATCGGTGTCCTCGACCGCGGCCACGGCGTCATCCCGAAAGCCCTGGTTCTCCGTGTAGCCGAGCAGGAACAGCAGCCGGCCGAGACCCAGCCGTTCCTTGGGCCGGACTTCCAGCTGCACTGAGGGGGTGCGCACGGAGCCCACCTTGCCGACAGGTTCGATCCGGAACAGGCCCATGCCCAGCGGAGAAGCCTTGGCCAGTCCGCTGCCGTTGATGTACGCGGCGCTGCCCGCATCGACCCGTTCCACCACTCCCCCGGACAGCTCATCCAGGACGATGTGGCGGACGGTGCCGGAAGGGGCGAGGCTAGACGCGCGCAAGGCGGCTCAACAGTTGCTCCAGTCCGAACCGTTCCTCCAGCTGCGCCCGGTTGAGCTGGCCGTGGTAGTGCTCCTCCAGCAGCGGCATCAGCTCGTACTTCCAGATCCGGCGCAGCCCGGTGGGTGTCTGGGCGGCTTTTTTCATGAAGTAGGACGGCCCGATCATCAGGTCCCGGTCCCACTCGTCGATGGCGTTGTTCAGCTCGTCGAGCAGCAGCGCCGGCGTCGTGTCCAGGCCCCGGGCCTGCAGGAAGCGCAGCAGCGAGCCCTTCACCGGTTCGGTCTTGGGATGCAGTTCGATGAAGGAGAACCGCCGGCGGATGGCGGCGTCCATCATCGCGATGGAGCGGTCCGCGGTGTTCATGGTGCCGATGATGTACAGGTTGTCCGGCAGCGAGAACGGCTCCGTGGGGCTGTATTGCAGGTAGATCCGGTCGTCGCGGTACTCCAGCAGGAAGTACAGCTCGCCGAAGACCTTCGCCAGGTTGGCCCGGTTCATCTCATCGATGATCAGGAAGTATGGCTTGCCCTCGTTGCCGGGTTTGGCGGCCTCCTCGGCCAGCCTGCGGAGCGGTCCGGCCACCAGCTTAAAGGACACCTGGCCCTCGTCGGTCTTGTCCGGCCGGTAGCCCTCGAAGAAGTCCTCGTACGCGTAGGAGGGGTGGAACTGGACGAGTTTGACCCGCTCGTCGCCGGTGTCCCCGGCCAGTTCGGCGGCGAGGTGCTTGGCCAGGTAGGTTTTGCCGGTGCCGGGCGGGCCGTAGAGCACCAACTGGCGGTTTTCCTCCAGCAGTTCGGCGATTTCCTGCAGCGGTTCGAGGTCCATGTGCAGGGACGCGGCGAATTCCGCCGTCAGCGGCCGGAAGCCCTCGCATGGCTCGACGACGGCGTCCGGCTCGGCGCCGTCGTCGGTCTCTGCCTCGGCTTCGGCCGGGAGCAAGGTCTCGAGCGCCTGGATCACCCGGGTGACGTCCACGATGAGCCCCGAGCTGGCCAGCTGGCGCTGCACGTGGCGGGGCAATTCGGCCATCGAGTGGACCTCGTCGAACCAGCGGACCTTCCGGCGTAGCCGGCGGTTGTCATCATGGTGTTCGGGTTCGCCCAGCACCACGCCGACTCGGACGGTCCCCGAGTTCTGGTACAGCGTGAAGTCGCCCGGTTTCATCACGGTCAGGAAGGCGAAGACGGCGGTCTTGGTGTCCTCACGTTCCACGTAGCTGAGGTGCTTGTAGTCCTCGTCCACGGCGTGTTGGACCAGGCCGGCGGTCACGCCCGGGTCCAACAGACGGAGGTGTTCGACGTCGAGGGTCACCGCTTCGTCGTCCTGCCAGGCGGCCAGCAGCTCGGCGTTGTCGTGGTGGCTGCGCAGCAGCCACGCGCGGCGGCCGGGATCGGCCACCTTCCGCCACTGGCTGACCAGCTGCCGCGAGTACCAGTCGATCCGCTGCCCGGCCTGCTCGTCGAGGTGCAGCCTGATGCGGTGGATGTCCGCGGAGATTTCCTCGTCGGAGTCACCCCTGGCACCGCCAACCAGGGAGGCGAAGGCATCCCGGATCTCCTGGCGTTCGACGTCGGCAACGACGGGCTCGAAGTAGCCGGGCCAGACCAGGAATTCGATGCTGCGCCGGATCGCGGGCTGGTCTTCCGGGGTGCCAATCGTGAGTTCGTGGAAGGCCAGCGGGTCCTTGATCGCGGCTTGGACGACGCCGGCCGGTCGCTGGGCGACGTGCCGAACGAAGCGGCAGAGCCACTTCAGGTGGTCCCAAATCGTCCAGTTGAACTCCGCGGTGCGGTCCCGGATCACCCCGTGGTCCGTCATGCCCGCATAGAGTTCGTCCGGGAGCGCCAGCGGAGGCTCCAGCCAGGACGCCGCCTCTGCGACGCGGGCCCGCTTGACCTTGAGTGACTTGACCTCGTGCGCCAGCGGCAGCGACTGCAGGAACAATAGCTCGACGGCCAGCTGCTTCGCCCCGCGGGTGGCGCCCTCAAGGTTTTCGCGGAGGTTGGTCATCATCGGCGCCTTGGGGTCCGGGATGCCCCGCTCCAGCCGCTCCAGCAACTCCGAGGCCGCCGCAACCGACCACGTCCTAGTCCGGCCGTCCAGCGGCGACGCCTTGCCGAGCAGCCCCGGGCCCAGTACAAACCACGCCGCGTCTTCGATCTCTTTGGAGATGCCGAGGGCGCGGTGCATGGCGGGCTTTTTGTTGGGGGTCATGCCTTCAATTTACAGGCTTAAGCTGAACGCCCGCATCACGCCGCAGATCAGAACTACCGGCGAGTAGCTTTGTTCCGCGGTTCTGGCGGAGCCCGCAGAGCGCCCGCGGAGGGCGGCCGGGGTATTACTTGACGGCCGGGCGGCGCTTGACGCCGAAGGTGAAATAGCTGCCCGGGCCGACGAAGTTGATGAGAGTGGCTGCCCGCCACAACGCCTTGCTGCCGCGGATCTCCTCCGCCGGGCGGCGCGAGATGTCGCGCTGGGCGGCAATCAGGAGGGAGAGCTGGACGACGGCCGCTGTGATGGTGCCGAACTTCGCCATCGGCGAGAGCTCTTTCCAGGTCTTCTTCCGCGCCTTCATCTTGCTTCGCTTGGCCATGATCCGTGCTCCTAAGGTTTGCATCCTGCCGGCTTCCCGCGGGCCTGTTCAGTCTAGGACCGATCCCGGCAGCGAGGTAGGGGCTAGTGGGTCTGGCGGGCCGCCGGCCCAACTAGCTCGCATTAGTTGTCGTTTAGCGGGCTCAAAACGACGACTACTGCCAGTCAGTTGGGTTCGTGGCGGGCCGCCGCGAAAGGCGCGAGCTTTGCCTTCTGCTCGGGGGTCAGCCGAAGCACCCGCCCGGTGGCTTCGTCCACGAACGCGAGGTGGCTGCTCGCCTTGACGCAGTCTTCGCCGGTGACGGGGTCCTGGACCAGGTAGTGGATGTCGAAGCTGGCCCCTTTGACCGCGCCGACCCACAACTGCACCACGGCGGGAACGTTGCGGTATTCCAGCGTCCGGACGTAGCGGATCTTGTGCTCCACGACCAGCGCCAGCGTGCCCTCCGGGATGTCGTTGAAGAGCGACACCTGGGGTTCCATGCCGGGCAGGCCCGCTCCCCGCGGCGGCCCGAAGGCGGCGATGCGGGCCTCCTCCAGGATCCGGACGATCTGCACGTTGTTGATGTGGCCGTAGGCGTCCATATCGCCCCATCGCATCGGCACCTGCACCTCGAGGCGCCGGGGTTCGCTGGTTCCGGGCATGCTCCCGACCCCGGTTCCGGCGCTCAGCTGTGCACCGCCGTCGGCTCTTCCTCGAGAGACGCCTCAGCGTCTTCGCCGGCGAACTGGGACATGTACAGGCGGTAGTAGGCACCGCGCAGTTCGAGCAGTTCCGCGTGCCTGCCCTGTTCGACGATGCGTCCGGCTTCCATCACCAGGATGGTGTCCGCGTCCCGGATGGTGGAGAGGCGGTGGGCGATCACGAAGCTGGTCCGCTCGGTGCGCAGCGCGGCCATGGCCTTCTGGACCAGAACCTCGGTGCGGGTATCAACCGAGCTGGTGGCCTCGTCCAGGATCAGCAGCGAGGGGTTGGCCACGAAGGCCCGCGCAATGGTGATCAGCTGCTTCTCCCCGGCGCTGACGTTGTTGCCTTCCTCGTCGATGACGGTGTTGTAGCCCTCCGGCAGCGCCCGCACGAAGCGGTCCACGAAGGTCGCCTTCGCCGCGGCCATGATCTGGTCCTCGGTGGCGTCCAACTTGCCGTAGCGGATGTTCTCGTAAATCGTGCCGCCGAACAGCCACGCGTCCTGCAGGACCATGCCCACCTTGGAGCGCAGTTCGGCGCGGCTGAGCCGGGTGACGTCGACGCCGTCGAGCGTGATGCTGCCTGCGTTGAGCTCGTAGAAGCGCATCACGAGATTCACCAGGGTGGTCTTGCCCGCCCCGGTCGGGCCGACGATGGCCACGGTGTGCCCGGGCTCGGCGGTGAAGGACAGGTCCTCGATCAGCGGCTTGTCCGGGGTGTAGCTGAAGGTGACGTGCTTGAACTCAACGTGCCCGTCAGTTTTGGCCGGGAGGTGCTCGAGGGCGGTCTCGGCGTCCTGTTCGTCGGCGTCGAGGAATTCGAAGACCCGCTCGGCGGAGGCCACGCCGGACTGCAGCATGTTGGCCATGCCGGCCATCTGCCCCAGCGGCTGGGTGAACTCGCGCGAGTACTGGATGAACGCCGTGGCGTCGCCCAGGCTCATCCCGCCCGAGGCCACCCGCAGCCCGCCGACGACGGCGATCCCCACGTAGCTGAGGTAGGAGACGAACTGCATCACCGGCATGATCATGCCGGACACGAACTGGGCGCCGAAGCTGGCCTTGTAGAGTTCCTCGTTCCGTTCGTCGAAGCGGGCCAGCATGTCGGCGTCGCGACCGAAGACGCGGACCAGGTCGTGGCCGGAGAAGGATTCCTCGATCTGGCCGTTGAGCTCGCCAGTGTTCTTCCACTGCGCGGCGAAGAGCTTCTGGCTGCGGGCGCCGATGATGCCGGCGGCCACCCCCGAGAGCGGGAGGGCGATGAGCGCGATCAGGGCCAGCTGCCAGGACACGATGAACATCATGATCACGATGCCGATCACGGTCAGTGCCGAGTTCACCAGCTGCGCGAACGCCTGCTGCAGGGCCTGCTGGATATTGTCGACGTCGTTGGTGACGCGGGAAAGGATGTCGCCGCGCTGGCGGGTGTCAAAGTAGCCCAGCGGCAGCTTATTGAGCTTCTTCTCGGTGTCGTCGCGCAGCCGGCGGACCACCCGCATGACCAGCACGTTCAGGACGTAGCCCTGCAGCCACAGGAAAATGTTCGCGACGAAGTACATCACCAGGACGATGCTGATGAGGAAGGCGAGCTTCTGGAAGTCGATGCCCACGCCGGGCACAACGTCCATCCGGGCCAGCATGTCCGCGAAGTTGTCCTGGCCCTGGGAGCGCAGTCCGGCGATGAACTGGTCCTTGGTGGCGCCGGCCGGCAACTGTTTGCCGACCACTCCCCCGAAGATCACGTCCATCGCCTGGCCCAGGATGCGTGGGGCGATCACGTTGAGGACGACGGCGACTGTCACCATCGCGAGGACCGCGGCGATGCCGGCCCGCTCGGGTTTCAGCAGGCCCATCAGCCGCTTCGCCGAGGGCCAGAAGTGTTGGGCCTTCTTCGCCGGCACGGCGCCGAACATGCCGCCGTCGGCTTCGCCGGGGGTGAATTCCTCCTCGTAGAAGTCCTCCTCGGGAGCTTCGGCGGGGGCCTCCACGGGCGCCTCGTGGGGAGCCTTGCCGGCGGAGCCGTGGCTGAGCTTTTCGTTGGTGCTCATGCGATGGCCTCCGCGGTCAGCTGGGATTCGACGATTTCCTGGTAGGTGCTGGAGCTGGCGAGGAGCTCCTCGTGGGTTCCGCGGTCCACGATCCGGCCGTTGTCCAGGACGAGGATCTGGTCCGCGTCCGCGATGGTGGAGACGCGCTGGCCCACGATGATCACCGTCGCGTCGGCCGTCTTGGCCTTGAGCGCCTTCCGCAGCCGGGCGTCGGTGGCGACATCCAAGGCGGAGAAGGAGTCGTCGAACAGGAAGACCTTGGGTTCGGTGACGAGTGCGCGGGCGATGCAGAGACGCTGCCGCTGGCCGCCGGAGACGTTGGTGCCGCCCTGGGAAATCCGGGCGCCGAGTCCGTTTTTCTTTTCACGGACGAAGTCTGCGGCCTGGGCCACCGTGAGGGCGTCCCAGAGTTCCTCGTCGGTCGCTTCGGACTTGCCGAAGCGCAGGTTGTGCTCGATGGTGCCGGAGAACAGGTAGGGCCGCTGGGGCACCATCGCGACGCGCCCGGTGATTTCGGCGCGGTCCAGTTGGGTGACCGGGACGCCGTCGAGCAGCACCTCGCCGGAGGCGGCGTCGAAGAGCCGCGGCAGCAGCGCCAGCAGGGTGGTCTTGCCTGCGCCGGTGGACCCGATGATCGCGACGGTCTGGCCCGGTTCGGCGGTGAAGCTGATGTCACTGAGCACCGGTGCCTCGGCACCGGGGTAGGCGAAGGAGACGTTCCGGAACTCCACCCGGCCGGCCTTGGCGGCGGGAGCCACAGGGGCGAGCGGTTCGTGGATGGAGGGTTCGACGTCGAGCACCTCGCCGATGCGGTCCGCGCAGACGGAGGCGCGCGGGATCATCATCGCCATGAACGTGCCCATCATGACGGCCATCAGGATCTGCAGCAGGTACTGCAGGAACGCCGTCAGCGAGCCCACCTGCATCTCCCCGGCGTCCACCCGCTGGCCGCCAAACCAGAGCACGGCGGCGGTGGAAACGTGCAGGATCATCCCGATCGCAGGGAACATCAGCACGAACAAGGCGCCGATCTTGAGCGAGACCTCGGTGAGTTCCTTGTTGGCGGCGCCAAAACGCTGCGCTTCGTGCGGCTCGCGGACGAACGCACGGACCACGCGGATGCCGATGATCTGCTCGCGCAGGATGCCGTTGAGCCGGTCGATCTTGGCCTGCATGGAACGGAACAGCGGCATCAGGCGGACCACGAGGTAGCCGACCACGACCACCAGCAGCGGCACCGAGACCCAGACCAGCCAGGACAGGTTGAGGTCCTCGCGGAGGGCCATGACGATGCCTCCGATGCACATGATGGGCGTGGCCACCATGAAGTTCAGCCCCATCAGCATGAGCATCTGGACCTGCTGGACGTCGTTGGTGCCGCGGGTGATCAGCGTTGGGGCGCCGAAGACGTTGACGTCCCTGGCGGAGAAGCTGCTGACCTTGCGGAAAACGCCCCGGCGCAGGTCCCGGCCGAACGCCATCGCGGCCTTGGAACCGAAGTACACACCGGCAATCGCGGTGACCACCTGGACCAGGGCGACGCCGAGCATGAGACCGCCGGTGCGCCAGATGTAGTCCGTGTCGCCGCGGGAGACTCCCTCGTCGATGATTTGGGCGTTGAGGCTGGGCAGGTACAGGGCCGCGATAGTGGAGGCCAACTGGAAGATGACGACGGCCGCAATAAACGGCAAATACGGCTTGGAATAGCGCCGTATGAGGGTGACAAGCATGCCCACGGGTCCTTAAGAATGGTTCATGAAGCGCAGAAGAGGAAGAACAGCAGACGAACAAGGAAAGTTATAGCAGCCGGGACCGACAGCCTTAGCTGTCCCACTCTACGAAATCCCGTGCCGGGGTGGTACCTCCAGCTGCGGATGTCAGCCAATCGTTGTACTTAACCCGCTGCGGCGGCCACCGCCAGGGCGCCGAGGCGTCCAAAAGCGGCCCCGCGGCTCCCCCGGAGGGCAGACGCGGGACCGCTTTCGTGGGGTCGTTTACTCTCCGCGGTGCCGGCCCTGCGTGGCGATGTAGTCGGCCGCCGCGCGCTGGAGCTTGCGTTCCTTGGCGAGCTGGCGCCGCAGGGTGGTGAGTTGCTCCGCCACCCGGGCCTGTTCGGCCGCGATCGCGCGCTGTTCCGCCGCCTGCTCGTGGACGGCACGCAGGGCATCCGCCAGCTGCACCTGTTGTTCGGCCAGCAACCGCTGGGTCTGGAGCAGCAGGGGCACGACGTCGGCGTCGTCGGCGCGCGCCTCGGCCACCATGGTCCGGGCCCGGAGCCGGGCGCCTTCACGCTCGGCCCTGGCTTCGCCGTCACTGTTCTGGCGGTTGTCCGCACCCAGCCGCGCGGCGTCCGGGAACCGGGACCCGGTGGCGCGCTGCCGGCTCAGGACCTCGATGAACTCGCGGTCCAGGTCGACGATGCCGGTCTCGGCGGAGTCGTGCCCTTGCGTGGGAGCCGCGGCGGGCCCCGCTGCGGGGCCGGAAGCGGCGGCGGCGTGGGCAGCCACCCCGGCGGCAGCTTCGACGTCGGCGGCGGTTCCGGACCCGGTGACGGCGGCGGAGGCCGAAGCTTCCGGTCGGATGTCGACGGTGCGGCGGAGCGGCTTTTCCTTGATGAACAGGATGGCCACCAGCGCCACGAGACCGATGATGGCAGAGATCAGGAAGACCTCTGCGATCGCGTCACCGTAGGCGGCCCGCATGATGTCGCGGATCGGTGCGGGCATGTCCTTGAGGTCCATGCTGGCCCCTGTGGATCCTGCCGGGACCTTGATCCGGGCGGCAGCGAGGCCTTCCACGGCCAGATCCTTGACCCGGTTGCCCAGCACGGCGCCGAGGACCGAGACGCCGATGGCGCCGCCGACGGACCGGAAGAAGGCTACCGAGGCGCTGGCCGTGCCGATGTCCTTGGCCTGGACCGTGTTCTGGACGGCAAGCACGAGGTTTTGCATCAGCAAGCCCAGCCCGACGCCGAGGATGGCCGTGTAGATCCCGGTCAGCCAGAGCTCGGTTGTGTGGTCCATGCTGCCGGCCAGGCCGAGGCCGCCGATCAGCGCGACGGCGCCCGCGACCAGGTAGCGCTTCCACTTGCCGGTGCGGCTGATCAGCTGGCCGGAGAGCACGGAGCCGATCAGGTTGCCCGCGATCATGGGCAGCGTGAGCAGGCCGGCTTCGGTGGGGGTGGCACCGCGGGCCACCTGGAAGTACTGGCCCAGGAACGTCGAGGAGCCGAACATGCCCACCCCGACGGCCACGGAGGCGAGGATCGCCAGGGCGGTGGTGCGCTCGGAGATGATCTTAAGCGGGATGATCGGCTGGGCCACCTTGGATTCCACCAGCACCAGCAGGCCCAGGAGCACAATGCCGCCGCCCACCATGGCGACCGTCTGCCAGGACCACCAGTCGTAGTAGTCCGGGTTGCCGGCGAAGGAGACCCAGATCAGCAGCAGGCTGACGCCGGAGGTCAGCAGGATGGAGCCGAGCCAGTCGATCTTGGCGGGGCGCTTGACGTGCTGGATCTTCAGTGTGACCTGCAGCAGGATCAGGGCGACGACGGCGAGCGGGACACAGACGAAAAAGGTCCAGCGCCAGCCGAGCGGGCTGTCGACGATGAAGCCGCCGAGCAGCGGGCCGCCCGCCGTGCCGACGGCCATGACGCCGCCCATGTAGCCGGAGTACTTGCCGCGGTCGCGCGGCGGGATCATCGAGCCGATGATGGCCTGCGCCAGGGCGGTGAGGCCGCCCATCGCGATGCCCTGGATGACGCGGGCGGTCAGCAGCAGCGGGATGGTCTCGGACAGGCCCGCCATGACGGAGCCGGCCACGAAGATCACGATGCTGAGCTGGACGAGGACCTTTTTGTTGAAGAGGTCCGCGAGCTTGCCCCAGATCGGGGTGGTGGCCGCGTTGGCCAGCAATGCGGCCGTGATGACCCAGGCGAAGTCCGTCTGGGTGCCCTTGAGTTCGGACATGATGGTCGGCAGCGCGTTCGCAACGATGGTGCTGCTCAGGATGGCAGTGAAGAACGCCGCCAGCAGGCCGGTCAGCGCTTCCATGATCTGCCGGTGGCTCATGGCCGCCTGCGGTTCGTGGTGCGGTTGCGGTGCGGGGGCCGCTTGCGCGGTGGTGGCCGGGGACGGCCCGGCGGCGGCAGCGTGGCTGGCCATAGATTTACTCCTCAACAAAGTTGGTCGTGTCGGCGGATCCGGCCGTCTTTGCCCGGGCTGAACTCCTGAGGGATTCAGCTAGTTTCTTCAAGGTGCGCGAGGTCTCTTCGACGTCGTCCTCGCTCCAGTCCTGCAGGAAGCCCTGCAGCGTGGCGGCGCGCTGCGCCTCGATGGAGCGCAGTTTCTCGGTCCCGGCCGGCGAGAGCGCGATGAGCTGCGCCCGGCCGTCCTCGGGATCCGGCCGCCGGACCACGTAGCCCTGCTCGAGCAGTTCGGCGAGGTGCCGGCTGAGGACGGGGGCGCTGACGCCCAGCCGCTCCGCGAGCTGCGTGGCACGGGTTTCGCCCTCCCCCACAAAGCGCAGGACGCCCTGCAGCGCGACGCCGGTATCGTCGCCGCGAAGGTTCGCCGCGGCGACGCACCGGACGGCGCGCTGGAGATCGAAGATTTGGTGGACCAGCTTGGCTGCAGTGGTCGATGCAACTGACATGTTTGGAAGCCCCTTACTTACTTGCCTGAAGCAACAATACAATAAATTGATTGCTTTGGGAAACTAAGAAGCCTCGACGGGGAGCGCACCCATACACAACAGGGCCCCGGATCCGTGAGGATTCGGGGCCCTGTTGTGTTCGTTCGTTGGGATGGGGGTTTAGACGTCCAGGTGCGTGGGGGCGAACATCTTGAGTAGGGTTTCGACGACGACGACGTTCGGCCCGTCCGCCGCGAAGCCCGCCTTCAGCGCGTCACCGACGTCCTCGGGGGCCACCCGGACCGCCGGGACGCCGAAGGCCTCAGCCAGTTTCACGAAGTCGGGGCGGGCCAGCTCGGTGGCAGTGGCTTTGCCGAACGCGCCCACCATGTACTCGCGCAGGATGCCGTAGCCGCCGTCGTCGACGATCAGCCAGGTGACCGGAACGTTGTGCTGCTTGGCGGTGGCCAGCTCGGAGATCGAGTACATCGCCGAGCCGTCGCCGGACACCGCGAGCACCCGGGCCGAACCGCCCGGTTTACCGGTGGTCTCCAGCCCCACGGCGCCGCCGATTGCCGCCGGGAAGCCAAAGCCGAGGCCTCCGGCGCCCTGGGCGGAGTGGAACTGGCCCTCGCGGGCGTCCCAGCAGCTCCAGGCCCAGTAGGCGGAGATCGTCATGTCCCAGAACGTCTGCATCTGCGAAGGAACGGCTTCGCGGATGTCGGCCATGAACTTCAGTTCCTTGGCGAGGTCCTGCGATTCCAGCCGGGCCTTGACCTTGACCAGGGTCTCTTTGACCATGCTCTCGGCCGAACTGCCGTGCCAGTCGGGGCGGGCGTCGGCCGGTGCGGCTGCCAGGGCCTCGTCGAGGGCTGCGAGCGCCTGGCCGGCGTCGGCACGGATGCCCAGGCCCGGACGGTTGGATTCGAGCACCCGCGGCTCGGCGTCGATCTGGATGATCCGGCCGCGGGGTTCGAAGGTGAAGTAATTGGAGGTGACCTCGCCGAGCGAGGAGCCGATGACGATCAGCACGTCGGCGTCCTCGAGCAGCTCCGTCATGTACTGGTCCTCGATCCAGGACTGGAGCGAGAGTTCATGGGTCCAGGGGAACGCGCCGTTGCCGCCGGGAGTGCAGATCACCGGCGCGTGGAGCTTCTCCGCGAGGGACAGCAGCGACTTCTCCGCGTGGCCGCGGCGGGTGCCGCCGCCGGCGATGATGGCCGGACGCTTCGCCTCCGCAAGCCATTTCGCGGCTTCGCGAACCAGCTCCACGCGGGGCGGGTTGTCCGCGGCTTCGGCGAGTGCGTCCTCCACCGGGGGCACCATGATCGGGTCCAGCAGGACATTCTGCGGGATTTCGATCCACACCGGGCCCTGCGGTGAGGAGATGGCCTCGGTCCAGGCGTCCTGGATGGCCGAGGGGATGCCGGAGGCGTGCTGGATCAGCCGCTGGCTCTTGGTGACGTTGGCGGCCGAAGCTTTCTGGTCATCGAGCTGGTGCAGCATGCCCTTGCGCCGCGCGCCCAGGCCGTCGAGCGGAATCTGGCTGGCCACCACCACCATCGGCACCCCGGTGGCGTAGGCCTCCTGCAGGCCGGCCAGGGAGGTCAGCGCCCCGGGGCCGGTGGAGAGGAACAGGACACCGACTTCACCGGTGGCACGGGAATAGCCGTCGGCGGCGAAGGCGGAGTTGTTCTCCACCCGCGAGGAGATGAAATGCAGTTTTCCGCGGCCCATCGCATCGAAGAGTCCGAGGGCGTGCTGGCCGGGGATGCCGAAGACGGTCTTGGCGCCGAGCGCCTCGAGGGTTTCGACGACGAGGTCGCCGCCGTTGCGCACGCCGGTCACTGGGAGGCCCCGGTTTCGACCGGCTGGGCTGCCGGAGCGGCGAAGCCGGCCGGACGGCGGGACTCGTGGCCGAGGGCCTGCGCGGCGTAGCCGTTGGGCGCGCCGGTCCGGTCGCCGTCGACGGCGCTGTCGGCCATCAGGGTGACGAGTTCGTAGGCGACATGGCTGGCGGCGACGCCGGTGATCTCGGCGTGGTCGTACGCCGGGGCGACCTCGACGACGTCGGCCCCCACCAGGTTCATGCCGCGGAAGCCGCGGATGATCTCCAGCAGTTCGCGGCTGGTGATGCCGCCGGCTTCCGGGGTTCCGGTGCCGGGCGCGTGGGCGGGGTCGAGGACGTCGATGTCGACGGAGATGTAGAGCGGGCGGTTGCCGATCCGGTCGCGGACCTTGGCGACGGTTTCCAGCACGCCCTGGTAGTAGACATCGGCGGAGGTGACAATGCCGAAGCCGAAGCGGTGGTCGTCGTCGAGGTCCTTCTTGCCGTAGAGCGGGCCGCGGGTGCCGATGTGGCTGATCGCCTCGGTGTCCAGGATGCCTTCCTCGACGGCGCGGCGGAAGGGGGTGCCGTGGGTGTATTCGGCGCCGAAGTAGGTGTCCCAGGTATCCAGGTGCGCGTCGAAGTGCAGCATGGCGACGGGCTGTCCGGCGCGTTCGGCGGCGGCGCGAAGCAGCGGCAGCGCGATGGTGTGGTCTCCGCCCAGCGTCAGCAGCTTGCCGCCGGCAGCGGTCAGGTCCAGCGCGTTCTGCTGGATGGTTTCGATGGCCTCGTTGATGTTGAACGGGTTGACGGCCATGTCCCCGGCGTCGGCGACCTGGATGTTCTCGAAGGGGCTGATGTCCCAGGCCGGGTTGTACGGCCGCAGCAGCCGGCTGGCTTCACGGACGTGGTTGGCGCCGAAGCGCGCGCCGGGGCGGTAGGAGACACCGGAGTCAAAAGGAACGCCGACCACCGTGACGTCAGCCTTGGCCACCTGGTCCAGCCGGGGCAGGCGGGCAAAAGTGGCGGCGCCGGCGTAGCGCGGGATGCGGGAGGAATCGATGGGGCCAAGGTTGCCATTGGCCTCGATGCGCAGCTCTTCCAAGGGAGGAGTCTCCTTCGAGGGTTGTCCGACGGGTGTGACTGCCATCATACACTCGGAGTTGTCTGCTGCGCATCAGTTGTTTACCAACGATGGCGACTGAGCTCGCGCTCGGACCGGCAGCGAGCGCTCCCGCCCAGTTCTTGGGTCGCGCAGCGTGCGCCGCCGCGGCCGGTCCTCGGCTTTCCGGGCTTTCCACGTCCACCGGGGCCGGCCGGGCCTGGAGAACTGGGCGGGAACGCGGCCGCCGACGGGTCCGGGCGGGTCCGGGCGCCCTCGGGGTTTGTCCAGATAGCCCGGTTGCCGGGTGTCGCCGGACCGGTCACGCCCCTGTACTGGCCTGATGGACCTCCTCGACTACCTCGGCCGGGTGGGCGGCGTCGCCCGGACCGGCCAAGTCCTGGCTGCCGGCTTTTCCCGAACGGACGTTGCCCGGCTGCCTGACGCCGGCGTGCGCCAGCTGCGGCGGGGCGTATTTGTCCTTCCCGGATGCGCTCCCGAGTTCGTAGCCGCAGTCCGGCACAATGCCCGGGTCAGCTGCGCCAGCGCCGCCGGGCACTACGGCCTCTGGCTGCATGAACCGCCGGACCGGCACCACCTCGCCTGCAACCACGGCCACGGATCCGGCTTCATCAGACACAGGACCGTCAGGTTCGAGGGTCATGCGACACTACCGCTGGCGGCGGTCGAGGACGTGGTCCTGCACGCCATGAGCTGCCTCGCTCCCCCGGCGTCGACGGCGATGGCGACCTCGGCGCTACGGCTGCATGGTGTGCCTCTGGAGTTGCTGAAGGGCGAGCTCCCGGGCAAAAGATCCGGACCGGTGCGCACGGCACTGCATCTCTTGGACCTGCGGGCCGAATCCATTGTCGAGGTCGACGCCCAGCACCTCTTCAAAACCAACGGAATCGGCTACGACGCCCAGGTCTACCTGCCCGGAATTGGCCGGGTGGACTTCCTGCTCGACGGATTCCTCATTGTGGAGGTGGACGGCTTCGCGTTCCATTCCAACCGCGACGCGCTCCGACGCGACCTGGGCCGGAACAACGCCTCGACCCTGCACGGGTTTGCCGTGCTCCGGTACATGCCCGAACACATCTGGTTCGAGCCGCAACGCGTCCTGGCCGAGATCCGGGCCGTGCTGGGCCGGGGCCCGCAGTCTGCCCGCTGACGTTCCAGCCCAGTTCTTCGACGTCGGACTCCCGCGCTGCAGCGTCGACCCGCGGTACTCCGGGGCTCGCCTCGGCCAGGCACTAGCCGGGGAGCCAACAACCGGGCAGGAACGCAGCGGCCGGCCCAGGCAGCGCGGCCGCCTGGCGGGTCCGGCCGGGCCCGGAGAACCTACCGGCTCGCGGCCGGAACCAGCACCCAGAGCACCTCAACGGGCTCGTCGCTGGGGTTGATCCAGGTGTGCGGCTCGCGGCCGGGGAAGGTCACGGTGTCTCCGGTTCCCAGCTCGAACTCCTCGTTGGTCAGGATGAGCCGGATGCTGCCCTTGACCACATGGAGCACATCGACGTCGCAGTCCACGGCGTACAACTCGGATTCGCCGCGCCCGCGGGGCTCGATCACGGCCTGGATGATCTGCACCCGGCGCTCGGAGCGGGCGGTGAGCAGGCGTTCCACGATCCCTTCGCCGCCGAGCGAGATCCGGGGGCCCTCGCCCTGCTTGGTGAGGTGGGTTTCCGGCGCGGCAAACAGCTCGCCGATCGAGATGGAGAGGACCTGGCACAGCGTCACCAGCGAACTCACGGAGGGCGAGGTGAGATCCCGCTCGACCCTGCTGAGGAAGCCTTTGGTCAGGCCGGTGGCATCAGCGACCTGTTCGATGGTGAGCCGCTGAGACTGCCGGGCGGCACGGATCCTGGAACCGATGGCAACGGGAACGTTGCTCGGTTCTACGGGTAGAGCCTTCATAAGGGAACCTTTCACGGCCGGCCGCGCGGCCCCATCATTGGAGCCAATCCTAGCCGCAGACCGGCACCGGGATGCCCGGAAGGACACGCCGCGGAAAGACCTTGACTGTTACCCCCGTCACAACTTACTGTTTGGCAACAACTGTTGCCTATTGGGCAATGGCGGGAGTCTCACCGGCTGCCCTCCCGCAATCTACCGTCAAGCAGTAACGGACGCCGGCCGCAAGGTTGCGGCCCGGACGCCCTGCGCTGCTTCCGAACAGCTCCAAGGAGCCCCCTTATGGACGCAAGTTTCGTCAACATCGCCATCGTGGTGGTGTACCTCATCGCCATGCTGGCCTTCGGCTGGTGGGGCAAGTCCCGCACAAGGAACAACAGCGACTTTCTGGTGGCAGGTCGCCGGCTCGGGCCTTTCCTGTACACCGGCACCATGGCCGCCGTCGTCCTTGGCGGCGCCTCGACAGTCGGCGGCGTGGGCCTCGGCTACAAGTTCGGTATCTCCGGCATGTGGCTCGTGGTCGCGATCGGCGCCGGGGTGCTGCTGCTCAGCCTGCTCTTCGCCAGCACCATCCAGAAGCTCAAGATCTACACGGTCTCCCAGATGTTGACCCTGCGCTACGGCAGCCGGGCCACCCAGACCTCGGGGATCGTCATGCTCGCCTACACGCTGATGCTCTGCGCCACCTCCACAGGCGCGTACGCCACAATCTTCGTCGTCCTCTTCGGCTGGGACCGGGCGCTGGCCATCGCCATCGGCGGCGCCATCGTCCTGGTCTACTCGACCATCGGCGGCATGTGGTCCATTACCCTGGCCGACCAGGTGCAGTTCGTGATCAAGACGGTCGGTATTTTCCTGCTGATGCTGCCGTTCACACTCAACGCCGCCGGCGGCCTCGACGGCATCCGCAGCCGCGTGGATGCCAGCTTCTTCCAGATTGACGGCATCGGCGTCCAGACGATCATCACCTACTTCGTCGTCTACACCCTCGGCCTGCTGATCGGCCAGGACATCTGGCAGCGCGTGTTCACCGCCAAGACCCCCACGGTCGCGCGCTGGGGCGGCGCGACGGCCGGCGTCTACTGCATCCTCTACGGCGCCGCCGGCGCCCTGATCGGCCTGGGCGCCCGGGTCGCCCTGCCCGACATCGACGTCAAAGCGCTCGGCAAGGACGTGGTCTACGCCGAGGTCGCGACCAACCTGCTGCCGATCGGCATCGGCGGCCTGGTGCTCGCCGCGGCCGTTGCCGCCATGATGTCCACCGCCTCCGGCGCCCTGATCGCCGCCGCAACCGTGGCCCGCGCCGACGTCCTGCCCTTCGTCGCCGGCTGGTTCGGCAAGACCATCAATACCGACGACACGGACAACCCGGAGCACGACGTCAGGGCCAACCGCTTGTGGGTGCTGGGCCTGGGCGTCGTCGCGATCGTGATCGCCATCATCACCAAGGACGTCGTCGCGGCGCTCACCATCGCGTACGACATCCTCGTGGGCGGCCTGCTGGTCGCGATCCTTGGCGGCCTGGTGTGGAAGCGCGGCACCGGGGTGGCTGCGGCTGCCTCGATGGCCGTCGGGTCGGTCCTGACCCTCGGCACCATGATCGTGCTGGAGATCAATGCCGAGGTCCCGCTGGACGGCATCTACGCCAACGAACCGATCTACTACGGCCTGCTGGCCTCCGCGGTGGTCTACGTCGCGGTCTCACTGCTGACCAGGCCGACGGATCCCGCGGTGATGAAGAACTGGCACGACCGTGTTGCCGGCGACGTCACGGAGGAACAGGAAAAGGTCCCGGCGCTGAGCCACTAGTCCACGCCTGAACACATGCCCGGCCCGGGAAAGCGGGCCAGGCAGCACCGGCTCCCACAACAACGACGGCGGTGCCTCCCACCCGGAGAGGCACCGCCGTCGTACTGTCCGGATTGTTGCTGAAACAGCCGGTCTGACGCGGGCCGTCTACTCTTCTTCCTCGGCTTCACGGAACTCGTCCGTATCGGCAGGCACTATCGGCTGGTCGTCTCCGAGGAAATCCTCCGCATCGAGCGGGACGTTTCGGTCTGCTTCTTCGAGAAGCTCCTCGTCCACGGTCTCCGCATCGCCGACCGGGGCATCCTCGGCAAAGTCGTAGGCAGGATCAGACTCGACGGAGTCCCTGGCCGGCTGGGCGGCCTGTGGTCCGGTGTTGTCCATGGTGCGACCTCCGTGCGCTCGGGCTGCGGCAGTGGTCTTCAAGCCGCCCGGGCCCTCAGGCTCACGCCCGGAAACGGCCGGACGGGCCTGCCGAAGAACCCGCCCTGACCTTTATTCGAACACCGCCGGCAGTGGGGGTCAAGGGCCGTCCTGCCCGGACGCCGCCGGGAAGTAAGGGTGCTTACTTTACGGCGTACCGAAACTTTCCACTGAGGATTGCCAGCCGAAAATCCGCGGAATTACGGGGTACGCTGGAGTCGCAATGGGGCCGAACCATGCCCCATCAAGCCCAGGAGTTTACGTGTCTCAGCACGCCCCATCTGACCCAAACCATTCTGCCCACAGCCCCGCCGCGGGATCCCCGCCGCGCCCGGCGGCAAGCCTCACGGCAAGTCCCGCCGCCACCTCGGCGGACATCAAGCGCTGGCGGCAGTACCTCGCCGACGAACGCGCCGAGGCATCCGTCTACCGCGACCTCGCACAGAACCGCAGCGGCGAGGAACGCGACATCCTGCTCGCCCTGGCCGAAGCCGAGGGACGCCACGAGGCGCACTGGCTGCAGCTCCTCGGCGAACATGCCGGCCGGCCGCGCCCCGCCTCGCTCCGCAGCCAGTTCCTCGGTTTCCTGGCCCGGCATTTCGGCTCTGTGTTTGTCCTGGCCCTGGCGCAGCGCGCCGAGAGCCGCTCCCCGTATGCGAACGACCCCAACGCCACGCCGGCCATGGTCGCCGACGAGCAGATTCACGAGGAAGTAGTCCGCGGGCTGGCCACGCGCGGCCGCAACCGCCTCGCCGGGAGCTTCCGCGCCGCGGTGTTCGGCGCCAACGACGGGCTGGTCAGCAACCTCTCCCTCGTCATGGGCATGGCCGCCTCCGGCGTGGGCAGCTCCGTGGTCCTGCTCAGCGGTGTGGCCGGCCTGCTGGCCGGGGCCCTGTCGATGGGAGCGGGCGAGTTCATCTCCGTGCGTTCCCAGCGTGAGTTGCTGGCCGCCACCCGCCCCACCCAGGTCACGCTCGCGGCGGCGCCGTCGCTGGACATCGAACACAAC
Source organism: Arthrobacter sp. 10N410 (assembly GCF_056394945.1). Classification (NCBI taxonomy): domain Bacteria; kingdom Bacillati; phylum Actinomycetota; class Actinomycetes; order Micrococcales; family Micrococcaceae; genus Arthrobacter; species Arthrobacter sp. 10N410. Next base: position 138,616 of record NZ_JBFTIP010000004.1, read on the forward strand.
GAACTCCTGCTCGTCTACCTGGCCCGCGGCATGTCCCGGGAGGCGGCCGAGCACCGCGTCTCCGAGCGCATGGGGCTGCTGGACTGCGACTGCGATCCGAGCCTTTCATTGCGGCCGGAACTTCCCGAAACGGAGGACCAGCACGAGGCCGTGGGCACAGCCTGGAGTGCCGCGGCGTCGAGCTTCTGCTTCTTCGCCTCCGGCGCGATCGTGCCGATCATCCCGTTCCTGTTGGGCATGACCGGGATCGCCGCCCTCGTGGTCTCCGCCGTCCTGGTGGGGATCGCGCTCCTGCTGACCGGCGGCGTGGTCGGCCTGCTCTCCGGCACCTCCCCTGCCAGCCGCGCATTCCGCCAGCTCGCCATCGGCATCGGTGCGGCCGCTGTTACTTATCTTCTGGGCATGGTGTTCGGCGCGGTGGTCGCCTAGTGGACGATCCCGGGTTCCGGGACCGCTCCCCGCGGCACAGCCGCGCCCGCAGTGCCGTCAGGGTGGTCCGGAACGTTGCGGCTGTCATCCTGATCGCCGGAGCGGCCTTCCTGTCGGCCGGGCTGGTGTACGGCGACCCGCGTTTTGTCGGGCTCTTCGAGTTCAACGGCGGAGCCGACGCCAAGCCGGCCAGCGCCCCGGCGAGCCACCCGACGGCCAGTCCGGCGGGCAGGAAAGCCGGAATCCCCGAAGACGAATCGCAAATGGCTGTTCCACCGCCCGGTTACGAGGAGCAGGACCAGCCCCTGGGACAGCCGCAGACGCCGCCGTCCGCCAGCAAGTCCTATAAGTTCCTGGCCACCAACGCCGACGGCGGCCCGGTGGGCTACTCCCCCTGCCGGCCCCTGCACTATGTGGTCAACTCCGCCCTGGCCCCCAGGGGCGCCGGGCCGCTGGTGGAAAACGCGATCAGGACCATCTCCGAGGCGACCGGAATCAAGTTCGTCAACGACGGCCCCACCACGGAGGCCCCGTCCCAGTCCCGCGCGCCGTACCAGAAGGCGAGATACGGCGAGCGCTGGGCTCCCCTGCTGATCGCCTGGACCACCCCGGAGCAGGCGCCGCAACTCAAGGGTGCCGTGATCGGCACCGGCGGCAGCACCCACTTCAGCTTCGGTGACGGCCCCAAGAGCTTCGTCACCGGCAGCCTGGAACTGGACGCGCCGCAGATCACGCAGGACCTGGACCGCGGGGACAGCTCGGCGTATGCCACGGCGGTGATCCTGCATGAGCTGGGCCACGTGATGGGCCTGGAACATGTGGACGACCCCACGCAGCTGATGTACCCCGAGATCGGCGCGCCGGACGGGCTGGCCGCCGGGGACCTGAACGGCCTCTACGAGCTGGGCCACGCCCCCTGCCGCAAGGACCTCTAGGCCCCTGGGCACGCCGGCCCCTTGAGCGCCGCGGGCTCCTAGCGTTCCAGCACCGCGAGGGCTTCGTCGACCGTGTCCACCAGGAAGATCCGGTTTTCCATCCGCCGGCCCGCGGCCAGGCTCTGCAGCAGGGGCCAGGCCGGGAACCTGCGCAGCCAGTGCTCCTCGCCCACCAGCACCATGGGCGTGATGGTCTCCGGGGCGCCGTAGTAGTTTTCGCAGGCGTCCTGGAAGATCTCCTGCACGGTGCCGCCGGATCCCGGCAGGAAGATGATCCCGCCGTTGCACAGCTCGAGCAGGACGGCCTCGCGGATCGCGTTGGCGAAGTACTTGGCGATGTGCGTGGCGAAGAAGTTGGGCGGCTCGTGGCCGTAGAACCAGGTGGGAATCCCCAGCGACGGCGTGCCGTCCGGATGGCGTTCGACGACGGCGGCCGCTGCCCGCGCCCATGCCGACACCGAGGGCCGGAAGCCGGGCACGACGGCGAGCTCAGTCAGCGCCTGCTGGAAATCCGTTTCGTCCGCCGCGCTGAGGTAGGCGCCCAGGTTAGCCGCTTCCATGGTGCCCGGGCCGCCGCCGGTGGCGACCACCCTTCCGTTCCGCGCCAGCAGGCGGCCCAGCAGCGCTGCCTCGGTGAAGCCGGCCGAGCCGCGGCTCGCGGCATGGCCACCCATGACGCCCACCATGGTTCGGCCAAGGCACAGCTCCGACCGGGTCAGCTCTTCGAGCGCATCACCGATCGAGTGGTCATGGAGGGCCGCGGCGAGCGTCGCGTCCAGGCGGTGCCGCTGGCCCGGGCGGATGCTCCACTGGTAGACCCTGGCGTCCAGGGTGTCCTCGTAGCGGGCCTCCGCTATGCCCGCGTAGAGCTCCTGCGACGTGTAGAGCCGGCCGCGGTAGGGGTTGAACGGGACCTTTTCCAGCTTGGGAAAGATCAGGGCGCCGCGGCCGCGCAGTGAATCTTCCACGCCCTCATCGAAGGTGCAGCCCAGGAAGATGGCACCCTGCGCGTCGAGGGACTCCAGCGGCTCCCGGCGGCCACGCAGGTCCAGCGACTGGACGTGCCAGCCGTGCATGGACCGCGCGCCTGCCGCCAGCAGCCGGTCGAAACTGCCGGCGCTTTCGACCTCAAGGGTGCGCGGACTCGGATGCAGGCTGCGGGCGGCGCTCATCCGGCGGCCCTAGTGAAGCTGGTCCGGGGCGGGTCCGGACCCGGCTGCGGCTTCCGAGGTCATGTAGGCGTCGAGCTTGGCGAGGGTCTGCTCGATGCTGGCCGGGTGGCGGCGGGGGTAGCCGGCCAAGCGGAGGAGAATCCTGGCCCGCACTTCCCGCGCGTCCCACTGCTCGGTGACCAGGGTGCCCGGATTTCCGGCGGCGTCGGCGACCGGATTCAGCAGGTAGCGCCAGACGTGGCCGCCGAAGTGCCGCCACGCGATCCGCCGGCCCTCCTCGAACTCACAGACCGTGTTGAGGATCTTGTAGTCCATCTTGATATTCATTTCCATGCCGAACTTCGCGCCGAGCGCCAGCCGTTCGGGACCGCGCGGCTGGGCACCCTTCACTGTGCCCGAGCCGTCGATGACGCTGTGCAGTGCGGGTGTGGCAAGCACTTCGAAGATGGCTTCCGGAGCGGCCGCGATGAAGCGGCTGCGGGACACGAGATATCTGTTGGTCATCCGGCAATCCTAGCCCTGCGTTGCGATGCGGAACCGGTGGTGCAAAATGAGTCATGCAGATTCCAGCACGGCCCTCCGGCGGCCGCCCCCGCATCGGCCTTCCGGTCCGGCTCAGCAGCTCCCTGGACCCCGATCCCAGGGTGGGCGAGGCCAACGGACTATTTGACTACATCGTTGAGCTGGTGCGCGAGGGCGGCGGCGAGCCCGTGCCGCTGACCAGCGCCGAGGGACTTGGCGGGCTCGACGGCGTCGTGCTTCCGGGCGGCGGCGACCTGGACCCCCGGCTCTACGGGGAGGAGGACAGCGGAACCTGCTACGACGTCAACCAGGAGCAGGACGAGCTGGATCTCGCGGTGGCCCGGCAGTGCATCGACGCCGGACTGCCGGTGCTGGGCATCTGTCGGGGGCACCAACTCCTGAATGTGCTCTTCGGCGGAACCCTCATCCAGGACATGGACCCGGGCACCGTGGCGCACCGCGAGCCGGATCCCGTCCATGGCTCGGGCCCGTGGGCCTGGCACGAGGTCGGGATCGCCGGAGGCTCGAAGGTGGCCGGGCTGTACGGCAACACCGGACCCGCCACGGGATCCGGCGCTGCAGCCGCAGTCACGGTCAAGATTGCCTCCGGCCACCACCAGGCCGTGGCCCGCGTGGCCGAGGGACTTGTGGTGACGGCGGTGGCCGACGACGGGACGGTGGAGGCCCTGGAAGATCCGGAGCGCTGGGTGGCCTCGGTGCAGTGGCATCCGGAGGCCCTTGAGCTTCCCGCCGAGGAGCGGCAGGCCCCGTTCCGCGCCTTCGTGGAGCTCTGCCGGAGCCGTGCGGCGGCCGCTGGTTAGAGCCGCTGCAGCGCGGCGTCTTCCCGCGCGTCCTTAGTGTCGCTGGCAGCCGGCCCGGCCACGGCCGCCGCGAGGCGTCCGGCGTCGTGCTTGGCGGAACCCTTGCCGTCGCCCTTCTTGGCAGCACCGGCGGCGAACGCCATCACGACCAGGCCCAGCAGGGTGATTCCGGCGCCCGCCCAGATCGGCGAGGTGTAGCCGAGGCCGGCCGTGATGGTCACGCCGCCCATCCACGCGCCCAGGGCATTGCCGACGTTGAACGCGCCGATGTTGGCGCCGGAGGCCAGGGTGGGCGCACTGTCGGCGTACTTCATGACGCGCATCTGCAGCCCGGGCACGGTGGCGAAGCCGAAGCCGCCCAGCAGCACCATGGAGGCGATGGTCATCGGCTGGTTGGCCGAGGTGAGGGCGAAGACGACGAGCACCAGGACGAGGGCGGCCAGCACCACGAGCAGGGTGCGGTCCACGTTCCGGTCCGCTGCCTTGCCGCCGACGGTGTTGCCGATGAAGAGGCCCACGCCGAAGATGATCAGCAGCCACGGCACGGTGGCCGCCGAGAAGCCGGTGACCTCGGTGAGGGTGAACGCAATGTAGGTGAAGGCGCCGAACATGCCGCCGTAGCCGAGAATGGTCACGAAGATGGACAGCCAGACCTGGCCGGACCGGAAGGCCCGGAGTTCGCCCCGCAGTCCGCCAGCGGCAGCTTCACCCGCCCCGGTCTTCGGCACCAGGGCAAGGATTCCCACGAGGGCCAGTACGCCGATCCCGGTGATGGCCCAGAACGTGGACCGCCAGCCGGCGGCCTGGCCGAGCATGGTGCCAAACGGCACGCCCAGGACGTTGGCCGCCGTCAGCCCGGTGAACATGATGGCGATGGCGCCGGCCTTCTTGTTCGGGGCGACCATGCTGGCGGCCACTACCGCGCCGATCCCGAAGAACGCGCCGTGGGCCAGTGCGGCAATGATCCGGCCGACCATCATCAGGGCGTAGTCCGGCGCGACCGCGGAGACGAGATTGCCCGCGATGAACAGCACCATGAGCACCGCAAGGACAGGTTTGCGTTCGAAGCGCGACACTGCGGCGGTCAGGAGCAGCGCTCCCACCACGACGGCGAGCGCGTAGCCGGAGATCAGCCATCCGGCGGTGGCCTCGGTGACGCGGAAGTCTGCGGCCACTTGAGGCAGCAGGCCCATGATGACGAACTCGGTGAGTCCGATTCCGAACCCGCCGAGGGCGAGTGCTATCAGGCCGATAGGCATGGCTGAGCTCCTTCAAAACTGTACGGGGGGATGTGCGAAGCGTAAGCTAGTAGTTGCAGACGCGTTATTTATTGTTGCACACGCAATTATAGCGCGCAAGCAACTACTTTTGTGGGCTGTCCGCACTTCGCCGTTCGGAGCGCGGCTGCCCGAGCTGAAAGGGAGCACAACAGATGGGCATCAAAGACGACGCCGTCGAGGTCCGGGCGCAAGGCTGGCGGACCCTCGCGGCGCTGCACGGGCTGATCGAAGCGGAGCTGGAGCGCTCGCTGCAGAGCGAGGCGCAGCTCTCGGTAGTGGAGTACACGGTGCTGGACGCGCTGAGCCGGCAGGACGGCTGGCACATGCGGATGCAGCAGCTTGCCCGGGCCACGGCCCTGAGCCCCAGCGCCACCACCCGGCTGGTCAACCGGCTCGAGGAGCGCGGCCTGCTCACCCGGATCCTGTGCGCGGACGACCGCCGCGGGATCTACACCGAACTCACGCCCAGCGGCATCGAGCTACTGGAGCAGGCGCGGCCCGTCCACGACCACACGCTGGAGCGCGCCCTGGCCCAGGCGCAGGAGGTTCCGGAGCTCGCCCCGCTGGTGGACGCGCTCCCCCGGTTGCACGCGGCAGTCTGAACCTCTTGCCAGCCCGCAGGGTCAGGGCTAGCCTTAAACAACCAGCAGGTTGATCAACGTATGCATTGAATAATGGCAGTTGAATAACCGGCAGTTGAATAACGGAGCTTGACCACATGGCCGACGACGAACACCTCGACACCGCCTTCCTGGCGCTTGCCGATCCCGTCCGCCGCCGCATCATCGCCCGGCTCAGCCGGGGCCCGGCCACGGTCAACGAATTGGCGGAACCCTTCGCGATCACCAAGCAGGCGGTCTCGAAGCACATCCAGGTCCTCGAGCAGGCGGGGCTCGTCACGCGAACGCGGGACGCCCAGCGCCGGCCCGTCCACCTGAACCCCGCACGGCTGGAGGCGCTCACCGCCTGGATCGACCAGTACCGGCTGGTCCGCGAGGAGCAGTTCCGCAGCCTCGACGCCGTGCTCCGATCCCAGGCCGCCGCGCGCGGCACCCAGGCAAAGGACTCATCATGAGCAACGCCCTGAAACTCACGGTTCCGGAAGGACTGCCCTTCATCGACTTCGAGCGGGAGTTCGACTTTCCCGTGGCGGACGTCTTCCGGGCCCACAAGGAACCCGAACTCGTCGCCCAGTGGCTCGGCCCTCGGCGGATCACCATGGACGTGGACCACTACGACTTCCGCACCGGCGGCAGCTACCGCTACACGCACACGGGGCCCGACGGCGTCGCGCACCGGTTCAGCGGCGTCTTCCACACCGTCCGGGAGAACGACTTCGCGGCCCAGACCTTCGAATACGGCGGCTACCCGGACGTGGTGAGCATCGAGTTCCTCACCTTCCGGGACCTCGGCGGCGGCCGCACCCGGCTGAGTGCGCATGCCGTCTACCCCAGCATGGAAGCCCGTGACGGCATGGCGCAGTCCGGGATGGAAGGCGGCCTGACCGAGGGCTACGAGCGGCTCGAGGAGCTGCTGGCCGGCGCGAAGGTCTGAAGCGCTTCGTCCAGCACCCGGCCGAGGTTCGAGGCGTCGTGCGCAAAGCGCCCCAGGAATAACCCGTCGGCGGACGCCAGCTGCGGCAGCAGCCCGGGTCCGGCGCTGCCGCCGTAAATGATGGGACACGGCGCGCCGAGCCCCTGGCGGATCAGCTGCACCACCGCGTTGACGTACGTTGGCGCGGCGGGCTGGTCCGCCCCGATCGCCCAGACCGGTTCGTAGGCCAGGACCAGACGGGGCGTCAGCGACTCGTCGCCCCCGGTCGCGGCCCGGACCTGGCGCAAACAGAAGGCCGCGGCCTCCTCGGGGCCCAACGTGCCGGGCTCGCCGATGCAGAGCAGCGGCGTGAGCCCGGCGTCGACGGCTGCCCGGACCTTGCGGGCCACGACGTCGTCGTTCTCGCCGAACAGTGCCCGGCGCTCCGCATGGCCGAGCTCCACCAGCGAGACGCCGAGTTCGGCCAGCATGCCCGGGCTGACCTCCCCGGTCAGCGCCCCGTCCCCCCAGGCGCAGTTCTGTGCGCCAAGGAGCGCCGGCGAGCCGGCCAGGATTTTCCCGGCCTCGGCCAGGACCGGGAAGGACGGGATGACGAACACCCGGACGTCCCGGCCCGCGGCCAGGGCGGGCCGGGCGTCCACCACGGCGCGCACCTCCGAGAGCCAGCGCAGGCTTTCCTGATAACCCAGGTACATCTTGGTGCTGACACCGATGTACAGGGGGTCGACGGTGGCGCTGGTGCCGGAGGTGCGGCTCATGGGTCTCCTTTAGCTGGGGCTGGGCGGCCGGACCGGATCTAGTCCAGCAGCTCGTCCGCCTTGTTGCTGAACCGCCGGGTGGCGAACATCATCGCCGCCGCCACGAAGGGCAGCACACCCAGGGCGTAGACGCCCATCGAACCCGTGGGCGAATGCGTGGCCTCGTTCACCGCCGTCCGCAGGATCGGGGCGACGAAGCCGCCCAGGTTGCCCAGCGAGTTGATCAGGCCGATGCCCGCCGCCGCGGCGGAGCCGGCGAGGAACGCCGTCGGGTAGGACCACACCACCGGGCCGACCGCGAGGAAGCTGCAGACCGCCAGGGTAATGAAGATCATGCCCAGCACCGGCTGGTGGTTGGTGCCGGCCCAGGCCGAGCCGAAGATGCACAGGCCGGTCGAGATGAACAGCGCGGTGCCGAACTTGCGCCGTTTGGCCACCGTGTTGGCGGCCTTGCCGATGAAGTAGCAGGAGAAGATGCCGAAGAACCAGGGCACGGCGATCAGCAGGCCGACGGCGAGGCCCACCTTCTGCCCGGTCAGGGACGAGACCTGCTGCGGCAGGAAGAACGTCACGCCGTAGACCGCGATCTGCAGGCAGAAGTAGATCGCGGTGAAGTACCAGACCCTGCCGTTGCGCATGGCGGCGAGGATGCCGCGGGGGCCGTGCTCGTCCTTGATGTTGTCCTCCAGCGCCATGACTTCCTTGAGCGCGAATTTCTCCTCGCTGCTGAGGAACTTAGCCTTTGCCGGACCGTTGATCAGGAAGAAGAAGGCCGCGATGCCGGCCAGGACGGCGAGCAGGCCCTCGACAAAGAACATCACCTGCCAGCCGCGCAGTCCCGGAACCTGGTCACCGATGTTGATCAGCCAGCCGGAGAGCGGGTTGCCGATCATCTGGGAGAACGGCTGGGCCAGGTAGAAGATGGCGAACATCTGCACGCGCACCTTGTTAGGGAACCATTCAGCGAGGTACATGATCACGCCCGGGAAGAGCCCGGCCTCGGTGACACCGAGCAGGAAGCGCAGGACCACAAACGAGGTCTCGCCCTGCACGAAGGCGAAGCAGGCCGAGACAATGCCCCAGGTGATCGCGATCCGGGCCAGCCAGATCTTGGCGCCCACCTTCTTGAGCAGCAGGTTGCTGGGAATCTCGAAGATCGCGTAGCCGATGAAGAAGATGCCGGCACCAAGGGCGAAGGCCGCAGCGGACACGCCCTTGTCCGCACCCAGGGCGGCCTCGGCGAAGCCGACATTGGTCCGGTCCAGGAACGAAACGACGTACAGAATGACCAGCATCGGCATGAGCCGGCGGGCCGCCTTGGAGATCGCGGACTTCAGGACCGGACGGGCCAGAAGCTCCTTGGATGTAGCGGTGGTTACGGACACAGCACTCTCCTTCGAGTGATGAGGTGGGGTGGTTCCCCCGCGGGCCGGCGGCCCGCGGTTTCTGCTGGCTCCCGCGGTCGGGAGCCGTCAGTGCATGTACAGGCCGCCGTCGACGTTGAGCGTCTGCCCGGAGATGTAGCCTGCGTCCTCGCCGATCAGGAAGTGGATCGCGGCCGCAATGTCGCGGGTGCTGCCCACGCGGTTCACCACCAGGTCCTTGACGAGCTCATCCTTGCGTTCCTCGCTGAGCGTCCCGCCCATGATGTCGGTATCGATCGGACCGGGTGAGATGGCGTTTACGGTGATGTCGTACTCGCCCAGTTCGCGGGCGGTGGCACGGGTTAAACCGATGACGCCGGCCTTCGCCACGGAGTACGGGGTCTTGCTGAAGGTTCCGCCGCCGCGCTGGGCGGAGACGGAGGAGATGTTGACGATCCTGCCGAGCCGGTGCTTTACCATCGATTCGGCCGCCCGGCGGGTGGCGTAGTGCACGCCGTTCATGTTGATGTTGAGCACCCGGTCCCACTCGGCGGCGTCGAGTTCCAGGTAGGGCACCGGAGAGCTCACCCCGGCGACGTTGGCCAGGGCTACGAGCTGCGGCAGTTCGGCCTCGATCTCGTCGATCGCGGCGCGGACCGAGGCCTCGTCGCCGATATTGGCGCCGGCGCCGTGGGCTTGCACGCCGTGCTTTTCGGCCAGTTCCTTGGCCAGGGCCTTACTGGCGGCGTCGTCCAGGTCGATCACGCCGATGTTCCAGCCGCGTTCGGCGAGGTAGTCCGCCGTGGCCCGGCCGATGCCGCGCTCGGAGACGGCTCCGGTCACGATCACGGTGCGGTCTGTGGGGAATGAGGTCATGGAGGTTTCCTTGAGAGGTTAGGGTGAGGGGGTTGTCATGCGAGGGGCGCGGGGCCCAGTTCCTCGATGAGCTTCTGCATGGCGACGTAGGCCTTGTTCCGGTAGGCCACCAGGGCGGCGGTCCGGTCGGCGGGGACGTTGAGGAAGCCGGAGCCGGTCTTGGTTCCGAGCTGGCCGGCGTCGACTTTTTCCTGGAGGATCTGCGGCGTGGCAAACCGCTCGGGGAAGCCGGTCTGCAGTGACTTGTAGCAGAAGGCGTACACGTCGAGCCCGGCCATGTCCGCGATCGCGAACGGCCCGAAGAACGGCAGCCGGAAGCCGAAGGTGGTGCGGACCATGGTGTCCACATCCTCGGCCGTGGCGATGCCTTCCTCCACAACCTGCGCGGCCTCGTGGAAGAGGGCGTACTGCAGCCGGTTGAGCACGAAGCCGGTGACATCCTTGACGGTCGCTGTTTCCTTGCCGGTCTCCGCCACGATCGCGCGGGCGGCTTCCACGGCGGCCTCGGAGGTACCCGCGTGCGGGATGACTTCCACGCCCGGGATGAACGGCGCCGGGTTGGAGAAGTGGACGCCCAGGAAGCGCTCCGGGTTCACCACGACTTCGGCGAGCTTCGCGATGGAGATGGTGGAGGTGTTGGAGCCGATGATGGCGTCCGGCCGGGCGGCGGCACTGATCCGGCCCAGGGTGCCGTGTTTGATCTCCAGGACCTCGGGTACGGCTTCTTCGATGTATTCGGCGTCCGCGACGGCCTCTTCGATGTCCTTCGCGGCCCAGAGGTTTTCCTTCAGGCGTTCGGTGGAGCCGGCCGGGAACAGGCCGGCCGCGACGAACTCGTCGGATTCCTTGAGCAGCCGCTCGTAGTTGCTCTGGGCGATCTCGGCGGAGACGTCGGCGAGGGCAACGCGGGCTCCCGCGAGGGCCAGTACCTGCGCGATTCCGCCGCCCATGTAGCCGGAACCGACGACGGCGATGTTACGAGGGGTCATGTGGTTTCAATTCCTTCCGGGGCTCCTTCATAGGAGTGGATTGCGTCCACCTTGGCCGCGGATGCGGAGGTGTCGTCGAAGCGGTGGCCCAGCCATTCGCCGACGAGTTTCTTCGCCAGTTCCAGGCCGATGACGCGCTGGCCCATGGTCAGCACCTGGGCGTTGTTGGACAGCACGGAGCGTTCCACGGAGTAGCTGTCGTGCGCGGTGACGGCACGGATGCCGGGGACTTTGTTGGCCGAGATGGCCACGCCCAGTCCGGTGCCGCAGATCAGCAGGGCCCGGTCGGCCTCGCCAGCGGCGACCTTGCGGGCCGCGGCGACGGCCAGGTGCGGGTAGGCGGTGCTGTCGTCCGGTCCGACGCCGACGTCCTCCACGGACGCGACCCGGGGGTCCGCCTCGAGCAGTTCGCGCAGGGCGTTCTTGTATTCGACGCCGGCCTCGTCGTTGCCGACGACAATCCGCCAGCCGGGCTGGGGGTCGGTGGTGCTGTGACTCTGTGTCTCGTGTGACAAGGGATTTCTCCTTCAGCTGCGTTCGATGGAGGCTGCGTAGTCGGCCACCCGGCCGGCGATCAGGCCAAATGACACGGCCCCGGGGTCGGGGTGGCCCAGGCTCTTCTCGGCCAACGGCCTGGCCCGGCCCTTCTTTGGGCTGAGCGACGCCGTGGCTTCGGCGGCCTGGGCGGCCGCTTCGGCCGCGGTCCGCAGGCTGCGGGCCACGCCGTCGCCGTCGTCGATTGCCCGGTTGAAAACGTCAGCGAAGGGAAGCAGCGCGTCCACCATCGTCTTGTCTCCCGCTTCGGCTTTGCCGAGGGTGATGATGGCGTCCCGGAGGGCGTCGACGGCGGCGGCCGCGTCCGCCGGAGTGTAGGCGTCCTTGCTGCCGAGGGCCCGGCCGACGGCGGTGACCGCGGCGCCCCAGAGCGCTCCGGAGGTGCCCCCGGCGCGTTCGGCCCACTGTTCGCCGGCCGCCGTGAGGAGTTCCTCCAGTCCGGCGCCGGCCGCGTGCGACTGTTCGGCCGCGGCGACGGCGGCGTCCACGCCGCGGCGCATGCCGATGCCGTGGTCGCCGTCGCCGGCGATCGCGTCGAGTTTGCCGAGGGCTTCCTCGTGTTCGACGACGACCGACTGGGCCACCTTGAGCACGCCGACGGCGGTGGCGGCCAGCGAGGTCGACGCCGCCGTGGCAGCCAGCGCGGGCGCTGCTGCGGCGTCGTCCTGCGCGGAGAGGGTCCGGGCCCGGCGCGGAGCCAGGTTGCCCTTGCGGAAGGCGGGGGTGTCGGCCGGTGCGGACCAGAACTTTTCCAGCTCCGCGTCCAGCCAGAACAGCGTCAACGAAAGTCCGGACATGTCCAGGCTGGTGACGAGCTCGCCGCATTCCGGTTCAACGATCTCAAGTCCCGCGGCGGTCAACAGGGCCTCGATCTTCCCGAACAGGAGGAACAGCTCGTCGTATTTGACCGTGCCGAGGCCGTTGAGGATCGGCACCACGCGGCGGCCCGCGGTTTCCGGCTTGTCCTTGAGCAGTCCGTCCACCAGCAGTGCTGCCAGTTCGCTGGCCGTCGGCAACGGCTGTTCGGAGATCCCGGGTTCGCCGTGGATGCCGAGGCCCACGGACATCATGCCCTCTGGCACCGTGAACAGCGGTTCCGCGGCGCCTGGAAGGGTGCAGCCGGCGAAGGCGACGCCCAGCGAGCGCGTGTGGTGGTTGGCCTTGACTGCCAGCCGTTCCACCTCGTCCAGGTCCAGCCCGGCCTCGGCGGCGGCCCCGGCAACCTTGAAGACCGTCAGGTCCCCGGCAATACCGCGGCGTTTGGCGATCTCCTCGAGCGGGGCGCTTGCAATGTCGTCGGTCACCAGCACGGTGCGGGTCTCAATGCCCTCGGCGTTCAGCTTGTCCTGCGCCTGGCCGAAGTGCAGCACGTCCCCGGCGTAGTTGCCGTAGCTCAGGAGCACACCGCCTCCGGACTCCGCGGCCTTGACCACGCGGTAGACCTGGCCCGCGGATGGCGAGGCGAACATGTTTCCGCAGGCGCTGCCCGCGGCCAGTCCGGCGCCGACGAGGCCGGCGAAGGCCGGGTAGTGCCCGGATCCCCCGCCGATCACGAGCGCGACCTGGCCTTCCGGCGTCTCGGTGGAGCGGACAACACCGCCATCCACCCGTGCCACGTACCGGCGGTGGGCGGCGGCAAAGCCGTCCAGGGCGTCGTCCGCGAAGCTTGCGGGATCGTCAAATATCTTGGTCATGATTCCTCGTTGAACCGGTTGGAGCGGCTGGAACAGACGGCAGGACCGGGGGCCCCGCCGGTTTAGAGTGCGGGGACGGCGGCCGGGAGCTGCCGGCCCTGGGCCACCAGGGAAGTGCCGAGCGCGTACCCGTCGCGTTTGGGCAGGACCTGGCGGCGCAGGTAGTCCTGGTTGGCGGCGGTGACGCTGAGCCCGTCCCCGCCGTAGTGCTCGGTGCAGATGATGCCCTGGAAGCCGACGGAGATGGCGAAGTGGAAGGCCTCGCGGTAGCTGATCAGACCGGATTCCATCGGCGCGGGCATGGCGACGTACTGGTCTTTCGCCCGGTTTTCGTCGCGGACGTAGTTCTTGACGTGCCAGTAGTTGGCGTACGGCAGCGTCTTGTGGACCATTTCCCGCCAGTCCTCAATCGGCCGGTGCAGGCGGATCAGGTTGCCGATGTCCGGGTTGAGCCCGACATTGGACAGGCCGATGTCCTGGACCAGTTGCACCGACGAGTCGGCGGTTCCGAGGTAGGTGTCCTCATACATCTCCAGGGAGACCAGGAGCCCGAGCTCGGCCGCGTGCCGGCCGACTTCGCGGATCCGGGTGACAGCCTTCTGCCAGGTTTCCTTGTCCCCCACCGGGTCCCGGTGGCCCTGGACGGTCCAGAACCAGAGCTGTTCGCGCTGGGCGGGAGTCAGGGCCTGGTGCAGGCCGATCGACACGACCTCGCAGCCGAGCTGCGCGGCGGCGTCGAGGGTGCGGTGCGTGTAGGCCAGGTTGTCTTCCCAGTTGGCCTCGTCGATCACGCTGCGGCGGATGGCCGAGATGGCCGGGAGGCCGATTCCGGCGTGCCGGGCGGCGGCCGTGAGTTCATCCAGCCGGGCCGGGCTCAGGTCCCCCGGACGCACCCAGCTGTCGGTCAGGTCGGCGTTGGCGAAGCCCGCGTCCGCGACTTCCTCGAACACGCGCTGCCACTCGGCGGCGGGGGCATCCTGGACGGAGGTTCCGTCGGGCCGGACGCCCGGGAACTGCAGCAGGGCCGCGGTGATGGGCCAGTTTTCAGCGGTGTACGACATTGTCACTCCAAATCTTGAATCACATTTCCTATAGGATTCACCCGATAGGAAGGCTTGTCAAGGGTTTTTGTGGATCGGGACGCGGGCCGAACCGGAGGCCGGGGCCGGGCAGCGGGCAGCGGGCAGCGGGCAGCGGAGGGTGCCGTCGCCCGGCGTAGCCGGCGGGTTTGGCCTAGCTGCGCACTTCGCTGTCGTGTACTTCGCTGTCGTGCTGGGAACGCTGCTTGACCCCTTCGATGTGCGCGATCATCTTCTTCCGCGCCAGGTCGGCGTCGCCGGCCTCAAAGGCCCGCAGGATCTCGGTGTGCTCCGCGATCGCAAAGTCGGCGTCGGTGACGCCGAGGCCGCCGAAGAAGCGGAAGCGCTGCACCTGTCCGCCGAGCGCGTTGTACGCGGAGAGCAGGAACTGGTTGTCCGCGTGCTCCGCGATGAGCCGGTGGAACCGTTCGTCGGCCTCCCAGTAGGCGCGGAACTCGGAAAAGGACGGCCCCCGGGGCGCGGCTTTGAGGTCGTCGATGGCCTGCGCCAGCTGGGCGGTGAGGTCGGCGTCGGCATGGCTGCAGGCCATGAAGGCGTTGGCCGGTTCGATCACCAGGCGCGCGTCCATCAGGTCCGCCAGTTCGTCCGCGGTGAAGAGCGGCGCCACCCGGTAGCCGCGCAGGGCGGTCCGGCGCACCATGCCGGTGGCTTCCAGCCGGGCCAGCGCCTCGCGCACGGGCGTCGGCGAGACGTCCAGTTCCCGGGCCATCCCGTCGATGCTGACCGGGGTGCCGGCTTCGAGCCGGCCGTCCATCAAGGCGATGAGAAGCGCTTCGTAGACGTGGTCGGCGAGGACCTGCCTGCTGACGCCGCGTGCGGCCGGATCCTTGATTGCCATACTGGAATCCTATAGCCGCCCCGCCCCGCGGGACGCCGGCCGTAAGCCTTTCCGGGATCGCTCCCCCGGGTATACCGTCGCCGGGACCGGCGACGGCGCAACTTAGAAAGCATGCTTATATTGTCATGATCGGGGTGCGGCAGCGCTCAGTGGTGACTGGGTCGACTTGCGGCGCGCCGGGTCGCTGCGCCGTGCCGGCCATGGCGTCATCGTGATGGAAAGAATGGAAGGTGGAACAAGATGCCCACATGGGTGCAGGCCCTGCTATGGGGAACCGTGGCGGGCGCAGCGCTGGTTCTGGGTTCGGCCATTGCCTGGAAGTGGACGATCGCCCCCAAAGTCGTCTCCTCCATCATGTCTTTTGGGGCCGGAGTCCTCATCTCCGCCCTGTCGTTTGACCTCGTCGATGAAGCCGAAAAGGGCGGCGGTCTCTGGCCGACCGTGGCGGGATTCCTTGCCGGAGCACTGGTCTATGTTGGGGCGAACGCGCTGCTGGCCCGGCGAGGAGCCAAACACAGGAAACGCTCCGGCGGAAAGCAACCCTCTGAAAAGGACAAGCCGGGCAGCGGCACCGCGATCGCCATCGGAGCCTTACTGGACGGGATTCCCGAATCCGTCGTCCTGGGGCTCGGTCTCGTCTCAGGAGGATCGGTCAGCACGGCCGTGCTCGCAGCTGTGTTCATCTCCAACGTCCCCGAAGGGCTATCCAGCACAGCGGGGATGAAAAAATCCGGCCGCAGCGCCGGGTACGTCTTTGGCGTGTGGGGAGGCATTGCCCTCATCTCCGGGCTGGCGTCGCTGATCGGCTATGCCAGCCTGCAAAACGCTCCGGCGGAGATGGTCGCCTTCATCACCGCAATCGCCGCCGGCGCGATTCTGGCCATGCTTGCCGACACCATGATCCCGGAGGCTTTCGAGGAACACCATGTCCTGACGGGCCTCATTGCAGCTGTGGGCTTCCTGGCGGCCTTCACCATCAGCCAGGCCGGGGGCTGAACACTCCCCCGGCCCGCCGGCAGTCAACGTTAGTGCCCGCGCAGCACCTCGATCACTGAAGAGTCGTCCCGCCGGCCGAGCCCCTTACGCCGGCCGCTGAGGTAGAGCTGCTCGGCCGCGGCGGCGAGCGGAGCCGGGTAGGTGCTTTCCCGCGCCGCCTCGACCACAAGCCCCATGTCCTTGACGAAGATGTCCAGGGCGCTGCGGACCTCGGTGTTGTCCGGGTCCACCATCCGGGAGCCCCGGTCATCGAACATGAACGACGCCGCGGCGCCCGAACGCAGCACCTCCCAGGTCTGCTTCGGGTCCAGGCCCAGGGCCTCGGCGAAGGCCAGGGCCTCCCCGGCCACGGCGATGTGGACGCCGCACAGCAGCTGGTTGACGAGCTTCATCTTCTGACCGTCGCCAACGTTCGCACCCACCACGGGGGCAGAGCTTGCCATCGCGTCCAGCAGCGGCCGCACCACCGCCAGGGCCCGCTCGGAGCCGCTGACCATCATCAGCAGCTCGCCGGTGGCGGCGCGCTTGGTGCCGCCGGAAACCGGGGCGTCCACCAGTTCGACGTCGAACGCCGCCAGCCGCTCAGCCAGCGACACCACCGCGGCTGGACCGACGGTGGCCATCAGGAGGACCACGGTGCCCGGACGCAGGGCCGCAGCGAGGTCGTCCACGCCGAAGAGCACCGCGTCGGCCTGGGCCGGCGTCGCGACCATCAGGGCGACGACGTCGGCCTCGGCCACCGCCTCCTTGGCCGTGGCCGCCGGTGTCAGGCCGGGAACTGCCAGCGACTGCGCCCGGCCTTCGGCAACGTCAAAGGCGGCGACCTCGTGTCCGGCTTCGGCAAGGACGACCGCCATCGGTCCGCCCATCGCGCCCAGCCCGATCCATCCGACCTTGGTCATGGGGTTACTTCCTTTCCTGGTGCCGCGGACGTGGCGCCGCGGAAGAGTTCAATGGTGTCGGCGAGCGCGTTCTCGTCGCCGACGTTGCCCGCAAAAACGACGTACGGCATCCCCTGCACGCCCGGGGCGGCGTCGTCGGGCCGGAGCACCGAGACCATGCCCGGGAACAGCTGGCCGAGCACGGTGGCCCGCCTGATTCCGAGGCCCCGCACGGCGACGTCGTGCGAGGTGATGCCGCCCTTGGCGATCACCCAGGCGGGCTGGGCGGGAAGGGCGGCCTGGACCACCTCGATCAGGGCCGCGGATACGCTGCGGGCGATCTCCAGGCTGGCGGCAGCGTCGGCGCCCTTGAGCAGCGACCGCGAGGTGTAGAGCAGGACGTCGGAGTCGGCGAGGGCGCTGACCACCCGGGCCGCGGTGTCTGCAATGTGCGCACCGCGCGCCGCCGGATTGACGAGCTCGGCGACGGACAGTTCGACCTCGGTCACGCCGCCCCGGGCCTGCGCCGCAGCGACCTGGCGTGCCGTCTGGCCCACATGGGAACCGACGACGGCGAGCCCGTGGCCGGCCGGGCGGCCGTCGGGCCAGATGTCCTGCGCCTGCAGGGTCGGCTTGGGATCGAGCCCTGCGAGCGCGCGGACAAAGGACGGCCCGGTGCGGTGCAGGAACACTTTGCCTTCGCGCTGGACCTGCTGCAGGCCCAGGACGACGATTTCCAGGTCCGCGAACTCGGTGGCGTTGACGATGATGAGCTGCAGTTCGCTGGCCGAGCGCAGGATCTCCGCAACCCGGTCCTCTCCCCCGTGGCGGATGTCCTCGAGGCTGATGCTGAGCACCTGTTCCGGCGTGACGGTGCCGCCGCTTTTCTCCGCGACGAAATCCTTCAGGTCGGAGGACCGGTATCCGAAGGTCGCGTCCTTGGCGAACTCGGTTTCCCCGGCCGGGACGGGTTCCCCGCCCACCATGGCCCAGTGCACATCCCCGGCGGTGAAGCGTCCGGCTTCGAAGTAGGACGGCGCCAGCAGGACGCCGTCGAACCCGTGGCCAGTCACCTCGCGCCGGACGGCGTCAAGGGTGCGGATTTCGGCCATGACATGGCCGCGGAGTGTTGAGTCGCTTCGACTGACCAGGTCAAGGGGCGCGCCGAGCCGCTCCTCGAGCTCGAACAGGGCCCGGCCGGCCGCCTGGTTCAGGGCGACCGCGTCGGCCTCGTCGAGGCTGCGGGTGTTGGTCAGAATGAAGCAGGTCGACTCCGGCCGTGCAAGGGCCGCGGCGTACTCGTCTGCCTCGAGCACGGTGACGACGGAGACGCCGTGCACGGACTGCGAACCGGTCGGGTCGTCGTCGAGCACTGCGGTCCGCCGTCCGGTTGCGGCGCGGGAGTCGCGGATCCGCTGCCGGGCATCGGCCAGGCGCAAGGGTTCAGGGGCGGGTGCGGGCCCGGCCGGGGCGCTTGGGTGTGCAGTGGGATGGCCGGCGGGGTAGGTTTCGTGGGTCATGCTGTGATCCTTCCGGGTGCCGTGCGGCCGGAACCGCACGGCACTTCCAGAGGCGCCGGG
Source organism: Arthrobacter sp. 10N410 (assembly GCF_056394945.1). Lineage (NCBI taxonomy): Bacteria > Bacillati > Actinomycetota > Actinomycetes > Micrococcales > Micrococcaceae > Arthrobacter > Arthrobacter sp. 10N410. Next base: position 156,960 of record NZ_JBFTIP010000004.1, read on the forward strand.
AGGTCAGGAGACCTGCAGGCCGCCATTGATGTCGTAGGTGGCGGCCGTGATGTAGCCGGCGTCCTCGCTCAGGAGGAAAGCCATGAGCGCCGCGACTTCGTCGCGGGTGCCGACCCGGCCCATCATGATGCCCTCGGACATGGCGGCTTTGCGCTCCTCGCTCAGCGTGCCGCCCATGATGTCGGTGTCGATCGGGCCCGGGGCCACCGCGTTGACGGTGATGCCGAACTCTCCGACTTCGCGGGCCAGTGCCCGGGTGAAGCCGAGGATTCCGGCCTTCGAGGCGCTGTAGGCCACTTTGGAGAACGTTCCGCCGCCGCGTTGCGCGGAGATCGAGGAAACGCTGACGATCCGGCCGAGCCGGCGTTCGATCATGCCCTTGAGGACCCGCTGCGAAACGATGAAGGTGCCGCGCATGTTGATCGCGAAGACCTTGTCCCATTCGGCGACGGAAGTCTCCATGAACGGCGTCGGCGAGCTGATGCCGGCGAGGTTGGCCAGGCCGACGATGGGCGGAAGCGACTCCTCGACCTCGGTGATGGCCCGGTCCACCGAGGCCTCCTCCGAGACGTCGGCGCCGACGCCGATCGCCTTGACGGCCCGGTTGGAGCCGATCTCGGCTGCGGCGGCTTTGGCGTCCTCGGCGTTGATGTCCAGGATCGCGATCGACCAGCCGTCGCGGGCCAGCCGGTCGGCCGTGGCGCGGCCGATGCCGCGGGCGGAGGCGGCGCCGGTCAGGACGACGGTGCGTTCGGCGGGGAAAGTGCTCTGTGTCATGAGTGGTTCCTAATGGCTGTCTGCGGCGGGGGCGGTCGCCCGGGGGGCGGAGACACCTTCCGGACGCGTGCGGGCGTAGAGATAAGTGGCGACGGCGGTGATCGCGAGGCAGGCCGCCAGGAAGGTCAGGCCGCTCTGGCTGTTGCCCGTGGCGTCCTTGAGGATGCCGACAATGTACGGGGCGACGAAGCCGCCCAGGTTGCCGAGCGAGTTCACCATGGCGAGGCCGGCCGCTGCTGCGGCACCGGTCAGCGCCGCGGACGGCATAGCCAGGAAGGGGGCGATCGCCGAGTAGATGCCCATCGCCGCGAGGGTCAGGAAGACCATGGCGAGGACCGCGTTGACCGGGAGCAGGTAGCCGGCGCCGAGCAGGCCGACGGCGGCAATCACCATGCTGACGCTGGCGTGCCAGACCCGGTTGCCGGTGCGGTCCGAGCGCTTGCTCCAGAAGTAGACGAACACCGCGGCGATGGCATACGGGATGAAGACGATGAAGCCCACCTGGACGGTGTCGAACTTGCCAAGCGCCTTCACGATGGTCGGCATCCAGAGGCCCAGGCCGTAGATGCCACAGACCAGGCCGAAGTACAGGGCCGAGTAGGCCAGGGTGCGGGGGTCCTTGAGGCCGGCGAGGAAGTTGTGGTTGCCGGACTTCTGCTTGTCGGCCAGTTCCTTGCTCATGGTGGTGGCGAGCCAGTCGCGCTCTTCGGGCTTGAGCCACTTGGCGTGCTCCGGGCGGTCGGTCATGACGAAGGGCGTGATGAGGCCCAGCACGATCGCCGGGATGCCTTCAATGATGTACAGCCACTGCCAGCCGTGCAGCCCGGCAACGCCTTCCAGGCCCAGAAGCATGCCGGACACCGGCGCGCCGAGGGCGTTGGAGATCGGCTGGGCCAGGATGAAGATGCCCAGGACGGTCACGCGCTGCGCGGCGGGGAACCAGAGGGTCAGGTAGAACAGGATGGCCGGGAAGAATCCGGCTTCGGCCGCACCCAGCAGGAAGCGGATGATGTAGAAGGTGGTCTCGCCGTTGACCAGGAACATGGCGGTGGCGAAGATGCCCCAGCTGATCAGGATGCGGGCGATCCACTTGCGGGCGCCGTAGCGGTACATGCCGCCGTTGCTGGGGATTTCCAGCAGGGCGTAGCCGAGGAAGAAGATGCCGGCGCCGAGACCGTAGGCGGCTTCGGTGAGGCCGATGTCGCCCTGCATGCCAAGTTTGGCGAAGCCGACGTTGTTGCGGTCCAGATAGGCAACGAAGTACAGCAGGACAATCAGCGGCATGAGCCGCCGGCGGACCTTGCGGAGGGTGGTCTGGCCCAGTTCACTCAGGGCCGGAGCTGCAGTCAGGGAGGTCATCGCGGGCCTCCACCGGTGATCAGGGTGCCCTGGGAAGGGACGTGCGCGCGCATGAAGGCTCCTTTGGCTGGCGGCGTTCGTTTGTCGAAAGTAGATATCAGATGTCTGATATCTGTATGAGATTCTAATCACACGAAAGGACAGCGTCAACAGGATTGGTAAAACAGCCGGGCGGGATCGAAACCGGCGCAGCGCCCGCGCGGGTCAGCTCGCGGCGCGGGTCAGCTCGAGTCCGCGCGGGTCAGCTGGCGGCGGCGCCGCGGCTGGAGACCGCGAGGTAGCGTTCGTAGTCCTCGAAGGTCTGGGTGATGTGGGCGTCCATCGCGGAGCGCGCGGCGCCGGGCTCGCCGGCGGCAATGGCGGCCAGGACCAGTTTGTGGTGGTGGATCGCGTGCCGCTGCACATCCGGGAACGCCGAGGTCTCCCGCCGCATGGCGTAGAGCAGCGTCGAAAGCTGGCCGAGCAGGGCGGGCACGAACGGGTTGCCGGAGGCCCGCAGCACGGTGTCGTGGAAGGAGATATCCGCCAGGGTCAGCGCGTCGACGTCGCCCGAGTGGTGCGCGGCCTCCATCAGCTCGACGCTTTCCGTCATGGCGGCGAGGTCGGCCTGGCTGTGGCGTGAGGCCGCGAGCTCGGCGGCACCGGTCTCGACCATCCGGCGGACCTCAAGCAGGCGCAGTGCCACCTGGTCCGAGGCCACCCCCCTTGACGCTGCCCGCATGATCGCGTCCAGGCCGGTCCAGCGCTCGGGCGGATTCACGAAGGTGCCCAGGCCCCGCTTCACGTAGACAACGTCCTGCGCCTTGAGGACCTTCATCGCTTCGCGGGCGGTCAGGCGGCTGACCCCTGACTCCTTGGCGATGTCGGCTTCCGGCGGGAGGGCGTCGTCGGCCTTGATCTGGCCGCTGAGGATGTACTCGAGGACTTTGTCCACGACGACGTCGACCAGCGTCCGTCGCGTTTCTGCCATCGTGATCCCCTGCCTGCCCGCACTCAAGCGCGCACTTTGCCTTTCCTAAACACTACTAGACGGACGGCGGCGGTCCTCGCCGCCGTCGTGCCTTAACGAAGAAACGCGGGGTCACTTCGCGCCCATCCCACCGAGTGGAATGGGCCGCAAGTGACCCCGCGTTGCCTTGGTGCTGGTGCCTAGAGTGCCGCGTAAACTTCGCGCAGCAGCTTGGCGGTCTCGGACGGCGTCTTGCCGACCTTGACGCCGGCAGCCTCGAGGGCTTCCTTCTTGGCCTGGGCGGTGCCCGCGGAGCCGGAGACGATGGCGCCGGCGTGGCCCATGGTCTTGCCTTCCGGGGCGGTGAAGCCGGCCACGTAGCCGACGACCGGCTTGGTGACGTGGGCCTTGATGTAGTCGGCTGCACGCTCTTCGGCGTCGCCGCCGATTTCGCCGATCATGACGATCGCCTTGGTCTCCGGGTCAGCTTCGAAAGCTTCGAGGGCGTCGATGTGGGTGGTGCCGATGACCGGGTCGCCGCCGATGCCGATGGCGGTGGAGAAGCCCAGGTCACGCAGTTCGTACATCATCTGGTAGGTCAGGGTGCCCGACTTGGAGACCAGGCCGATGGGGCCCTTGGCCGTGATGTTGGCCGGGGTGATGCCGACCAGGGCCTCGCCCGGGGTGATGATGCCGGGGCAGTTCGGTCCGATGATTCGGGTGACCTGCTTGCCGTCGGCGTCGACCTTGGACTGGGCCAGCGCCCAGAATTCGGCGGAGTCCTGGACCGGCACGCCTTCGGTGATGACGACGACCAGGCCGATGCCGGCCTCGATGGCTTCGACGACAGCGTCCTTGGTGAACGCCGGCGGCACGAAGACGATGGAGACGTCGGCGCCGGTCTCGGCCATGGCTTCCTTGACGGTGCCGAAGACGGTGATCTCGTTATCGCCGTGCAGGACCGTGGTGCCGGCCTTGCGGGCGTTGACGCCGCCGACAATCTTGGTGCCGGCCTTGAGCATCAGGGCGGTGTGCTTGGTGCCTTCGCCGCCGGTGATGCCCTGGACGATGACCTTGGAGTCCTTGTTCAGATAAATAGACATAGTCGTGTCCCTTTACTTAGCTGCGTTGGCGAGCTCGGCAGCCTTGTCGGCGCCCTCGTCCATGGTGGCGGCCAGGGTAACCAGCGGGTGGTTGGCCTCGGCCAGGATGCGGCGGCCTTCCTCGACGTTGTTGCCGTCGAGGCGGACGACCAGCGGCTTGTTCGCGGAGTGGCCCAGCTCGGCCAGTGCGCCGACGATGCCCTTGGCGACAGCGTCACAGGCGGTGATGCCGCCGAAGACGTTGACGAAGACGGACTTGACCTGCTCGTCACCCAGGATGACGTCGAGGCCCGCAGCCATGACCTCGGCGGAAGCTCCACCGCCAATGTCCAGGAAGTTGGCGGGCTTGACATTGCCGTGGTTCTCGCCGGCGTAGGCGACAACGTCGAGCGTGGACATGACCAGGCCGGCACCGTTACCGATGATGCCCACCTCGCCGTCGAGCTTGACGTAGTTGAGGTCCTGCGCCTTGGCCTTGGCCTCGAGCGGGTCCGCAGCGTCCTTGTCTTCAAGGGCGGAGTGCTTCGGGTGGCGGAAGTCGGCGTTCTCGTCGAGGGTGACCTTGCCGTCCAGGGCAACGATGTCGCCGGCGCCGGTCTTGACCAGCGGGTTGACCTCCACGAGGGTGGCGTCTTCCTTCTTGAACACGTCCCAGAGCTTGAGGATCACGGCGGCGACCTTGCCGCGCAGTTCCTCGGCGAAGCCCGCGGCGGCGACGATCTCGTCGGCCTTGGCCTGGTCGATGCCGACGGCCGGGTCGATCGCGATCTTCGCCAGGGCTTCCGGGCGCTCGACGGCGAGCTGCTCGATTTCCATGCCGCCTTCAACCGAGCACATGGCCAGGTAGTTGCGGTTGGCCCGGTCCAGCAGGACGGAGAAGTAGTATTCCTCGGCGATGTCGGCACCCTGGGCAATCATCACCTTGTTGACGGTGTGGCCCTTGATGTCCATCCCGAGGATGTTGGTGGCGTGCTCGAGTGCCTCATCGGCAGTCTTGGCGACCTTAACGCCGCCGGCCTTGCCGCGGCCACCGACCTTAACCTGTGCCTTGACGACAGTTACGCCGCCGATCTTCTCGGCAGCTGCCTTTGCTTCTTCAGGGGTGTGCGCCACGATGCCAGCAAGCACGGGTACACCGTGCGCCTCGAACATATCGCGCGCCTGATATTCAAACAGGTCCACGGTTTAGTGTCCTTCTACGTCGAAGTAGTTTCTGTACAGCCGGACCCCACGTACTCGCGGTTACCGGGCTGCGGAATAAACGCACCCTGCGACAAGCTTGGAAACGAGCCACACGGCGCAATGCTCCTCTTTCGAACTCTAGTCCTTCGTTTGGACCAGCCCGACCCAGACTACCTGTTATGTGAGTAAGGACACTATTCTATTGAGCGTAGAAAAACCGCTAGATTACGGGGTTTTTGGGGCCTCCGACGGCGCCGCGGAGGCCGCCTTGGGGGCCGGCAAGATCAGCTCGTAACGGTCGCGCGCAACGAAGAAGGCGACGCCGGCGGAGACGTTTCCGCAGGCTACACCGCCGTTGTAGGCGGAGCAGCGGAGGCCGTTGCGCTCGACGTTCTTCCCATCCTCGAGGACGGGAAGCTGCGAGATCGGACCGTTGCGGGTGCCTTTGGGGCCGAATTCGGTTTCCTGCTGTGTGACGCCGGAGCGGCACTCCCCGTAAACCGCCTCGGCCGGGGTCAGCAGGGCCGTGCCGCCCAGGTAGCCGAGTCCGGTGCCGGCGCAGTCGTCGCGGATGTCCTTGGCGGACGGCTTCGGGTAGGCGCCGAGCTCACAGTGGGCCACCGGCACGGTCGCGAACTTGCCGTTCCCGCTGCCGCCGAAGCCGTTCTGTTCATAGGGCAGGTTGACGTGCTCGCCCCGGGCCGAGGTCAGTGAACAAACGATGTTGCGGTCCGCGGTGACGAAGCTCAGGGAGTCCTGGCCGGCTCCCAATGTCGCCGGGTCCGTCAGGGGTGCCTGCTTGAGCTGCTCCAGGGCGGGCAGCGGGGCCGGCGGGACGTAGTCCGGGTCCTTTTGCGTGACGGTGCACGCCGTGGCCGCCAGTGCCAGGAAGGCGGCCAGGATCCCCAAAGATGTCCGTCGCATGCGCTCCATTATGCCTGTCGGCGCGCGGTTACCGGTGGATCCGCGGGGCGGCTGAGAGCCCCGGTCACGCGTCGATCTTGGTGAGCGGGGCGTACCGCAGCAGGAGCCGCTTCTCGCCGACGCCGAACTTCACCTTCGCGACGGTCTTGTCCCCCGCGCCCTCGACGGCCAGTACGGTGCCGTTGCCGAAGCTGGTGTGGTTGACCTTGTCCCCCACGCTGACGGCGACGATCTCTTTCTGCGGCTGCACCCGGTTCTTGGCGATGGCCGCGGGGACGTCCGCGTTGAAGCCTGCCGCGGAGTCCGCGCCGGCGCCCCGGGCGGTGCCGGCGCCCCAGAAGGACCCGCCGTAGCGGCTGGAACCGATCGATCCGCCGCTCCCCCAGCTGCTGGCCTGGCGGGTGGAGCCTTCCCGCTTCCACTCGACCAGCTCGGCCGGGATTTCCTCGATGAACTGGCTGGCGGGGTTGTACTGGCTCTGTCCCCACATGCTGCGGACCTCGGAGCGGGTCAGGTAGAGCCGTTTCCGGGCCCGGGTCAGTCCCACGTAGGCGAGCCGGCGTTCCTCGGCCAGTTCCTTGGGGTCGGTGGCGGAGCGCTGGTGCGGGAACAGTCCGTGTTCCATGCCGGTCAGGAACACCACCGGGAACTCAAGGCCCTTGGCGGTGTGCAAGGTCATCAGGGTGACGACGCCGAGCCGCTTGGCTTCGGCGACCGCAGCGTCAATATCCGCCCCGGGGGCGTCCGGGATCTGGTCGGCGTCGGCCACGAGGGAGACCTGCTCCAGGAAGGCGCCGAGGGACCCTTCCGGGTTGTCGCGCTCGTATTCGCGGACGACGGCGACGAGCTCGGCGAGGTTCTCCACCCGGGATTCGTCCTGCGGGTCGGTGCTGGAGCGAAGGGTGGCGAGGTAGCCGGTCTGCTCAAGGACGGCTTCCAGGGCAGCGGCGGCACCGGAGCCGGAGGCCACCTCGGCCAGGTCGTCGAGGAGCTTGACGAAGCCCAGCACGGCGTTCACGGAGCGGGTGGCCATGCCGGGTGCTTCCTCGGCGCGGCGGGCGGCGGCCATGAAGGAGGTCCGGTCGCGCTGCGCCAGCGATGCCACGGCGCCCTCGGCCCGGTCGCCGATGCCGCGCTTGGGCTCGTTGAGGATGCGGCGCAGGTTGACGTCGTCGTCGGGGTTTACCAGAACGCGCAAGTAGGCGAGGGCGTCCTTGATCTCCTTGCGCTCGTAGAAGCGGGTGCCGCCGACCACCTTGTAGGGCAGCCCAACGCGCACCAGGACGTCTTCGATGGACCGGGACTGGGCGTTGGTGCGGTAGAAGATCGCGACGTCGCCGGGGCGTAGGTTGCCCTCGTCCTGCAGCCGGTCGATTTCCTTGGCGATGAACTGGGCCTCGTCGTGCTCGTTCTCGCCCACGTAGCCGACAATCTTCTCGCCGTCGCCCTCGGCCGTCCAGAGCCGTTTCTCCGGCCGGTTGGGGTTCCGGGAGATCACCGAGTTGGCGGCGCTGAGGATGGTCTGGGTGGAGCGGTAGTTCTGTTCGAGCTTGATAGTCCGGGCGTCCGGGTAGTCCTTCTCGAACTCCACGATGTTGCGGATGTCCGCGCCGCGGAAGGCGTAGATGGACTGGTCCGAGTCGCCGACGACCGTGAGTTCGGCCGCGCCGGGGCCCTCGCCGACGATCTCGCGCACCAGGGCGTACTGGGCGTGGTTGGTGTCCTGGTACTCGTCCACGAGCACGTGCCGGAAGCGGCGCCGGTACGAGTCGGCGAGCGCCGGGAAGGCCCGGAACATGTAGACGGTTTCGGCGATCAGGTCATCGAAGTCCATCGCGTTGGCCTGGCGCAGGCGCTGCGTGTAGCCCTTGAAGACTTCGGCGACGGCCTGTTCGAAGGGGTCGCTGTAGTTCGCGCTGGAGGCGTAGCTGTCCGCGTCGATCAGCTCGTTCTTGAGCGCGGAGATCTTGTGCTGGATGGCCTTGGGCGCGAAGCGCTTGGGGTCCAGGTCCAGGTTCTTGGCCACGAGCGTAATCAGGCGGAGCGAATCTGCGGAGTCGTAGATGGAGAAGTTGGAGTTCAGGCCGACGTTGGCCGCTTCGCGCCGCAGGATCCGGACGCAGGAGGAGTGGAAGGTGGAGATCCACATGGTCTTGGCCCGGCCGCCGACCAGGAGCTCGATCCGCTCGCGCATCTCCGCGGCTGCCTTGTTGGTGAAGGTGATGGCCAGGATCTCGCCGTGGTGCGCCCGCCGGGTGGCGATCAGGTAGGCGATGCGGTTGCTGAGCACACGGGTCTTGCCGGAACCTGCGCCGGCGACGATCAGCAGCGCGCTCCCCGCGTGTTTGACTGCTTCCTCCTGCTGCGGGTTCAGTCCCTGCAGCAGCTCTTCCGCGTTCGGCAGCTGGGGGCGGTCCGAGTCCTCACCGTTACCAGCGCCGCTTCCGCCGTGGGCCCCGAAAGCGGGTGACCTCAGGTCCGGCATTCCGGTTCCGGTCCCCGGGTTTCCGGACGCTTTGGCCGGCGCGGCCGGATGCGAGGCAGCTTGGAAGGGTCCGTCGGCGTAGGGGTCAAACAACATATCCATGGTGTTAACAAGTCTAGGCGGTGCCACTGACGGCACCGTCCGCGGCTCCCGGTCCACCTCCGGACATGCCCCTCGCCTGCGCCCAGCAGTGGACATATGCCCATTGTGTCCATGCCTGAACGCGACGAATGAGCATGTCCATTCCTCACCTACGTCCCGGTATGAGCATGTCCATTCCTCACCGACGTCCCGATTGAGCATGTCCAGTCCTCACCGACGTCCCGATTGAGCATGTCCCTCTGCCGCAGGTGTCAGGATCGAGCAGGCCCCGCCGGCGCCGTCAGGAATGGGCATGCCCCTCCGCCGCCGCCGGCACGGTCCCCGTCGCCTGGTCCACCGAGGGACATGCCCCCTGCCTGCGCCCAGCAGTGGACATATGCCCATTGTGTCCATGCCTGAACGCGAGGAATGAGCATGTCCATTCCTCACCGACGTCCCGATTGAGCATGTCCATCGTGTGTTATCGGGAGTGGGCACGTCCCTTCCGGCCGAGCGTGCGCCGGTGCGCCCTACCCGACGGAGCCTGACTCGAGCGCCGCCCGCAGCTGCCGCACCGCCGTCGTGCCTCCGGCCACGAACCACTCAAGTCCGTTGACGCGCACGACGTCGGTGGCGCCGCCGGCGGCCAGCACGATCGCCTGGCCCGGCAGCCAGTCCCACTCCGGGGAGCTGTGCTGGAACCAGCAGTCCAGTTCGCCGTCGGCCACCCGGCCGAGGTCGCACGAACCCGAACCGAACATCCGCAGCGCCGCCGCCGAGGTTGCCGCGGCGTGCCACGGCATGGCGCACATCGGGTCGGCCAGCCAGGTGGGATGGATGTAGGTGGCGGCGCCAAGCTCGGCGAGCGGCGTCTCCGCGCGGCCCATGCCACCTGCGTCGCGGGGCCGAAAACTCGTCAGCGCCTCACCGTTGAGGGTTGCCTTCCGGGCGGTGCCGCCGAGCCAGAGCTTGTCTTCCTCCGGCTGGAAGATGGCGCCGAGCAGTGGGCCGGAGGAATCCTTGAGCGCGATCGCGGAGCACCAGTAGCTTGAGCCGTGCAGGAAGTTGTAGGTTCCGTCGACCGGGTCGACCACCCAGGTCCGGCCGCTGCTGCCCCGCTCGGAGGCACCTTCTTCGCCGAGGACGCCGTCGTCGGGCCGGCAGCGCTGCAGCTGTTCGAGCACGTAGGCTTCCGCGGCGTGGTCCGCGGCGGTCACGACGTCGGAGACGGACGTTTTCCGCTGCCCCTCCAGTCCTGCCTGCCGCATCAGCAGCGCCAGATTGCCGGCCTCCCGCACCAAGGCCTCGGCGAGCTGGTAGTCGTCCAGTTCGGGGCTGAGTTCCGCGGTGCTGTGCCGGCCGAGCCGGTGCCTGACAAGTTCGTTGCTGCCTGATTCGCTCACGCGTTCAGCCTATCGGGCGCCCGGAGGTGCTGAACAGGCAGACCGGGTTGACGGTAGCCCTGCCTGCGACCGGCCGGTGTGGCGCCGGCGAGGGGCGATAATGGAGCCATGGCCAAGACACCCGCCCAGCGGATCAAGAAGCACGGCGCGAGCGCGGCCGTCCCCCAGCACCATCTGCCCGCGGTGATCAATCCCAGCACCACCCGGACCCCACAGAAGGCCCAGAGCAATAGCAGCCTGATCCTGATTGCGGGCGTCGTGGCGAGCCTGTTCCTGTTCTGGTACGTCCACCTGCTGACCCTGAACCAGCTCACCCAGCTCAGCGGCGGCCTACCGATGCCCGACTCGCTGCTCGGCGGCTTTGACCGGGGCTTTGTGGAGCAGCTGCGCTCGGCCATGGACGGGGACGCCCGCGGACAGCTCAACTATGTGCACAAGACGGCAGGGACACTGTTTCCGCTGATCTTCGGATTCACCTGGTTGCTGCTGATCGGCACGAACGTGGCTCGGAAACCGCTCCGTTGGGCGCTGTGGGCAGTGCCGCTGCTGTTCGCGGGTGTGCGGCTGTGGGGAAACGCGGCAATTGACGCCATGATGGCCGCTGACACGCTCGACGGCGGCCAGGTTGCTTTGGCGTCGGGACTCACCGTTGCTGGCTGGGTACTTCTTGTGCTGAGCCTTGTGGTCGGCGCCGCGGCAGTGTTCCTGGGCCGGAAGACCCCTGCCGCACGGCCCGATGCTTCGGGTTCCGCCCAGGCCTAACGGATCGGGATCCCGGGCCGGGTAATCCGCGGCTTCGCGGCTCTGCGGCCCCGATGGACATGCCCACTCTTGGCCGCGACCGATGAGCATAATCCCTAAATGTCCACCGCTCGGCGCCTGCTGTGGACATGCCCGCCCTCCCCGCCGGACCACGTACGTCAGCGCCGCCGGACATGCCCACTCTTGGCCGCGACCGATGAGCATAATCCCTATATGTCCACCGCACGGCGCCTGCTGTGGACATGCCCGCCCTCCCCGCCGGACCACGTACGTCAGCGCCGCCGGACATGCCCACTCTTGGCCGCGACCGATGAGCATAATCCCTATATGTCCACCGCACGACGCCCGCAGTGGACATGCCCGACCTGCCCGCCGGACCTAGAACGTTGAGCCCTCGGGACAGGCCCACTGTTCGACGCCGGCGGTGGACATGCCCCGGAAGCAGGAGTCAGCTGCGGTCGAAACCCGTGACGCGAAGCAGCCAGGACCATAGCGAGTCCCGGCCCAGTTCGGCCTTCATAAGCTCCCGGGCTTGTTGCGCACGGTGACGCGCCCCTGACGATTCGAACCGATTCGCAGCCTTAAGGATCCAGAGCCGAGCTTCTGCTTTATTCCCCAGAGCCAACTGTGACCGGCCAAGCAGGAGGCACGCTTCTCCAGACCTCTGAGGCGACAGGTTGTCTTCCAAGCTATGCAGATCGTCCAGCAATTCGATGGTGGCGACGGGGTCACCAGCGAGAAAACTCCAATGTGCTCGGTTCAATCTGAGCAGCAGGTGATCATTGGAGCTGCCGCCAATGACTTCAGTCGCCAGTTCCGCTCGCTCGATACAGCGCAGGGTGTCTGCATCGGCCACCTCTGCTGCCAAACGCATGGCCGCCGAGGCCTTATTAAACTTGGCCCAGACGTCCAAATTTCTAGCAGGGGAAAAAGTCGACGCCGCAAGTTCGTGATATCTAAGCCCTTCCTCCACCCTGTCGGATAGGAATGCCACGTTTCCGATTACCCAAAACGCCTTACCGGCCAGCTGCTCGTCGACATCATCGGAGATCACACTCGCAAGGTCACGACATTCCGTCCAAGCCTCATCGAGTTTTCCGCAGTCCGCCAACGCGGCAATCAAAGCTTGGCGGGCCTTGACATTCACGTCAATGTCCGCCTCGTCGGTGGAGAGATGCACCGCAGCCCGGGCCGCTTCAGCGGCATCTTCCAGAAGCCCTGCACCCTGCCAAGCCTTAGAAAGAAGGATATTGGCACGCGCGCTGGCCTGAACGGCGGGAGGACCCTGCGGGTTGGCCAAGAGCTCGAGGGCCAAGTGCGCGCACTCATCGAAATTCCCCGTCTCCATGAGGCTCTCAGCTTGAAAGAACTTCATCGCCCAGCTGGCGACGGGGTCGCCGTCTTCACCAGCAATAAGCGCGGCCTCCTTGGCGCTCTGTGCGGCCGCGTTGAACTCATGGTTGTCGCGGTAGTGCCGCGCGCGAAGCTCTGCCGCGACGTATGCCGATGAGGCAACCTTTTCAAGCATGTCTCAAGTATCCGTCGCCGGAGCGGCTAAAACGAGCAACACACTCGACTACCTGCACTTTGAGGCGCAGGAGCCGCGCACAAATAGCACAGGTTTTACACAACCCTTCAAATCGTTATGAGACGGCGTGTCGGCAGCCCATATACTAAATCCGCACCACTTGAGTCACATCTGCCTCTTACGTAACAGGAGATCCAAATGAAGAAGACCCTCGCAACACTCCTCGTCGCCGGAGCCTTGGCCGCAGCGGGCCTTTCGGCTTCGGCAGCAGTTTCCGCCAACGGGGGCAACTCCAGCAGCACGGTTGTGGCCGCGCCGGAGTGGTGGCCGAACTCCACCCCGAAGAACTAACGGAGTCAGCAACCGCAAAGGGCGGGAGTCGGATTCACCTCCAACTTCCGCCCTTTGTCATGCCAGTCAACAAGCCAGCCGTCCAGCCGCCGTCGTCCGCCACTCCGGCACGCCCGCGCCACTCCGGCACGCCCGCGCCACTGCGTGGCTACTGCGAAACCGAGCTGTCCTGGCTGATGAGCGCCTCAACGGCCTCGGCGGGCGCCGGGCGCCCGAAGTAGTAGCCCTGGCCGCTGGCGCAACCCAGCCGGACCAGCTCGTCGGCCTGTTCGGCGGTCTCAATCCCCTCAGCCACGGCCTTGAGCCCGCACGCATGGATCAGATGCAGCACAGCTTCGACAAAGCCGCCCTGTTCCGCATCCGTCCCGAGCCCGTCGATCAGGCTCTTGTCGATCTTGACCACATTCACGGGCAGCTTGCGCAGGTAGCTGATGGAAGAGTAGCCGGTGCCAAAGTCGTCGATCTCGAGCTGTACCCCCAGCTGCCGTAACCCGCTCAGGGAGTACTTGTCCACGTCGCCGCCGGTCACGGCCATGGACTCGGTCAGTTCGATGATGAGGTTCGCGGCATCCACACCCGTCTCGCGGAGGATGTCCTGGACGTGTTCGATGAGCTCGAGGTTCTGCAGCTCGGTGGTGGAGATGTTGACCCGGACGGAGAACTCGCTGTCCAGCGCCAGCCGGTCCTGCCAGTCCCGGAGCTGCCGGACCGCGTTGCGCAGCACCCAGTGCCCCAGCTCCACGATCATCCCAGTCTCCTCCGCCAGCGGAATGAACTGGTCCGGCATCAGGAGCCCGCGCTCCGGGTGGTTCCAGCGGACCAGCGCCTCGACGCCCTCGATCCGCCCGGTGGCGAGCTCCACCACCGGCTGGTAATGCAGCGTCAGCTGATCCTCGAGGATCGCCTCGCGCATCTCCGTGACCATCAGGCTCTGCAGCCTGCGGGCGTACAACAGCGCCGGTTCGAAGACCTTGATCCCGCTGTGCGGCTGCGCCTTCGCGGCGTACATGGCTGTGTCGGCTTCCATCACCAGGTCATCGGCGGACTGGCCCGGTTCGGCGACGCGGACGCCAATGCTGGTGCCGCACGTGACCCGCAGGTCGCCGATCTCCAGGCTCTCACTGAGCGCCTTCAGGATCCGGTTGGCTACCCGCCGGGCCCGCACGAGGTTGGATTTAGGCAGCATGACGGCGAATTCGTCCCCGCCCAGCCTCGCCACGGTATCGGTGACCCGGACCGCGTCCTGGAGACGCCGGGCAATCACGCGCAGGACATCGTCCCCCGCGCTGTGTCCTAGCGTGTCATTGATGCCCTTGAAGGAATCAAGGTCAAGAATCAGCAGGGCAGGCGGCATCTCGCCACGGGACGTCTCCGCCAGCGCGTGGCTGAGCACCGAGTTCAGCGCCGTCCGGTTGGCCAGCTGGGTCAACGGATCGGTCAGCGCCATACGCTCGAGCTCAACCTGGGCCTGGCGCAACATGGCGGTCCGGCTCTCGACCCGCTCCTCGAGCTCCTGGTAAATGGTCTGCAGGTCATCGGCCATCAGGTTGATGCCCGCGATGACGGCGGCGACGTCGTCGCGCGCACCGGAATGAGGAATCCGGGTACTTAGGTCTCCGCTGGCAATCCGGACAATGCCCTCCACGAGCGCATGGAGCCGGGGGTCTGGAACATCACTTTTCACTCGTATAAGGCCTTAACCACTTGAGGGCTTCTATCCGCGAAAGGAAGAACTCCGCCGGGATCGTTTCGGTTCTTGAGCGCAGCAGGTAATGCGCAATGACACGGTCCACGGGGCTCTCGCCCACCAGTGCGAACGCCGACGCCGCGATGGAACCGGCGTAGACCTGGCGCGCTTCCACGCTGACGCCGACGACGCCGGAGATGACCAGCAGCACCGGAACCCTCTCGCCGCCGGCGAGCATCCGGACTGTTTCACCGGCCACCCGCGCTTCCGGACCCTCGATCTCCTGGTTCGGCGGGAGCGCGACTTCAATGATGCCGTCCTCGAGCAGCCGGACGCCGATGACGGGCTCCGCGGAGGCTTCCGTCGCGGGAATGACCGGCTCGGCCAGCCCCAAGTCCGCCAGGCCGAGCTCTGCCCGGGACCCGGACGACGACGGCGTCCCGGCGTCGGGTGCGTCAATGACTGCCGGCGGTTCCTCGGGGATTTGCCCGTCCGGGGCAACGGGGGCTTCGACTGTCATCGGATGGCAATCCGACGGACAGAGGCCAGCCGCGAAGGGACACTGGTGGGGTCGCCGAAAGAAGTCGCTGCCAGGCGCGGCGCAACCAGCTGATCAGACATGTGCCCCCACAGACTACAAAGTCGGCAATTCGGCGTGCGCTGGACCCGTTCTCCCGCACGAGGCACCGGAACATTCCGGCGAATGCCCTCATGATAGTGCAAGTGGCCGTATATATGAGACATAAGACACCCCCGCGACACAGAATCGCCGAAAGCCCCACAGTTGCGCGGGCGCGGCAATTCCATAATTACCGGGCGAAGTATTCGCGAATACTCGACAGCGAGCTTGAGCCGCTGTATCCGAGATCGGCGGGGCCGGCATGGACGGCGTCGTCGGGCGAAAAAATGCTAACCCCGAGGGTGCCGCCTTTCACGTCCTTGAGGCTGTCCAGCAGGGCCGGCATGGCCCGCCCCAACGTCTGGGTGAGCGCTGCCTTGTCCGCACTTTCACCGACCAGTTTCACCGTGATGAATTTGCCGGAGGTGTTGACGTTGGCGTCGGCCTGGACGGCGGTCACGCCCGGGACGGACTTTCCGGCTTTCTGCAGGGCGGCCTCCAGCTGATCCGGCTCGGAGGGTCCGCCCAGGCCGCAGGCCGCCAGTGTTGCCGCGAGAATGCCCATGATCAGTGCTCCTGCAATGGGGTGGAATAGCTTCTTCATCGATAACTTCCGCTATGGTTCGGCGTCGGGCTGCTCACGCTCATTGCTTGCGCGAGATGCTCGAAACGGTGGAGCTGACCTGGCCGGGGTCCGTGGTCAGGAACTGCTGGGTCGACTCCCTTTGAGCGTAGTCGGCGATCGGTCCCTGGTGCTCAAGGCTGCCGGTGGACTTCACGTACTCGCCGCCGTCGTGGTAGCCGATCCCGGCAACGCCGGGCGCCACGGCGGGGTTGGGCAGTGTGACCTTGACCGCGCCGTTGTCCTGGCTGGCCGAAACACTTCCGTCCTGTCCCACCGTGAGGTCCCCGAGGTCGACTTTGGGGACTGGATCACCCGCGTGCTGCAATGCAAGAACGTCGATGCGGGCCGGTATCGGCGCAGAGTCCACCGGGGAGCCAAATGTCAAGACGTTCGTCACATTGAACCGGTTGGTGAACGAATTGTCCGACGCCAGGGCGGCGGCAATCATGCCGCCCTGCGAATGGCCGGACAGCATCACGGGCGCCCCGTCCGGGATACCTGCGTTTTCCATGGCCAGGCGGACCGCCTGGGACGCCGTGGACAAGTTGCCGCCGGCCAGCTCCAGGTTGCCCGTCAGGTCGGTGGCGTTGGCAGCGCCGTCGGGGTACCAACGGGTGGTTCCGGGGATGCTCACGATGTAGGCGTCCGGTTCCCCGGGCTTGTGGATCGTGGTGATGCGGACGGCAGCGTCGGGTGTCGCAGGTTTGCCTTCGTCACCGTAGGCGGCATTGGTGGTCTGCAGGATCGCACTGATGGTCGAGGGCACCGGGGTGTTGAATCGGCCGTCTTTGTCCGTCCCGGCCGGTTCTCCGACCGGAACCGGGAGCGGCTCGCCAGCCACCGGCCGACCATCGTCGAGCAGATGCGGGTTGTAGGTACCCACGCTCAGCGCGGTGGCGGCCAGGGAGAGGACTCCGGCCCTGAGCAGGACGCCGTTCGATGCGAGTTCGGTGAGCGAAGGGGGCTCGCCGGTGCTCAGCCACCGCATTCCCATGTCTCCATAGTGGCCGACTTGGTCCAGCACGTTGGACTGGGCATCCATCAGGTTCCTGACCGGCAGGGGCGCGCCGTCCTGGAGCCAGTTCCAGCCGAAGTCGCTCGCGGCTCCCACCGTGCTGAGGACCTTGCCGCCCTGGTTCCAGAGATCCCCTGCCGTGTCGGCAACGCCGCCCGCCAGCCGGTCGAGTCCCAGTCGGTGGAAAAGGGAGCCGCCGGCCCCGGCACCGCCCGCATCGCCGGAACCGCCGCCGTGACCGCCGCCGGAAAGGCCGCCGGAAAGGCCGCCGGCCCCGGCGCCGTGGTTGCTGGCTTCGAGCTGCTCTTCGACGTTGCGCCGCACTGCGCCCGACGCCGCCTTGAGCGCGTTTCCCGCCCCGGTCAGCCGCTGCCGGTGCCCGGCCCATTCATCCTTGAACCGCTGGCCGTCTTGGCCGGCCCAGGGGGCGGCGGCAATGGCGGGGGTCAGGCTGGCGCTCAGCGCCAGCAGCCGCTCGCCGGCCCGGTCCAGTTCTTCGCTGAGCCGGCGTCCGGACTCCACATCCATTCCGTGCAGGCTCATCGTTGCGCCGCCTGACCCGCGGAACCGGCGAGGAACTCGCGCGCTCCGAGCAGCCGCCAGAACAGTTCCCTGGCCACATCCCCCGGCGGAACATCCACCATCACGAGGGAACGGCCGCCGTCGTCGCCGCTGGTCCGCAGCGAATAGAGCTTTTCCGACAGGTGCCAGAGATCCGCGGCGCGGAAGGCAGGCGCGGTCCCGGGCGGAGCCGCCACCACGTCCAGGTGCACGGTGCAGCGCGGGGCCAGGACGGCGTCCTTCACGTCCTGCTGCAGCTCGGCGCTGCCAACGGCCTGAAGCTGCTGCGGGCTGACCGGCGTGCGGGCGCCGTCCAGGCCGCGGGCGCCGTCCAGGCCGCGGTCGCTGCCTGGGCCGGCCTGGAGCTCCGTGAAGCCCGGAAGAATCCGTCGCACGGCGGACCAGGCGTGCTGCTCCTCGAACAGGGCCACCTCGACGACGTCCTGGATCCCGGTCACGGCCGTCCCCGCGTCCGTGGTCCGGATCCGCCGCCGGTAGGAGACGGCGATTCCGCGCCCGCCAGCCAGCCCCAGGTGGGTGTGCGCGGAGTGCTCCCCGGTTCGGGCCACGACAGTGACCCGGATCGGGGCACTGACGGCAATCAGCACCGCCAGCAGCCATTGATCCGGCATCGTGCCGTCCGGATCGACAATGCCTGCCTCGCGAAGTTCCGCGTCGAGGCGCCGAGTGTCCGCCGGCTCCAGCGAGCCCAGCGCCAGGGCGGTTGAGGACTGCTGGTAGGCAGCAAAGTCGATCTCCGGTTCGGCGGCAAGTGCCCTCAGCGCCCTGTCAACGGCGACCGCCCAGGCCAGCCCGCTGATCTCAAAAATGCTGAGATCAGGATCCCCAATACTATGCAGCACGATTCCCCCAAATAGTTCAGACCGTGCGCTTACCCTACTGGCTAGGCGCGACCGGCGGGATGGGGAGAACTCCCCTGCACGCGCGCACGCTTCCGCACAACGAGCTCCTGCCGGACGCGCTGCGCGACGACCAGTCCCAGTGCCGCCGTGCCAATCGTGATGGGATACCCCATCAGCCGTTCCAGCGTGCCGGGTTCCGGAACCCGCATCCCGGTCGCTCCGCCGGCGATGAGCGCGGCCAGGGCGACCGCGCCGCAGGCAAGGATGAACCAGCCCAGCGGTGTCTGTTTGCGCCAGAGCCAGCCGACCAGCAGGAGGGCCAGACCTCCCGCGGCGAAGTACATGAGCGCTCCGGCCACGTGCCAGCCGGAGCCGGCGTCTTCCGGCACCAGTCCCACGATCACGGTTCCGGCGCCCGCGGTGATGCTGAGCGAGCGGGCGGCAAACGCCGCGGCCGACGGCGACCGCCGGCCCGGGGCCACGGCGAGCCTGGTTCCGGCCCGGGCGGCAACACCGATCACGGCCGAGCTGAGCAGCAGCGCCCCGACCATCATGCCAATCCCCTGCACCACGAACGAGGCATTCATCAGCAGGTGCGCCGGCGAGCAGACGTCGCGGCCGGAGAATTCGCCGCAGCCAAGGGCGCCGAGATCGCTGATGTAGCCGGTGCGCCGGCTGTACGGCTCCCGACCCGCCCAGGCGCCGATCACCGCCGCTTCGGCGACGAAATACTGCAGCACGCTCAATTTCGCGAGCGCGCCGAGATAAAACCGGGCGGAGGCCACGTCGGGGATGTAGATGAGCTCCCGGGAAACCGTCGGGGCAGAGGCTGTCATGCCAAGAGCGTAGTACGCGCCCCCACCTTGTATGCTTGTATCCGTGTCCCGACGGGCCGGCCGAAGGCCGCCCGCCTGTTCGCCCGCCCTCGTAGCTCAGTGGATAGAGCACGGCTCTCCTAAAGCCGGTGTCGTTGGTTCGATTCCAATCGAGGGCACTTGGACTCCCAGACGCCGGGCGCCGGCCCGGAACTTGACCAGCCCGCTGAGCCGCGCTTTGAACTGCGCGCCTACCTGCTGGGCAACTGGAGCGTGGACCGCACCATGCTGGACCGGGCCACCGGCAGCCGCGGCACCTTTAACGGCGTCGTCCGTTTCACTGAAACCGACGACGGCGGCCTCCGCTTCCGCGAAGAAGGCACCGTGCAGTGGAACCCGGCCGGCGGTGCACCCTTTACCGGCCCGGCAAGCCGCGAGTATCTGCTCAAGCCGTCGGCAACACCAGCGACGATGGACATGTTCTTCCCCGACGGCCGCCCTTTCCACCGCATCGGCTTCGGCGGGCAGGACAACCGGGACCAGCATTGGTGCGATCCCGACACGTACCGGGTCGGGTACACCAAGCTCGGTCCGGATGACTTCCGCTACCGCTGGGATGTCACGGGTCCGGCCAAGGATCTGCTGCTCGAATCCGTGCTGCACCGAGCGGCCGTGAATCCCCGCATCGTGGTGTCCGCCGTCTGCGTCTTTGACGACGCCGGACGCCTCCTCACCGTCCGCAAGCGCGGCACTGACAAGTTCATGCATCCGGGCGGCAAACCCGAAGCCGGTGAATCCGCGGCACAGGCGGCGTCCCGGGAACTCGAGGAGGAAGTCGGCATCATTGTGGCGCCCGAGGACCTCGAACCCTTCGGAAGTTGGCTGGCCGAGGCCGCCAACGAGGCCGCCACGCAGATCGAGGCCACGGTGTTCACCGCGCCCACGTTAGTTAATGCAGCAGGCAGCTGGACCGCGCACCCGTCGGCGGAGATCGCCGAAATCCGCTGGCTGGACCTGGCCGCCGGGCTGCCGGACGACCTGGCTCCGCTGCTTACGGACCATGTTCTGCCGGCCCTCGCCGCGAAGGCGGCCCGGAAGAGCTAGAGTTCCGGCACCGCCTCAGCGGCCACCGCGGTGGCCTCGGCGAACTGGGTCCGGTAGAGCTCTGCGTAGCGCCCCTCCGCGGCGAGAAGTTCGTTGTGCGTCCCGCGTTCCACGATCGTGCCGTCCTCGACCACCAGGATGGCATCGGCGGCGCGGATCGTGGAAAGCCGGTGCGCGATCACCACGGCGGTGCGGCCTTCGAGCGCCGCGCCCAGCGCTTCCTGCACCGCGGCCTCGTTCGTCGAGTCCAGCGCGGCCGTGGCCTCGTCCAGGATCACGACCCGCGGCTGGGCGATGAGCAGGCGGGCGATGGTGAGCCGCTGCCGTTCGCCTCCCGAGAGTCGGTAGCCGCGCTCCCCCACCACGGTGTCCAGCCCGTCCGGCAGCGAGCGGATCATGTCCTCAAGCCGGGCCTGGCGCAGCACGTCCCACATCAGCTCTTCGCTGGCGCCCGGGCGGGCCAGGCGCAGGTTGGAGGCGATGCTCTCGTGGAAGAGGTGCCCGTCCTGCGTGACCATGCCCAGGGTTTCGCGCATCGAATCGAAGGTGAGGTCGCGGACGTCCACGCCGGCGCCGGACCCCGCACCGCCGAAGCGGACGGCGCCCGAATCGACGTCGTAGAGCCGTGAGAGCAACTGCGCGATGGTGGACTTGCCGGCGCCCGAGGAACCCACCAGCGCCACGGTCTGGCCCGGTTCCACCCGGAAGCTGATCCCGTGCAGCACTTCCTCGCCGCCGCGGGTGTCCAGCGTGGAGACGTCCTCGAGCGAGGCCAGCGAGACCTTGTCCGCCGAGGGGTAGGAGAAGCGGACGTCGTCGAACTCCACCGAGAGCGGGCCGCGCGGCGATTCCACCGCGTCCGGCTTCTGCTGGATGAGCGGCTTGAGGTCCAGGATCTCGAAGACCCGCTCGAAGCTGACCAGGGCGCTCATGATTTCCACCCGGGCGTTGGACAGCGCGGTGAGCGGCGCGTACAGGCGGGTGAGCAGCAGTGCCAGCACGACGACGTCGCCCGCGGCGAGCTGCCCGCCAAGGGCCAGCCAGCCGCCCAGGCCGTACACCAGCGCGAGGGCAAGGGCCGAAACCAGGGTCAGGGCCGTGACGAAGGTGAACTGGAGCATGGCGGTGCGGACGCCGATGTCCCGCACCCGGCCGGCGCGGAGCGCGAATTCGTGGGATTCCTCGTCGGGCCTGCCGAAGAGCTTCACCAGGGTGGCGCCGGGGGCGGAGAAGCGTTCCGTCATCTGCGTGCCCATGGCGGCGTTGTGCTCGGCCGCCTCGCGGCGCAGCTCGGCCAGCTTGGAGCCCATCCGGCGGGCCGGGATGAGGAAGATTGGCAGCAGGATCATGGCCAGCACGGTAACGAGCCAGGACTTGTTCAGCATCACCACGAGGGTGAGGGCCAGCGCCACCACGTTGCTGACAACACCGGAGAGCGTGCCGGCGAAGGCCGACTGCGCGCCGATCACGTCGTTGTTGAGCCGGCTGACCAGCGCCCCGGTGCGGGTCCGGGTGAAGAACGCGATCGGCATCTTCTGCACGTGGTCGAAGACCTTGGTGCGCAGGTCCACGATCACGCCTTCACCGATGGTCGAGGACAGCCAGCGCGTCACCAGCCCGATCCCGGCCTCGGCGACCGCCACGATCGCGATCAGCACGGCCAGCCAGATCACGGTGCCGGCGTCCGCCTTCGCGATGATCGCGTCCACCACCTGGCCGGCGAGCACCGGCGTGGCGACCGCGAGGACCGCCATCACGATGGACAGCAGCACGAAGGCGATCAGCCGGCCCCGGTGCGGCCGGGCAAAGCCGAACACGCGCTTGAGCAGTTCCTTGGAGAACGGCTTGGAGCCGCTCGAGGCGCGGGTGATGTTGTAAAGGGAGCTCCAGGCAACCCGGTCCATGCTCATCGGTTGGTACCTTTCGGGGCGCTCGCGCCCAGCAGTTCGGTGACGACGCCGTCGACGACGTTCCAGCGCACGTCAAGGCGCACGTTTTCCAGCAGTCGGCGGTCGTGTGTGACGAGCAGCAGGGCGCCGTCGTAGCTGTCGAGGGCTTCCTCCAGCTGCTCGATCGCGGGAAGATCCAGGTGGTTGGTCGGCTCGTCGAGGACCAGCAGGTTCACTCCGCGGGCCTGCAGGAGCGCCAGCGCGGCCCGGGTCCGTTCGCCCGGTGAGAGCGAGTCAACGGGCCGGGCAGTGTGGTCGGCCTTGAGTCCGAACTTGGCCAGCAGGGTGCGCACCTCCGCCGGGGTCTGGTCCGTCAGCACGGCTTCAACGGCGTCGGCAAGCTTGAGGTGCCCCGCCAGCAGGCCGCGGGCCTGGTCGATTTCCCCGACCGCCACCGAGGCGCCCATGGAGGCGTCGCCGGCGTCGGGCCGCTGCACGCCGAGCAGCAGGCGCAGCAGGGTGGACTTGCCCGCCCCGTTAGGCCCGGTGATGCCGATCCGCTCGCCGGCGTTGAGCTGCAGGTTCACCGGCCCCAGGGTGAAGTCCCCCTGGTGTACGACGGCGTCCCGCAGGGTCGCGACGACGGCGCTGGAGCGCGGCGCCGCCCCGATGCTGAACTGCAGCTGCCATTCCTTGCGCGGTTCCTCGACTTCCTCGAGCCGGGCGATCCGTGATTCCATCTGGCGGACCTTCTGCCCCTGCTTTTCCGAGGACTCGGTGTTCGCTGCCCGGCGGATCTTGTCATTGTCCGGGCTCTTCTTCATCGCGTTGCGGACGCCCTGGGAGCTCCATTCACGCTGCGTGCGGGCGCGGGAGACCAGGTCTGCCTTGGTGAAGGCGAACTCTTCATAGCGTTCCCGGGCGTGCCGGCGGGCCACGGCGCGCTCCTCCAGGTAGGCCTCGTAGCCGCCGTCGTAAACCGCGACGGAGTTCTGCGCCAGGTCCAATTCCACGATCGTGGTCACGCAGCGGGCCAGGAACTCCCGGTCGTGCGAGACCAGGACGACGCCGCCGCGCAGTCCCTGGACGAAGGCCTCCAGCTTGGCCAGGCCGCCTAGGTCGAGGTCGTTGGTGGGCTCATCGAGGAGCACGATGTCGAAGCGGCTCAACAGGAGGGCCGCGAGCGCCACCCGGGCGGCCTGCCCGCCGGAGAGCCCGGTCATCGCGGCGTCGAGTCCCACTTCGAGGCCCAGGTCCGCCAGTACCGGCGGAATCCGCTCTTCCAGGTCCGCGGCGCCGGACGCCATCCAGCGGTCGAACGCCACCGAGTACGCGTCCTCGGAACCCGGGGCGCCGGTTCCCAGCGCCTCGGCGGTGGACTCCATGTCCGCCGTCGCCTGGCCGCAGCCGGTGCGCCGGGCGATGTAGCCGGCCACGGTTTCGCCGTCGATCCGTTCATGCTCCTGCGGCAGCCACCCGACGAACGCGTCGGCCGGGGCAAGGCTCACCGTGCCCTCCTGCGGCTGGTCGACGCCGGCGAGCAGCCGCAGCAGCGTGGACTTGCCGGCACCGTTGGCGCCCACGACGCCGACGACGTCGCCCGGCGCGACGGTGAGGGAGAGTTTGGAGAAGAGAGTCCGGTGGTCGTGACCACCGGAAAGGTCCTTGGCAACAAGGGTTGCAGTCATTAGTCCATTCTCTCACTGAGGCCCAAAACGGACGGCCGCAGGCAGCCGTCAGGGGCCGGAAATTCGTAGCAGATCCGCCGACATCCCGCCGGGCATAGAAGAACCCGCTGGTCCGGACTTGGGGGGTGTACGGACCAGCGGGTTCGAGCATCTAGCATAGTTGAATTGGGTCCCACGGCAAAATTGCCAGCGTCTCGGACCCTCGTGAGTGAAGACGCACAAACGGAAGCACGTGCGGACGCGCTGGAAAAGGAAACGCCCATGATCAGTGCCCTGCAATGGTTCGTCCTGGCTGTCTGTGCCCTGATCACCTTCCTCCGCCTGCCAGCGGCGCTGCGCGGAGAAAACCGCTCGCTCTTCGGCATTTTCCTGCTTGTCACGGTGGGCATGGTGCTGAGCATCCAGTGGAGCTACACGCTGGTCGACGGTTTCCTGGGTTCCTACAACTACGCCAACCTGGCGCTGCGCTATGTGGTTTATGGAACCGTCCTGCTGGCCGGGTACAAGATTGTCAAGGGCTTTGAGAACACCCACAGCCTCCGCCTGCTCCTCGGCCCCGTGGGCCTGGCGGCGCTGGCAACCATCTGCCTCGCCACCGCAGTGCCGTTCCTGATGGCGAATACCGCCGGCACCTCAGTGGGACTGGCCACGCTGCCGGACCAGAGCGGCCCTAACCGCCAACTGATCGCCCTCTATACGACGGCCGGCCGGCTCTACCCGGCATACGTGGCGGCCTGCCTTCTGCCGGCGACCATCAAGGCCCTTCGATCCCGCCTGCCGGGGCTCGTTCGCGGCGGAGCGGCACTCCTGACGGCCGGATCCGCCGCCATGATCCTTCTGCCCATCAGCGACCTCCTGCCCCAGCGCCTGGCCTTCATCCAATACATCATCAGCTTGGTTGGGGTGCTCGGGCTGATGGTGGGCCTGTCCCTGATCTGGCTGGGAAGGGTGTCCGCGCGACGCGGCCCGCGAAACAGCCCGTCCTTGGCCGACGCGCACCGCGGGCAAGGTCAAGAAAAGATCGCAGCTGAAGAATTATGATGATGTGAGGGTTGCGGCACCGCGCTTCTCCGGCGGTGTAGCGGCCCAGCAGCTAAGTCCGCGCAAGACCCTGCAGAAAGTCATAGATGGCACTACCCGCCAAAGCGTTTCAACTCTGGCTCCATGGCGTTGCCCCGGCAATGAGCACCGCGGACATTTGCAGGATCTCCGGCGTCAAGCGCACCACTTTGGCACAGCAACTGGTGCGCGGCAAGGTCGCCGAAACCACCGTGGTGAGCATCAGCCGGGCCCTCGGCCTGAACCCCGCTGAATCGCTCGCCGACTTCAGCACGTACGCGGACCTGACCCGGCTTGCCCAGCCGCCCACCCCGGCGGAGCTCGTCAGCCAGGTCGCCACCATGGACCTGCTGCGGGCCGTCATTACCCGTTCCGCTCAGGACCACGAGAACGGCACTGGGACGCTCCGCGTGCTCAGCCCGGCTCCGCACGCCACCTCGGTGCGAAACTGGGTGGACGCCATCGACGACGGCGAACTCCGCCACCGCGTTTCCGCCGCTACCGGCGTCGCCCCGCAGAACTATTCAGCCCAGCTGACCGCGAACCGGCTCTCGCCGGAACTTGCGGTGGCAACCTCGCGCGCCGGGGGCGTGGGCTTGACGGGCGGCCTCGTCGCGACGGGGCTCATCACCGAGGCCGAAGCCGGCTGGCCCGCGGATGCCCGGCAGTCCGCGCTGGATGCACTGTCCGACGGCGAGCTGGTTGCCTTGGCCGGTGAGCGGCTCCAAGCCCTGGGCAAGACACTCCGCCGCCAGGAGCAGGAGCAGGCGCAAGCCGAAAAGATCT
Source organism: Arthrobacter sp. 10N410 (assembly GCF_056394945.1). Lineage (NCBI taxonomy): Bacteria > Bacillati > Actinomycetota > Actinomycetes > Micrococcales > Micrococcaceae > Arthrobacter > Arthrobacter sp. 10N410. Next base: position 182,575 of record NZ_JBFTIP010000004.1, read on the forward strand.
GGGAGAACCTCGGATGAACGTCGGCGCCCTGCAATGGAGCACCTTCGCAGTGTGCACCCTGGTGGCGCTTGCCCGGATCCCCAGTGCCCGGCGGGGTGAAAACCGGCCCGTCTTCTACGTCCTTGTCCTGATCATGTTGACCATCTTGCTAAGCATCGAGGGACCGTACCAGGCAATTGACCAGGTGCTGGGCGGTTTCAACATAGCGAATCTGGTGCTGCGTTTCATTGGGTTCGCCGCGGTGTTCTTCCTAGGCCTCCAGCTCGCGAAAGGCTTCAGTGCCGACGATGCCCGGCGCTTCCTGACGGGTCCTTTGGGGATCGGTATGGCGCTACTGTCGTGCGCCGCCGTCACCATCCTGTTCTTGATGATGGATACGGCCGGGTCCTCCGCGGGACTTGCCGGGGTGGCGGCCAGAAGCAGCCGCAATGCCGTGCTGGCCGAGTACTACGGCGCCGCCGGAAGGCTCTATCCGGCCTTCGTCCTGCTGGCCCTGCTGCCCGCGCTGGCCAGGACGGCCATCGGCAGGCTCCCGCTGATTATCCGCGGCAGCGCCGTTGCCCTGGGCATCGGGTCCGTGGCCATCGCATTGACACTGGCATTCCCGATCATTCCGGCCGGGCTGTCCAGCTGGGAGTTTGTCATCAATTACACCGGCATTCTGTGCCTTGTGCTCGGGCTCGTTCTGATCTGGGTGGGGCGTCTGGCGGCCAAGCGTCCGCCGCGAAGCCGGACCCCCGGAGCAGATAGATGACCGCGGTCCTGCAGTGGTCGGCCTTGGCGATCTGCGGCGCCGTCGCCTTAGCCCGCGTCCCCGACGCCATCAAGGGCCGCAACCGGTCAATTGTTGGCGCCTTCCTCCTCTCGGCCGGCGCGATCCTGCTGAGCATCGATGGCCCGTACCTGGCCGTCGACGCGTGGCTTGGGAGCGCCAACTACGCAAACCTCATCTTGAGGTTTCTCGTATACGGGGCGGTGGCCTTGGCCGGCTACCGCACCGCGAAGGCCTTCGGTGACGGGAACGGCCTCCGCCGCGTCTCAGGGCCGTTGGGGCTGGCCGTGCTCGGCGCCATCGCAGTTGCCACTGCGGTTCTGTTCCTGCTGGCGGACACCACCGGCTCCTCCACCGGCCTCAACGGGCTGCCCCTGCGGAGCGCGGAAAACGCCCAGCTAATCGGACTGTACGCGACAGCGGGGAGGGTCTACCCCGCCTTCGTGGCAGCCTGCCTGGTGCCTGCTACGCTGCGTGCCGTCAGGGGGCGTTTGCCGGCCGCGATCCGGATCGGTGCCGGGCTCTTGTCCTTCGGGTACGCAGCACTGATTGCTGCGGCCCTGTTTCCGCTCTTTGCGCCAGGCTCATCCGGGGTCCAGGCGAAGATCAACTTCACCGCCGCGCTTGGCCTCAGCATTGGTCTGACCGTCATCTGGCTGGCGCGGGTCGCGGCAACCCGGCAGCGGCCGGAGAGGGCGGCGGGAAAAGCCCCGCGACTCCAAGGGTCATCAACGAAGACTCCGGGTGAGATTGGACGCGACTAGGTGAGAGAGTTCAAGGGCCCGCGGCGCCGGGAGCCCAAGCCGGAGTGAGTAGGAGGTGGACATGCTTGAATGGGGAACGCTGATTATTTGCGGCCTGGTTCTGTTACTGCGTCTGCCGGATGCCCTGCGCGGTCGCAACAGGGCTGTGTTCGGGATCCTGTTCCTCGCCACCCTCTGCAGTCTGCTCAGCATCCCCGGACCCTACGCGGCGATCGATGGTGCGCTGGGGAGCTTGAACCTCACCAACCTGGTTCTGCGCTTCATTGTGTTCGGAATGGTCTTCCTGGTCGGGCTGCGCCTGGCCGCGGGGCTGGGCGCAGCCCGCGCGAAGGAGCTGATCACCGGCCGCGCGGGACGCTGGGCGCTGGCAGCCGCGTGCCTGGCCGTCGGAGTGACGTTCTTCCTGATGGACACCCGGGGTTCTTCAGCCGGTCTTCAAGACATGACAGGCAGCGGGCGGAACGCCGTTCTCGCCCCGCTCTACGCGGCAGCCGGCCGCAGCTACCCCGCGTTTGTTTCGCTGCTCCTGCTCCCTTCCCTGCGGGCAGCCATCAAGGCGGCCCTGCCACGGCTGGTGCGGACCGGCGCCGCCTTGACCATGGTGGGAGCCGTGGCGGCCGTCGCGAGCGTGCCCGTGTCCTTCGCCCCGGAGTCATGGGATTTGCCCCGGCTGTTCGTGAACTACCTGGCGGTGCTGGGATACGTCCTGGGACTCCTCGCCTTCTGGTTCTCCGGGCAAAGCGGCCGCCCGCCTCGTAACACTCCGGCAACGTTTCCTCAGTCGTGAGCCAGGGGATTCACAAAATCATTAGACCGTGAGATAATCATGAATGTGTGAAAACGCCGGCCAGCATCCGTGAATGGGGATTCAGTCTTACGGAACCTGGCGGGGCGTCCGAGCGCCATTGGGGGGATGAGTGGTAGCGGTCCGCAAGGACCGCTCCCACTCAGCCTGTTTAACGGGAATCAAGCTTCGGCTGGCCGCTTGACCCGGGCAAAGAAGGCTCAGCGCTGGAATCTCAGGGTCAGCAATTGGAACGGCCGCAGGACCAGCTCCGCGGAACCGTCCTGAATCGTTACGCCCGGTGCGTCCGCGGGACGTTCCAGGAGGTCCACGGTCCGCACCCCCGTGGCGGCGAATTGGGCCAAGACCGTGCCGGCGGAGCGCTCCCCCAGTGACTCGTAAAGGCGGACGATCACGTCGCCGGAGCCGTCCTCCGCCAGTTTGACCGCCTCGATCACGAGGGCGGGATTGGAGACCGTGAACAGCGGCTCCGCGCCGCGGGCTCCCCTGACCACGCGCGGGGCGAGGTTGGTGCGGTACCCCTCCTCGACGGCGTCGGCGATGCTGGCGCCGGGCCGCACGGTGACCGTCAGTTCGTGCCGGCCGCGGTCCGCGTCCGGATCCGGAAACTTGGGTGCCCGCAACAGCGAAACCCGGACGGTGGTGGTGGTCCCGCCGTCGTCCGCGCGGATCTTGCGGGTGACGTCGTGACCGTAGCTGGCGGCGTTCGAGACCGCGACGCCGTACCCGGGCTCGGCCACGTGGATCCACCGGTGTGCGCAGATCTCGAACTTGGCGGCCTCCCACGAGGTGTTGAGGTGGGTGGGCCGGAACACATGGCCGAACTGCGTCTCCGAGGCCGAGCGATCGGCCCGGACGTCGAGGGCGAAGCCGAGCTTAAGCAGCTTCTCACGTTCCTGCCAGTCCACCGCGGTGGAGATCGCCAGCGACGGCGCACCCGGTTCCAGCCGGATCCGCTGGGTCACGGCGGAGGTTCCGGCCAGCCGCTCCACCACGACGACGGCGGCCCCGCCGTCGCGTTCCAGCGTCACGGAGCGGGCCTCGGTCAGCGGGGTGACGTTGCGGCGGTAGAACGCGTCGATATCCCAGGCGTCCCATTCGTTTGGGTTGTCCCGGTGCAGTTCGAGGAGATTGCCGAACTCCCCCGGCGCGATTGCTTCACGGCCGCTGGCGTGGTCCCGCAGCGAGACCAGGAGTCCGTCTGCGTTCACCACCGCGCGGATGATCCCGTTGTCCAGCACGTGGCCGCCGTCGGCATCCGTGGACTGCACGGGTGCGGCCGCGTTGACGGGCGTGGCGGCGGCGAGCGCCGGGACACCGCGGCGGGGGTGCGGGGCCGCGTTGAGCAGGAACTCCTGCTCGCCCTCTCCCAACACGGCCACGGCGGCGGCGGCGGTGATCGCCTCCAGCTCGCGGGCGACGGCGTCGTAGTTCCGCTCCGCGTCCTGGTGCACCCAGGCGATCGAGCTGCCGGGAAGGATGTCATGGAACTGCTGCAGCAGCACCAGCCGCCAGAGCCGCTTGAGCTCCGCCGCCGGGTACGCGGCGCCGGCTCGGATCGCGGCGGTGGCGCACCAGAGTTCCGCCTCCCGGAGGAGGTGCTCGCTGCGTCGGTTGCCCCGTTTAGTGTTGGCCTGGCTGGTATACGTGCCGCGGTGGAGTTCCAGGTACATCTCGCCCACCCAGACCGGGAGGCCCTGGTATTCCTCCTCGGCGCCGGCGAAGAACTCCGCGGCCGAGCCCAGCCGCACCTTCGGCGAACCTTCCAGGTCCGCGTTGCGCTGCGCCGCCGCCAGCATCTCCCGGGTGGGTCCGCCGCCGCCGTCGCCGTAGCCGAACGGGAGCAGGGACATGGTGCCGCGGCCGTGGTCCCGGTAGTTGCGTTCGGCGTGTGCCAGCTCCCGGGCGCTGATTTCGGAGCTGTAGGTGTCCACGGGCGGGAAGTGCGTGAAGAGCCGGGTGCCATCGATCCCTTCCCAGTGGAAGGTGTGGTGCGGCATCCGGTTGACCTGGTTCCAGGAAATCTTCTGGGTCAGGAACCAGCGGCTGCCGGCGGCCTTGACGATCTGCGGCAGCGCGGCGGAGTAGCCGAAGGTGTCCGGCAGCCACGCTTCCTGGCATTCGACGCCGAACTCGGCCAGGAAGAAGCTCTTGCCCTCCAGGAACTGGCGCGCCATGGCTTCGCCTCCCGGCATGTTGCTGTCCGATTCGACCCACATGCCCCCCACCGGGACGAACTGGCCGGTTTTGACCTTTTCCCGGATGCGCCCGAACAGCTCCGGGTAGTACTCCTTGATCCAGGCCAGCTGCTGCGCCGACGAGCAGGAAAAGACGAAGCTAGGGTCCTCGTCCATCAGCGCCACGACGTTGGAGAAGGTCCGCGCACACTTCCGGATGGTTTCCCGGACCGGCCACAGCCAGGCAGAGTCGATGTGAGCGTGGCCGGTGGCGACGAGTTGGTGGGCCGAGGCGTAGGCCGGCCGGGCGAGGACTTCGGCGAGCGCGGCACGGCCGTCGGCAGCGGTGCCGGGGACATCGTCCGGGTCCATGACGTCCAGCATCCGTTCCAGCGCACGGAGGATCTCGTGCCGTCGGGGCAGCTCCATGGGGAGTTCGTGCATCAGCCCGCTAAGCGTGGCAATGTCCTGGTGCAGTTCCCAGACGGCCTGGTTGAGCTCGGCGATGACGATCGGACCCAGCCGGTACTGCGGCTCGGTGCCGGCGGTCGCCTTATCGCCGTAAGGGGTAGCTGCGAAGGTCCAGCCCTGCGAGAGGTCGGGGTTCGCAGCGGCTTCGACGTAGAAGTCCACGGACATGCCGCTGCCCAGCAGCTTGAGGGGGATGTACTGGTTCCGCGGGGAGATCGCCTTGATTACCGATCCGTCGGCCCGCCAGGCCGTACCCTCGCACTGGAACCCGGGCAGGTCACCGCTGAAGCCGAGGTCCACCAGGATTTCGACGGCGGTGTCCGCGCGGCTGCCCCAGGAGTCGGGGACCTCGCCCTGGAGGCGCAGCCACTTGGTGCTCCATGGCTGTCCCCACGCCGCCCCTTGATCCTGCGGGACGAACGTCTGCCGCAGCGCATCCTGTACCGGGACCGGTTCCCCCGCGACGTCCCAGCTGCTCAGCGTGAGCGGGACCCGGCGCGGGTACACGGCGGGGATGATGCGTTCGCGCAGAAAGCGGTCCAGCCGGACTTCCGTGAGACGGCGGTCGTCGTGCAATGTGATCCTCTTCGCGCTGGTGCCGGTGTTGCCAAGTCGTGGTCGACCCCTGTGTCCAGTCGATGGATAAAATCTACGTCGGCCGCCTCGGTTAAGCCAACGTTGTTAAGCGGGGGCGCCGCTGGCCGATGACTGCCGCATGGACACGCGTTCGTTGCCGACGTAGACGTTCAAGGTGGTGCCACGGCTGAACCCGGCCAGGGTCATCCCGCTGTCCTCGGCGAGTTCGACGGCCAGGCTGGAGGGCGCGCTGACGGCGGCCAGCACCGGGATCCCGGCCAGCGAGGCTTTCTGCACCAGTTCGAAGGATGCCCGGCCGGAAACCTGGAGCACGGTCCCGCTCAAGGGCAGCAGGCCTTCGCGCAGCGCCCAGCCCACCACCTTGTCCACTGCGTTGTGCCGGCCCACATCCTCGCGCAGGCAGAGCAGCTCGGCCGAGCCGTCGTCGGCAATCCGGAAGAGTCCCGCCGCATGCACGCCGCCGGTGACGTCGAAAACGGCCTGGGCCTCCCGCAGCCGGTCCGGCAGCGAGGCGAGGGTCTCCACCGGCACGGTCAGCGGGTCCGCTGCCGGGCTGAAGTGCGAGGACTTGCGCACGGCGTCGATCGAGTCGGTACCGCAGATCCCGCAGGAGCTGGAGGTGAAGAAGTTTCGCCCCGTGTCCGGCCGGACGACGTCGGGGCGCAGCTGCGCTTCGACGACGTTGAAGGTCTGGACGCCGTCCTCGTCCTCGCCGGCGCAGAAACGCAGCGAGACGAGTTGATCCGGCGTCCAGATGACGCCCTCCGAGACCAGGAACCCGGCAACAAGGTCGAAGTCGTTGCCCGGGGTCCGCATCGTGACGGAAAAGGACAGATTGCCCAGCCGGATCTCAAGCGGCTCCTCGACCGCCAACACGTCCTCCCGGTGCCGGACCGGGAACTCGAGCGCCTGCGGCGAGCCGTCCAGGACAAATTTGTGCACCTTGCGGCGCTGTGTCACGCGGCCCATCGGATACTCCTCATCAGCGTTAAGTACGGGTTCGGCCGCCAGCTGCGGCGGCTCGCCCCTGAATCCATCATGAACTCTGTCCGGGCGTCAGCCAAGCAGACCGCTCCAGTCAACCGGACCCTCCGGTGCCGGCTTCCTGGCGGTGCGCTTGGTGGCCGGTTTGGCGGCAGCCTTCGCGGGGGCGGGCTCCGGAAGCGCGGCTCCCCACGGGAGGGCAAACGCCGGGACCGGCTCCCCCAGCTGGACGCCGTGCGGCGGGACCACCAGGATGCCGTCGGCCGCCGCCAGTCCCCGCATCATGCCCGGGCCGGTGTGCTGCGCCGGCGATGCCATCCCGTACAGCATACGGAACGGCATCAGCCTGGTCCGGCCGGGGTCGGGCTCGATCATGGTCCCGCACGGCACCTCGGTCACCGGCGGCGGCGTCCCGTGGCCCAGCGCGGCCAGCAGCGGGGCGCCAATCGTGGACAGCGCCATCATGGCGGCGAGCGGGTTCCCGGGGAGCCCGATGACGAAGCGCCCGTCCGGCAGTTCGGCCAGCACCGCGGGATGGCCCGGGCGCATGGCGATGCCATCAATCAGCAGCCTGCCGCCCAATTCCGCAACCGTGCGCCTGAGATGGTCAGTGCCGGAGCGGCCGGTGCCGCCTGTGGTGATCACGACGTCGGCCGGGAGTGTCTCGCCGGCCGACTCCGCGCCGCCCACCGGATCGTGAGCTGCGCCGGTGTCTTCGGTGTCTTCGAGCGCGGCGAGCCATTCGGCGTCGCTGTCCCCGATCTTGACCTCGCCCGCGCAGATTCCGCCGAGCATTTCCACGACGGCGCCGAGCTGCGGCCCGAACGTGTCCCGCACCTCCCCTGGCGCTGGGACGCCGGTGCTGACGACTTCGGCGCCGGTGAGCACCAGCCGCACCATCGCCTTGCCGAGGACCGGCAGGGCGTCGTGACCGGCGAGGGCGGCCAGGGCCAGGTGCGCGGGGTTGAGCACGGCGCCGGCCTTGATCAGCACCTCTCCGGCGGCGGCTTCCTCCGCGGCCTTGCGGATGTGTTCGCCGTTGCGGGGTTCCCCGGGCTTGGCGCCACCGCCCAGTTTCAGGACCGGCAGCCCGTCCTCGTCCGGGGCGATGACGCCGCTCTCGCTGCGGAGCACGGCTTTCGCACCCGGCGGGATCAGTCCTCCGGTGTTGATCGGGCTCGCCTGGTGCGGGGCCAGCCGCTGGCCCGGCTCGGCCAGGATCCACGGGCCGCTGCCGTTGACCGCCCAGCCGTCCATCGCGGAGGAGGCGTAGTGGGGCATGTCATGCAGTGCTGTCAGGTCCACGGCCAGCGTCCGGCCCAAGGCGTGCCGGAGCAGAATGGGCGAGGACGGGATGGGCACGGCGCAGTCGAAGGCCAGTTGCCGGGCTTCCTGCCAGCTGTGGGCGACATGCCGGTGCGGCGCCTCCGCGACGGCGGCGGCGCCGTCGTCGGCGTCATCGTCGTCGTGGGCGTTATTGTCGACGGAGGCGTCGGCATCCGGTGGCGCGGCGGACGGTTCGGACACGGAATCGTCGTCCTCGACGCCGCTGCTGCCGTCAGGGGGCTCCGGGGTCATGCCCCGGAAGCCTCGGCGGCGGCGTACTCCTTGGCGAGCTTCCGGGCCACGCCCATGGCGGCCTGCATTGACACGCTGTCCGGCGCCTGGCCGGATCCGGACGCCAGGCCGGCGGCGAAGCCGGCGATGAAGGTGGTCAGCGGCGCGGCCGGCCGGACGACGGAGTGGGCGGCCACACCGGCCAGCCCCAGCACTTCGTTGATGTCGATCTCGACATCTTCGAGCTCAAGGGCCTGGAGCAGCGCACGGCACCAGTCTTCAAGCGTTTCATCCTGGCTCTTCACCGTTTGCCTCCAAAGTTGAGTTGGGCCCCAGCGCCCCGGACTGGCCCGGACCGGGCGTGGACACCCCCATGGCGGAGGCGTCGTCCCAAGTGTCCACATCATCGGTGGAACCCGACGGAACCGGAACCTGCCGCAGCTCAAGACTAGCAAGGAGGGAGAACACTGAGCCCCCCTCGAGGGCGTTCCGCCGCGCCGCGTCGGCGACGGCGCGTTCTAGCGCGGCCGTGCCATAAAGTCCCACGAGGGGTTGCAGGCGGCCGTCCGCCGAAACGGCCACGAACCCGTCGACGGGGCCGGCCGCGGCGTCACCCGGGGCATTGGCGAGGACATCAGCCAGTGCGTCGAGCAAGGCGCGGACGGCGTCGGCCACGCGGGGCATGTCGCAGGCCAGCACGAGGGTCAGCGAGGCCGCGCCGGCTGCGGCGGGCTCGCCGCGCCCAACGGCGGCCAGGGCGGAAAGGCCGGCGGCAATCGCGGCGGCGGGTCCGCCAAACGGCGGGTCCTCGCGACAGCCGAGCACATCTGGTGGGAGGTCGCCGGGGTCGGGGCCGACGACGACGGTCCGGCGGGCGCCCCGGGCAGCCTGCAGTGACCGACTTAGCAGGGTGCCGCCGTCGACCGTCAGCCGGGCCTTGGGTACGCCGCCAAGCCTGGCGGACCGGCCCCCGGCGAGTACAACAGCGTCAAATTCCACCAGCCCAGCCTAGCCGCATCGGCCTCACCGCGGCCGGGTCAGCCCGCGACGCCGGTGCGCCTGCTCAGTGCGCCTTTTCGGGGAGCAGGAACGGATCCCAGGCGGGCGTCGGCTTCTCCAGTTCCTTGATCTGCCAGATCGTGCCCTTCGGCGGCCCGGGAACGAAGCCCAGTTTCCAGCCCATTTCGGCGGGCGTGTGGTCTCCCTTGGCGTTGTTGCAGCGCAGGCAGGCCGCCACCAGGTTCTCCCAGGAATCCGCCCCGCCCCGCGACTTGGGGTGGACATGGTCGATGGTGTGGGCAGCCTTGCCGCAGTAGGCGCAACGGTGGTTGTCCCTGCGGAGCACTCCCCTGCGGCTCACGGCCGTCAGGGTGTTGTAGCGCGGCCTGATGTACCGGTTAAGCAGGATCACCGTCGGTCGGCCGAGGATATCCTGCGGACCCACCACGGGGTCATCCCCCTCGGCCACCACGCTGGCCTTCCCGGTCAGTACAAGCACCAGCGCCCGGCGGAAGGTGACTACCGCCAGCGGTTCATATCCAGCATTCAGAACGAGAGTGCGCATCCGCATACCTCTTCACGGCCGCACCCGCCAGGGGCACGAGGGCCGGCTGCCCTGTGCATGGTCGGGCTATGGATCGACACCACAAGAGTAAACACCGAAGGCCCGGATTGCCGAATTTTTCTTTGCCGGGCTTCCCGGCCGCGCGTCGGCGGGCGGGCGCGAGCGAGCCGCAAACTGCAAAGGACCCCTGCCGCGAGGGCAGGGGTCCTTCACAAAGCTTCAGGCGTTAGACGCGCCTAAGTCCTAGCCGCCGACGCGGATGAAGACCGGGCCGGAGCCCACGTTGACGCTGTACAGCGCGGTGGTGCCGCCGTTCCAGCCGCCATGGACGGCCATGCCGTTGCCGACGTAAACGGCGATGTGGGCCATGCCCATGCCGCCGTTCTGGTAGTAGGCGAGGTCGCCCGGCTGGGCCTCGGCGGCGCTCACGGTGCGGCCCAGGGACAGGTAACCCGCCGGCCAGCCGTGGTAGTGGACGCCCACTGCGGCCAACGCGTTGGTGGCCAGCATGGTGCAATCCTGGGAGACACCGATCTGTGCGTAGGCAGCAGCGGCGATCGAAGCGCCCATGCCGCTGACGGCGGCCGGAGCCTTGGTGGCCAGCGATGCGGTGACCGCGGTGCCGGTACCAGTTCCGGTACCGGTGACGGCGGTGTCCGCTTCCTGGACGTTGACGACGGGCTTGGCCGCCTCGACAACGGGAGCCGGCGCGGTGGTGACAGCAGGCTTCTCGTAGGAGATCGCGATGCTGGAGGCCGCGGAGATCGTGGCCGGTGCGTTGGACTGTACTTCCATGGCCGAAGCGGAAGTCGATTCACGCTGAACGTTGGTCTCGGCAGCGTTGGCTGCGATACCGCTGGTCAGGACCAGGCCGGAGGCTGCAGCGATAACCGCGGCCTGGCGACCCATACCACCGGCGTTGTCGCCGACGGCCTTAGCAATGACAGCCAGCGAGTTGGTCTTGGTGACCTCCGCGCGGTGGCGTGCAATGGTTGCACGAGTAGTCATTCAGTTCTCTCTTTCGTGATCCTTGGGTCCGCGCTGCTTGCAGGCGGGACTGAGGACGCTCCGGCATCTTGGGGGTACGCCGGATCGCCCCGAAACGGGTTTCTTAGCGAAGGGTGTACTGCGAAGACGCGCCAAAAGCGGGAACTGCGTTGTGTGATCCAGTCCGGGCGCCGGCAAGGGCGGCACGGAGCATGGAATTCAGCGGGCTCAACTGAGCCTCGCCAGCGCGAGAACGCGCAGCATTGTGGCGTGAAGACACGAAAGTAGCCTCTCCCAATGCCTACGAGGTGAGCTGTCGGATTCGGATGGGAGTCACCCGGCCGCGCTGCTTCCTGGGAAGCTTTGCGACTTAACCCCAAGGTCTTCTTGCGAAGACCAAAATTGGTTCCCCCGCCCCTGCCAGACGATGTCATGCGAACGGACCTTGAGCGGTGGCAGAGTTAGGCAATCCACTCAAGAGCGCCAACTTCGGAGAAGTTGGCGTGCTTCATACGGTACAGCAGTTGGGACTCAATGTCACATTCAGATCACGGCGTGTCACAGAAATGCGAGTGGTCCCTCGGCTTGGCTAAAGCCAGCCGAGCGGGTCAACAACTTCCCCGTTGACCATCACCTCGAAGTGGAGGTGGCAGCCGGTGGAGGCGCCGGTGGTCCCGCTCATCGCCACCACATCGCCACGTGAGACCTGCTGGCCCACGTGGACGTCGGAGGACGACAAGTGGTTGTACGTGGTCTCCAGGCCGTTGCCATGGTCGATCACGACCCGGTTGCCGCCCCCGTAGGGGTGCCAGCCGGAAAAGGTTACGGTGCCGCTCGCGGCGGCATGTACAGGAGTGCCGCACTGGGCCGCGTAGTCCTGGCCCCGGTGGAATTCCCCGACGGCTCCCGTGATGGGACTGACCCGGTAGCCGAACGGCGAGGCCGTGACCATGGAATCCAGCGGCGCCCCGAGACTGCCCGCGGAGGCTGCCCGGGTGATGCTGCCGACGGACTGCGCGCTCAGCAACTGCTTGAGCTTGCTGTCCGGGTCACCCTTGGTGGTGACGGCCGTGCGGTTGAAGTTGATTTCGGCGGCCGGGGCCTTGACCTCGGGCTGGGCCGCCGCGGAAACCGAACCGGACCTGGCCGCATCGGTGGCCATCACGGGGCCGGTGGCCGGAACTGTAACGGTGAGGACCAAACCCGTGGCGGCCAGGGCAATGCCTGCCTTCTGCCCCACGCCGCTGACAGCGGCGAAGTCTGTTACCTGACGGAACGCGCTGCGCCGGCCGCGGCGCGCTTCGCGGTGCGCGTCACGCGGGCGCTCGTCGAGGACGACGGCGGCCGGGCGTGGCTCCGGAGCGGGACCGGTCGCACGACGGCGGCCCCTGACGGTCTGGGTGGTCAAGAACGGTTCCTCTCTGGATAGCCTGCGAAGTTAGCTGTCGGATTCGGGTCAGAGAGATCAAAGACCCGGTCCGCCGGTGCAAGCATCCAGACGCAGGGGCATCCACGGAGGTCCCAGTTTGAATTGCTTGCCGCTAGCGGACTTCACCCCAAGGCTGTTGAATCAACAGCCGGTTGTGGTTCCCCCGCCTCTGCCAGAAGGTGAATCGCCGGCTGATCCGCTGGCAGAGCTCGGCTCCGGATCAGATAACGCTTTAGTATCAGTGCTAGTCATCAACTATAGGGGATTAAGGCAGGCGGTAATAATTCCGTTATCTCGCCTGTGCACAACTTACCTGCTGTCCGGCGGAAGGATTTTGACGCCGGGTTACCCGAGCGTAACGAACACATGGGCGGCGACCTCGGGAGGCAGCTCGAGGGCGCCTTCAATGTCGGGGACCCGGACCGAGATGTACTCCCCCACCCGCTCCAGCGAGACCCTGGCGCCCGGACGGATTCCGCCCTCGTCCAGCTGGACCAGCAGCTCCGGCTCGACCTGGATCGGCTCGGCCAGCCGGCTCACGGTGATCCGCGAGTCGGCGCCGTAGCCGGCCATGGCGTCAAGCAGGTTGACCACGGCGCCGCGGTCCGGCGTCGGAAGCCCGCCCAGTTCGGCGAGTCCGGGAATCGGGTTCCCGTAGGGGGACACGGTCGGGTGGTCCAGCATTTCGAAAATGCGGCGCTCGACCCGTTCGCTCATCACGTGCTCCCAGCGGCACGCTTCCTCATGGACGTAGGCCCAGTCCAGCCCGATCACGTCGGCAAGCAGCCGTTCGGCCAGGCGGTGCTTGCGCATGACCTCGATGGCGCGCTTCCGGCCCGTTTCGGTCAGTTCAAGGTGCCGGTCGCCGGAGACAACCACGAGGCCGTCGCGCTCCATGCGGCCGACGGTCTGGGAAACGGTGGGGCCGGAGTGACGGAGCCGCTCGGCGATGCGGGCGCGGAGGGCGATGATGTTCTCTTCTTCAAGTTCCAGGATGGTCCGGAGATACATCTCGGTGGTATCGATCAGATCCGTCATTCAGCTCAGCTCCTCGAGCGCCGTCCTTGCGTCATTCCCACCGTACAGCGTGCGGGTTGCGCCCTGGCGAGATCCGCCGTACGTCACCGCACAGCCTAGCCTATTTTGAATTAGTCCGGATAATCTGTGGGCTGCCGCGCGGACCTGTGGACTACGCCCCGCCCGGCGCCGCGCCGCCGTCTCAATGACCGGACTATGACGGGCTTTATTCCCACCCGCGTGGGGCCGTCGGGCAGAATAAATAGCGGGTCCCGGTCACGCCCGGCAGAGCCCGTCCAAGCCACGCCACACACCCAGCCGAAAATTGGAGCCCCTGTGAGCGACACCAGCATCACCATCCCCGCGAACCTCCTGCCCAAGGACGGCCGGTTTGGCGCCGGCCCGTCGAAGGTCCGGCCGGAGCAGATGGAGGCCCTGTCTGCTGCGTCGGCGACGCTGCTGGGGACCTCGCACCGCCAGGCCCCGGTCAAGAACCTCGTGGGATCGGTCCGGAGCGGACTGAGCGACTTCTTCCGCGCCCCGGAGGGCTACGAGGTCATCCTCGGCGTCGGCGGGTCCACGGCGTTCTGGGACATTGCCAGCTTCGGCCTCGTGGAAAACAAGGCGCAGCACCTGTCTTTCGGCGAATTCGGCTCGAAGTTCGCCGCGGCCACCAACAAGGCACCGTTCCTGGCCGAGTCCTCGATCATCAAATCCGAACCCGGCACCCGACCCGAGGCGCGGGCCGAGGCCGGCGTCGATGCCTACGCGTGGCCGCAGAATGAGACCTCCACCGGTGTCGCAGCGCCGGTCAAGCGCGTGGCCGGCGCCGATGCAGGCTCCCTCGTGCTGGTGGATGCCACCTCCGCGGCCGGCGGCCTGGACGTGGACGTCGCCGAGGCCGACGTCTACTACTTTGCCCCGCAGAAGAACTTCGCCTCCGACGGCGGCCTCTGGCTTGGACTGTTCTCCCCGGCGGCGTTGGAGCGCGCGGCCCGGATCAAGGCCGGCGGCCGCTGGATTCCGGACTTCCTGGACCTCCAGACCGCGATCGACAACTCGCGGCTGAACCAGACCTACAACACTCCGGCGCTGGCCACCCTCGTGACCCTGGACGCGCAGGTGCAGTGGCTCAACGCCAACGGCGGCCTCGACTTCGCCGCCGCCCGCACCGCCGACTCGGCCGGACGCATCTACGGCTGGGCCGAGGCCTCCGCCTACGCCACGCCGTTCGTAGCCAGGGCCGAGGACCGGTCCAACGTGATTGCCACCATCGACTTCGACGACTCGATCGACGCCTCCGCCATCGCCAAGGTCCTGCGCGCCAACGGGATCGTGGATACCGAGCCGTACCGCAAGCTGGGACGGAACCAGCTGCGCATCGCCACCTTCGTGGCGATCGAACCCGACGACGTCTCCGCACTGCTCGAGTGCATCGACTTCGTCGTCGGCGAGCTCAAGAAGTAGCCACCGCGCCGTCCCTTCCGGGACGCTTCAGCGGTCGACGGCGTCGTCCGGGTCTTCCTCCCGGGCGGCGCCGCTGGTCGCCGAGCCGCCGGTCACAGAGCTGCCGGGGACGACCCGGAAATACCGCAGGCCCCGTGCACGCCGGTTGAAGGCGATCCGCAGCTGCTTGGCGCGGACAATCCAGAGTATGCCGATCAGTGCCGCGATCAGCCCGGAGGCCGCCGCCACCCCCATGGACCAGCGCGCGCCGGCGACGTTCGCCACCCAGCCGACCAGCGGTGCGCCGATCGGAGTGCCGCCCATGAAGATCGCCATATACAAGGCCATCACGCGGCCGCGCATCACCGGGTCCGTGGTGGTCTGGACGTAACCGTTGGCGCTGGTCGTCATGGTGATCGCGAACAGGCCGACCGGCACCAGCGCGACGCCGAACCAGAAGTAGTCCGGCGCCAGCGCGGCGAGGCCGGAGGTCAGGCCGAAGGCGCCGGCCGCGCCGAAGATCACGCGCATCCGCGGCCGGCCCCGCCCGGCCGAGAGCAGCGCTCCGGCGACCGAACCGATCGCCATGATCGAGTTCATCAGGCCGAAGGCGCCGGCATCGAGGCCGAATTCGGTGCCGACCATGGCAGCGATAAAGAGGACGAAGTTCAGCCCCAGGGTTCCCACGATGAACACCGCCACCAGCACCACCACAATGTCCGGCCGGAAACGCACGTAGCGCAGGCCCTCGCGGATCCGGCCCTTCCCGGCCGGCGCGCGGGGCAGCTGGCGCAGCGAGGCGGCGGGGATTTTGGCCAGGCTCAGGAGCAGCGCCAGGAACGTGACGGTGTTGACCAGGAAGACCCAGCCGGGCCCGATGGCCACGGTGAGCAGGCCGGCGACGGCCGGGCCGATCATCCGGGCCACGTTGAACGAGGCGCTGTTGAGGGCCACGGCGTTGGGCAGGTAGTCGTCGCGCACCAGTTCGGAGACAAAGGTCTGGCGCACCGGGGCGTCCAGGGCGGAGACCACGCCCAGCAGCAGGGCGAATATGTAGACGTGCCAGAGCTGCGCGGCCCCGGACAGCACCAGGGCACCGAGCGCTGCGCTCAACACGGCCATGGAGGACTGTGTCAGGACCAGCAGCTGCTTGCGGTTGAAGCGGTCGGCGACCAGCCCGGCGACTGGGGCGAGGAAGAGCTGTGGTCCCAGCTGCAGGGCCATCGTGATGCCCATGGCGCCGGCGTCCTGGGCACTCAGATGGTCAAAGACCAGCCAGTCCTGCGCGGTGCGCTGCATCCAGGTCCCGATATTGGAGATCAGGGCGCCGATGAACCAGATCCGGTAGTTCAGGATGTGCAGCGATTTGAAGGTGGACCTCATGTCCCGACCTTCCGCTGCACGCTCCCGAACGGCCCCAAACCGTTAGTCGACCTCGACGGCGGACTCGTCCTGGACCGCTCCAGCGTCGGCTCCTGCTTCGGCAGGCTCTGCCTGCGCCTCCGCGGCACCGTCGTCGGCGGTCTCATCCGACGCAGCCGCGGCGGCGGGAGCTTCGGCGGCCTCGTCCTGCTGCGCATCTTCCGGGCGCACGCGTTCGGCCCACGGAACCCACTCCGGGGCCAGGATGGAATCCTCCGAGGGCAGCAGGCCCAGCTCATCCACCGTCACGGTCTTGGAGCGCGAATTTCGGGTCAGCACCGCGTACCACTGCCAACCGCCGTAGCCGGGCAGCTTGGACTCGAAGAGGTGCGTGACCAGGCGGTCGCCTTCGCTCTTCGCGCCCAGGTGCCGGCCGATCTGCTCTGCCGGCGCGATGCCTTCCACGGCGGCACGGGCCACATCGACGGACGCGGCCAGGAAGGCGTCGGGCTTGCCGACGCGCCACACGGGCACGCCGTAGCGCGGCTTGGATCCTGCTTTGGCGCCGGCGGCCTTGGCGGCCGCACCGGCCGCCGCGGCGGCGTTCTGTTCAGGTTCCGTTGTCATCGCAGAGCCTTACGCGTCCAGCTCGTCGGCGACCTTACGAAGCGCGACGGCGATCGCCTTGGCCTTGTTGCCTTCCGGGTACTTGCCCGCGGACAGCGTTCCCGAGAGGTTGTCCAGCACGCTGACCAGATCCTGCACCAGCGGTGCGAGGTCCTTGGCGCTGGGTCGCTTGGCCTTGGCGATCGACGGGGTCTTGTCCAGCACCCGCAGGCCCAGGGCCTGGGCTCCCTTGCGGCCGTCGGCGACGCCGAATTCCACCCGGGTTCCTGCTTTGAGCTCGGTTACGCCCTCGGGCAGCGCCGACTTGGGCAGGAAGACCTCCTGGCCGTCTTCGCCTGCGAGGAATCCGAAGCCCTTTTCCTTGTCATACCACTTGACCTTGCCGGTAGGCACGTAATCAACCTTCTTCGTTCTGCGGGGACGCGGCCGGCGGTCACCGCATCCGCATGGATATGCGGGTTCAGGGTGTGACTGCCCGGACCGTGTTGGTCTGTTCCTCCAAGGTTATCCTGCCTTGGCCACTTTGACGGCTTGAGGCGCGGGCGAAGCCGGGCTGTTAGCGTTGCCTCCATGACACCACAGCGCTTCCGGCGGCCGCTCTCGATTCTTGCGGCCACCGTTGCCGCGCTCTCGCTGGCCGCCGTCGGAGCCGTCATGGTCATGGCCTTCAACAACACGGTGGCGCCGGCCTGGGTCACGTCGACCGCGCTCTACGGGCTGCCCGTGGCGTTCCTGCTCATGCTCGCCCTGGTGGTCGACGCCGTCGCTGCCCGGCGCCGGACACCCGGGCACGGCGGAAGGTAGCGTTGGACTGATGTCCCTTATCCGCGCGCTCAGCAAGGAACTGCAGTCCCGCAGCGACGACTCGTTGCGGGCCCTGTTCTCCGCGCGGCCGGACCTGATTTCCCCTCCGGTGCCGGATTTCTCCGCCCTCGCCGCCCGAGCCAGCGGCCGGGTCAGTGTGCAACGGGCGCTGGAACGGCTGAACCGTCCGCAAATGCAGGTGCTCGAAACCCTGCACCTGTGCACCAATACGGACACCGGACACAGCGCGTCCGCCGCGACGCTCAAGCGCCTGATCAACGGCTCTTCCGTCGCCGCGCTGGACCGGCTGCTGCACTCCCTGCAGGAACTGGCGCTTGTGCACCGGGCCGACCCCCCGCACGGCGCCAGCCAGGCCACGGCCCGGCAGCGCCATTACCTCCCGGTCGGCAGCCTCAAGGACGTCATCGGCATCTACCCGGCGGGGCTGGGACGCAGCTACACGGAGCTCGTCCGGCTCCAGCCGGCCTTCGCGCAGCGTGTGGTGCAGCTGGTCGGCGAGCTCCACCACACCGGCGCCGACATCGCCCCCGCCAGCACCCCGATGGAGGCGGCGCTGTCGCTGCAGCACTGGACCGCGTCGCCGGAGGCCCTGCAAGCGATCCTGGCCACCGCACCGGAGCGCACGACCGCGCTCCTCGCCCGCTTCGGAAACTGGGCCATGGGCGCGGTGCCCCAGGCGCAGCGCCGCGCGTCCGTGCTGAACGAGGGCTCCGACGTCGGGCCCGTCGACTGGCTGCTGGCCCGCGGGCTGCTGGTGCCGCTGGACGCCGCCCACGTGGAGCTCCCGCACAGCGTGGGCGTCTCGCTCCGCGGCGGCTTCGTCATTGAGCACTTCGCGCTCAGCCCGCCGGTGCCGAGACTGGGACAGACCAGCGCTTCGCTGCGCCGCAATGCCGCGCTCGGCGCCATCGCCGAAACCCTGCGGCTGACCGGCGAACTGCTGTACGCCGTGCGCGAGCAGCCGCTCGCCACGTTGCGCAGCGGCGGCGTGGGCATCCGGGAAATGAAGCGCCTCGCCGACGCCCTCCGAATCGGGCTGCATGAGGCCGGCGTCCTCGCCGAGCTGTGCGCCCTCTCCGGGCTGCTCCGCCTGGACGTGGACAGCTCCGCCTGGATCCAGGCACCGCAGCTGGAATGGCTGACGCTGCCCCGGCAGGAGCAGTGGCTGTGGCTGGTCAACGCCTGGCTTGCCAGCGAACGGGTCCCGTCGCTGGTCGGGCAGCCGGTCAGCGGCGTCGCCACCGCGCAGGCGCACCGCGGCCCCGCCGGCAGCGCCATCAATGCCCTCTCCGCGGAGGCGCAGCGGCCGGACGCCCCCGTGGTCCGGAAACGGATCCTGGAAATCCTCAACGAACTCACCCAGGAGGCGGCCGCGGCCGACGGGGAGGCGCCGGTGCTGGACGCCGCCGCCGTGTTGGAACGGGCCGACTGGTCGCAGCCGCGGATGGCGCGGCGCTTCAGTTCGCTCATCCAGGGCGTCCTCGCCGAAGCCGAAATGCTGGGCCTGGTCGGCTCGGGCGCCCTCAGCCAGATCGGGGCGGCGATCGCCGTCGAACAGCCCGACGAAGCCCTGGCCATCCTCGGCGAGCACCTGCCGGCGGCGCTGAACCACGTGCTGCTCCAGGCGGACCTGACCGCCGTCGCCCCCGGCTACCTGGACCCGGAACTGAGCGAGAAACTCCTGACCATGGCCGACGCGGAGGGCCAGGGGCCGGCCACCATCTACCGCTTTTCGGTGGCGTCCGTCCGGCGCGCCCTGGACGCCGGGCAGGACGCCGGGGCACTCATGGACTTCCTGCGCGAGCACTCGGCCACCGCCGTGCCCCAGCCGCTGCAGTACCTCATCGAGGACACCGCCGCGCGCCACGCCCGGCTCCGGGTGGGCCCGGCCGCCAGCTTCATCCAGAGCGAGGATGAAACAGCCCTGCTGGAGCTGCTCAACACCCCCGCGGCGTCCGGACTGGGCCTGGTCCGGATCGCCCCGACCGTGCTGGTCTCGCACGCCGCACCCCGGGAAGCGGCCCAGCTGCTGCGCGGGCTGGGCCTGTCCCCCGCGGTGGAGGAAACCGGTTCGGCCACCGTCCGGCTGCGCCGCAGCACCGCGGCGCCAGGCAGCGTCCGGCCGGTCTACACCGCCCCGCGCACCGCTCCGGCGGACGCCGACGTCGACGCCCAGCTCGCGGTGCTGCGCGACGGCGGTTCGCCTTCCTCCTTCTCCGATGCCGCCGCCCCCGGAAGCCGCGGGGCCGGGGCGGGCGGCGGCGAGGCCGCGACGCAACTGGGCCTGGAGACCCTGCAGAAGGCCATCCGGCTCAAGCAGCGGGTGGTGATGAACATCGTGGACAGCCTGGGGAATGCCACCCGCGAAACCGTTGTTCCGGTAGCAGTGAATGGCGGGCGTGTGCGCGTGTTCGATCCGGCCAAGGAAACCGAACGTGTCCTGTCCATCCACCGGATCATTGATGTTGAAACCACAGAGGAATTGCTCCAGTGAATGACGGACCGCTGATCGTCCAGAGTGACAAGACCATCCTGCTGGAAGTGGACCACGAACAGGCCACCGAGGCGCGCCATGCAATCGCGGCCTTCGCCGAGCTGGAGCGCGCCCCCGAGCATGTCCACAGCTACCGCCTCACGCCGCTGGGACTTTGGAACGCCCGGGCCGCCGGGCTGGACGCCGAACAGGTCTTGGATACGCTGCTCAAGTACTCCCGGTTCCCGGTGCCGCACTCCCTGCTGATTGACATCGAAGAGACCATGTCCCGTTACGGCCGGCTGCGGCTGGAGAAGGATCCGCAGCACGGCCTCGTGATGCGCACCTCCGACTATCCGGTCCTCGAAGAAGTCAGCCGCGCCAAGAAGATCGCTCCGTTGTTGGGGCCGCGGATCGATGCCGAGACCGTGGTGGTGCACTCCTCCCAGCGCGGCCAGCTCAAGCAGCTGCTGCTGAAGATCGGCTGGCCTGCGGAGGACTTCGCCGGCTACGTGGACGGCACGCCGCACCCCATCATGCTCAACGAAACCGGCTGGAAGCTCCGCCCGTACCAGCAACTGGCCACGGAGAACTTCTGGGCCGGCGGCAGCGGCGTCGTCGTGCTTCCCTGCGGGGCCGGCAAGACCCTGGTGGGTGCCGCCGCGATGGCCACGAGTTCCACCACCACGCTGATCCTGGTGACCAACACGGTGTCCGCGCGGCAGTGGAAGGACGAGCTCCTCAAGCGGACCTCGCTCACCGAGGAGGAGATCGGCGAATACTCCGGTTCCGTCAAGGAAGTCCGCCCCGTCACGATCGCCACGTACCAAGTGCTCACCACCAAGCGCGGCGGGCTGTACCCGCACCTGGAACTGGTCGACGGCAACGACTGGGGCCTCATCATCTACGACGAGGTCCACCTGCTCCCGGCGCCGATCTTCCGGATGACCGCGGACCTGCAGGCGCGCCGCCGCCTCGGGTTGACCGCCACCCTGGTCCGCGAGGACGGCCGCGAGGGAGAGGTGTTCAGCCTGATCGGACCCAAGCGCTACGACGCCCCGTGGAAGGACATCGAGGCGCAGGGCTACATCGCCCCTGCGGACTGCGTTGAGGTCCGGGTCGACCTCCCCCGGGACGAACGGGTGGCCTATGCCATGGCCGAGGACGCCGACAAGTACCGGCTCTGCGCGACGTCCGAGACCAAGACCGGGATCGTGGAGCGGCTTGTGGCGGAACACGCCGGCGAGCAGCTGCTCGTGATCGGGCAGTACATCGACCAGCTGGACGAGATCGGCGAGCGCCTGCAGGCGCCGGTGATCAAGGGCGACACCTCGGTCAAGGAGCGCCAGCGGCTCTTCGACGCATTCCGCGCCGGGGAGGTCCAGACCCTTGTGGTGTCCAAGGTCGCCAACTTCTCCATCGACTTGCCGGAGGCCTCGGTGGCGATCCAGGTTTCCGGTTCCTTCGGCTCACGCCAGGAGGAGGCGCAGCGGCTGGGACGCCTGCTACGTCCCAAGCAGGACGGCCGGGCCGCGCGGTTCTACTCGCTCGTGGCCAGGGACACCCTGGACCAGGACTTTGCCGCGAAACGCCAGCGCTTCCTGGCCGAGCAGGGCTACGCCTACCGGATCATGGACGCCAAGGACGTCGGCGCAGGCAACTAGCAGACGCCCATTCAACACACATCCGCCTTTCAGAAAACTCACAGAGTCTGGGAGCATCATGGGAACCATGAAAAAGAACGGTCCCGAAGCCAAGCTGCTCGTCGTCGATGATGAACCCAACATCCGCGAGCTGCTTTCTACCTCGCTGCGCTTCGCCGGGTTCGAAGTCGTCTCCGCAGGTACCGGCCGCGATGCCCTCGCCGCCGCGGAGCTCCACTCCCCGGACCTCGCCGTCCTCGACGTGATGCTGCCGGACATGGACGGGTTCACCGTCACCCGCCGGCTGCGCGCCGCGGGCAAGCATTTCCCGGTGCTGTTCCTGACCGCCAAGGACGACACCGAGGACAAGGTCACCGGCCTTACCGTCGGCGGCGACGACTACGTCACCAAACCGTTCAGCCTCGACGAGGTGGTGGCCCGCATCCGCGCCGTGCTGCGCCGCACCCAGCCGTTGCAGGACGACGACGCCGTCATCCGGGTCGACGATCTTGAGCTCGACGACGACGCCCATGAGGTGCGCCGCGGCGGCACAGTGATCGAGTTGTCCCCCACCGAGTTCAAGCTGCTGCGCTACCTCATGCTCAACCCGAACCGGGTGCTCTCCAAGGCCCAGATCCTGGACCACGTCTGGGAGTACGACTTCAACGGCGACGCCTCGATCGTGGAGTCCTACATCTCCTACCTCCGGCGCAAGGTGGACATCGACCCCGCGGCGCCGGCCCTGATCCAGACGAAGCGGGGCGTCGGCTACGTGCTCCGGACGGCTGAGAAGCGCTGACCTTGCTGCACCGATGGAAGGCGGCATCGCTGCGGTCGCAGCTGGTCGCCATCATGATGGCCCTGATGCTCGTGGCCCTCACCGCCACGGGCGCGGGCACGCTTGCCCTGCTGCACAGCTATCTGCAGGGCCAGGTCGATGACAAGCTCAAGGCCGCCGTGGGATCGGCCCGGCAGCAGCAATCCTTCAGCCAGCTGCAGGACCAGAACCCGAACGTCCCCACCGACTATTCGCTGATGCTTTTCAGCCCGGGCCAGTCCGCCTACGTGTTCGGCGGCAGCAAGGGCTCACGGCCGGCCATCAGCAGCATCGCGCCGCAGGAGGCCCACGACCGCGGCGAGGTTCCGTTCCAGGTCCGCGGCACCGACGGGCGGAACTGGCGGGTGGTGGCCGTCAACGTGCTGGACGGCAACCAGCGCGCCGCCGTCGTCGTGATCGGACTGCCGCTGTATCCGGTGGATTCGGTGATGGAGCACGCCGCGCTCGTGGTGGTCGGCGTCGGGCTGCTGACCCTGGTGCTGGCCTTCTTCATTGCCACCTGGACCGTCACCCGGTCCTTCCGGCCGCTGGCGCGGGTGGAAAAGACCGCGGCCGCCATCGCCGCGGGCGACCTCTCGCGGCGCGTGGAAGTCGAGAACCCCGACACCGAGGTCGGCCGGCTCAGCCGGTCCCTCAACGCCATGCTGGCGCATATCGAGTCGGCCTTTGCCGCCAGGATGGCCTCCGAGGAGAGGATGCGCCGCTTCGCCGCCGACGCGTCCCACGAACTGCGCACCCCGCTGGTCACAATCCGCGGCTTCTCGGAGCTGTACCGGCACGGCGCCCTGGCCACGCCGGAGGACGTCGCCACCGCGATGGGCCGGATCGAGAGCGAGGCCAAGCGGATGGGTGCGATGGTGGAAGACCTGCTGCTGCTGGCCCGGATCGACGAACAGCGCCCGCTGCAGCAGAAGCCGGTGGACCTGCTGCTGCTGGCCCATGACGCCGTGGTTGACACCCAGGCCAGCGACCGCAGCCGGGTGATCTCGCTCCGGGGCCTCGACGGCGGCGCGGGGGCGTCGGCCCCGGTGATGGGCGACGAGGCGAAGCTGCGCCAGGTGGTCGGCAACCTCGTGGGCAACGCCCTGCGCTACACCCCGGATGGCACCCCGATCGAGCTCGCCGTGGGGGTGCGGTCCGACGCCGACGGGACGCGCCGCTCCGTGATCGAAGTCCGTGACCACGGGCCGGGTGTCTCGGAGGACGAAGCGGCCCGGATCTTTGAACGCTTTTACCGTGCGGACACTTCCCGGACCAGGGAGACCGGCGGCAGCGGCCTCGGACTGGCAATCGTGGCGGCCATCGTCGGCTCGCACTCGGGCTCGGTCCGTGTCCAGCCGACCGAGGGCGGCGGCGCCACCCTGGTGGTCAGCCTCCCGTTCCTGGCCGAAGCGGAGCCGCCGGAGGCCGAGACAGCAGAAGCGGAGCTGAAAGGCGCTGAGCCGGACGCTGAGTCCGGCGCTGAGTCCGGCGCTAATGCGGGCGTGGAGCCTGGCCAGGGGTCGGGCGGCGCGGCGCGCGGGT
This sequence comes from Arthrobacter sp. 10N410, assembly GCF_056394945.1. NCBI lineage: Bacteria > Bacillati > Actinomycetota > Actinomycetes > Micrococcales > Micrococcaceae > Arthrobacter > Arthrobacter sp. 10N410. The sequence goes on from NZ_JBFTIP010000004.1 coordinate 206,437, forward strand.
AACCCTTTCCGTGCGGCGGGTTTTCCACATAGGGGGCTTCTCCGCTGGGGCAGGCCGCAGCGCCTTCCTAGGCTGACAGTGTCCGGAAAATCCGGACATCCTCATCCCCGGCACCCGTGAAAGGCCCTCCCGTGAGCATCATTTCCGTCGATACCGAACTGCTCCAGCTCAAGTCCGCCAACGTCCAGGCCACGGTGGAAAGAATCAGCGCCGACGTGCAGGCCATGAGGCACGGGCTGGACGAACTGCAGGCGAGCTGGCGCGGGTCGGCCGCCACCAATTTCCAGGCCCTGCTCGCAGAATGGACCCTGACCCAGGGCAAGGTCGAGGCCTCCCTGGCTTCGATCAATCTCGCGCTCAAATCCGCCGCGGCCAGCTACGCCCAGGCCGAGCTGAGCAACGCCCAGCGGTTCAGCTAGCGGCGGAGGCCCGCCCGCGGCCCTGTGTGCCCCCTAGGCCTCGGGAGTGCCCTGGTGGAAGCGGAGCCGCCATTGCGCGCCGTCCAGGACCCACAGGGAGCTGCGCAACGCCGTCCCCGTGCGGGTGTGGCCGCGGTAGGTGAGCAGCACGGCGGCCTCACTGAGGCGGTCCGCGGCCAGAAGCTCCAGCTCGGCGGGCACACCGGGATCATCCTCGAGGGCCATCATCGTCTCGTCGCGGGTCCAGAGCCGTCCGGAACTGCCGATCTCGGTAAAGTCCGGGTGCAGCAGCACTCCTGTGCGCCCCAGATCCGAGCGCGTCTCGGGGAGCAGCAGCTCTCGCTCCAGCGCCTCGACGATTGCCTCCGGGCTCTGCTCCGGGCCGGCCGCCGCAACGCGGGATTCCTCCTCCAGTTCGCTGAAGAGATCCGGCTCAGCGAAAAGGCTGGATTCGCCGAACAGCGTCGGCTCAGCGATCAGTTCCCGCGTTCCGGCGTGAGCGGACGATGCCTGCCGGGACTGCGCCGGGGCTGAGGCCGGGGCCGGCGCGGCCGAAGCCTGCTGCGCGGCGGGGGCAGTCTGCACGCCGGCGGCGGCAACGTCTCCGGCTCGGACGAAGCCGGGGCCCTGCCGGGCCGCGACGCCCTGCTGGTAGGCGGTGGCGGCGGCCCTGGCGCGGTCATCCGCCGCCTCGTTGAGGTCGTGGCCGGCGTGTCCGCGGACCCATTCGAAGGTGTACTTGCGTCCGGTGAGCGCCTGATCGATCTCCTTGAGCAGCTCAACGTTGAGCACCGGCTTGCCGTCGGACTTCCGCCAGCCTTTACGCTTCCAGCCGGGCATCCACTTGGTCACCGAGTTGATGACGTACTGGCTGTCGCACAGAATGTGCAGGTCCTCGCCCGGAAGGTGCGCCGTGGCCCGGAAGAGGTCCAGGACGGCCATCAGCTCCCCCTGGTTGTTGGTCCCGTGCGGCCACCCGCCGGCACGCCAGCAGTCGTCGTTCACGTACCAGGCCCATCCGGCCGGGCCGGGATTTCCTAAAGCCGAACCGTCGGCCGCTGCTGTAATCGTCACTGCACCATCCTGCCAGACCTCCGCCGCCCGACGCTCCCGCACCACCGGCACTGGCACCGGCGCCGACACCGGGTAAGAGCACCCCACCAACCGAGAGAACGTCCGGCCGACCACCCCACCACTTGAGGGAAGGTGCCCCGGGGCGGAAGGGTTAAACGCCGACGGCGGCCCCACCAGTGGTGGGACCGCCGTCGTCGAACGTGCCGTCGCTGACGGAGAACCGTCAGTTCAGGCGTTCAGGGCTTGGAAGCCGGGTGGTTAGAAACCGCCCATGCCGCCCATGCCGCCCATGTCGTCGCCGCCGCCCATGGCCGGGGAGTTCTTCTCCGGCTTGTCGGCCACAACGGCCTCGGTGGTGAGGAACAGGCCGGCGATGGAAGCCGCGTTCTGCAGGGCCGAGCGGGTGACCTTGACCGGGTCGTTGATGCCGGCAGCGAGCAGGTCGACGTACTCGCCGGTTGCTGCGTTCAGGCCGTGGCCCGCGGGCAGGCCGCGGACCTTGTCCACCACAACGCCGGGCTCGAGGCCGGCGTTGAAGGCGATCTGCTTCAGCGGGGCGTCGATGGCTACGCGCACGATGTTCGCGCCGGTTGCCTCGTCACCTTCGAGCTGCAGGTTGGCGAACGCCTTGGCGCCGGCCTGGATCAGGGCCACGCCACCGCCGGCGACGATGCCCTCTTCGACAGCAGCCTTGGCGTTGCGGACAGCGTCCTCGATGCGGTGCTTGCGTTCCTTGAGCTCAACCTCGGTTGCGGCACCGGCCTTGATGACTGCAACGCCGCCGGCCAGCTTGGCCAGGCGTTCCTGCAGCTTCTCGCGGTCGTAGTCGGAATCGGAGTTCTCGATCTCGGCGCGGATCTGGGACACACGGCCGGCGATCTGGTCGGCGTCGCCGGCACCTTCGACGATGGTGGTCTCGTCCTTGGTGACAACAACCTTGCGTGCCTTGCCCAGCAGTTCGAGGCCGGCGGTCTCAAGCTTGAGGCCGACTTCCTCGGAGATGACCTGGCCGCCGGTGAGGATGGCGATGTCGGCCAGCTGTGCCTTGCGGCGGTCACCGAAGCCCGGAGCCTTGACGGCGACGGACTTGAAGGTGCCGCGGATCTTGTTCACGATCAGGGTGGCCAGGGCCTCGCCCTCGATGTCCTCGGCGATGATCAGCAGCGGCTTGTTGGACTGCATGACCTTTTCGAGGACTGCAACCAGTTCCTTGACGTTGGAGATCTTGGAGTTGACGATCAGGATGTACGGATCCTCGAGGACCGTTTCCTGACGCTCGGCGTCGGTGACGAAGTAGGCCGAGATGTAGCCCTTGTCGAAACGCATGCCCTCGGTGAGCTCCAGCTCGAGGCCGAAGGTGTTCGACTCCTCGACGGTGATGACGCCTTCCTTGCCGACCTTGTCCAGGGCTTCGGCAATCAGGGCGCCAATTTCGTTGTCACCTGCGGAGATGGACGCGGTGGCGGCGATCTCTTCCTTGGTTTCGATTTCCTTGGCAGAAGCCAGGAGCTCGCGGGTGACCGCTTCAACAGCCTTCTCGATGCCGCGCTTGAGGGACAGCGGGTCAGCGCCGGCCGCGACGTTGCGCAGGCCTTCCTTGACGAGGGCCTGGGCCAGCACGGTTGCCGTGGTGGTACCGTCACCGGCGACGTCGTCAGTCTTCTTGGCAACTTCCTTGACCAGCTCGGCGCCGATCTTCTCGTAAGGGTCGTCCAGCTCGATCTCCTTGGCGATGGAAACACCATCGTTGGTGATCGTGGGGGCGCCCCACTTCTTTTCGAGGACGACGTTGCGTCCACGCGGGCCGAGGGTGACCTTGACGGCGTCGGCGAGGATGTTCAGGCCCCGCTCAAGACCGCGGCGTGCCTCTTCATCAAATGCAATGATCTTGGCCATAACGGCAGTAGTCCTTTCGGGACAGTCGTTAAGAATGAACCTTGCGCTGCGGTGCCCGCGACGGACGATTCCAACCCGGCAGCCTCTGTACGCCGCCGGGCCGGGGATCTCACCCCAGCCAGGTATTTCTCTCGCTCCCGGCCCGTCCGCCGCCTCCACGCGACCGGGCGAACCGGGGCGTCGAGTTAGCAGTCAATACGCGGGAGTGCTAACTCCATAATTAGCACTCCCCCGGGGAGAGTGCAAGCAGTGGTGAGGTCAGGGTGCGCCCCGCCGGGCGCTCTTCGCTAGGAGCGATCAGGAGCCGGCGCTGCGGGCGGTTTCGCTGCCGGTCATCTCGGCGTTGTTGTCCGGGCCATAGCTGTAGACCATGTAGGCGGCGGCGGTGACGTCGCCGTTGCTGTCGAAGTTGATCGGGCCGGAGGCGCCGTCGTAGTCGGGGCGCTTGCCGGCGCGGAGCGCGGCCACGCATTCCTGGTAGGACTTGCAGGCCGCGGCTTCCCCGGACGGGGCCCCGGTGCCGGCAGCCGTTCCGCCGGACACTGCGACCAGCTTCGAGGCGATGGAGGTCCCCGCGTCGTCCTCCGCCGCGGCGGCGGCGAGGGCGGCGAGGTTGACGGCGTCGTACGTCTCGGCGGCAAACGCCATGTCCTTCAGGCCCGGGTCGACGGCCACGAGTTCCGCCTGGAAGTGCGCGGAGGGGAACGTGCCCGGCAGGACCCCGCGGGCGCCGTCCAGCGCCTTGGAGCCAAGGCCGTCGCCGTACTGGTTTACGGCCCCGTCGCTGAGGATGAGCTTCTTTCCGGACAGTCCCGCGTTGTTGAGCTCGGCAATGGCGCCCTGGGCACCGTCCCGGGCCACCAGCACGACGGCGTCCGGCGAGGCAGCCTTGGCCGCCGCGGCCGCCTGTTGCGCCTGACCGGCCTTGAATTCAGCGTCGACGGAGGTGCCCAGGCCCGCGGCCTTCGCGGCCGCCGAGACGGCCACGGAGACGTCCTTGCCGTAGTCGCCTTCCTCGTGCACCACGGCAAGGGTCTTGGCGCCGCCGTCCTGGGCGAGCTTGACCAGGACCGAGGCCTGCGCGATGTCGGCGGCCGCGGTCCGGAAGTAGTAGCCGCCGCTCTTGTACGAGCTGAGCCCCGGTGCGGTGTTGGCCGGTGAAATGAGGGCGACTTTGGCGCGGGAGAGGACGTCGATGGCGCCGGCGGCGCGGCTGGAGTCGGTGGGCCCGATCACGACGTCGGCCTTGGCCGCCACCAGGTCCTTGGCCTGGGCCGCGGTGTCCGTACCGATGGACTCCGGCAGCAGTTCCACGGGCTTGCCCTTGTGGCCGCCCGCCGCGTTGATTTCCTTGACCGCCAGCTTCGCCGCCGCCAGTTGGGGCGGATTGAGGAAGTCCTGCCGGCCGGTGTTGTCCAGGATCAGGCCGATCCGCAGCGTTCCGTCGCCGCTCGCCTCCGCGGCATCCACCCGGGCATTGCCGGTGGGACCGGCGCAGGCGGCCAGCGCCACGGCTGCGGCCACGCCGGCGGCCGCTGCACGGCTGAACCGCCGGAGCTTGCGCCGGCGGCCATCGCTCTTCGGGGCAGCTGCCGCAGCGGAGACTGCCACTAGGCGGGCCGGACGCTTTCGGCCTGCGGGCCCTTTTCGCCCTCGCCGACTTCCAGTTCCACCCGCTGGCCTTCAGCCAAAGCACGGTAGCCTTCGCCCGCGATCGCGGACCAGTGCACGAAGACGTCGGCCCCGGAGCTGTCGACGGTGATGAACCCGTAGCCCTTTTCGGCGTTGAACCACTTGACGGTCCCCAGTGCCATGTTCTCCACACTTTCAGCTAGCTTGCGAACGGCCCACCCCAATGTGCGCCGCGTTATGCGAAATGAAGTCCGCAGACACTCTACCCACAGCCTTCCACCGGTGCCCGGGCAGGGTCCCGGCCCGGCCGGGAATAGTTATTCAGGCGTAACCGAAGCCGGCGGCCAGCCTGGGGCTAATTGAAACCGGGGCCGAGGACGATGACCAGCGGCATCTGGAATTCCGCCGAATCCACCAGGGTGCCAATCCCGAGGAGGGAACCCAACTCTGCGGCGTTGGCCTTCTGCGCCGGGCCGTTGTAGAAGACGACCGAGGTCTGCTGGGGGGCGCCGCCCCAGTTGCCGAGCGGGCCCTGGACCCATCCGGCGGCGGAGATCCTGGAGCCGACGCGACCGGCCAAGCCCGGCGTCGTGGTGCCGTTGTAGATCGCCACGGGCTGGGTCTTGTCAAGCTTCTGGTCCCCGGACTGGTCCGCGGCGGCGCTCGGCGTTGCAGAAGCGGAGGGCTTGGAGCCCGCGGGGGCGAGGCTCCCGGTCGGCTGGCTGCTGGGGGACGGCTTCGAGCCGGCGGACGTTGTGGGTGCCTGCGACGCCGCGGCGTTGTTGCTGGCCTGGTCCGCGGTCATGGCCGAGCCACCGGCGGGACCAAAGCCCAGTTTGGGCAGCAGAAGGAAGGCGACGAGGCCGACTACCAGGGCCGCGGCGCCGGTGGCGAGGACGGGGCCCAGCCGGCGGGCACCGGGAGCGGCGACCGTCCGGTGGACACCCTGGCGCGTGGAGGCCTCCGGGACCCGATCAAATTCATCCCGTGCGTACTTGGTCATGGTAAAACGACGTCCTTGCTGATTTCTGGCTGATGGCCCGACGCCGGAATCCGCGCGAAATTCCGCGCTTCCGGCCGGACCTCACGTGCTCTTAAGCGTCCGAGCCCAAACGGCGTGCAGTGCGGGCACGTTGTCGTGACGTACGTAGTCTACGCAATCTCTTCACCAGCATGGGATCGTGGGCCAGCGCCGCCTCGGTGTCGATCAGGGCGTTGAGGATCTGGTAGTAGTGCGTGGCGGAGAGGTCAAAGAGTTCCCGGATGGCTTGTTCCTTGGCGCCGGCGTACTTCCACCACTGCCGCTCCAAGGCAAGCATCTGCTGCTCCCGGCTGCTCAACGGCGAGTCTTCGGAGACTGCCGCCAGCACGGCGTCGGCGTCATCCGCCGACAGGTACTCGGGTGCTGCTTCGGCCACTGCACACTCCCTGGCTCGTTCCGATAGGTCTCCCCCACATGTTACGGCCGAATAACAGGCTTGTCATTTAGCCGGCCCGGCCGGCTGCCCGGGCTCCTGCGAGAATGAAGCCGTGCCTGATTCATCTAATCCCGACGCGCTCTTCGAACTTGACCCCGCCGCAGAGGCGGTGGACCTCGCGGCGATGGCGCACCTCCCCTTGGACGGGCTGGTGGCGCCGGACTGGGCCGCGGCGCTGGCACCGGTCGAGGGACAGCTGCGGTCGGTCCTCGCGTTCCTCGCCGCCGAGACGGCCGACGGCCATGAGGTGCTGCCGGCGCCGTCGAACATCCTCCGGGCCTTCCGGCAGCCGCTCTCCGGCGTGCGGGTTCTGATTGTGGGCCAGGACCCCTACCCCACACCGGGTCACGCCGTCGGGCTGTCCTTCGCGGTGGATGGCGGCACCCGGCCGATCCCGCGCAGTCTCGCCAATATCTACAAGGAGCTCGACGCCGACCTCGGGCTGCCGCCCCGCGTCCACGGTGATCTCAGCCGGTGGGCGGAGCAGGGGGTGCTGCTGCTCAACCGAGTCCTAAGCGTCCGGGCCGGAGCAGCCGGTTCGCACCGGAACAAGGGCTGGGAGGCCGTCACGGCGGCCGCCATCAGGGCCGTCGCGCAGCGGCGCCGAGACGACGGCAGCCCCGCGCCGCTCGTGGTGGTCCTCTGGGGCAAGGACGCGGAGGGCGTGCGGCCACTGCTGGGCTCGGCCGCCGTGATCGCCAGCGCCCACCCCAGCCCGCTCTCGGCCTCGCGCGGGTTCTTCGGCTCACGCCCCTTCAGCCGCGCCAATGACCTGCTCACCGCCCAGGGTGACGGCACCGTGGACTGGGAACTGCCGCCGCTGCCCTGACCCGGTTCTTGGCTAGGCTTAGCTCCATGACTTCCGTCCCCGCCACAACCACCGCCAACCGGAACTCCCGGCCGCAGACCAACCTCACGGTCCTGCGCCGCGAGCAGCTCTCGCCGCACATGGTCCGGATCGTCGCCGGCGGCCCGGGTTTCGCTGCCTTCGTCAACAACGGCTACGTGGACCGGTACGTCAAGATCGCGTTCCCGCAGCCGGGGGTCGACTATCCGCAGCCGCTGGATCTCTGGGCCATCCGGGAGTCCCACCCGCGGGAAGAGTGGCCGCACACCCGGACCTACACCGTCCGTTGGGTCGACGAGGCGGCGGGCGAGCTGGCGATCGACTTCGTCATCCACGGCGATGAGGGCCTGGCCGGGCCGTGGGCCGCCTCCGCACAGGCCGGGGACAGCCTTGTCTTCACCGGGCCGGGCGGGGGCTACAACCCTGACCCGGCGGCGGACTGGTACCTCTTCGCGGGCGACGAGTCCGCCCTGCCGGCGATCAGCGCCGCGATCGAGTCACTCCCCCGGGATGCCCGCGGTCTGGCCTTCCTGGAGGTGGACAGCGACGCCGACGTCCTGGCGATCGACGCCCCGGCCGGGGTGGAACTGCGCTGGCTGCTGCGCCGCGGGACTCCGGCCGGAAGCGGGACCCTGCTGGTGGACGCCGTACGCGGCGCGCAGTGGCCCGAGGGCCGAGTGCAGGTCTTCGCGCACGGGGAGCGCGGCTACATGAAGGCCCTGCGCCCGGTGTTCTTTGCCGACCGTGGCCTCGAACGTGGCCAGGTCTCGCTCTCCGGGTATTGGGCCAGTGGCCGGGTGGAGGACGACTTCCAGGCCGAAAAGAAGCTGCCGATCGGCAAGATTTAGCCAGCCATCCACGGCTGACGCGGTCTGGCGCCGCGGAGTTTCCCCACTTTTGCCGCCACGACGCCGGGACAGCCCGGCGCGGCGGGCTGACACGCCGTCGGAGCCCGGCGAAGGTGGGGAAACGCGGCGCTTCAGCTCGTAGGCAGACGAGCCATCTCCGCCGTCGTTAGCGGCGGCGGGCGCGGCGCCGCTCGTTGCTGGCCAGGCTCCGGGTCAACGGCCGGGCGAGGGTGTCGCCGAGCACAATGCCGGCCGCGACGCCGAGCACGATTGCCCCGGCATTGAGCATCCCGCCGGCTCCCATCAGGATCTCGGACTCTTCGATCGTCAATACATACATGGAACGGAATATAGTCAGCCCCGGCAGCAGGATGAGCGCCGCGGGCACCGCCACGACCAGCTGCGGGGCCCCCATCCGGAGTGCGACCACGCGGGCCAGGAGGCCGATGACCACGGCGGCGAGGGCCGGGGCGAACCGGGGACCGATGCCGATGGCTGTTCCCCCGATCAGCACCAGATGACCCACGACGCCGACGGCCGCCGTCGGCAGCAACAGCTTCAGCGAGGTCTGCTCGGTGACGCCGATCGCGACGACCGCGATGGCCACCAACGGCACCAGCACCCACAAAGGATACTTCGGCGGGAATGTTTCGGTGACGTCAATGGACTGCATCCCGGTCATCGCCCCCACCACAAAGCCGACGGCGATCCCGGAGACCAGCGCGCCGAAGGTCAGCATGGTGGACAGGAACCGGCCGGCCGCGGTCACCGGGAAGCCGTTGATGGCGTCCTGCACCGAGGAGACGAGCCGACCGGTGGGCAGCAGCAGGAGGATTCCGCCGACCACCACGATGGCGGGGGCGATCTGGATTCCCAGCGGGCTGCCGAAGCGCCAGAGCAGCAGGGCGATCAGGGTGACAACGAAGGAACAGGACGCCGTGATGAAGAAGTCCGGGGTGCGCCAGCGGCCCAGTTGCCGCGCCAGCAGGCTGATCAGCAGGTTGGACAGGAAGGCGATGCCGGACGCGGCCACCCCGCCGCCCAGCACGCCGACGAACACCGCGGAGAAGACGCCGAAGGCCACGGTGACCATCCAGCGCGGGAATGGCTTCGAGCTGTGCGTGATCTCTTCGAGCCGGCGCACCGCTTCCTCGCGGCCCACTCCGCCGGCCACAATGTCCGTGACCAACTGGTGGACCTGGGCGAGGCCGGCGTAGTTGTTGGTCCAGGACCGCACCACGCGCAGCAGCGTAATGGGTGTCTGGTCCTTCGGGGCATAGTTGATGGCCACCGACTGGTTGGTGATGTCCACCTCGATGTTCTTCAGCCCCAGCGCGGCGGTAATGGCGATGATGCTGGTTTCCACTTCGAGGGCACCGGCGCCGTAGCGGAACATCGATTCGGCCAGCTTGAGGGCAAAGTCGATGGTCTTGCGGGCGGAGGTGTCCACGCCTCCGACCTGGATCATCGGGTTGGCGTACGGGCTGCCGGCCAGCCGGTCGACGATGCTCAGCGGTGCCGTGGGCGGGTTCTCACCTTGGACCAGCCTGCGGAGCATGCGTTTGGCGGCGGCGTTCTGGCGCACCTGCAGGGGCGACATCGGCTCGGTCCGGGGCAGGCCGTCCGTCTGCGGCCCGCGGCGGCCGTCGGGTGGTTTGGTCATTCCGGCCTCCTCATTTCACCTTGCGGGCGGTCTAGTAGAACTGCTGGCCCGTGCGCCGCGTGTACAGCTGGCGGGCGACGCGCTCCCCGGCGGCCATCCAGGCCTTGTACTTCAGCGGGCTCAAGACCTGGTCGTAGCAGCCGACGAAGTCCGTGACGGTCTTGCTGAAGCTGGTCTTGAACAGGCCGAGGCCGTGGAAGGGATTGGAGGTGTCCTTCAGCTTGTCGCTGGGCGGCGTGCCGCAGAAGTCGTATTCGGTGCAGCCGAGTTCCTTGAGCTGGTTGATGGCCGTCCACTGGACCAGGTGCGAGTCGCCGTACTGGCTGCGCTTCTGCAGGGAACCGCCGTCCTTGTAGGTGCCCTTCCGTCCGTAGTTGATCACGAACGCCCCCACCGAGGGCACGCCGTTTTCATAGACGAAGAGCAGCCGGCCCTGGCCGCGGTCCACGAAGTTGGTCCAGAACTGGCGGTAATACTCGTACTCGCGGACCCGGACCTGGGACTTGGCCTCCACGGTGTTCGTCATCAGCGCGTACATCGCCCGGAAGTTCTCTTCGGTCGGCTCCACGTTGTGGACCTCGACCTCCTCGCGGATGGCCCGCCGGACGGCGTTGCGGCCGCGGGAGTGCAGGTTGCGCAGCAGCTGGTTTTCCTGCGGCGAGATGTCCAGCAGCGCGGTGGAGTCGTTGGGCTGGAGGTTGTGGGTCTTGACCAGGCCCGCGCCTTCGATGACGCGCCGCGCGTCCTCCGACAGGACGATGTCGGGCTCGATCTTGATGGCGAATACCCCCAGCCGGGCGCGCTTGACGAAGTCGGCGTTGGCGGCCGCGATGCCGGGGATGTCCTCCACCGACGCCACATCCGGGCCCTTGATGAGGTACCAGAGCTTGCCGAGGAGGGGGAAGGACTTCTCCAGGACCAGGTTGTAGCTGGTGTAGTCGGCCGTCTCATAGACCAGGTGGAGGGGCTTCCAGCCGAAGTGCTGCTTGACCTCGGCGAAGGCCTCGGATTGAAGCAAATTCCCGCCGTTGGGGTTCGCGGTGACGTGGGCGTCCCAGTTGGCAACCTCTTCGGCGGAGGCAAAGCGGGCAGTGAATTCTCGCAAGGGTGCGGTATCCAATCTTTGCGGAACGAGCTTCGGCGGCATGGCTGGCATGCAGCATCAAGTCTATCGGGAGGCCGGCGGCTCTCAGGGCGCGGCGGCCCTGTGCCGGCCGTCGCACCGGGTTTACGCTGAAGGTATGGATGCGCAGCCGGAACCGTCAGCCGTCCGCCGGCAGTTCCGTCCGGGCGGGGCCGGGACGCGCCGGCCCGGCGTCGAGGCGGTGGCCCTGCTGGTACTGCTCGGCGCTTCGGCCCTCGTGGCGGCACTCGGCGGACTGGCCAGCGCCAGCAACGTCGACGGATGGTACGCGGCCGCGGACAAGGCCCCGTGGTCTCCGCCGAACTGGCTCTTCGGGCCCGTCTGGACGATTCTGTACATCGCGATGGCCGTAGCGGCATGGCTGGTCTGGCGCAGCCGGGCGGAAGGCGCCAGGCCCGCCCTCACCGCTTACGCCGTCCAGCTGGTGCTGAACCTGCTGTGGACCCCGGTGTTCTTTGGCTTGTACCCCGCCATGGGTTCCCCCGCGCTTTGGATCGGCTTCGTCATCATCGTGGCGCTGGCGGTCGCGGTGGCCGCCACCGTGCTGCGCTTCGGCCCGATCAGCCGCACCGCCGGGCTGCTGCTGCTCCCCTACCTGTCCTGGATCGTGTTCGCCGCGTCACTGAATCTGTGGGCGGCACTGAACAACTGAGGACAATCAGGAACGACTGGGAAATCAGCACTCCACCACGTTGACGGCGAGGCCGCCCATGGCGGTTTCCTTGTACTTGGAGCTCATGTCCTTGCCGGTCTCGCGCATGGTCACGATGACCTCGTCGAGCGACACGCGGTGTGAGCCGTCGCCCCAGAGGGCCATCTTGGCGGCGTTGATCGCCTTGGCTGCGGCGATGGCGTTGCGCTCGATGCACGGGATCTGCACCAGCCCGCCGATCGGGTCGCAGGTCAGGCCGAGGTTGTGCTCCATCGCGATCTCGGCGGCGTTCTCCACCTGCTGGGGCGTTCCGCCCATCACCTCGGCCAGGCCGGCGGCCGCCATTGACGACGCCGAACCCACCTCGCCCTGGCAGCCCACCTCGGCGCCGGAGATCGAGGCCTGTTCCTTGTAGAGCACCCCGATGGCACCGGCGGTCAGCAGGAACTTAACCACGACGTCGTCGCGGTCGGCCTGGGTGGCTTTATCCATGCCGGGGGCGAAGTGCAGCGCGTAGTAAAGCACGGCCGGAATGATACCCGCGGCGCCGTTGGTGGGCGCGGTGACAACGCGGCCGCCCGAGGCGTTCTCCTCGTTCACCGCGAGCGCGATCAGGTTCACCCACTCCTGCCAGTACTTGGGGTCCCGGTAGTCCGGGTCCTGGCCGTGGTTTTCCTTCATCAGCCGTTCGTGCCAGTCGGGGGCCCGACGGCGGACCTTGAGCCCGCCGGGAAGCAGGCCCTCGCGCTTAAGGCTGACCTCGACGCAGCCTTCCATCACGGAGTAGATGTGCAGGAGGCCTTCGCGGATCTCCTCTTCGGTACGGGAGGCGCGCTCATTTACGAACATGATTTCGCCGATCGAGAGCCCCTTGGACTGGCAGCGGCCCAGCAGTTCAGCGGCCGTGCGGAACGGCAGCGGGAGTTCCTTCTTGGACTCGTCGAGTTCCTTCAGCGCCGCGTCCTCCTCACCCTCGCGGACGATGAAGCCGCCGCCGACGGAGAAGAAGGTGGCGCTGTGCACGACGGCGCCGTCGGCGTCGGACACCGTGAACGTCATGCCGTTGGTGTGCCGGGGCAGGATGGTGAGCGGGCGCAGCACCATGTCCTTCACGCCGTAGGGCAACGCGACGGATCCGGCCAGGTGCAGGGTGCCCGTCTGGGCAATGGCGGCCAGCCGGTCCTCGACTTCCTCGGGGAGGATCTTCTCCGGGTGGAAGCCCTCGAGTCCGAGCAGGATGGCGGTCATGGTGCCGTGGCCATGGCCGGTGGCGGCGAGGGAGCCGTACAGGTCAACCCGGAGCGACGCCACGCGGTCCAGATCCCCCGAGGCCTTGAGCTCCTCGGCAAACACCGCAGCAGCCCGCATCGGCCCCACGGTATGCGAACTCGAAGGCCCGATCCCAATCGAAAAAAGATCAAAGACGCCAACAGCCATTACTGAATCCTAACTAGGCACTGCGGTCGGGCGGGGAGGGGGACGGACATCCTCTGCATGCTGCTCCTTCGTCGCTTTGACGCATGCTGCCGGATGCCCGGCCCCCTCCCCGGGGGCCGTCACCGTGAGCGGCACTATGTGGTTGAGACGTCAATGCGGGGGCGAGGTGCCCACGAGGGGCCGGCGGAGCCGGGCTTTTCGAAAGCGTGCGTCTAAGCGAGGGACGAGCGAGCACGCGTGCAAAGTCCGGTCCGCCGGGCCCGGAGCCAACCCGAAAGAGATCGGCCCCGGAGCCAGCCGCAGCGGTCAACCTAGATTAGCAACCGAGGGGTAGAGCGGGTGGGCGGCGGCGAGGGCATCGACGCGGGAGCGCAGACCGGACAGGTCCGCGCCGGCGTCGGCGGTCAGCGCCTCGGCGATGATGTCCGCAACTTCGGTAAAGGCGGCCTCGCCGAAGCCGCGGGTGGCCAGCGCCGGGGTGCCGATCCGCAGCCCCGAGGTAACCATCGGCGGGCGCGGGTCGAACGGAACGGCGTTGCGGTTGACGGTGATGTCGATTTCCGCGAGGCGGTCCTCGGCCTCCTGCCCGTTGAGCTCGCAGTTGCGCAGGTCCACCAGGACCAGGTGCACGTCGGTGCCGCCGGAGATCACGTTGATCCCCTTGGCGGTGACGTCCGGCTGGACCAGGCGCTCGGCGAGGATCCGGGCGCCGGCCAGCACACGTTCCTGGCGTTCCTTGAACTCGGGCGAGGCGGCGATCTTGAACGCCACGGCCTTGCCGGCGATGACGTGCTCCAGCGGGCCGCCCTGCTGGCCCGGGAACACTGCCGAGTTGATCTTCTTGGCGATGTCGGCGTCGTTGGAGAGGATGATGCCGCCACGCGGACCGGCCAGGGTCTTGTGCGTCGTGGAGGTGGTCACGTGCGCGTGCGGCACCGGAGACGGGTGCAGCCCGGCCGCGACGAGCCCGGCGAAGTGGGCCATGTCCACCATCAGGTAGGCCCCCACGGAGTCGGCGATCCGGCGGAATTCCGCGAAGTCGAGCTGGCGGGCGTAGGCGGACCAGCCGGCGACGATCAGGGCCGGCTTGTGCTCCTGGGCCAGGCGCTCCACCTCGGCCATGTCGATCCGGTGGTCATCCTCCCGGACCTGGTACGGGATGACGTTGTACAGCCGGCCGGAGAAGTTGATCTTCATGCCGTGGGTCAGGTGTCCGCCGTGCGCCAGGTTCAGGCCCATGATGGTGTCGCCCGGACGGATCAGGGCGTGCATGACCGAGGCGTTGGCCTGCGCGCCGGAGTGCGGCTGGACGTTGGCGTACTCGGCGCCGAACAGGGCCTTGACCCGGTCGATCGCGAGCTGCTCGACGACGTCGACGTGTTCGCAGCCGCCGTAGTAGCGCTTGCCCGGGTAGCCCTCGGCGTACTTGTTGGTCAGCACCGAGCCCTGCGCCTGCATGACGGCCTTGGCGGTGTGGTTTTCCGAGGCGATCATTTCCAGGCCGTCGCGCTGGCGGCTGAGCTCGGCGTCGATCTTCGCGGCGATCTCCGGATCCAGCGCGGACAGTTCAGCGTCCAGGCTCGGCGAAACGACCTGCTCGAATACCGCGGTGTTTGTACCTGCGACCGCGGCGGCGCTCACAGTTCGCCGCCGTTCTTGGACGCGTAATCCTGCGCGGAGAGCAGCGGGCCGTCCGATTCGGCGGCGACCTTCAAGAGCCAGCCGGCGCCGTACGGGTCGCTGTTGATCAGGGCCGGGTCGTCGACGACGGCGGGGTTGATTTCGGTGACCTCGCCCGTGACGGGGGCGTACAGGTCCGAGACGGACTTGGTCGACTCGACCTCGCCGCAGGTCTCCCCCGCGGTCACCGCGGAGCCGACCTCGGGCAGGTCAACGTAGACGATGTCGCCCAGGGCGTCCGTGGCGACCGCGGAGATGCCGATGGAGACAAGGTTCCCGGCCTCCCGCGCAACCCACTCGTGCTCGTCGGAGTACTGCAGTTCAGGGGCAACTTTTGCCATGTGTTTTTCCTAAGTCTTGAAGTGGTCGTTGGTGCTAAATCAATTGTGGCCGGGTTGCGGAGTGACCGTGGCCGGGTTACGCGGCGCGGCCCGCCATCCTCCGCGTGCTCGCTCGTCCCTCGCTTAGACGCACGCTTCCGGATGACGTCCCCCACCGCTAAATGCCAGTTCAGTTCCGGAGGCCAATAGTTTTGGGCCAAACCGCCGTTCTCCGGAAAGAAACAGAGGCCGTCGATATCTTTTAGAGCCGACCCTCGGTAGGCGGTACGGGCCCCATCACCTTTGGCTTTCGAAGGCGATGGCTCCCGTTGGTTTTGGTGTTGTGGGTTGTTCTAAAAGGTGAGCTGTCCACGAGGGGGCGGCTGGCCGCGGTTTTCGAAAGCGTGCGTCTAAGCGAGGAACGAGCGAGCACGCGTGAAAACTGGGGCTAGTCGGTCCCGGAGCCGGGGACGGCCGGTCCCGGAGCCAGCCACAGCTCCGGGACGCGAATAGCCGGGCTACTTTTGGCGCTTGTAGAACGGCAGTGCGACAACTTCGAACGGCTCGGTTTTGCCGCGCAGGTCGATGTCCAGGGCGGTGCCGGGTTCGGTGAACTCGACGTCGACGTAGGCCATGGCGACCGGGTAGCCCAGAGTGGGGCTGGGCTGGCCGGAGGTAACTTCGCCGACCGTGTTGCCGTCCTTCAGGACCGGGTAGTGGCCGCGGCCGGCCCGGCGTCCGAGGCCCTTGAGCCCGACGAGTTTGCGCCCGGCGGTGGAGCCTGCGCCGGCCTCCTTCTTGGCGGCCAGGGCAGCCTTGCCGACGAAGTCGCCGTCCTTGGACAGCGCGACGACGGGGCCGAGCCCGGCGGCGAACGGGTCGCCCTCGAGGGAGAGTTCGTTGCCGTACAGCGGCATGCCGGCCTCGAGCCGGAGCGAGTCGCGGGAGGCCAGGCCGGCGGGCGTCAGCTCGCCGTCCTCGGCGATGGCGATGAGCGCCTGCCAGAGGGCGGCGGCGTCGTCGTTGGAGACGAAGATTTCGAAGCCGTCCTCACCGGTGTAACCGGTGCGTGCCAGCAGCAGGTCCTGGCTGGCGCCGCTGACCATGAACGGGACGTCGACGGCGGCGTAGTACTTCAGGCCGGTGACGAGCTCGTGCTGGGCGGCGGGGACCAGGCGGAGCAGGATCGCTTCCGCTTTGGGGCCCTGGACCGCGATCAGCGAGGTCTCGGCGGAGGCGTCCCGGACCGTGACGTCGAACTTTCCAGCCCGCTCGGCCAGGGCCGCGGAGACGACTTTGGCGTTGCCGGCGTTGGGGACGACAAGGAATTTCTCGTCACCGCGGCGGTAGGTGATGAGGTCGTCGATGATGCCGCCGTCCTCGTTGCAGATCAGCGAGTACTTGGCCTTGCCGACCGCCATGGCGGAGATCTTGCCCACGAGGGCGTAGTCCAGGAAGGCGGCGGCGTCGGGGCCGGTGACCCAGACCTCGCCCATGTGGGAGAGGTCGAACAGGCCGGCGGACTTGCGGACGGCGTGGTGTTCGGCGAGTTCGGAGCTGTACTTCAGCGGCATCTGCCAGCCGCCGAAGTCCGTGAAGGAGGCGCCGAGTTTTTTGTGCTCTTCGTAAAGTGCCGTGTAGTTCTCAGTCATCGTTGGCTGTCCCTAGTTGTTAGAGGCGGAGTTGGCGGAGTCGTCGGAGTGGGCTGCTGTGTCTTCCTCGAAGGCTTCGAGGGGAGGGCATGAGCAGATCAGGTTGCGGTCGCCCGCGGCCCCATCGATCCGGCCGACCGGCGGGAAGTACTTGTCCTGCTTTAGCGTGTGCACCGGGAAGACGGCCTGTTCGCGCGGGTAGCTTCGCTCCCAGTTGGTGCTGATGACGGCGGCCGCGGTGTGCGGGGCGTTGCGCAGCGGGCTGTGCTCCACGGTGAAGTCTCCGTGGGCCACCTGGTCAATCTCGGCGCGGATGGCGATCATGGCCGTGATGAACCGGTCGATCTCGCCGAGGTCCTCGGACTCGGTGGGCTCCACCATCAAGGTCCCCGCCACCGGGAACGCCAGGGTGGGCGCGTGGAAACCGTAGTCGATGAGGCGCTTGGCGACGTCCTCGGCGGTCACACCGGTCTTGGCCGTGAGTTCGCGCAGGTCCAGGATGCATTCGTGGGCCACCAGGCCGCCCTCGCCGGTGTAGAGCACCGGGAAGTAATCGTTGAGGCGGGCCGCAATGTAGTTGGCCGCGAGCAGGGCCGACTTGGTGGCCTCGGTCAGGCCCTGTCCGCCCATCAGCTTCACGTAGGCCCAGGAAATCGGCAGCACGCCGGCCGAGCCGTAGCGGGAGGCGGAGATCGGCGTGCCCTCGGCGCCGTTGGCCGGATCAGCCGCGTTGCCGGGCATGAACGGGGCCAGGTGGGCCTTCGCCGCGACAGGTCCGACGCCGGGTCCGCCGCCGCCGTGCGGGATGCAGAAGGTCTTGTGCAGGTTCAGGTGCGAGACGTCTCCGCCGAACTGGCCCGGCTGGGCCAGTCCGACGAGTGCGTTGAGGTTGGCGCCGTCAATGTAGACCTGGCCGCCGGCGGCGTGGATGGCATCGCAGACCTCGCGGACGTCGGCGTCGTACACCCCGTGCGTGGACGGGTAGGTGATCATGATCGCCGAGAGGGCGTCCTTGTGCAGCTCGATCTTGGCCTGCAGGTCAGCGTGGTCGATCGTGCCGTCGGAGGCGGTGGCCACGACGACGACCTTCATGCCGGCCAGCACTGCGGAGGCGGCGTTCGTGCCGTGCGCGGAGGCCGGAATGAGGCAGATGTTGCGCTGGTCGTCGCCGCGGGAGAGGTGGTAGCCGCGAATGGCGAGCAGTCCGGCGAGCTCACCCTGGGAGCCGGCGTTCGGCTGGATGGAGACCTGGTCGTAGCCGGTGATCTCGGTCAGCTGGGCTTCGAGGTCCTCGATCAGTTCGCGCCAGCCGGCGGTCTGGGATTCGGGCGCGAAGGGGTGGATGGAGGCGAACTCCGGCCAGGAGATGGCTTCCATTTCGGCCGTAGCGTTCAGCTTCATGGTGCAGGAACCCAGCGGGATCATGGTGCGGTCCAGGGCCAGGTCCCGGTCCGAGAGGCGGCGGATGTAGCGCAGCAGCTGGGTTTCGGAGCGGTGCGTGTTGAAGACCGGGTGCTGGAGGTAGTCGGAGGTGCGCTCGACGGCGGAGTCCAGGGCAAACGCAGTGTCCGTGCCTGCGGCACTATCCGCGACGCTGGCGCCGAAAGCGGCGACGACGTCGGCGACGATCGCCGCCGTCGTGGCCTCATCGGCGGAGATGCCGACCGTGTCGGCGTCGACGGCGCGCAGGTTGATGCCCTTGGCGTCGGCGGCGGCGATGAATTCCGCGGCCTTGCCCGGCACGGAGACGGTCACGGTGTCGAAGAACGAGGTGTGCAGCACGTCCAGTCCCGCAGCTTTCAGCGAGGCGGCAATGGTCCGGGCGTGGCCGTGGGTGGTCTCGGCAATGGCCTTCAGCCCGTCCGGGCCGTGGTAAACGGCGTAGAAGGAGGCCACGATGGCCAGCAGCGCCTGGGCGGTGCAGATGTTGGAGGTGGCCTTCTCACGGCGGATGTGCTGTTCGCGGGTCTGCAGCGCCAGCCGGTAGGCGGGGACGCCGGCGTTGTCCTTGGAGACGCCCACGAGGCGGCCGGGCATGGAGCGCTCCAGGCCCTTCTGGACGGCCATGTACGCGGCGTGCGGGCCGCCGAAGAACAGCGGCACGCCGAAGCGCTGGGCGGAGCCGACCGCGATGTCCGCGCCCTGTTCGCCCGGGGAGGTGATCAGGGTCAGGGACAGCAGGTCCGCGGCCACGGTGACGAGCGCGCCGCGTTCCTTGGCGTCCGCGATGACGTCCGAGTGGTCGAACACGCGTCCGGAGGCACCGGGCTGCTGCAGCACGACGCCGTTGATGACGCCCTCGGGCAGGCCCTTGGACAGGTCCGCGACCTCGACCTCGAAGCCGAGGGCCTCGGCGCGGCCCTTGACGATGGCGATGGTCTGCGGGAGGCAGTCGGCGTCGAGGACGGTCTTGCCGTCGTGGGCCGTCTTGTTCTTGTTGGCCCGTCGCATCATCAGCACGGCCTCGGCGACGGCCGTGGCTTCGTCCAGCAGCGAGGCGTTGGCGATCGGGAGCCCGACGAGGTCCTGGACCATGGTCTGGAAGTTCAACAGCGCCTCGAGCCGGCCCTGGGAGATTTCGGGCTGGTACGGCGTGTACGCGGTGTACCAGGCCGGTGCCTCGAGGATGTTGCGGCGGATCACGGCCGGGGTGACGGTGTCGTAATAGCCCTGGCCAATCATCTGCACTGCGGTCTTGTTCTTCGATGCCAGCTTGCGCAGTTCGGCGAGCACTTCCACTTCGCTCAGCGCCGCGGCGAGCGCCAGGTCGGAGTCCTGCCGGATGTCCTTCGGGACGGCGGTATCCACCAAGGCGTCGACGGTGTCGTAGCCGACAGCCTTCAGCATGGCGTCGACGTCGGCCTGGCGCCGGGCGCCGATATGCCGGTCAACGAAGGACGTGGAGGCTGAGGTAACAGTCACAAGGAACTCCATAACTAAGGCGGCGCAGGGTACGCCACATTGATTCGGGTTCCTCCCCGCTCTGTATTGGACCTGAGAGTTTCCGCGCAGCCGCTTTCGCGAGGCTCCGCTTGCACCGTCGGTGAGCACAGCGCGCCGCGTGACGCACTTGCTGCTTTCCAGAGTTGCCTTGCCGCGGCGGTACATGGGCCTGAGAGATTCCTGGGGAGGGTTTGCTCCTACGGCGCCTGCTTGTACCTACTTGCAGAACTCTCCCGCCGCAGATCAAAGGCATATTCAATTGCTCGTGACCGCAGTCACAACTCCCATTGTCCTATGCCGGAGGCACGTCCGCAAACTCCGGTACCCGGGCCGCTTCAGCGTTACGGTAGAGCGGTGGCCACGAGGCGGTGGCGCATGCGGCCACTGGGCAAATTACTACTCAAGGAGACAATTCATGCTGGAGCGAAGGCCATTCGGGAACACTGGTTTGGAAGTCTCCATCGTGGGGCTCGGCGCCGGCCAGATCGGTGAAAGTGAGGTCACCGAGGCCGAAGCCGCCGAGGTGCTCAACGGGGCATTGGATCTCGGCGTCACGCTGATCGATACCGCCGCCAGTTACGGGCTGAGCGAAGAGCGCATCGGCCGGCACCTCGGCGGACGCCGGGACGAGTTCGTATTGTCCACAAAGGGTGGGCCCAAGATCAACGGCCAACGGGACTGGTCGCCGGGCAGCGTGCTGGAGAGTATCGAACAGTCCCTGCGCTTGACCCGGTCGGAACGGCTCGACGTCTTCTATCTGCACTCATGCCCGCTTGAAATCCTGCGGCGTGGCGATCTGCAGGACACCCTGGACCAGGCAGTCGCCGCCGGCAAGATCGGTGTCGCCGGCTACAGCGGAGACAACGCGCCGCTCGCATTCGCTGTGGACTCCGGCCGGTTCGGTGCCATCGAAACCAGCGTCAACATAGCCGACCAGTGGAATCTCCGAAACGTTCTCCGTCCCCGGCTCGGCCCGGGAGTCATCGCCAAGCGCCCGATCGCGAACGCGCCGTGGCGCTTCGCTGAACGACCCACCGGGAACTACGCGGAGCTCTATTGGGAACGGCTGCGGGCCCTGGAGCTCGACCCAGGAGACCTGGACTGGGCCGAGTTCGCCCTGCGCTTCACGGTGTACGCGCCCGGCGTGGACACCGCAATTGCCGGCACGGCCAAGCTGGCCAACCTGCGCGCCAATATCACCGCCGCCGGACGGGGCCCTCTTCCGGCTTCTGCACTGGAAGGCATCGACCGCGCCTGGCACGCTGTGGGCTCCGGCTGGCCGGCCTCGACCTGACGGCCCGGCAAGCCTAAAGCCGCCCTTAGCTGCGCAGGCGTTCGACGGCGGCCAGCAGGCTCTCGACGTCGCCGGCCACCTCGGCCGGCGCCTCGCCGGGTCCCCGCGCCAGCATGGCGTTGAAGTACAGCCCGTCCCCCATGTACAGCACGGGCTTGGCCATGGCGGGGCCCACATCAGCGGCAAGGAGCGCCAGCCAGCTCGCCTGGACTCCTGCCATCCGCCGCAGGGTCTCGGCGTGGGCCACCTCGGCCAACCGGGTGGCGGCCACGAAGACCCGGTCCAGCGGGGTATCGGCCCATACGGAGGATCTGATGAAGTACGCCGCCGCTCCTTCCGGTGCCGCGGCCATGGCCGCCAGGTCCGCGGCGAGGAGCCGGTCCAGGCGCTCCAGCAGCACCGAGATCATGGCCTCCTTGTTTGGGAAGTGGTACAGCAGTCCGCCTTTGGAGACGCCGGCCCGCCGGGCGACCGCGTCCAGTGTCGCGGCGCGCTCCCCCTCCGCAATGAGGAGGGATTCGAAGGCGTCGAGGACGGCTTCGCGGGCTACGGGTTTTCTGGCCATGGCTCCCATCATGCCTGCCGTGACGCGAATTTCTTAACTGTACCGTCTGGACGGTACAGTTAACCGTCATGAGCACCGCATCCCTGTCCGCAGCCACCCGCACCGAACAGGCCCCGCGCGCGCCTTGGCGCGACTGGCTGGCCTTGTCGCTGCTGATGTTCCCGGTCCTGCTCGTAGCCGTGGACAACACCGCGCTGACCTTTGCCCTGCCGGCGATCGCCCGCAGCCTGGACGCCACCGGGGTGCAGCTGCTGTGGATCGTCGATGCGTATCCGCTGGTGCTGGCCGGCCTGCTCGTGGCGATGGGCAGCCTCGGTGACAGGATCGGCCGGCGCCGGCTGCTGTTCATCGGCAGCACCGGTTTCGCCCTGGTTTCCGCGGTGACGGCTTTCGCGCCCAGCGCGGAATGGCTGATCGCGGGACGGGCCGGCCTGGGCTTCTTCGGCGCCATGCTGATGCCGTCCACGCTGTCCCTGATCCGCAATATCTTCCCGGAGCCCAACCGGCGGCGGCTCGCGGTGGCGATCTGGGCCGCGGGCTTCTCCGGCGGCGCCGCGCTGGGCCCGATCTTCGGCGGCTGGCTGGTGGAGCACCTCTGGTGGGGTGCGGTCCTGCTGGTCGCCGTGCCGATCATCCTGCCCCTGCTGGTCCTGGGCCCCGCACTGATTCCGGAATCGCGGGACCCCAACCCGGGCAGGGTGGACGCGCCCAGCATCGTCTTGTCCCTGCTGGCCATGGGTCCGGCGGTCTACGGCATCAAGATCCTGGCGACCGACGGCGTGGCGCCGGAGCCGCTCGCGGCCCTCGGGATCGGGCTGCTGATGGGGTACGCCTTCGTCCGGCGGCAGCGCCGGCTGGCGGCCTCGGCATCCTCTGCTCCGCTGCTGGACCTCAGCCTCTTCGCCAACCCGGTCTTCAGCACCGCGATCACCGCCAACGTCCTGGCCCTGTTTTCGTACAACGGTTTCATCTTGTTCCTCGCCCAGCATTTGCAGCTGCTCGAGGGGCAGTCGCCGTCGGAATCCGGCATGGCGATGATCCCGGCGCTCGTCGCCACCGTCGTCGCCGGGCTGCTCGTGGTCCCGCTGGTCCGCAAGGTCCGTCCGGGGTTCGTGGTGGCGGGCGGCCTGCTCCTTAGCGCTGCGGGTTACGGTCTTGTGGCCTTCGGAGACCACGGCGCCGGGCCCGGCGTGCTGCTGGCCGCCCTGCTGGTGCTGTGCCTGGGGGTCGGCGCGGCCGAGACCATCTCCAACGACCTGATCCTTGGGGCGGCGCCGGCGGCGAAATCGGGCGCAGCGTCCGCCATCTCGGAAACCGGCTACGAGGTGGGCTCCCTGCTCGGCACCGCCATCCTCGGTTCCATCCTGACCGCCTCCTACCAGCGCAACCTGCAGCTGCCCGCCGGCGTCGCCGGGACGGCACCGGCGGAAACCGCGGCCCAGGCCGGCGAGACCCTCGCCGGGGCCGCCGAACTGGCGCATACCCTCCCGGCTCCGCTGGCCGAGGCCGTGATGGCTGCCGCCCGGGCCGCATTCGACTCCGGCGTTCACATCACGGCCGCCATCGCGCTGGTGCTGATGGCCGGCGCCGCGGCCCTCGCCGCCGTCGTGCTGCGCAAGGTACCGACGGCGAACTAGGCGTCAGGTGCAGGGCACCTCTGTTCAGATGGCAGCGGCCGGCACGGCGTTAAATGGCAAGCGTCCGACGCCGGGACGGAACCCGGCGTCGGACGCGTGGAAGTAAGCGCGTAGAAGGAAGCGGCTACTTCTTGGTGTCCGGCGTGGTGACGCTGGCGGTGGCACGCATGGTTTCGGCGTTGACCATCCAGGCGTACTGCTCGAGCTTGGCAATGAACGCGTGCAGCAGGTCGGCGGTCGTGGGGTCTTCCTCGTCCACCTCATCGTGCACCTTGCGCATCGTACCGACGGCAGCCTCAAGGGCGGCGACGATCTTGTCGATCGCGTCCTTGGTGTTGATCAGGCCGGTCGGGAATTCTGCGAGTGCGGTGGTTTTGGAAACGGTGGAGCTGCGGCCGTCCGGCAGGGCGTGGAGGGCGCGCATACGCTCGGCCAGGTCGTCGGCAAAGCCGCGGGCGGCCTCGATGATCTCGTCAAGCTGCAGGTGAAGGTCGCGGAAGTTCGTCCCCACAATGTTCCAGTGCGCCTGCTTGCCCTGCACATGGAGTTCGATCAGGTCCACGAGAACGGCCTGCAGGTTGCTCGTCAGGGTGGGCGTTGCTTTCATGCATCCTCCTTGATAGGAACGGCTTGGCGTTATGCCTCAGACGCTACCCCACCGAGCAGACGGCACGCGATGGTCGCGGCGCAATTTCACGATCAGCTTACTAAGTAAGCTTAGTAAGCCTCCCGGGACCGGCTCAGACGGCCTGGTTCAGCATCGGCCCCTGCGGGAAGATGGCCCGGGTGATCCCCCCGGCGGTGGCTTCGGAAAGCTGGGCGAGGTAGTCGTTCCGGCGGCGCGGCGTGATCCGGGACTGCGGTTCGAAACCCTGGTCCGGGTCGTCCGCGTAGTGGGCGGTGAGGCCATCACGCATGAGGCGGATCGCCTCGGCGCGCTGCTGCGACACGGCGGCGTGCGTGGAGCCCAGTTCGGCTGCCAGGTCCTTGACCGTCCGGTCGCCGAAGTAGATCTCCTCGACGACGTAGCGCATCCGTTCCGGCAGCGACTTCACGGCGGCACGGAGGTACTGCAGCCGTTCGTCCGCGAGCACCGAGCTTTCCGGGGACAGGGTCTCCGCGGCGAGGGTGTCAACGACGGCGTCGTCGAGCGGTGTGAGGGTGCGCGACGCGTCCGCGAGGGCGGCTTCGACGACGCTTTGCTGGACGCCGAGCGCGGAGGCGATCTCGTCAACCGAGGGCGTGCGTCCGAGAGCCGCCGCCAAGGTTTCCTGGACGGACATGGTCTCTTTGATCCGGCGGCGTGCCGAGCGCGTGGCCCAGTCGCTGGCGCGCATCTCATCGGCGAACGCGCCAAGGATGCGGCGGCGCGCGAAGGCGCCGAAGGGCACGCCAAGGTCAGGGTCGAAGGAATCGGCCGAGGTAATCAAGGCCACGGCGCCAGCCGATGCCAGGTCATCGCGCGAGAGGTGGGACGCCTTCGAGCACAAATCTGAGACGAGATAGCCGACCAGCGGAAGGTGCTGGGTGACCATCTCGTTGCGTTCCACGCGATTCAATAGTGTGTCCCCCCATGAGACGGATCAGGAGCTTTAAAACCCTGAGAGCCGCACCCACAAACGGTCCAGCGCTCCCCCCATGGGAGGCGGTGTTCGAAGCTCGGGCGCAGCACCCAGAACGAAACCTATCACCTGATCCGGCATCTGCGTGTACCCTCAGGGAAAAGCTTGGCGGAAAATGCGGAAAGCCGTAATTTGGCCGTGATGGCAGGGGAAATGGGGCCCATGGGTGCAGGGGATCTTTCGGCGGCGCTGTGGCAGGAACGGCGGCAGTTGGAACTGCTCCTGTTCAGGTTGGAAACCCAGCGCCTGCACGTGGCCGCCGGCAACACCCACTGGCTGACCTTCACCGCTTCCGAGGTGGAAGCCGTTCTGGACCGGCTGCGCTTCGAAGCGCTGGCCCGCAATGTCGAGTCCGCGGCGGTGGCGGCCGAATGGGGCCTGCCGGCGCAGGCAACGCTGGTTGAACTGATTGCCGGCGCGCCGCAGGGGTCCTGGCCCACCGTCCTGCAGGAGCACCTGGACGGATTGCGCGGCTTGATGGGCCGGCTTGGCGAGGCCGCCCGCGCCAACGAGGAGCTGCTTCGAAGCCTGCAACGGCCCGCGGGCCCGAACGATCCTGCCGGAATCCTCGAACAGCTGACGGTTGCCGGAAACATTGAGCGTGCCCTTGCCATTACGCGCCGCGCGACCCAGCCGCTCATGGCCCAGTACCTAGGCGACGACGCGAACTCGCACTGACGGCCTTTAGTCGCGGGCGGCCGCCGGGGGCAGCAGGCCGCGCAGCGCGTCCTCGGTGCCGGGACCGGATTCGGCGCCTGCTTCAGCTGCCGCCAGGTTCGCCGCAGCAATGGCCTCGATTACTTCCCGCCGCTGGATCGGAACGCCGCGGGGCGCCTCGATGCCGATCCGGACGCCGTCGCCGCGCCCTTCCAGAACAGTGATGACGATGCCGTCGCCGATCATGATCTGTTCGCCCGGCTTGCGTGTTAGTACCAGCATTCTCTCAATCTACCCTTCGCGGCCGGACGCTGCGGCCCACGGCGCCGGCCGGGTCGCCGGCCGGCCATCGATCCAGCCCACCGGCAGGCCGAGGGCGTCCACGCTTTCGGGCGTCCCGGTGTCCGCTGCGCCCACCACGGCCACCGCGGCCACCTCGAGCCGGGCCCGCAGCAGGCTCACCCAGCGGGCGGTGTCCTCGTGCTTGCGCCCGGCGTCGACCACAACCCAGAGCTGGTCCGGGGAAAGCGCCGAGATCGCCTGCAGCCGCGCCAGGGTATTGCGGGCCTTGCCGAGCCCGAAGGCGGCCAGCACCGTCTGCTCGGTCTCCACGGCGTGGGCGCGGGCCGCCGTCGCGCTCTGGCGTCCGTCCAGGTGCAGGTGGCCGTAAGCGCTCAATTCTCCGGCGGTGCGCACGTCCGCGCCGCCAGCGGCGATGGACATGGCCAGGGCGGTGTCCATCGCGTCGTCGCCGAGGCCGACCAGCACCACCAGGTCCCCGGTGCCGCTCAGCGGGACCGGCACCGGCTCGCGCGCCGGCGCGGCATTTCGCACGGACGGCGACGGCGCCACGCGGTCGGGGGCCGGTGCGGTGCGCTCCCCCGCGCCGTTCCCCGGGCGTGCCGCCCGGTCCGGGTCGGGCTGTCCCGCTCCGGCCGACGTCGGCCGCAGCCCGGATCCGAGCTGGTCCAGCAGTTCGGCGAAGTCCGGCGACTCGGTCGAGACCCCTGGGGTGCCGGTCCGGTGCAGGGTCAGTTCGGCGGCGTCGGCTTCGGCCAGCAGGGCGGCGATCGCGTCGCCCTGCAGCTGGTGAGCGGGGGCCGCGGCGATCCGCGTGCCGGGCGGCGTCTCCGTCCGCCGCGGCGCTTCCCGGACGGTATCCCGCGGGGCCTCTGCCGATGTGGCGGCGGCCCGCTCCACGATCTCACCCTCGGACAGGATGTCCGCATCCGGCACGACCTCGCCGGTGACGACGTCGTGCTTGGGCTGGACCTCGACGATGGCCTCGTAGCGGTTCGCCGCGAACAGCCCGGCGATGCCGGGACTGATCACGCGCTCGGCGGAAACGATGCGGGCCGACGGGCCGTACTGGGCCTCGGCCTTGCTGCGGATTTCCTCCAGCGAGGCTCCCTTAAGCCGATAGCGGTTCGGCATGGCGCACGACTCCTACAGTTTCGATCCGGACATTGGCGGAAGTGACTTCGCGGTACGACAGCACCGGGACGGACCCGGGCTGGGCTCCGATAAGCCGGTGGATGGCCGGACGCAGCGCCGGGGCGCAGACCAGGACGGCCTGCCGGTTGGCGGCGGCCGCGGAGTCCACCGCGTTGCGCACCGAGCGGAGCACGGCGTCGAGCCGGTCCTGTCCCATCACGATCTGGCTGCCGCCCTCGGCCGGCCGCATATCCTCCAGCATGGACTGTTCCAGGAGCGGGTCGATCATGATCACGTTGAGCACCGGGCCCTCCATGAACTTGGCGGTCAGCGCCGGACCGAGTGCCTGGCGGGCCGCCTCCACCAGCGACTCCGGGTCGGTGGAAACCTTGGCCCGGAGGGTAAGCGCCTCGTAGATGCGGGCCAGGTCGTTGATGGGGACCTGCTCGTCGAGCAGGCCTTGGAGCACCCGCTGCAGCTCGGCGAGCGAGAGCAGCGCGGGAGTCAGTTCGTCCACGGCGGAGGGGCTCTGCTTGCGGACGCCCTCGGTCAGCACCCGGACATCCTCGCGGGAGAGCAGCCGGGCAGCATTGCCCGTGACGATGGAGGACAGGTGCGTGACCAGCACCGAGACGCGGTCGATCACGGTGGCCCCGGTCATCTCGGCGTTGTGCCGCATCTCGGCAGGAATCCACTTCCCGGCGAGCCCGAAGACCGGCTCAATCATGGCGACGCCCGGGAGCGAGTCCAGTGAGTCGCCGAGGGCCAGCATCTGGCCGCCCGGGGCGGTGCCGCGGCCGGCCTCCACCCCGGCGATCCGAATGGCGTAGGTGGCCGGCGGGAGATCCACACTGTCCCGGGTGCGGACCGGCGGGATGACCAGGCCCAGTTCCATTGCGATCTTGTGCCGCAGCGATCGGACCCGGGCCAGCAGGTCGTCGGAGGCGCCGGAGACCATGTCGACAAGGTCGGGGGCCAGCAGGATCTCCACGGGGTGGACGCGCATGTCCTCCAGCAGCTTCTCGTTGGGGTCCAGCTGCGGGGAGTTCAGCGCGGCGGCCTCGGCGTCGCGGGCCTTTTCCGCCTGCTGCTGGCCGGCGGCGGTGCGGCGCGAAGCCAGGATCAGGCCGGCGCCGACCAGGACGAACGGAATGGGCGGCATGCCGGGGATGAGGGCCATGGCGAGGGCGGCCACGCCCGCGATCATCAGGGCGTTGGGCGACTGCAGCAGCTGCGTGGAGGCCGTCCGGCCCATGTCCGCCTCCGCGTTGGACCGCGTCACGATCATGCCGGTGGAGACAGCCATCAGCAGCGCCGGGATCTGGGTGACAAGTCCGTCACCCATGGTCAGCAGGCCGTAGGTGTTGAGGGCGTCGCCGATCTCCATGCCGCGCTGCAGCATGCCGATGGCGATGCCGCCAATGAAGTTGATGATGATGATGATGATGCCGGCGATGGCGTCACCCTTGACGAACTTCGAGGCGCCGTCCATCGCGCCGTAGAAGTCGGCCTCTGCCGAGACCTCGGCGCGCCGCTCCCGGGCCTGGGTGTCTGTAATCAGGCCGGCGTTGAGGTCGGCGTCGATCGCCATCTGCTTGCCCGGCATGGCGTCCAGGGTGAACCGCGCCCCGACTTCGGCGACGCGCTCGGCGCCCTTCGTGACCACGACGAACTGGATAACCACCAGGATCAGGAACACGACGGCGCCGATGATCATGGAGCCGCCCACGGTCACCTTGCCGAAGGCCTCAATGACCTGGCCGGCGTAACCGTTGCCGAGGACCAGCCGGGTGGAGGCAACGTTGAGGCCCAGCCGGAACAGCGTGGCCACGAGCAGCAGCGAGGGGAACACGGAGAAGTCCAGCGGCTTCTTCACAAACATGCTGGTCAGCAGCACCAGCAGCGCCAGCAGGATGTTGCACACGATGAGGAAGTCCAGCAGCGGGGCGGGCACGGGAACCACCAGCAGCAGCACGATGCCCACGATGCCGATCGGCACCGCCAGCCGGGCGAGCCTGTTGTTCATGATGCGGTCCTTTCACAGACGCTGGTTCCAAAAATGTTCGCGAAGATGCTCATAGCGCGGCTCCGGCCATCCGGTGCAGCCCGGCTCCGGCGCCGCGGGCCTTGAGCGACATGACGAAGGCCAGCACCCCGGCCACGGCGTGGTAGAAATCCACCGGGATCTCCTGCCCCAGCTCGCAGGCGCCGTGCAGCGCCCGGGCGAGCGGGATGTCCTGGACCATGGGCACGTTCTTCGCCTCGGCCTCCTGCCTGATCCGCGACGCGACGTGGCCGGCACCCTTGGCCACCACCCGCGGGGCCGACTTTCCGGGCTCGTACTTCAGCGCGACGGCGACGTGCGTGGGGTTGACGAGGACGACGTCGGCGTCCCCGATTGCCGCGATCATGCGGTTCCGGCTCATGGACAGCTGCCGGGCCCGGCGCTGGGAGCGGATCAGCGGATCGCCTTCGCTGCTCTTGTTCTCGTCCTGGACTTCCTTCTTGGACATCCGGGTCTTCTTCCGGTTCCGGCGCATCACCACGAAGAAGTCCACAGCCGCCAGCGCGATGCCGGCGAAGACGGCGAACTGGACCAGGGAGGAGATGCCGCTCCCGGCCGCCGCCACGACGCCGGACACCGGAAGGCCGCCGGCGGTGAGCAGCACCGGGATGAGCCCCTGAACGACGGAGTAGAGCACGAGGCCGACAACGCTGGCCTTCAGCAGCGCCTTGACCCCGCCCCACAGCGCCTGGGTGCCGAAGATGCGCTTCAGCCCGCTGAGCAGTTTGAAGTTCTCGAAGTCCAGGCGGAACTTCTTCAGGTGGATGCCGCCCTGCAGCGCCGAACCCACCAGGACGACAAGGAGCACGACGATTAGCAACGGTCCGAGGATTCCGGCGAGCGCGCCGAGGCCGTCCTCGAGGGCCTTCACGGCCCTTGCCGGATCCGGCTGCGCCATGACGCCCCGGACGCTGAAGAGCTGGTCCGTGGCCGCGTTGGCCCCGCGCTGCACGGTCGCGGGGATCATGACGGCGGCGGCGCCGACCGCCAGCCAGGCGGTGAGGTCCTGGGAGCGCGAGAGCTGGCCCTTGGAGCGGACCTCCCGCATGCGTTTGTCGGTGGCTTGTTCGGTTTTTTCCTGTGAATCCGCCATCAGCCCACCCCCAGCACAGTCTTGGCGGCCTGCCCGGCGAGGGTGGAGACGATCCTGGGCAGGGCGAGGAAGAGGAATCCTGCCAACGAGAGGGTCAGCATGATCTTGAGCGGGAAGCCCAGCGAGAAGGCATTCAGTGCCGGGGCCACCCGGGTCAGCAGGCCGAGCCCGACGTCGGCGAGGAACAGCACCACCAGCAGCGGGCCGGCGATCTGGACGGCGGCGAGGAACATGCCGGTGACGGCGGAGGTCATGGCCTGGACCGGCTGGGCCAGGTCAAGGCCGCCGGCCAGCGGCAGGGCGGTGAAGCTTCCGGTCAGGCCGCCGATGACGAGCTGGTAGCCGTCCGAGGAGAACAGCAGGGCGAGCGCCGCCATCTGCAGCAGCCGGGTGAACTGGGCGCCGTTGACCATCATCTGCGGGTCGAAGGCCTGGGCCATCTGGAAGCCGCTGAAGAGGTCGATCAGGCTGCCGGCGGACTGGATCGCCGCGAAGACCAGCATGACCAGAAAGCCCAGGACCAGGCCGGTGACGAGTTCCAGGACCACTCCGGTGAGGAAGCCTGCCGTGTCGCGGGCGACGTAGCCGGCGGAAAGCCGCTGCGAGACGGCCAGGCCCAGGCCGACGCCCAGCATGGCTTTGATCCGCCCGGGGAAGGCCTGGTGCGCGAAAGGCGGTGCCACGATCAGGAATGCCGTCATCCGGACGGTGGCCAGCAGGAGGACTTCCAGCCACGTCTGGTCGATCGGGATGCCCACCTCACAAGCCTCCGAGCAGGGAGGGGATCTTGGCGAAGAGGTCGTTGGTGAACGCGACCATCTCCGAGATCATCCAGTGCCCGCAGATCAGCAGCGCCACGGCCACGGCGGCCAGTTTGGGCACGAAGGAGAGGGTGGCTTCCTGGAGCTGGGTGATGGACTGAAGCAGGGAAATCGCCAGGCCCACCACCAGCGCGGTCACCAGCACCGGGGCCGAGAGCTTGGCGGCCACGATCATGGCCTGGAGGCAGATGTCCAGGACGGCGTTGGCGTTCATCCCGAGCCTGCATAACTTTGGATCAGCGAGGTGATGATCAGGCCCCAGCCGTCCACGAGGACAAAGAGCAGGATCTTGAACGGCAGCGAGATCATCACCGGCGGAAGCATCATCATGCCCATCGACATCAGGGCCGCGGAGACGACGAGGTCGATCACGAGGAACGGGATGAAGATGACGAAGCCGATAATGAAGGCGGCCCGGAGTTCGGAAATCATGAACGCCGGGATGAGCGTCTGCAGCGGCACCGCTTCCGGCGTGGCCGGGTTCTCCATGCCGGCGGCGCGGGTCATCAGCGCGATGTCTTCCTCGCGGGTGTGCGCCAGCATGAAGTGCTGCAGCGGGCCCGAGCCGGCGCTGAGCGCGCCGTTGAAATCCAAGGTGCCGTTCAGGTAGGGCTGCACGCCGATGGTGTTCATCTCGTTGATGACCGGCCACATGACGAAGATCGACAGGAACAGGGCCAGGCCCGCCAGCACCTGGTTGGGCGGTATGGACGGGAGCGAGAGCGCGTTGCGGGTCATCGCGAGCACCACGAAGATCTTGGTGAACGAGGTCATCATCAGCAGCAGCGCGGGCGCGACGGACAACAGGGTGATCCCGATCAGGGTCAGGACCGCTGTGGAGGGCTTTCCGTCCATGCCGTTGATCTCGATGTTGACGCTGCCGGTGTCCGGGCTGGCCGGCGGGGTTGGCGGAACCGGCGGCACGGGGGCAGTCGCATGGCCGGCGGCGGCGTTAAGCCAGAGCAGCAGGACGGCGCAGAGCACGGCGGCGACGCCGATGGCCAGGAACCTTGTGGTTCGGCTGATGCCGGTTCGGCTGCTGCTGGTTGACGGGACGCGGGCGGAGTGGGCGGTGGCAGGGCGGATCAATTGCGGCGTCCGCTCCTGAGAGCGGCAGCGGCCTGCTTCCAGGTGGAACCGGCCAGAATTGACCCGTGCAGCGGCGGGTGGGACACGGCGGGCGCGGTCCCGCGCCCCGGGACGGTCCGGGGGTGGGGTTCTCGGCGGATGGAGCTGCGGCGGGACAGCGGCCGGTCCGGTGCCCCGGGCTCGCCAGCCGTCAGGCTGCCGCCCTGTTCCGCGGTCCCGGCCCCGTTCACGGGTGCGGCGGAGGCAGCGGCTCCGGCTCCGGCTCCCGCGCTTGCGAGGATCTGCGCGAAGGCGCCGGCGGCGCCGGCGCGGCGGGGCTCCGGATCCAGGGCCTCTGCGGCCTCTGCCGGGATATCGCCGGTGTGCAGGACGTTGACGGCGTGGTCGGTGACGCCGAGCAGGAAGCGCTGGCCACCGGCGTCGACCACCACTACGGAGGCACGCTGGCCGACGCTTTGGCGGCTGACGACGCTCAGGGCGGCGTCAGCGCGGCGTCGTCCCGTGCCTTTGCCGAGACGGCGCTGCAGCAGCCAGATCAGTCCAAGCACCGCGCCCAGGGCTACGGCTACCCGCAGCCCGAGGATCAGCGAGTCCATTCAGCTAAGCCCCTCGGCCACGTCGAGGATCCGGGTGATCCGCACGGCGTAGTCCTGGTCCAGGACCACAACCTCGCCGTGGGCGATCAGCCGGCCGTTGAGCAGAACGTCGGCGGGGGCGCCCGCGGAGCGGTCCAGTTCGATGATCTTGCCGGGTTCGAGCGAGAGCACGTCGCGGACGGACATGCGGGTGCGGCCGATCTCCACGGTCAGGGCCATCTCGATGTTGTTGATGCGGCCCAGCCGGCCGGCCACCGTGTCGCCGCCGCCGAAGAGGTCGCCGGCACGGTCCTGGCTGGTGCCGTGTTCGCGCAGCCGGACCGCGAACCATGCCGCCGGGCTGGTGCCGTCGGAGAGTTCGAAGACGGCAGTGTCGGGGTCCGAAAGCAGCCCGGACGCGTCGGACTCGCGCAGGTCCGAGAGCACGCCGGCGCCGAAGACCGAGCTTGCGCTTTCCATCGCGGGGCGGAGGACATCGGTGACGGAGACGACGCCGAGTTGGCCGCCGGCCATTCCGCCGGCCGCCTCGTCCAGGAACGTGCGGTCGCTGAGCATCAGGGCGAGGTCTGCGGTCACGGAGCCGACGAAGGTCGCGGTGACGGCCTGGCGGGCGTAGGGGGCTGCGGCGCGGGCCGGGACCAGCGCGACGACCTTCAGGGCTACCGGGCTCGGCAGTTCCTCAACGAGCCGTTCCGCCGACGATTCATGCTTGGTCAGGGTGATGCTCATTGGTTATTCTCCTCGATTGTGACAATGACGGCTGCGGCCCGGGACCCGTTGCGGGCCGGGGCGGCGGTGGCCAGCCTCGTGCCATCCAGGGTGAGGTCGAACGGCCGGTTTTCCAGGTGCGGGAGGGTCAGGACGTCCCCCACCGCGAGGCCCAGCACCTGGCTGGGGGTGACGTACGACGTCGAGAGCCGCACCGAGAGTTCCACCGGGACGCGCTCCAACTGCGAGCTGATGCGGGCGGCGGCGTCCCCGCGGTTGTCCGTCGGGTTGACCTTCTTCAGCCGGCCCAGCAGGATTCCCGCCGGCACCGCCAGGGTGGCCGGGGCACTGATGTTGCCGACGTTGATCGTGAAGGAGGCGACAATCATGAGTTCGCTGGGCGCTGCGGCCTGGGCGAACTGGGAGTTGTACTGGACGGTGTCCACCCGGATGGTTTCGCTCAACAGCGGCCCGAGCGAGTAGCCGAGGTCCTCGAGGGCCTCGTCCATAAGTCCCTTGACCAGGGCCTGTTCAATCTGCGTGAACTTCCGGTCCGGCATCACCGTGTCGTTCGAGGCGCCCAGCATCCGGTTGATCCAGCCCAGGGCCGAGGGAGCGGGGAACTGCACCACCAGCTTGGAATCGTGCGACTCCACGGTGCACAGCACCATGGCGGTCACCGCCGGGAGGGAGGCGGCGTACTCGTCGTAGCTCTGCATGCCGACGTCCTCGAGCCGCACCACGGACTTCACGCGGACCTTGGCGGTCAGCTGGGTGCCCCACTGGCGGGCGAACGTCTCGAAGGCGAGTTCCAGGACGCGGCTGTGCTCTCGCGCCAGCGTCGCGGGACGCCGGAAGTCATAGACGCTGACGGTCCGCTCCCGTACCACTTCCCGCTCATCCAGAACACTCACGGTTGCCACTATCGGCAAGGGATCCGCCGTCGTAAGCAGTCTGCCCCAGGCAATACACGGGGCGTTAGACAGCACGCGAAAGAGGCGCTATTTCTGGGTCAGCTTCAAGGCCTGGGGAATGAGGGCCCGGACGACGTCGGGCTTGTCGGAGATGACTACGATGTCCACCCGCCGGTTCCGCTCCATCAGCGCCGGCGTGGAATCGTCGTTGACCTGGCGGGCCGAGCCGAAGGCGACGGCCCCGATCCGCTGCGGCGGGATCCCGCCGCGGTCCACCATGTAGCGCAGCACGTTGACCGCGCGCGCCGAGGACAGTTCCCAGGTGGACGGGTACGCGGTAATGCCCTTCGCCGCGTGGCCTTCCACCATGATCTCCAGCGCCGCGGGGCCGAGGATGGGCGAGATGATGTGCAGCACCTGGGACGCGCGGTTGGTGAGCTCGGGCCGGTCGGGGGCGAAGAAGGCCTGGGAGCCGATGAGCTTGACCGTCAGGCCGCGCTGGTCGATCTGGAACTCCACGTTCTGGCTGAGCCCGGCGGCGGCCAGGCCGGCCTTCATTTTTTTCTCGAGGGCGCGCAGCCGGTCCACTTCTTTCTTCGCGGCGGCGAGGGCTGCGTCCTGGGCTTTCTTGTCGTCCGACTGGACGGCGGCAAAGGCCTCGAGGTCTTTGTTGACGAATTCGGGCGGGACCACGGTCCCGGAGGCGGTGTCCACGGTTTCCGAGGCCACCGCGCCGAACCCGGTGGCGAGCGAGTTGCGCAGCTTCTCGAACTTGTTCGCGTCGACCGTGGACATGGCGTAAAGGACGATGAAGAGGCACATGAGCACGGTGACCATGTCCATGTAGGAGGCCATCCAGCGTTCGTCGACGTGGTGCGCTTCGGGTTTCTTGCGGGGCCGGCGGCGTCCGCTCACGCTGCGGTGTCCATCGACTCCGCGGTGCCGTCACCGCTGGGCGCCTTGCGGCCCTTGTCGGCGCTCTTGAGCTGGTGCTCCGGGACCATGGAACGGAGCCGTTCGGCCAGCAGCAGGGGCTGGGCGCCGGACTGCACGGCGAGCATGCCCTCCATCACGAGGGTCATGCGTTCGATGTTCAACTCGGAGAGCCTGGCCAGTCGCGAACTGAACGGCAGCCAGATGAAGTTGGCCGAGAGCAGGCCCCACAGGGTCGCGACGAAGGCGGCGGCGATCATGTGCCCCAGTTCGTCCGGCTTGGAGAGGTTTTCGAGGACGTGGGTGAGGGACACGACAGTTCCGACGATCCCCACGGTAGGGGCGTAGCCGCCGAGGCTGGCGAAGAACTTCGACGACGCGTGGTCGCTGCGGGACTTCGTGTCAATCTCGTCCTCCATCTGCAGCCGGAGGTCCTCGGCGTCGGTGCCGTCTGCGATGTTCTGCAGGGCTCGGGCCAGGAACGGATCCTTGACGCTCGCGGCCTCTTCCTCAAGGGAGAGCAGGCCCTCGGCGCGCGCCTTTTCCGCGAAGCGGACCATCTGGTCGATGCTTTCCTGGGGCTTCGACGTCTTTCCCATGAACATTGCCGGCACGGCCCTGAACGCTTGGATCACGTCCTTGAGCGTGTTGCCGGCCAGCCCGATGGCCAGGGTTGCCCCGAAGACCAGGACCAGGGGCCCGGGCAGCAGCAGGCCGGAGATGCTGCCACCTTCAATGACCACCATGGTGACGACGGAACCAAACGCGAGGAGCAGTCCAATGATTGTTGCGGGATCCATGGCTTACTTCCTTGGTGGTTCAGGTGCGGAGGCGTCGGCATCGTCGTCCGGTCCGGCAGGCGGGACCAGGCTCAAGGGGTAGCCCGTGACGGCGGGGAAATCCCGCGCCTTGTTCAGGACGTAGGCGCGGTAGTCGGCAATCAGCTCGACCACCTCGGCCAGGCTTTCGAGCACAACATAAGCGGCGCCGTCGAGCGTGACCAGGTGGGTGTCCGGACTCTCGTGGATCCGTTCAATCAGGTCCGGATTGACCGCGAAGCGCGTTCCGTTGAGGCGTGTGACAACGATCATGGGCCGATTCTGCTCTGGGGACTGCCTGGCGGTGCGGCCAAGCGGCGGGTAGGGGTGTTCTCCCCTTACTGTCGGCCGCCCCCGCGCTTTCGTTAGGCGCCGCGGACACACGAAAGGGGTCCCCAAGGGACCCCTTCCATGTGGCCCGCCGTTCCACGGCCTTCGTTCGCCCGAATTTCGCTACGGCAACGGACACCCGCGGCGGAAACGGACCTGCGCGCCCCGGATCCGGGGCGCATCAGGCCGCCCGCGCCGCGTTTTTCCAAAACCGGTGCGAAAAAGCACGGCCGGCACCGCGTCTGCCGTCGAACGGGTGCATGCGGCGGACAGCTCGGGTCCTCGGAGCTGGATGAGTCCCGTGGCTGTCTTCCGTGCGCCCCTCGCTGGCGACCTTGGACCGCGGTGCGCCAGGGGTTAGCGCTTGAGGTTGCCGAGCTCCTGCAGGACCTCGTCCGAGGTGGTGATGATGCGGGCGTTGGCCTGGAAGCCGCGCTGGGCGACGATCAGGTTGGTGAATTCCTGGGACAGGTCCACGTTGGACATCTCCAGCGAGCCGCCGGCCAGGGTGCCGATGCCCGGGTCGCCGGCCGCGCCCAGCTGGACGTTGCCGGAGTTGGCTGTGGCGACGTAGGAGGATCCGCCGGCCTTCTCCAGGCCGGCCGGGTTGGTGAACTTCGCCAGCGCGATCTTGGCCAGGACCTGCTTGGTGCCGTTGCTGAAGGACCCGATCAGGGAGCCGTCATTGCCGAGGGTGAAGGATTCCAGCTTCCCGGCCGGGGTGCCGTTCTGGCCGCTGACGGTGAGCGAGCTCATGCCTGCGAAGGAGGACACCTGGCTTACGTCGATGGTCTTGCCCGCAACGTTGAGCTTGCCCGGAGAGGTCAGCCGGCCGTCGGTGAAGCTCATCCGGTCCGCGATGGTGGCGCCGCCGTCGGTGGACACACCCCAGCCGCCAGGCTGCTGGACAAAGGTGAGGGTGAGGTTGCTGGCGGCGCCGACGGAGTCGTAGACCTTGACCACGCGGTCGAACGACGCCGAACCGGCGTCCGCGGGCAGGTTGCCGTCCAGCGTCATGGAGGTCGTGGGGGTCGCGATCATGGTGTTGGGGTTAAGCGTGATGTCGCCAATGGCACCCGCCTGGTCCACCTTGCCGTTGTTGGCGGTCCAGCCCTGCAGGATGCCGCCGTCCGGGCTGACGAGCTGGCTGGCAGCGTCGAACGTCATGGATCCCGCACGGGTGAACAGCTGCTGGCCGCCCTTGCTGGTGACGAAGAAGCCGTCGCCGGAGATCATCATGTCCGTGGCGCGGCCGGTGCTCTGCGAGGAGCCCTGGGCGAAGTTGCTGCTGACGCCGGCGACGCGGACGCCGAGGCCGATCTGCGCCGGGTTGCTGCCGCCGGACTCACCCTGCGGCGCGGACGCGCCCTGGGTCAGCTGCGAGAGGGTGTCCTGGAACTGCGTGGAGGACGCCTTGAAGCCGGCCGTGTTGACGTTGGCGATGTTGTTGCCGGTGACATCCAGCATGGTCTGGTGGGCACGAAGGCCGGAGATTCCGGAGTACAGCGAGCGGAGCATGGGAACTGCCTTTCTACGGGAGGAAACTGGTCAGGAAGCGGCCGGCGCGGTAAGGCCGGTGATGGAGTCGAGGGGGATGGAGAGATCGCCGACCTTGACGGTCGGTACTGCGTCGGCGAAGGAAACCGAGCTGGCGATTCCGGTGCCGGTGGTGCCGTCGGCGAGTTTGTAGTCAACGGAGTGGCCGATCAGCTGTGATGCTGCCGAGCGCATCTGGAGGGAGAATCCCTCCTTGCTGTTGGAAGTCAGTTCGGTCATCTTTTCCATCATGGAAAGCTGGATGGTCTGCGCCATCATCTGGTTCGTATCCATGGGGGCGCTGGGGTTCTGGTTCTTGAGCTGGGCCACGAGGAGGGTCATGAACACGTTGGCGTCCATGGACTGCACGGGGGCCCGGACGGCGGCAGCCTGCGGGGTCGTCCCCGCGGCCGTAACCGGCTGCGGGGCGATGGGCTGGATAGTCATGGGTCGGGTTCCTTCGTGTCAGACGAGAATGTCGAGGGTGGTTTGGGGACCGTTCAGGATCCTGGTGCTGCGCAGCGACGCTTGGTCCGCCAGGGCGTCCCACCGGTGCCCGGGCCGCGGTTCGCCGGGCCCGTTCCGGCCGCCGGGTCCCGAGCCGGCGCTGCCGGCGTCGGAGGCTTCGCGGCCGGCTGCACCCTGTCCCGCGTCCCCTCCTGCGTCCTGGCCCCGGCCCGCCGGTCCGCTGTGGTCCGAGAGGTCGAGGGTCGCACCGAAGCCGGCGTCGGCAAGTTCCTTGCGCAGTTCCGGCAGGATCCCGCGCAGCGCTTCCCGGCCGGTGTCCCCGGGAGCGAACAGTTCGATCCGAACGCCGGCGCCGTCGATGTGGGCGCGCACGGTCAGCGGACCGAGGTCCTCGGGGGTAACTTTCAGGGTCATGATGTGCTGGCCGTGCGGGGCCGCAGCGAGCGTGAACAGCGGCTTTGCCAGCTGCGGGGTGAGGGCGGGCTGCTGGGCCGGAGCCGGAGTCGCGGCCGCCGGTAGTGCCGTGCTGCGGGCCGGGCCCGGCGCGGGCGGGGCCACCGCCGCGGCTCCGGCAGCGGCCACGCTGTCCGTCGCTGCGGGAGCAGCCGGACGGCTCTCGGCGGGAGCGTCGGGGGCCCCGCCGGGGAACCTCCCTCCGGTCCCGACGACGACGCCGGGCAGGCCCGGTGCCGCCGTGCCGGCAGCGGTGGGCGCCGCTGCGGTCTGCGCCGCCGTCGGCGGAACTCCCGTCGCCGGAGCGGCTGCCGGGGGCAGCGCCGCAGCGGGATCCGCGGGCGCGGCGGGGGCGGTCGTGGCTCCAGCCGCGGCAACAGCCTGGGCGGGAACGACGCCGGCAGCCGTGCCAGCGGCCG
Source organism: Arthrobacter sp. 10N410 (assembly GCF_056394945.1). Lineage (NCBI taxonomy): Bacteria > Bacillati > Actinomycetota > Actinomycetes > Micrococcales > Micrococcaceae > Arthrobacter > Arthrobacter sp. 10N410. The sequence goes on from NZ_JBFTIP010000004.1 coordinate 245,574, forward strand.
GCTTGCCACCCGCCGGGACGCCCGCCGGGCGGAGGGCAGCCTGAGCCGCGGCGGCCGGAAGGACGATGCCCGGAGGCGCCGCACCGGCTTGCGGTGTTGTGGCGAGGCCGGCTGCTGCGGGGCCCGCTGCTGGGTTGCTCGCCGGTTCGTGGCGCAGGGCGACACCGCCGGCAACGGACGCCGCGACCGGAGCGGGCGCGGCCGCAATCTCCCCCGCGGACGGGGCTGTCACAGCGCCGGTCGAGGGCGCCAGCCGCGGGTCCACAAAGACCTGACCGGAAGCTGCTGCTGGGCTCACAGACGGCGGGGCGATGCCGCCGGGTTCCGCCGTCGCGGCCGTAGTCTCCCCCGCGGCCGCGGCGGGCTGGATCGCTGCGGCGAACTGGGCCGAAGCGGCCAGGATGCCGGCATCGGCCGCTGACGCAGCGGCGGAGCCCTCAGTGGCAGCAGTTGCGTCCTGGGCGGGGGCGTCCGCCGGGGCCCCGTCTTTCGATGTCTCGGCCTCGCCGGGCGCCGCGGCGGTCCCGGGCGCCGTAGCGGTGGCCTCGCCGGGCGCCGTAGCGGTGGACGAGGGGGCAGCCGCGACGGACGACGGGGCAGCGGAAGCTGCCTCGTGGCTCACCGCGTCGCTCAGCACGGACCCGAATCCGCCGGCGTCGGGCGCCCCACTGTCTGTGCGCGCGCGGCTCCCTTGCTGGGCGCCGCGGGCCTGCACCGGAGACCCGGCGAGCGCAGTCGCCAGGTCTATCGAAGTCATGCCCTTCATGCGGCGCCTCCCGCCGGGACGATCCGCCGGATGGAGGTCAGGTTGGACTGTTGCTCCCAGGCGTCGCGGATCTGGATGGTCTTGCCTGGCACGGGCGCGTCGATGGCTTTGCCGTTGCCGAGGTAGATGGAGATGTGATTCCCGCCGAAACTGATCAGCAGGTCGCCGGGCTTGGCCTCGGCCAGGGACGCCACCGGGGTTCCCTGCTTCATCTGGTCGCTTACGACCCGCGGAAGCTCGACGCCGAGGTCCTTGAAGACCCGCTGCGTGAAGCCAGAGCAGTCCATCCCGGTGGCCGGGTTGGTGCCGCCCCAGACGTAGGGCACCCCGATGTACTTCTTGGCCATGGCCACCACGTCCGTGCCGGTCGCGCTGCCTGCAGCTACCGGCACAGCGGGTGCCGGTGCGGTGAGCCCCTTGAAGGCGCCGATGCCCGCGGTGCCGCCCAGGCCCAGGCCGCCGGCCAGGGATGAGCGATCCGTTCCGGAGGCGCTTGCGCTTCCGCCGAGGGCCGCGGTCAGCGCCTCCGTGAAGGAGCCGGCGTCGCCGGTGCCGGTCCCGGTCGCGAGGGACGTGGCTGCGGCGGACTTCAGCGCCGCGGCGGCGCTTTCGGTCTGGGTGGGACGGGTGAGCTCAGCGATCATCGACTGGATGCCCTGCATGCGGCCCAGCGCCTCGGTCATGCTCATGAGCGCACCTGCTGTTCGTCCCGGTGCCAGATCGTCGAGGAAATCTCGTCCAGGGTGGACTGTTCGGCGCGCAGCTCCGCGGTGTTCACTTCGGCGTGGTGGCGGGCCTGCAGCTTTTCCAGGCCGACGGACCGGGTGCGGGCGGCGATGAATTCCTCGCGCGCCGCGGCCTCGTCCGTCTCGGCTGCGCGGGCCAGGTTCTCCAGGTCCGCCAGCATGCTGTGGGACGCCGCGCGGGACGCCGCGACGGCGCGCAGCGACGCGGAGCTGACGATGTCCTCGTCGGTGGCGGACAGCTGCCGGCGGGCCGAGGCTTCCCGGGCCCGGACCGAAGTGGACCGGGAACGGGCGCGGGCCAGCCCGGACGCCGCCTGGTCCTGCTGGATCTGGCGGAGGCGCAACAGCCCCGCGAGCGAGAATTGCCGGTTCATGCCGCGGCTCCCAGGATCGAAGTGAGGTGGTCCAGCTGACGCCAGGACTCGGGGTGGGGGGTGGACTCGTCCATCGGCTGCTGCAGGAAGCCGCTGACGGAGTCCTCATGCGCCAGGGCGGCATCCACCAGCGGGTTGGTCCCGGCCTGGTAGGCGCCGACGTCGATCAGGTCCTGGGCTGCCTTGCGGGCCGCGAGGACCCTGCGCAGCGTGGAGGCCGCGTCGAGGTGGTGACGGGCGTTGACCTTGGAGGCGACGCGCGAGACCGAACCCAGCACGTCCACCGAGGGGAAGTGTCCCGTCACGGCGAGCTTCCGGTCCAGCACCACGTGGCCGTCGAGGATGGACCGGGCGGCATCGGCGATGGGTTCATTGTGGTCGTCGCCGTCCACCAGCACGGTGTAGATGCCGGTCACTGAGCCGGCCTCGGCGGTGCCGGCCCGCTCCAGCAGCCGGGCCAGGACGGAGAACGTCGACGGCGGGTAGCCGCGGGTAGCGGGGGGCTCGCCGGCGGAGAGGCCGATCTCGCGCTGGGCCATGGCCACGCGGGTCAGCGAATCCATCATGAGCACAACATCCTGGCCCTGGTCCCGGAACGACTCGGCGATCCGGGTGGCCGTGAACGCGGCGCGCATGCGCATCAGCGCCGGCTCATCGGAGGTGGCGACGACGACGACCGAGCGGGCCAGCCCGGCGGGGCCAAGGTCGTCCTCCAGGAATTCGCGGACTTCGCGGCCGCGCTCCCCCACGAGGGCGATCACGGATACTTCGGCGTCGGTGCCGCGGGCGATCATGGACAGCAGTGAAGACTTGCCGACGCCGGAGCCGGCGAAGAGGCCCATGCGCTGGCCCTTGCCCAGGGTGGTCATGGTGTCCAGCACCCGGACGCCGGTCTGCAGCGCGGTGTCGATCCGTGCGCGTTTCATGGCGTTCGGCGCCTCGTTGTCGATCGGCACGCGCGGTCCGCTGAGCAGCGGGCCCTTGCCGTCGATCGGGCGGCCGAGGCCGTCGATGACGCGGCCGAAGAGCCCCGCACCGGTGGGGACCAGCACGGTGCCGCCCTTGGCGCGGACCGGGTCTCCGGCGGCGACGCCGGCGAGGCGCCCGAGCGGCATGCAGCGCACGGAGCCGTCCAGGGCCGCCACGACCTCGGCGTCGAGTCCGGGGTTCTCCCCCACGGTGACCAGGTCACCGAGGGCGCAGTCCAGGCCGGACACTTCCAGGCCCAGGCCCATCACGGAGGTGACGGTGCCGACGCGCTGCGGCGCGGCCGCGGCGAGGGCAGCCGCGAAGTCGTCGCCCTTGGGGCGCCACTGGGCGATCATGGCTGCCCGCCGGAGAGCGAATCCGGGGCATCGGCGGGCCACTGCTGGTCCCCCATCAGGGCCGCCTTGGCGCGGGCCAGGGCGCTGCCCAGGCTGGCGTCCAGCCAGCCCTGCTGGTATTCCACCTTCGCGTCGCCGCGCTGCAGGGACGCGTCGGCGAGCAGCGGAAGGCCGGCCGGCAGGTCCTGGCCTTCCTTGGCGAGCACCTCGATGTCGGCCGGGTGCAGCCGGATGGCCAGCACGGTGGCGGCGTCGTTTCCGGACAGGGCGCGGTCCAGGGCGGCGCGGGCCGTCCGGGTGCCCTCGGCAAGTTCGTAGCCGAGGATGGCCTCGGCCAGTTCCAGCGCGGTACGGGCCAGGACCTCTTCGGCGTCGTACAGGGCCTGGACGTTGCGGTGCGCGAAGTCGGTGCGGGCCACGGCGAGGGCGCGGACGGCACGGTCCAGGTCCTGCTGCCCGGCGGCGAGCGAGGCGGCCTGCTCGGCAGCCATCCGGTCGCGCCAGCGGCGCTGTTCCTTGGCGGCGGCGCGGACACCCGCGGCGTAGCCCGCGGCGTGGCCCTCGGTGTAGCCGGCCTGCTCGTTGGCCGGTCCGCTGGACCGCAGCGAGGGGAAGACGATGCGGGCCGGGGCGCTTTCGGCGGAGCCGGCGTCCGTAAACGACCCGTCAGTAAACATAGTCTTCTTCGTCCCCGCGCTGGATGGTGATCTGGCCTTCGGCTTCGAGCTCGCGGATGGAGCGGACGACGGCGGCCCGCGCCTCCTCGATCTGCGAGGCGCGCAGCGGTCCCAGTGCCGCCATCTCGGATTCGAGGATTTCGAGGTTGCGGCCGGAGACGTTGGTGGTGATGGTTTCCAGCACCGGTTCGGTGGCGCCCTTCATGGCCACGGCGAGCACGGAGGCGTCCAGGCCGCGGAGCACCAGCTGCACGTCGCGGCGTTCCAGCTTGACGATGTCGTCGAAGGTCACCATCTGGGCGCGGATTTCCACGGCGAGGTCCGGATCCAGCAGGTCGAGCCCGTCCAGGACGGAGCGTTCGGTGCCGGCGTCGGTCCGGTTGATGATTTCCAGCAGCGGCTGGATGCCGCCGACCACTTTGGAGGCCTGCTGCGAGACGGCCGCGCCGCCGCGCAGCTTCAGGGTGTCCGCGACGATGCCGATGGCTTCCGGCGCGCCCGAGCCCATGGTGGCGATGCTGAGCGCGACGTCGGCCCGCAGCGAGCCGGGCAGCCCGGACATCACGGCCGAGGCCTTGCGCGGGCTCAGGTGGGCCAGGACCAGCGCGATGGTCTGCGGAAGTTCGCCGTCGATCAGCGCGAGGATCTGCACCGGTTCGATGTCTTCGAGGAACTCAAACGATTTGCCGGCCATGTTGACGGTCAGCCGGTTGATCAGGCCGGCGGCCTTTTCCGAGCCGAAGGAGGCCTCGAGCAGGCCTTCGGCGAGCTCACGGCCGCCGCGGGCCTGCCGCGGGCTGCTCAGGGCAGCCTCGTGGAAGTCCTTCATGATCTGCTCGGCGACCTCCGGATCCACCTTGCGGAGGCGGACAATCTCGGCGGCGATTTCCTCCGCCTCGGAGTCCGTCAACTGTGCCATCACCCGGGCCGCGTTGGGCGGACTCATCTGCATCAGGACGACGGCGGCGCGCTGGGTGCCGGTGAGGGTCGATTCGGCGAGTTTCATGCGGGCTGCCTGTCATCCATGAGGCTGCGGAGGTAGTCGGCTGCCTTCTCCGGGTTGGCGGCGACCATGTTGTCGATCTCCTGCATGCGGCGTTCGGCTTCCAGCACCTCCATGGGCGGCGCCGGCAGCGGCTGCAGCGGCAGGGCCGTCAGCGGGATGGCCGACGTCGCGGGGGCCGGATCGATGGCCGTCACAGCGGGGATCGCCGGCAGCAGGTCCAGGCGCTCGCCCAGGTCCACCGGCTCACGCTTCTGGCGGCGGCGCAGGATGATGGTGACGACCAGGGCCAGGATCAGCAGTCCGAGCAGGATGCTGCCGGCCGTGACCAGGGTTGCGAAGAACGCCTGCTGCTTCTGGGCCTCGAGGTCAGCCTTGGCCGCGTCGAGGGAGGCGTTGGCCGCATCCGCGGCCGCGGTGCTGAACGGGATCACCTCGACGGTGACGGTGTCGCCCCGGGCCTTGTCGACGCCGGCGGCGGAGGTCACCAGCGCGGTGAGTGAGCCGATGTTCAGCCCGCCCGCGGCGGACTGGCTGACAGCCACCGAAATGGTCTGGCGCTTCACGGCGCCCGGCGGGATGACCCGGTCCTCGGTGACCTTGTTGACGGCGTTGTTCTTGGTCGCGGTCGTGGAGTCGAAGCTGCCGTTGCCGCTGGTTCCGCCGGGGACCGCGATGTTGTCCGGTCCGAGGACGCCGGCGGCACCGCCCGCGCCTCCGCTGTACTTTTCCGTCTTGGAGGATTCGCTCAGCGGCAGCGCGCCGGGGGTGTTGGAGAAGGTTTCGCTCTTTTGCTGGGCGGATTCTCCGGTGACATCTGCCGCGACCGCCACGGTGGAGTTGCCGGGACCCACTACGCGGTCCAGGACGGCGCGGACGGCGTCGCCGGTGCGCTGCTGATAGTCGGCGGCCTGCTTGGAGGAGGATCCCGCTGCCCCGCCGCCCACCGTGGAGAGGACGTTGCCCTGCGAGTCCACCACGGAGACGTTGGCAGGTTTGAGGTTCTCGATCGCGGCGGAGGTCAGGTGCACGATGGCCTGGACCTTGTCGCCGGAGAGGGTCACGCCGGGCGCGGTCTCGACGAAGACCGAGGCCGTGGTGTCCGGGGTCTTCGAGACGAAGACGGTCTTTTCCGGGATGGCGAGCCGGACCGCGGCAGTCTTCACGCCGTCCATGGCGGAGATGGTGCTGGCCAGTTCGCCTTCGAGGGCGCGCTTGTAGGTCACGGACTGCTGGAACTCGGAGGACGTGACGCCCATCTTGTCCAGCAGCGAGTAGCCGGTGGCCGCGGCGGTCGGAAGGCCGGCGGCGGCGGCTTTGAGGCGCTCGTCGTAGACCTTGTCCTGCGGCACGAGGATGGTGGAGCCGCCGTCGCTGAGCTCGTAGGGGACGTTGTCCTTGCGCAGCTGCTCCACGATGCCGTTCGCATCCGTGTCCTTGAGGCCGGAGAACAGCGGCGCCAGGGTGGGCCGGGTGAGCCAGGCGGAGAGCGCGACAACGCCAACAATCAGCAGTGCGGCGCCGATGACGGCTAGCGTGCGCTGGCCGGTGGTGAAGCTCTTGAGGCCGGCGCCGAAGCGCTGGAAGAAGACGGTGATCTGCGGAGGCATCAGGCCTGCATCCTCATGATCTCGTTGAACGCGTCAACGCCCTTGTTCCGGACCGTGGCCACGAGTTCAAGGGTGATCTGTGCCCGGCTGGCGGCGATGGTGGCGTTGTGGATGTCGTCGAGGTTGCCGGTCACGGCGGAGACGGCGAGCTCTTTCGACGTCGACTGCAGCTGCTGGAGGTTGTCAACGGCGCCGGTGAGGGAAGAGGCAAAACCGGAACCGTCCGTTGCAGGCACCGAGGCGGCACCGGAGAGGTAGTCCGTGGGCAGTACGCCCTGGACCGGCGCGATGGGCGAAACAGGCATCAGGATCTTCCAATCTCAAGTGCGGCGAGATAGGTCTCGCGGGCGCGGTCCACGACCTGGGCGTTGGCCTGGTAGCCGCGCTGGGCGATGATCAGGGCGCCCATCTGCTCGGCCATGTCGATGTCCGGGTACTTCACGTTGCCGTTGGCGTCGGCGAGCGGGTGGTCCGGCTGGTAGACGATGCGGCCCGCGCCGTCGCCCAGCTGGGTGCTTTTGACGTACACGCCGGTGCCGTCGGCGCCTTCGGCTGCTTCAACGTACTTGGCGCGGAACGCCGGTCCGGACGTGGCGGAGGCGTCGTTCATGTTGGCCAGGTTGTCCGAAACCGCGTCGAGCCACTTGCGGTGCACGGTGAGGGCGGAGCCGGCGATGCCGATTGCGTCGAAGGTCATTAGTTGGTCCTCATAGCGGCGCGGACGGCGCTGAATTCCCCACCGATGGCGCGGGCGGCGAACTGGAAGCGCAGCACCGTGTCGATGTTGGAAAGGGTTTCCGTGTCCAGATTGACGTTGTTGCCGTTGAGCTGGGTGGGCTCGAGCGAGGTCGCCGTCGTGGCCTCGGCGTGGCCGTCCCCGGACTGCACGGACGCGGCAAGGGCAGCTTCAAAGCTGACGCGCTTGGCGTGGTAGTTCGGTGTGTTGACGTTCGCGATGTTGTTCGCGATGGCGCGTTGGCGCAAAGCCAGCCCGTCCATGGCGCTGGCCAGGGCTGCGGAAGTCACGGATTCGAGCACAGAGTCCTGCCTGGGGAATTGTGGGGTGGCCGATCCGTGGCCGGTAAACGAGCGATCCGTGCTCTTACTGTGGTTATCGGCACTGTTCAGCGCCGCGTTAGAGAAAATGTGAAAGGTTTATTCGGGTTTTTTCAATGAACCGTTCGACGGCGGTTTTTGCAGCAGGCTCAGCTGTTGACGTCGAGGTAAATTGCCCCCGCCGGGTCGCCGATGCCGGGCACCGAACTGACTGCCTGCAACTGCCTGCCGACGTCGTGCTTCGCTGCCTCCAGTCGCCGGGCGACGCGCTCCTGGGCCGCCGAGAGCGCCATGGCGCGGCGCCGCGCCTCCGGCGGCAAAGGCGTGCTCAGTGTTGGCGGAGACCAGCGCTCGGCCGGCAGTGCCGCTACCGGCTGCTCTGGCGAGGAGAGTGGTCCCAGCGGATCTTTCAGCGTCTTCTCCGCAGCGACCACGGCCATCTCCAGCACGTCCAGCACCAGCATCCACGCGGCGAGGGCAGGATCTTCTGCAAGCTCCGCCGCGGGCGGGAATTCCGCCGCGTATTCCCCCCGAAAGGCTGGCTCAGCCAAACCCAAGGCTCCCGCCTCCGGAGCCCGGCTGCGTGGCCCAGGCGCCGGCTGCTGCAAACGGCTTGATTGCCGGGGCTGCGGCCGAAGACGCCGGCTGGGCTGCCGGGATCGCCGCGGCGGCCTCGTGCCAGGCCTGGCGCAGGGGCTCGAGCAAATCAATCGCTTCACGCGTCAGTGCCGCGTCCCGCTGGATGTTGGCGTTGACGAGAGCCGTGAAGGCATAGTTGTAGAGGCCCAGCAGGCCGTCCGCGCCGTCCCAGGCATCGGTCTTGAGCGAGGAAATCAGCTCAGCGATGATCGCCTGGCCGTGCAGCAGGTTCTCCGAGGCGACCGGCCAGTTGGCGGCCTGCTGGGCGCTCTCGGCGCGGCCGAGGTCCAGCAGGAGCCGGTCGTAGAGCATGGTGAGGAGGCGTGCCGGCGGGGCGGAGAGGACCGAGTCCGCGAGGTACTGGTTGCGCTGGGCGGCGCCGCCGAAGCCGCCGCCGAAGGGCGTGCTGGTCATTACTGGGCGCTCCCGCCGGAGAGGCCCGCGAGCTGGGAGGTGAGCCAGGACTGCTGCGCCTTCATGTTGCTCAGCGCGGTTTCCAAGCCGGAGTAGGTGCGCTGCAGGGTGGCCTTGCGGGAGGCGAGCCGCATATCCCAGTCGCTGATCCGGTCAGCCAGATCCCGGACCTCGGACTGCTGGCCGGTGATCTTGGTGGTCAGCGTGCCCGTGTACTTGTCCGAGGCGTTGGTAGCCGCGGTCGCGATGCGGCCGGCAAGTTCCTGCACCTTGGCGGCGGTGCCGGCCGGGTCGGCGGCCAGGGCGGCGCCGAACTTGGTGGCGTCGAACTCCATCGAACCTGTCTTGGTGATGCTGATGCCGATCTCCGACGGCGACCGCGGCGGGGTGCCGACGGGCAGCGAGGCGGCGGAGAGGATGCTCTGGTTCACGGAACGCACGGTGCTGTCGCCGGCGAAGACTCCGGCGGAGACGCTAGTGCCGCTGGTGTTTGTGGTGGTGCTGACCGCGGTCTTGCTGGCAACCAGTGAGAAAATGCCGTTCACTCCGTCAACCAGGTCGGAGGCCAGCTTCGTGATGCCGGCGTTGTCGCGGGACACCGTGAGGGTCACGGGCGTGGTGGTGACGTCTTTGGCGGTGATGGAGACGCCCGGCAGAAGATTGGTGAAGGTGTTGCTGGACGACGTCACGGTCTGCGCTGCCGTCGTGCCCGGCCAGAGCGAAATTTCTGCGTCCTGGGCGGTCTTGACGTTGGTGAAGGTGGTTCCAGGGTCCGTGATGGTGAACGCACCGGCTGCGCCGGACTTCGTCGCGGTGAACTGGATCCGGAAGTCTCCGCCGCCGACGTCGACCTTGCTGGCGGTGACGCCGGCACCGGCGGCGTTGACAGCGGTCACGACGTCGTCCAGGTTGTTGGACGCAGGGGTGATCGTGAAATCCTTGCCGCCGCTGTTGATGGTCATGGTGGTGTACGGCCAGCCGGTAACAGCGTTGACCTTGGGTGTCACGGTGACCTGGGTCTGGGCCAGCTTGGTGACCTGGAAGTCGAGGGAGCCCGCTTTGGCAGCCGCGGTAGTGGTGGCGACGACCTTGTCGCTGCTCGTGGTCGCGGCATAGAGGTCCAGGGCGAAGGGCTTGGCCGCGGCCGTGGCCTGGGTTGCCAGCGCGGCAACCTTGCCGTTGAGCCCCTGGAGGGCGGACACCATGGACTGGATGTCGTAGGACTTGTTTTTGAGCAGCGTTTGCGGGAGGGCCTCCGACTGCATGATGGAGCTGATGAGGGCGGTGGTGTCGAGCCCGCTGGCCAGTCCGTCGAGTGAGATTCCCATCGCTGCCTCTCCTTGCTGTCAAGAACGTTCGTTGGTGGTGCTGAGTCCGAAGTATCGGTGTTGCACGTAAGGGCCGGACGATGGTTTTGCCATCGTCCGGCCCCTCCGCAGCTTGATGATCGGGGGTGTCTTTTCGTCCGATCAGAGTGGCAGCCGCACTGCTGGACTACCGGATCCGGCCTAGCGCAGGAGCGAAAGAACGCCCTGGCTGGACTGGTTGGCCTGGGCCAGCATTGCGGTGCCGGCCTGGGACAGGATGTTCGCCTTGGTGAACTTGACCATTTCCTGAGCCATGTCGACGTCGGCGATCCGGGACTGAGCGGCCTGCAGGTTCTCACCGGCAACGTTCAGCGACTTGATCGTGTGCTCGAGGCGGTTCTKCGAAGCGCYCAGATCCGAACGCTGCTTGGAAATGTTCTCGATTGCGGCATCGATCTTACCGATCGTCGTCTGGGCGTTGGTGCTGCTGTCGACCAGGAAGTCGGCTGCATCAGCCGTGCCTGAGAGTGAACCAACAGCAGTACTGACGTCGCCAATCTTGACAGCGATGCTATCGGTTCCAGCCGTCTTGCCCGTGCCAACCTGAATGTTCAGAATGCCGTCAGTGGCGACGGTAGCGTCTGCGGTAACTCCCGTGCCGGAGGCACCCTTCAGCAGGTCGATGCCGTTGAAGTTGGTAGCTTCGGTGAGGCGGTTCAGTTCCTTGCCGAGAGCGTCGCCTTCGGCCTTGATCGCGTCACGGGCCTTGTCGTTGTTCGTATCGTTCGCACCCTGGACAGCGAGGTCGCGCATGCGCTGCAGGATGGAGTGAACCTCGGTCAGGGCGCCTTCAGTCGTCTGGATGACAGAGATGCCGTCCTGGGCGTTGCGGGCGGCCTGGGCCGAACCGGTGACCTGTGCCTTCAGGCCCTCGGAGATGGACAGGCCTGCTGCGTCATCGCCGGCGCGGTTGATGCGCAGGCCGGTGGACAGCTTCTCCAAGGACTTGGAGAGGTCGTTCTGCGTGGCGTTGAGGTTGCGGTACGAGTTGTTCGCCGCGAGGTTGTTGTTAATAACGAAGCCCATGGTATTTCCTCCGTGATTTGGGACTGTAAGCGATGGCCCATCCGTGGGCCTTCAGCAGTAGCTATCGCCACTTGTGTTGCACAGGTAAGGAGAAATCCAAAATTCTTTTCGGAATTTCCCGCCTGTCCTAATCCACGTGGCATCAGCCTTATTCCTGCTAACGGGTCCGGAAACCCTGCCGATAGTTTGTACGAACCCTGCTGCAGACTGCACCGTCCGCACGATGCAACAACGCCTCTGCACCAATGCGTTACTCGCCCGTATTATCCACACACCTGAGGGAGCCGTCCGGACCATGGCCATCCACGAACTTTCTGCCCTGCTGTGGCGGGAGCGTGAACTTCTGGACGTTCTGACTTTCAAGCTGGAAGAGGAGCAGCTGCTGCTCACCTCCGGCAAGTCCCGCTGGCTGCCCCACGGCACCCGGGAAGTGGAGCAGGTCCTGGGGCACCTCTCCCAGGCAAGCCTCGCGCGCACCATCGAAGCCGCCGTCGTCGCCGAAATGTGGGGACTGCCCACCGACGCCACGCTCGGCGAGCTTGCTGAGGCGGCCCCGGAGGGCGCCTGGGCCGAGGTGCTCAGTGCGCATCTCGCAGCCCTGACCCGCCAGACTGCCCTGATCAAGGAACTGCGCGATGCGAATGAGCAGTACTTGCGCACCGCGGTCCGCTCCACCCAGGAGTCCCTCGCCGATCTGCGGCCAGCCACTCCCGGCACGTACGACGCCCACGGCAAGACCGGGGAATCCGCCGGCTCCCGCATCTTCGACAAGCAATTCTAAGGAAGCGACCATGAGCACCTTCGGCGCCCTGAATACCGCCTACCGCGGGCTGACTGCTGCCCAGCAGGGCATGAACGTTGCCGGCCAGAACATCGCCAACGCCGCCACCGAGGGATACACCCGCCAGCGCGTCGAGCAGTCCGCTCTGGCCGCGCCGGCCCGCGGACTCTTCAGCGGCGGCACGGTCCAGGTGGGCCAGGGCGTTTCGGTTGACGCCATCGCGCGGCTTGGCAGCAGCGTCCTCGATGCCGGCGTCCGCTCCGCCAGTGCGCAGGCTGGCTACGCCGGGATACGTTCCTCGGCCCTGCAAGGCATCGAGGCCACCCTGCAGGAACCCGGCGACAACGGCATCTCCGCCGCCCTCCAGGGGTTCTGGTCCGCGTGGCAGGGTGCCGCGAACCAGCCTGGCGAGGACGGCCCCAAGGGTCTGCTGCTGAACGCCGCCAACTCCCTCACGACCAAGATTTCCTCCGCCTACCAGGCCCTTCAAGGGCAGTGGAGCAGTGTCCGCGCGCAGGCTGCCGACGCCGTCAGCGTCGTCAATGCCGCCGCCAACCAGGTGGCCGCCTACAACGCCACCATCCGCTCCACCCTGGCGTCTGGCGGATCCGCGAACGAACTCATCGACGCCCGCGCCAAACTCACCGAAACCATTTCCCGGCTTGCCGGCGGCACCGTGCGCGAACAGCCGGATGGCACAGTGGACGTCCATGTCGGCGGCAATGCCCTCGTAATGGGCACCTCCGTGCGGGAACTGGAACTCTCCGGCAGCCAGGCCGGGGATGCCCTCGGATCCACCGTGCAACTGCTCTGGAAGAACCCGGCGGGAGTGGCTTCCTCCGACGGCGGTGAAATCGCTGGCGCCCTCTCCGTGCTGGCTCCTGCTGCCGGGGGCAACGGCGGTGCTATTGCCGAGGCCGCCGAAAAGTACAACGGCTTCGCCCAGGAGTTGGCAAAGTCGGTCAACGACGTTCATAAGCTAGGCCAGCTGCCGAACGATTCCGCCGGGAATCCGGGTGCAACGAAGCAGGACTTCTTCGCCCTCAGCGGCACGGGCCCAGCCGCCCTCAGCATCAAAGGTCCGGCCAGCACCGCCGGCATTGCTCTCAGGGCGCCGGACTCGGGTGCCCTCGACACGAGCATCGCAGACCAGATTTCGCAGCTTGGTACCGGAGCAGCCTCACCGGACAAAGTGTGGTCCGGCATCGTTACGGGGATCGGCGTCGAGTCCCGCGGCGCACAGCAGCGCGAGTCCCTGACCACCGCGGCCCAGGCGTCCGCGGCGACCAGCCGCGCCTCGCAGGCGTCGGTGAGCCTGGACGAAGAAAACGTCAACCTGCTCTCCAACCAGCACGCCTATCAGGCGGCGGCCCGCGTGATGACCGCCGTCGACGAAGCCCTGGACGTCCTGATCAACCGCACCGGACTGGTAGGAAGGTAATCATGCTGAACCGGGTAACAAACCTGACCATGAATGCGAGCGCCCAGCGGACGCTGCAGTTCCAGCAGGCAAAGCTGGCCGAGCTGCAGGAAAAAGCCACCTCGCTGAACAAAATCTCCCGCCCCTCGGATGACCCTGCCGCTACGGCCCAGGCTTTGGCGACGCGGTCCCTTCAGGCGGCCAATGCCCAGTACGGCCGGAACATTGACGACGGCAACACCTGGCTGACCGCTGCGGATTCTGCGCTGGAGCAGGCCACCAACGTGATGCGCCGGGTCAAGGACCTCACCGTGATGGCCGGCAACGGCTCCCTGAACCAGTCCGGCAAGGACGCGATCGCCGCCGAGCTGGAGTCGCTGAAGACGGACCTGATTTCGATCGCCAACTCCCAGCATCTGGGCCGGAACATCTTCGCCGGCAACTCGGACGCCGCTGGCGCCTTCACCACCGGAACGCCACGCAACCCCAGTATTCCCAGTGACACCGGCACGCCGCCGACTTTTAACGGCACGGGTGCCAGCGCGGTGGAGCGGCGGATCAGCGCCACCCAGACCGTCCGGGTTGACGCCGACGGCGCCACGATCTTCGGCAACGGCACCGGTTCCGTCTTCGACATCGTGGGCAAGCTGGCGGCCGACCTGCGGACCGGCACCGATATCGACCCGCGGGTGGCCGCCGTCGACACCGCCTTCAAGAACATCGTCAACGGCCGTGCTGAAATTGGAACACGGCAGGCACAGCTGGAACGTGCCGGAAACGTCAACACCGAATTGGAGGCTTCCTTGGACGCCCAGCGGACCGGCATCGAAAAAGCTGACCTCGGCAGCGTGATCATGGACCTGAAGCTACAGGAGACCAACTACCAGGTGGCCTTGGCCGCCACGGCGAAGGTCCTGCAGCCCACCTTGATGGACTTCCTGCGATGAACTCCGTCCTCAGCAGCACCCCGGTGACCTTCACTGCCCCGATGCCGGGGTTGGAGAAGGTACACGACTTCGCCCTGCGGAACATCGACAGCGCCCCTGGCCTGTTCGCCCTCGAATCCGGCTCCACGCCGGTGCGGCTGTTCCTTGCGGACGCCGCAGTCTTCGTCCCCGGCTATACGCCGCCGCTTCCGGCCGCCGCGCTGGAAGCCCTGGAGCTTGCCGACGGCGATTCGCCCCGGGTGCTGGTGGTGGTCAACCACTCCCCCGCGTCCACCACGGTGAACCTGATGGCACCGATCGTGTTCAACCCGGCCAGCGGGCGTTGCACCCAGCTCGTGCTGGACGGCAAGGAGTACCCGCTTCGGGCGGAGCTCGGCGCGCTGTAGCCGATACCGCCGTCGGGCGCCACAGGCTCAGCAGAGCCTGGTCACCAGAAGTGCGCCACGTCGATGACCAAGCGGGAGCCCGAGCCAGGCCCGGCCAAGGTGAAGACCCGGAAGGGCAACCGCGCGCGGACCCCCAGTCCCAGGCTGGTATATCCCTCGAAGCTTCCTGCCCAGGCCACCTGCCGGAAGGTCTGGTACCCGGCAACATTGCTCAGCTCGGCCTTGTTGGCCGGGTTGTAGGTGGACTTCCCGCCCCCGTCGTAGGCCGGCGCGTTGGCGGTGAGCTGGATGAAGGCCTGGCCGCGCAGCTGGATCGGCAGGCCGGAACCGTCCTGCACCACCTGGGGCACATACCGCACCGAGTAGCCGGCCGCCGGTCCGTTGAGGTCGATGACGAGGCGGTCGAAGCAGTAGTGCTGGCCAGTCCGGACGTTGACCACCTTCGCCTGGCTCATGGCGGCGTCGGCCTTGGCGAGCGATCCCCACACGAGTCCGCAATAGGGTGACGCCGCGGCCGGCCCGGGCGCCAGGAGCCCCAGCCCGGCCGCCGTCAGCAAGGCCACCAGCCAGACGGTGAGCCTGTTCGCTCGGGATTTTGTCACGACAGCCGCCCCCTCGAATCATCCGGACATCCACCTCACCCGGATACCTCAAGAGTAGAACCGCCCGTCTGGGTTGACGAGAGGTCGTTAGCCCCAACTAACTGGCAGCAGGTGTCGTTTTGAGGGTTCAAAACGACACCTGCTGCGAGTCAGTTGGGTTCGGCAGCGGGCGGGTACGGCAAAGCGCCGGGCCCTGGCGGGCGTCCGGCGCTTTGCTTTGGGTAAATCAAAATTCTCGAAACGAGCCCGGGGGTCCGGGCGGGAGGGCTTTAGCCTTCGCAGTCGCGGCAGTACTTCAGGCCGTTCTTTTCCTTGGCCACCTGGGACCGATGGCGGACCAGGAAGCAGGAGGAACAGGTGAATTCGTCGGACTGCTCGGGAACAACAATGACGGTCAGTTCTTCGCCGGAGAGGTCGGCGCCGGGAAGGTCGATGCCTTCAGCGGTGTCGTTCTCGTCGACGTCGATAACAGCAGTCTGGGCACCGCCGCCACGGGATGCCTGAAGGGCCTCCAGCGATTCAGCGGGAGACTCTTCTTCTGTCTTGCGTGGGGCGTCGTAATCGGTAGCCATAGCGGGGTTCACTTTCGTTGCTGCGCAGCGCCATTTCAGGCACCTCAGTGAAGCAGTTTAGGGCATCATCCTTGGAGATGAAGAATAGTGTGGTGAAAGCGACATTAAGCGTCGCCGGACAGGGTCAATCTGGAGGCAATGATGGCTACGAAACTGAACAAACAAGCGCTCTCCCTCGCCCGCCGACTGGTCAAAGACGGGAAGGTCCAGCGGGACACCCGGGACGACTGGAGCGAGCACTCACCGTCAGCCGAGCAGGAGAACAAGTTCATTGAAAAGAACGGATTCGCGGAGTTCTCCCACTGGCATCTGGGGGTGGACCCGGACGCTTCCGAGGGAACCAAGGGCAGCGTGACCTTTCCCTTCGGCGACTTCAAGAAAGTCCACCGCTGCGCCGTCATTTCGTTGGAGAGCCGGGCCGCGCAACACGGCCACGACGATATCGCCGAAGCAGCCCGGAAGCTCCTCGAAGAGATCGACGCCGATTAGCGCCGGTTTGCGTCCAGGCTCAGGCCACCGGCCAGACGATGAGGGTTTTCCAAACCGCCGGATCCGGTTCCGTGGCGGGGTCGCTGAGGTAGTACTCCCACATGGCGTCGCCCGGAGTGAGGCCTTCCGCCTGCATCCTGGCCATCACGGCATTGTAGGTCTCCGGCAAGGTCTCGTATGGCCCCACGTGCATCGCCTCGAGCGCCCGCCCGGCAGGCAGCGTGCCCGCCGTCACGCCGGATTCTTCCGCTTGGGCTCCCCCGCCCGGATACGGCGCGGCCAGCGGAAAGCCTGCCTCGACGTCGACGACGTCCGTGGGCATGCCGCGATACAGGGCAAACGGCGGCCCGGCCAGCTGGACGTTTTGCTGCTGCACGGCCGTCATCACGGAACGGTAGGCGCGGTCGAAGAATTCGCGCAGCGCATTCATGGGCACGGTCTCGCGCAGCACCGCCGTCGGCTTTTCCTCGAGGTCGGTGGACTTGATGTCCGGCGTCAGTTCCGGATGTGAATCAGTCATAGGCCTACACTTCGCCGCGACCTTGGGACGGTCAAGGGCCGAACGTCCCGCCGGCGGTCGTCGCGTTTGGCAGAAAGTGGATTCGAGGGCAGCCCCGGCAGGTCCTCTTCGGCTACTTCCCCACCAAGGAAGATGCCATTCCGGGCCTCCGGGGAGCCCGCCAGCTCTGAGCCAGCCGATAAGCGGACTTGCCGTCCAGCCGACGGGGTTCAAGCCACACCTCATAGCCCTCTGCGGCTTCGATCAGTACCCGGTCCTGGAATCCGTCGGCGGCGATCCAGAGGGCGGAGGAATCCGCCATGGCGGCGTCGACGAGTCCTTCGCGGACCACCGCGCCTTCCCTGCGGACCTCCACGACGAGGCCGACCAGGTCGTGCCAGACGTGATGGCAGTAATAGGCCACGGACGCTTCCTTCCTGCGGCGTTGGTCAGGACCGCCGCGACTACCGCGCGATGATCACGTCGAGGGTGCGCGGACCGTGGACCCCTTCGACGCGTTCAAGTTCGATGTCGCTGGTGGCGCTCGGTCCACTGATCATGGTGAGCGGCCGGGTGCCGTCGATCCGCCGCAGCGCCTCGGGGAGGATGCCGGCGATGTCGGCGGCGTTCACGACGCAGATGTGGTGGTCCGGGACGAGGCTGATGGCGCGGCGGCCCTGGTTGGGACTCCCGTCCAGGATGATCGTCCCAGTTTCGGCGACGGCGACGGCGCTGGCAGTCACGACGGCGTCGGTGGCGTCCAGCTCGGCAACGGTCAGCGGCTCAGAGACGGAATCCACGCGGCGGCGATCGCCGCCCCGGGCGGAGCCGATGCCGGCGGTCCAGCCGGCGTCGAGCCCCGCCGGCACGACGTAGCTGCGGGCGTCCGCGAGCAGTTCGGCGATCCGCACGGGCACCTCGGCCGCGTCCACCACGCAGACCCGGGCTTTATAGTCGACCAAACGGTCCACCAGCAGATGGATCAGCGCATCCTGGTCCAGCTCGGATGATGCGCGGTATTCCCGCGGAATCTGCGGTGCTAGGGGTGCGTCCCGCAGCGCGGAACGGATCCGGCCGAGGATATCTTCGCGCGCGCTCATGCTCCGTCTTCCTTGTCCTGGGCGTTGTCCTGGGCGTTGTTGTGGGTATCCGCGGGGGTGCCGCCGGATTCCGGGCCGTGGTGTTCCTTGGCCCACCAGTCGCGGAAGGATCTCTGCGGCGGCGCCGGGATGTCGCGGCTTTGGGTCCAGCCGGCGGCGATGCCGGGCAGCTTGGTGATCTTTTTGTCCGGACCGGCCACCAGGCGGCCCACGGGAAGGCCCTTTTCGAGCAGCCCGAGCCGCTTCCCCGAGGACAGCGCCCAGGATGCGGCCTTCATGCCGACGTCCATCTGGCTGGGCAGCTTCTTCTTTCCGCGCTTGCTGTCCACGTCCACGCTGCGCAGGTGCACCAGGATGTCCGGAATGTTGATCTTCACCGGGCAGGCGTCGTAGCAGGCGCCGCACAGTGAGGAAGCGTAGGGCAGGGAGCTGTTTTCCTCCGACTCGATGCCGGTCAGCAGCGGGGAAAGGATGGCGCCGATCGGACCGGGGTAGGTGGAGCCGTAGGCGTGGCCGCCGGTCCGCTCGTACACCGGGCAGACGTTCATGCACGCGCTGCAACGGATGCAGTGCAGTGCGGAGCGGCCAAGCTCGTCCGCGAGCGCGGCGCTGCGTCCGTTGTCGAGCAGCACCAGGTGCACGTTTTGCGGCCCGTCCCCCTCGGTGACACCGGTCCACAACGAGGTGTAGGGGTTCATCCGTTCCCCGGTGGAGGAGCGCGGGAGCAGCTGCATGAACACCTCGAGGTCCTGCCAGCTCGGCAGCAGTTTTTCCACGCCCATCACGGTGATCAGGGTCTCCGGCAGCGTCAGGCACATCCGGCCGTTGCCCTCGGATTCAACGACGGCCAGGGTGCCGGAATCGGCGAGCGCGAAGTTGGCCCCGGACACGGCCACCTTGGCCGTGAGGAACTTGCGGCGCAGGTGCGCACGGGCCGCCATGGCCAGCACCGCGGGGTTATCGGTCAGCTCCGGGTCCGCGCCGGGCATTTCGCGCAGGAAGATGTCGCGGATTTCGGTGCGGTTCTTGTGGATGGCGGGGACCAGGATGTGGCTGGGCTTGTCGTGGTCCAGCTGCACGATCAGCTCGGCCAGGTCCGTTTCGAACGCCGTGATCCCCTGCTGTTCGAGGTATTCGTTGAGCCCGATCTCCTGGGTGGCCATGGACTTGACCTTGACCACTTCTGTTTCGCCGGTGTCCCGGATCAGTCCCGCGACGATTTCGTTAGCCTCGTCGGCGTCGCGCGCCCAGTGGATGACTCCGCCCCGGGCGGTGAAATGCTGCTCGAACTGTTCGAGGAGTTCGGGGAGCCGGGCCATCACGGATTCCTTGATGGCGGATCCGGCGTCGCGCAGCTGTTCCCAGTCGGGCAGTTCGGAGACGACCTGGAGACGCTTGTCGCGAATGGTGTGGGTGGCGTGGCCGAGGTTGGCGCGCAGCTGGGCGTTGCCCAGCTCGCGGTGCGCCGCCGTCGGGAACGATTCGGCGGCATGCAGGTTACCCGTGCCGAAGACGGGAAGGGAGGGCATGCCCAGGAAGGTGCTCATCGTGTTGCCTTTCCGGTGGAAACGCGTACCTCGCCGGTGACGGACGCCGGCGCTTCCGCGGTGCTGGCGAGGATTTCGGCCAGGTGCAGGGTGGTCACGTCGCTGCCCTGCCGGGACAGGCCGCCGCCGATGTGCATCAGGCAGGAGGCGTCCCCGCCCGTGCACAGCTCGGCGCCGGTGGAGCGGACGTTGGCGGTCTTGTCCTCGAGCATGGCCGAGGACACGTCGGCGTTCTTCATCGAGAAGGTGCCGCCGAAGCCGCAGCACTGGTCGGCTTCGGGCAGCTCGGCCAGCTCGATTCCCTGGACGCTGCGCAGCAGCCGGGCCTGGCGGTCGCCGAGGCGGAGCAGGCGCATGCCGTGGCAGCTGGGGTGGTAGGTGACCCGGTGCGGGAAGTAGGAGCCCAGCTGGGCGCCGGCGTCGGTCACGCCCAGCACGTCCACCAGCAGCTCGGAGAGCTCGTAGGTCCTGGCGCCGACGGCGGCAGCCCTGGCTTCCAGCGCGCTGTCGCCGCAGGAGCGGGCCACCATCGGGTGCTGGTGCTTGACCGAGGCGACGCACGACCCGGACGGCGCGACGGCGACGTCGTAGTCCCCGGTGTCGAAGGCGCGCACGTGGTTGGCGACGACCGGGACGGCTTCCTGGAGGTAGCCGCTGTTGACGTGCATCTGCCCGCAGCAGGCCTGGCCGGACGGGAACACGACCTCGTGCCCCAGCCGTTCCAGGATGCTCACGGTGGCCTGCGCGGTGCGCGGATACATCGCATCGACGATGCAGGTGGCGAACAAAGCGATTCTCATGACAGCCTTTCGAGCAGCGCCGACGTGTGTGGTCTGACCATAGTAAAGCACGTGATGCCCGCCACTCCCAACCAGAACGGGGAAGTGAACCCCCTCACACGCCGAATGAGATCTGCGCTACACTCTCATGGTCCGACCACAGTGGTCTGACCAAAGAACTCGTCGTCTCTCAACGCAGAGGAACTTCCGTGGACCACTTCACCCCCACCACCGACCCGGTGCTGAACAGCGTGGCCTGGTCGGCCATCGTTGGCTTACTGCCGCTGCTCACCTTCTTCATCCTGCTGGCCGTTGTGAAGACCAAGGCCCACGTGGCCGGTGCCTTCGCCCTGCTGGCCGCCCTCGTGGTCGGCATCGCCGCCTTCCACATGCCGGCCGGCCTGGCGATCCTTTCGGCCACCCAGGGCGGGGTCTTCGGCGCCTTCCCGGTGCTCTGGATCGTCGTTATGGCCGTCTGGCTTTACCAGGTGACCGTCCTCAGCGGCCGGTTCGAGGACCTGCGCCGCGTCTTCGACGTGATCGGCGGCGGCGACGTGCGCCTGCAGGCCGTTCTGGTGGCCTTCTGCTTCGGCGGCCTGCTTGAGGCCCTCGCCGGCTTCGGCGCCCCGGTGGCGATCACCGCCACCATGCTGCTGGCCCTGGGTCTCCCGCCGCTGCGTGCTGCCGCCGCCGTGCTGGTGGCAAACACCGCACCGGTCGCGTTCGGCGCGATGGCCATCCCGATTACGACCGCCGCCGGACTGACCGGCCTGCACGCGACCGACATCGCCTCCATCGTGGGCCGCCAGGCTCCCCTGCTGGCCACCTTCGTGCCGCTGATCCTGCTCTTCATCATCGACGGCCGCCGCGGTCTGAAGGACTGCTGGCCCGCCGCGCTGGTGGTCGGCGGCTCCTTCGCCGTCGCCCAGTTCCTGTGCTCCAACTTCTTCTCCTACGAACTCACCGACATCCTGGCCTCGCTGGTCGGCCTCGGCGCCGCCGTGGTGTTCTTCCGGATGTGGAAGCCGAAGGGCAGCGCGGCCGCCCGCGAGCGCCTTGGCGTTGCCGCCGACGCTGTTGCCCGCGGCACCGCCGCCCGGAGCAGCGGCTCGCAGGATGCCGGCAAGGCCGGCGTCGTGACCGCCGAAAAGGCCACGGACGGCGGCCTTACCCCGACGCGCACGTGGCTGGCCCTCTTTCCGTACTTCCTCGTGATCGTCGTGTTCGGCATCGCCAAGCTCTGGAAGCTCGGGGTCGACCTGCCCGCGTTCCTCGCCGCCACGGACATCAAGATTCCCTGGCCGATCCTGCACGACGCCCTGGTCAACGCCGAGGGCAAGCCGGTCTCCTCCACCGTGTACACCTTCCAGTGGCTGTCCAGCCCGGGCACGCTGCTGCTGATCACCGGGCTGCTGGTGGCGCTGGTTTACTCCAAGTACGACGACGGCGGCCGCTTCCGCCTTTCGGTCGGCGACGCGGTCCGGGAGATCGGACGGACCATCTTCAAGATGCGCTGGGCAGGGCTGACCATCATCACGGTGCTCGCCCTGGCGTACGTCATGAACAACTCCGGCCAGACGGTCTCGATCGGAACCTGGCTGGCCGGCACCGGCAGCTTCTTCGCCTTCCTCTCGCCCGTGCTCGGCTGGCTGGGCACCGCCGTGACCGGCTCGGACACCTCCGCCAACGCGCTGTTCGCCAAGCTGCAGCAGACGGCGGGCCTGAAGGCCGGCATCGATCCGAACCTGCTGGTGGCCGCCAACACCTCCGGCGGCGTCGTGGGCAAGCTGATCAGTCCGCAAAACCTCGCCATCGCGGCGACAGCCGTCAACCTTGACGGCCAGGAGTCGGTGATCCTGCGTAAGGTGGTCGGGTGGAGCGTGGCTCTCCTGCTGGTCCTGTGCACCCTTGCCTTCCTGCAGTCCACCCCCGTCCTGGGCTGGATGCTGCCTTAGCCGCCAGCCCCCCACGAACTCAAGAGTGCGGGCCGCGCCACGGCCCGCACTCCCGCCCGGAAGGAAAAGCCCGTGACAGCCGCCGAAGCAGGAGCAGCCCCCCGCCGTCGTACCTATGACGCGCTCCTGCAGGACATCGAGGCCGATCTGCGCTCCGGCAAGATCAAGCTCGGCGACCGC
Organism: Arthrobacter sp. 10N410; assembly: GCF_056394945.1. NCBI lineage: Bacteria > Bacillati > Actinomycetota > Actinomycetes > Micrococcales > Micrococcaceae > Arthrobacter > Arthrobacter sp. 10N410. Next base: position 267,834 of record NZ_JBFTIP010000004.1, read on the forward strand.
CTTCCGGGCGAGCGGACCCTGGCGGAAAGCTACGGGATCTCCCGGGCCTCGGTCCGCGAAGCCATCCGGATCCTGGACGCCATGGGCGTGCTGCGCAGCTCCGTCGGCTCCGGGCCAACCTCCGGGGCCATCGTTATCTCCGATCCGTCCGCGGGCCTGTCCTCCGCCCTGCGCCTGCATGTGGCCAGCAACCGGCTGCCCGTCGAGGACATTGTGCAGACCCGCATCCTGCTCGAGACCTGGTCGGCCCAGGCCGGGGCTGCCCGCGGCGGCACGGAGGAAGAGCTGGAGCAGGCTGCCGCGCTGCTGGACGCCATGGACAATCCAGGGATTGACCGGGCGACCTTCCACGAACTCGATGCGCGGTTCCATGTCGCGCTGAGCTCGCTCGCCGGGAACGCCGTCGTCGCCACGATGATGGACTCCCTCAGCGGCTCCATCGTCGGCTACGTCAAGGGCGCCATGGACGCGATGGAGTCCTGGCCGGATGTCCTCTGCGAGCTACGGAGCCAGCACCACGGCATCTTCGATGCCGTCCGGGCGCGCGAGGGCGAGCTTGCGGGCCGCCTGCTGCGCGAACACATCGAGTGGTTCTACCTTCGGGCGCAGGAAGCCACCCCGCCGCAATCCCCTCCCACCCCGTAACACCTTGGAGCACCGCATGACCGCCACGGCCGCCGCCGCACCCCTGATCGACCAGCTGAACCTCGACACGGTCAGCACACGGGACCTGGACCGCCGGGCCATGGCGCACGACGCGTCCCACTACCTGCTGATCCCCCAAGGCGTCGCCACCCCGCGCAACGCCGACGACGTCGGGCAGCTGCTGCGCCGCAGCCGCGAGCTCAACCTGCCCGCCACTTTCCGTTCCGGCGGCACGAGCCTCTCCGGCCAGGCGCTCAGCGACAGCCTGCTGATCAACACCCGCCAGCATTTCCGCGGCATCGAGGTCCTCGACGGCGGCGCCCGCGTCCGCGTCCAGCCCGGCGCCACCATCCGCAGTGTCAACGCCCGGCTGGCCGCGTTCGGCCGCAAACTCGGACCCGATCCGGCGAGCGAAATCGCCTGCACCGTGGGCGGCGTGATCGCCAACAATTCTTCCGGGATGGCCTGTGGCACGGAGTTCAACACCTACCGCACCCTGGAATCCATGGTCTTGGTGCTGCCCTCGGGCACGGTCATCGATACCGCCGACGCCGACGCCGACGCGCGCCTGCGCGAACTGGAGCCGGAACTCCACGAGGGCCTGCTGCGGCTGCGCCGCCGGGTGGCCGGAAACGCGGAGTCGGTGCGCACCATCACCTCGCTGTTCTCGATGAAGAACACGATGGGCTACGGGGTGAACTCGTTCCTGGACTACGAACGCGCCGTCGACATCCTGATGCACCTGATGATCGGCAGCGAAGGCACCCTCGGCTTCGTGGCGGAAGCGGTCTTCCGCACCGTCGAGGTCAAGCCCGCCGTCGCCACCGGGCTGCTGGTCTTCAACACGCTCGCCGCAGCCACGGCCGCCCTGCCCGAGCTGGTGGCATCCGGCCTGGCGACCATCGAACTGATGGACGCCGCCGCGTTGAAGGTCGCGCAGCTCGCTGCCGACGCGCCCGCGGCCATCCGTTCGCTCCCGGTCGAGGGACACACCGCGCTGCTGGTGGAACACCAGGGCGCCGACGCCGCGGAACTGACCGGCAAGCGTCACAACTCGCAGCCGCTCTTCGCGTCCCTGGACCTGGCCTCGCCGTTCGCGCTGACCACGGACCCGAAAGACCGCGCGGCACTCTGGCACGTGCGCAAGGGCCTCTACACGACGGTGGCCGGCGCCCGCCCCTCCGGTACCAACGCGCTGCTGGAAGACATCGTGGTTCCGGTTCCGGCCCTGGCGGATACCTGCGGCGAACTGACCCGGCTCTTCGCCGAACACCGCTACGAGGACTCGGTGATCTTTGGCCACGCGAAGGACGGCAACGTCCACTTCATGCTCAACGAGCGCTTCGACGACCCCGCCCAGCTGCTGCGCTACCAGGCGTTTACCGACGACATGGTGGACCTGGTCCTCGGCGCCGGCGGCTCACTCAAGGCCGAGCACGGCACCGGGCGCATCATGGCCCCGTTCGTGCGCCGCCAGTACGGCGACGAGCTCTATGAAGTCATGCAGGAGATCAAACGGCTGATCGACCCCGCCAATCTCCTCAACCCCGGCGTGCTGCTCGCGGAGGAGCCGCTTTCCTACGTTCAGAACCTCAAGGTGGCGCCGACGGTGGAGGAAGAGGTGGACCGCTGCGTCGAGTGCGGCTACTGCGAACCGGTCTGCCCGAGCAAGGACATCACCCTCACGCCCCGTCAGCGCATCGTGCTGCGGCGCGAAATGGCCGCCGCGGAACTGCGCGGCGACGACGCCTTGGCCGCCCGGCTGCGCAAGGACTACGAGTACGACGGCGTGCAGACCTGCGCGGCCGACGGAATGTGCGTCACCGCCTGCCCGGTGCTGATCAATACCGGGGACCTGGTCCGGCGGCTGCGGAAGGAAAACGCGAACGCCGTCGCGGAAGCCGGCTGGAGCGCCGCGGCGGACCACTGGGGCGCGGTCACGTCCGGCGGCGGCGTGGCCCTGACCGTGGCGAAGGCGATGCCCGCGCCGCTGGCCAAGGCAGCGACCGCCGTTGGCCGTGCGTTGCTTGGCGCGGAGACCGTTCCCGCCTACGACGCAGTGCTGCCCGGCGGCGGCTCCAGGCGCCGGCCGCGGCGCGACCCGGACAGCGTCGCCGTGTTTTTCCCCGCCTGCATCGGCACCATGTTCGGCCCCGCCGACAAGCCCGGTGGCGCTGAGGGCGGTGCGGGCGGCCCCGCCAAGGGCTCGGCCCAGGCGTTCCTCGAGCTCTGCGAGCGCGCCGGCGTGGGGCTGACCGTTCCGGACGACATCGGCAGCCTGTGCTGCGGCACCCCGTGGAAATCCAAGGGCTTCGCGCAGGGCTACGCGGCGATGTCCGCGAAGGTCCTGGACGGCCTTTACGAGGCCAGCGGCCAGGGCCGGCTGCCGGTGGTGTGCGACGCCGCCTCCTGCACCGAGGGCCTGGAGACCATGAAGCGGCTCGCGGCCGAGGGCGGGGAACGGTACGCCGGGCTGCGGTTCGTGGACTCGGTGGAGTTCGTGCACCAGCACGTGCTCGGGCAGCTGACCGTCACCGCGCCGGTGGGATCCATGGCCCTGCACCCGACCTGTTCTTCCACCCAGCTTGGGACCAACGGTGCGCTGATGGACATCGCCCGGGCCGTGACCGGGGAAGTGTTTGTGCCGCTGAACTGGGGCTGCTGCGCCTTCGCCGGCGACCGCGGCCTGCTGCACCCGGAACTGACCGACTCCGCCACGGACAAGCAGGCCCGGGAAATCAACGAACGCGAATTCGACGCCTACGCCTCAACGAACCGCACCTGCGAACTGGGCATGTCCAAAGCCACCGGCCACTCCTACCGGCACCTGCTGGAAATCCTGGAAGAGGCCACCCGTCCGGAGGGGTGAGGGGCGGGTGAGGAGCGGGTGAGTGGCCGGTTCGACGGTTCCGTGCAAATTCGACGTTTCAAGGCGTCGAATCCGCAGGGAACCGTCGAAGTGGCGGAATGGGGCCGTAGACTCGGCGCATGTCTGGTTTTGGGGGAACGAAGGCAGTCCGCTCCATTGCGGCATTCACCATCAGCCTGCTGCTGGCCGCGGGCCTGGGCGGCTGCACTTACGAGGATCCAGGCGATCCGCAACGCACGGCTAGCCAAAGCCACGCGGCGGCGCCCAGCACTGCGACGACGGATCCCGATGTCCTGGCGGTGGAGGCGCGCAACTACGCGGAACTGGAGCGGCGCTTAGCGAAGGCTTTCGGGTCTGTGATCCTGGCCGACTCGGGCCCCGCCGACGGTCCGGGAGTGGGGTTCAGCAAGGCTGCGGCCGTCCCGGCGGCCGGTCAGCATACTGTCACCATGGCCTGCGTCGGCATTCCGCATGCCCAGATCTACCTCTCCCAGGACACGGACAGCGGAACCGAGCATACGGTATTCGAGGTTGACTGCTCACGGACCCAGGCGCAGGTAGTTCAGCTGGCGGAAGGGCCCGTCGGCGCCCAGCTCACCCGCGTCCACCCGGACGGCGCCTGGACCGGGTCGGTTGCCGGGATCAGGATCACCGCTCCATGAGACTCGAGGGCTGGAACATCACGGTCTTCCTGCTACTCCTGGTGGCTGCAGCCGTTGTGGTGCAGGGCGTGACGTTGCTTGTCGCGTGGGCAGTGCGGCTGCTCCGGCGGCGAAGCAGTGGCGGCGGCTCCGGGGCACCCCCTCCCTGAGGCTTGCCTGCTCGGTCAGCAGCCCTGGCAAGTCAACCCGGCCTTCCCCAGGGACCCGTTTCGACGGTTCCCTGCGCACTCGACGTTGAGAAGCATCGAGTGCGCAGGGAACCGTCGAAACGGCGGCGCAGGCAGGCTCCAAGCGCACAAAAAACCCCTCCATCCCGGCAAAATCGCCGGAATGGAGGGGTTCGTGGGGCCCCCTGTCGGATTCGAACCGACGACCCCCGCTTTACAAGAGCGGTGCTCTGGCCAACTGAGCTAAGGAGGCAATCCGCCGTCGTCGCCTGACCGAAATTCCGGCCCGACGCTGACTGCTAGATAAGGGTAGCCCACGGACCCCCGCCGGAGAAAAATGCCGGAAACGAGACAGCCCGGCCCCGGACGGATCCGGGGCCGGGCTGCTGTTTCGTGCGGCGGTTACTTCTTGGCGTCCACCGCGGCCTGCAGGAACTGCTCGAACGGGGTCTGCGCGCTGGCGCCCTTGCCCCACTGCTTGCCCTCGACGAAGACCGTCGGCGTACCCGTGACACCGATGGCCGCCGCCTCCTGGGTGGTGTACTTCACGTACGGGCGGTACGTCTTGTCATCCACGCACTTGTCGATGCTCTTGGCCCCGACGTCGGTCGCCATCGTCTTGAGCTCCGCGTCGGAGAGGCCCGCAGTGCCCTCGGCCGGCTGCTTGGCGAACAGGGCGTCAACGAAGTCCGAGTACTTTTCCGGGGATTCGTTCACGACGCAGGCCGCGGCATTGGCGGCCCGCGAGGAGTAATTGGTGCTGGAGCGGCTGTCCAGGAAGCCCAGCGGACGGTACTCGACCGTAATCTTGCCCTCGTTGCGCAGCTTGGTGAGGGTGGGGTTGTACTGCGCCTCGAAGTTCTTGCAAACCGGGCAGATGAAGTCGATGTAGAGGACCACCTTGACCGGTTTGCCGGCCTCGGCCTCGGCGCCGGGTGCCTTGATGTCGGCGGGAGGCGTCGCGGCGGGCGAGGGCAGATCCGCGACATTGACGGTGGCCGGTTCGGTCTTCGCCACTGCGGTGTTGGCCAGCAGGGTGACGCCGCCGTGGACGTTGCCGTTGGCCGGCGTCGGGCCGGAGTCGGCTACCGGGGCGTTGTTCTTGATGTTCGAGGTGACCACCAGGGCCACAATCACGATGATGGCGACGACGGCGGCCACGATGCCCCAGCCGATGAGCAGCTTGTTGCGCTTTTCCTTCTTCAGCTGCGCCTCGCGGATCTCACGGGCTTTCTCGCGGGCCGCGGCGGTGCGCTCCGCTTTGGACTGACGGGGTTCGTTTGCGGCGCTCATTGGTTCCTCGTGTCGATCGGCCTGGGATGGTCCACTGGGTGGCAACTTCATCATTTTAGGTGAGAAACCTGAGGAGCTTGCGCTTTCAAGTTTCCTTCCGTGTGCCCAACGGACGAATAGCACAGAAGATTCCGCCCGGCTAGGGTGGATGAGAGCCACAAGCGACCCCAGGGGGCACCAATGCAAGCAACCGAGAGCGTTGAGCAGCGCGCCGAGCAGGAGACTGCACAGACAGCCGACGGGGGGCAACACACCGAGCCCGCCACCGAAATGCACGCCAACGCGTCGGAGCCAGGCGCCACCTTCGATTTCATGGTGGTGTCCAACCGCATGCCGGTCGACCGGTGCTCCCCGGATGAGCCCGGCTGCGAGGACGGCTGGCGCCGTTCCCCCGGCGGCCTGGTGACCGCGCTGGCGCCGATGATGACCAAGACCGACGGCGCCTGGGTGGGCTGGCACGGCGCCCCCGACGAGCACCTCGAGCCGTTCAGCCACGGCGGCATCGACCTCATCCCGGTCCAGCTCAGCACGCGGGATATCGAGCTCTTCTATGAGGGCTTCTCCAACGCCACGCTCTGGCCGCTCTACCACGACGTGATCGCCCCTCCCGAGTTCCACCGCGCCTGGTGGGACTCGTACCGCAAGGTCAACAAACGGTTCGCCGACGCCGTCGTCCGCCATGCCGCCATGGGCGCCACTGTCTGGGTGCAGGACTATCAGCTGCAGCTGGTCCCCAAGATGCTCCGCGAGGCGCGCCCGGACCTCAAGATCGGCTTCTTCAACCACATCCCGTTCCCGCCGCCGGAGATTTTCGCGCAGCTGCCGTGGCGCCGCGCAATCATCGACGGGCTCCTGGGCGCGGACCTGGTGGGCTTCCAGCGCAGCAGCGACGCCGGGAACTTCATGCGCTCCGCCCGCCGCTTCCTCGGGGCCAGCGTCAAACAGCAGCAGGTCCACGTGAAGGGCGCCGACGGCGAAACCACGCACATTGCCCGCGCGCAGGCCTTCCCGATCTCCATCGACGTGAAGCAGATCAGTGAACTGGCGCGGAAGCCGGAGATCATCGAGCGCGCCAAGCAGATCCGCCGCGACCTCGGCAACCCCAAGACCATCCTGCTGGGCGTCGACCGACTGGACTACACCAAGGGCATCCGGCACCGGCTCAAGGCCTACGAGGAACTCCTGCAGGACGGAAAGGTCACGGTGGAGGACGCCTCCCTGATCCAGGTTGCCAGCCCCAGCCGCGAACGCGTCGAACAGTACCGACTGCTGCGCGAAGAAGTGGAAGGCACCGTCGGCCACATCAACGGCACCTACGACACGATGCAGAACACCGCCGTCCGGTACCTGCACCACAGCTACCCGATCGAGGAAATGGTGGCCCTGTACCTGGCCGCCGACGTCATGCTCGTCACCGCCCTGCGCGACGGCATGAACCTGGTCGCCAAGGAATACGTCACGGCCCGGACCAACAACGACGGCGCCCTGGTGCTCAGCGAATTCGCCGGCGCCGCGGACCAGCTCAAACAGGCGCTCCTGATGAACCCGCACGACATCGACGGCCTCAAGGACACCATCATGAAGGCGGTCAACATGCAGCCCGCCGAGGCCGCTCGCCGGATGCGCGCGATGCGCAAGCAGATCCTCACCCACGACGTCGACCTCTGGTCCGCGGACTTCCTCAGCGCGCTCAAGGAAAAGGTGGTCCGCGATGACTCCTGAGCCCAACCCAGCCCGGACCAGCCTCTCCCTCTCCCCCGAACTGCTGGCGGCCGTGCACCGCGTCGCCGGCACGGAACAGCTGTTGGTGGCCATGGACTTCGACGGCACCATGGCCCCGCTGGTGGACCATGCGGGGGACGCCCGGGCACTGCCCCGCTCGGCCGCCGCCTTCGCCGCCCTCGCGGAGCTGCCGCGGACGACGACGGCGCTCATCTCCGGCCGGGCCCTGGACAGCCTGCGGGCGGTCGCCTCGCCGCCGGAGAACACCCTGCTGATCGGCAGCCACGGCGCGGAAGTCTGGATGGGCCCCGGTTCCACCGAACTCCAGCTCGACGACGCGCAGCGGGAACTGCTCGCGGACGTGCGGCGGATCCTGGCCGAGATCGTGGACGTCGCGCCCGGCACCCTGCTCGAAGACAAGCCCGCCGGCGTCGTGCTGCATACCCGCCTGGCCGCCGACGACGTCGCCGAGGATGCCGTGGCGGCCGCCAAGGCCGCCCTGCAGGACCGCGCGGGAGTCTTCCTCAAGACTGGAAACCGTGTGCTGGAAACCGCCGTCGTGCACGCCTCCAAAGGCGAGGGGATCTCATTCCTCCGCCAGGCCACCGGGGCCACCGCAGTCGTCTTCGCCGGCGATGACACCACGGACGAGGACGCCCTGGGCAGCCTCATCCGCGGGGACCTGGGCGTCAAGGTCGGATTGGACTTCACCCAGGCTGAGTTCCGGGTGGAGGCGCCTGTGCATGTCTCCGAGTTTCTGGAAGCGCTGCTGCGGGAACGGCGAAAGGCCGTCGGCGCCTAGGCAGTCGCCGCTACGCTCCTGGACGCCTTCACCACGCCGCTCCCGGCACATCCTGTTGGTGACCGCCTGCCCTCGCTAGACTTAAATTGCGCCGCACAAGACGCAGATTTCGTTTCGGGAAGGAACGATCATGACTAAGAACAGCGGCAAGGAAAACACCTCGGATGCAGCCGGTTCCGGGACGAACCCCGAGGAAAAAGACCTCCGGGGCCGGTACGTCGAAGGCGACTTCGGCAAGTCCGGCGCACAGTCCGGCCGGCACGCGGACGACGAGGAAGGCCAGTACATTGAAGGCAACTACGGCGCGGCGGGATCCGAAGGTGGACTGCCCGAACCGCTAGGCGACAAGGCCCGGGAATCGGGACGCTACGTCAGGGCGGACTACGGCGGGGCCGGATCTGCGCCGGCGCGCACCGCGGACTCGGAAGTCGGACGGTATTCCGAGGGCAACTACGGGACCGATGGCACGGTGGACCCCACGCGCAAAGCCCGCCCGCGAAAAGAGTCGGAACCGAACCAAACTGACTCCCATTAGCTGACGATCAAGGCCTCAACGCCCATTAGCTGGATGCGGACTCCGGTTCGTAACCAATCAGCCAGTGAAGTCCGTGGCGGTCGACGACCTGGCCGTCTGAGGCGCCCCACGGCTTCGGGCCCAGGGGGTCCACCACCCGGCCGCCGGCCGAGAGCTTGTCGAACCACTCGTGCAGGACGGCCGGCGAGGCGGTCCCCAAGAGTGACAGCATCAGGCCTTCGCACCGGACACCCTGGTGGCCCGCCGCCACATCCGATCCCGCCAGGGCTACAGGGCCGTTAAGCTGCCCGTGCGCGATGGCATCCGGCGGGCCGTCGGTGCGGTTGAACTCCTGATACGTAAACAGGGACAAGCCCCCGCCGAAAACGTCCGCGTAGAAGCCAAGCGCCTCCCGCGCCGTGCCGGGGAAGCTGACATAGATCTGCAAGGCCGTCATGGGCACAGCATACAGACCGCCCGGAGAGCCTGAGTGGGCAACCTCACCTGTGACATCCGTAACTTTTTAGCCCAAAAGCCAAAAATCTGACATACTCTGTATGTGATGTGGCGCACAACTACCGTGCGGCGTCATTGGATGCTCCTCGGCCTTGGCCGGGGAGCATGCGCATCCACCTCCGGATGCCACAACTGAATATGAAGAACCATTCACTACGGATCGTCCGGCACGTACCTGCCGGTGAAGGGATTGATAACTGTGGCTACAGTTACTTTTGATAACGCTACGCGTCTGTACCCGGGCACAGAGAAGCCCGCTGTTGACAAGCTCAACATTGAAATCGCCGATGGCGAGTTCCTGGTCCTCGTTGGACCCTCCGGCTGCGGAAAGTCCACCTCGCTGCGCATGCTCGCAGGCCTTGAGGACGTGAACTCCGGCCGGATCCTGATCGGTGACCGCGACGTCACGGACGTCCCGCCGAAGGACCGCGACATCGCCATGGTCTTCCAGAACTACGCCCTGTACCCGCACATGACGGTCGCGGACAACATGGGCTTCGCGCTGAAGATTGCCGGCGTCAGCAAGGAAGAACGCGCCGAGCGTGTCCGTGAAGCCGCCAAGCTCCTGGACCTCGAGCCGTACCTGGACCGCAAGCCGAAGGCCCTCTCCGGCGGCCAGCGCCAGCGTGTCGCCATGGGCCGCGCAATCGTGCGTAACCCGCAGGTGTTCCTGATGGACGAGCCGCTGTCCAACCTGGATGCCAAGCTCCGCGTGCAGACCCGCACGCAGATCGCGTCGCTGACCCGCCGCCTCGGCGTCACCACCGTCTACGTCACCCACGACCAGGTCGAGGCCATGACCATGGGCGACCGCGTCGCTGTGCTCAAGGACGGCCTGCTGATGCAGGTGGACACCCCGCGCAACCTCTACGACAAGCCGAAGAACGTCTTTGTCGCCGGCTTCATCGGCTCCCCCGCAATGAACCTGCTCGAACTCCCCGTTGTCGACGGCGGCGTGCAGTTCGGGGGCACCGTCTACCCGGTCCCGCGCGATGTCCTTGAGGACGTTTCCGGCTCCACCGTCACGCTGGGCACCCGTCCGGAAGACCTCGAGACCGCGCCGCAGGGCGAGGGCCTCCAGGTCGAGGTCGACGTCGTCGAAGAACTCGGCGCCGACGCCTACGTCTACGGCCACACCACGCTGGACGGCAAGGACCACGACATCGTGGCCCGCGTCGACGGCCGCCGTCCCCCGATGAAGGGCGAGACCGTCTGGGTCCGCCCGCAGTCGGGCCACGTGCACCTGTTCGACACCAAGACCGGCCTGCGCCTGGGCGACTAGTCCCCACCGGCCCCCTAACCTCGCTTCGCTTCGGTTAGGGATCCCTGCCGGCGTGGGCCCACCCACCGGCCCCCTAACCTCGCTTCGCTTCGGTTAGGGATCCCTGCCGGCGTGGGCCCACGTCAGCATCCGACGGCGGTCCTCCTCCGGGAGGGCCGCCGTCGGCCGTTAACCGGCAGATTTTAGGCGAGGCCCGCCCTCGTACGGGAGAATTGCGTTATGACCGAGGAAAACCGCATGACCGAGGACAACGGTGCCCAGTGGCACGACGAACCCACTGACTACGGCCAGATCGGCAAGCTGCCCCGGTACGAGGCCGCCAGCGCCAACGACAAGGCCGTCTCCAGTTCGCTGAGCATCACCGCCGCGGCCACGGAGCCCGAACTGCTGGACCTGCCCTGGCACATCGCCCTGGAGGACTGGCCGGCGGAATACCTCGCCGCCCTCCCCCGCGGCATCTCCCGGCACATCGTGCGGTTTGCCCACCTGGGCGGCTCGGTGATCGCCATCAAGGAAACCTCGGAGCACATCGCCCGGCACGAGTACCACATGCTCCGCAAGCTCGCCCGGCTGGATGTCCCCTGCGTGGAGCCGGTCGCTGTCATCACCGGCCGCACCACCCCGGAGGGCCGGCCGCTGAATCCCGTGCTGGTCACCCGGCACCTGAAGTTCTCCATGCCGTACCGCGCGCTGTTCTCGCAGATGCTGCGCAAAGACACCCTGACCCGCCTGATCGACGCCCAGGCCCTGCTGCTGGTCCGGCTGCACCTGATCGGCTTCTACTGGGGCGACGTCTCGCTCTCCAACACGCTCTTCCGCCGCGACGCCGGCGCCTTCGCGGCCTACCTCGTGGACGCCGAAACCGGCGAGCTGTACCCGGACCTGTCCACCGGACAGCGCGAGTACGACCTGGAAATCGCCCGGGTCAACATCGCCGGAGAACTGATGGACCTGCTCGACGGCGGCCTGATCGAGGAAAAGGTCGATCCGGTCGCCACCAGCGAGCTCATCATGGAGAGCTACCGGCGGCTCTGGACCGAGCTGACGGAAAAGGAATCCTTCGAAATCGGTGAGCGCTGGCGGGTGGCCGCACGCATCCGCCGGCTCAACGAACTGGGCTTCGACGTCGAGGAATACGCCATCAAGACCACGCAGAACGGCTCCACGATCCAGCTTCAGCCCAAGGTGGTGGACGCCGGGCACCATCAGCGCCGGCTGCTGCGCCTGACCGGCCTCGATGCGCAGGAAAACCAGGCCCGGCGGCTGCTGAACGACATGGACTCCTTCCGGGCGGACAACAACCCCGGCATGGACGAGGAATACAGCGCGCACCTGTGGGTAAGCCAGATCTTCGAGCCGATCGTCCGCTCGATCCCGCGCGACCTCTCCGGGAAGCTCGAACCGGCGGAGGCCGTGCACGAGATCCTGGAGCACCGCTGGTACATGTCCGAGAAGGAGAACCGGCACATTCCGCTGGCCGAGGCTGTGCAGTCCTACATCGATTCCGAGCTCCGGCACCGCCGGGACGAGGCCGCGATCATGCTGAACCCGGACACCGAACTGCTCAAGATCCTGGAAGTCGAAACCGAGGAGTCCCGGTACGGCGACGACGAGGCGATCGACGAATACCCGGACTCCGACGACTGAACACCCGCTTCCCGGCCCAACTAGCTCGCATTAGTTGTCGCTTTGAGAGTTCAAAACGACAACTATTGCGAGCTAGTTGGGTGGAACCGGTTCCGGCACAGCCGGTCTAAATCGCCTTGCCGGGGTTAAGGATCCCGGCCGGGTCGAAGAGCTCCTTGATCCGGCGCTGCAGTTCGCGCACCGGTTCCGTCTGCTCCAGGCCCAGCCAGCGCAGCTTGTACTGGCCGATGCCGTGCTCCCCCGTGATGGTGCCGCCCATCGCGAGGGCCACGGTGACCGAGTTGTCCAGGGCCGCTCCCAGCCGTTCCATGGCCGCGGCGTCCACCGCATCGCCGGCCCGGTCCACCCAGAAGGTGGGGTGCAGGTTGCCGTCACCGGCGTGGGCCACCACCTTGAGCTTGACCTGGTGCCGCACGGCCATCGCCTCCAGCTCCGCAACGTAGTCCACCAGCCGGGACCGCGGCACGGCGACGTCCTCGCCCACCCGGTATTCGTCGTCGACCTCGACGCCGCGGCTGTTGCGGCGGAGTTCCACCAGCTGTTCGGCCTCGGCACTGGCTTCCATGGTCACCACCGCTCCGCCGGCGGCCAGCAGCGGCCGGATCGCGGCGGCCTCCGCGGCGGCGCCGAAACCGTCGGTCTGGATCAGCAGCAGCGAGGCGCCCCGCGAGGCCAGGTCCGAGCCGTGGGCGTCGTCGAGCTGGGCGAGCGAGCCGCCGTCGAGCAGTTCCATGATGGCCGGCTGCACGCGCGCCTTGCCCACCGCGAGGACGCCCGCCGCGGCGCTGCGGAAGTCGGGATAGAACGCGGCGATGGTGTGGACTTCCCGGGGCAGGTACTTCAGCCGCACCGTGATCCCGACGACGATCCCGAGGGTGCCCTCGGAGCCCACGAACAAGCCCGTGAGGTCGTAGCCGGCCACACCTTTGAAGGTCTGGTGCCCGGTATGGATCAGCGTGCCGTCCGCCAGCACGACGTCGAGCGCCAGCACGGAGTCCCGCGTTACCCCGTACTTCGCGCAGCGCAGGCCGCCGGCGTTCGTGGCGACGTTCCCACCGATGGTGGAGATCCGGTAGCTGGCCGGGTCCGGCGCGTACATCAGGCCGTGCATCGCAGCGGCGTCGTTCAGTGCGGCGTTGATGACGCCGGGTTCGACGACGGCGGTCTCGTCGTCCGGGTTGAGGTCCAGGATGCGGTTCATCCGTTCCAGGCTGAGGACCACGCAGCCTTCGCTGGCGTGGGCGCCCCCGGAGACCCCGGTGCCCGCGCCGCGGGGCACCAGTGGAATCCGGTGGGCGGCACAGGCACGGACGGCGGCCTGGACGTCCGCCACCGATTCGGCCAGGACCACGGCCTGCGGGAGCTGGTAGTCCAGTACAGGCGCCTGGTCCACGGCGTACGCCGCCAGGGCCGCCTCATCCACGGTGACCTTCGCCCCGCCCAGGGCGGACGTCAACTCCTCAACAATGCCGCGCATGCGCTCTCCAGTTCTCCGTCGAATCCGGCCGTCAGTCTCGGCCTTCAGTCTAGGGTGCCGGCAGCACCACGCCCGGCAGCACCCAGAGGGCGGCCGCTGGGCCGCCACTGCGGAAGAGCGCGCCTGCGGCCCCCGGCTCCGCCACGATGTCGCCGGCAGCAAAGACATGCGGTTGCGCCAGCGCGGCGAGCTGCCCGGCGGAGAGCAGGCCAGTGGCGAGTTCGACGTCTGCGGCGGTCCTGGCCACGACCACCAGCACCGTGCTGTCCGCGGTTTCCCGCACAAAGGCCAGCGCGTCCCCCTGCGCGTGCAGCCAGCGGAGTCCGCCGCCGGTGAGGGCGGGCTGTTCCCGGCGCAGCGCGGTAAGCGCGGCATACGTGCCACGGAGGTCGGCCAGGATCCGCGCGGGGTCGGTCCAGGGCATGGGCGTGCGGGAAAACTCCCCGTTGTCGCCCTTGAGCCCGAACTCGTCCCCGGCAAACACCACCGGCACGCCGGGCAGGGTGAACATCAGCACAGCGCCCAGCTGCTGGCCGCCGTCGATCATGACCGTGGCGGCCCGGGCGGTGTCGTGGCTGTTCAGGGCATTCATGTTCTGCTGCCGGACGTCCCAGCTGAAGGCGGCGGCCAGGTCCTGGTGCGTGGCGAGGAAATCTTCAGCCCCGATCCGGTTGGGCCCGGGCAGCGGTGTGCCGAAGAAGTTGACGTGCCCGGCGTCGCCGGAGAGCCAGGCCCACAGCGGGCGGGTGAAATTGGAGTACGTCATGGCGCCGTGCCAATGTTCGCCGCTGAAATCCGGAGCGGCGTCGTTGGTCGCCTCCGCCAGCAGCGCCGCGTCCGGGTTGATTCCGCGGACCCGCTCCGCGATCAGCCGGGCCACTTCCTGATTGAGGTCGGTCTCCCCGAGCCGTCCGGTCATGTTGCCGACGTCGATCCGCCAGCCGTCCAGGCTGAACGGCGGGCGGAGCCAGCGGGCCACCGGGGATTCGTCGTCCAAGACGAACTTGTCCCGCAGGCCGGCCGAGGACCAGTTCAGCCTGGGCAGCGACGGCACGCCGTACCAAGCCTCGTAGGAGCTGTGGTCCTCGTTGAAGTAGTAGTAGCCGGCTTCCTCGGAGTCCGGTGCCGCCAGGGCGCGCTGGAACCATTCGTGCGCGTCGCCGGAGTGGTTGGCGGTGAGGTCCCCCAACACTTTCAGGCCGCGGGCGTGGGCCGCTTCCACGAGTTCGACCAGGGCCGCGTCGCCGCCCAGCAGCGGGTCCACCATGGAAAAGGTCGAGGCGTCATAGCGGTGGTTGGACCGCGCGGGAAAGAACGGCGTCAGGTAAATGACGTCCGCCCCGAGCCCCTGGATGTGGTCCAGGTGTTCCGTGACACCGTGCAGGTCGCCGCCGTAGAACTGGAAGGGTGTCTCGGCGGACGAGCCTTGCACTTCGGTGCCGTCCCAGTCGCTGGGCACGGCCCAGTCCGGGACCGGGTGCGCCGCTGCCCGGGCCGAGCGCGCGAAACGGTCCGGGAAGACCTGGTACATGGTGCCTTGGCGCAGCCACGGCGGACCGGCCGGGAACGTAGTCAGCCGGAAGTCCGCGTAGTCGGAGACGTCCCTGCTGAACATGCCCTGCGCGTTGAGGGTCCAGTACCGCGCGTCGGCCTCGATCAGGAACCGGTAGCGGGCCACCGGGTTGGTGACCGCCATGTCAGCTTCCCACCACACCCAGCCGTCGGCCTCGCCGATGTTCACGCAGCCCGTGTACCGGGGTTCGCCGTCGTGCACGGAGCGGAGCCAGACCCGGCTGGCCCGGCCCCACGCGTCCGGGATGCGGATCCGGAGCCGGGCCGCGGCTCCGGCCTCCACCGTTTGCGGTGCGTGCAGGCCGGACCCGTCGTGGTGCGGCAGCAGCCCGGCCATGCCAGCGCCGGACATGCCTAGCCCTTCACCGAGCCCTGCGTGAGCCCGCTGACGATGTAGCGCTGCAGGAACAGGAACAGGGCCATCACCGGGATGGCGCTGATGACCGCGCCGGCGGCAAAGACACCCCAGTTCTCGGAGCGCTGCTGCGCCACGAAGGAGTAGAGCCCGACGGCGAGGGTCTGGCTGTCCGGGTCCGTGAGCACCACGGACGCGATCACGAATTCGCCGGAGATGCCGATGAAGGACAGCAGCCCCACGACGGCCAGGATCGGCGTGACCAGGCGCATGATGATGCCGAAGAAGATCTGGCTGTGGCTCGCACCGTCAATCTTGGCGGCCTCGTCCAGGGACTGCGGCACGGTGTTGAAGAAGCCGTACATCAGGTAGGTGTTCACGCCCAGGGCGCCGCCCAGGTAGACCATGATCAGGCCCAGCTGGCTGCCCAGGCCCATGGCGGGGATGACCTCGGAGATGCCGCTGAGCAGCAGGAAGATGGCGACGACGGCCAGCAGCTGCGGGAACATCTGCAGCAGGAGCAGGCTCAGCAGGCCCACCCGGCGGCCCGTGAAGCGCATCCGGGAGAAGGCATACGCGGCCATCGCCCCGAGGAACACCGTGGCCGCGGAGGTCACGCCGCCCACCACCATGGTGTTCAGGAACCACTGCGCAAAGGGCCGCGAGGGCATGTCGAACAGGGCGGTGAAGTTCCCGAAGTCGATCTTGCTGAACAGCGCGTTGGAACCCACCAGGGTGCCGTTGGAGTTCAGTGCCGCCGAGAGCACGTAGAGCAGCGGGAAGACGGCGAAGATCGTCACGATGACGCCCACCAGGTGGCGCCAGCCCTTGTCCTTGAACCAGACGCCGAAGGGGCGCCGGCGCTGCAGCGACTTGAGGTATTCGACGTCGGTGGTGCCGGTGGTGATGCCCTGCTCGGCCTGGTGCGCCGGAGCCGCGGTGCGCGGTGCTGACCCGTTCATGAGTTCACGTCCTCGAGTGCCTTGGTCTGCTTGAAACTGATGGCCGAAACGGTGGCCACGATGATGAAGATGATGATGGCGAGGGCGCTGGCCAGGCCGTAGTCACGGCCGGTGCCCTGCCCGAAGGCAACCTTGTAGACGAGGGTGATCAGGATGTCGGTGGCTCCGATGTCCCGGTCGGTGTCGGCGAACCGGGGTCCGCCGCCGGTGAGCATGAAGATCACGTTGAAGTTGTTGAAATTGAAGGCGAAGGAGGAGATCAGCAGCGGGGCGATCGAGACCAGCAGCAGCGGCAGCTTGATGGAGCGGAACACGCGCCACGGGCCGGCGCCGTCCATCCGGGCGGCCTCGTCCAGTTCGTTAGGCAGCGACTGCAGGGCGCCGGTGCAGACCAGGAACATGTAGGGGAAGCCGAGCCAGAGGTTGACCACCAGGACGCTGATCTTGGCCAGGACCGGATCCGTAAGCCAGCCGATCGAGGCCCCGCCAAGCAGGGTCTGGTTGAGCCAGCCGAACTCCGGGTTGAGGATGCCGGACCAGACCAGGCCGGTGAGGAACGCGGGGAAAGCGTACGGCAGGATCATCAGGATCCGGTACACCTTCTTGCCCTTGAGGTCTTCGCGGTTGAAGGTGATGGCCAGGAACAGGCCCATGGCGAAGGTCAGCGCGACGGAGGCCACGGCGAAGGTGAAGGTCCAAAGGATGACGCCCAGCAGGGGTCCGCGCAGGCTCGGGTCGGTGAAGGCGCGGGCGAAGTTCTCCATCCCGACGTCGATCTTCCAGCCGGTGGACAGTGTCTCACCGTTGTCCGCGGCGAAGGCGCCCTTGCCGTTGTCGCGGTAGACCGCACCCGTGGTGGTGTCGGTGAAGGTGTCAGCGGCCGCGTCGTACTTCAGCGCCGGCTTGAACTGGTAGGCGTTGCTGCCGTCCGCGGTGCGCAGCGTGCCGTCGGCCGGGTTCGCGGAGACCGGCACGGTGATGTCCAGGATGCTTTGCTGGTTGGCCACGATCTCCTGGAAGTTCAGGGTTTGGTAGCCGTCCAGCGTCTTGGCCTTGCCGGTGGAGTCCTTGACGGCCCCGGAGACCTCCTTGAGCGGCGTCTCGGTGCTGCCGAGCGAGACCTTTCCCTGCGGGTCCGTGAAGAGCAGGTAGAAGGAGCTGTCCTTGGCCAGCACGGAAGTCTTGTAGGCCGGTGAATCCGGGACCCGCTTCTGCGCGGTGAGCTGGATGGCGGCGATCGCGTCATCCTTGGTGCTGTTGTGGCCGTCGCCGTAGTTGGTGAAGGCGATGTAGCCGCTGAACATGACCACGAAGACCTGGAAAACCAGCAGGAAGAGCACGCCCGGGGCCAGGTACTTGGCGGGCAGGCCGCCCTTGCGCAGGTAGATCCAGTTGATCACCACTACGACGGCGGCGGAGACTCCCAGGGCCAGCCAGGACTGGCTCAGGAAGAGCATGATCAGGACGTAGACAGCGAGGGCATCGACAAGGCCCAGCAGCACGATCTTGGCGATGGTGCCCTTCACCCCCTCGGGGCAGGTCCGGCGTTGGCGGAGGGTTCTGGCCTGCCGGCCGGAGGTTGTGGTGGCGGGGTCCGGGGCGGACGACGCTGCGGGCTCGGTGTCCTCGCGGAGTTCGGTTTCTGACATGGCTGTCTACAGTCCTTGGGAGAAGCTGGGGTGATGCAGGAACGGGCCGGGCAGCCTGGTGGCCGCCCGGCCCGGTGCTGCCGGTTCCCGGCGCGTGGAAGCGTCAGGAACCGGCGCGGGGACTAACCCTTGATTTTGCTCTTGATGCTGGCTGCCATCTTGGCCCAGTCAGCAGCCGGGTCGCCCTGGCCCTTGATCAGGGCGAGCTCGGTGGCTCCCCAGTCAGCCCAGACAGCACTCATTTCCGGGATAGCCGGCATCGGGACGCCGGTGGCGCCGATCTTTCCGAAGGCGGCAACAACCGGGTCGCTGGCTGCCTTGTCGAAGGAGGCCTTCAGTGCCGGCGGGCGGCCGCCGGCCTTGTACATGGAGTCCTGGGCTGCCTCGGAGGTCAGGTAGTTGGTGACGAACTCATTGGTGGCCAGGGCGTTGGCGCTCTTGGCGCTGATGAAGAAGCCGTTGACGCCGATGAACGGCTGGGCCGGCTGGTCGCCGGCGGTCGGCAGCTCGTCAACGGCGAACTTGATGCCCTTCTTCTGTACGTCCGGGAGGTTCCACGGGCCGGTCAGGTAGTACGGGGACTCGCCGGCGAGGAACTTCTCCTTGGCGATGTCACCGGTGATGTTGGAGTTGATGATCTTTTCGCCCTTGTCGCCCCAGGCGGTGAGCTTCTTGGCGAACTCGACGCCGGCAGCGTCGCCGATCAGGAGCTGCTTCGGGTCGTAGCCGCCGTCGGCAGCCTTGCCGAAGACCTGCGAGCCCATGGAGGCCTGCAGCGGGTACAGGTGGTACGGGTCGCCCTGCTTCGGGTCCATGCCGACGAGGAACGGGAACTTGGCCTTGCCGTCTGCGACTGCCTTCTTGCCGTTGGCAATGACCTCGTCCATGGTCTTGGCCGCGTCGGGCACGATGGCCGTGTTGCGCAGCAGTGCGATGTTTTCGATCGCGTAGGGAACACCGTAGACCGAGCCGTTGAAGGACATGGCCTTGATCGAGGACTCCTGGAAGGCGTCCTTCTTGTCGCCAAGCTCGACGGGTGCGATCACGCCGTTCTGGACGAACTTGCCTACCCAGTCGTGCGGGCCGACGATGAGGTCCGGGCCCTTGCCCGTCGGGACCTGGGTGATGAAGTCGTCGCGCACAGCTGCGAAGTCCTTGACGACGAGCTTCACGTCGATTCCGGTGTCAGCCTTGAACTTCGCGGTGATGTCCTTCAGAGCGGGTGAACGCTCGGCGTCGACCCACATGGTGATCGTGCCGGCGCCGCCGGACTTGAGGTCCGGCTTCGCGGAGGCGGAGGCCGTGGCCGTGGCCGGACCGGAGGCTGCTGCGCCGCCGCAGGCGCTGAGCGCCAGCGCTGCAACAACGGAGATCGCACCGGCCGTGAATACCCGGCGGCTGGTTCCGGTTGTGAGGGTGTTCTGCACCTTCATTGGTGTCCCTTTCATAAAATCCTGCATCCACGCGTAGGGCTCTTCGGAAGTCTCCTGGGCCCGGTGGCATCGTCGGTGATGTGGCTCACAGCTGCAAGCGCTTCCAAGCTACACGGTGATGGACGCTTTGGAAAGTCATTCTAGCGTGGCGTGTCGCGGGGCGGCGACCACGCTGGGAGACTGCGAGACACCTCTAGAAGGCCTAGTGGCGCGGAACATACGGGCCCATGCCGCGGATCCACCCCAGACTCCCCGAGCAGACTCAAAAGATTTATTGACTGGAAGCGTTTTCAATTTGGACGTCGGGGACTTACGATTACCGGCATGTCCGTTGATTCAGTACTCACAGCCCCCGCCGCACTGGCCGGCCCGCTGACCCTGGTGCACGCTGCAGATGACACCCCCGGCTGGTGGCGCTCCGCCGTGATCTACCAGGTGTACCCGCGCTCGTTCCGGGACCTGAACGGCGACGGCGTCGGCGATCTGGCCGGCATCACCGCCGAACTCCCGCAGCTCGCCGAGCTGGAGATCGACGCGGTCTGGCTCTCGCCGTTCTACCGCTCCCCGCAGCGCGACGCCGGCTACGACGTCAGCGACTATTGCGACGTCGATCCCCTGTTCGGCACCCTGGCGGATTTCGACGCCATGATGGCCGAGGCCACGCGCCTCGGGCTGCGGCTGATCGTGGATCTCGTGCCCAACCACTGCTCGGACCAGCACTCCGCCTTCCAGGCGGCGCTGGCAGCCCCCGCAGCCAGCCCGGAGCGGGACATGTTCATCTTCCGGGACGGCCGCGGTGATTCCGGCGAGCAGCCCCCGAACAACTGGCAGTCGCACTTCGGCGGACCGGCGTGGACCCGGATCATCGAGCCGGACGGCACCCCCGGCCAGTGGTACCTGCACCTTTTCGACACCTCCCAGCCCGACTTCAATTGGGACAACGACGCCGTCCACGCCGAATTCGAACGCGTCCTGCGCTTCTGGCTGGACCGCGGCGTCTCCGGCTTCCGGGTCGACGTCGCCCACGCCCTCGTCAAGGCGCCGGGCCTGCCCGAATGGGGCGGCCGCGCCGACGGCAACAGCTCGCACGGCTTCCCCGGGCACGAAGCCCCGATGTTCGGCCAGCCGGCGCTGCATGACATCTACCGGACCTGGCGCCGGATCCTGTCCGAATACGGCCCCGACCGCATCCTCTGCGCGGAAGCCAACGTGGACCCGCTCCCCCGGCTCGCCGACTGGGTCCGCCCGGACGAAATGCACCAGGCCTTCAACTTCCCTTACCTGCACGCCGGCCTGGACGTGCACCGGATGCGCCACGTCATCACGGAGTCACTGACCGCCCTGGACGCCGTCGGTGCGCCGAGCACCTGGGTGCTGTCCAACCACGACGTCGTCCGGCACGCCACCCGCTTCGGCTACAACGGACCAGCGCCCCGCGACGGGGACGGCATCGGCCCCGCCGACGTGCAGCCGGACGAGGAACTCGGACGCTCCCGGGCCGCGGCGGCCTCCATGTTCATGCTGGGCCTGCCCGGCGGCGCGTACCTCTACCAGGGCGAGGAACTCGGCCTCCCCGACGGCATCGACATTCCGGACAGCCAGCGCCAGGACCCCACCTTCGGTCGGACCGGCGGCGAGCGTCTGGGCCGGGACGGCTGCCGGGTGCCGCTGCCATGGCGTTCCGGCGAGCCCCACGCGGGCTTCGGCGCCGGAGCGGATCCGTGGCTGCCGCAGCCGGCGAGCTTCGCAGAGCTGGCCCGGGACGCGCAGGCCGCGTCGCCGTCGTCGCACCTGTCCCTGTACCGGCGGATGCTGGCGCTCCGGCGCGAGCTCAGCCTCGGCCAGGGCTCCCTCAACTGGATTGAAAACTGGTGCACGGACACCTCGCTGGCTTACCTCAACGGCACCACCGCGGTGCTGCTGAACGTCGGGCAGGAGCCGCTCGAACTGCCCGCCGGACAGGTGCTGCTGCGCAGCTCCGTGTCGGGGGAACAGGGTGAAGACGCCCATCGGTTAAGCTCAGGTGAAACTGTTTGGCTGGAAATCTACATCGAGGACACGGAGAGCTAAAAATGCCCGGCATCAAGGACGTCGCGGAACGGGCCGGCCTCTCCATCGCCACCGTTTCGCGCGCCTTGAGCGGCAAGGGCAATGTCTCGGCCCAGAGCCGTGAGCGCGCCCAGGCCGCCGCAGCCGAGCTCGGCTTTGTCCTGTCCTACCACGCCTCCAGCCTGGCGTCCGGGCGGAACCACAACGTCGGCGTCGTGGTTCCGTCCGTGCACCGCTGGTTCTTCTCCTCGGTGGTGGAGGGCGTATCCGCGACCCTGCTCGACGCCGGCTACGACCTCACGCTGTACAACGTCAGCGAGGGCGAGGAGCGCCGGCACAGCGTGCTCAACGACTTCCTGCTGCGCAAGCGCGTGGACGCGGTCATTGCGGTCTCCCTGGAGCTCAGCGAGGCCGAGATCCAGCAGCTGCTCGCCATCCACCGCCCCATCGTGGGGATTGGCGGGCCCCTGCCGGGCGCCTCGACGATCCGGATCAACGACTCGGGCATCGCCGAGGCGGCCGCCCGGCACCTGATCCAGCTTGGCCACAGCAGGATTGCGCATATGACCGGTGACGCGGCGTATGAGAAGGACTTCCGGCTGCCGGGCACGCGCCAGGGCGGCTTTACCAAGGCCATGCGCGACGCCGGGCTGACGATCCGTCCGGAATGGCTGGTCTCCGCCGACTTCACCATCCAGGGTGCTTACGCCAGCGCCCGTCAGCTGCTCGGCAGTTCCCCGGAACGCCCCACAGCGGTCTTCGCGGCCTCGGATGAGATGGCGATCGGCACCATCCTCGCCGCCCGCGACTTCGGACTGCGCGTTCCCCAGGATCTGTCCGTCATCGGCATCGACGGCCACGAACTCGGCGAACTATTCGGCCTCACCACCATCGACCAGGATCCTCGCGGTCAAGGGGCGATGGCGGTCCGCCGTCTGCTCGCAGGGCTCGACGGCGGCGCGGACACGGCGGCGGCGGACACCGAGTATCCGACGAAATTTGTGATCCGTTCCAGCACGGCCGTCCCGCCGGCCGACGCCGCACCCTTGCGCTAGCTGTACTCTGCCGGCGCTTCTGTAGCTTCTGGTGCTTCTAGTGCGCAGGGCGCGTCCAAGGGAAGTTCCATGATGATCTCCGAGCGGTCCGGATCAAGCGGGTAGGGTTCCCGCCGTCCGGTGTCCTTGAACCCGTGCCGGGAGTAGAACGCCTGGGCACGGCCGTTTGCCTCGTGCACGCCAAGTTCCAGCACCACGGCGCCGAGCTCATCCCGGGCACCGGCGATGGCCCGCCGCAGCATCTCGTCGGCCAGGCCGGAGCCCCGCAACTCCGGGCCCACGTAGACGCTGAGCAGCACTGCCTGGCGCGGACGGTCAGGATCCTGCGGGACCTTCGGCACAACGCGGATCAGTGCCCGCAGCCTGGCAGCGGCAAGGTCTTCACCGGCAGGCACTTCGACCTCGGCAGGCACCCCGCCGGCAGGGAGCGGCGAGGCGGAATGCGGGCTATCAGCCGGCTCCGCGGCATCTCCGGCCACGAGGGATACGCAACCCGAAGCCGCCATCAGCGCGGCGCGCTCCTGCCATTGCCGGTCCGTTTGCTCCCGGGCCGAGTCGAGGCTCTCCACGTAAGCCGTGGGCGCATCCTCCAGCATTTCCAGCCGTAGGGCGCGGTACTGTTTCCACTCCCCCGCTTCGAACCGACGGATCACGGGCCGGGTCACCGGCAGCTCACCGTCAGTCATCGGCGCCGCCCATAAACCGGACGAACCGCTGCAGCACGCCGGGCCAGCCCGCCTGGTAGTCCGCTCGCGTAGCGGCGGGGTCCTGCGCGCCTTCCCAGCCGCTGTGCACCAACCGGAGCTCGGTGCCGCCCTCAACGGCCCGGAAGGCCACCCGCAGCTCCGTGGACCACAGGGCCTGCGTCCCGGGATGCCAGGTGGCGTGGAAGGACAAGGGTGGCTGCCAGTCGTCGATGGACCCCCAGATGGCGGTCCTGCCGTCGTCTGCGGTCTCAAGAATGAGGCTTTCCTCGAACTCAACATAGGAGCCCGGGCCGTAGACGCTGTGGCCCTCGAGCGGCCACCAGAGGTGCGTGTGCTCGGTGAAACCCATGAAAGCCCGAGCCACGGGGCCGGGGACAACGACGGTGCATACCACCGGCTCCAGCCCTTCGGCCGGCTCGGGTTCCGGGGCTGCCGCGGCGTGGCTGAAGAGGTTATCCATAGGCATCAACTTTACAAGCGTCGGTGGTGTGCACGCCGGGAGTGCGGGAGGGGCGCTATACCTTTTTGGGGTTAAAGGGGAGAGCCTCCAACCTGGTGGTTGGAGGCTCTCGACCTAATGTATGTCCGGCGGTGACCTACTCTCCCACACCCTCCCGGGTGCAGTACCATCGGCGCTGTGGGTCTTAGCTTCCGGGTTCGGGATGGGACCGGGCGTTTCCCCCAC
>NZ_JBFTIP010000005.1:0-227167 GCF_056394945.1 Arthrobacter sp. 10N410
GCGTCACCGCACCATCCAACACCCGCGACGGATAATTCAACCGCCCCACCGCATTCTTCGCCTTCGACACCACCCACACACCACCATCGTTCAACTCCACCTCAGCAGTCTTAAACCCCGGATAGATGATGGCCCCCGTCACCAACACCACAGCAGCAGCCACAAGGCCGGTTGCGGTCAGGTAATTTTTGCGGTGTTTTGTCCGGGCTGCGGATGCGGTTTTGGTTCGGGCAGGGCGGACGCCGGGGCGTGTTTTTGCCCGCACGGTATCGAGGATGTTTTTCATTTCCTGCTGTCCCCCAGTGTCACGCCCGCTGGACGCAGTGAAGTGCCTTGGCGTGGTCGGATATCCACGACTATGACATATTGACCATCGAATAGAGAAACCTGCGCGCCGCTATTGCGGGCGTTCAGGGTCTCTGCCTGGCCGCCTAATCCAGGACCAGGCCCCTCCCGCTGCCCCGTTGCAGCTCCACGGGGTGGATTTCGCCGAAGCCGCGCACGTTCTCGGCGTCGCGGGGAAGCAGTACGAAGCGTTCGTCGTGTTCCAGCGCCGCCGCGGTCATGGAGTCCACCAGCACGGTGCCTGGATCGGCCAGCGCCGTGAGGCGGGCGGCCAGGTTCACGGTGGGCCCGTAGATGTCACCCAGCCGGGAGAGGATGCGGCCCCACACCATGGCCACGCGCGCCTGCGGCAGGATCTCGTCCTCGTTGAAGGCCTGCGAGAGGGCCAGCGAGATCTCGGCCCCGGCAGCAGGGGTTTCGGCAATGTAGAGGACTTCATCGCCGACCGTCTTCACGAGGCGTCCGCCGCCGACGGAAATGATTTCCGCGCACTTGTTCTCAAAGCGCTGCACCAGCTGGGCAAGCGTCTTTTCGTTCATCCGGCGGGACAGGCTGGTATAGGAGACCAGGTCCGCGAAGCCGACGGCGCGGGCGAGCGGCAGCGGGGCGTCGTCCTCGTCCCCTTCGCGGCCTTCCTCGCTTGAGGCCAGGCCGGCCTCGGCGCGCACGGCCAGGCGCTGCACCCCGGCGTTGAGCTGGCGGCGCCAGGAGTAGACCAGCATTTCCTCGAGTGCGTCCACGAGCGAGGGCAGTTCGCTGACCAACCGCTTGCGGGCCACGGCGTCGGTGACCCCCTGCTGGTGGACCATGTCCTCCACCAGGGCCTCGATCTGCCAGACCACCATGCGGTCCGTCATCTGGCCGATGGCGCGGGTGACGGAGATGGCCGCTTCCTCGGTGAGCTTGCCGGCGCGGACCAGGTCCACAATTGTGCTCAGCGCGGACTGGTCCCGTTCCGTGAACGCCACGTCGTCGTCGCCGAGGTTGGGGAACCCGAGGGCGCGCCAGAGTTTCCGGGCGGACAGCAGGGACAGCCCTGCACCGGCAGCCACCTCGCGGCGGCGCAGCTTGCGTTCGCCGCCCAGCAGCCGCTGCTCGAGGGCCTTGGTGGCGAGGCGTTCCGCGGACATGGTCCCGGTGGGAGGGGTGGCAGGCGGCTCTTCGGCGGCAGCCGGGCCGGCGGCGGCGTCGTCGTCGGTATCAGCGTTGTCGTCGGTGGCGGGGTCAGCAGCACCGTCGGCGGGGTCAGCAGCACCGTCGGCGGGGTCAGTGGCGTCGGAGCCGGCGTCGGTGTCGAAGTCGGCCGGGTCATCGGCGTCGGAAGCTGCGAGGGAGTCCAGCACGGCGGCTTCGAGGGAGGACGCTTCGAGTACCGCTTCGGGCACGTCCGAGGGTTCGGCGGCCAGGAGTCCGGTGTCGGGGTGCACGTTGTCAGCGTTCATCTCTTCCACCTTCTCTCAAGTCCATGGGCCATTCGCCGGGATCGTGCATCGTGTCGTCGGCCTCAAGCAGTTCGTCCTCCGGAAGTTCGTCTAACGCGTCGAGAATGAAGTTCCGGAACGTCATGACTTCGGGGACGTCCGGAATCACCGTGCTGGAGGGGTACCCGGTATCCAAGGATATATTCCCCGAGCGCAGGGTCCGTTGGAGCAGCGTCTGTTCGATGAACACATTACGGACCGCGGCCAGCGGAACCTGCTGGTCGCGCCGCCGCAACATGCCGTATCGGGCAACCAGGCGCCGGCTGGTCAGGGTGTAGCGGCTGGCGTGCCAGGTCACCACCCTGGGGAGGCAGTAGCCCACCAGCACCCAGGCCGCCAGCGCCAGGCAGCCGCCGATCAGCCACGGCGTCCAGTCGGGAGTGACGAGCGGGACGAGTTTGGCCGGCCCGCCCTTCACAATCCAGGCGCAGGCAAAGGCGGTGAGGGCGGAGACCAGGATGAACAGGAGGCCCGGGACGATCAGTGTCCGCGGCTGGGGGCGGGTAACGACAATCACTTGCTCGCCCGGGAGGAGCTCCTTACGCATAGCCGCTTTCGCCGCCGGCCTCGCCGGGAGGGGTCCACGGACGCAGGTGCACGACGTCGCCGGCGGTCACCACGTGCTCGTGCCCGGCCGCATCGACCACCAGCAGGGATCCGTAGTCGTCCAGCCTGGTGGCGTGGCCGATGATCTCGTGGTCGCCGGGAAGCTGGGCCCGGACCTGCTTGCCGAGGGTGGTCAGCACGTGCTCCACCCGCTTGTGCAGCGAAGGACCGCCAGCCATTCCCGCGGCGGGGTCGCCGTCGGCGTTGCAGAAGCTGCGGTAGAGCGTGGCGAAGCGGGAGAGGTAGCTTTTCAGCAGTGCCGTCCGGTCCACCGTCGTCGGGTGTTCCAACAGCACCGAGGTGGCCGTGGGCACCGGAAGTTCGGCCTCGGTGAGAGTGACGTTCAGCCCGGTCCCGAGCACCACGGGGGGAACGGCGCCGTCGCCCATGGGGCCCAGCTGTGCGAGGATGCCGGCGATCTTCTGGCCGCGGACCAGGACGTCGTTGGGCCATTTGAGTTCGGCCGGGATGCCGGCGGTTTCCAGCAGGGCCTCCCGCAGCGCGAGCGCGGCAAGCAGCGAAAGCCAGGAGTAGCTCTGGGTGGGCAGCGGGCGGCCCTCGGCGTTGACCGGCCGGAGCACGATCGAGACCGAAACGGAACTGCGGGCCGGGGCTTCCCAGTGCCGGTCCAGGCGGCCGCGGGCGGCGCTCTGGTACTCAGCAGTGAGCACGGACAGGTCCGGCCAGGCACCGGGATCCACGCTCACGCCGCGCAGCAGGTCCGCGTTGGTGGAGCCGGTGGACTCCACTACGGTCAGTTGCGGGATGCCGTTGGCCGAGAGGAACGCGGCGTCGCTGAGGGCGCCCTGGTCCAGGGGTGGACGGTCCGGTGTCTCCTGCGCGGCTTGCATGCTTGAATCCTACCGAGTTACCGCTCCGCCGGCTCCGGCCCGGTCACCGCGGAACGTCCCCACGTTTGGACGCCGCCGCCGGCGCGTTGCACTGACACGCCGCGGCATTCCGGCGTCGAACCCGCAAAGGTGGGGAGTTTCGGCGGCCCGCACCGCCCCGGAACGGCGAAAAGCGGCCGGAAACTCAGAGGAAAATGTCAGGAACCAGCCGGTCTTCCGGCGCGCCCAGGCTGTACGGCGCGAAGTCCGTGACGCCGGCTGCGGCCAGCACCTCTTCGTCGGTGTAGAAATTTCCGCTCCAGCTGCCGGATGCCGGGATGGCATTGCTGGCGGTCAACACGGCGTGGGCGGCGTCGGCCATGATCTGCGGGCCGCGCGCACCGCGGACGATCTGCTCGCCGCCGGGCATGTTGCGGATCGCGGCGGTGTCGATCAGGGTGCAGGGCCAGAGCGAGTTCACGCTGATGCCGTCCACCTTGAGTTCCTCGGCCAGGCCCAGCGTGGTCAGGCTCATGCCGTACTTGGCCATGGTGTAGGCAAGGTGCATGCCGGCCCACTTGGGGTCCAGGTTCAGCGGCGGCGAGAGCGTGAGGATCTGCCCGGCCGTGGATTCGCGGAGCGCCGGCAGGGCGAGCTTGCTGAGCAGGAAGGTGCCGCGGACGTTGATGTCCTGCATGAGGTCATAGCGCTTCATGTCCACGGCGTCGGTCTTGGAGAGGTCGATCGCCGAGGCATTGTTGACCACAATGTCGATCCCGCCGAAGCGTTCGACGGCGGCGGCAACCGCGCCGGCGACGTCGGCGTCGTTGCGCACATCGCCGACCAGCGGCAGCGCCTGTCCCCCGGCCTCCTCGATCTGCTCGGCGGCCGAGTAGACGGTGCCCTCGAGTTTGGCGTGCGGCTGGCCGGTCTTGGCCAGCAGCACGATATTGGCGCCGTCCCGGGCCGCACGGAGGGCGATCGCCAGGCCGATGCCGCGGCTGCCGCCGGACATCAGGATGGTGCGGCCCGCCAGGGTACCCGAGGCCTGGTACGGCTCCGGCTGGCGGGGTTCCGGGGAGACGGCCGAAGCGTCGTTGCTTGAAGTCATAGCCCCACCTTAGCCGATGTTACTCACCAGTAACATACCTGTTCGCGGGGCGGTCAGGCCGTTCCCGCCCGGTTATTGCCCGCGCGGACACGGAAATACGGCCCGCACCCGCGGAATTCCGGGGTCCAGCCCCGGTGCGGCCGCGGGCAACTGGGCTGGAGCGCAGCAGCCGGCGGTGAAGCTTGGGGTGAAAATTGTAGGTTTTCTACAGCGGCGCGGACGAATACCGTCACTAGACTTGCCAGCACGGCCATGTTTTTGTGTGGAATCCACTTAAGCGCCACCGCACAGGCCTGCGACAGCCGTAACGATGAACAGCAGCGAACAACAGAGCCGGAGACACTTGATGAGCCACGATCTGACCACGACCGCGGGAAAGATTGCCGATTTCCGCGACCGCCAGGCCCGTGCCGAGCAGCCCTCCGGCCCGGAAGCGATCGAGAAACAGCACGCGCGCGGCAAGAACACCGCCCGCGAGCGCATCGACCTGCTGCTCGACGCCGGGTCCTTCGTCGAGTTCGACGCCCTCGCCGTGCACCGCTCCACGGCGTTCGGCATGGAGAAGAAGAAGCCGCTGGGCGACGGCCTGGTCTCCGGTTACGGCACCGTGGACGGCCGGCCCGTGGCCGTCTACAGCCAGGACTTCTCCGTCTACGGCGGTTCACTGAGCCAGGTCAACGGCGAGAAGATCGTCAAGGTCCAGGAGTTCGCGCTGCGCAACGGCTGCCCCGTGGTCGGCATCCTCGACGGCGGCGGCGCCCGCATCCAGGAAGGCGTCGCCTCGCTGGCCATGTTCGCGGACATCTTCCGCAACAACGTCCACGCCTCCGGCGTCGTGCCGCAGATTTCGCTCATCATGGGCCCCTCCGCCGGCGGCGCGGCCTACTCCCCCGCCCTGACCGACTACGTCGTCATGGTGGACAAGACCTCGCACATGTTCATCACCGGCCCGGACGTGATCAAGACCGTCACCGGCGAAGACGTTGACATGGAGACCCTCGGCGGGGCCCGGCAGCACAACGCCAACACCGGCACCTCCACCTACCTCGCCGCCGACGAGGCGGACGCCGTCGAGTTCGTCCGCGAACTCCTGGACTTCCTGCCCTCCAACAACCTCGCCGAAGCCCCGGTGCTGGAACACAGCCAGCAGCCGGAGCTCGACGACGACGACCTGGCCCTCGATGTGCTCATCCCGGACTCGGCCAACCAGCCGTACGACATGCGCAAGGTGATCGAACAGATCGTCGACGACGCGCATTTCCTGGAGATGCAGTCGCTCTACGCGCCGAACGTGATCATCGGCTACGGCCGGGTCGAGGGCCACACCGTGGGCATCGTGGCCAACCAGCCGATGCAGTTCGCCGGCACCCTGGACATCGCAGCCTCGGAGAAGGCCGCCCGCTTTGTCCGGCACTGCGACGCCTTCAACATCCCCATCATCACGCTGGTGGACGTGCCGGGCTTCCTGCCGGGCAAGGACCAGGAGTTCCAGGGCATCATCCGCCGCGGCGCGAAACTGCTCTACGCCTACGCCGAGGCCACCGTGCCGAAGCTGACCGTGATCACCCGCAAGGCCTACGGCGGCGCGTACATCGTGATGGGATCCAAGAAGCTCGGCGCCGACCTCAACCTGGCCTGGCCCACCGCGCAGATCGGCGTGATGGGCGCTCAGGGCGCGGTCAACATCCTGTACCGCCGCGAGCTCGCCGCGGTTGCGGAGGCCGGCGGCGACGTCGAGGCCAAGCGCGCCGAGGTCATCCGGCAGTACGAGGAGGAGCTGCTCAACCCGTACCAGGCCGCCCAGCTGGGCTACGTGGACGCGGTGATCGCCCCGTCCGAGACGCGGCTGCAGATCATCAAGGGCCTGCGCGCGCTGCGGGACAAGCGTGCCAGCCTGCCCGCCAAGAAGCACGGGAACATCCCGCTGTGACGCCCTCGATCGAACCGGGGACCGAGCCGGAAGCCACCCCGGCGGCGGCGCAGCCGGCGCTCGCCGTCGTGAAGGGCGAGCCGACGGCCGAAGAACTCGCCGCGCTGACCGCAGTCGTCCTTTCCCTGGGCAGCGGCGAGACGGCCGCTGCGGAGAAGCCGGGCGTGCGGCACTGGATCCGGCGGCAGCAGCTGCAACTGGCGCCGAAGCCGGGCCCGGGCTCGTGGAAGCGCAGCCGCGGCTAAGAAAAGTTCAGTAACCCTTTCATAACTGGCGCGGCCCGGCTAGTCTCGTTCGGGTGACTACCCAAACAACTCAGAACACCACGCCCGACAATCCGGTTCCGGCACGCCCGCAGACCGCGATCGACGCCGTCGCTGACGCCTTCACGGACACCCTGATCCGGCTCAACCCGAGCTTCGCCACCGAGCTGGGCCTGCCCGGCCACGAAACCGAGTACCCGGACTTCTCCCCCGCCGGCCATGAGGAGTTCGCTGCCGCGGCCCGCGAGGCCCTCGCCGCGCTGGACGGGCTCGAGCCCGCTGACGACGTCGACGCCGTCACCCTGGACGCGATGCGCGAGCGCCTCGGCCTGCAGCTTGAGATCCACGACTCCGGCTGGGACCTGGCCGAGCTGAACAACATCGCCTCCCCGGCCCAGGAGATCCGCGCGATCTTCGACCTGATGCCGATGGACACCGCCGCGCAGTGGGAGCACATCGCCGGCCGCGCGCACAATGTCCCCGCTGCCCTGGACGGTTACATCGTGTCGCTGCGCACCGCCCGGGACGCCGGCCGGGTCTCCGCCGCCCGCCAGGTCCGGATCGTGATCGAACAGACCACCAAGCACGCCGCGGACGACGGCTTCTTCGCCAAGCTGGCCGCCGAGGCAAAGACCGCCGAGGGTCCGCTGCCCGAAGACGTGCAGTCCAAGCTCGACGCCGGAGCTGCCACCGCCCGCGCGGCCTACGCCCGGCTGGCCGGCTTCCTGGAATCCGAACTGCTGCCGGCCGCCCCGGAAAAGGACGCCGTGGGCCGCGAACGCTACGCCCTGGCCTCCCGCTCCTTCCTCGGCGCCACGGTGGACCTCGAGGAGACCTACGCCTGGGGTGTCCAGGAACTCGACCGCCTGATCGCCGAACAAGAGCGCGTGGCCAACGAGATCCGGCCCGGCGCCACGGTCGAAGAGGCCAAGGAAATCCTGAACAACGATCCGGCCCGCGAGCTCAAAGGCACCGAAGCCCTCCGGGCCTGGATGCAGGAGCTCTCCGACAAGGCTGTGGCCGACCTCGCCGGCGTGCACTTCGACATCCCGGACGCCATGAAGACGCTCGAGTGCAAGATTGCCCCCACCCAGGAAGGCGGCATCTACTACACCGGCCCCTCGGACGACTTCAGCCGGCCGGGCCGGATGTGGTGGTCTGTGCCGCCGGGCGAGGACACCTTCACCACCTGGGCCGAGACCACCACGGTCTACCACGAGGGCGTTCCGGGCCACCACCTGCAGGTCGCCACGGCCACTTACCGGCGGGAGCTGCTGAACAAGTGGCGCCGCAACGTCTGCTGGACCTCCGGGCACGGGGAAGGCTGGGCACTGTACGCCGAGAAGCTGATGCAGGAGCTCGGCTATTTGAAGGATCCGGGCGACCACATGGGCATGCTGGACATGCAGCGCATGCGGGCGGCCCGGGTGGTGTTCGACATTGGCGTGCACCTGGAGTTGGAGGTGCCCGAGCGTTGGGGGTCGGGCACCTGGACTCCGGACACGGGGTACGAGTTCCTGAAGCAGAACCTTGCGATCAGCGAGGGCCAGCTGAAGTTCGAGTTCACCCGTTACCTCGGCTGGCCGGGGCAGGCGCCGTCGTACAAGGTGGGCCAGCGGCTCTGGGAGCAGATCCGCGCCGAGCTCGAATCCCGGCCGGGCTTCGACCTCAAGGCCTTCCACACCAAGGCGCTCAACATGGGCTCCGTGGGGTTGGACACGCTGAAGCGGGCGCTGCTGGGGTAGGCCGGGCCTGTTGCAGGCACCCTGCCTGGTGTCCCGGGGGAGCAGCCATCCTCTGCGTGCTCGCTCGTTCCTCGCTTAGACGCACGCTGCCGGATGCCTGCTCCCCCGGGCCTATGGAGAGACAATCGCCACACCTGGGGCCGGAATAACTTCATAAACGGGTGGTCCTTCGGCGTCTTTGCGGGGATCTTGTGGGCGGGGGAATATCTGGGACGCGTAACATTTCTCAACGTTTGTTCGCCGTGTTATGCAGCCCGGTCCTAGCGTATTCGGGTGACCACTCAGACAAGCACCCCCGCAACCGCAGGCAAGCCCGGTTTCAAGCTGCCCAAATGGGCCGGCTCATTCGGCTTCCAAATCATCGCCGCCCTGATCGTGGGCCTGGGCCTTGGCCTGCTCGCGAAATACACAGGCAGCACCAAGGCCAACCCCAACGCCCTCGGCGCCACCCTGCAGACCATCGGCTCGAGCTACGTCTCGCTGCTGCAGACCGCCGTCGTGCCGCTCATCTTTACCGCCGTCGTCAGCTCCATCTCCAACCTGCGCGCCGTCTCCAACGCGGCCCGGCTGGCCTGGAACACGCTGCTCTGGTTCGCGATCACCTCGCTGATCGCGGTGCTGATCGGCATCGGCCTGGGCGTGCTGCTGCAGCCCGGCGCTGGCACCGGCATCACCAAGCAGGCCGAATACGCCGGCAAGTCCGGTGACTGGTGGGCGTTCCTGACCGGGCTGTTCCCGAAGAACTTCCTGGGCCTCGGCGCGAGCACCACCGTCACGGACGGCGTCGCGACCACCGCAGTGAGCTTCAATGTCCTCCAGATCCTCGTGATCGCGATCGCCGTCGGCATCGCGGCCCTGAAGGTGGGCAAGGCCGCCGAGCCGTTCCTGAACCTCAACGCCTCCGCCCTCGCCGTGATCCAGAAGGTCCTCTGGTGGATCATCCGGATCGCCCCGCTCGGCACCGTCGGCCTGATCGGGAACGCCGTGGCCGTCTACGGCTGGGACACCATCGGCTCGCTCGGCAAGTTCACCTTTGCCATCTACGTTGGCCTCGCCCTCGTGCTGTTCGTGGTGTACCCGGTCCTGGTCCGCAGCCACGGCCTGTCCATCAAGCAGTACTTCTCCGGCGTCTGGCCCGCGGTGCAGCTGGCCTTCGTTTCCCGCTCCTCCGTAGGGACCCTGCCGCTGACCCAGCGCGTGACCGAACGCTCCCTGGGCGTGCCCCGCGCCTACGCCTCCTTCGCCGTGCCGCTGGGCGCCACTACCAAGATGGACGGCTGCGCCGCGATCTACCCGGCTGTATCCGCGATCTTCGTGGCCCAGTTCTTCGGCATCCAGCTGGACTTCACCCAGTACCTGCTGATCGCCCTCGTCTCGGTGCTGGGCTCCGCCGCTACTGCCGGCACCACCGGCGCCGTCGTCATGCTGACCCTGACGCTCTCCACGCTGGGACTGCCGCTGGCCGGCGTCGGCCTCCTACTGGCGATCGACCCGATCCTGGACATGGGCCGCACCGCGGTCAACGTGGCAGGCCAGGCCCTGGTCCCCACCATCGTGGCCAAGCGCCAGGGCATCCTGGACGAGTCGCTCTACAACGCCCCGCGCAACGGTGACCCGTTCAGCGACGACGTCGTGGACGCCGATGTTGTGGACGCCTCCCGTGTGGACGCCGACGGCGGTGTCCCGGCTGCCGAGGGACGCGAACTGGCCGGCGCCAAGGCCTAAGCCACCGCCTGACGAAAGTAGTCCCCGGGGTGCTCCTCCCGGGGACTACTTTTTTATGGTCCTGGTGCTGCTGCGCCCTAGTGGCCGCCTCCGCCGATAACGCCCTTCTCGACGGCCTTGGTGACCGCGTCGGCCTCGGCCTGGGTCAGGGTGCCGTCGCTGACAGCCTTGTCCAGCCTGGTCTTCAGCGCCGCGGCGCGTTCCGCCTGTTCGGCGGTGCGGAGCTCCGTCAGGGCCGCCGTAACCTTGGCCTCGTCAATGCCCAACGAGGACGCGAGGGACTTGGCCAGCTCCGCCTCCATGGCCGCCCTGTCCGGCCGGGTACCTTCAGCCGGCCGGGCGGTCGGTTTGTGGGCGTCGCGGAAGGCTTTCAGCGCGTCGGTGACCTTGGCTTCGTCCACGCCGAGCTTGGCCGCGAGTTCGGATGCCCGCGCACCGCCGAAGCCTCCGCGTTCGCCGCGTTCACCGCCAGGGCCGTGCCCGCCGCGCATTCCCATGCCGTCACCCTTTGTGCTGCTGCCGTCCGGGGAAGCGGTGGAGCTGGGGGTTGGGGTCGGCGTCGTGGTGGCGGAGGCCATCCCAGCGACTCCGACGCCGGCGCCCAGCGCCAGGGCGGCGGCCGAAATGCCTAGCGTGATTCTCTTGGTACGTGACATGTGCGCTCTCCTGGATCTGCCGTACAGCGACGGCTCTGCGGTCAGTGGTCTTTCGCAAGACGTGACTCCAGTGTGTGCCGCGGGCTTCGGCGGGAGCTGTCCAGAACCTTTCATCTTCCTGTGAATGCTTCCAGGCCGTGCCGTTCCCCAAAACCTTCCCTTGTCCCGGGGCGCAAAGTGGCTAGGCTCAGGTCATGCTGATCGTGACCTCAAACGACATCCCCGGCCACCGGATTGACGCCGTCTTCGGCGAAGTCATGGGACTGACCGTGCGGTCGCGGGACGTCGGCGCCCAGGTCGTGGCGGGATTACGTTCGCTGGCCGGCGGCGAGCTGCGCGAACTGACCCAGGTGCTTTACGAGAGCCGGCAGGAGGTCATGGCGCGGATGGTCGCGGAGGCCGCGCAGCGCGGTGCCAACGCGATCGTGGCGATGCGGTTCGACACGGCCCACATGGCCAACAACTGGACGGAGATCTGCGCCTACGGCACGGCGGTGTTTGCCATCCCGCTGGGCGCCGGCGAGCCCGGCGCAACGGGCCAGTCCGTCCAGCTGACGAGCTGAGCCCAGAAACTTGCCCTGAGTGCAAACATGCACATAGTGTAAGTGCATGCCCACTCCGCCCCTTTCCGACCCCGACGGCGGGGCGGCGCCGCCGTCGCGACGCGAACTCAACAAGGCCGCCACCCGGCAGGCCATTACGGATGCCGCGCTCGGCCTGCTCCGTTCCAGGGGCCCGGGCAACTTCACGGTGGAGGACATCGCCGAAACCGCCGGCATCTCCCGCCGGACCTTCTTCAACTACTTCAGCAGCACCGAAGTGGTCATCGCCTCCGTAACCCACGGGTTCCTGGACACCGCGCTCCAGCAGTTCCGGCTGCGCCCGGCCGACGAACCGATCCTGGAATCAGCGCAGGCGGCCCTGGTTGAACTCGCCGACCCGATGACCATTGCTCCGCTGGCTGAGCTCTACAGCCTGGGCCAGTCCAACCCGCAGCTCAACCGGTCCGAGCTCGAGGCCTGGGACCACTGCACCGCCGAGATCATCGACGCCGCCCGCGAACGCTTCGCCCGGGGCTCCGGCGTCGAAATCGACGAGCTGTACCTGCGCGCCCTCGCCGGCTCGGTCATCTACTGCGGCAAAGCCGCCATGGATGTTTGGTTCGCACGCTGCGGCGGCTCACTCACCCCCGAATCGCTCTCCACCCTGCGCCAACTCCTGATCGACTCCATGGGCCTACTGGGCTCCGGATTTGCCTCCCCCGCAGCCGTCCCGGCCGCCACCCCACCCGCCGCCCCTTCCCCAGATCGGTCCTGACATGGCTCTTTTGCTCTATCGACTCGGCAAGTTCTCCTACCGCCACCGCTGGCTCGTCATCTCCCTCTGGCTTGCCGTCATGGTTGCCGTCGGCGGCGCCGCGGCGGCGCTTCACGGCACGCTGTCCAACAACTTCCAGATCCCGGGTACCGAAACCCAGCAGATGGCGGACAAGCTCAAAAAGGAACTCCCGTCCTCCTCGGGCGGCTCCGCGAGCATCGTTTTTGAAGCCAACGACGCGCAGTTCAGCCAGGCCGGCAAGGACGCGGTCTCCGCCGCGCTGACCAAGCTGAAGACCCTCCCCGACGTCCAGGGGACCGTGGATCCGTTCGCCACCCAGGCCCAGCTGGACAAGGCCGTCACGGACCTTGCCGCCGGAGAGCAGAAGGCCGCGGCGGGCAAGGCCCAGCTGGACAAGGCCGCTGCGGAGCTCGCCGCCGGCAAGGCCCAGCTGGCCGACGCCGAGCAGCAGATGGCCGCCGCCGGGCTGCCGCCCGCGGCCGTCGAGGCCCAGCTCGGCCAGCAGAAGGCCGCCCTCACCGCCGGGCAGGCCAAGCTCGACGCCGGCACCAAGGAACTCGAGGCCGGCAACGCCAAGCTGGCGCTCGGCAAGCGCCAGCTTGAGGCCTCCAACGGCCTGCGCTTTGTCTCCGCGGACGGCAAGGCCGCCATCGCCCAGGTGCAGTTCAAGACCTCGATCAACGGCCTCAAGCCGGAGGTGCGGCAGGAAGTCCAGGACATCGTCAAGGAGGTCTCCGCCGCCAACGTGACCGCCCTGCCCAGCAAGGAAATCAGCGAGGACATCTCCGAGATCTTCGGCACCGCGGAGATCATCGGCATCGCCGTCGCCGCCCTGGTGCTCATCATCATGCTCGGCACCCTCGTCGCCGCCGGCCTCCCGCTGCTGATGGCAATCGTCGGCGTGGCCGTCGGCGTCGGCGGTACCTTCGCGCTCAGCGGCGCCGTCGACATGAGCTCCATTTCCCCGATGCTGGCGCTCATGCTCGGCCTGGCCGTCGGCATCGACTACTCCCTGTTCATCGTCAACCGGCACCGCGGCCAGCTGCTCAAGGGCATGGATCCCGAAGAGTCCGTGGCCCTGGCCACCGGTACCTCCGGCAACGCGGTGCTCTTCGCCGGCCTCACGGTGATCATTGCCCTCGCTGCCCTCGTGGTGCCGGGGCTGCCGTTCCTCGCCGTCATGGGTCTCTCCGCCGCCGCCACGGTGGCCGTCGCCGTCGTCGTCGCCCTGACTTTGACGCCGGCCGTCCTGTCCCTGGTGGGCCGCAAACTGATTTCCAAGCGGGCCTGGGCCAAGGCGGAGCGGCACAACGCCGCCCCGGGCCACGAGACCGAGGACCGTGCCAGGGACGAATACCGCAGCAGCCACGGCTGGGGCGGCGTCGTCACCCGGCACCCCTGGCTGGCCCTGGTGGCCGGCGTGCTCCTGCTGGGCGTGGTGGCCCTGCCCGCCAGCCAGCTCCGGCTCGCCCTGCCGGATGCCAGTTCGGAGCCGGTCGCCTCGCAGGCGTTCAAGGCCTATGACGTCACCAAGCGGAGCTTTGGCGAGGGCATGACCGGGCCGATCATCGTCGTCGGCGACTTCCCCGCGGGCCTCAGTGCCGCCGAGGCGCAGGCCAAGCAGTTCGACGTCGCGGACATCCTGCGCAAGACGGACAACGTTGCCGCCGCGGTGCCGCTGGCGCTGAGCGAGGACCGCCGCACCGCCGTCTTCCAGATCCTGCCGAAGGAGGGTCCGGCCAGCGCCAGCACCGTCGAGGTGGTCTCGGATCTGCGCGCCGAAAAGGGCCGGATCCAGGACGCCACCGGCGTCGGCATCGGCCTCACCGGCCAGACCGCCGGCAACGTCGACGTCTCCAGCAAGCTCGGCGCCGCGCTGCCGCCCTACCTGGCGATCGTCGTCGGGCTCTCGCTGATCCTGCTGCTGCTGGTGTTCCGGTCCATCGTGGTGCCGCTCCTGGCCACCGGCGGATTCCTGCTCTCGCTCGCGGCCGCGTTCGGCGGCGTCGTCGCGGTGTACCAGTGGGGCTGGCTGGGAACCGTGTTCGGCGTCGAGAACCCCGGCGCGGTGCTGAGCTTCCTGCCCATCATCCTGATCGGCGTGCTGTTCGGCCTGGCCATGGACTACCAGGTGTTCATCGCCTCCGGCATGCGCGAGTCCTACATGCAC
Organism: Arthrobacter sp. 10N410; assembly: GCF_056394945.1. Taxonomy (NCBI): domain Bacteria; kingdom Bacillati; phylum Actinomycetota; class Actinomycetes; order Micrococcales; family Micrococcaceae; genus Arthrobacter; species Arthrobacter sp. 10N410. The sequence continues at coordinate 14,201 of NZ_JBFTIP010000005.1, forward strand.
GGCGAAACGGCCAAGCACGCGGTCCGTTCCGGCTTCAGCCACGCGGCCGCCGTGGTTACCGCGGCCGCGATCATCATGGTCAGCGTGTTCTCCGGCTTCATCTTCTCGCACCTGAACATGGTGCGGCCGCTGGGCTTCGCGATGGCTTTCGGCGTGCTGGTGGACGCGTTCGTGGTGCGCATGACGATCGTCCCGGCCGTGATGTACCTGCTCGGCCGCAAGGCCTGGTGGCTCCCCCGCTGGCTGGACCGCATCCTGCCGGACGTCGACGTCGAGGGCGCCAAGCTGCACAAGCCGACGTCCGACGCCGATGCCGACGCTGCCGGCGCCGGCGAGCCCGAGGAAGTCGCCGCGCGCTAGCCGGCACCGACCAAAGCAACGCGGGGTCACTTCGCGCCCATAAATCCCCTCCGGATGGGCGCGAAGTGACCCCGCGTTGCTGTACCGCCCGTCAACTAGGCTGGAGCCGTGACCCGCCTCATTCTTGCCTCCCAGTCCCCCGCCCGCACCAAGCTGCTCAGCAACGCCGGCATCGCCCACGACGTCCTCGTCTCGGACGTCGACGAGGACGCCGTGCAGGCCCGCTACGGTGTGACCGACCCGCACGACACCGCCCTGCTGCTGGCGCGCGCCAAGGCCGAGGCCGTCGCCTCGCTGCCCGAGGCCGACGGCGCCCTGGTGATCGGCTGCGACTCGGTCTTCGAGTTCGAGGGCGAGGCCCACGGCAAGCCGTACACCGCCGACGTCGCCAGGGAACGGATGCTCCGGATGAGCGGCAGCATGGGCGTGCTGCACACCGGCCACTGGCTGGTCGACTGCCGCGACACGGACACGAAATCCTCGGACGACGACGACGACGACGACGACGACGCCGGCACCGGCGCGACGCTGGGCGCTGTCTCCTCCGCGGAGGTGCACTTCATGGAGATGAGCGAGGACGAGATCGACACATACATCGCCACCGGCGAGCCGCTGCAGTGCGCCGGCTCCTTCACGATCGACGGCTACGGCGGGGCCTTTATCCGCAAGGTCGACGGCGACCCGCACACCGTCGTCGGGCTCTCCATCTCCACCCTGCGCAGCCTGCTGGGCCAGGCCAAAGTGAATGTCACCGAACTCTGGACCGGCGGGGCCGCCGACCCCGCCGACATCCGCTCCGAGTGAACTCCGGGGCACCTCCGCGGTCCGTGCCGAGTGAGCCATTTCGCACCACCTTGTAGGAACCCCACAAAGGATCGGCCGTTTACGCGCGGGATCCGCAAGTAATATCGGCGGAACCCACAAAACCGCGCTAGGCTCCCTGAAGGAAAGAAGGAGACGCCTTGTCAGCAAATTCGGAGCAGTCCGCAACGTCAGTGCCCGCAGCCACCACGCCGGGCACCCACCGCCTGAGCAAGGTGCTGATCGCCAACCGCGGCGAAATCGCCGTGCGCATCATCCGCGCCGCACGCGATGAAGGCATCGCCTCCGTGGCCGTCTACGCGGATCCGGACCGCGATGCCCTGCACGTCAAGCTCGCCGACGAGGCTTACGCCCTGGGCGGCAACACCGCCGCCGAGTCCTACCTGGTGATGGACAAGCTGATCGAGGTGGCCCAGCGCTCCGGCGCCGACGCCATCCACCCCGGCTACGGCTTCCTCGCCGAGAACGCCGAGTTTGCCTCGAAGGTGATCGCCGCCGGCATCACCTGGATCGGGCCCTCCCCCGAGGCCATCTCCGCCCTCGGCGACAAGGTCCAAGCCCGCCACATCGCCGAGAAGGTCGGCGCCCCGCAGGTCCCCGGCACCGCCGATCCGGTGAATTCCGCCGAGGAAATCCTCGAATTCGTCGACAAGTTCGGCCTGCCGGTCGCCATCAAGGCAGCCTTCGGCGGCGGCGGACGCGGCATCAAGGTCGCCCGCACCCGCGAGGAGATCCCCGAGCTTTTCGAATCCGCCGTCCGCGAAGCCACCGCAGCGTTCGGCCGCGGCGAGTGCTTCATCGAGCGCTTCCTGGACGCCCCGCGCCACGTCGAGACCCAGTGCCTCGCCGACGCCCACGGCAACGTCGTCGTCGTGTCCACCCGCGACTGCTCTCTGCAGCGCCGCAACCAGAAACTGGTGGAAGAGGCACCCGCCCCGTTCCTCACCGAGGAGCAGAACCAGCGGCTCTACGACTCCTCCAAGGCCATCCTCAAGGAAGCCGGCTACCTCGGCGCCGGCACCTGCGAGTTCCTCGTCGGCCAGGACGGCACCATCTCCTTCCTCGAGGTCAACACCCGCCTCCAGGTGGAGCACTGCGTCTCCGAGGAAGTCACCGGGATCGACCTGGTCCGCGAGCAGTTCCGGCTGGCCCGCGGCGAGGAGCTCGGCTACGGCGACCCCGAGGTCCGCGGCCACTCGATCGAATTCCGCATCACCGGCGAGGACCCGGGCCGGAACTTCATGCCCGCCCCCGGCACCATCACCAAGCTGTTGAACCCCACCGGGCCCGGCGTTCGGATCGACTCCGGCGTGGAGCAGGGCGACGTCATCAGCGGCAACTTCGACTCGATGCTCTCCAAGCTGATCGTCACCGGTGCCACCCGCGCCCAGGCCCTGCAGCGCTCCCGCCGCGCCCTCGAGGAAATGGTGGTCGAGGGCATCCCCACCGTCATCCCGTTCGACCTCGCCGTCGTCAGCAACCCCGACTTCGCCCCCGCCGAAGGCCCGTTCAAGGTCCACACCCGCTGGATCGAGACCGCCTTCGTCAACGACATCCCCGCCTGGACTCCCACCGGCACCGCAGCTGAAGCAGCCGACGCCGGCGAACGCCAGCGCGTCGTCGTCGAGGTCGGCGGCAAGCGCCTCGAAGTGGTGCTCCCGGCGTCCCTCGGCTCCATCTCCGGCGGCGGTGGCGGCAAGCCGGCGAAAGCCAAGAAGCGCTCCCGGAGCGCCGGCACGGCGGCGCCGGCCGGCGGCAACGCCCTGACCTCCCCGATGCAGGGCACCATCGTGAAGGTGGCCGTCGCCGAGGGCGAGCGGGTTTCCGAAGGCGACCTCGTCGTCGTGCTCGAAGCCATGAAGATGGAACAGCCGCTTACCGCACACCGCGCCGGCATCGTGATCGGGCTCTCCGCATCGGCCGGCGAGACCGTCTCCGCGGGCGCCGTGATCGCCATGATCGAGGACGGCGAGCCGGCCGAATAGCGGCATCGCCGGCGGCGGGGGCAGACTTAGTTACGTGAAGCCATTTCTGCTCCTCGCCTCCCGCGCCGAGGACGCCGCCGCCGACGACGAATACCTCGCCTACCTGCGCTACACCGGGCTCGCCGAGACCGAGCTGCACCGGGTCCGGATGGAGGCAGCCCCGCTGCCCCGGCTGGAGCTCAGCGAGTACTCCGGCGTGATTGTGGGCGGCAGCCCGTTTACCTCCAGCGACCCCGCGGAGCATAAGAGCGACGTCCAGCACCGGGTGGAGCGCGAGCTGTTCGCCTTGCTGGACCGGATCGTGGCCGAGGACTTCCCGTTCCTGGGCGCCTGCTACGGCGTCGGCACCCTGGGACTGCACCAGGGCGCCGTGATCGACCGGACCTACGGCGAGGGCCTGGGCGGCGTCACCGTCAGCATCACTTCCGCCGGGCAGCAGGACCCGCTTCTGCGCGGCCTGCCGGAGCGGTTCACGGCGTTCGTGGGCCACAAGGAGGCCTGCACTGTGCTGCCCGGCGGGGCCGTGCTGCTGGCCAGTTCCGAGACCTGCCCGGTGCAGATGTTCCGGATCCGCTCCAACCTGTACGCCACCCAGTTCCACCCGGAGCTCGACGCCGACGGCCTCACCACACGGATCGACATCTACCGCCACGCCGGCTACTTCCCACCCGACTCCGCCGAGGAGCTGATGGCCCAGGCCCGGCACCACAACGTCACCGAGCCGATGGCCATCCTGCGCAACTTCGTCGAGCGCTACGCCCGGTAAGGGCCCCGCCGCAGGCCCGTCGCGGGGCCCCGTCGTCGCGCTCCTGCCCAGTTATTCAGCCGCCACCGCCCCGGGACACGGAAATGCCCGGCGTGTCCACAGAACACACCGGGCATTTCAGCCAATATCCGGGCTGGAGCGTCAGGCTACGTTGTTCTCGTAATCCAGGTCGCGGGTTTCCTTGCTCACAAACAGGGCGATCAGCGTCAGCACGGCCATGGCGGTAAGGTACACGCCCACCAGCACGGGGCTGCCCTTCGCCAGTTCCCAGAGCCAGACGGCGATGAACGGTGCCACAGCCGCGCCCAGGATGCTGGAGACGTTGTAGCTGATGGCCGAGCCGGTGTACCGGACGTTGGTCGGGAACAGCTCCGGCAGCAGCGCGCCCATCGGCCCGAACGTGAGGCCCATCAGGGAGAAGCCGATGATCAGCAGGGCCATGGTGCCGACGAAGCCGCCGCTGAAGAGCGGAACGAACAGCAGGCCGAAGACGAAGATGCCCGCGGTCACGGCAATCAGCATCTTGCGGCGGCCGTACTTTTCGGCCAGCGGGCCGGAGACCAGGGTGAAGATGCCGAAGAACACGACGCCGGCAATGAGCATCCAGAGGAAGTCGTTGCGGGTGAAGCCCAGGCCCGGGACAAAGGCAGCGGCTGCTGCCTCGGTCATCGGCTTGCCGGCCTTCTCGGCGGCGGCCTTGGCGGCGTCCAGGCTGGATGCGCGGGTGCCGTAGGTCAGCGTGAACGTGGTCATCAGGTAGAAGAGCACGTAGGTGGCGAGCATGATGAACGTGCCCAGGATCAGCTGGCGCCAGCTGCTCTTGAAGACCCGGCCCAGCGGCAGCTTGGCGACCTCGTTGGATTCGATGACCTTGGTGAAGGCCGGGGTTTCGATCAGCTTGAGCCGGACGTACAGGCCGATGATGACCATGACGGCGCTGAGCAGGAACGGCACGCGCCAGCCCCACGCTTCGAAGGCCGCCGGGCTCAGGGTGTAGCTGAAGACCAGGAAGATCACGTTGGCGATGATGAAGCCGATCGGCGCGCCCAGCTGCGGGAACGTGCCGTAGATGGCGCGTTTGTTGGCCGGGGCGTTCTCGGTGGCCAGCAGGGCCGCGCCGCTCCATTCGCCGCCGAGGGCGAGGCCCTGGGCGAAGCGCATCACGACGAGCAGGGCCGGGGCCCAGAAGGTCCAGCCGGGAACGGTGGCCGTCGGAAGGCAGCCGATCAGGAACGTCGCGATGCCCATGGTGAGCAGCGAGGCGACCAGGGTGCCCTTGCGGCCGAACTTGTCACCGAAGTGGCCGAAGACGATCGAGCCGAGCGGGCGGGCGATGAAGGCAACGCCGAAGACGGCGAAAGAGCTCAGCAGCTGGGTGGTCTCGTTCTGGCCCGGGAAGAAGAGCTTCGGGAAGACCAGGACGGCGGCCGTGGCGTAGACGTAGAAGTCGTAGAACTCAACGGTGGTGCCGATCAAGCTGGCGACGATCACGCGGCCGCGCGAGTTCACCTGCTTGGCGGACCCATGCTCCGTCGAAGTGGCAGTGGATGACATGTAGTGACGCTTTCATGAAGACCGGATCGCTCTGCGGAGAGGCGTCCGGCTAAGGAATGGATATATGTCTGATATTAGTTCCTCGTGTCCACGCAATGGACAAATGTTCCACTATTTGGACAATTCGTGTCGTCCCACCTGTTGGTCGCCCCCGCTGCGGCGCCCACGCCGCCTCACGCCGTCACAAAGGAGCCGATAGGCAAACGTCACAGCACGTTAACAAAGCGCGAGCGTCCCGGAAATGCGGCGTCCCTAGTTTTGAGGGACAACCCCGAAGGAGGTCCCCGTGACTGCTGAACGCATTGCCGACGCCGCAACCGGCGTTTCCCCCAACCACGACGCCGATGCCGCACCCGCCGCCGAGCGCACCGCCGTCGCCGGCCCCGCGCTCGAGTACCGCCCGGGCCGCTGGATCGCCAACTGGGACGCCGAGAACAAGACCCAGTGGGAGTCCCTGGGCCGCGGCATCGCCCGGCGGAACCTGAACTGGTCCATCTTCGCCGAGTTCCTGGGCTTTGTGGTCTGGCAGCTCTGGTCGATAGTGGTGGTCCAGCTCCCCGGGGCCGGCTTCCGCTTCTCCACCAACGAAATCTTCTGGCTGATCTCGATGCCCAGCCTGGTGGGTGCGACGCTCCGGATCCCCTACACCTTCATGGTTCCCCGCTTCGGCGGCCGGAACTGGACCATCGTCTCGGCCATGCTGCTGCTGATCCCCTCGACCGGGCTGGCCCTGTGCGTCGGAAACCCCGGCACCCCGTTCGGCGTCATGCTGCTCGTGGCCGCCCTGGCCGGATTCGGCGGCGGCAACTTCGCCAGCTCGATGGCCAACATCACCTTCTTCTACCCGGCCCGCGAAAAGGGCTGGGCGCTGGGGCTGAACGCCGCCGGCGGGAACCTGGGCGCCGCCGTCGCCCAGCTCGCCGTGCCGGTCGCCATTACCGTGCTGGCCGCCGGGACCGTGAACCTGCCGGTGGCCGGGCTGATGTGGATCCCGTTGATCCTGCTCGCCGCCTTCGGCGCCTGGAAGTACATGGACAACCTGACCAGCGCCAAGGGCGACGTCGCCGGCTCACTCGCCGCGGTCAAGGAACCGCACCTGTGGATCATGGCGCTGCTCTACATCGGCACCTTCGGCTCCTTCATCGGCTTCGCCGGCGTGTTCCCCAAACTCATCAAGGACTACTTCCCGGCCTTCTCCTCGATCGGCGTCGGGACCGTGGCCTTGTCCCTGGCGTTCCTCGGGCCGCTGGTCGGCTCGCTGGCCCGGCCCTACGGCGGCAGGATGGCGGACCGGCTGGGCGGCGCGCGGATGACCGTGACCGCGTTCGCCGCGATGGCCGTCATCACCCTGACCATGGTCTGGACCCTGCCGCTGGGCAACTTCTGGCTCTTCCTGGCCCTGTTCCTGGCGCTGTTCACCGCCAGCGGCTTCGGCAACGGGGCCACCTACCGGATGATCCCGGTGATCTTCGCCCTGCACAGCCGGGCAGCCCTGTCCGGGGCCAGCACCGTGGCGACCCAGCGGCTGGCGTCCTCCGCGCTGGGCCTGATCTCCGCGATCGGCGCCTACGGCGGCTTCGTCATCCCGCAGGTCCTGAACGCCTCCAACACCGCCAGCGGCTCCTACACCCCGGCCTTTTACGGCTTCGTCGCGGCCTACCTGGTGATGCTGGCCGTCTGCTGGACCTGCTACCTGCGCCCCGCCACCCGCCACGGAAAAGGACACGTCTAAATGAGCGACGGCGCCGCCACGCACTGCCCGTACTGCGCGCTCCAGTGCGCCATGACACTGACCGTTCCGGAGGTGCAACCCGCGTCGGCAGTTCCGGCGGCTGCAGCTCCGGCACGGCCGGACGCTCCGCTGGAAGTGGCCGGCCGGGACTTCCCCACCAACCGCGGCGGCCTGTGCCGCAAGGGCTGGACCTCGGCGTCGCTGCTGGAGCACCCGGGGCGCGTCACCGAGCCGCTGCTCCGGGGCCCCGACGGCGTGCACCGACCGGCCAGCTGGGACACGGCCCTGGAGCTCACCGCCGCCGCGGTCAAAAATACCCGCGCCGCGTACGGGCCGGACGCCGTCGGGGTGTTCGGCGGTGGCGGCCTGACCAACGAGAAGGCCTACCAGCTGGGCAAATTCGCCCGGCTGGCCCTGGGCACCTCGCGGATCGACTATAACGGCAGGTTCTGCATGTCCTCGGCCGCCGCGGCCGGGATGCGGGCCTTCGGCCTGGACCGGGGCCTGCCGTTCCCGCTGGCGGACCTGGGTTCCGCCAGCACCGTCCTGCTGCTGGGCTCCAACGTCGCCGAGACCATGCCGCCGTTCGTCCAGCACCTGCAAGGGGCCCGCGACGCCGGCGGGCTGATCGTCGTCGACCCCCGGCGCTCCGCCACCGCGGCATTCACTGCCGACGGCGGCGGCCTGCACCTGCAGCCCCTGCCGGGCACCGACCTGGCCCTGCTGCTGGGCCTGGCCCACGTTGTCATCCACGAGGACCTGACGGACGGCGCCTACATCGCGGAGCGGACCACCGGCTACCCGGCCCTGCTCCGCAGCGTCGGCCCCTACTGGCCGGAGCGCGTGCAGTCCCTCACCGGGGTCCCGGCCGGACTGGTCCGCGACACCGCCCGGCGGCTGGCCGAAGGTGCGCGGCAGGGCGGCAGTTACATCCTCACCGGCCGCGGCGTGGAGCAGCACGTGGACGGCACGGACACGGCCACCGCCGCCATCAACCTCGCCCTGCTGCTGGGCCTGCCGGGCTCGGCGCGCAGCGGCTACGGCACCCTCACCGGCCAGGGCAACGGCCAGGGCGGCCGCGAGCACGGCCAGAAGGCGGACCAGCTTCCCGGCTACCGCAAGATCACCGACCCCGCCGCCCGCGCCCACGTCGCCGGCGTATGGGGTGTCCCCGAATCCTCGATCCCCGGTCCCGGCGTCCCCGCCGTCGAACTGCTCCAGTCCCTGGGGCGGCCCGACGGCGTCCGCTGCCTCTTCGTTCACGGCGCCAACGTGGCGGTCTCCGCCCCGGATGCGAACGCCGTGATCGCCGGGCTGCGCAGCCTGGACTTCCTGGTGGTCTGCGACTTCTTTATGTCCGAGACCGCGGCCGAGGCGGACCTGGTCCTGCCGGTGACCCAGTGGGCGGAGGAGGAAGGCACCCTGACCAACCTCGAGGGCCGGGTGCTGCGCCGCCGGCGGGCCATCAATCCCCCGCCCGGTGTGCGCAGCGAACTCTGGATCATGACCCGGCTGGCCGCGCTGTTGGACGCGCCCTCGACCTTCAGCGAGGATCCGGAGACCGTGTTCGAGGAGCTCCGGCTCGCCTCCGCGGGCGGCCTGGCCGACTACTCCGGGATCGACTACGCCTTGCTGGACCGCGGCGAGGAAGCCTACTGGCCCTACCCGGCCGGGAGCTCCGGGACGCCGCGGCTGTTCCTGGACTCCTTCGCCCATCCGGACGGCCGGGCGGTGTTCACTCCAGTGGCGCCGCGCCGTCGAACGCTTCCGGTCGCGGCGGGCGGCGCCGACCCGGCGGGCACCCCGATGACCCTGATCACCGGGCGTCTGCTGGAGCACTACCAGTCCGGCGTCCAGACCCGCCGGGTGGCCGCCCTCGCCGCCGCACAGCCCGAGGCGCGGCTGCAGATCCACCCGGCCGCCGCCGCGGCGCAGGGCATCGCCGAGGGCGACGTCGTAGCTGTCGCCAACGGGCGCGGCGAGGTCCTCTGCCGGGCGGAGCTGAGCGCGGGGATCCGGCCGGAGACGGTGTTCCTGCCGTTCCACTTCCCAGGATGGGAGAGCGCGAACCGGCTCACCGAGGCCGCCACGGACCCGGTCTCCGGGATGCCGGAATTCAAGACCAGCAAGGTGTGGCTGCGGCCGGCTGCGGCAGGCTCCCGGGTCGAAGGAGTGCAGGCCGAAGTCCTCCAGATGGAAGGTGCATCATGACGGAACGGATTGTGGTGGTGGGCTTCGGCCCGGTGGCGGCGCGGCTGATCGACGAGTTGCTGCCCGCGGTGCGGGGAGGCCTGGTGGAACTGACGGTGGTCGGCGAGGAGGCGGAGGCGGCCTACAACCGGGTGCTGGTGGCCGACCTCGGCGTCGGCCGGACCACGGCAGGCGCCATGGCGCTGGCCGATGCTGCGGCGCTGGTCTCCGACGGCGTGGATGTCCGGCTGGGCACCCGGGTCCGCCGGGTCGACCGCGCCCGGCAGCGGGTCCTCCTCAGCGACGGCAGCTCCCCCGGCTACGACCGGCTTGTCTTCGCCACCGGTTCCCGTCCGGTAATCCCCAACCTCACCGGGCTGAACCCGGATCCGGCCGCCCCGGTGCTGCCCGCCGGCGTGACGGCGCTGCGGGACCTGGCGGATGCCGCGGCGCTGCAGGCGGCGGTAGCCGGCGGAAAGCGCGTGGTGGTCCTCGGCGGCGGCGTCCTTGGACTCGAGACCGCGCTGGCCGCAGCCGAGGAGGGCGCCGCCGTGACCGTCGTGCACAACGGCCCGCACCCGCTGGGGCGCAACATCGACCGCGGCGGCGGCGCCGTGCTGGCAGCTTCGCTGCGGAACTGCGGCGTGAAGGTGGCCGGCAACGCGCGCTCGGTCGCCGTTGAACACAACGCGCCCGACGGCGGCTTCTCCGCACTACTGCTGGAGGACGGTTCCGCGATCGACGGCGAGCTGCTGGTCCTCTCCTGCGGCGTCCGGCCGCGGACCGAACTCGCCGAGGGCTGCGGACTGTCGACGGCGGCCGGCATCCTGGTGGACCACCGGCTGCGGGCGCACCACGAACCCCACATCTTCGCGATCGGCGACTGCGCCGAGGTCCGCTGCCCCGACCCGGACTGCCTGGACTGCCGGAGCGCCCGGGGCCCGTCCGGGCTGGTGGGACCGGGCTGGCGGCAGGCCGAATGGCTCGCCGAATACCTGACACTGCTGGCCTCCGGCTCCCCGGCCGGGGCGGAAACCCTGCCGCCGCTGCCGGCGGAACAGCCGGGCGTGCTGGTGCTCAAGGCCCGCGGGCTGACCATGTCCGTGGCCGGGGATGTTTCCGCGGATCCGTGGGACGAGGAAGCCCTGACCGCGGGCGCCGTTGGCGGCCGGGCCCGGCTGCAGGTGGCCCAGTGGGCCGACCCGGAGCACAGGCGCTACGTCAAGATCAGCACTCGCGCCGGTGTGCTTGAGGGCCTCGTGGCGGTGGGGATGCCGCGCACGGGGGCGGAGCTGGTGCAGCTCTTCGAGCGCGGCGCGGAGCTCCCCGCGGACCGGTCGCTGCTGCTGCGCCTGGACGGCCCGGACCAAGCTGCTCCTACTGCTACTGATCCGGACCGCACGGTGTGCCGGTGCGCCGGGGTGAGCGGGACTTCCATTACCGCCGCGGTTTCCTCCGGTTGCGGGACGATAGCCGAGGTCTCAGCCTCCACCCGCGCCGGCACCGGCTGCGGCGGCTGCCACGAGGACATCAAGGGGCTCATCGAGGAGCACTTCCAAGGCGCGGTGGCCTAGGGACCTGCCTTAGAACGGATTCAGCAGCCGGTCCACGAACTGCCGGGTGCGCTCCTCCCGGGGGGCGCGCAGCACCGTATCCGGGTGCCCACGTTCCACGACCACCCCGCCGTCCATGAAAATGACTTCGTCGGCAACCTCGCGGGCGAAGGCGAGCTCGTGGGTGACCACGACCATGGTCCAGCCCTCGTCCGCCAACTCCTTGATGACGGTCAGGACGTCGCCCACCAGCTCGGGGTCAAGCGCCGACGTCGGCTCGTCAAAAAGCAGCAGCTGCGGCCGCAGGGCCAGGGCGCGCACGATGCCGACCCGCTGCTGCTGGCCGCCGGAGAGCTCGAAGGGATAGCTGTTTTCCTTGTCGGCAAGCCCGACCCGGGCGAGCAGTTCCCGGGCCTCCTTGACGGCCTCGGCCTTGGGCCGCTTCTGCACCTGGACCGGGCCCTCGATGACGTTTTCCAGGGTGGTCTTGTGCGGGAACAGGTTGTAGTGCTGGAACACCATCGCGCTGCGGTCCCGCATGGCCGCCAGCTGCTTCTTGGACACCTGCGCCGAAAAGTCGACCGAGAGGTCGCCGTCGAACTCCACGACGCCGGCGTCGGGAACTTCGAGGCCGTTGAGGCACCGCAGGACCGTCGTCTTGCCGGACCCGGAGGGCCCGATCAGGGTGACCACTTCACCCCGGCGGACGTTCACGTCAATGGATTTGAGCACTTCGTGCTTTCCAAACGCCTTGCGGAGTCCGCGGACGGACAGGAGCGGGGTGGCGTCCGGTGTGGCGTCCGGTGTTGCGTCCGGGAGGCCACCGTCCGGGAGATCGGATTCAGTGGGCGACATAGCGGTCCAATCTCTTCTCGAGGACTGACTGGCCGCCGGCGAGGACCAGACAGATGATCCAGTAGATGACGGCTGCTTCCAGGTACAGCAGCATGAATTCCTGGCTGAAGGCCGCCACCTGCTGCGCCTGGCGGAACAGCTCGGTCACCAGGATCAGCGAGGCCAGCGAGGTGTCCTTGACCAGGCTGATGAAGGTGTTGGACAACGGCGGGACCGAGACCCTCGCGGCCTGCGGCAGGATGATCCGCACCAGTGACTGGCGCCGCGACATGCCGATGGTGTGGCCGGCCTCCCACTGGCCCTTGGGAACGGACAGGATGGCCGCCCGAATGACTTCGGCGGCGTAGCCGCCCACGTTCAGGGAGAAGGCGATGATCGCGCTGGGCCACGGACTGATGGTGATGCCGATGGACGGCAGCCCGTAGAAGATGACAAACAGCTGAACCAACAGCGGCGTGCCGCGGATTACGGAGATATAGATCCGTGCGATCGCCGACAGGACGGGATTGCGGCTGAGCCGCATCAGGGCGACCACCAGGGCAAGCAGCAGCCCCAGGGCAAACGAGGCCAACGCCACGGGAATGGTGCCGGTGATCGCCCCCATCAGGATCGGTCCCAGCGACCCCCAGACGAGATCCCAGTTGATCGTCATGATCGGGAGCCGCGTTCTTCGACGGTTTCCATCCGGCTACTTGGTGACGTCGGCGTTGAAGTACTTCTGCGAAATCTTCTTGAGGGTACCGTCGGCCTGCAGTTCGGTGAGGGCCTTGTCGACGGCGGCGGTCAGGCTGGTCGAGCCCTTGCGGAACGCGAAGGCGCTGAGTGACTTGTCCGTGGTCTCGGCGGCAATCTTGATGCTGTCATCGCGGGCCGTCTTCTGCTGGTCAAGGTACGTGAGCTTGTCGTTGATGGTGGCATCGACGCGGCCCTGCTTGAGCAGCGTGATGGCCTGTGCCCAGCCCTCAACCGCCTGCACGTTGGCTCCGCTCTGCTGTGCCAGCTTGTACCAGTTGCTCGTCAGCGACTGCGCCGTGGTCTTGCCCTTCAGGCTGTCGAAGGAGGTGATGTCCCCGTTGTCGGACTTGGTGACAATGACGCCGGTGCTGACGGTGTACGGGGTGGAGAAGTCGTATTTCGCCTTGCGTTCGTCCGTGATCGAGACCTGGTTGGCGACGACGTCGAACCGCTTGGCTTCGAGTCCGGCAAAGATGGCGTCGAACTGCGTCTCCTGGAAGGCCGGCTTGACGCCGAGCTTGCCGGCGACGGCGGTGATGATCTCCACGTCGTAGCCGGTCAGTTCGCCGCTGCCGTTGGCGTGGAAGGAGAAGGGCTTGTAGGTGCCTTCGGTTCCGACCCTGAGCACCCCGGCGCTCTTGACGTCGCTCAACGAGGTGTCCGGGCCGCCTGCCGGTGCGGAGCTGGCAGGCGTTGTGGACGCCGAACCGCATCCGGCCAGGGCGAGTCCTGCGGCTGCGATGAGGCCGATAACGGAAAGTCGTGTGCGCTTCATGGTGGTCCTTCGTCGAGGAGCCGGCAAGGGCTCGCCAGCTTGGCCGCGTGGCGGCATTCTTACTTGCGACGATAGCAAGACCGCTCCTCGATGGAAGACCCCAAATGACGGCGTATGACGGCCCGGCCTGAGACAGGTTTGACGATTGCACTCGTTCGCCCCATCAGGCCTTTCTCCCCTTGGCCGCGCTTCCCCGCTGGGCTTCAATAAGCACAGGATCCCACCGCCCCTGGGAGGCACCCATGTCGGTCCCCATCATCCTGGCCGTGGCCGCCGTCGTCGTGGTCGCCGTGGTGCTCGGAGTTGTGCTCAACCGGCAGAAGGATCCGCAGCGGCGCGCGACCGCGCTGACCCGGACGGGCGCGGTGCTGATGACGGTCTTCACCGTGTTCGGCGCGGCATTCATCGGCGGCTACGCCCTGGAGGAACCGGGCGGGTCGTCCGGTCTGACGGTGCTCCTGGCCTGGGCGATTCCGATGCTGGTCCTAGCGGCCCTCGCCTGGTTCTGGCCGGCGGGGGCAGCTCCCCTGCTGGTGGCACTGACGGCGGCCTTCGTGGCGCTTTGCGTGTGGTTTGCCGTCGACTCGACCATGGCGCGCAGCTTCCAGGAAGTGAACGGACCGGTGCTGGCCGTCGGCGTCGTCGCCCTGGCGTTCCCGGCCGCCATCCTCGGGTTGAAGCGGACCGCCCTGGCGGGTTGGCTGCTGCTGGCCCTGGGTGCGCTGCCGCTGCTGATCACGGTGCTCGGCCGGTCGGGCCCGATCGCCTCGCTCGCGGCGGCAAGCGCGGTCCCGCTGATCACCGGTGCCGTCTACCTGCTGGCGGCCCGGATGGCCAGGGGCAGTTCGGCGTCGGGAAGCGTTCGGGCCGCGGTCGTCTAGGCGCTGGCGGCGGGCAAGCCGGCCAGGAAGTCCTCCGCAAAGCGCCGGACGCCGTCCCACTCGGTATAGACGTAGTCGCGGGACATGTCCGTGTCCGGGGAACCCTGTCCGCTGACGATCCTCTTCATCATGTGCCGCTTGAGGAAGCCGTACTCGCTGTACAGCAGGGCCCCGCCGAACAAGCCGACGTGCGCCGGCCGCCACCCCGTTTCCTCCTCGAACTTCTCCACATAGCTTTCCGCCCGTCCCTCGTCCCCGACCACGGCGAGGCTGACCGAGAACAACGCCGAAGGCAAACGTTCCAGCGCGGCCTTGTTCGCGCGGACGAAGTCTGTGACGACCCCCTCGTGCTTGCCCATGTGGACCGAGGCGCCGACGATGACGGCGTCGTACTCATCCGGGAGGGCGTCGCCGGCGGTCTGCAGGTCGGCGGTCCGTGCCTCGTGGCCGTGCTCACGGATGACGTAGGCGATGTACTCGGCGATCCGGGCCGTCTGGCCCTCGACGGTCCCGAACGGAAGGTAAATGTTGGCCATGGTCCACTGTGCGAGCACCGTTTAGCGCCGGGCTAGGGCCGAATGTCACCGAGGGTCTTGACGGCGGCGCCGGCACAGCATGTGATGGACGGGATCGGCCCGTACGCTTTCGGCCCGGCGTACGGCCGCACCAGACTGCCTCAGGCAGCCCCACGATGAAAGGACAGACATGTCCCTGCTCGACTCAGCCCTCTGGGAGGGCAAGATCTACCTCAACGGCTGGCGCACCGGCGGCGGTGGGACCGCCGACGCCGTCGAACCAGCCACCGGCGACACCCTGGGCAGCTACGGTGTCGCCTCCGTTGCGGATGTCCGGGAGGCCGCCACGGCCGCTGCCAAGGCACAGAAGGAATGGGCCGCCCGCAATCCCGAGGACCGCGCGGCCGTACTGCGCCGTGCCGGGCAGCTCTGGGAGGAGCACGGCGCGGAAATCCAGGACTGGATCGTGCGCGAATCCGGCGGCATCCCGCCCAAGGCCGGACTGGAAACGCACATCGCCGCCAACGAATGCTATGACGCCTCTGCACTGCCCTCACTCCCGGCCGGCGACGTGCTCACCTCCAACGAAAACCGTTGGTCCTTCGCCCGACGCCGGCCGGTGGGCGTGGTCTCGGTGATCGCACCGTTCAACTTCCCGCTGATCCTCTCGATCCGCGCCGTCGCCCCAGCCCTCGCCCTCGGCAACGCCGTGCTGCTCAAGCCGGACCCCCGCACCGCGGTCTGCGGCGGGGTGACGCTGATGCGGATCTTCGAGGAGGCCGGACTCCCGCAGGGACTGCTCTCGCTGCTGCCCGGCGGCGCGGACATCGGCGCCGCCGTAGTCGAAGCTCCCGAAGTCCGGGTGATCGCCTTTACCGGCTCGACGGCGGCCGGCCGCAAGATCGGCGAAACCGCCGGCCGGCTGCTCAAGCGTGCCCACCTCGAGCTGGGCGGCAACAACGCGCTGATCGTGTTGCCCGGCGCCGACCTGGCCAAGGCGGCTTCCGCGGCGGCGTTCGGATCGTTCATGCACCAGGGCCAGATCTGCATGGCGGCCGGCCGGCACATAGTGCACGAGGACATTTACGAGGACTACGTCGCCGCCCTCGCCGAGAAGGCCGGCCACCTGCCGGTGGGGGATCCGAAGAGCGGCACCGTGGCACTGGGCCCGGTGATCGACGAACGCCAGCTGCACCGGGTGGACGGAATTGTCCAGGACGCGGTGCAGGCCGGCGCCCGGCTGGCTGCCGGCGGCACCCACGACGGCCGGTTCTACCAGCCCACCGTGCTGGTGGACCTGAAGGAGGACAGCCCGGCGTGGAAGGACGAGATCTTCGGCCCGGTGGCGCCGGTGATGAAGTTCTCCACCCTTGACGAGGCCGTGGCGCTGGCCAACGACAACGAATACGGCCTGTCGATCGGCATCCTGGGCGACGTCGGCATGGCCATGACCATCGCGGACCGGCTCGACTCCGGCAAGGTCCATATCAATGAGCAGACGGTCTCCGACGAGGCGAACTCCCCGTTCGGCGGAACGAAGAACTCCGGCAACGGTTCCCGGATCGGCGGCCACCACGCCAACATGGAGTCCTTCACGGAGATCCAGTGGCTCACGATGCGCCCGGACATCGCGCCGTACCCGTTCTAAGCAGCCGCCTGAGCGGAACAAAAAGGGAGGGGCCGGCGGAAACTTCCGCCGGTCCCTCCCTTTTCCGCCGGTGCGAGTCGGTAAGGTGCACCGTCCCTGGGGTCGACGTGGCCTACGGCCTGACCGTCGCGGCTTCCGCTGTCTCGACCAGGGCCTCGAGCCAGTGTTGGTGCTGCCGTTCGATGCTCCGCTTCACTACCGGTCCGAGAAGCCGCGCGATGATTCCGCTTTGGACCTCTTCGGTCACAATGAGTGTGCCGCCGTCGGGGGTGGGCTGCAGATCCCAGCGGTGGTATCCGGAGGACCCGCGCCCGGCGCCCTCCCAGGCCAGCCGGCTGGGCGGGGCGAACTCCCGGACTGTGCTGGCCACGCGGAGGCCGAAGGTGGTCCAGGTGAAGGTCGATGCGCTGGTCAGCTGTTGCCCTCCGCCATCAATGCTTACGTCGCGGGCATTGCGGTACCACCGGGGCCACGCGGCCGCTTCGATGAGCACCTGCCAAAGCAGTTCGGCAGGCAGGTGGGTGCGGATCTCGTTGTAGGCGTAAACCCGCGCCGTCGAGGGGTCGAAGGGTGCGGGCCAACTGTCGGTGGGCTTCATTTCTTGCTCTTGAACTGCAGGCGGAGGTAGGCATCGAAAAGTCCCGAGCCCAGGAACCGCCGGGACTGGACGATGGCTTTGGCGGCCGGGGTGACGGTATAGCGGGGCCGGGGCCGGCGGGACGTCACTGCGTGCTCAACCGCGCTGGCGACGGCGTCGGGTTCGGCAGCGAGGACCGGCGAGGCGTAGGAGGTGGCCATTTGCTCGTCCGCGGCAGCCCGCAGGGCCGCGTACGGTCCTGCCGCTTTGCCGGAGGCGGCCAGGGTCCGGGAGGCGGTGGCACCAAAGCCGGTGCGGATCAGGCCCGGGGCGATCAGGGAGGTGTGGATGCCGAAGGGCGCGGTCTCGAAGCGGAGCGCGTCAGTGATGGCCTCCACGGCGTACTTAGTGGCGTGATAGTAGCCGCCGACGGGGAACGTGACCCGGCCTCCCATCGAACCGATGTTGACGATCCGCCCGGCCCGGGCGGCCCGCATCCCCGGCAGCACCAGCTGGATCATCCGGGAAAAGCCGAAAACGTTGGTCTCGAACTGACGCCTGACCGCATCCAGCTCGGCTTCCTCGATCGTCCCGTACTCGCCGTAACCGGCATTGTTGATGAGGACTCCGACGCTGCCGTGCTGTTCCTCGACGGCGCCAACGGCCGCGACCATCGATGCTTCGTCGGTGACGTCGAGCGCCAGGACTTTGGCTCCGGCACGCCCAAGATCGGCAATCGCCTCAGGCTGTCGCGCGGTGGCGTAGACGGTGAACCCGGGTTGGGCGAGCAGCCGTTCGGCTGTCGCGCGGCCAATGCCGGAGGAGGCTCCGGTGATCAGTACTGCTGTGGTCATGGTTGTTCCTTCGTAGGAGTGAGGCTGTTGAGACCGGTGACGAAGACTTCGACGCCCCGACGCAGGCGCTCGGGCAGGGCGGCTGGATTGGAAACGCCCGCCTCCAGGCCGCGGGTGAAGGCCAGCAGGATCTCGGCCGCTTCCGGGGCGTCCGCCGCCGGGTATGAATCGTGAACTGTCCGCGTCAGCAGACCGAGCATTGCCTCGTCGTAGCGTCCAAGCACGTCCGAACTCAGGCGTGTGTCGACGCCAAGGAGTTCTGCCGCATGTGCCGGGCTGTCCCGCCAGATCTGCATCACCAGACCGAGCTTGGCCGACAGGATCCCTGCCAGCCGCGCCTCGGGGAGCCCTTCCATTTCCGCCGCGTGTTCGGAGGCGGCGAGGGCACCGGCCAGCAGGCGCTCGACCAGCGCCCGGAACACGTCTTCCTTGTTGCGGAAGTACTGGTACAGGGCCGCCCGGGACATGCCGGCTTCCTCCGCCAGGTCGTGCATTGTGGTCCGGCGGGCACCGTGTCGGGTGAAGCACACGTAGGCCGCGTCGATGATGGCGTCTGGACGGCTATTCATTCTGACAATATATGCATGAAATGTCAGAATGTAAACCGGCACGGAAGATGGCTTCCCTGCTCAAACCAACGCACCGGGCTTAAAGCCAAGCACCGGCGCCCTGGGGGGCGCCGGTGCTGACTGTTCGCGGCCGAAGGAACTCTCGGCCAGCTACATGTGGACGTGCAACCGCCGTGCCGCTTCGGAGATGGAGCCGCTGAGCGACGGGTACACCGTGAAGGTGCTGGCGACGTCGTCGACGTGCAGTTTCTGCGTCACCGCGAGGGAGATCGCGAAGATCAGTTCGGAGGCGTTCGGCCCCACCACGACGCCGCCGATCACAGTGCCGGAGCCCTTGCGGGCGAAAATCTTGATGAAGCCGTCCTTGTGGTTGCGCATCTTGGCGCGCGCGTTGCTGCGCAGCGAGAGCTTGACGACGTCGCCCTGGTATTTGCCGGAGTCGATCTCCGCCTCGGAGACGCCGACGTTGGCGATCTCCGGGGAGGTGAAGATGTTCGAGGCCACTTGGTGCAGCTTGAGCGGGGTGACGCTGTCGCCGAGGAAGTGCGCGATCGCGATGCGTCCCTGCATGGCCGCGACCGAAGCGAGGGCCAGCACGCCGGTGCAGTCGCCCGCGGCGTAAATGTTCGGCGCGGTGGTGCGCGAGACGCCGTCGACCTTGATGTGGCCGCTCTCGGTCAGCGCGACGCCGGCCTCCTCCAGGCCGATCCCGGCGGTGTTCGGAATGGAGCCGACGGCCACCAGGCAGTGGCTGCCGGTGACCTTGGAACCGTCGCCGAGGGTGACCACGACGCCGCCCTCCGTGCGCTCCACGGTCTCTGCGCGGGCCCGGGACAACACCTTCACGCCGCGGCGTTCGAAGACGCCTTCCAGCACCTCGGCCGCGTCCGTGTCCGAGCCGGGCAGCACCCGGTCGCGGGAAGAAATCAGGGTGACCTTGGAGCCAAGGCCGTTGTAGGCGGAGGCGAATTCGGCGCCGGTGACGCCCGAGCCCACCACGATCAGTTCCTCGGGCAGCTCGTCCATGTTGTAGATCTGTGCCCAGTTCAGGATGCGCTCGCCGTCCGGCCGGGCCGTGGGCAGTTCGCGCGGGTGGGCGCCGACGGCGAGCAGGATGGCGTCGGCTTCAATGGTCTCGGTGCCCTCGGAAGTGAGGACCTCGATCGTGTGGTTGTCCAGCATCTTGCCGGAGCCGAGCAGGATGCGGACGCCCTGGCCCTCCAGGCCCTTCTGGATGTCGGCGGACTGCTGCCGGGCGAGGCCCAGCAGGCGGTCGTTGATGTGCTTGAGGTCCGCACGCATCGTCGGGCTGCAGTCGCCGCCGTCGAGGTCGAACTTCACACCCAGCTCGCCGGCCTCCCCCACGCGGGTCATCAGGTCCGCCGTCGCGATCAAGGTCTTGGACGGCACGACGTCGGTCAGCACCGCCGATCCGCCGAGTCCGGCGCGCTCAATAATGGTGACCTGCGCTCCCAGCGATGCGGCGACCATGGCGGCTTCGTAGCCACCGGGCCCTCCGCCAAGAATTGCGATCCGGGGGGCACTGAAATCGGGATGCGTAGTCACAATCATCCATTGTCCATCATCCGGACCGGCGCCACCAATAAAGATGCTGTGCGGTGCGGCACGGGCACGGTAGCTTGTACCAGTGAGTAATACAGAATTCCTGAACACGGACCCCTTCGACGCCGCCCGCGCCGCCGCCGACTACATTGCCGAAGAGACCGGCGTCGACAGCCACGATGTCGCGCTGGTGCTTGGCTCGGGCTGGGGCGACGCTGCCGAACTGATCGGCGAGACCACCGCCACGCTCTCCGCGGACGAGGTCCCCGGCTTTTCCTCCCCCTCCGTGGTGGGCCACGTGGGCACCATCCGCTCGGTGCTGACCCGGGAAGGCAAGCGCGCCCTGGTCCTGGGCGCCCGCACGCACTACTACGAGGGCAAGGGCGTCCGCGCCGTCGTGCATGGCGTTCGCACCGCGGCCGCCGCCGGCTGCAAGACGCTGGTCCTCACCAACGGCTGCGGCGGATTGAACGAGGACTGGGCGCCGGGCACCCCCGTGCTGATCAGCGACCACATCAACCTCACCGCCACGTCCCCCCTCGAGGGCGCTACCTTCGTGGACCTCACCGACCTGTACTCCTCGCGGATCCGCGGCCTGGCCCGTGAGGTAGATCCCAGCCTGGACGAAGGCGTCTACGCGCAGTTCACCGGCCCGCACTACGAGACCCCGGCCGAGGTGCAGTACGCCAAGCGGATCGGCGCGTCCCTGGTGGGCATGTCCACCGCGCTGGAGGCCATCGCCGGCCGCCATGCGGGCATGGAGGTCTTCGGCATCTCGCTGGTCACCAACCTTGCCGCCGGCATCAGCCCGGTGCCGCTGAGCCATGAGGAGGTCCTTGAGGCCGGCCAGGCCGCGGGTCCGCGCATCTCCAAGCTGCTCGCGGAGATCATCGCCAAGCTCTAAGCCGGCCCCTGCAGGCCGGGCGCGGGCCGGGGCCCCTAAAGCCCCCAGCGCCCCTAGCCCAGGCCTGCGGTGAGACGGCGGACGGCCTTGTCGCGGCCGCCGGGAAGCCGACGCTCCATCGAGTCGGCGATCCCGGCGATGGTCTGCCGTGCCAGCGCCTGCCGCCAGGCCAACTCCGCCTGCCGCATGGTCTGGGAGATCAGGCAGGTCCGGACGAAGTTCTCCTGCCGGTCAGCCTCCGGCATGTCGCCGAGGATGGCTTCACAGCGGAAGGCCGGCTCCTGCCCTTCCAGGGCCAGGACCACATCCAGCACGGTGATGTTCTCCGGCCTGCGCGCGAGGTGGAAGCCGCCGCGCGGGCCCGAGACCGAGGTCAGGATCCCGGCGCGGACCAGGGCCTGGAGCTGCTTGTTCAGGTACGCCGCGGGGAGCTTGTACAAGGCCGCAAGCCTGGCGCTGTTCACGGCCTCCCCCGGCGGCGTCCAGGCCATGTTGACGCACGAGTGCACGGCCCATTCCACCCCACGCCCCATTTTCATATTCCAGACGTTACGTGTCCGGAAAAATGCGTGTCAATGACCCGCCACTGCCTTCGCCGCGGTCTTGAGCCGATCCTTCGGAAGACCTGCGCCGAGCCGACCCTTCGCGGCAGCACCGGCCGGAAAACACTGCCGTGATGTGCCAGCCCGCGCGCCCCTGGCCGCCCGGGTGTGATGGAACTGTAAGCCCCGCCCGCGCTTGTCGGGGCGCGCCCGGCCCAGCTTTGACGCTAGTTTGGTACCCATGACGTCTTCCGATGCCGCACTGACCCGACTGTTGAGCGACGCCCGCACCTGGGCGGCCCAGGACCCGGATCCCGCGACCGCCGCCGCCCTGACCGAGCTGGTCCGCCTTACCGACGAGGGAGCAGCGGGAGCACGGCAGGAACTGGCGGACAGCTTCAGCGGCACGCTCCAGTTCGGCACCGCGGGCCTGCGGGCGGCCCTCGGCGCCGGGCCGAACCGGATGAACCGCGTCGTGGTGCGCCGCGCCGCCGCGGGCCTGGCGGCCTTCCTCGGCAGCGCTGTTGCGCAGGCCGCGCCGGGGACCCGGCCGCGCGCCGTCGTCGGCTACGACGCCCGCTACAACTCCGACATCTTCGCCGAAGAAACCGCCGCGATCTTCACCGCCGCCGGCATCGAAACGTTCCTGATGCCGGCGGCGCTGCCCACGCCGCTGCTCGCCTACGCGGTCCGCGCCCTGGACTGCGACGGCGGCGTGATGGTCACGGCAAGCCACAACCCGCCGCAGGACAACGGCTACAAGGTCTACCTTGGCCGCCACGCCGTCGAGGAGAGCGGACGCGGCGCCCAGATCGTGGCGCCCTACGATGCGCTGATCGCCGCGGAGATCGACGCCGTCGGCGCACTGGATTCGATTGCCCTGGCCGCCGGGGGCTGGACGGTGCTTGATCCCTCCATCGCCAGCGACTACGAGGCCGCCGTCGCCGCCCTCGCCGTGCCGGAGCGCTTCCCGGCCCGCGAGCTGAAGATCGTCCTGACCCCCATGCACGGTGTGGGCGGCGAGACTGCCGTGGCGGTACTCAAAGCCGCGGGATTCACCGACGTCACGCTGGTGTCCGAGCAGGCAGACCCTGACCCCGATTTCCCCACCGTGAACTTCCCCAACCCCGAGGAGCCCGGCGCGCTGGACCTCGCGCTGGAAACCGCGGCCCGGGTGGACGCCGACATTGTGATCGCCAACGACCCCGACGCCGACCGCGCCGCAGTTGCCGCGAAGGACCCGGACACCGGCGCCTGGCGGATGCTGCGCGGAGACGAGGTGGGCGCCCTGCTGGGGGCACACGTCGTGGCCCGGCTGGCCACCGACGGGGCCGCAGGGGGTGCCGCTGCCGGCGTCTTCGCCAATTCGATCGTGTCCTCCCGGCTGCTGGCCCGCATCGCCGCCGCCGCGGGCTACGCCCACGAGGAAACCCTCACCGGATTCAAGTGGATCGCCCGTGTGCCCGGCCTGCTCTACGGCTACGAGGAGGCGCTGGGCTACTGCGTCGCGCCGTCGCTGGTGCGGGACAAGGACGGCATTTCGGCCGCGGTGCTGATCGCCGAACTCGCCGCGGCCGCGAAGGCCGAGGGCAAGACGATCTTCGACACCCTGGACGAGCTGTACCTGGTGCACGGGCTGCACGCGAGCGACCAGCTCAGCATCCGGGTTGCGGACCTGGGCCTGCTGGACGCCATGATGAACCGGCTGCGGGTCAGCCCGCCGGACTCCTTCGGGGGCTCCGCCGTCGAGACCGCGGCGGACCTGGCCGAGGGCAGCGAACAGCTCCCGCCCACCGACGGACTGCTCTACCTGACGAAGGACGGCAGCCGCGTCATCATCCGCCCCAGCGGCACGGAACCGAAGCTCAAGTGCTACCTCGAGGTGATCCGCAGCGTCGGATCCGCCGCCGAATTGCCGCAGGCGCGGCTCGAAGCCCGTGCGGCCCTGGACGGCGTCCTGGCCGACGTGCGCGAGGCGCTCGGGCTCTAGAGCGCCACCTCGACGAAGCCGTCCGTCACCCGGACGGCGTACGTGCCCAGGCGCAGCTCGGGGGTGCCGAGGCACTCCCCTGTCCCGAGGTCGTAGACCTCCTTGTGCAGCGGCGAGGCCAGCGTGGGGCGCGCACCGCGGGAGCCGGTGATGCCGCGGGCCATGACATGGGCGCCGGTGGCAGGATCGGCGTGCTCGACGGCGAACACCTCACCGGCCGCGGTACGGATCAAGGCCACCTGGTGTCCGGCGATCAGCGCGGCCTCGCCCCAGCCGGGCTCCAGGTCTTCCACGGCGCACACCCGGTGCCAGCCGCTTTCGTCGGCGGTTCGCTCCACAAAGCTGCGGGCTGCGCTTTCCAGTACGGCAGTCATGTCGGCCCCTCTCAAAGTTTCTGGCCACAGCTGCGGCCATGGCTCCACGCTAGGAGCGGGGTGTTTCAACGGCGTGCTGCCAATGTGTCCGGCCGGTAAAAGAGACCTCACGCAGCCCGAAACGCAGCCGTGATGCAGAAGTTAAGATCACGAAACAAAAGGGAAACTGAAGCGAAACTGCCGGTCCCTAGGCTGAACGGACCAGCCGATCGATGCCGCCGACAGCACGGGCCGATCGAAGCAGCTGGATCTAACCGTTGCAGAGCACCGCCTGCGGCCCAACGAAAGGCCACCCGTGACCGGACAGACCGCCAGCCCCGAAAACGAACGCTCCCGGACGGAATCCCGGCAGGTCCCCCGACGCGTCGTCGTCGCCGGCGGCGGACCCGCCGCGCACCGCTTCGCCGACGCCATGCACGCCCGCGGCCTCGACGGCTGGCAGGTCACCGTCCTCACCGAGGAAGCGCACCTCCCCTACGACCGCGTCGCGCTCAGCAAGGCGCTCACCGATGCGGATGTGGACCTCACCCTGGGCAGCGCCTCAATGTGGGACCACGACGCCCTCACGCTCAGGACCGGCGAGCGCGTCGCCGGCATCGACACCGCCGCGAAAACCGTGGAAACCGCCGCGGGCACCGTCTACCCGTACGACGAACTGGTCGTCGCGACCGGCTCCGACGCCGCCCGCCTGCCCATCCCCGGCGCCGAACTCACCCACGTCTACCGCACCCTCGAGGACGTCCGGGCCATCAACCAGGCGATCGCGGAACTCACCGCCAAGCTGGGCCGGAAGGTCAACGCCGTCACGATCGGCGGCGGCCTGCTCGGCCTCGAATCCGCGGCCGGCACCGAACAGCTCGGCGCCGTGCCGATCGTCATCAACGGCTCCCCCTGGCTGATGAACACCCAGCTGGACGAGGGCGCCGGGCAGGCGCTCGGCCGACTGATCGAGGCCAAGGGCTTCACCGTCCACGGCGGCGTCTTCCCCGCCGAGGTCCTCTCCGACGACGACGGCCAGGTCACCGGCGTGCTGATGGCCGACGGCCGCACCGTGGAGGCCGACATTGTGATCGTCGCAATCGGCGTACGCCCCCGCGACGAACTGTTCCGGGCCGGCGAGGGCGCACAGCAGCAGTTCGAACTCGGCCCGCGCGGCGGCGTCGTGATCTCCGACGGCTGCCAGACCCAGGTGCCCGGCGTCTGGGCGATCGGCGAGGTCGCCAACTTCGGCGGCATGTGCCTGGGCCTGGTGGCCCCCGCCAACACCATGGCGGAGATCGTCGCGGACCGGCTGCACGGCGGCGGCGCGACCTTCCCGGGCTTCGACACCGCCACCAAGCTCAAGCTCTCCGGCGTCGACGTCGCCAGCTTCGGCGACGCCTTCGCCCGCACGGACCACGCCCTCGAAATCGTCTACGCGGACCCGGCCCGCGGCGTGTACCAGAAGATCGTCACCACCGACGACGCCAAGACCCTGCTGGGCGGCATCTTCGTCGGCGACGCGACCCCGTACACCTCGCTGCGCCCCATGCTCGGCCGCGAACTGGCCGCCGAACCCGGCGCCTACCTCACCGCGGCCGGCGGCGGCGAAGCCCTGGAGGCCAGCCTCCCGGACGACGCCATCCTGTGCTCCTGCAACAACGTGGCCGCCGGAGCCATCCGCGACGCCGTCAATGGCTGCGGCGCCTGCGAGGGCAACGCCCCGGTCCAGGACCTCGGCGACCTCAAGGGCTGCACCCGTGCCGGCACCCAGTGCGGCTCCTGCGTGCCGATGCTGAAGAAGCTGCTCGAAGGCGAACTGGCCAAGTCCGGCGTCGCCGTCTCCAAGGCCCTCTGCGAACACTTCGAACTCTCCCGGCAGGAACTCTTCGACGCCATCAAGGTCCTGGAACTGGCCTCCTTCGAGGACATTCTGGCCCGCTACGGCACCGGCACCGGCTGCGACATCTGCAAGCCCACCATCGCCAACATCCTCGCCAGCCAGCACAGCGCCTACGTGCTCGACGCCGGCCGCGGGACCCTGCAGGACACCAACGACCGCGCCCTGGCCAACATGCAAAAGGATGGCAGCTACTCGGTGGTTCCCCGGATCGCGGGCGGCGAGATCACCCCGAAGAAGCTCGGCGTGATCGCCGCCGTCGCCGAGAAGTACGGCCTCTACACCAAGATCACCGGCGGCCAGCGGATCGACATGTTCGGCGCCCGGCTGGAACAGCTCCCGGACATCTGGAAGGAACTCGTGGACGCGGGTTTCGAGTCCGGCCAGGCCTACGGCAAGTCGCTGCGCACCGTGAAGTCCTGCGTCGGGTCCACTTGGTGCCGCTTCGGCGTCCAGGACGCCGTCGCCCTCGCGATCACGCTGGAGCTGCGCTACCGCGGACTGCGCAGCCCGCACAAGCTGAAGATGGGCGTCTCCGGCTGCGCCCGCGAATGCGCCGAGGCCCGCGGCAAGGACGTCGGCGTGATCGCCACGGACAAGGGCTGGAACCTCTACGTCGGCGGCAACGGCGGCTTCCAGCCGGCGCACGCCCAGCTCCTCGCGCAGGACCTGGACGAGGAGACCCTGCTGAAGTACATCGACCGCTACCTGATGTACTACATCCGCACCGCGGACCGGCTGCAGCGCACCGCGCGCTGGCAGGAAGAGCTCGACGGCGGCCTGAAGCACGTCGAGGACGTGGTGGTGCGCGACTCGCTCGGCATCGCCGCGGACCTTGAGGCAGCCATGGCCAAGCACGTGGACACCTACCAGGACGAGTGGGCCGAGACGCTCAAGGACCCTGAACGGCTGCGCCGCTTCCGCTCCTTCGTCAACGCCCCGGACCAAAAGGACGACTCGATCTCCTTCGTCCCGGAGCGCGGCCAGATGCGCCCCGCCACCGCGGAGGAGAAGGCGCAGGCCGGGCAGCAGCCGGTGCTGATCGCCGCCAGCATCCCGGTCCGTCCCGCCGACGCCGACAGCGGCCCCGCAACTGCCGGCCCCGCCGTCTCGTCTGCCCCTACCGAAAGCCAGGCCTAACATGCAGCTCAGCATCGATCTCAGCGGCCGCGAAGTCCTCGTCACCGGCGCGGACACCGCCGCCCGCCAGGCCGTCCGGCGCTACCAGGCGGCCGGGGCCGTGGTGTCCCGGCTCAGCCGCCCGGACGGCGGGGCGCACGACGGCGCGCTGCCGGAGCGGCCCTTCCTGGTCGCCGCGGTCGACGACGGCCAGCCGGGCTGGGCGGCCCTGCTGGAGCGCTGCCACGAGACCGGCATCCCGGTCGCGACAGAGCCCGCCGCCGGCCCCGCCGGCCATGTCACCCTGGTGGGCGGCGGACCCGGGACCACTGAATTGCTGACCGTGGCGGCCGTCCAGGCGCTGCGGGACGCCGACGTCGTGTTCTATGACCGGCTCGCCCCCTACCAGGAACTGCCCGCACTGACGACGGCGGAGCTCGTGGATGTGGGCAAGCGGCCCGGCCACCACCCCGTCAGCCAGTCCGGCATTGAGGAACTCATGGTCGACGCAGCCCTGGCCGGGAAGAACGTGGTCCGGCTCAAGGGCGGGGACCCGTACGTCTTCGGCCGGGGCGGCGAGGAAGTGGCCGCCTGCGTGAAGGCGGGCGTGCC
This sequence comes from Arthrobacter sp. 10N410, assembly GCF_056394945.1. Taxonomy (NCBI): domain Bacteria; kingdom Bacillati; phylum Actinomycetota; class Actinomycetes; order Micrococcales; family Micrococcaceae; genus Arthrobacter; species Arthrobacter sp. 10N410. The sequence continues at coordinate 41,555 of NZ_JBFTIP010000005.1, forward strand.
CGTGCGGGTGGTCTCCGGGGTCACCAGCGCCATCTCCGTCCCCGCCGCGGCCGGGATCCCGGTCACGCACCGCGAGGTCAGCCACATGTTCACCGTGGTTTCCGGACACGCCCCGCTGACCGAGAAGGAACACACGCACTTGGCCGGGCTGGGCGGCACCATCGTGGTGCTGATGGGCATTGGCACCCTGCACCAGCTGGCCGCGGGACTGCGGCGCGCCGGGATGCGCGCGGACATGCCGATGGCCGTCGTCGAACGCGGCTACCGCCCGGGCCAGCGGACCACCATCGCCGAACTGGGCAGCATTACGACGGCGGCCGCGGACTGCAGCAACCCCGCCGTGCTGGTGATCGGCGAGGTGGTGAGGGTGGCCGAGGCCAACCGCGGCTGTGCCGAAGCCGAAGCCGAACTGGACCGCCTCGCCGCGTCCCTGGTGGGAGCGTGAGCGCCGTGAGCGCGCTGGAGGCCATTGCCGCCGCCGGCCCGGGAGCGCAGGCCGCCGGAGCACCCTCGCCCGGGGCACCCGCCACAGATGAAGCGCCGGAGAAGGCTGAGCTGCCGCTGGAGGGCTTCAGGATCGGGGTCACCTCGCACCGCCGTTCCCAGGACCTGATCGAGGCCCTGGAACGGCGCGGCGCGGAGGTGCTGCACGCCCCGGCGCTGAAGATCGCCCCGGTCCAGGAAGACCTGCGGCTGATCGAGGACACCCGCGCCATCATCGAGGCCCGGCCGGAGCTCTGCATCGCCACCACCGCCTACGGCATGCGCCGCTGGTGCGAGGCGGCGGACACCTTCGGCATCGGCGAACAGCTGCTGGAAACCCTCGGCGCCACCCGGATGTTCGTCCGCGGCCCCAAGGCCCGCGGCGCCGTCCGCGCGGCCGGCCTGGCCGACGTCGGGATCAGCAGCGACGAGACCACCTCCACCCTGGTGGACATGCTGCTGGCCGAGGGGGTGCGGGGCAAGACCGTCGCCGTGCAGCTGCACGGCTACACCGATGTCCGGCAGCTGGAGCGGCTGCGGATGTCCGGCGCCAACGTCATGACCGTCACTCCGTACCGCTGGGTCAAGCCCGACGGCGCGGACCGGCTGCCGAAACTGATCGAGGCGGCGTGCGGCGGCAACCTGGACGTGCTGACCTTCACAAGCGCCCCCGCCGTCGATGCGCTGTGGAGCACGGCGCACGAGATGGGCCTCTACAAACAGCTTGTGGAGAGCCTGAAGACCACGGTGGCCACCGCCGTCGTCGGGCCCATCACCGCCCAGCCGCTGCTCGACGCCGGGGTGCAGCCGCTGATCCCGGAACGGTTTCGGATGGGCGCCCTGATCCGGCTGGTCGTGGAACACCTGGCCCTGAACCATGTACGGCGGCTGGCTACCGCCTCGGGCGCGGTGGAGCTGCGCGGCAGGTCGCTGCGGATCGACGGCGAGGCCGTGGAGCTGGCCCCGGCGCCGCTCTTGTTGCTGCGGGCGCTGCTGGGTGCCGGTGGGGCCGTGCTGTCCCGCGACGCGCTCTCCGAACTGCTGGAGCTGCGCGGATCGGTCCACGCCCTGGACATGACCGTCAGCAGGCTCCGCTCCGCGCTGCCGGACGGCAGCCTGGTGGAGACGGTGGTCAAGCGCGGCTACCGTATCCGGGTGTGACCCACGGCATTACCAGCTGGTAACAACTGGCGAACGAACCGCGAAAATACTGCAACACCGCGGAAACCTCCGCGAAAAGCCGGCCCCCTACGCTGGGGAACATCAAGAACACGGGCCACATCCGGCCCACCAGCGAAAGGGCCAGCACATGTCCGTTACGGAAGCGTCCGCCATCTCCACCGTGTCCGCCACCGCCCAAACCCGGCCGCGGATCGTCGTCGCCGGGGCCGGTCCGGCCGCCCAGGCGCTGGTCCGCCAGCTCACGCGCACCCCTTTCGCCGGCGGCATCACCGTGCTCAGCAACCGCGACGATGCCCCGGAGGAGCTGCTGGAACTCGCCGCCCTGCCCCAGGTCTCGGTCCGCTTCGGGCAGCCTGCCAGCTTCATCGACGCGACGGAGCGGCGGGTCACCACCGCGGACGGCCTCGAGTTCAGCTACGACCAGCTGGTAATCGCCACCGGTTCGACGCCGGCCCTCGCGCCGATCGAGGGTGCGGGCCGCTGCCTCAGCTACTCCACGATTGATGACGCCACCCGCCTGGGCGACGCCGTCAAGGACGTCACCCGGGTCCTGGGCCGCAGGCCGCTGGGCATCCTGGTGGGCACCGGCACCGCCGCGGGCCAGGCCGAGGCGGTGCTCCGGGCGCGCGGCGTCCGGCCCGTCCGCACCACGCTGCGCCCGTCCGCCGCCGTCCCCACCCTCGCCGGCTCCGCGCTGCCCGCCGCCGGGATCGTGTTCGATGACGGCTCCAGCATGAGCGGGGACCTCGTAGTCCTCGCCGAAGAGCGCGTTTCCCGCGACAGCCTCGCCCGCACCGCCGGCCTGGCCACCGCGCCGCAGGGCGGCATCGTGGTGGGCACGGACTACCGCACCTCCGTGCCGGGGATCTGGGCCATCGGCGACGCGGCGGCGTACGACGGCGTACGGCTGGGCCTGCTGGTCGCCGCCGGTTCCGCCGCCGGCGTCTGCGCCGCGGCGCTGCTTCAGGCGTCCCTCTCAGAGCCCCTCGCGCAGGCGGCGTAGGCCCGACGCCGGCCGGGTGGCGTTATGGCAAGATGGTGCACTGAGAAGCCACGACACACGCCGTGTCAGCACGCCGGACCGGGCATGAACCAGGTCCGCCAGGAAAGGGACCATCATGAGCAACGAAGCCAACACGGCCACCGACGCCGCCGGCACCGACAACCAGGGCGCTGCGGGCAACATTGCCTCGTACATCGACCACACCCTGCTCAAGCCGGAGGCCAGTGAGGCCGAGGTCCTGAAGGTCTGCGCCGAGGCGGCCGAGTACCACTTCAAGTCCGTCTGCGTGAACCCCATCTGGGTCAAGACCGTCAAGACCGCGCTCAGGGGTTCCGGCGTGCTGAGCTGCTCCGTGATCGGCTTCCCGCTGGGCGCCACCCCCAGCGACGTCAAGGCCTTCGAAGCCCGCGGCGCGGTGCTCGACGGCGCCGACGAGATCGACATGGTGATCAACATCGCCGCGGCACGGGCAAACGACAAAGGCGCCCTGGTGGATGACATCCGCGCCGTCGCCGAGGCCGTCCACTCCGGCGGCGCCATCCTGAAGGTCATCATCGAGACCGCACTGCTCGACGACGCCCAGAAGGTCCTCGCCTGCGAGGCCGCCGTCGAGGCCGGCGCGGACTTCGTGAAGACCTCCACCGGATTCAACGGCGGCGGAGCCACGGCCGAGGACGTCGCCCTGATGCGCCGCACCGTGGGTCCGGGGCTCGGTGTCAAGGCCTCGGGCGGCGTGCGTTCGCTCGCCGACGCGCAGGCTATGATTGCTGCAGGTGCAACACGTATTGGCGCCAGCTCCGGCATCGCGATCGTCAAGGGCGAACAGGGTTCGTCCGCGTACTGACCGTGCACCGGTCACAGCCGCTGCCGCCACAGTTTTTGAGCCCCGCGGGGCCGAGGAGGAACGAATGTCCAGCAACACCACCAAGACCCAGCGCGGCGAAAACAGCCTGGCATCCAGCGTCGTGCTGTTTGTCCTGATGATGGCCCTGTTCTTCGGCGCCCTGTATTCGCTGTCCTTCCTCAGCCTGGGCAACCCCTGGCCGATGGCCGCCTGCCTCATCCTGTTCGCCCTGGCATTCTGGATCCCGCAGACCATCACGGGCCGCTCCGACTCCGCAGGCGAGAGCTAACCACGCTTCGAACTGAAGCCCCGGTTTTCCGGGGCTTCAGTTGTTTAAGCGGCCGGTCCGGACAAGCGCGGCGGATGCGGGCTAAGGCACCCGGGATCCGGGCCGCGCACGTCCGGAACCGCAGCGGAAAAGCGCGGCGGCCCTAGCCGCCGACGACGGCCAGCAGGCGGCTGACCAGCGCGGTCCCCAGCGCGAGGGCGGCCGGGAAGTGCCCCTTGGCCAGGGCAAGCACGGCGGAGAACATCCCGACCATGGCGTACGCGCTGACCGGGATCAGCACGAACCATTCGCGCCGCGAGCCGGCCCGGCCCAGCAGCGGGATGGAAAATGCCCCGTTGGCCTTCCAGACGTCCTTGACCAACGGCAGCCTGCGCAGGAACTTCGGCGGCTTGACCACCAACGGCCAGAGCAGCGGCACTCCCCCGGTGGTGATCATGTCGCCCACGATGTGCACCAGGACGCCGGTGAGCATCGACACCGGCAGCCAGGACCACTGGTGCGGCGCGAACCAGGTCACCAGGCCCGCCATAGTCAGGGCGAAGATCCAGTTGCTGATCCAGCCGTACTTGGGAAACAGCTTCAGCGCCTTTGCGGCAATGTTGATCATGAACATGCACAGCAGCCCTGCGCCCACGGAGAGCAGCCCCCAGTCCGTCTGCAGCTGGGCCTGCCCGGCCATGGCCGCGAGCAGCACGAAGAACGCGGCGCCGAGGACCGAGTGGGTGCCCTGGCGGTGGCCGCCGGAGGCATTCTCGATCCCCACGGCGATCATGTTCGAGAGCGGCGGCAGGGCATGCGCCACCGTGCTGGAGCGGTGGTCCCAGTCGCAGACCAGCGCAGTCCCGGCCGTTGCCATCCCGCCGATCACGATGCCGGTTGCATCCAGCGGATACCAGCCCAGCGCGTAGGGCCCGGTCGAGGCAATAGCCACCCACGCCGCGGCCCCGGACGCGGCGTGGTGTCCTCCCATCACGGTTTAGCCCACCGAGAGCGGGACGTCGGAGAAGATCGCCTCGATCACGCCGTTGGCCCAGGCCAGGATCTCGGCATCCTGCAAGTCGCGGCCGCCGATCCGGGCCGTCTTGGGCTTGGGGATCAGCACCGCGTCCAAAGCCGGTTTCGCCTGCGAGCCGGGGTACATCCGGGCCAGCCGCATCAGCTTGGACTCCGGCAGCTGGGCCGGCGAGAACTTGATGAAGTTGCCCTGCAGGGCGACGTCAGTGAGGCCGGCCTCGCGCGCCCCGACCCGGAAACGGGCCACCGCGATGAGGTTCTTCGCCGGCAGCGGCAGCTCCCCGTAGCGGTCCACGAGCTCGGCCTCGACCTCCTCGATCGCCTCATTGCTCAGTGCCGCGGCCAGCTTCCGGTAGGCCTCGAGGCGCAACCGCTCACCGGGTACGTAGTCGTGCGGCAGGTGCGCGTTGACCGGCAGCTCGATCTTCATCTCCGCGGCCTTCTCCTCGGCCTCGCCCCGGTAGTCCGCCACGGCCTCGCCGACCAGCCGGATGTAGAGGTCGAAGCCGACGCCCTGGATGTGGCCGGACTGCTCGCCGCCGAGCAGGTTGCCGGCGCCGCGGATCTCGAGGTCCTTCATGGCCAGCTGCATGCCGGCGCCGAGTTCGTTGTGCGTCGCTACGGCCTTGAGCCGTTCCAGCGCCACCTCGCCCAGCGGCTTTTCGGAGGGGTAGAGGAAGTAGGCGTAGGCCCGTTCCCGGCCGCGGCCCACGCGCCCGCGCAGCTGGTGCAGCTGGGAGAGCCCGTACTTGTCCGCGCCGTCGACAATCAGGGTGTTGGCGTTGGAGATGTCCAGCCCGGTCTCGATGATGGTGGTGCAGACCAGGACGTCGAAGCGCTTCTCCCAGAAGTCCACGATGATCTGTTCCAGCCGGCTTTCGGACATCTTGCCGTGCGCCACCTCGACGCGGGCTTCCGGGACCAGTTCGCGGATCTTCGCGGCGGTGCGTTCGATCGTGGAAACCCGGTTATGCACGAAGAAGACCTGTCCTTCGCGCATCAGCTCGCGGCGGATCGCGGCCGACGTCTGCTTGTCCGTGTAAGGGCCGACGTAGGTGAGCACGGGGTGCCGCTCCTCCGGCGGGGTCGCCAGCGTGGACGTTTCGCGGATGCCGGTCAGCGACATCTCCAGGGTGCGCGGGATGGGGGTGGCGCTCATGGCCAGGACGTCCACGTTGGTGCGCATCTTCTTCAGCGCTTCCTTGTGTTCGACGCCGAAGCGCTGCTCCTCGTCCACGATCACGAGCCCCAGGTCCTTGAACGCGAAGTCCTTGGACAGCAGCCGGTGCGTGCCAATCACGACGTCCACCGAGCCGTTCTTCACTCCCTCGGCCGTTTCCTTGGCCTCCTTGGCGCCCTGGAAGCGGGACAGCGGCTTGACCCGCAGCGGGAAGCCGGAGAAGCGCTCGGTGAAGGTCTCGTAGTGCTGCTGCGCCAGCAGCGTGGTGGGCACCAGCACGGCCACCTGCTTGCCGTCCTGGACCGCCTTGAACGCCGCCCGGACGGCAATCTCGGTCTTGCCGTAGCCGACGTCGCCGGAGACCAGGCGGTCCATCGGGATCTCCCGTTCCATGTCCGCCTTGACCTCGTTGATGGTGGTCAGCTGATCCGGGGTCTCCACGTAGGGGAAGGCTTCCTCGAGTTCGCGCTGCCACGGGGTGTCGGGGCCGAAGGCGTGGCCGCGGGAGGCCATCCGGGCCGAGTACAGCCGGATCAGTTCGCCGGCGATCTCCTTGACGGCCTTGCGCGCCTTGGACTTGGTGCTGGCCCAGTCCGAGCCGCCCATCTTGCTCAGCACCGGGGTGTCGCCGCCGACGTAGCGGGTGACCTGGTCCAGCTGGTCGGTGGGGACGAAGAGCCGGTCACCCGGGGCACCGCGCTTGGAAGGCGCGTATTCGAGCACCAGGTATTCGCGCACGCCGTCTCCCCCGCCCGCGACCTTGCGCTGGATCAGCTCCACGAACCGGCCGATGCCGTGCTGTTCGTGCACCACGAAGTCGCCGGCCAGCAGTTGCAGCGGGTCCACGGCGTTGCGCCGCTTGGACGGCATCCGGCGCATGTCCTTGGTGGACCCGGCGGAGGTGCGGCCCAGCAGGTCGGCCTCGGTCAGCAGGGCCACCTTGAGCCGGTCAAGGACGAAACCGCGGCCGACGGCGGCGGTGGTCACCTCGATCAGGCCGGGCTGCGGGTCGGCGTCGAGGGTTTCCACCCGGGCGCACGGGATGTCGTTGTCGTGGAACAGTTCGGCGAGGCGCTGCGCCGGGCCGGGGCCCTCGGTGGCGACGACGATCCGCCACTGGTCCCGCACGTGCGAACCGATGAAGTCCATCATCTCGGCCACGTCGCCCTGGTAGCCGCGGGGTTCGCGGGCGTGCAGGTTCAGCACGTCGATCTCCGGCAGCAGTTCCTCGTCGCTGGCGAGCGAGGTGATGGACCACCAGGAGACTCCGTGCGCGAGGGCTGTGCTGCGGGTCTCGCCCAGCGAGCGGAAGCTCGCCGAGTGCAGGGCCTCCGAGGCCGCGGAGCTCAAATCCAGCGGGGCGGTCCCGCCGTCGGAGGCCGTGGACCAGGCTGCCTCGAGGAACTCCTCGTTGGTGGCGGCGAGGTCGTGGGCGCGGGTGCGGACCTTTTCGGGTTCAATCACCACCGAGATGGAGCCCTCCGGGAACTGGTCCAGGAAGGGCACCATGGAATCGACCAGCACCGGGGCCAGGGATTCCATTCCCTCGACGGCGATGCCGCCGGCGATCTTTTCCAGCATGTCCGCCGCGGCCGGCAGCTGGGACTTCAGCGTCGCGGCCCGGGACATCACCGAGGGCGTGATCAGGATTTCGCGGCAGGGCGGGGCGTGCAGTTCGGTGGGGTGGTGCACGCCCGGCGCGGTTAGCGAGCGCTGGTCGGCGACGGCGAACCAGCGCATCTGCTCGACCTCGTCGCCGAAGAATTCCACCCGGATCGGGTGGTCCTCGGTGGGCGGGAAAACGTCCAGCATGCCGCCGCGGACCGCGAATTCACCGCGCCGGGTGACCATGTCCACCCGGGCGTAGGCGGCGTCGGCGAGGTTCTTCACGACGTCGCCGAACGGGACCTCCTGGCCGAGCTTGAGGGTCACCGGGACCAGCTCGCCGAGCCCGGCCACGATCGGCTGCACCACGGCCCGGACCGGGGCGACGACGACGCGCAGGGCGCCCCCGGCCTCGGGGTGCGCGAGGCGGCGGAGCACGGAGAGCCGGCGGCCGACGGTGTCCGAGCGCGGCGAGAGCCGCTCGTGCGGCAGGGTCTCCCAGCTGGGGAATTCCGCGACCGTGCCGGCCGGCAGGAAGGCGCCCAGCGCGGCGGCAAGGTCTTCGGCCTCGCGGCCGGTGGCGGTGACGGCCAGCACCACCGGGGCGGCGGCGCCGTCGGCAGCCCCGCCGTCGGACGCGAGGCCGTCGGCCATCTCCGCGAGCAGCGCAGCGCGCAGCCCGGCGGGGGCGCTGATCTGGTAGTCCTCGCTGCGGGCCGTGAACGGCCGGGACGCTTCGGCCTGCACCCGGGCAAAGGACGTGTCCTCGGCGAGGACACGCCGCAGACCGGTGAGAGAAGGGCCGTTGAGGCTCATGGCGGGAACTCCTGGGGTGATCACGGGCATGCAGGCAACACGAATACCCGAAATTCGCAAGAATCCCGGGTACTTCCAGCCTACCGCGACCCGGAGGCGGGCCGGCACCCGGGACTAAGCTGGCAGGACGGGGATCCGGCCGTCCAGGCTGCAGTCCAGCGCGGCCGGCGCTCCGAATGGCTTATATCCGCAATGATGAAGGAGCCACCCATGAACGGCACCCCCAACGCCACGAACCCGAAGACCGTGCTCGTGACCGGCGCCACCGGTTACATCGGCGGCCGGCTGGTCCCCCGGCTGCTTGAGGCCGGTCACCGGGTGAAGGTCCTGGTCCGCACCCCGGCCAAAATCGCCGGCGTCCCCTGGCTGGAGCAGGTCGAGGTGGTCCAGAGCAGCCTCGACGACGGCGCGGCGCTGCAGGAGGCGCTGGACGGCGTCGACGTGCTCTACTACCTGGTCCACTCGATGGCCGGCGGCGCCGGGTTCGAGGCGAAGGAAAAGGCGATGGCCGAGACGGCGGCGCAGGCGGCGGCGGGGGCCGGCGTGGACCGGATCGTCTACCTCGGCGGGCTGCACCCCTCCGGCGCCGAGCTCTCCACCCACATGCGCTCCCGCGAGGCCGTGGGCAAGGTCTTCCTCGACGGCCCGGTGGACGCGGTCGTGTTCCAGGCCGGCGTGGTGATCGGCTCCGGCTCGGCCTCCTTCGAAATGATCCGGCACCTGTCCGAGACCCTGCCGGTGATGCCCGCCCCAAGCTGGGTACGGAACAAGATCGAGGCCATCGCGGTGCGGGACGTGCTGTACTACCTTGTCGGTGCGGCGTCGCTGGAGGGCAAGATCAACCGCACCTTCGACATCGGCTCACGGCAGGTGCTCAGCTACGCCGGGATGATGCAGGAGTACGCGGCGGAGGCCGGACTCCCGCACCGGGTGGTGCTTGCCCTTCCCATCCCCGCGCCCAAGCTCGCGGGCATGTGGGTCGCGCTGACCACGCCGATCCCGCTGTCCATGTCGCTGCCCCTGGTGGAGTCGCTGCAGCACGACGCCGTCTCCCGGGAGCATGACATCGACTCCTACATCCCGCTGCCGGAGGGCGGCCTCACCCCCTACCGGCGGGCCGTCGCCCTGGCGCTGGGCAAGGAACGGGACGGCCAGGTGGAGACCACCTGGGCCAGCGCCGGAGCCGACGCCGATCCGCTGCCGAGCGATCCGGAGTGGGCCGGCCACCGCGTCTACCTCGACGAGCGCAGCTACTCCAGTGCGGTGGACCCGAAACACGTCTGGACCATCATCGAAGGCATCGGCGGCCGCAACGGCTGGTATTCGCTGCCGCTGGCCTGGAGCGTACGCGGATGGCTGGACAAGCTCACCGGCGGCGCGGGCCTGGCGCGCGGCCGGCGGCACCCGCACCTGCTGGCCGAAGGCGAGGTGGTGGACTGGTGGCGGGTCGAGCGGATCGACCGCGGCCGGCTGCTCCGGCTGCGGGCCGAGATGCGGGCACCCGGCCGGGCCTGGCTGGAACTTTCGGTCGAACCCGAGGGCACCGGCAGCCGCTACCGGCAACGGGCCATCTTCTTCCCGAAGGGCCTCAGCGGCAAGCTCTACTGGCTCGCGGTCCTGCCGTTCCACAGCCTCATTTTCCCCGCGATGTCGCGGAATATCGCGGCAGCGGCGCAGCGCCTCGCAGAGACGGAGCCAGCCGCCGAATCGGAACCGGCGGGGCCCACCGCGTAGGATGTTGGGAGCCCGAAACGTCCAGCCCCACCCCATGGAGGACCCCCAATGGCCCTGAGTGCATCCACCACCCTTCCGCACAGCGTTGAGAGCGTCACGGCAGTTTTCGTCAACGAGGACTTCCTGCGCCACACCAGCGAACTCGTCGGCGGAACCCTTGAATCGTTTACCGTCGACGGCGACCCCTCCGGCGCCTTCAACACCACGACGGTCCGCACCATCCCCACGACCCGGATGCCGGACCTGGCCCGTAAGTTCGTCGGTGAGAGCCTGAAGGTGACGCAGCTGGAGAGCTGGGGCGCCCCGGAGGCCGACGGTTCGCGGCAGAGCAACATCTCGCTGAAGGTCGCCGGCGCCCCGCTGGACGTCAACGCCGTGCAGCGCCTCGTGGCCGACGGCGGCAGCACCCGGATCGAGCTGGAGGGAACGGTCACCTCGTCCGTGCCGCTGCTGGGCGGGAAGATCGCCGACGCGGCCGAGCCGATGGTCGGCAAGGCCCTCAACATCCAGTCCACGCAGGCCCAGGCCTGGCTCGAAAGCCACTAGGCGATGGAGCTGCCCGGTGCCCTGGCCGCCGTCCTGATCGTGGCCGGCGTCTGGTCCCTGGCCGTCTGGCCCCAGTTCCTGCGCCGGGTCATGAAGGACCCGCGGGCGCGCGACGCCGGCGGCAAGGCCACCCGCTTCCTCACCGTCCACGTCGTGCTGGTCAGCATTTCGATGCTGCTCGGCGCGGCGACGGCGGCGATCGGGATCACGGGCCTGCTGAACTGACCGGCTCTCCCCCGGCCAACTGGCTCGCAGTTGTTGACGTTATGACTCTTCAAAACGACAACAACTGCGAGCCAGTTGGGTTAACCCCGCGGCGGCGGCGGGGCTAGACTCAGGAAAATGCCTGTCCACTGCCGAAGGGGGATGCCTTGCGGCCGCAGCGCGTGGCCACGTGGGGACTCATCGCCTACGTCGCGGTGCTGGCTGCCGTCGCCCTGTGGCCGCAGCCGGTGGACCGCCCGGTCGCCGGGCTGCTGCGCGCGGCGTTGAGGTGGCTGCACGGCCGAGGCATTCCCGGCTGGGTCGACTACGGCTTTGTGGAGTCCGCCGCCAATGTGCTGCTCTTCGTTCCGCTGGGCGCCCTCGTGGCCTTGATCATCGGCCGTGGCTACTGGTGGGTCGGCGCGGCCGCCGGGCTCCTGATCTCGTGCGCCATCGAACTTGCACAGTTGCTCTTCCTGCCCGGACGCTATCCCACGATGGCCGATGTCCTGGCCAACACCCTGGGGGCCGTCCTCGGCGCCCTGCTCACATTGCTGGTCCGGCGGCGCCGCTGGGCCCCTTGAGGCCCCTGCGGTCCTGGCCGCTTGGGTCCTAAGAGGTACGGACCTAGGAGGTACGGTTCTGGGCCGCGACCGCCTGGCCGAGGGCGTCCTCGGCAGCGACCCATGAGAGCATCGCGCACTTGACCCGAGCGGCGTAGCGGGACACACCTTCAAAGGCCGCCGCGTCGCCCAGGATCTCCGGGTCGGCGGGCACCTTGCCGCGGGAGCGCAGCACCTCGCGGAAGCTGTCGATCACGCTGCGCAGCTCGTCCGGATCCAGTCCCTCGGCGAGGTCGGTCAGCACGGAGGCCGACGCCATCGAGATCGAACAGCCCTCGCCGTCCCAGCGCAGCTCGCTGACCTTTCCGCCTGCCACCGACACCCGCAGCGTGATTTCGTCGCCGCAGACCGGGTTGAGCTGGTGCGACTGGCCGCTGCTGGCCCCTTCGGGCACTCCGGCGCCGGCCAGGCCGCTGCCGTGGCGTGCTTTGGAGTGCTCCAGGATGATCTGTTGGTACAGCTGGTCAAGACTCATGCAGTGCCGTCCTCAGGCTTGAAAGTATCCGCGGACCCCGGCGACGGCGTCGAGGAACGCGTCGACGTCGTCCGTGGTGTTGTACAGGTAGGTGCTGGCCCTCGTGCTCGCGGTGAGTCCGAGCCGGCGGTGCAGCGGCTGGGCGCAGTGGTGGCCCACGCGGACGGCGATCCCGCGGCTGTCCAGGAACTGCCCGACGTCGTGCGCGTGCACTCCGGCGACGTCGAACGCGGCCAGGCCGATCCGTTCCTCCCCCGCCGCCGGGCCCAGCACGCGGATCCCGGGGATGGCCGCGAGGCCTGCCACGAGCCGCTGGCCCAGTTCCGTTTCCCAGGCGTGGATCCGGGCCAGGCCGGTTTCGCTGAGGTAGTTGGCGGCGGCGGCGAGCGCCACGGCCTGGGAGATCTTCTGGGTGCCGGCCTCGAACCGCTGCGGGCTGGGCAGGAAACCGGCGCGCTCCATCGTGACAGTGGTGATCATGGAGCCGCCGGTCAGGAAGGGAGGCATGGCATTGAGCAGTTCCGAGCGCCCGTAGAGTCCGCCTATTCCGGTGGGGCCGAGCATCTTGTGCCCCGAGAAAACGGCGAAGTCCACGCCCAGGGCCTTGACGTCGAGGGGCAGGTGCGGGGCGGACTGGCAGGCGTCCAGCACGACGAGGGCACCGACGGCGCGGGCCAGCGGGACCAGCGTGGACACCGGGTTGATGGTCCCCAGGACGTTGGAGGCGTGGGTGAAGGCCAGCACGCGGGTGCGGCCGCCGATCAGGCGCGCGGCGGCGTCGAGGTCCAGGGCGCCGGCATCGTCGACGGGGATGAACTTCAGTACGGCGCCGGTCCGGTCCGCCAGCTGCTGCCAGGGAATCAGGTTGGCGTGGTGCTCCATCTCGGTGACCACGATCTCGTCGCCGGCGGCCAGCGCGAAGCGGGCAGCTTCCGCCGGGGCGCCGGGCAGGGAGGCGTTCAGGAAGGAGTAGCTGAGCAGGTTCAGGCCCTCGGTGGCGTTGGACGTCCAGATCAGTTCGTCCGGGTCCGCGCCGATGAAGCCCGCCACGGTCTCCCGGGCGTCCTCGAAGGCCTCGGTGGCCTCCACCGCGAGGTAGTGCGCGCCGCGGTGCACCGCGGAGTTCCGCTGTTCGTAGAACTCCTGCTCCGCTTCCAGCACGCTGAGCGGATTCTGTGACGTGGCACCGGAATCCAGGTAGACGAGCGGGTGCCCGTTGACGGACCGGTGCAGGATCGGGAAGTCGTTGCGGATCCGCAGGACCTCCTCGTTGCCCAGCGCCGTGGCTGAGCGGAGGAGATGGGCTGGTGTGGCAACCATGGGCAGTAACTCCTGGATCGGCTTTCGCTGGGGCGTAGCGGGGGCGCCCGGCCGGGCTGGTCCTATTACGTCACGCAGATTAGACCTAATTATCCCACGTTCCGGCGGCGCCCGGTTTCGGCCCGGCCGTTGAGCCGGGCCAGGCGGGCCACAGGACATCCGTACCGCTGGCGGCCCGCCGGATTGTGCTCCGCGGTGAAGCCGGCACATGTCCCGAAACGGTTCCGGAACGTCAAATGCCCCGCCGGGTGCCGTGGCACCCTGGCGGGGCTTTGATCCGAACCGTTGCCTCGCCTACTAGGGCGGGCGCGGTGTCCGTTGCCGCGTCTACGGCAGTTCCCCCGACTTTCCGTGCTGCAGACCGTAAAAAGGGAGCCGGCGGCGGCTGGGGGGAGAGCCTCGGTCTCAGAAGGCTCTGACGCCGCCGGCTCCGTCTTTGGGGTACGGCTGCCGCCTGCGGCACCGTACCGTTCCAATGAAGGAGTTCGGGTGTGGGAGGTGTCTACGCAGCCAGCGTTTCCGGTGGCTGCTGCGGTTGCCCGCGTTCCAATACCGCCCTCTAAATACTAATTTTAGGACTTTTTGAGTCGTTCCCGGGACTGACTTAAGTCAATCGCGGGGGCCGGATCTGCACACGAGTAGGATTTACCCGACTTCTCCCTCTTTCCTGGCTGCGGAACTACTTGGCCATACTCGTCCGGCGTTGGTGTCACTCGCTCGATACGCAGGCCACCGGGGGACGCCTGTAACTGCGGGACTGGGCGCCCTCGATGCCTTGGTTAGTGTCGGTCTGGAGGCTAGGGCAAATCAAGATCCTTTTGGATTTCCATGAGTTCGCCGCGGCGACTGACGCCGAGCTTCCCGAAGATCCGGTACAGGTGCCCCTCGACGGTCCGCTGGGAAACGGTGAGTTTGGCGGCAATTTCCGCGTTCGTGTCCCCGGCCGTCACCAGCTTCAGGATCTCGGATTCGCGGGCGGTCAACTCGGCACGGTGTTCACCTTGGGCGTTGTTCAATGGACCGGACATGCCGGCCGCGACCATCCGGCGGTGCACCTTGCGCTGCACGGCTGTGAGCTTCCATTTTTCCGGGTCGTTCTCCAGCAGTCGTGCGGCCTGCTGCGCGGCTTCGAGCGCCAGCAGCAGGTGCCCCGCGTTCACGGCCTGGTCGCTGAGCGCCGTGAGCGCCGTCGAATCCGCGGCCGTGACGGCGAGCGCGTAGGCGCGCAGCAGGCGCGCCTCCGGCACGTCGACGGCGCCGCTGCTGGCCGCCAGCGCCGCGGCGGCTGCAGTGTCCCCGCCACGGAGGGCCAACCGGCGGATGTCGGTCTCGACGGCTCTGAGCCCCTGCTGCTGCGCCTCGTCCGCGAGCCGGCCCAGCTCGCGGCGCGCGTCGTTCGCGTCCCCGCCGGAGGCCTGTTCGGCGGCGGTACAGTAAGCCTCTGCGAGCAGCCGCAGTGTCCCCGGCGCCCGGTAGGCGGCGCTGCGGAAGGCTTGCGCCTGCTCTGCCGCCTCGCCTGGATGCCCGACGGCGGAGGCGGCGTAGGCTGTCACCGCACGGGCGAAGGCGGACAGTTCCCAGGGGTCGGCGATCAGGAGTTCTTCGACGCCGAGCAGCAGCTCCGCCAGGCTTTCCGGGACCCGCCCCTGCCGCAGCCGGGAGTAGCCGCGCATCACGTGCAGCAGTCCGCCGCTGTACACCAGCCGCGGGGCCAGGTTCGAGGAATAGTCGTCCAGGACCGAAGCGAGTTCCTCCCACTCCCCGGCCCGGATCAGGCTCAGGCAGTACCGCGCCAGGACGTCCTCGTGGACGAGGGGAAACACCAGGCCGTCCTCCTGCACGTCGCGCCAGGCCTCCCGGCCGAGACCCAGTCCCTCCAGCACCCGGCCTTGCGCGGTCCAGACCTCGGCCAGGCGCGACATCGCCGGGATACGGATTTCCGCGTTGGCGTCGGCGGCGGTGATCAGCTCCCGAAGCCTCTCCTGAAGCTCCGTGGTCCTGCCCTCCCAGTCCTCCAGCAAGAGTGCGGTGGCGAGGCCCACGCTTGCCTCCGCCCACGCCGGCTCATCCCGGATGCCGGGAATCGGTTCCCCGGCGCCAGCCTCACGCGGCACATCGACGCCTGCCACCAAGTTCCCGAGCCGGGCAGACAGGAGTGCGGCGAGATAGGACGCGCGGCCGTACCGCCACGGCTGCGCGGCCTCGAGAAAGTCGGCCGCCTCCCCGTGGCGGCCGAGGATATAGCTGGAATAGGCCAGCTGGATCCTGGCCTCCGACATGAACCGGTCCTCCTGGATCGCCCCGGCGGCCCGGATCGCCGTCGCGGCGTCCAGGCCCGCGTTGGCGGCCGTGGCAGCCGCGAGCAGCTCCGGGGACGCTGGTTCCGCGCCGGAATCCAGCGACCAGCGCACCTGGTTCAGGAATGCGTCCGGGTGCACGGCGCCCACCCAGGGAAGGGCCAGGAGGCTGGACCTGAGGCTGACACTCCGGCCCGCAGGGACGCGGCGGCGGATGATTTCGCCGATGAGCGGGCTGGCCGGCCTGACGATGCGGTCCAGGTCCCGCGAGACCGTGATGATTCCGGCCATTTCAAGGGCGTCGACGGCACGGGGGCTGCTGAACCGGAGAATCTGGCCCAGCGACAGGGGCCCGGCCAGGGCGACGATGGCGGCGGCGGTTTTTTCCTCCGCTGACATGGAACGGAGCTGGTGGTCCACCAGATCCGCTGCCGGGACATCGCCGAGGTCCGGCGGGGCCAGGAGGAACCACGTTCCGCGGCGCTTTCCGATCGCGCCCGTGTCCCGAGCATGGTCTATCAGCGACATCAGCATGAACGGATTGCCCGCGGTCATTTTGGCGAACAGTTCGCTCACCCACGGAGACACGTCCGCCCGCAGCACCTGTTCGCAGAGTTGGTGCACCTCACCCCGGCTCAGGGCGGCCAGGTCAAACTTCGAGATGAGGCCGTCGCCCCAGAGCGCCAGGAACTCCTCGGGGACCAGCGGACCAGGCCGGCAGGCGGCGAGCAGCCGCGCCGCGCCGGTGGCGACCGCCTGCGCGATCAGCTGGATAGTCCCCCGGTCCAGGTGTTGGGCGTCGTCGATCACGAACAGCGCGAGGGCCGGCTCGGATCTGAGGCTGGCAGTCACCGCCCCCAGCACGGCCGCATAGGAATCGAGATCGTGGTCCGGCAGGCCCGCCAGGTAGGGCGTCAGCGCTCCGAAGCGGACCGCTGCGAGCGCCGGCGTGGCGGCGAGGCGGATCACCGCTCCCTGCGGCCGAAGCTCCGCCAGCACGGCCTTGATGACGACGGTTTTCCCGGACCCCGCTCCCCCGACAATCAAGGCCCCGGCCCTGCCCTCCTCGCGCAGGCAGTGGATCACGTCCCGGACGACGCCGAATCGGCCGATCAGGGTGGCCGCATCGGTCAGGCCTTCCACAGCGGGCCCCTCGCACCGTCGTCGACCGAGCCCCGCGTGCCGGGTCTGCCCCTGCGCCGGTCAGCCGATGCGGGCGCTGGCCGCCGGTGCCGAGATGACATCCTTCAGCTCCGATCGGCTCGCGACATGGAGTTTTGAGTACACCTGGTAAAGGTGGCCTTCCACCGTGCGGACCGAAACGTGCATCTGTTCCGCGATCTTGCGGTTGGATGTTCCGGCCGCCGCCCGGACAGCCACTTCGCACTCGCGGGCCGTCAGCGTGGAGGTGGTCAGCGAATGCAGGCCGTTTCCGGGGCTTCCGAACCTGTCATCGAGGGACTGTTCCGTGCGCTGCGAGATGCGGAGCGCGATCCGGTTCCCGGCTTCATTGGCGCAGTAGACCGCCCGCCGGGCCACATCGCGGGCAAAGAGCGCGTTCCCGGCGGCATCGGCATCCTTGGCCACAGCCAGCAGCTGCTCGCTGGCGCCGTCCTTCACTCCCTCTGCCAGGCGCAGGCACAGCTGGGCGAACTGCCCGGTGACCTGGGCGGCGAGGCCGGCAAGCTTCTGGCAAAGCTGGCGGTCCCCGAGCCGTGCCGCCGCGGACAGGAAGAGCAGCCCGGTGGCCGGCGAGCCGGCGTCCGCCTCGCTCGCCGCCTCGGCGAGGAGGGTGCGGATGGCAGCTGCGCGTTGGCCGAGTTCAGCCAGCGCGCAAAGCTCAAAGTAGCGCGTCACCCGGCCAACCAGCCAGGAACCGTGGCGTTGCGGCTGCGCAACTTCGGCGAGCAGCAGGCTGGCTTTTTCCTCGTCGCCGGCGAGCCCTGCCGCATAAGCACATGCGGCCGTGGCCAGGCCGGACAACCCGTCGGGATCCTGGGTCCGGAGCTGCCACATCCCGGCCTCCAGCCAGGGAATGGCGCTCTCAAGGCGCCCGGCATGAAGATCGATGACACCCTGGCCGATTTCGAACATCCCCCCGAGGCGGGCGTGCGGCTCGGCCGTGCCGGTCGCGGTCGCAATGAAGGCAGACGCCTCCCGGAACTTCGCGGAAAGGAGCAGGAGCAGCAGGAAGCGTCCCCTGATGTCGCGCACGGTGGTGTCTGCCAGCGGGACGGTCGCGGCCGCCGCCATAATCTGCTTGCCCAGCGCCATGGCGCCGAGGACATTTCCGCTGACGGCCATGGTCTCGCAGAGCAGGCTCGCGGTGAGAATGCCTGTTTCGCTGCCCAGTTCGGGGTCAAGATCGGCACGGACTGCCAGAACGTCGTCATAGCGGCCCTCGAAGGCGGCAAGTTTGACTTCGGCGAGGCGCAGCTGCCCGCGGGCCCATTCCAGTTCGGCCGGATCTTCCGCGGGCTGCCCGTAAAGGCGCTCGCGGACCATCCGCAACCTGGCCGGGGCTTCGGCTGCGGTGGCCGCGCTCCGGTGGTCCAGCTCGGCCCGAAGGAGCTGCAGGGCGACCCACTCGGTCAGCGGGTACTCCTCGGCGGCAGAATCATCGAGTCCGTGGAGGATCCGCCGCGCGGACTCGTTGTTGTTGAACGAGATATGGGCCTTCACCGTTTCGACGACCGCCCCGGCGAGCGCCCCGCAACCATCGATTTCGTGGATGAACCTCAGCGCCGAAGTGGGATCCGAGGCGTTGTTGGCCTGGCGTGCGGCCGCCACGGCGGTTTCCGCGCTGATCCGCTCCCCGCAGTCGAGCGCCCAGGCGAGGTCCGTGGCTCCGCCGGCTTTGGCCTGTTCGGTGTCCGACAGCACGGCCGTGAGCCGGCGCCGGAGTTCCGCGCTGCGGCCCGGAGGGACCACGCTGGCGACGATTGACGCGGTGACCGCGTTGGCGACACTGACCATCGGCGGGTGGTCGTGGCTGACCTGGATCAGGGCGCGCTCCTGCAGGTTGTCCATGTCCTGCGGATTGAAGATCCTCATGAGCGTCTGCAGCGGGACGGCGCCGGCGAGCGCCAACAGTTCGAAGACGTCGCGCTGGCCCGGGCTGAGCCGGTTCAGCCGGGCCTTGACGACGTCCCGCACCTCACCGGTCAGCGCGATTGGGCGTCCGTCCAGGATCCACGAGCCGTCCTGCCGGACGACGGTGCCGAGCTTGATCTGCTCCCGGGCCAGCGAATGCAGGAAGAGCGCGTTCCCTCCGCTGGCAGTCCAGAGCGCCCGGGCGGCGGAATGCGAGAAGTGTCCCCCGTACTCCTGGTTGAGCGTGGCCGAGGTCTCGGCGAAGTCGAAGGGTTCCAGGTCCACGCGGCGGAGCAGGTCGTCCTTCCAGAGCCCCATGATGTCCCCGCCAACATGGTGCAGGTCCACGCTGGCGGCGAGCAGCGTCACGTGCCCTCCGGCGCTGAGCTGGGCCACCATCATGCAGGACAGGTCATCCAGGTCGTGGGCGTTATCCACGAACAGGACGACGCCGCGGCCCTGGGCTTTGGTCTGCAGCAGGTGGGTGAGTCCGCGCAGCACCATGAGGGGGTGTTCCAGGTGCGAGGCATCGAGGTCATTGAGGAGTACGCTCAGGGCGCCGTAGGGCAGCTTTGAGGCTATGGAACTCCCGCGGACCTGGACAACCAGGTAGTCATCGCCGAGCTGTTCGAGGGCGCGCTGGGCGATGAAGGACTTCCCGGCCCCGTGTTCGCCCACGAGCACAACGCCGCAGCCTGCTCCTGAGGTCAGGGTTTCGACGATCTCCGAAACGGTCTGTTGTCGGGTGAAGGGTTTATCCTGCCGCCCCTGGGTTGGCCGGTGTATTGCTAAGAGCGCGTCCGTTTTACCGCTGCCAGCAGGCACGCCGGCTTCTTGCTGAAACATGGGAGAGACCTTCGCAATCAATGTTTAACCAGTGATATCTCCACGGTATGGACTACCCCGGGCAAAGGCATCCGTAGGTAGTACTCGATTGCGGTGCGGGTATCGATCCCGGGTCTACGTGGCTGTACTCGGAAACCCCGAGGCGCCCCCGGGCCGCAAACCAAGTAGTCGCCGGCGGTCTACGAGTGCCGCCGGTGTGGTGCGCTCCGGCGAAGCAGGAAACACCTACTCCCCGGCCACCCTTCGAAGTTCGTCGCGTCCGCTGATGTTCAACTTGGCGTAGCTGCGGTACAGGTGGCCCTCAACGGTCCGGACCGAGACCTGCAGTTCCGCGGCGATCTGACGGTCGCTCAGGCCGCGGACGGCCAGCGCCACGATGTCGCGTTCCCGGCGGGTCAGCAGTCCGAGCGTGTCGTCCGGCCCGGCCGGTTCCTGCCCCGGCAGGCTCTCGGCACGATCGCGGCAGCGCTGCTGCTGCGAGACTGCCATCCGCTCCCGCAGCGTGTCGCCGGCGGCGTGGTAGGCGCTCGCGGCGGCGCCGTACGCCAGGCCCGCGAAGCCCCAAAGTTCGGCTTCCTCGCAGCTCTTGGCGGCGTCAATCAGCTGCGCGGGCTGCTCCGTGCCGAGCGCCTCGGCGTAGCCGCAGACGGCCGCGGCCCGGCGGCCCTCCAGTACCGGCTTGAGCTCCCGCAGCCGCACGGCGGCATCCGTATCGCCGAGGGCCAGCCTGAAGGCCAGGGCGTCGAACTCCAGTCCCGCGGTGTCGCCGGCGCCGTCGGGCCTGCCCAGTTTTTCCAGCTCCTCCGCCGCGCGACGGTGGCCGCCCAGCCTGGCTTTGCCGTACACCACTGCCATCTCGGAGAGCGTCCGCAGGTACCTGGAGACAGCCGGCCGGGCGGATTCGTAGTCCGCCAGCAACCCTGCGGCTTTCTCCGTGGCACCGATCTCGGCAGCGGCGGCGAAGGCCATGGCCGCCGTCAGGGAAAACAGTTGCTGGGGATCCGCGACCCGCAGGGCCTCAAGCGCCGCACGCAGCGTCCGTTTGGCCTCCGCCGCCTTGCCTTGGTAGAGCAGGATGATGCCGGTGCCCGCGTGCACCCCGCCGCCGAACGAGATCAGGCTTGGTCCAAAGGCCGCCACGAACCCTCCAAGCAGGCTTTCCGCCGCGGTCCAGTCCCCTGCGTGGATAGCCGCTGTGACGGCGCGGACCACCAGGAAGTCGGAGAGGAAATACAGTTCGCCGTGGTCGGCCCCGGCTGCTTCCAAGGCTGCCGTGGCCGCCGCGAAGGCGCTGTCAGGTTTGCCCTGAACCAGCAGCTGCTCCGACTGGAGCGCCAGGCTGAAGGCCCTGTCAAGATTGTTGGCGGCTGGCGGCCGGTCATCGTCGCCGCCGGAAACACTGCCGCCGGTTTCACGGTCCGGGGCTCCGGCGGCCGCCGCGCCCTCGCCGTAGCCCGCGAGTGCCAGGACCATGCTGCGGATGGTCCGCACCCGGTCGCGGGTGGCGGTAAGGATGCTGTCGGCGTCGCCGGGGTTCTCCGCGGCGAGTCGCTCGCCGGCGCGCAGCAGTGCGTCAGCGCGCTTAATGATGTCGGCCGGGGAATGGCCCAGCGCGGAGAGGACCGCCGCCCACAGCAGGGACCCGGTGAGCAGGCTCGTCACCGTGCGTCCCTTGGCGAAATCCGCCTCCAGGATGTCCCGGGCAGAGGCATGGTTGGAGGTGTTGTAGTGCGTGCGTGCTATCACCGACCGCGCCGCGATCTGCAGCTCCGGGTCCTTGACCTGGGACGCGGCCTTGCGGGCGAGGTCGTCCTCGAAGAGCCTGCTGGCGAGCACCGCGGCCCGGAGCAGCTGCCGGTCCTCGACCTCGACGCCGCATTCCATCGACCAGCTGACGTGCCGGAGGAGGCCCTCGGCCGACGCCGGTTCCCGGTCCATCAGCCGCAGCAGGCTCTGCCGGAGCTGGAGGCTGCGTGCCGGGGAGATCAGGTTCCGGAGAGTGTCGCCGTAGACCGAATGCCACAGCCGCAGTTCAGGCTGGGGGGCGTCCGAAACCCGGACCAGCTCCTCTTCGATCAGCCCCGCCACGGTGGCTTCGTCCACCAAGGCTTCAATCAGCGTCCGGGACACCGGCTCGGCCAGCGCCACAAGGTTCAGGGCCTTGCGTTCGTCGGCCGAGCGCCGGAGCAGTTGGCGCCGGACGACGTCGGTCAGCCGTTCCCCGTGGCTGTTCAGCGGGCGGGTGAGCAGCCACACCCCGTTGCGCTGGAGCAACGTACCGTCATTCTTCGCGTCGTCGACCAGACAGCTGAGCAGCAGCGGGTTGCCGGCGGACGCCTCCCAGAGCACCTCGGCGACGCTGGGCAGGACCTGGGGACCCAGCTGGTGCACCAGGATTTCGGTCGTTTGCTCCCGGGTGAGCGGGCGCAGGTCGTGACGTTCGGCAATGCCCTCGAACCAAAGCTGGAGGAGCGGCTCCGGCAGTCCCGGGCGGGCCGCCGCGCTGACGAGCAGTTTTGCCCAGCCGGCGGCGGCGAGTTCCACGAGGACACCGGCCGTCGCCTCATCCAGGTCATGGGCGTCGTCGACAATCAGCAGGAGAGGTTTCTGGGTCGCCCGCCGCTGCCCCTCGAGGTAGCTCCAGAAGATCCGCAAAACGGCCAGCTGGGAGGTGGCGTCCTCGACGGGCAAGTCGACGATGAACGGCGCCAGGACGCCGTACGGCACGTGGCTCAGGGCCGGGCTGCCGTGCAGGCGCACCGGCGTCACCTCGCCGCTGAGTTTGGCCGCGACGGCCTCCATCACCGTTGACTTGCCGATCCCGTGGTCCCCGAGCAGCAGCACGGCGACCCGCGTGCCGCCCTGGAGTGCCTCCACCGCGGAGCTTACGTCCTCCGAGCGCCCCGTCAGGACGCGGTTCTCCTCCTCCACAGGCGCTTCCGCCCGGGCCCTAGATGAGTCCAAGCAGATCACTCCGCGAGGACACCCCGAGTTTCGTGAATACCTGGTACAAGTGCCCCTCCACCGTTCGAACCGAAATACCCACTTCCAGGGCAATGTCCTTGTTGGAAACTCCATTCCCGGCGAGGGCCGCAATTTGCCGCTCCCGCTCCGTCAGCAGGGGCCCCTTGGTCCGGGGAACGATTGGCAGCGCCGGCACCGATTCGGACAGGACCTCCAGCATGTTGTGCGCCGCAGTCGCGGTCCCCGCCAGCCCGGCCGCCTTGGCAAAGTCGAACGCGAGCGCCGCGCACCTGGCCTGGACGGCGTCGAGCTCCAGCGCGGCCGCCTGTCCGGCGGCCTCGAGCATCACGACGGCGTCCTTCTTCCGGCTTCCGACCGCCACCACCCGGGACAGCTCCGCGAGCGGGCCCTGCCGGAGCGCTGCGATGTCTTCCATGAACTGGAAGTCCTTGACGCTGCCGTTGACCGTGGCGCCCAGCATGCAGATCCCGGCCAGGGTGTAGCGGCCGTTGCGGAAGTGCCGCTCGGCGGCGTGAACCAGCCGGTCTTTCGCTTCGGGGTCGCCCAGCCACCGGGAGGCCATATCCATGCAGAACTCGGTCGAACTGCTGACCACGAAGCGTGCCGGCCCGTCGGCGGAGCGTGCGCGGTCCAGGTAGACGGTGGCCTGCACTGAATTGCCCATCTGCGCGTACGCAAAGGCCGTTGCGGCGTAGGCCTGCCGCAGCGCATGCAGGCTGGTCCTGACTTCAAGCTGGGCGATCGCGGCCAGCAGCGGGTCAAGGGCCAGGTAGCCCCGGCCCGCGTACACATAGGCGAGCCCGACGGCGAGGTCGGTGGCGGCGCTGCCGGAATGCAGGCCGTGCCCGGCACGCCCGCTGGCGTCCTTGAGCATGTCGATGCTTTGGCGCCACTGGCCCGAGAGCAGCAGGACGTTGAAGGCCCGCCAGGCGAAGTTCTCGCGGATACGCGGGACGTTGGACCAGTCGCCCAGCTTCCCGCCGATCTCGCGCATCAGCTGGCGGGCCTCGAGTTCCTTGCCCGTCACGCAGAGGGCTTCCATCAGGATGATCGAGGTCCGGAGCCGGTGCACCGGGTCCAGCGCGTCGGCGTCGGCGGCCGTGGCGGCGGCGCGGAGCCGGTCCATCATCGGCTCGTAGTCGCCGATGAAGGACAGGTAATTGAACTCGCACAGGTCCAGGCACAGGCCGGCGCGGGCCAGTGCTTCAGCGCCGGCCGGCGGGTCGCCCTGCCGGAATTCCTGCAGCCGCAGCCGGGCCTGCCGGATAAGCTCCGGCACCTTCCCGCTGCGGTCCTCCAGCCACGCCATACAATCGGCCTTGGCCGCAACCAGCTCGGCGAAGGTCTCCGGCTCCAGCCCGTTGATCTGTGCCTCGGAAATGTCGTCGAGCGCGGACATCGCCTGCAGGGGAAGCCCCAGCTGCAGGTACGCGGCGGCCTTCTGCAGTTGCCCGGCGGGCCATTCGCCGTCGCCGGAGCTGATGCTGCCGGCGCACTTGAGCGCGAACTTCGGGTCGAAGAGGCGGACAGCGGCCTGGGCTGCCGCCAGCGCGTGGGCCGGCGCCAGCTCGGCGTGGCAGTCGTGCGTCCAGGCCGCGTAGGCCAGCAGGTCCTCGACGGTCAGTTCCGCCAGTTCATGTTCCTGGTGGCCGGGAACCTTGTCGCGCAGCTCCAGCCGGCGCTCGACACTCAGCCAGTTCCGGACGATGTCGCCCAGGTACCGGTCCCCGAGCGTTACGAGGTGCTGGTCGGTGCGGTCGACGACGATCTGCCCGGCATCCTCCATGTCAGCGATGAGTCCCGGGCCGTACATCCGGGCAAGCCGGGACAGGGACATGCAGCGTGCGCAGGAAAGCACCTCGATCACTTCCCGCGCCTCCGGCGATTCCCTGGCGTACCGGGCCCTGACGATGTCCTCCAGCGCCGTCTTCCCGTCCAGCACGACCTCGTCCACCAGCGTCCACACGGAGCCGGACAGCACCAGATTGCCGCGTTCGATCTGCTCCGACACGACGGCCTGCAGGAGCGTGGGGCTGCCGCCGACGAGTTCGTGCATCTGGCTTGCCAGGGCGGTTGAGACCCGGTGCCCGAGCGCGGCCTGGAGCACTTCCCGGGTTTCGATCTCGGTCATGGTGTCGAGCCGGACCTCGGCGAGCTGTCCGGAGGTGATGAGCCAGTAGAAGTCGGGCGGCAGGTCGGTGGCGCGCTGTGCGGTGGCGACGAGCCTGGCCGTTCCGGTTTGCAGCAGGTTCAGCAGCACCCCGGTGCTTTGTTCGTCGAGGGAGCCCGCATTGTCCAGCAGGATCACGCACTTTCGGCCGGCGGCGTCGTTGCGGATCAGCGAGGTGATGCCGTGCAGGATCGCGGTGGGCGATCCGAGGGCGCTTTGCGGGAGCCGGGCCAGGGTGAATGCGAGGCATCCGTAGGGCGTGGCGGAGCCGGACCCGGAACTTCGGAGCTGGAGTGTAAAGACGTCCGGACCGAAGCCGGCGAGGGCACTGCGTCCGACGAGGGATTTGCCGACTCCCCGGTCCCCCGTGATGACCACACCCATGCTGTCGGGCGCGGTCAGGGCGGCCCGCACGCGGTCGGCATCGGCGCCGCGTGCCAGACCGGACCACGCGTGTCTATTCACCGGCCCCGCGGCCTCTCGAACTTCGGCCGGTGCCAATGCAGTGGAAACATTCCCCCAGCCCAGTGAATCCCTCGACATCTAGTTTCCTTCGTACCGCTGTGCGGACGGCAAACCTGAAACCGTCCGCCTAGAAGTAGCGTAACCCTATCCCCCGACAAGTAGACAGATCATAACGGCAAGCCGGGACGCTTGGAAAGGAAGACCGGCCCTTGAGACGGGGCGGGTGTCACTGGGCTCCCGCCGCCTCGGCAGGGCGAGGGCGGCTACTCGGCTTTCGCGGGGTGGAACTTTTGTTGGGCAGACTGGAGTCCGTCACGGACCAGTGCCTCCACCGCGTCGGCAGCCGCGTCGATCAGGAACGGGAGTTCCTTCTTCTCCGGCGCGGCGAAGTCCCGCAGCACGAAATCGGCGGTGTCCATCCGGCCGGGCGGCCGGCCCACGCCCACGCGGACCCGCAGGTAGTCCTTCGTGGCCAGCGCCTTGGAGATATCGCGCAGCCCGTTGTGGCCGCCCTCGCCGCCGCCGATCTTGAGCTTGACGGTGTTGAAAGGAATGTCAATCTCGTCGTGGACGGCAATGACGCGGGCGGGCTCGATGTCGTAGAACTTCGCCAGCGCGGAGACCGGCCCGCCGGAGACATTCATGTAGCTCAGGGGCTTGGCGAGCACCACGCGGGGACCGCCGATACCGAGCCGGCCCTCGAGGACCTGGGCGCGGGATTTGTGCGACTTGAAGCCGCCGCCGACCCGGTGCGCGAGTTCATCGAGCACCATCTGACCCACGTTATGCCGGTTGTGGGCGTATTCGGCACCCGGGTTGCCGAGGCCTACGATCAGCCAGCTGTCAGTCATGGATCAATCCTTCTTGGGGCGTCGGGCCAGGTGCGGCGGGGGGCGGAGACGACGGCGGCCGGGCCCCGTCGGGACCCGGCCACCTGAGAATGCGCCGGAATTACTCGGCGGCAGCCTCGGAGGACTCTGCGGCTTCGGCGGCCGGAGCAGCCTCTTCCGTGGTCTCTTCTTCCTCGACGATTTCGACGGCTTCGGAGATGTTGACAACCAGGGCGTCGGCGTCTGCCAGCAGGAGGGTGCCCTTCGGCAGCACGAGGTCGGACGCGTGGATGTGCTCGCCGGCGCCGCGGCCTTCGATGCTGACCTCGACGGCGGTCGGCAGGTGGGTTGCCTCGGCCTCGAGCGAGACGGTGGTCATCTCGAGGTTGTGGACGTTGCCCGGGGCAACGTCGCCGGTGACGTGAACGGGGACGTCAACGGTGACCTTCTCGCCCTTGCGGACGGTCAGCAGGTCGAGGTGCTCGATGATCTGCTTGATCGGGTTGCGCTGGATGTCCTTGACCAGGGCGAGGTGCTCTTCGCCGTTGATGTCCAGGGACAGCAGGGCGTTGGCGGTGCGGACGGCCAGGGTGGTGGCCTTGGCCGGCAGGGTGATGTGGATCGGCTCTGCGCCGTGGCCGTAGATGACGGCCGGGATCAGGTTGGCCATGCGGGCGCGGCGGGCGAAGCCCTTGCCGAATTCGGTGCGGACTTCTGCTGCGAGCTTCTGCTCAGACATGGATATCTCCTCTGGGACGAACGGTGTTCAGCAAGGGCGGAGGTCTGTCAGCGACCTTCAACGCCGGGCGGCCGGGCCGCCCTTCAGAAGGGAGATTCAGACCCAGTCGATTACGGAGACCAGCAGTACAGCCAACCGCGCACATTTTCCGTGCAAGCGGTTTACCGGTGCTCTCCCTCGCCAAGGTATCGGAACGAGTTTAGCAGTGCCGGGCCCCGTTTAGCGAAAACGGGGCCCGGCACCGGGTACCGGGTGCCCGGACGGGCACGCGGCTGGGTGTTGCTGCTTAGCCGCTAGGCGTTGCCGTCGAAGAGGCTCGTGACGGAACCATCGTCGAACACTTCGCGGATCGCGCGGGCGATCAGCGGAGCGATGGACAGCACGGTGAGCTGCGGGAAGTGCTTGCTCGGGGAGATCGGCAGGGTGTTGGTGACCACGACTTCACGGGCGCCGGATTCGGCGAGGCGCTGCGACGCCGGGTCGGAGAACACAGCGTGGGTCGCGGCGATGATGACATCCTTGGCGCCGGCGTTCTTGAGCACCTGGACGGCGCCGGAGATGGTTCCGCCGGTGTCGATCATGTCGTCGATCAGCACGCAGGTGCGGCCCTCGATCTGGCCCACGACGGTCTTGGAGACCGCCTGGTTGGGCACGGTCAGGTCACGGCTCTTGTGCACGAAGGCCAGCGGCGCGCCGCCGAGGCGTTCGGCCCACTGCTCGGCCACGCGGACGCGCCCGGTGTCCGGGGACACGACGGTGATCTTGTCCGAGCCGACGCGGGTGCGGATGTAGTCCGCGAGGAGCGGGATAGCCATCAGGTGGTCCACGGGGCCGTCGAAGAAGCCCTGGATCTGCGAGGTGTGCAGGTCCACGCTCATGATGCGGTCGGCGCCGGCGGTCTTGTACAGGTCCGCGACCAGACGGGCGGAGATCGGCTCGCGGCCGCGGCCCTTCTTGTCCTGGCGGGCGTACGGGTAGAACGGCGAGACCACGGTGATGCGCTTGGCGGAGGCCCGCTTGAGCGAATCGATCATGATCAGCTGTTCCATGAGCCAGTTGTTCAGCGGTGCCGGGTGCGCCTGGATGACAAAGGCGTCGGTGCCGCGGACGCTTTCGCCGGCCCGGACGTAGATCTCGCCGTTGGCGAAGTCGTAGGCGTCCAGGGGCAGCAGTTCGGTGCCCAGCTCCTTGGCGATCTCGCGCGCCAGCTCCGGGTGTGCCCGCCCGGCGGCGAGCACCAGCTTCTTCTCCCCGTGTGCCGTAATTTCGCTCATGTTTGCTAGCCCTCTTCTGTCGATGCCGGAGTACTGGAAGATGATGAGGTGGCGCCGGCGGCTTCCGCCAGCGCGGCGGAGATGGAGCCCGGGCGGTGCGAGAGGACCCAGCCTTCGGAGTTCCGCTGCTTGGCGATGGTCAAGGCCAGGGCTCCGGCGGGGACGTCGCTGCGGATCACGGCGCCCGCTCCGCTGTACGCACCGTCGCCCACCTGGACCGGAGCCACGAACACCGTGTTGGATCCGGTGCGGACACCGGAGCCGATGACCGTGCGGTGCTTCTTCTCGCCGTCGTAGTTGGCCGTGATGTTGCCGCAGCCGATGTTGGTGTCCTCGCCGATCTCCGCGTCGCCGGCGTAGCCGAGGTGGGAGAGTTTCGAGCCGCGGCCGATGGTGACGTTCTTGGTCTCGTAGAACGCGCCGATCTTGCCGGTCTCGCCCAGGACGGTGCCGGGGCGCAGGTAGGTGAAGGGGCCGACGCTGGCGTTGGCGCCGATGGTGGAGCCGGCCCCGTGGGTGCGGACCACCTTGGCGCCTTCGCCGATCCGCACGTCGGTCAGCGTGGTGTCCGGGCCGACGACGGCGTCGCGCGCCACGGTGGTGGAGCCGTGCAGCTGGGTGTTGGGCAGCAGGCGGACATCCTCGTCGAGGGTCACGGTGGCGTCGATCCAAGTGGTGGCCGGGTCGACGACGGTGACACCGGCGCGCATCCAGGCCTCGACGATGCGCCGGTTGTGTTCGGCGCCGAGGGCGGAGAGCTGAACGCGGTCGTTCGCGCCTTCGACCTGCCAGCGGTCCTCGGTCACGACGGCGGCGACCCGTCCCCCGGCGGCGCGGGCCAGGGAGAGGACATCGGTGAGGTACTTCTCGCCCTGGACGTTGTCCGTGGTGACGTGGACCAGGGCGTCCCGCAGCACGCCGGCGTCGAAAGCGTAGATGCCGGAGTTGACTTCGCGGATTTCGCGTTCGACGTCGCTGGCGTCCTTGTGTTCGCGGATGCCGGTCACGGTGCGGTCCACGCCGCGGAGGATGCGGCCGTAGCCGGTGGCATCGTCCAGGACGGCGGTGAGGACGGTGACGGCGTTGCCGTCCGCCTCGTGCACGGCGACCAGTTCGGAAAGCAGTTCGCCGGTGAGCAGGGGGACGTCGCCGTAGGTGACGACGACGGTTCCGCTCAGCCGGGCTTCGGGGTGGAGCGCGTCGAGGGCCTCGAGGGCGGCTTCGACGGCACGGCCGGTGCCGGGGACGTCGTCCTGGTCGACGATCAAGGCCTGCGGGTCGATTTCGGCGATGTGCGCGGCGACCTGGTCGCGTTCGTGGCGGACCACGAGGGCCAGCTCGCGGGGCCGGATGGCGCGGGCGGCGTTGAGGGCGTGGCCGACGAGGGAGCGACCGCCAATCTCGTGGAGGATCTTGGGGGTACGGGATTTCATCCGGGTACCGGCGCCTGCAGCTAGGACGATGACGGCGGCGGGGCCGGTGTTCTCGGGGCTCACGTACGGGCTCTCCTTGCTCAGTGGCCTGACTCAGTGCCGCTGTTCGGTCGATCTCGGTTGACCCGGGGCGACAGCCAGGTGGTCCACCTTGTTGCCGGCTCCGCGCGGCCGTGCCGGACCGCAATCCGGTCGCGGCATGCTCTTCATCCTACTGGACTTCCGCCGGCCCCCGCCCGCCCGGACCGGTTCCTCCGGCTGCGGGCGCCCACGACAGTTCCGCCCATAGGACTCGAACCTATACTCCACGGCTCCAAAGGCCGGGGTGCTGCCATTACACCAGAGCGGACCATGCCACGGCAGCGAGCCGGTGGCACAAGAGACAATTCTGCCACGAAGGATGTTGCTCGTGCGACACAACGCCCGGGGATGGGCACCGCTGTAAGGCATGATGGTGCTGTGAGCAACAGCGCAGGCGTGTCCGGAGGGGCGGACCACCGCACCGGCAGGCCGGTGCGGGCCTCCGGCTACATCCCCAGGTCGCGAATGACCGGGCCCCAGCGGCGCACCCAGCTGATCGGCATCGGCCGGGGACTCTTCGCCCTCCGCGGCCTCGACGGCACCACCCTCGAAGAGATTGCCGCCGCAGCCGGCGTTTCGAAGCCGGTGATTTACGAACACTTCGGCTCCAA
This sequence comes from Arthrobacter sp. 10N410, assembly GCF_056394945.1. NCBI lineage: Bacteria > Bacillati > Actinomycetota > Actinomycetes > Micrococcales > Micrococcaceae > Arthrobacter > Arthrobacter sp. 10N410. Next base: position 71,697 of record NZ_JBFTIP010000005.1, read on the forward strand.
GGAAGGCCTCTACACCCAGGTGGTGGAGCACGAATTCCGGATCCTGCTCGGCTCCATCAATGACGCGCTCTCCGAGGAGGCCAAGCCCCGCGTCCTGGTGGAGCGGGCCGCCCTGGCGCTGCTGGGCTACATCGAGGACCGGACCGACGGCTTCCGCATCCTGATGCGCGACGCCCCGCCGTCACAGCCCGAAGGCGCGTTCTCCACCCTGCTCTCGCAGGTGGCGGCACGGGTCGAGTACATCCTGGCCGACGAGTTCGCCCACCGTGGCTTCAGCGCAGCCGACGGAGCCATGTACGCCCAGATGCTGGTCGGCATGGTCGCGATGACCGGGCAGTGGTGGCAGGACAGCCGGACCCCGGACAAACGCGAAGTCGCCGCGCACCTGGTCAACCTCGCCTGGAACGGCCTCACCGGCCTGCAAAAGGACCCGGGACTCCGCAGCGAGGACTGAGCAACCCCGCCCAATGGTTGGTTGCCCAGCGGTCACTTACGCGGCGCAGCGGCCCTGAGCCCGGAACGGGAGCCACAAGCAATCCTCCGTGTGCCCACCCGCGGGACATGCCCGTCCCTGCTCGCGGGCCGAGGGACATGCCCGGCGGCCCCGCTTCACGCCCACCCGAGGGACATGCCCGTCCCTGCTCGCGGACAATGGACATATCACCAATATGCCCATTCCCGGGGCCGAACGACGGACATGTCCGTGAGTCCTGCAGGGTTGGAGCGGGCATGCCCATTCCCGGGCCCGAACGACGGACATGTCCGTGAGTCCTGCAGGGTTGGAGCGGGCATGCCCATTCCCGGGCCCGAACGACGGACATGTCCGTGAGTCCTGCAGGGCTGCAGCGGGCATGCCCATTCCTGACCCTGCACACGGAACATGTCCGGAGAAGACTCCGCCTTGGGCTTTACTCGCCGAGGACCTCGAGGGCTTCGAGCCATTCGAGTTCGAGGGCCTCGCGTTCGGCGGAGAGCTGCTGCAGCTTCGCGTTCAGGCCAGCCAGCTCGTCGAACTTGGAGGCGTCACCGGCGCCGGCGGTCATCTGGGCGTGGATCTTGTCTTCCTGCTGCTTGAGTTTGCCCAGCTGCCGGTCGATCCGGTTCTTGGCCTTGCGGGCGTCGCGCTTTTCGGCTTCGGACGGTCCGGTGGCAGCCGGGGCCGCAGCGGCGCTGGAGGAGGTGACCGGGTTGCCGCCGCCGGTGATGGTGGAGCCTGCCAGCGCAGCCTCGCGCAGTTCCAAGTACTGGTCCACGCCGCGCGGCAGGGCGCGGATCTTGCCGTCACCGAGCAGGGCCATCTGGTGGTCCGTGACGCGTTCCAGCAGATAGCGGTCGTGGCTGACCACCACGAGCGTGCCCGGCCAGCCGTCCAGCACGTCCTCGACGGCGGCGAGGGTGTCCGTGTCGAGGTCGTTGGTGGGCTCATCAAGCATCAGGACGTTCGGCTCCCCCACCAGCAGGCGCAGGAGCTGGAGGCGGCGGCGTTCGCCACCGGAGAGGTCCTTGACCGGGGTCCACTGCTTCTCGTTCGTGAAGCCGAGCTGCTCCACGAGCTGCCCGGCGGTGAACTCCTTGCCGCCGACGTTGAACGATCGCTTCTCGCGCTCGATCACTTCGATGACGCGCAGGTCCTTGACGTCGTCGAGCTCCTTGACCTCCTGGGTCAGGACCGCGGTGACCACGGTCTTGCCGCGCTTGACCTTCCCGGAGGTGGGCTGGATTTCGCCGTTGAGGAGCTTCAGCAGGGTGGTTTTGCCGGCACCGTTGACCCCCACGAGTCCCAGCCGCTCGCCCGGCGCGAGCCGCAGCGTGATGTTGTCGAAGAGCTTCTGCCCGGGCTCGCCGCCGAGGAAGTCGAGGGAGACGTTCTCGAGGTCCAGGACGTCCTTGCCGAGCCGGGCGGTGGCCATCTTGCTCAGGGCCGTCGAGTCGCGTGGCTCCGGGACATCCGCAATCAGGGCGTTGGCTGCCTCGATCCGGAACTTGGGCTTCGCGGTGCGGGCGGGGGCGCCGCGCCGGAGCCAGGCTAGTTCCTTCTTGACGAGCTGCTGGCGTTTGCCCTCCGTCACGGAGGCAGCCCGGTCACGCTCGGCGCGGGCCAGCACGTAGGCGGCGTAACCGCCGTCGAACGGGTCCATGATGCCGTCGTGGATTTCCCAGGTCTTGTTGCAGACTTCGTCGAGGAACCAGCGGTCGTGGGTGACCACGAGGAACGCACCCTGGTTGGGCCGCCAGCGGGTCTTCAGGTGCCGTGACAGCCACGCGACGCCCTCGACGTCGAGGTGGTTGGTGGGCTCGTCGAGCATGATGACATCGTGGTCCTCGATCAGCAGCTTGGCCAGCGCCACACGGCGCTTCTGCCCGCCGGAGAGCGCGTGCACGTTGGCGTGCCAGTCGACGTCGGACACGAGTCCGCCCATGATTTCGCGGATCTGCGGGTTGCGGGCCCATTCGTAGTCGGCCTGGTCCCCGACGATCGCGGCGCCGACGGTGAGGTCGCCGTCGAGCACGTCGCTCTGGTCCAGGTAGCCGATGTTGACCTCGCTGCGCTTGGTCACCCGGCCGGAGTCGGGGGTGGCACGCATGGCCAGCAGCCGCATCAACGTCGACTTGCCGTCGCCGTTGCGGCCCACCATGCCGATCCGGTCGCCCTCTTCAAGGCCGAGGGTGATGCCATCGAGGACGGTACGGGTTGCGTACGAGACCGTGAGGTTCTCGCCGCCGAGCAGGTGTGCCACTGGGAACTGCTTTCCTAGATGAAATGGTCGAGCTAAAGACGCTGCTTAGCTGACGCAGCTCTGACGTATATGACGTATATACGGTCAAAGCTACTAAAGGAGCGTATCGGAAATGATCCGGGCGCCGTGCACCGGGCCGTGGACCGCCAGGGCGTCGAGGCCGTGGTGGCGCAGGTCTTCGGCGAGTCCCTCGGCCGCGGCCGGGCTGTGCGCCAGCAGCGCCACCGTGGGGCCGGAGCCGGAGACGATTCCCGCGATCGCGCCGCAGGATTCGCCCAGCCCCAGGACGTCGCGGAGCCCGGGTGCCAGCTCGATCGAGGCGCGCTGCAGATCGTTGACCAAGACCCGGCTGAGCGCATCGGCGTCGCCGCTGCGGAGCGCGGCGAGGACGCGGGGATCGACGGCGGTGGGCTCCTCGACTTCCACCCCTTCGTCCGCGCGCAGCCGGTCCAGGGTTTTATAGACCGCGGGGGTAGGCAGACCGAAATCCGCGGTGACGAGCACCCAGTCCGTCTGAGCCTTCACCAGCGCCGGGGAGAGCTCGTCGCCCAGGCCCAGTCCGACGGCAGTCCCTCCCAGCAGGGAGAACGGCACGTCGGCCCCCAGCTCGGCAGCGAGGTGGGCCAGTTCGTCCCGGGAGAGCCCGCTGTTCCACAGCGCGTCGCAGGCCAGCAGGGTGGCCGCGGCGTCGGCCGAGCCGCCGCCCATGCCCCCGGCGACCGGAACCCGCTTGATGATTTCGAGGTGCACGCCGGTGGAGTGCTCCGAGACATCGGCCATGATGGCCGCGGCCTTGTACGCAAGGTTGCGTTCGTCGAGCGGGATGTCGACGCCGTCCAGGTCAAGGGTGCTGGCCGGGCCGATGCTGACCGTTATCTCGCCGGTGTCCGTGCTGGTGGCGGCGACCTCTTCATACAGGGATACGGCAAGGTAGACGCTTGCCACCGAGTGGTAGCCGTCCGGGCGTAGCGGTCCGACATCCAGTGAGACGTTCACCTTGCCGGGTGCCTTGACCCGGACAGTCCTGGCGGCAAAGCGCCCTCTCACTGCGTTCATGGCTCCACGCTATGGCATGGCAGGCTGAGGCTCCAAGCAGAACCGTCGGCCGCGGCGCTCAGGTGGCGGGCCGGGCGTGTGCTTCGGCGACGCGGGCGAAGGCGGTGATATCGAGCACTTCGCCCCGGGCGGTGGGGTCGACGCCGGCGGCCCGGAGACAGCGTTCGGCTTCGGCGGCGCTTCCGGCCCAGCCCGCCAGAGCGGCCCGGAGGGTCTTGCGCCGCTGGGCGAAGGCCGCATCGATGACGGCGAAGACCTCTTCCCGGGTGGCGGAGGTTGCCGGCGGTTCCCGCCGGGTGAAGGCGACGAGCCCGGAATGGATCTTGGGCGCCGGCCAGAAGACGTTCATCCCGATCACACCGGCCTTGCGCATGCCGCTGTACCAGGCTGCCTTGACCGAGGGGACGCCGTAGGTCTTGGAACCCGGGCCGGCGGCGAGCCGGTCGGCCACCTCGTCCTGGACCATGACCAGGCCGTGCCGCAGGCTCGGGAAATGCTGCAGCAGGTGCAGCACGACGGGGACGGCCACGTTGTAGGGAAGATTGGCGACCAGCGCCGTGGGCTGCACCGGCAGCTCGGTCACCTTCATCGCGTCGGCGAGGACCAGGTGGAAATTTTCGACGGCGCCGGGGCGCCAGCGTGCCACGGTGTCGGGCAGTTTGGCGGCGAGGACCGGGTCGATTTCGACGGCGACGACCGAGGTGGCGGCGTCCAGCAGGCCCAAGGTCAGCGAGCCGAGGCCCGGGCCGACTTCCAGCACGGTCTCGTCCGCGCTGATGTCCGCCGCGGCGACGATGCGCCGGATGGTGTTGCCGTCGATGACGAAGTTCTGGCCCAGGGTCTTGGTGGGACGGACCCCGATTTCCTCGGCCAGCCTGCGGATGTCGGAGGCGCCCAGGAGCTGCGCTGGGGCACCGGCGGTCGCCGCGGAGCGCTCGACGGGGGCGGAGGGGGTCGGTTCAGTCACCTAGGTATCCTATCCCGCGGCGGCAACGGCGAAGGCCGGTCCCGGGATCCGGGACCGGCCTTCGAAGGTGCGCCGCGGCGGTGGTCAGCCGATGCGGCAACCGTGGTTGCCTGACCGGCCACGCGGGCCGGAATGGGGTGTCAGCTGGAGGCCGCCCAGCCGCAGCCCCACGGGGACAGTCCGCGCTCAGCGTAGACGCGGTTGGCAATGGCAATCTGCTGGGCCTTGCTGGCCTGGCTGGCGTTGGGGGCATACGCGCCGCCGCCGGCACCGAGCCAGGTCTGGACGTCGAACTGGAGCCCGCCGTAGTAGCCGTTGCCGGAGTTGATGGACCAGTTGCCGCCGGACTCGCACTGCGCGATCTTGTCCCACATGCCCACGTTCATCATCGCCGGGGCCGCGGCGCCGGTGTTTGCGGCGGCCGGGGCGGCAGCCTCCACCTTGGGCTTCTCCTTGGTGCCGATGCTGACCTTTTCGGTGACCGGCTCGCGCGTGACCTTCTGGGCCACGAGCGTCCGGGAGGCGATACGGCCGTCCACGAGGACCAGCTTGAAGCTCTTGCTGATGCTGCCGGCCACACCGGCCTGGATGACCTTCTGCTCGCCCTTCGGCAGCGCCGCGTCCTCGGCGGTCAGCGTCTCGAAGGGTACGGCTTCGGTGGTGGCCGCGGTCTTGGACGTGTCAACGCGGGAGACCTTGACCACCATGTTGTTGACGACCGGTGCGTTGCCGGGCTGCGAGGTGCGGTCGCTGGCGCCGAGCTTGACGCCGGCGTCGGCGAGGACGCCGCCGACGGTCGCCGCCGTCGTCATGGTCTTGGTGGCCTTGCCGTCGGCCACGAGGGTCACGGCCTTCGGCGTGGAGATACTGACGAAGGAACCGGAGACGGCCAGCTGCGCGTCCTTCGGAACGGAGATCTTCGAGGCGGAGGCGACGCCGAGTTCCGTCACGAGCCCTTCGACGGTGGGCGCGGTGGTGGTGATGGTCCGCTCGGCGCCGTCCACGCTGACCTTCACGGCCTTGGCGAGGTTGACGTTGATGACGGATCCGTCCTGCACATGGGATTCAGCCGAAGGCGACACCTTGTCGGCGGCCTGCAGCTCGACCTTGGCGCCGCGGACCACTTGGCCGACGGTGCCGCCGAAGGTCTGCACGGAGCTCACTCGTCCGTCGACGTTGAGGGTGACCGTCTTGTTGTTGCCAACGAAGGCGACCAGGCCGAGCACGAGTGCCACGAGCACCACGAGTTGCGCGCCGACCTTGACGAAGCTGAACTTGCCGTCCGATGTGAAGAACTTGACCACGATTGCCCATATCTTTTGGACCATCCGGGCACGGGGAAAAGCGCACACGTTTCCCCGGCGCAAACACCCCCAAGGGCAGCTCCGGAGCAGCTCCGGATATTTGCGGAAAACGCGGGCACCGCCACACTTCCAAACGAGAGCGCACACGTGGATCCTTTGCCACAATGCGCGCCCTGAGGTAGTGAAATTCTCCGAAGGCCTTCCCCGACCCCGGCTAATAGTTGTCCACTGTAACCGTAGCGTTATAAACCAACCAAGATTTTGTACATACCCGGTATGTTGCCAGAGTGACGGCGGGTGCTGCCTTTAGTCCCAGGATCCGTATGCCTGCAGGGTATTTTCGGCCAACTGCGTGCACAGCGCGGAGAGCTCGCGGCCTGTCAATTCCGCCATCGCCCGAACCGTGTAAGGAATCATGTAGCTGGCGTTTGGCCTCCCCCGGTGCGGGTGCGGAGTGAGGAACGGGGCGTCGGTTTCGACCAGGATGCGTCCGGGCTCGGCGATGGCCAGGGCCGCGCGCAGGTTCGCCGCGTTCTTGAAGGTCACCGTCCCGGCGAACGACATGTACCAGCCCTCGGCGTTGCAGGTCCGGGCGAGCTCCTCGCCGCCGGAGAAGCAGTGGAAAACCACCCGTTCCGGAGCGCCCTCCTCCCGGAGCACCTGTACGACGTCGTCGTGGGCGTCGCGGTCGTGGATCTGCAGAGTCAGGCCAAGCCGCTTGGCGATATCGATGTGGCGGCGGAAGGAGTACCGCTGCTGGGCGAGCCCCTCCCCCTCGGTGCGGAAGAAATCAAGGCCGGTCTCGCCGATGGCACGGATCCGCGGGTGGGAGGCCAGCGCCTCGATTTCCGCCAGCGCCTCCTCCAGTTCGCCGCGGGCCGCGTAGGCCGGGGCGTCGTTGGGGTGCAGCGCGACGGCGCCAAGCAGCCGCGAGTCCTCCTCCACCGCCTGCACGGTGAAGCGGGATGACTCAAGGTCGCAGCCCACCTGCACGGCGCCCCGGACCCCCACGGCCTCGGCGGCGTCGAGGGCATCCTTGATGCTGACTGCCGGGCTCCCGTTGGCAAAATCGGCATCCGGGAAGTCCAGGTGGGTGTGGTTGTCCATCACCGGGACGGGCAGCGGTTCCGGCGCCGGCGGATACGGCTTCCGGCCGGACGGGGCAGTTCCGGACGGGCCGGCGCCGCTTCCGTCGCTGCCGGTCTCGCGGAAGGGTGCGGGGATCAGCGGATTGCACATCCTTCCAGCCTAGCTGCGGGCCGGGCGGAGAATTACCCGGAACTCTCTGTCTGCTTTGTCAGTTGTGTTAGTACGCTGATACCAAGACAGGCGTGCAGCAGTGGGGGCCCGGCCTTCGCGCCGCTCCGCCCGGACCGCACCAGGGCTGAAAGGCTGCCGATGGACTACCACCGACGTACCTCCGTTGACGAAGCGCTGCCGGAGCCGCAGGGCCTCCCGGCGCGAGCCGGCGTTATTCCGGCGCCGATGGAGGCCGCGGCATTCCACGCCGCCAGCGAGCGCATCCTGCGGGCCATCAACACGGTGATCGACGGCAAGGCCGAAGCCGCCAAGCTGGCGCTGACTGTGCTCCTCGCCCAGGGCCACCTGCTCCTCGAGGACGTTCCCGGCGTGGGCAAGACGCTGCTGGCCAAGACCCTCGCCCGGACCATCGACTGTTCCGTCAGCCGGATCCAGTTCACCCCGGATCTGCTGCCCTCCGATGTCACGGGCGTGTCCATCTATAACCAGGCCTCCCGGATGTTCGAGTTCCGCCCCGGCGCGGTGTTCGCCAATATCGTGATCGGCGACGAGATCAACCGCGCCTCCGCCAAGACCCAGTCCGCGCTGTTGGAGTGCATGGAGGAGCACCAGGTCACGGTGGACGGGAAATCCTACAAACTGGACGAACCCTTCATGGTGGTGGCGACGCAGAACCCGATCGAGATGGAAGGCACCTATCCGCTGCCGGAAGCGCAGCGCGACCGCTTCATGGCCCGAATCTCGATGGGCTATCCGGACCGCGACGCCGAGATGGAGATGCTGGAGACCCACCAGGCTACGTCCCCGCTGACCAAGGTGACGGCCGTGGTAACCGCGGACGAGGTGGCGTCAATGATCGCCACCGTCCAGCAGGTCTATGTATCCCGCCCGATCAAGGAATACACGGTGGCCCTGGGCCGCGCCACGAGGGAGAGCGCCATGCTCCGGCTTGGCGCGAGCCCCCGGTCCATGCTGCAGCTGCTGCGTGCTGCGAAGGCCACCGCCGCACTGGAGGGCCGGGACTTCGTGCTGCCCGACGACGTCGTGAGCGTGGCGGAATCGGTGCTGGCCCACCGGATCATCCTGGACCGCAAGGCCGCCAGCACCGGAGAGACGCCGCAGAGCGTCATCCGGTCCATCCTCGCGCGGGTGCCGGTCGGGCAGGAAACGGCGCCAGCGCAGGCCCGGACCCGCACCGACGGCGACGGCGGCCGTTCCGCCGCGCGGCCGTCGGCCCTCCCCACCGGCCGCTAGGGGGCTGAGGCGGCCGTGGCGGTGCTGGACCGGTTCCCTAGGCACATCTTCAGCTCGCGCGGCTGGGGCCTGTTGGGAGCGGGCGTCCTGTCCCTGCTGGCCGCTCAAATACTGGGCCGCCGCGACCTGCTGGCGCTGGCGCTCCTGTTGCTGGTCCTCCCGCTGCTGTCCCTTGCCGGCACGCGCGTGCTGAAACCCCGGTTCCGGGTCTACCGCGAGTTCAACCCATCCCCGGTGGAGACCTCCGCGACGACCACCGTCCGGCTGGCGGTGGCCCGCACCGGTCCGGGCAACGGCCTGGCCCTGATGGAGGAGCAGCTGCCGTCCCGGTTCGGGCAGTCCCCGGTGTTCCGCTTCCCGGCGCGGACCGCCGTCGCGGGAACCAGCCGCTACGAATACCAGCTTCGGAGCGCGAAACGCGGCCAGTTCCTGATCGGGCCGGTCACGGCCGAATTCAGCGACCCTTTCGGGCTCTCCGTGCACCGCCACGCGATCGACGCCGGCGACGTCCTCACGGTGACCCCCGCCGCCGTCGAGCTCCCCGCGACCGGGCTCGCGGGCGCACGCGGCCACGACGGCGTCACCGCGACGCGGATCCGCGCGAACCCCAGCGACGACGACGTCATGACCCGCGAGTACCGGCACGGCGATCCGATGCGACGCGTGCACTGGGCGGCGACCGCCCGGCACGGCTCCCTCATGGTGCGGCAGGAGGAATCGGTCACGACTCCGGAAGCCACGATCATCCTGGACCAGCGCTTCCAGGCCTACGCGCAGGGCGCAGGCTATGTTTCCGGCGGCGCGGCCGCGGACGGGCATGAACTGGTCACCAGCGACGCCTTCGAATGGGCCGTCACGGCCGCGATGTCCATCAGCACCCACCTTGGCGAGCGCAACTACGCGCTGCGCTGCCTGGACCCGGCCGGGGATCCAGCCTTCCTGAATTCGCCGTCGGCGCCGGAGCCGGAGGCCGACGAGTACGCCGGGACCGGCGGCCTGCAGTCCATTGCGGAGAGCCTGGCCGCCATCGCGCTCAGCGGTCCGCGCCACGGCGCAGCCGACGCCGGGCCGCAGCCTTTCGACGACCGGCTGATGGACAAGCTCTCCGCGCACCGCCTGCGGGGGCCGATCCTGGCGATCCTGGGCCGTCTCTCGCCGGCGGAGGCGCGCGCGCTGGCCCCGGCGGCGGGGTTCGGCGCGAATGCCTTCGCCCTCCTGGTCACGGACCGCGCGGCTGACACCGGGCCGGTCCTGGAGATCCTGCGCCGCGGCGGCTGGCGCGCCGTCGCCGTCTCCGCGGCTACCCCGCTGCCGGCCGCCTGGTCCGCCTTCGACCAGGACGGCGCCGCCGGGCTTCCGCCGGCCGCAGGATCAGCGGCGGCCGACGGAGCCCGGCCCGTCGCGGGAGGCCGGCGATGACCCTGACCCCGCAGCGCAACAGGGTCCCGGGACCGTCCGCGGCCGAGCCCGGACGGCCCTCCGTCCCGGTGCCGGGCGCGGCCGCCGGGCCGAAGGGTGCCGGTGTCGAGCCCTGGGCAATGGGGCTCGCCGTCGCGGTGGCCGTCGCCGGCGCGGCGCTGGGGCTCAACGGCGTGCTGCGCGGCTGGGCCTGGTACCCGGCGGTGCTCACCACGGTTTTCACCGTCGCGCTGGCGATGGCGGGGCTCCGGGCCCTGCGGCTGCACGGCGTCCTGGTCGGCGCGGGAGGCTTCGTGGTGCTGGCCCTGGTCCTCACCTTCACCTTCTTCCGCCAGCACAGCATCGCCGGATTCATTCCGTCCGGCGACACCATGGCCCAGCTGCAGCGGTACCTGCGGCGGGCCAGCGAGACCGTGCTCGCCGAGAGCTCACCGGTGGCGCCCAACGCCGGCATCGTCCTGCTGATCTGCGGGGTGCTCGGCCTGGTGGTGGTCCTGGTCGACGCCCTCGCCGTCCCGCTCGCGCTGCCGGCGACCAGCGGGCTCGGGATCCTGGCCATCCTGGTGGTTCCGGCCATGGTGAAACCGCAGAGCGTCGGCTGGCTGGGCTTCACCGGCGCCGCGGCGGGCTACCTCATGATCCTGGCCAGCAGCCACTGGTTCCACCCCAACTCCCGGACCCGGGCGGACACGGCGCGCAATCCCGGCCAGCTCAAACGCGCTTCCCTGACCGGGGCGGTGGCGCTGGTCCTGACGCTGCTGTTCCAGCTGGCCATCCCGGGCTTCGACCAGGGCATCTTTCCGCAGGGATCCCGGCTGAATCCCTGGGGATCCGCGAGCGGATTGAACCCTATGATCAGCCTCGGCAACAGCCTGCGCAGCCCCACCGGCGACGGACGGATTACCTACGCCACCAACGCCTCGCAGGCGCCGTACCTGCGCTCCGTCACCGTGGACAGCTTCGACGGCGATGCGTGGGCGCCGGACGACCGTGACGCCAGCCGGCAGCCGGGCACCGGAAGAATGGACCCGGGGCCCGCCCCCAGCGTGGAAGAACAGGTCCGGGTGGTCACGGCCGTCAACACGGGCCAGTTCACGAGCCCGTACCTGCCCGCCCCCTACGCGCCCGAGTCGGTGAACGGCCTGACCGGCCGGTGGAGCTGGGATCCGGCCACGCTGAGCATCAAGGGCCTGGACACCAACTCGCGCAACCAGCAGTACGTTGTGGCGTCGGTGGCGCCGAAGCTCACCCGGGCCGTGCTGGCTGACTCCCCGGACAGGGCGCAGGCGGTGCCGGACACCTTCACCCGGGTCCCCGCCAACGTCCCCCAGATCGTGCGGCAGACCGCGGACACGGTCACGGCGGGAAGCCGCGGCAACTACGCCAAGGCCATGGCGATCCAGCAGTACCTGCGTTCCGCGGAGTTCAGCTACTCGCTCCAGTCCCCCGTCCAGGGTGGCTACGACGGCAACGGGTTGTCCGTGCTGGCGGACTTCCTGGCCCAGAAGAGCGGCTACTGCATCCACTTCTCCTCGGCGATGGCCGTGATGGCGCGGCTGGAGGGGATCCCGAGCCGGGTCGCCGTCGGCTACGCTCCCGGACGCGCCACCGGGTCCACCGTGACGATCCCGGGCCTGGGGGCGCTGCCCGAGTATGAGGTGGACGCCCGTGACGCGCATGCCTGGCCCGAACTGTACTTCCAGGGCGTCGGCTGGGTGGCCTTCGAGCCGACGCCCTCGCGCGGCGTGGTGCCGGGCTACGCCACCGAGCCGGCGGCGCGCAGCGGCGCCAGCACCAACGAGAACAACGATGGCCTGATCCCCGAGGATGACCTCAAACCCACGGCGGCCCCTGCGCCCGCACCGTTGCCGTTGCCCGCAACCGCGGGCGGGGACGGGTCCGGCAGCAGCCTGGCCCCCCTGTTGTACGGCTCCGGCGGGCTGCTGCTGGTGCTCCTGCTGCTGTCGGCCCCGGCGCTGGCGCGCGGCGGCGTCCGGCGGCGGCGGCTCAAGGCCTCCGGCTTGTCGGGGGCAGCCGCCCCGGCCTGGGCGGAGCTGCGGGACCTGGCCACGGACTTCGGGATCCCGCCGCGCAGCAGCGAAACGCCGCGGCATTTTTCCGCCCGGCTGCGCGGTTCAGCGGCGCTCGGCGAGCCGGGCGGCGTGGACGCCCCGGCCCACGCTGCCGTGGCCTCCCTGAGCGCCGACTTTGAACGGCAGCGCTACGGCCGCCCCGGCCCGGACTCCCCGGCGGGCAACTCCCGGCCGGACTCCCGGCCGGACTCCCTGCCGGGCTCCCTGCCGGACTCTCCCGCGGACAGGGTCGAACAGGTCCGGGACGCATTGCGCGCCCACGCTTCGTGGTGGACCCGTTGGCGCGCCATCTGGCTGCCGCCGTCGCTCACGGCCGGCTGGCGGCGCCGGGCATGGACACCGCTGCGGGCCGTTTCGGTCCCGGCCAGGGCAGCCGGACGCGGCGCCGCGGAATCCTGGTCCAGGGTCCGCGACGCCGCCCGCAGGCTTCGCCGAAGCTAGCCGGCGTAGGGGTCGGCGATGCCGATGTACTGCGTGTAGAGGTATTCCTCGATGCCTTCGAGGCCGCCCTCGCGGCCCAGGCCGGACTGCTTGACTCCGCCGAACGGTGCTGCCGCGTTGGACACGACGCCGGCGTTCAGGCCCAGCATGCCGGTTTCGAGGCGTTCGCCCATCCGGATGCCCCGGTTGAGGTCCTTGGTGAAGACGTACGCCACCAGGCCGTATTCGGTGTTGTTCGCGAGCCGGACGGCCTCGTCCTCGGTGTCGAAGGTGATGATCGGGGCGACGGGTCCGAAGATCTCCTCGGACAGGATCCGGGTGCCCTCGGTGACGCCCTTGAGGATCGTGGGCTGGTAGAAGTAGCCCGGACCCTCGACGGCGGCGCCGCCCAGCACTGTCACAGCGCCGGCGTTCACCGCGTCCGTGACGAGCTCGTGGACCTTGTCGCGGCTCTTCGCGTCGATCAGCGGGCCGACCTTGGAGTCCGCCTCGGTGCCCCGGGCCGTGGTCATGTCCTTCATCTTCGCGGCGAACTTCTCCGCGAACTCGTCGGCCACGGACTCGTGCACGATGAAGCGGTTCGCCGCGGTGCAGGCCTCGCCCATGTTCCGCAGCTTCGCCAGCATTGCTCCGGCTACCGCGGCGTCGACGTCGGCGTCCTCAAACACCACGAACGGGGCGTTGCCGCCGAGTTCCATCGAGGTCCGCAGCACCGTCTCGGAGGCGTCCGCGAGCAGCCGGCGGCCCACCTCGGTGGAGCCGGTGAAGGAAAGCTTACGGAGCCGGGAATCCTTGATCAGCGGGCCGGTCGTGGCGCCCGCGGTGGAGGTCGGGATCACGTTCAGCACGCCCGCGGGCAGGCCGGCTTCCAGCATGACGGCAGCAAAGAGCTGCGAGGTCAGCGGCGTGAGGTTCGCGGACTTGAGCACCATGGTGCAGCCGGCGGCGACGGCCGGGGCGATCTTGCGGGTGGCCATGGCCAGCGGGAAGTTCCACGGCGTGATCAGCAGGCACGGCCCCACCGGCTTCTTGGTCACCAGGAGCCGGGACTTGCCGTCCGGGGAAACCGAGTAGCGGCCAAACGCGCGGACGGCTTCCTCGGAGAACCAGCGCAGGAACTCGGCGCCGTACGTGACTTCGCCGCGGGCTTCGGCCAGCGGCTTGCCCATCTCCAGGGTCATCAGCAGCGCGAAGTCCTCGGCCCGTTCGGTGACGAGCTCGAAGGCGCGGCGCAGGATCTCACCGCGCTCCCGCGGCGGGACCTTGGCCCAGGACTCCTGCGCGGCGGCGGCCGCGTCCAGGGCGGCGGCGCCGTCCTCGGGACCGGCGTCGGCCAGGCTCAACAGCACCTTGCCGGTGGCGGGATCCTCGACGTCGAACGTCTTGCCGGACGCGGCCGGACGCCACTGTCCGTCAATCAGCAGGCCTGTCGGCACGGACGCCAGCAGTGCGGCCTCGCGCTCCGCGGTAACGGTGGGCTGGGCAGTTACAGTCACAATGACTCCCTCGTCAGCAATGGGTTCGGAAAATTTTCTGATCAGCCCCGCACCGGCTTGCGCCGCGGGCCTGGACTACTGCCACGGTACTGCCGGGCTCTCCGGGGTGTCTACGCATCTGCGCACTAGACCAAGCCGGATCTGCTGTGCAGCTGCACAACGGCGGCGCGGCCCCGCAGCCCGCGGCCGGAGCCCCGCGTCAGCGCGCGGCGAGAACGGCGGAATAGAGTTCGCGTTTGCTGACCCTGGCGTCATCGGCCACCGCGGCGACGGCCTCCTTCAGCCTGATGCCCTGGGCGATCAGCGCGTTCACGGCCGCGACCTGGTCCTCCGGCTTACCCGGCTCCCGCTCGGGCGCACCGCCCACGACGACGGCGATCTCGCCACGGACCTCGTTGGTTTCGGCCCAGCGGAGCAGTTCGCGCAGGGTCCCGCGGATGACCTCTTCGTAGGTTTTGGTGAGTTCCCGGCAGACGGCCGCGCGGCGGTCGGCGCCGAAGCGTTCGTGCAAGGCCCGGAGCATGGGCTCCAGCCGGTGCGGCGCCTCGAAGAACACCATGGTGCGACGCTCGGCGTCGAGGTCCGCGAGCCGCGAGGTCCGTTCGCCGGCCTTCCGCGGCAGGAAGCCCTCGAAACAAAAGCGGTCCGTCGGCAGCCCGGACAGGGCGAGCGCGGTCAGTACGGCGGACGGGCCCGGAACGGCGGTGACGGTGAGCCCGGCGGCGACGGCGCCTTCGACCAGGCGGAAGCCGGGGTCCGAGACCGAGGGCATGCCGGCGTCGGTCACCATGACCAGGGTCTTGCCGGAGCGGACCTGGTCCAGGAGTTCGCCGGTCTTGGCTGCCTCGTTGTGCTCGTGGTAGCTGATCACCCGGCCCGCCACGGTGATGCCGAGGCTTTGAACCAGCCGGTGCAGCCGCCGGGTGTCCTCGGCGGCGACGATGTCCGCCGTTTCCAGCAGCCCGATCAGCCGGGCGGAGGCGTCGCCGACGTTGCCGATCGGGGTGGCGGCAAGCACGATCCGGCCCGGTCCGGCGGCCGTCCCCGCTGCCGGAACGGCGTCGGCGGAGGCGGGTGCCGGGGAATTGCCTTGGGAGGTGCTTTGTTCGGGATCCACCCCATAAGCCTACTGCCGGCGGGCGCGCGGGACCGACGATCGCGGCCGCGAAAGGTAGCATGGCAACGTGACGCAGACCCCCATGCGGCCTGCCGAGGCCGGTTCAGCCGAGGCCGTGCCCGCCGACGGCAGCCCGGACAGCACCCGCCACCACGCCCGGAGGCCGGACCTGCCGGGCACCGGACGCAACCTCGAGGGGCACCGCTGGATCAGCCGTCCCGGCAAGGCATTCGACGCCGAGGACCTGACAGAGCGGCTGATCGGCAACATCCGCAGCTGGCGCGACTATCCGCCCTCGCTGCGCCTGTGGTTCTGGCTCATCCCGGCCCTCACCGCGGTGCTCGGCGGAATCCTGCGCTTCGTCCGGCTGGACACCCCGCACAACCTGGTGTTCGACGAAACCTACTACGTCAAGGACGGCTACTCCCTCCTGGTCAGCGGCTACGAGCGCGCCTGGCCGGACAAGGCCAACGACTCCTTCATCGCTGGCAACCCCGGGGTACTGCTGGACAGCCCCGAGTACGTGGTCCACCCGCCGGTGGGCAAGTGGATGATCGCCGCCGGGATGTGGCTCTTCGGCCCGGAAAACCCGTTCGGGTGGCGCTTCGGGGCCGCCCTGACCGGCACCCTTTCGATCTTCCTGCTCGCCTTGATTGCGCAGAAGCTTTTCCACTCGCTCACCCTGGGCGCCGTGGCCGGGGTGCTGCTGGCGGTGGACGGCCACCACCTGGTGATGTCCCGCACCTCGCTGCTGGACATTTTCCTGATGTTCTGGATCCTCGCGGCCTTTGGCGCGCTGCTGATGGACCGCGACGACGGCCGCCGCCGGCTCGCGAAGCGGCTCGGCGGACAAGCCGCGGCCTCCGCCGAGGGGCGCCCCTCCCGGCTGCAGCTTGCGGCCGGGCCGTGGCTGGGGATCCGCTGGTGGCGGCTGGCCGCCGGTGTCTGCCTCGGTCTCGCGGTCGGCACCAAATGGTCCGCCCTGTTCTTCCTGGCCGGCTTCGGGCTGATGACGGTCCTGTGGGACCTCAGCGCGCGCCGGATCGCCGGCGTGCATGGCTGGATCACGGGCGGCATCCTCAAGGACGGCATCGGCGCCTTCCTGAGCATCGTCCCGGTCGCGGCACTGGTCTATACGGCCACCTGGGCCGGCTGGTTCCGCTCCAGCAACGCCTATTTCCGGCACTGGGCCGAAACCAACCCCTCGGCCCAGTGGGGCTGGCTGCCCGATTCACTCCGTTCGCTGGCCCATTACCACCTCGAGGCCTACAAGTTCCACCAGGGCCTGAGCGCGGACCACCCCTACGAGGCGAGTGCCTGGAGCTGGCTGGTGCTGGGCCGGCCTACGTCGTTCTTCTATGAGTCGTCCAAGCAGGGAACGGCCGGCTGCGAGCTGCCCAGTTGCACCTCGGCCATCCTCTCGGTCGGCAACCCGCTGATCTGGTGGAGCGCGGCGGTCTGCCTCGGCATCTTGCTCTTCTGGTGGGCGGGCCGGCGCGACTGGCGCGCCGGGGCCATCCTGGCCGCCGTGGGCGCCGGCTACCTGCCGTGGTTCATGTACCCGGAACGCACCATGTTCTTCTTCTATGCGGTGTCCTTCGAGCCGTTCCTGGTGCTGGCCCTGGTGTACTGCCTGGGGCTGGTCCTGGGCCGGCGCACCGACCCGCTCTGGCGGCGCCGCTCCGGCCTCCTACTCGTCGCGCTGTTTGTCGTCGCGACCGTGCTGCTCTCGGCGTTCTTTTACCCGGTGTGGACCGCGGAGCTGATTACGTACCAGGACTGGCGCCTGCGGATGTGGATGCCGTCCTGGATCTAGGGCAGGATTACTAGCGGAGCCCGCGTCCGCGGGGCCGCGGACCGGAACGGGAGACACGGGTTGTGAGAGAAGCTAGCACCGGACTGCTCGTCGAGCTGGATCCGGAAAGCAATGTCACGGACCTGCTGCTGGAGCAGCACGCCAAGGATCCGGTGCATGCGCTCTATGCCCGCAAGGGCCCCGCCGGCTGGACAGACATTCCGGCCCAGCAGTTCCTGGACCAGGTCACGGCCCTGGCCAAGGGGCTGATCGCCGGCGGACTTACCCCGGGCGAGACGGTCGCGGTCATGTCCGCCACCCGGTACGAATGGACCGTGGTGGACTTCGCCATCTGGTTCGCCGGCGGCGTCACCGTCCCCATCTATGAGACCTCCTCCGCCAGCCAGGTCGAGTGGATCCTGCACGACTCCGGCGCCCGCCGCGTCTTCGTCGAAAACGCGGCGAAGGCCACGCTGGTACAGGGCGTGCTGGACGGCTCGGAGCTGCTGGCGGGCCGGGTGCTCGGCGTGGTCCGGATGGACTACGACGGCGCGGCGCCGAACCTCGCCAGCCTGGCTGCCGCCGGCACCGGCGTCAGCGACGCAGAGCTGGAGCGGCAGCGCTCGGCGGCCGGCCTCGCCGATGTGGCCTCCCTGGTCTACACTTCCGGCACCACGGGCCGGCCCAAGGGCTGCGAAATCACGCACGGCAACTTTGCCCTCGTCGCGAAGAACATCGTCCTGTTCCTGCCGGAGATCCTGCTGCAGCCCCCCACCCGGACGCTGATGTTCCTCCCGCTGGCCCACGTCCTGGCCCGCGCCGTGCAGGTGATCTGCCTCAGTGCCGGGACCACGCTGGGCCACACCTCCAATGCCAAGGAACTGCTGGAGGACCTCGGCACGTTCCAGCCCACCTTCCTCCTCGTGGTGCCCCGGATCTTTGAGAAGGTCTATGCCGGCGCCGCGCACAAAGCGGCGCTGGCCGGCAAGGACCGCCTCTTCGAGGCGGCCGCCGCCGTCGCCGTCGACTACTCAAAGGCGCTCGACGCCGCCGCCCGCGGTGAGGGCGCCGGGCCCGGCTGGCTCCTACGCGCCAAGCACGGCGTCTTCGACCGGGTGCTGTACCCGAAACTGCGGCAGGCGTTCGGCGGCCGCCCCGGCTACACCGTCTCCGGGGCCAGCCCGCTCAGTTCCCACGATGCGCACTTCTTCCGCGGCGCCGGCGTCCCTGTCCTCGAAGGCTACGGCCTGACCGAAACGACGGCGCCGTGCACTGCCAACACCCCGACCCGCACCAAAGTGGGGACCGTGGGCATCCCGGTGCCCGGCACCACCATCAGGATCGCCGACGACGGCGAGATCCTGGTCAAGGGCATCGGTGTCTTCAAGGGGTACCACGCCAACGAGGCGGCCAACGCCGAAGCGTTCGTCGACGGGTTTTTCCGCACCGGCGACCTCGGCTCCCTGGACGCCGACGGTTTCCTGACCATCACGGGGCGGAAGAAGGACCTGCTGGTCACCGCGGGCGGAAAGAACGTGGCACCCGGACCGCTGGAGGAAAAGATCCGCGAGCACCAACTGGTGGCGCAGGCAGTGGTGGTCGGTGACGGGCGGCCGTTTGTGTCAGCCCTGGTCAACCTGGACCCGGAGGGCCTGGAGAACTGGTGTGCCGCGCAGCGCATCCCCGTCATGGGCGCCACGGAGGCGGCGGCCAACGACCAGGTCCGGGCCGCCATCCAGGCCGCCGTCGACGACGCCAACGCCTTGGTGTCCAAGGCGGAGTCGATCCGCACCTTCGTGGTGCTTGACGCCGATTTCACGGTCGAGTCCGGGCACCTCACGCCGTCACTGAAGCTCAAGCGCTCCGCCGTTGTGCGTGATTTCCAGGCCCACATCGACCGGATCTACGGCTAGGGACGCGGCGCCCGGCAGCGGCGCACGCAAAAGCGGCCGGCACTCTCGTGCCGGCCGCTTTTTGTCTCTCCGGGTCTGTGGGTCTCCGGGTCTCCAGGCTTAGGAGGCGCCCTCGCGGCGGGCGGCTGCCGCTTCGTTGCTGCCGGCGTCGGTTCCGGCGTCTGCGTCGCGGCCGGCCGGGCCGTCGACGGCGCCGTTCCGGCTGCGCTTGAAGCGGCGGCCCTTGAGCTCGGCCGGGTCCGCGGCGACGTCCCCGGCGTCCTCGGCGGCGGAGGCATTCCGGACCCGGGGTGGCAGTCCGCGGCGTTTGCGGGTCGGCCAGGTGAGGATCAGCGTGAGCAGGGCTGCGAGCAGGACGAGGGCACCGATCACGATCCCGGCGTCAACCCAGAACTGGCCCGGGAACAGCCGGATCAGGGTGTCCTGAAGGGAGAAGGTCCAGGTGCCGTTGACGAAGAAGACGCGGTGGAACTCGGTGAAGAACTGCTCCCAGCCCAGCACCGCGAGTACGCCCAGGCCGACGATGATCACGAGCGTGACAATGGAACCTGCGAACAGGCCGCGGCGCACTCCCCCGGTGCTGCGCCGGCGCAGGTACAGGATGGCAACCAGGCTGAGCACCACCAGCAAGGCACCGGCTCCGAAGGCGGAGAGGATGACAAGCTTGACGTCGGCCATGTGGCTGACTTCGCCGTCCTTGAAAAGCGGCTCGCCGGAGCGGTTCACGAGCTCGCCGAGGTAGCGCGGGCCGGACCAGTTGCTCAGGTAGTCGACAGCGTAGGAGCCGTACGTCATCCGGTCGTCGGTGTTGAAGCCGTAGCCGTCCCCCGGGAAGCCCGGGCGGTTGTATTCCACCCAGAGGAACAGCGGGCTGGTCACGGCGCGGACGGCCAGGACCAGCAGGATCACCGGGTAGCAGACCGCGAGCAGGACCTGCATCACCCGGGGGGCGACCGGCTTGGCGTTGGCGGCATGTTCGCGCTCGGCGTTGCGGCGTTCCACCTCTTCGCGCGGCGGCCGGACCTGCAGGGCCGAGGTGGGCAGCGACTCGTTGAATTCTTCGGTCCCGGCAGCGCCGGCCGCGGCGTCGTCGGCTGCCTTCCGTTCGGCGCGCCGGCCCTGGCGTTCACCGGCGGCCGGGGTTCCGGCCGGATCGACCGGAACCGGCGTCGCGGCCGTGCGCTCAGCGTCCGGCGCCGCGGCGGTGGGCTCAGCGTCCGGCGCCGCGGCGGTCCGCTCAGTCTCGGGAGCTCCGGACGCCGCGTCGGACCGCTTGCCCGCGCCGGCCGGCTTCATCCACTCGAAGGCAGGCTCGCCGGCGTCGTCGGCAGAATCCAGGTGCGGATCCTGCCGATTCGGAGGGGTGGGACTTTTTTCGGTCACTGCAGCTTCGCTTCCATAGGGTTCCGCGCCGCCGGGCCTTGGGCCGGCAACGCCACATATCTGACACCGAGCCTACCGTCAGGGCCTCAGCCCCGGCGAGGTGCCACCCCGTGGCCGGGCGGATTCAGGCGGAAATTTCGGCGTAACCGGCGTCCCCGCTGCCGAGGTCACCGGTGGCGCCGGAACGGTGCGCCCGCCCGCCAAACACCAGCACGTACGCCCAGTAAGCGGCCAGGACGGCGGCGCCGATGGTGATCTTGGCCCACACCGGCAGATCGCTCGGCGTCACATAGCCTTCAACCACGCCCGAGACCAGCAGCACCAGGACCAGGCCGAGGGCCACGGTGATGAGCGAGCGGCCCTCGGCGGCGAGCGCCTGCGAGCGGCGGCGCGGCCCGGGCGCCACCACTGCCCAGAAGATCCGCAGCCCTGCCGCGCAGGCCACGAAGACCGCCGTCAGTTCCATCAGCCCGTGCGGGAGGATGTAGCTGAAGAACACGTCGAGCTTGCCGGCGCCGGCGAAGACCCCGGCGGCGACACCGACACCCTGGGCATTGCCGATCAGAATCATCGGGACCCAGAACCCGGTGATGCCCAGCGCCACGGCCTGAGCGGCAATCCAGGCGTTGTTGGTCCAGACCAGGCCGGCGAAGGACGCGGCGGGATTCTCCGAGTAGTAGTTGATGAAGTCCTGCTCCACGTAGCGGCGGACCTCGGCATCCGAGCCCAGGGCGCGCAGGGCCTCCGGGGAGTTGCCGATCCAGAGCGCATAGGCGGCGGCGATCAGGCAGAACGCGAGCCCGCACCAGGCGGTCAGCCAGCGGATCCGGTAGAGGGCGGCGGGCAGTGCGACGACGAAGAACTGGGCGAGGTCCTCCATGAAGTTGGATCTCGCGCCGGTGAAGCGGGTGCGGGCCTGAGCGAGGCTGGCGGACAGCGCGGCGGACAGCCCGCTCTCGGGGGCCACGGACCGCAGCAGCGAAAGGTCGGCCGATGCGCCCTGGTAGAGCCGCAACAGCTCGTCGGCGTCGGTCCCGCTGAGCCTGCGCTGGTGCGCCAGCGCGTGCAGCCGCGCCCATTTGTCCCCGTTCACCAGGGAGAACGCCTCGATGTCCACGGCACCACCCTAGCGCCCGCGAACGGGCAGTTGCGGCCCCACCACGGCGCGAACGGGCAGTTCCGGCCCCGGTTGCCCCGGAAAACGTGGCGGCAAAGGTCTGTCCGCGCTCAGGACCGGCACCTGACGATGGTTAGACTGTGCCTGACTGGCAGACGAGCGGGGGTCCGGGTTGAGTTCCATCATCACAGGCGAGGGCGTCGTCCTGGAGCTGCGGCCGGCGTCGTTCGCCGCCCGGGCGCTGGGCCTGCTGCTGGACGTCCTGGCACACACCGCCGTGCTCTGGGGCCTGCTGGTGGTAGTCGGCGCCGCCGCCCCCGAGCTGGATCGTGCCGCCATGGGCGCCCTGGTCACCGTCGTCGTCGTCTTCTGCTTCGTGGTGCTGCCCGTCACGGTGGAGACCCTCAGCCGCGGCCTGTCGCTGGGGAAGCTGGCCACCGGCCTGCGGATCGTGCGCGACGACGGCGGTGCGATCCGTTTCCGGCATGCCCTGATCCGGGGGCTGATAGGTTTCCTCGAGATTTACACGACGCTGGGCGGACTGGCGATCGCCGTCGCGCTCTTCAACGGGAAGTCCAAGCGGCTCGGTGACCTGGTGGCCGGCACCTATGCGTTGCGACGGCGGGTGCAGGCCGAAGCTCCCGTGCTGCACAGCGTGCCGTTCCACCTCCAGCCCTGGGTGTCGCTCGCGGACATTGGCCGGATTCCGGACGCCGCGGCCCGCCGCGCCTCGCTCTTCATCCGCCAGGCCCACCGCATGTCCCCCGGCTCCCGGGTGGCGATGGCGCAGTCGCTGGCCACCGAGCTAGCGGCGCACGTTGCTCCCCCGCCGCCGGCCGGAACCGGGCCGGAGGAATACCTGGCCGCGGTGCTGGGCGAGCGGAGCCGCCGCGAGCTGGACCGTCTGCGGCTCACCCGGGAACGCAACGCGCGCCTCGGCGCACGGCTTGGGCGGCTGCCGCACCAGCGGGCCCGCTGACCGTGGTCCGGCCGCGGGGCTCGGCGTTTGCCGGCCGCGCGGGCTCAGCGCTTGCCGTACTGGGCCCAGGGGATGTTCCAGTCACCGAAGCCTTCCAGCGGCTCCACCGGCGCCGCCCCCGTGTTCAGGGTCTGCACCACGTCGCCGGTCCTCATGTTGTTGAAGAACCACTGGGCGTCCGCCGGGAGCAGTCCAACGCAACCGTGAGAGACGTTGAACCGGCCCACCGCGCCCCACGCGGACTCCAGTGCCTGGTGGACGTAGACGCCCGACGTCGTCAGCCGGTTGGCGTACTCGACGGTAAGCGGCGGGTAGTAGCCTTTGTCGCCGGGCTTGAGGCCGATGCTGCCGGCGTTGAATTTGGAGCGGCGTTCCTGCTCCATGATGACGGCGTAGCCGGAGGGCGATAGCCAGTCCTCGCCGCCGAGGGTGACCGGTGCGGTCTTGACCAGCCGGCCGTCGAAGTAGACCTTCATCGTCTTCGTGACGTCGTCCACGACGGCGAGCCGCTGCGGCCCCACTTTGTAGGACACCGGGACGTTCGAGTTGCCGACCATGCCGTTACCGAAGTCGACGCCGAACAGTTTCAGGTCCACGGTGATCCGGCTGTTGGCGGCCCAGAAGCGCTCCGGCCGGATCCGGACGCGCCGGTCCGAGTACCAGCGCCAGGCGACGGCCTGACCGGAGGAGACGGTAACCTTCACGGCCTTCTCCATGGCCGCCTTGTTGATGACCGGCTCGCTGAACACGATCTCAATGGGCTGCCCGGCGCCAATGGTGCTGCCGCCCCGCGGATAGACCGCGGCGTCGGCTTCGTTGGCCGTGGCGACGGTCGAGAAGCTTTGGACCTTCTTCGTCTCCCGGCCGGCCAGGTCCACGATCGTGAAGCTGTAGTGGTACCGGGTGTCGAACTCCAGGGGGTCCCCGGCGGTCCAGGTGGAGCCGTCCGCGCTGGTGGTGCCGGGGACCGGGGCGCCGCCGGGTTCGGGCCGCAGCACCACGTCCTTTATTACGCCGTTGACGGCTTTGACCGACGGCAGGGCGGCCGGGTTGACGTCCCGGGCGCCGTCGGTCGGCGTTACCCCGAGTTCAACGGCCTTCACGACAGGCGCAACCAGGCCCGAGACGTTGCGCATCGGCGACCCCGCTTCCGAGGGCAGGTCGCTGTCCGCCCAGACCGGGCCGGTGGCGACGCCGATTCCGCCGGCACAGATGGCGAGGCAGATCCCGGCTACTGCCAGCATCTTGCCGGTACTTCGACCGCTCTTGCCTTGCCTTACCGTCTTGGCCATCCCGCATCCCCCAACTGCAATTCCCCCATTGTGCAAATCCCCCGGCGCCTTGCCAGGCGCCCCGGCTCAGTTCGCGTACTTCGCCCAGGGGATGTTCCAGTCCCCGAAGCCGTCGTCGTACGCCGCATAGTCGCCGTCGGTGTTGACCACCTGGACCACGTCCCCGGTCGTCATGTTGTCGAAGACCCACTTGGCGCCGGCCGGTCCCAGGCCGACGCAGCCGTGCGAGAGGTTCACCTTGCCGATGTAGGGCATCGCGGAGGCCGTGGCCTGGTGGATGAACTCGCCGCTGGGGGTCAGTCGTGTGGCGTAATTGACGTCGAGCTGCCCGTAGTAGGCCGGGTCGCCCGGTTTGAGGCCGATGGTGCGGGCGTCCATGTGCTCCACCCGGTATTTCTCCATCAGCACCAGGTAGCCGCGCGCCGACGGGAACCGGGTGTCCCCCATGGTCGCGGGCCACCGCCCGACTTGCCGGTCGTTGATCGAGGCCGTGAAGGTGTGCGCCTTGGCATCCGCCACGGCGACCTTCTTGTCGCCAATGTGGACCGTGACCAACTTATTGAAGTTGCCGACCTGGCCCTTGCCCAGATTGACGCCAAAGAGCTTGATGTCCATGGTGATGGTGCTGTTGGCCGCCCAGAAATTCTGCGGCCGGTACCGGACCATGGTGTTGCTGAACCAGTGGAAGTCCCCGACCTGGCCCGAGGTGGAGCTGATCTTGATAGCCTTTTCGACGGCGGCGCGGTTCAGTACCGGCTCGCTGAAGGTGAGCTGGAGCGGCTGCGCGACCCCGACCTTCATGCCGTCCAGCGGATAGATGGCAGCGTCCGCCTCGTTGGCGGTGGTCACCGTGGTGAAGCTGCGGGTGTTCTCGGTCGATCGTCCCGCGCCGTCAACCACTGAGTAGCTGTAGCTGTAGCGGGTGTTGAATTCCAGCGGCCCGGTGGCGGCCCAGCTGGATCCGTCGGCGCTGAGCTTCCCGTCCACGGACTGGCCCGTCTCGCTTGTCAGCGCCGCCCGCTCAATCCGGCCGTTGCCCACCTTCAGGGTGACCGGGGCGGCCGGGTTGACCTGGACGGCGGCGTCGGCGGGCGCTACGGCGAGCTGGAGCGGGGGCACCACCGGGAAGGCCAGGCCTTGGGTCGATCGCTCCGGCGATCCTGCTTCGGAGGCAAAGGAGGCGTGCGCCAGGGGTCCTGCCGCGGCGAAGACTCCGCCGCCGGCTGCCAGGGCGCATACGGCTGCCAGCACGGCGGCTTTCCGGCCGGTGCTCCAGCTTTTCGGGGCGATCACAATACTCGGGTCCTTCCAGACGTTACCTTGAAAGCATATGTGAATTTCTGGTGCGGCCCGCCGTTGCCAGCGCCACGATACGGTCACAAAAGGGGCCCCGGACGCTAAGTCCAGGGCCCCTTTTGCTCGCAGTGTCGCGCTTAGTAGCGGTAGTGCTCCGGCTTGTACGGGCCGGCGACGTCGAGGTCCAGGTAGGCAGCCTGTTCCTTGGTCAGCTCGGTCAGTTGCACGCCGAGGGCGCCAAGGTGCAGCCGGGCCACCTTCTCATCGAGGATCTTCGGCAGCACGTAAACCTGCTTTTCGTACTTGCGCTCACCTTCCGGCTGGCCCGCCTTGGTGAACAGTTCGATCTGCGCGATGGTCTGGTTGGCGAAGGAGTTGCTCATCACGAAGGAGGGGTGCCCGGTCGCGTTGCCGAGGTTCAGCAGCCGGCCCTCGGACAGGACGATGATGGAGCGCTCTTCCGCGGTCCCGGCATCGAAGACCCACTCGTGCACCTGCGGCTTGATCTCGACCTTCGTGATGCCGGGGATCCGGGCGAGCCCGGCCATGTCAATCTCGTTGTCGAAGTGGCCGATGTTGCCCACGATCGCCTTGTCGCGCATCCCGGCCATGTGCTCGGCCATGATGACGTCCTTGTTGCCCGTGGTGGTGATGAAGATGTGGCCTTCAGCCAGCACGCTCTCGAGCGTGGCCACCTGGTAGCCGTCCATCGCCGCCTGCAGCGCGCAGATCGGGTCGATTTCGGTGACGATAACGCGCGAGCCCTGGCCCCGGAACGCCTCCGCGGCGCCCTTGCCGACGTCGCCGTACCCGCATACGACGGCGACCTTGCCGCCCATCAGCACGTCGGTGGCGCGGTTGATGCCGTCCGGCAGCGAGTGGCGGATGCCGTACTTGTTGTCGAACTTGCTCTTGGTGACGGAGTCGTTGACGTTGATCGCCGGGAACAACAGCTTGCCCTGCTCGGCGAGCTGGTAGAGACGGTGGACGCCTGTGGTGGTCTCCTCGGTTACGCCGAGCAGGCGCGAGCCGATCCGGGTCCACTTCTGCGGGTCCTTCTGCAGCGAGGCGCGCAGCACCTCGAGGAAGACGCGGCCCTCCTCGGACTCATCGTCGCCTGCCGCCGGCACGGCGCCCAGGGCCTCGAATTCCGCGCCCTTGTGCACCAGCATGGTGGCGTCGCCGCCGTCGTCGAGGATCATGTTCGGTCCCAGGTCCGGGTTGCTGTCCGCACCGGGCCAGGTCAGGATCTGCTCGGCCGTCCACCAGTATTCCTCGAGCGTCTCGCCCTTCCAGGCGAACACCGGAACGCCCTGCGGGTCCTCGACGGTGCCCTGGCCGACCACGACGGCGGCTGCGGCCTCATTCTGGGTGGAGAAGATGTTGCAGGAAGCCCAGCGGACCTCGGCGCCGAGGGCGGTGAGGGTCTCGATCAGCACGGCCGTCTGCACCGTCATGTGCAGGGAGCCGGCGATCCGGGCACCCTTGAGTGGCTGGCTCGCGCCGAACTCCTCGCGCAGGGACATCAGCCCGGGCATCTCGTGCTCTGCGAGGCGGATCTGGTGCCGGCCGGCCTCGGCCAGCGAAATGTCGGCAATTTTATAGTCGAAAGTCATGGGGATCCTTTGGGGTAGCCGGAATATAGCTGGAGGGACTGCAAGTGGTTCGGCGCCGAGGCGCCCTCCGATGGGTCGGCGGCGCTTGTTCCGTCCGCCGCCCGCACCGGAGGACGGGGCTACTCTGCGGCGTGGCGGGGCGCGCCGTCGTGACGGCCGCCGTCGTGCTGATCGGAGGAGGCGGCGGTGGCCGCGGCCAGCAGCTCCGGCGGCAGCAGCAGCGGGATGCCGTCCTCGATCGTGTAGCGCAGCTTCTGCCCGTTCGAGTCGGGCGACGCGGCGACGAGCTCTTCGCCCTCCTGTACCAGGGCTGAGCCGGTCACGGGGCAGCGCAGGACAGACAACAGTTCGGGACTGATCAGTGGCATGGTGAAGGCTCCCTGGGGGCGACGCCGCTGGCGCCGGTGGCGTACGGAAATTTCAGTTCCCAGCCTACCGCCAGTTCGCGGCTCAGGAGGGTTCGCGCAGGACGCGCAGGTGCCCGCGGCGCGTACCGTCGGCGGCGGCCGGGGCTTCGAGGGCCGGATGCGCGGAACGCTGGCCCTGGGCGGGCTCTGCGGCTGCGGGCCGGGCGGCGGCCTCGCGGACCGCATGGGCAAGGGCCAGCAGGTCATCGGGCCCGGGACCGGCCGGAGTGGCCGGCATCGCGAGCCTCAGGACTTCCCAGCCCCGCGGCACGGTCAGGGTACCGGCGTGTTGTTCGCAAAGGTCGTAGCAGTGCGGCTCGGCGTAGGTGGCCAGCGGGCCGAGCACCGCGGTGGAGTCGGCATACACGTACGTCAAAGTAGCCACCGCCGAATTGCGGCAGGCTGACCTTGAACACTGACGAATTGCACCCACGACATCACAGACTACTCCCCCACCTGCCCGCTCCCGCGCATTGAAACGCCCGTCCGGCCCCGGGACGCCGCGCCCAGGGCGGCCGACGGCGTCGGGCGGGCTCCGACGGCGGGTCGCGGCGGCCGCCATATCGCAGAAATCAGGCGCCGGGTTTAGAGTCAAGATATGCAGTCATCGCACCATGATCCCGGCTTTACGGTCCGGTTGGCTGACCCCGGCGACGGCGGCGCCGCCAAGGGGAAGAGCTTCCGGCAACGCCGCAGGAACCGGCACGGCCGCGGCCTGCGCGGCGAGCTGATGCTCCCGACGCTGCCCGGCTACCGGACACGTTCGGACCGCTTCGATGACTTTGTCCTGGATTCGGCCCAGCGCCTGCACGATATCTGGGGCAAGCCGCTGGACGGGGTCCGTTTTGCGGTCGAGGAAATCCCGCCCGGACTCGAGAAGCTCGTAGCCGACGGCACCCCGGCGCCGATGGGCTCCTACACACCGGCGACGGCGGAGGAGGGCCCCGTGATCACGCTTTACCGGAGGGTTGTCGAGCAGGCCTGCGGCAGCCGCGACGAACTCCAGGACCTCGTGCATGACGTGGTGGTGGAGCGTACCGCGGAGATGCTCGGCGTCCCGCCCGAGTCGCTGGACCCGGTGTACCGCCGCCGCTATTAGGCCGCCGTTGCTGAGCGCCGGCCGTCGCGATTAGTACCCGAGGGTGACCGGGATCTGTTCCTGGCCGGCCGCCCCGGGGAGAACCGGGATGCTGGCGATGTCGGACCTGCCGCCCTGCTGCAGCATGACGGCCCCGTAGGCCGCATCCCCCGCCGCCGAGACCAGGTACCCCACCAGCGGCGAGCCACCCACGTCCCCGGGAATTCTGACGGAGGCGGTGGTTCCGCCGGCAATGTCCATTGTGGCCGCGGCCCGGACCTTGCCGTCGGCAGTGATCGGCGTGTACGAGATCTTGGCGCGGCCTTCCGGCGCGCCGAACATCAGGAACCGCTCGCCCGTCCGGGGCACCGGAACGACGTGCTGGCTTCCGAGCCTCGCCGAAGACGGCGCCCAGGCCAAATCGGCGGCTTCCTCGGCCTTGAGCCCACGGGTGACCCGGGCCGCGGCGGCGAAGGAAACGTCCGAGCTGGCCGCCACCGTGTAGTGCCCCGCCGGGACGCCCGCGAGGGAGACCTCGGTGACGGCGCCCGACTTGGCGGTGACTACGCCGCCGCCGGGCAGGGCCTTTTGGCCGTCGCGCCCGAATAGTTTCACTTCCACCACGGCGTCCGCGGCGCCGGGGACGGTGATCTGCAGGGCAGGTTTGGCGTCGGCAAAGCCGGTTTTGGCGGCCAGCGCCGCCAGGGCGTCCGGGTTCTGGATATCAATGCCGGAGATGACCTGGCGGGTCGCGGGGGCCGTTCCCGGCGAAATGAAATCCACCCCGCCGGGGGTCAGCCCGCGCAGCACGCTTTGCTGGATGACGGCTGCGACGGGGCCGCCGGTGCTGCGCACCCGCACGCTCAGCTGGTCCTGCCCGGGCGCCAGGCCGGCCAGGATGATGGACCGGGTGCTGCCCGGCGCGACCAGCAGCCCGCGGCTGCCGGGGGCCTGGATGGGGCCTTTGGCGCCGAAGAGATCCAGGCTGACGGTAGCCGGCGTCCCGGAGGCGTTGCTGAGGTTCAGCACGGCGGTCCGGCCGAGGGCGGTGTTCGCCCCGACCAGCCACAGGTCGTTGGCCGGACGCTGGCAGGCGGCGGCAGCCGTGCCGCGCAGATCCCCGTCCGTGGCCGTGTAGCTCATCACGGCCCCGGCAGAGGGCTGCTGGTTTCCCTGGGCATCCGCGCTGAGCACACTGACGGCGTCGACAGCGCGCTGCGGCACCACGCCGGCCCGCAGCGCCGAAGGGACGCCCGGGGCGGGGCTTGCGGCCGGCCCCGCGGTGGCAGGGGTGGCCTTGGCAAGTTCCACCAGCCGGCTGCCGGCCAGCGCGGCGAGCCGGCTTCCGGGAAGTGCGCCGGTGCTGGAACTGATGACGACGGCGCTGACCGCGCTCTTGGCGGTCGCCGATTCCGGGCTGAACTGCGGGTCGGTGCCGACGGGCGTGCCTTCGAGCAGCCGTGCAGGTCCGGGGCAGATGCCCACGCTGCTGCCGGCCGGAACCGCGGCCAGCGGCGCCTCCAGCGGCCGGCTGCCGGTGACCTGCGGGGTGAGTGCGGCTGCCGCGACCAGCCCGCCGCCGGCGGCGACGAGCACTGCGGCGGAGAGAACTCCGCCGACGGCCCCCGAGAGGCTCTTCAGCCGGGCCAACGCGGTAACCCCGGTGTGGGCCGTGTCCGGCTGGGCGCCGCGTGCGCTTCTGTCCCGCCGGCTCTCAACCGCCGGTGTCTGGGGCTGCTTGGCCGGTTCGGGCCGTTCCGGAGGCGTTGGGGCCCCATGGTTGTCATGCATGCTGATGTTCCTTACGCAGGGAGCCTTCGTCCCTGGAGAGCCCGGTGTTCGGGCGGCGGGCAGGCATCGGAATGGCCAGCAGGATTGTCAGGCCGATCACGACGGCCTGGACGATTCCGGCCCAGAGGGCCCACGGGTTTTCGTAGCGGATGCTGAGCTGGCCGCCCTGGGCCGGCAGGGTAAACGCCTGCGCCCAGTCGGCGGTGGTGGCGGTCAGGCGCCGGCCATCGAGCCAGGCGCTCCAGCCCGGATCGGCGCGGTCGGCGAGGACCACCAGCCGGCCTTCGGGCCCGGCAGGCACGGCCGCGTCGGCGGCGACCACCCCGGCGGGCAGCAGCCCGACGGTGGTGCCGGCAGCGTCGACGACGCGCACGCGGTGCGCGACGTCGGCGGCCTTGGCAGCCGTCTCGCTCAGCGGGCTGATCCGCCACAACCAGCCGACGTCGGTCTGGCCGACGGCCACGAGGCCGGGAACGGCGTCCATCCGGCTGGCCGTCAGTTCCGCCGAGCTGTCGCTGGCCTCCAGGACGACGAACCCGACGCCGAGCTGCTCGAGCTGCCGGCGGGGGTCCACGCCCTGGCCGGCGGCAATCGTGGCGACCACGCTGCGCAGGGAAGCCGCGACGGCGTCGTCGTCCCGGACCGTTTCCTTGCCCGGCTCGCCCATCACCTGACGGGCGGAGGCCACGGCGGACAGCTCGTCCAACCTGGTACCGTCGCCCCGCATGAGCGCGGCCGCGAACGTTCCGTCCTCCTTGGCGGAGAGGACCAGGGTCCGGGTCTGTTCCGATCCCTCGCCGCGGTCGATGGCCGTCGCCGGGAGCGTGCGGGCCTTGCCGGCCTGGACCAGCCGGCGGGTGCCGAGCGCACCATTGCCATGGTCAGCGTTGGTGTCCGCATCCGCCCCCGCGATGCTGCCGGCGGCGGCATCTGACGCGTCCCCGCCCGGGGCGGCCGCGGCGGCCGGAGGCGGGTCGGACTGCAGCACGTTGTGCGCGGCCCACGCGGCGAGCCCGGCCAGGGGCCCGGCGAGCAGGAGCACCGTTGCGGCGACGGCGGAGCCCCGGATGAGGATTTTGCGAACCAAAAACGCCCGGCCCGGCGCGGCCGTAGCGGTCGCGTCTGCGGCGTCGAGGACGGCTTCGGCGCCGAGCAGCGCCGCCCCCAGCAGCGCGAACGCCGCCGCCGATACCGTCGGCCCGGTGAAAGGGGAGACCAGAACGTCGGCGCTGGCGCCGGTGGCGACGTGCCCGGCCAGCCAGCCGCCCGCCAGCATCAGCACGGCGGCGGCCCAGAAACTGCGGGCCAGCCGCGGCCGCCGGCCCGTCCCACGCCGGCCCGGGAGGAACAGCGCGGTGAGGGCCAGCAGCAGGAGGGGCAGGCCGAGCAGCAGTGCCAGCAGCAGCGCCCACGGCACGGCCCCCGGCCCGAAGACCGTCAGTCCGGCCAGGCCGGCGCCGGACTCGAACCGCAGCGGCTGCCCCAGCGCCTGCTGCCAGAGCGGCGCGGCATCGAAGCCCAGCGGCAGGCCCGGGTCGGCCAGCAGGGCCCGCGGCCGGTCCAGGGCAGAGAGGGCAAAGGGAAGGAACAGGGCAAGGCTGGGAAGCAGCGACCACCAGACGGTCCGCCCACGGCCTCGCAGCAGCACGCCGCACAGTATGACGACGGTGAAGGAGGGCAGCAGCAGCGACGGCGCCGCCGCGGTAACGACTGCCAGCGCCAGTCCCGCCGCGGCCGCCGCGGTCCAGGACGGCGTGCCGTTGATTCCGGGCTTGACGGGAGGCGCCTCGGTGAAGCGCCGCTCGCCCGGCGCGGGGACGGCGTAGCGTCCGCGGCCCGGGACGGAGCCGGTGGCGCGGAGCAGGGCCATGACTAGCAACGGCATCATCACGTGCGCAATGAGCGCGCCGAGGCGGCCCTGGTTGAGTGCCACCTGGAGGGCGGGAGCGCCGGCCCAGATGAGCGCGGCAACAAGACGCAGCCTGCGCCGGCGCGTCAGGGCGCCGGCGGCGAACCAGGCCCCCAGCGCGGACAACGGCATGGCCAGCACCAGCAGCCAGGCCACTGCGCCGTTGGTGTTGCCGGCGCCAAGGACGCCCAGCCCCCAGAGCACGTAGCCGAACGGGTCGCCGTGGCCCGGCAGGCCGGCACCGAGGGCAATCCACCAGCCAGAGGCATGGTTCCAGATGTCGCCGAGGCGGGCCGAGACCGGGATCAGCGCCCCGCCGGTGACGGCGTCGGCGCGGAACAGGCTCAGCAGGCCAATCAGGGAGGCTGCGGCGGTGAGCAGCAGCGCCAGCAGGGCGCCGTTTCCCGCCCAGCCGCGCCCGGTGGTGTCCAGGGCGGCGAAGTCGTCGGCGGAATCACCGCTCGGCTGTTCGGCCAGCGGGTCGTGCCTGGACGACGCCTCGGTATCGTCGGATCCGAGCGCCTCCATCAGCGAACGCCGGTGCGCCCAGACCTCGCGCCGCGGCGTCTGCAGCCCCTTGATGACGGAGCGGCGGATGCGCCGTGTGCGGGCCGCGTTGCGCCGGCCGCGGTACACGGCCGCGGGCCTCCCGAGGGCGCCAAGGGTTGCCAGCAGCTGGGAGAATCCGTGGCCGGGGTCCTTGACGGCGATGCTGAGGACAAGTTTGAAGAGGCTGCCCAGCAGGGCGCCGACGGCGTGCAGCGGAACCTTCCAGGCCGAGGCGTGCTTGAGCCGCAGGTGGACCTGGGCCTTGCGGGCCGCCGTCGCGTTGCCCTGGGCGTGCGGCCGGTGCGACACGTGGAAGATCCGGGCGCTCGGGACCACCACTACGCGGTGGCCGGCGAGCCGGTTGCGCCAGCAGAAGTCGACGTCGTCGCCGCTGCCCGGAAGGGCAGGGTCGAAGCCGCGGAGCTCCTCCCAGACGTCGCGGCGCACCAGCATGCCGGCCGAGTTGACGGCGAAGGTATCGCTGCGGCCGTCGTACTGGCCCTGGTCGAGTTCGTCGGCTTCGATCAGCGTCAGGCGCTCGGCCCAGCGGCTGGTGGAAAGTCCGACGTCGATCAGCCGTCGGCCTGCGTGCCAGTCCAGCTGCTTGCAGCCGGCCACGGTGACCGATGGCGCCCGCTCCACGGCGTGCAGGAGCTCGGCGAGGGCCTCGGGAGCCGGCGCGGCGTCGTCGTGCAGCAACCAGATCCACTCGGAGGCGGCGTGCCCGGCGTCCCCGCGCCAGGGCGCGAGCGCCTTCAGTCCGGCCTGGACGGCACCGCCCATACCGGTCCTGGCCTGGTCGAAGACGGTGACGCTGGCTTTGCCGAGCGCCTGCTCAAGCAGTGCCGCCGAGTGGTCGCGTGATCCGGTGTCGATCCCGATGGCTGCATCCGCTGGACGGGTCTGCGCCGCCAATGCCGCCAGGGTCCTGGGGAGATAGTCACCGCCGTTGTGGGCTACCACAACGGCGGTGACTCGTACTTCTTGAAGAATTAGACTGCCCGCTTCCTAAGCCGGCGGCGTTCCCGCTCGGAGAGGCCGCCCCAGATGCCGAAGCGCTCGTCGTTGGACAAGGCGTACTCCAGGCACTGTGAGCGTACATTGCATGCACCGCACACCTTCTTGGCGTCGCGGGTGGAGCCTCCCTTTTCAGGGAAGAAGGCCTCCGGGTCGGTCTGCGCGCAGAGTGCGTCTGTCTGCCATCCGAGCTCGCCTTCGTCATCGAAGTCCTGCCGGGACGGCAACCCGATCCACACCGGCTGGGCGGTGGTTCCGGAGTGCAGGGTCTGCAGTTCCATTGGCGGGTCGAGCGGATCATTGTCCTGCTCCGGATTCCCCGCCAGAAGTGCTTCATGGGCTGCGAGGAAGGCCGTGGCCTGGTCCTGCAGCGAATCCTGGGTGTGTTCGTTGTACCGCTCCGCGGCGTCCGGATCGGCCGGGTCGACGTACCAGTCACTCGGCACCCCGCGTGAACGGTATTTTGCCGTCGCCTGGCCGGCGACAACTTCATCTTCATGGATACGCTCTGCAAGCCCCATTGGCGTTCCCTCTCTGATTTTGCAGCCTTTGCCTGACCCTCGGACACTCGGTTGTGTGCCGCCTGATGCGCATTGGCTTTCGATACCTAATTACACGTGTGTAAGTATCCGGGAGTCAAGCCGCAGCGGAGATAATAATCAATTCCCGTCAGAATGCCGGGGCACGCCACGCCCGGGAGTTTTCGCGCTCCGTCCGCCCGCTGGCAAGGAATTGACAGCCTGCTGACCACTTTCTTGTGCTTTTTCTGCGATTCTCCTGCGTTTACGCTGATTTTCCGGCGCCGCCCTCCACCGCCCTGCCACCCTCCAGGACGGGTCCCCGCTCCGCCTGTGACCGAGATCACGCCCCCGCCGCCGTGGCAAGATGAGGGCATGAGCATCCCGGCAATCGAACTGATGACAGCCCTGCGATCCGGCCAGTCGACCTCGCCCCGGTTGACTTGGTACGGGCCCGACGCCGAACGCGTGGAACTCTCAGGCCGGGTGCTGGACAACTGGGTGGCCAAGACCAGCAATCTCTTGCAGGACGAGCTGGACGCTGAGCCGGGAACGCGGTTGAGACTGGATCTGCCGGCGCACTGGAAATCCGTGGTGCTCGCGCTGGCCGCCTGGCAGCTCGGCATGGAGGTGGTGCTCGACGCCGCGGAAGCCGAGCTGCTCGCCACCGCGGAACCGGGGCCGGCGGCCGCGGAAGGTGCGTTCGACGCCGTCGTGGCGGTCGCGCTGCCGGCGCTGGCGATGCGCTGGCTGGGCGAGTTGCCTTCCGGCGTCGTGGACTACGCCGCCGAGGTGCGCTCCCATGGCGACTTCTTCATGCCGCACGTGGACCCGGAAGCCGGCCGCCGGGCCGTGCAGGGTGCTGCGGGCGGGGCGTACAGCCACGCCGAGCTGCTGCAGGGTTTTGCCGCCCCGGCGAAGGCCCCTGCGGCGGAGTCCGCGGAGGGCGGGGAGCGGTTGCTGGTCCGGGGCGCCGAGGGCCTCGAATCGGTCCTGGCGCAGTCCCTCGGGGCGTGGCAGCGCGATGGTTCCGTGGTGCTGGTGCACCCGCACGTTGCGGTGACCGATCGGCTGCTCAGTGACGAGCGCGTCAGCCGGAGCTGACCCGGGCCGGCCTTGTCAGCGGAGGGACCGGATCAGCGGTGGTCGGGTTCGGCTCCGGGAACGTCCGGGTCCTGGACGCCCTGCCCGGGAACCCTGACGGCGTCCTGGCCGTGCGGGTGCCGTTCGATGATTTCGTGGTCGTGCGAGAACTCCGGCTCGTCGTCGAGTTCCTTGTTGAAAACCAGGAAGCGGTAGGCGAAGAACCGCACCACCGTGGCGACGAGAATGCCGACGATGCCGGCGGAGAAAAGCATGTTCTTGTCCGTGATGCCCATGCCGTACTTGGCGAGGGCGGTGAGGCCGGTGGAGATGCCGATGCCAATGCCGTTGATGAGGACGAACATGGCGAATTCACGCAGCACGTTTTCCTGGCGCCGGTGGCGGAAGGTCCAGAAGCGGTTCGCGATCCAGGAGAAGATCGTGGCGACCGTTGCGCCGACGAAGCGGGCCTTCGCCTCGCTGTCGGACATGGCGCCGTGCATCAGGTAGTACGTCAGGCCGTTGTCGATGATGAAGGCGACACCGCCGACGGCGCCGAACTTGGCCACTTCGCGCCAGAAGAGCGAGGCAAGCCCACGCGCACGATCTGCAAGTGTGTTAATCATGACCCTCCATGGCCGTTTGAATCTGGTGGAATCTGGCGGCCACATGGCCAACGGCCCATTTTAGCGCCGTTTCCCGGGTGTGCGCCCCCAGCCGGCCCCAATCCGCGGCGGCGCCCGGCAAACCGCGCCGAAAACGCCGCTGTTTAGAGGGCTGTTTGGGCGGCCCGGGCGTGCGAAGGCCGGTTCCGCGCAGGTGTTCGGTAGGCTGGGAGATGTGACTTTTCCTGTAATCGGTGTGGTTGGCGGCGGCCAGCTTGCCCGCATGATGGCCCCTGCCGCGACCGCCCTCGGCTTCGAACTCCGTGTCCTCGCCGAGGCTGAGGACGTTTCCGCCGTCGCGGCCGTGGCCAAGGCTCCGGTCGGCGACTACACGGACCTTGACCACCTGCTGGAGTTCTCCCGCGGCCTGGACGTGCTGACCTTTGACCATGAGCATGTCCCCACCGGGCACCTGCGCGCCCTGATCGAGGCCGGCGTCAACGTCCACCCGGGCCCGGATGCCCTCGTCAACGCCCAGGACAAGCTGGTGATGCGCGCAGCGATCGACCGGCTGGAGCTTCCCAACCCGCGCTGGGCCGCCGTGGCGGACGTGCAGGATCTGGTTGCCTTCGGGGACGACGCCGGCTGGCCGGTGGTGCTCAAGACGCCGCGGGGCGGCTACGACGGCAAGGGCGTGCGGATCGTCGCCTCCGCCGACGAAGCCGCGGACGCGGCCGACTGGTTCGAGGCGATGAGCCCGCTGCTGGCCGAGGCCAAAGTGGAGTTCAGCCGTGAACTCTCGGCCATGGTCGCGCGGACGCCCGACGGCGAATCCCGGGCCTGGCCAGTGGTCCACACCGTCCAGGTCGACGGCGTCTGCGACGAAGTCATCGCCCCCGCCCTGGACATCCCGCTGGAGGTTGCCGCCGCGGCCGAGGACGCCGCCGTCCGGATCGCCAACGAGCTCGGCGTCACCGGCGTCATGGCCGTGGAGATGTTCGAAACCCCCGGGGTCGGCGCCGGCTTCCTGATCAATGAACTCGCCATGCGTCCGCACAACACCGGCCACTGGACGCAGGACGGCTCGGTCACAAGCCAGTTCGAACAGCACCTGCGCGCCATCCTGAACCTGCCGCTGGGAGCCACCGACCTGCTGGGACCTGTGGTGGTCATGAAGAATTTCCTCGGCGGCGCGAACCAGAACCTGTTCTCCGCCTACCCCGCGGCCCTCGCCAGTGAGCCGGCCGCCAAAGTCCACTGCTACGGCAAGGCCGTGCGGCCTGGCCGCAAAATCGGGCACGTCAATCTGGTCGGGGCCTCTGCCGCCGACGTCGACTCCGTCCGGCAGCGGGCCGCGACCGTCGCCAACATCATCCGGGACGGACGGGCGCATGCCGCCGCCCCGGGGAACCCCGAGGAGAACGCGTGAACGCCAGCACCGAAGCCCAAGACTCCGTTTCCCGGAACTCCGGCAACGGGGCCGCCCCGATTGTGGGCCTCGTGATGGGGTCCGACTCCGACTGGCCCGTGATGGAGGCCGCCGCCGAGGCGCTGGCCGAATTCGGTATCCCCTTCGAAGCCGACGTCGTCTCCGCCCACCGCATGCCCACCGAGATGATCCGCTACGGGCAGACCGCGCATGAACGCGGCCTGCGCGTGATCATCGCCGGCGCCGGCGGCGCAGCACACCTCCCCGGCATGCTCGCCTCCGTGACTCCCCTGCCCGTGATTGGCGTGCCCGTGCCGCTGAAGACCCTGGACGGGATGGACTCGCTGCTGTCCATCGTTCAGATGCCCGCCGGTGTGCCGGTGGCCACGGTCTCGATCGCCGGCGCCCGCAACGCCGGGTTGCTCGCGGTCCGGATGCTGGCCTCGGGCACGGACGCCCTCGCGGACCAGCTGCGGTCCGAACTGGTGCAGTTTGCCCAGGAACTCAACGACGCCGCCACCCGGAAGGGTGCGAACCTGCGCAGCAAGGTGGCCGAAGTCTTCTCGGACGAAAACAGCGTCACGCGGGGCGGCCGGTAGGGGTCCAGCACATGAGCAAAGGTTTCGCCGCTGCGCAGGAAAAGTCGCAGCCGCCACGGAGCGCCCTGACGGACCCGGTCCGCTACCCCTCCGGAGCGGCGTCGCCGGTCCTGGCCAAGCGCGCCTTCCTGCTGATCCTGATGACGCTGCTGGTCCCCGGCAGCGCCCAGACCGTCGCGGGCAACCGCCGGCTGGGGCGGTTCGCGCTCCGCGTCACCCTGACCGCATGGGTCCTGGTCATCGCGGCCCTGGTCCTGCTGGTGGTGTCCCGCCCGACGCTGATCAACTTCATCGCCAATCCCCCCACCTCGCTGGTGCTGGTCATCGTGCTTGCGCTGCTCGCCCTCGGCTGGGCGGCCCTGTTCCTGAATACGCTGCGCCTGGTCCGCCCGGTGCTGCTTGAGACCGGGACGCGCACCGCCGTCGTCGCCACCTTGGTGCTGGCCATGCTGCTCAGCAGCGGCAGCCTGGGCTACGCGGCGTACCTGCTGAACGTCGGCCGGGACGCCATCGGCACGATCTTCGCCAACGGCCCGGCCATGGAGCCGTCCGAAGGCCGCTACAACTTCCTGATGATGGGCGGCGACGCCGGGGCGGACCGCACCGGCCGCCGCCCGGACAGCCTGTCCGTGATCAGCGTGGACGCCAAGACCGGCAAGGCGGCGATCATCTCCATCCCCCGCAACCTCCAGAACGCGCAGTTCAGCGAGGGCTCCCCGATGCGGAAGATCTACCCGGACGGCTACGACTGCGGCAATGAGTGCCTCATCAACGCCATCAACACCGAGGTCACCAACAAGTACAAGGATCTTTACCCCGGCGTGCAGGACCCGGGCGCCCAAGCCACCCTCGAGGCGGTTTCCGGCACCCTCGGCATCAAGGTCCAGGCCTATGTGCTGGTGGACATGGACGGCTTCGCCAAACTCATCGACGCCATGGGCGGCATCCGGATCAAGGCCGGCGGGTGGGTCCCGATCAGCGGCCCCACCATCGACGAAGCCAACGGAATCCACGGCATGCCGCTGGGCTGGATCCCGGCCGGCGACAACAAGCTCGACGGCTATCACGCCCTCTGGTACGGCCGCTCCCGAGAATTCGTCGACGATTACGCCCGGATCGCCCGCCAGCAGTGCGTCCAGCAGGCGATGCTCAAGCAGATGGATCCCGCGACGCTGCTCGCGAAATTCGAGGGGATCGTCAAGGCCGGCACCAAGGTGGTCGACTCCAACATTTCCGCCAGCCAGCTCGGCAGCTTCGTGGACCTCGCGATGAAGTCCAAGGGCCAGCCCGTAAGCCGGCTGACGATCGGGCCGCCGGACTTCGACGCCTCCTTCTCCACGGTGCCGGACTTCAACAAGATCCACCAGGCGGTGGACAAGTTGCTCGGCCCCGCTCCCGCGGCCGGGGCAGCCGACGACTCCATCCGCCAGCCGGCCCTGGTGCCCGGACCGCTCTCCGCGGCCGGAGCACTCTCAGCCACCGAGCCTTCGCCGTCGCCGTCGTCGTCGGACTTCACCCCCGTGACCACCACGCCGGAGGGCGAGCCGATCACGGAGAAAATGCTCAACGACTTCAAACGCAACGGCGATGAGCAGTCCATCCGCAATCTGGTGGCCACCAACGGCCAGTGCGCGCCACTCTAGGTCCGGACGGTTGTTCCGTCCCTCCAGCAGGTTCCAGCCACCAGCTCGCCATGAGCAGATAGGTATTCCGTGTACGAACTTGAGAACGTCCTCCGGCCCTACGCCTGGGGATCGACCACCGCGATCGCCGGTCTGCTCGGCCGGCCGGCCTCCGGCGGCCCGGAGGCCGAGCTCTGGATCGGCGCCCACCCGGACTCCCCGTCGCTGGCAGTCACCGCAGCAGCCGCCGACGGCGACGGCGGCCGGCTGGCCCTGGACGAGCTGATCGCCAGCGACCCGGAGCACCATCTGGGCGGCGAAAGCGTGGCCCGCTTCGGTCCGCGGCTGCCGTTCCTGCTCAAGGTTCTTGCCGCCGAACGCCCGCTGTCCCTGCAGGTGCATCCGACGCTGGAGCAGGCGCGGGCCGGGTTCGCCCGCGAGGAGGCTGCCGGCGTCGACCGGGCCGCCACGGAGCGGAACTACAAGGACGACAACCACAAGCCGGAGATGATTTTCGCCCTGACGACGTTCGAGGCCCTCTGCGGGTTCCGGCCGGCGGCAGAGTCGCGGACCGTGTTCCTACACCTGGTGCAGTGCCTTGAGGTCGCGGGCCTGGACGTCCCGGCCCTGCTCCCCCGGCTGCTTGAAGACCTGGCCCGGTCCGACGAACCGGCGGCCCTTAGGGCAGCCTTCGAGCGGCTGATCGCCGGCGGCGAGGACGTCGCCGCCGCGACGGCCGCCGTCGTCGCCGCGCTGGTCTCCGGCGCGCCCATGGCATCGCACGGGGCGGAGCTGACCACGGTGGTGAACCTCAACCAGGACTACCCCGGGGATCCCGGCGTGCTGATCTCGCTGCTGCTGAACCGGATTTCCCTCGCCCCCGGCGAGGCCGTGTATCTGCCCGCCGGCAATGTGCACGCGTACCTGCACGGGCTCGGCATCGAGGTGATGGCGTCCTCGGACAACGTGCTGCGCGGCGGGCTGACACCGAAATTCGTGGACGTGCCGGAACTGCTGAAGACGATCGCCTTCGAGGCCGTCGGCGTGCCGGCGCTCAGCGCGGAGACGACGATGCTCGGCCAGGAGATCTATCGGCCGCCGTTCCAGGAATTCGCGCTGCAGCGGGTGGAACTGCGCCCCGGCGCGGAACCCGTGCCGCTGGCGCAGGCCGGCGCCGCGGTCATCATCGTGGTGTCCGGCGCAATCCTGCTGGACTCCCCCAAGGGCGATCTGCAGCTGGAGCGGGGCGCTTCGGCATTCCTCCCGGCCGCCGAGGCGCCGGTCAACGTGCACCCCGTCGCGGGTGCCACCGGGCCCGCCGTGGCCTTTGCCGTCTCTACCGGAATGAAGGCCTGAACCGTGGATTACTTCCTGCAGGGCCCGCACTGGGCCGACGTCCAGCGCGCCCTGGGCCGCACCGTGCACGAGCAGGCCGGGGAGGGCTGGCGTTTCCTCGCCGTCGAGGAACGCAACCCTGCCGGGAAGGTGCTGTACGTGCCGTACGGGCCGCTGGCCGAGTCCCTAGCCGCCTTCGACGCCGCGCTGGAGTCCCTGACGGCGCTGGCGCAACGGTGCGGGGCGGTGTGCATCCGGCTGGAACCGGTCAGCGCCGGGTTCGCGGCCGCCGACGCCGGCACCGTGCTGCGCAGCCGCGGCCTGCGGCCCGCGCCGGCGAACCTGCAGCCCGAACTGAGCTGGATCGTGGACCTGGACCGCGACTTCAAGGGCGTCCTGGCGGACATGAAGCCGGTCAACCGCAACCTGTACCGCAACATCCATAAGAAGGGTGTGACCTTCCGGTCCAGCCAGGATCCCGCGGAGATTTCCGTGCTGCTGGAGTTCCTGCACCTGACCGCGGCACGCAACGGCTTCAAGCCGCAAAGTGACGAGTACCTGACCCAGGTTGCACGTTCGCTGATGCCGGCCGGCGCC
This sequence comes from Arthrobacter sp. 10N410, assembly GCF_056394945.1. Taxonomy (NCBI): domain Bacteria; kingdom Bacillati; phylum Actinomycetota; class Actinomycetes; order Micrococcales; family Micrococcaceae; genus Arthrobacter; species Arthrobacter sp. 10N410. Next base: position 112,772 of record NZ_JBFTIP010000005.1, read on the forward strand.
GCCACGCTCTTCATCGCCGAACTCGAGGGCAAGCCGATCGCTGCGGCCCTGGCCTACGACTCCGCGGACACCCGCACCTATGCGCACGCCGCCCTGGATGACACGCACCGGAAGCTCAGCGCGGGTATTCCGCTGCTGGTCACGCTGATGGCCGATGCCAAGGACAAGGGCCTGGCGCACGTGGACCTCTGGGGCGTGGCCCCCGCGGACCAGCCCGACCATAAGTGGGCCGGATTCACGGCGTTCAAGAAATCCTTTGGCGGCCGTGAAATTGCGTACCCCGGAACCTGGGACCTGCCGGTGAAGAAGGTCCGCTACGGCGCGTACCAGCTCGCCCGCAAGGCCGCCCAGCTCCTCAAGGGCCTGCGCGCCAGGCTCGGTAAGTAGCGCTAGCTTCCGGCCGAAACCGCGCGTTTCTGCGCCTCGTAGGCGCTGGCGACCATCTCCTCGACAGAGTGGCGCATCTTCCAGTCAAGGTCTCGGCCGGCCAGGGTCCCGTCGGCGACGATCCGGTCGGGATCCCCGGGCCGGCGCGGCCCGATCTCCGGCTCGAAGTCGATGCCGGTCACTTGAGCCATGGCCGTCATGATCTGCCGGACCGACAGGCCGTCGCCGGATCCGAGGTTGTAGACACGCTCCAGTGTCCGGCCCGCTGCGAGGGCCTGGGCCGCGGCCACGTGGGACGACGCGAGGTCGGCGACGTGGACGTAGTCGCGCACGCAGGTGCCGTCCTCGGTGTTGTAGTCGGTGCCGTAGATCTTCGGGGTCTTCCCCGACGTCAGCGCCCGCAGCACGATCGGGAAAAGGTTGTGCGGGCTCGTGTCGTAAAGCTCGGGTGATCCGGAGCCGACGACGTTAAAGTAACGCAGCGAGGTGTGCTGCAGTCCCCGGGCCCGTCCCTGGTCCCGGATGAGCCACTCGCCGATGAGCTTGCTCTCGCCGTACGGGGATTCCGGCCGGGTGGGCGTGTCCTCGGTGACGATGTCCCCGGACGGGGTGCCGTACGTGGCTGCGGAGGAAGAGAACACCAGTTTGTCGACTCCGGCGAGCTCCATCGCCTTGAGCAGTTCCGCCGTTCCGGTGACGTTTTGCTCATAAGTGAGCAGCGGCTCCTGCACGGAGACACCGGCGTACTTGAAGCCGGCAAGGTGGATCACCCCTGTCACGCCGTGATCGAGCATGGTGCGGGCCATCAGCTCGGCATCGAGGATGTTCCCGTGCACAAAGGGCACGCCGTCCGGGACGAATTCCCGGTGCCCGCTGGACAGTGAATCCACCACCACCGATGGCATCGACGCCGCGCGCAAAGCCGCGACCACATGGGAACCGATATATCCTGCGCCGCCAGTAACAAGCCAAGTCATGGCTCCACCCTATCCAATGCCGGCGAGAGCCCGGCAAGCCGACGTCGGACTGCCGCACAAATAAGAAATCCCGGGACGCAGGGCGCGTCCCGGGATCTCTTGAGTGCCGCTGGTGCTAGCTCTTGCGGGCGTAGCCTTCCCACTTGCTGGCCTGGTGCTCGCCGTCCACGAAGCGGATGGTGCCCGACTTGGAGCGCATCACGATGGACTGGGTGAGGACCTTGTCCTTGGAGTAGCGGACACCCTTGAGCAGGTCGCCGTCGGTGATTCCGGTAGCCGCGAAGTAGCAGTTGTCGCTGGAGACCAGGTCGTTGGTGGAGAGCACCCGGTCCAGGTCATGTCCGGCGTCGATGGCCTTTTGCTTCTCTTCGTCGCTGGTGGGCCAGAGCCGGCCCTGGATGACGCCGCCGAGGGACTTGATGGCGCAGGCGGCGACGATGCCTTCCGGCGTTCCGCCGATGCCCATCAGGGCGTCGACGCCGGTACCGGCACGGGCCGCGGCGATGGCGCCGGCGACGTCGCCGTCCATGATGAACTTCGTGCGGGCGCCGGCCTCGCGGATTTCCTCGACCAGCGGGCGGTGCCGGTCCCGGTCCAGGATCATCACGTTGAGCTGGTTGACCTTGACGCCCTTGGCCTTGGCGATCAAGTGCAGGTTCTGCTTCACCGGCAGGCGCAGGTCCACCATGTCGGCGGCTTCCGGACCGGTGACGAGCTTCTCCATGTAGAACACGGCGGAGGGGTCGAACATGGAGCCGCGCTCGGCCACGGCCAGGACGGCCAGGGCGTTGTTGATGCCGAGGGCGGTCAGCCGGGTTCCGTCGATCGGGTCGACGGCGACGTCGCACTCGGGGCCGGTGCCGTCGCCGACACGCTCGCCGTTGAACAGCATCGGGGCTTCGTCTTTTTCGCCCTCACCGATGACCACGACGCCGTTGAAGTGGACGGTCTGCAGGAAGGAACGCATGGCGTCGACGGCGGCGCCGTCGGCCTTGTTCTTGTCGCCAAAACCGACCCAGTGGCCGCCGGCGATGGCCGCGGCCTCCGTGACGCGGACCAGCTCCAAGGCAAGGTTGCGGTCAGGCTCGTCGATGCCGACGGCGAGCGACGGGGAAAGCGTGGAGTACTTCTGGGTCATGGACGCTGGTGACACGTGAACCTCTTCTTCGAGTGGCGATCATTGAACCCGCGGCATCGGGTCTCCGGCCACCGCGGTGATTCGTCTGGTACTGATCATAGTCGCGGCGGCCTCCATCGGTCATGGAATGACCAAACCGTGAACCTGCCCGAATTCGGCAGGCGCCCTCCCGCCGAATGTGAGATCGGTCCGGAATGGGCGACTATAGAGGGGTGAATGAATTGCAGGACACGTCGCCCGAGGCCCCCGGATCGCCCTCCGTTGGTGCAACGCCGGACGGCGAAAGCGCCGCCGGCGAACAGCCCGTCAAGCCCGTCATCCGCGCCGCAGCGGCAAAGCGGGCCAACGCCTCGGTGATCGGTATGATCATCGCGCTGGCCCTGAGCATTGGCGCGTTCCTGCCGGTGGTCTTGATGAACCCTTCGCCCAAGAGCGATGGGTACCGTCCGGACATCAACGTCAGCGCCATCGCGCAAAACGCCGCGGGTGTGGCGGGATTCACACCGGTAACCCCGGAAACCGGCGACACATTCCGCTCGAACTACGCCCGCTGGGAGTCCGGTTCCGGCAGTGGCGTGGCCACCTGGGAGGTCGGCTACCTGACGCCCAAGGAGTCCTTCATCGGGCTGGTTCAGACCCGGCAGGCCAACCCGACCTGGCTGCTGCAGCAGACGAAAAACGCGCCGGTGACCGGGACGCGGACCGCCGGCGGCCGCGACTGGCAGCTGCGCGACACCGGCAAGGGCGAGAAGTCCATGGTGCTCGATTACCGCGGGACCACAGTGATCCTGACCGGGCCCGCGCAGCTGGAAGAATTCTCGGTGCTCGCCGCGGCGGTTGTTAAGTCGCTGGAAGGTAACGCGGCAGCCACGGTTTCCCCCTCGGCCACCCCGGCGTCGTAAGGTAGGGCCGTGGCTACTTACCTGACTCCCGCCCTCGCCTGGCGCCGCCTGCGCGAAGGCAATGACCGTTTCGTCGCCGGCGAATCCTCGCACCCGAACCAGGACGCCTCGCGGCGGTCCTCCCTGGTGGAGAACCAGCATCCGTTCGCCGTCATCTTCGGCTGCGCCGACTCGCGCCTGGCCGCCGAAATCATCTTCGACCTGGGCCTCGGCGACGCGTTCGTCGTCCGGACCGCGGGCCAGGTGATCGACGACGCCGTGCTCGGCTCGCTCGAATACAGCATCAGCGTGCTCGGTGTGCCGCTGATCGTGGTCCTTGGCCACGACAGCTGCGGTGCCGTCATCGCCACCAAGGACGCCGTGGAGACCGGCCAGATGCCGGTTGGTTTCATGCGGAGCCTGGTCGAACGGATCACGCCGTCGGTGCTGACCTCGCTGCGCAACGACCAGCACGAGGTCAACGACATGGTGGTGGAGAACGTCAAGCAGACCTCGCAGCGCCTGGTGGACAGTTCCCGGGTGATTTCCGACGCCGTCGGAAGCGGCCGTGCCGCCGTGATCGGGCTTGCGTACAGCCTCGCCGAGGGCCGGGCAGACCTGGTCTCCGGGATCGGTGAGCTCTAGGGGCCTCGTTTCAGTGCCGGTTCATGGTTTTCGGTGCGACGCTTGGGCGGAATAAGCTAGGCCCATGACTTCCACAGCAGACTTGAACACTGAAGAATTCCGCATTGAACACGACACGATGGGCGAAGTCCGCGTTCCCGTGAACGCCCTGTACCGGGCACAGACGCAGCGCGCGGTCGAGAACTTCCCGATCTCCGGCAAGACCTTGGAGCGCGCCCACATCGAGGCCCTCGCCCGTGTCAAGAAGGCTGCAGCCCAGGCGAACGCAGAGCTGGGAGTGCTCGACGGCGAGCTTGCCCAGGCGATTGCGGACGCCGCCGATGAGGTTGCCGCCGGCAAGTACGACGGCGACTTCCCGATCGACGTCTTCCAGACCGGTTCCGGAACCTCCTCGAACATGAACACCAACGAGGTCATCGCCGAGCTCGCGTCCCGCGCGCTCAAGGCAGCCGGCAGCGACAAGGTGGTTCACCCGAACGACCACGTCAACGCCTCGCAGTCCTCCAACGATGTCTTCCCGACCTCGGTCCACGTGGCTGCCACCTCGGCGCTGATCAACGACCTGATCCCGGCGCTGGGCTACCTCGCCGACTCGCTGGACCGCAAGGCGATCGAGTTCAAGGACGTGGTGAAGTCCGGCCGCACGCACCTCATGGACGCTACCCCTGTCACCCTCGGCCAGGAGTTCGGCGGCTACGCCGCGCAGGTCCGCTACGGCATCGAACGCATCAACGCCTCCCTCCCCCGCGTCGCCGAGGTCCCGCTGGGCGGCACCGCCGTCGGCACCGGCATCAACACCCCGGCAGGCTTCCCGGAGCGCGTCATCGAACTCCTCGCCGCCGACACCGGACTGCCGCTGACCGAGGCCCGCGACCACTTCGAGGCCCAGGCAAACCGCGACGGCCTGATCGAAGCGTCCAGCCAGCTGCGCAACATCGCGATCTCCTTCATGAAGATCAACAACGACCTCCGCTGGATGGGCTCCGGCCCCAACACCGGCCTCGGCGAAATCGCGATCCCGGACCTGCAGCCCGGCTCCTCGATCATGCCCGGCAAGGTCAACCCGGTCATCTGCGAGGCCTCCATCATGGTCTGCGCCCAGGTCATCGGCAATGACACCGCCATCGCCTGGTCCGGCACCAACGGCGCCTTCGAACTGAACGTCGGCATCCCCGTGATGGCCGCCAACCTGCTCGAATCCGTGCGCCTGCTGGCCAATACCAGCCGCGTCATGGCGGACAAGATGATCGATGGCATCACCGCCAACGTGGAGCGCGCCCGCTTCCTCGCCGAAGCCTCGCCGTCCATCGTCACGCCGCTGAACAAGTTCATCGGCTACGAGAACGCCGCCAAGATCGCCAAGAAGGCAGTTGCCGAGGGCCTGACCATCCGCGAGACCGTCGTGGCCATGGGCTTCCTGGAGCGCGGCGAGCTGACCGAAGAGCAGCTCGACACCGCCCTGGACGTCATGTCCATGACGCGTCCGCCGCACAAGGCCTAGTCGCCGGGCTCCGCGGCCCGTAGCGTCCGACGGCGGCCGGCGCCTTCCCAGCGGAAGGCGCCGGCCGCCGTCGTGCGTTTAGCCGGCACGGCGCTCATCCGAAAGGCGGGCGGTGCTACTCCAGCGGCACCTCTCCTCCCGCGGCGCGGCGTTCCTCCGCGGTGTAGGCAGAGTAGGCAGCGGCTTCGTCCAGGCTGGCACCCGCCATGCGGGCTTCCCGGAGCCGCCGGGTCTTGGCGGACTGGCCGGAGAAGGCGGCGTCCACCTTGCCGGCCGCGTACGTCAGGGCGTCCTCGGCCCGGATGCCCAGCCCGTGCGCCGTCAGGACGGCGTCCTGGTTGGCCCCAAGGTAGGTGAACTGCCAGCCCCACTGGTGCTGCTGGCGTTCGACCAGGGCCTTGACTATGGCACCGCTGGCCTCGCGTGAGGCATTTTCGTGGCCGTCGGTGAGCACGGCCACGAGCACGGTGCCCGGGCGCTCCGGTTCGGGCAGCGCCGCCAGCTCAGCGCCGGCCTCCCCGATCAGCCGGACCATGGCGTCGTGCAGGGCCGTGCTGCCGCGCGGCTGGAGCACCAGCGGCGGAACGTCCCGGATGTCCACCGCGGCGTAGACCCGCTCGTAGACGTCGTCGAACTGCGCCAGCGAAAGCTTGCATCGTCCCGCCACCGCCTGCTGCTCGCGGACGAAAGCCGCGAAGCCTCCCACGGTGTCATCGGCGATGGAGCCCATGGAACCGGAGCGGTCCAGGAGGACATATACGTGCGTCAGTGCTGAATCTGTCATGCTTCCCCGTTCCCGGCCCGGGCGTGCCCGGGCCACTGTCGCCAGCTGGGAGAGCTGGATGGAATCAGGCTATGGCCGGGCTCTGACAATCATGTCCGCGGTCCGGCCGGGCGGACCGGCCTACGTCAGCTCCGGAAGTGCGCCGCGCCGTCCGGATCCCGGGCTTGTTCGATCGATTCCAGATGCCCGGGCATCAGCTCGGGGAATTCTTCGGGCCGGAACCAGCCCACGGCGAGGGATTCGTCGTCGTTGACTCGCGCCTCCCCGGAGACATAACGGCAGCGGAACACGAGCGTCAGGAAGTGGCAGACGTCGCCATTCGGGTAGGTGGTGGGACCAACGGCGTCCACCGAGACCAGCCTTTCGGCAACGGCCACCACGCCGGTTTCCTCCAGGACTTCGCGCAGCAGGCCCGGCGCGGGCTCCTCGCCCGGTTCCAGGATCCCGGTGATCAGGCCCCACCGGCCGTTGTCGGCGCGCTGGCCGAGCAGGACCCGGCCGGCGTCGTCGAAGACCACGGCGCAGGCGCCGGGAATCCAGAGGGGTTCCTGGCCGATCTTCTCACGCAGTTTCAGGATGAATTCAGGGGTGGCCATCCCGCCAGCCTAACCTCCGGGCAGCAGCATCGCGGCCGCAGTCCCGGCCAGCATGAAGGGGCCGAACGGAATGTCCGACTTCAGCGTTCCGCGCCGCGAAACGAGCAACGCCATACTCCAGAGTCCCCCGAACAGGAACGCCGCAAACGTTCCGGCAAAGACCTGCCCCCAGCCGAGGAACCCGAGGTACATGCCCAGCACGCCGGCGAGCTTGACGTCGCCAAAGCCCATCCCCGGCGGATAGACGGCCCGCAGGATGAAATAGAACAGCCAGAGGACGGCCCCGCCGGCCACGACCCGGAGCCCCGGCACGCCGAACAGCCCGGCCCCGGCGTCCTGCGCTGACGCTGACGCTGACGCTGCGGCCGGGACCCCCGCCACCGCCTGCGCCGCGGCTGCGCCGAGCAGGAGCACGCCCGCGACCGCGTAGGAGGGAAAGATGATCCGGTTGGGCAGCAAGTGGTGCCGCACGTCGATGACCGTCAGCCGGGCAGCCATGACGGCGAAGTACGCGCACGCCAGCAGCGCCAGCCAGAAGGCCAGCGGGGCGGCTCCCCCAAGTTCGCCGAGTCGATGGATCACCCTCGGATGCTACTGGATTTTGCCGTGTCCGTGCCGCTCCCCGCCAGGGTCGGCGTGTGACTGGCGGCCACCGCGCCCCGCCGTTAGGCTTCCGGGATGACCGCGCCCGACTCCTACTGGCCCCCGTTCGCCCTCTCGCTGGCCACGCCCCGCCTCACGCTCCGGCCCATCCGCGACGAGGACATCCCGGCCGCGGTGCAGGCAGCCCTGAGCGGCGTCCACGAACCAGGCCGCAGCCCGTTCAGCCGGCCTTGGGCGGAAATGCCGGCCCGGGAGCTCGGCCCGAACATGGCGCAGTGGTACTGGCGCTGCCGCGGGAATATGTCCCCGCAGGAATGGACCCTGCTGCTAGGCGTCTGGCACGACGGCGAGTTCGTCGGCTGCCAGGACGTCGAAGCCAAGGACTTCGCCACCCTGAAGACGGTCAGCACCGGCTCCTGGCTCCGACAAAGCGTCCAGGGCCGCGGACTGGGCAAGGAAATGCGGGCCGCCGTCGCCCTCTACGCCTTTGACTGGCTCGGCGCCGAAGTCGCCGAATCCGAGGCGGCGGCCTGGAACCAGCGGTCGCTCGGCGTCTCCCGCTCCCTCGGCTACGAGCTCAACGGCATCACCCGCGCCAACTGGGGCGGCAAACTCCAGGACTCCCAACGGGTCCGCCTCACCCCCGATACCTTCAAACGCCCCGACTGGACCCTGGAAGTCCAAGGCCACGACCCCACCGCGAAGTTCCTGGGCATCGGATAACCCGAGGCGAATTTGCAGCCCCGCGCAGATGGGAAGCTCGCCAGCCGCGCCGCGGGCCTTTCGCGTAGTCGCGCATCGCGGCACATCGGCCCCCAGAGGTCGCCCGCGACCGTCGGGGCCGATGGGACGTGTCTAAGCGACGGCGAAAGGGCCGTGGCGGGCCAACCCAACCACGGCGAACCCAACCACGGCGAACCCAACCACGGCCCGAAGAAAGCCGGCCTAGATCTCCGCCCCCTCGAGCATGTCCGTCACCAACGCAGCGATCGGCGAGCGCTCGGAACGGGTGAGGGTGATGTGGCCGAAGAGCGGGTGGCCCTTGAGGGTTTCGACGACGGCTGCCACGCCGTCGTGCCGTCCCACCCGGAGGTTGTCGCGCTGGGCGACGTCGTGGGTCAGCACGATTTTGGAGTTCTGGCCGATCCGGCTCATCACGGTGAGCAGGACGTTCTTCTCGAGGGATTGCGCCTCGTCCACGATCACGAACGCGTCGTGGAGTGAACGCCCGCGGATGTGCGTGAGCGGCATGACTTCGAGCATGCCGCGGTCCATGACCTCCTCCACCACTTCCTCGCTGACCAACGCGCCCAGGGTGTCGAAGACGGCCTGCGCCCAGGGGTTCATCTTCTCGGACTCGGAGCCGGGCAGGTAGCCGAGTTCCTGGCCGCCGACGGCGTAGAGCGGCCGGAACACGATTACCTTGCGGTGCTCCCGCCGTTCCAGGACGGCTTCCAGGCCGGCGCACAGGGCCAGCGCGGACTTGCCGGTGCCGGCCCGCCCGCCGAGGGACACGATGCCCACGGACGGGTCCATCAGCAGGTCGATCGCGAGCCGCTGCTCGGCCGAGCGTCCGTGCAGGCCAAAGACGTCCCGGTCCCCCTTGACCAGGCGGACCTGCTTGTCGGCTCCGACCCGGCCCAGGGCGGAGCCGCGGTTGGAGAGAAGCACCAGGCCGGTGTTCACCGGAAGTTCGGCCGCGGCCGGGATGAAGACCGGTTCGTGGCCGTAGAGCGTGGCCAGCTCGTCCTCGGCGGCGTCGATCTCGGCGATGCCGGTCCAGCCGGAGTCCTTGACGAGCTCATTGCGGTATTCGTCGGCGAGCAGCCCCATGGCGGAGGCCTTGACCCGCATCGGCAGGTCCTTGGACACCACGGTCACGTCGCGGCCCTCGTTGGCGAGGCTCTTGGCGACGGCGAGGATCCGGCTGTCGTTGTCGCCGCCGCGGAATCCGGCCGGGAGCACCTCGGCAGAGATGTGGTTCATCTCGACCATCAGGGTGCCGCCGTCGTTGCCCAGCGGGATCGCGCGGTCCAGGCCGCCGTGCTCCACCCGGAGGTCGTCGAGCAGGCGCAGCGCCTTGCGGGCGAAGTAGCCCAGTTCCGGGTCGTGCCGCTTGCCTTCAAGCTCGGTGATGACAACGATCGGCAGGATCACCTCATGCTCGGCGAAGCGCAGCAGCGCCCGCGGGTCCGAAAGCAGCACGGAGGTGTCGATCACGTAGCTTCGGGCGGCCTCCCGGCTTGCTGTTCCTTCCCCGGAAACAGCAAGACCGGCGGCAGCGTCGGAATGCGCTGCGCCGGTCTTGGAAGTGGCTCGCTTGGCGCGAGAGGTAGCTTTCTTGCCCTGGTCGGAAATGACGCCGGGCAGTTCTGCAGAAATAGCCACATCGACTCCAGCCCCGGGCCGCTGGCCCGGAATTGTTATTGGTGAGGCGGCTCGGCCTCGAGGCCGGACGCGGCCTCCCATACATCCGGTGCGAACTTCCGCTCCATGTACTGGCCTCCCCGATCAGCCGGCGGTTTGCCCGCTGATGGGATTAACGTACGTCCATGGCCCGCGCATTGCCGATCTATTTTTCGGCGATTCTTGAAGACATCAGGTGAAGCCCGGATGAACCGTGTCAGGAACCGAAGCGGCGCTGCCGGCCGGCGTAGTCGCGCAGCGCGCGGAGGAAGTCCACCTTGCGGAACGCCGGCCACAGGGCCTCGCAGAAGTAGAACTCGCTGTAGGCGCTTTGCCACATCAGGAAGCCGGACAGCCGCTGCTCCCCGGAGGTGCGGATCACGAGGTCGGGGTCGGGCTGGCCGCGGGTGTAGAGGAAACGCGAGATGTCGTCGACGCTGAGTTCGTCGGCCAGCTTGCCGATGTCGGCGCCGCGGGCGACGGCGTCGTGCAGCAGTTCGCGGACGGCGTCGACGATCTCCCGGCGGCCGCCGTAGCCGACGGCGACATTGACGTGGATCTTTTCGTGCACGGGGGTGCGGGCCGTGAGCTTGTTGAGCCGCTCGGCGAGGTAGTCCGGCAGCAGTTCCGGGGCGCCCATGGCGTGCACCGAGATGTCGGCGTCTTCGTCGAGGCGGTCCAGGGTGTTGGCGATGATGCCCATCAGCAGGTCCAGCTCTTCGCCGGAGCGGTTCATGTTGTCCGTGGAGAGCATGTAGAGCGTGACGACTTTGATCCCCAGCTCCTGGCACCAGCCGAGGAATTCGTGGATCTTGTCCGCGCCGGCCTGGTGGCCCTGGCTGGTGGGGGCGTTGAACTGCCGGGCCCAGCGCCTGTTGCCGTCGACCATGACGCCGATGTGCTTGGGGACGCGCTCCGGGTCAAGGGACCGTTGGAGGCTGCGCTCGTAGAAGCCATACAGGAACCCGGGCAGTTCCATCCGGAGATTCACCTGGCTTCCTTGAGGTCTGACGTCAGTGCATTCCTAGGCTACCCGCCGGAGGGCAGGTACCGCGCACACCGCGGTCGCGATTTTCCTCCGCGGACCTTGTTACCCGCGGGTAACTTACCGGACCGTAGGTTATTATTGCGGCATGGAGAGCACCAGTCCGGAGCCCGGATCCGAGCGGTCCGCGCACAGCGAAAACAGCCCCAAGGGCCGGGAAAGCAGCCCGGTGGACGACGCCGCCGTCAGGATCGCCGAACTCCTGATGATCAAGCCGAAATGGCGCGGCTGGATCCACACCGTCACGGCGCCACTGGCCTTTGCCGCTGGCCTGGTGCTGGTACTTCTGGCCCCGACCGCCGAGCTGAAGACCGCCTCGGCGGTCTATGCCTTCACAGGGGTGCTGCTCTTCGGCGTCAGCGCTGTCTACCACCGCGGGAACTGGTCCCCCGGGGTCAAAATCGTGCTGAAGCGGCTGGACCACACGAACATCATGCTGGTGATCGCCGGCAGCTACACACCGCTGGCCTGGGCGCTCCTGGACCGGCCCAAGGCCGTGCTGCTGCTGTGGGTGATTTGGTCCGGCGCGGTGCTCGGGGTGCTCTTCCGCTTGTTCTGGACCCACGCCCCGCGCTGGCTCTACGTGCCGATCTACATCGCCCTGGGTTGCGGGGCCTTGTTCTACCTGCCCGATTTCTTCGCCGCCAGCGCCCCCGCCGCCGTGCTGATCTGCGTGGGCGGCGCCCTCTACATTGCCGGCGCCGTGTTCTACGCGCTGAAGAAGCCGAATTTCAGCTACGAGCACTTCGGCTTCCACGAGCTATTCCATGCCTTCACGGTCTTTGCCTTCGCCGCGCACTACATCGCGATCGCGATCGCCGTCCTGGGCTGACCGCTGAGCCCGGCCGGCCCGCCGGCCCGACTGAATTCTCCCCGCCTTTGAATTCCAGACGCCGGGAATCGCCGGGGTTCCGGCCCGACACACCGGGCGCCCACTCCAAAGTTGGGGAAATCCAGCGCCGGCGCCACCCTCAGCCCGGCCGGCCCGCGGCAATCAACTCCGGGAGCTGGCGCATGTCGTGGAAGACCGTGGTGCCGGGGCCGGCGAGCCATTCCGCGGGGGTCACTCCGCCCGCATAGGCGAACGCGTGCATCCCCGCGGCTCGCGCCGCCTGCACCCCGTAGGCACTGTCTTCGACGACGGCGCAGCGCTCCGGCGCGGTCCGGAGCACCCCGGCCGCATGCAGGAAAAGATCCGGGGCCGGCTTGCCGTTGGCCACCTCCGTGGCACTGAAGATCCGGCCGGCAAAACGGTCTAGCAGCCCGGTCCGGCCCAGTGTCCGCCGCATCTTCGCGTGGCTGCCGCTGGAGGCAACACAGTGCGGAAGCCGGAGCCGGTCCAGGGCCTCCTCCACGCCGTCGACGGTGGTGAGCTCGCGTTCGAAGGCATCGTGGTACCACGTCTGGTAGGTCCTGTCCCAGCCTTCGGCCAGTTCGATGCCCAGTTCCCGTTCGACGGTGGCGATGAAGTTGGCCTCGCTCCGGCCGACGAAGCGCCGCACGATTTCCTCGATCTCCAGCTCCCAGCCAAGGTCGGCCAGGACCCGCTGGTCCACCTGGACCGAGATCACCTCCGAGTCCACCAGGACGCCGTCGCAGTCAAAGACCACCAGGTCAAAGGGAGCCTGGTCCCCCGGGGCAAATGTCATTCCGCCATGGTAGCCAGCCGGGCACGGAGCGCGGCGACCGAACCCGCCGGAAGGTCGCAGACCATGCCGCGGCACAGGTAGACCTGCGGCGACCCGCCCGGCCCCGCAGTGCGGCCGCGGAGCAGGGGGACCTGGCCGCCCCCGGCGTCCCCTGCCGGGTCCTGGAGCGCAATCACCAGTCCCGGGCTGGGCGAGAGCAGCAGCGCGCGGTGCAGCGCCGTCCGCTCCGGCGTGTCGGCCCCGACGACGGCGGCTTCCACCGGGCCCGCCAGCGCGGCCCGCGCCGTGGCCAGCAGCCACCCGGCCACCCGGGGTGCGTTGGTGGCTAGCGGCGGCAGCAGGGACAGGATGTTTCCGGCCATGGCGCGGCGCTCCGAGGATCCGGACAGCGCGGCAGAGGACAGCAGGACCCCGGCAAATGCGGCCGCACCGCTGGGGGTGGCGTTGTCGAAGGGATCCATTCCGGCCCGGCCCCCCTGGGCGTTGAGGACCTGTGCTGATTCCCCGGCGGCGTCTCGCAGCGCCCCACCGGCCGCGAACCGGGTGCAGGCGGACGCCAGGATGGCCTCGGCCAGGGCATACCATCGCGTCCGCCCGGAGACGGCGTAAAGCGCGAACAGGCCCTCCACGCAAAAGGCGTAGTCCTCCAGCAGGCCGCCGATCCCGCGGGCAGACCCGTCGTGGGACACCCGGAGCAGCCGGCCGGGCTCCCCGCCCTGACCCGGGGTCCAGTGCACCCGTTCCAGGTAGCCGGCGATCCGCTCGGCCGCGCCAAGCAATTCGGGGCGGTCCAGCACGGCACTGGCCTCGGCCAACGCCGCGAGGGCCAGCCCGTTCCAGCCGGCCACCACCTTGTCATCCCGGGCAGGCTGCGGCCGCGCCGCGCGGGCCAGCCGCAGCACGGGCCGGACCCGCTGCCACAACGCGCCTTCCGGGCCGTCCAGCGCGTGGCCGGGATGCAGCGGCGACCCGGCTTCGGACACGGTGCCGGCATCGGAGACATGCATCAGCCGGGCCACGGCGGCGCCGTCCGCGGGCCCCAGCAGCTCCGCCAGTTCTCCGGGGGTCCACAGATAGCTGGCGCCCTCGGAGTGCACCCCGTCCACCACGGTGTCCGCATCGAGGGACGACGCAAGCGCCGCCGGGCCTTCGGCGCCGCCTTGGCTAGCTTGCGCCGCCGCACCGGCCAGGCCCAGCGAGTCGAGCATCCAGTCCGCGGTGCTGCCCGCGACGGCGGCGGCCTCCGCGGCCGGGTACCCGTCCGTGCCGCCGAGACGGGCCCAGTGGACGTAGACGCGAAGTAACTGGGCGTTGTCGTAGAGCATCTTCTCGAAGTGCGGCACGGACCAGTCGCGCGTCACGGAGTAGCGGGCAAAGCCGCCGTCGAGCTGGTCGAACAGTGCCGAACGCGCCATGGCGGCGAGCGTGCGGCCCGCCACGTCCCGGGCCGCCTCCGCAGTGTCGGAGGCCGTGGCTGCGTGCCGGATCAGGAACTCCAGGACGGCCGACGGCGGGAATTTGGGCGCGGCGCCGAAGCCTCCCGCGGCATCTTCGGAGCGGGCCAGCGCGCGCACCGCCGCGGAAATCAGGGCCGGGTCGAGGACGGCCGCGGGCGCGTCCAAGCGGACGGCGGACGCGGACTGCGCGGCGGCGATGCCGCGCGCCAGCGTGGCGGCGTTCTGCTCGACGGCGTCGCGGCGTTCCAGCCAGGCCTCGCGGACGGCTTCCAGCACCTGGCGGAAGGAGGGCCTGCCGGGCATCGGCCGCGGCGGGTAGTAGGTGCCGGCGTGGAAGGCCCGGCCGTCAGGCAGCAGGAAGACTGACATCGGCCAGCCGCCCTCGCCGCTGATGGCCTGCGTGGCGGCCATGTAGACGGCGTCGACGTCGGGGCGTTCCTCCCGGTCCACCTTCACGGGGACGAAGTTGGCGTTCAGGAAGTCGGCGGTGTCCTGGTCTTCGAAGGACTCGCCGGCCATGACATGGCACCAGTGGCAGGCGGCGTAGCCGATCGACAGGAACACCGGAACGTCCCGGGCCGCGGCGAACGCGAACGCTTCGTCGCCGAAGGGTTGCCAGTGCACGGGGTTGCCGGCGTGCTGGCGGAGATAGGCGGAGGGTTCCCCGCCCAGGGCGTTGGCCGCCCAGGGTGAGGCATCGGAGGCGCCGCGGTCAGCGGTTCCCGGAACCTGCATCACCGTTGGCTTCCGGCCGGATGTCCGCGCCGTCGCCGGTTTGCGGGTAGCCCCCCAGGCTGCCGCCCCCGGGCTGCCCGGCCTGGACCTGTCCGGCTTCCTCGGCGGCGGCCCGCTCTTCCTCCACCTGCGCCCGGTAACGGACCCGACGGATCCGGCGCACCATGTCCACAATCAGCAGCGCCGTTAGCACCACGATGAACGCGGTCAGCAGGAAACCCAGCAGGCCCGGGGTGACCTGGTCCTGGTCGAGTCCCGGGCGCAGCGACGGCGTCGGTGTCGGTGCCGGGGAAGCCGCCAGGGCGATGAACAAGGAATGCACGGTGGGAACCTTCTGTGGGGAACGTCTTTTGCGGGTCTTCCGGTACCACTCTTCTACGCGGCATAGAAGTCCCTGCTGGAACTATCTTAGCCCGGCAAAGAAGTCCGTCTCGGGCACGTCGGTGGGGACCCGGGACTGGATCAGCGAGTAGTCCTCCCACGGCCAGGTCTGCCGCTGCATTGCCGGCGTCACCGCGAAGAAGAAGCCCTCCGGATCGATCTGGGTGCGGTGCGAGCGCAGGGCGTCGTCGCGGGCCTCGAAGAAGTCCCCGCACTCGATCTGGGTGGTGGTGGGGTGCGTGGGCGCGGGCGGGGTGTGCCCTTCCGCGTCCGCCTCAAGCCAGGCCGCGAGCCGCTCGGCGTACGGCGACTGCAGGCCGGCTTCCTCGAGGGCGTAGTGCAGGGCGCGGAAGCGTTCGGGACTGAACGCACGGTCGTAGTAGAGCTTGCTGGGTGCCCAGGCTTCGCCGGTTCCGGGGTAGCGTGCCGGGTCGCCGGCGGCTTCGAAGGCCTCGACGGCGACCCGGTGCGCCATGATGTGGTCCGGGTGCGGATAGCCGCCGTTCTCGTCGTAGCTAAGGATGACCTGCGGCTTGAAGTGGCGGACCAGCCGGACCAGCGGGGCGGCGGCCCGCTCCAGCGGCAGCGTGGCGAACGAGCCGACCGGAAGCGGAGGCAGCGGGTCGCCTTCGGGCAGGCCGGAGTCGACGAAGCCCAGCCAGCGCTGGCGGATTCCGAGGACCTTGGCCGCGTTGTCCATCTCCAGCCGGCGGGCGCCCGCCATGTCCCGTTTGGGGTGCGGCGCACTCTCCATCGCCGGGTTCTGGATGTCGCCGCGGGAGCCGTCGGTGCAGGTGGCCACCATGACTTCGACGCCGGAGGCGGCGTACATGGCCATCGTCGCGGCGCCCTTGCTGGACTCGTCGTCGGGGTGCGCGTGGACGGCGAGCAGCCGAAGCTTGGCTGACGGGCTGGGGGACGCTGTCATCGTTGGACGGCTCCTCTTTCTTCTGCGGGGTCGGTGCTGCGCGGGCGGAACGGCGGTGCGGAAATTCCCCTGCCCGATCCACACTAAACTGGACTGGTGACTTCCGAGGAGCAGCCTGCCGCGCCCGCGCCGGCACCTACCAGCCTAGCCAATCGCTACGGCGGCCAAAAGCGCACACTGGGCGGCAGGACCAAGCGCAACATCCTGATCGCTGCCCTCGCGGCCGGAATCGGCTTCATGGCCTGGGTTTCGACGTCGGCCTCCACCGAATCCGTCAGCTTCAAGGACATCGGCTACAGCACGCCCGACGCCACCGTGGCCGAGGCGGATTTCCAGGTCACCAAGAATCCGGCCACGGCCGCCAAGTGCGCCGTCAAGGCCCTGGATGCCAAATTCGCCGTCGTCGGCTGGAAGGTCGTCGACGTCGGTCCCAACGCCGTCGATGCCGGCGCCGACGGCGGCCGCACCACCGTGCACCGGGTGACCATCCGCACCGAATCGCAGGCCGTGTCCGCCGTCGTGGACAACTGCTGGATTCCGGACGCCTCGAAGTAGCCGCATCCCGAAGGAATCGGGCCCGGAACCCGGGCCCGGGCAGGGCTCAAGGCGTAACACAGTGTGATCTGCGCCGCAGCGGTTCTTGGGTTTATCCACAGCATTGACTACAATGGATCAATACCCCTGCCCCGCTGAGCTGGTTACTGAGATCCATAAGTGGCCACCGTGGCGGGGTCTTTGCTTGTTTGACCAGCTTGTTTGACCATCAAAAGGAGAAGTCCGTGTCGACCACCAACAGCGCAACTGCAGCTTGGCTTACCCAGGAAGCTTTTGACCGCCTGAAGGCAGAGCTGGACCACCTCTCCGGCGCCGGGCGTGCAGACATCGTTCAGAAGATCGAAGCCGCCCGCCAGGAAGGCGACCTCAAGGAGAACGGCGGCTACCACGCGGCCAAGGAAGAGCAGGGCAAGATCGAGGCCCGCATCCGCCAGCTGACCGTGCTGCTCCGCGATGCACACGTGGGCGAGGCCGCTGCCGACGACGGCATTGTCGAGGCCGGCATGATCGTCGTGGCGAAGATCGCCGGGGACGAAGAGACCTTCCTGCTGGGCTCCCGCGAGATCGCCGGCGACTCCGAGCTGGACGTCTTCAGCGAGAAGTCCCCGCTGGGTTCCGCCATCGTCGGCCACAAGGAAGGCGACAAGCTCAGCTACACCGCCCCGAACGGCAAGGACATCACGGTGGAGATCATCTCCGCCAAGCCGTACGTCGGCTAACGGCACCAGTGCTCGACGCCGGCCCTCCCCTGCAACGGGAAGGCCGGCGTCGCCGTTTAATTACCGCATCGTCTCTAACTACCGGCGCCGGCTCAGCAGCAGGGCCGCGACGACGCCGCCGGCGGCCCCGCCCAGGTGCGCCTGCCAGGAGACGTAGCCCGCCACGATGGGCAGCATGCCGAAGAGGATGCCGCCGTAGGCCAAAAAGAGCACCAGCGAGAGCAGGATCTGGCCCCAGTGGCGGTTGAAGAAGCCCCGTACCAGCAGGAACGCGAAGAGCCCGAAGACCAGCCCGGACGCTCCCACCGTGATGTTGAACCCGCCGATCAGCCACACCGCCGCTCCCGAGCCGAGCCAGCTGGAGGCCAGCGCCGTGGCGAAGACCCGCACGCCGGACAGGAACACCAGGAACCCGAAAATGATCAGCGGCAGGGTGTTGGAGAGCAGGTGGGCCAGGTTGGCGTGCAGCAGCGGGAAGGTCAGGATGTCCAGCAGCCCGTCGGCGGAGCGCGGGCGCAGTCCGAAGGTGGCGTTCAGCGAATGCATCGTCAGGGAGTTGACGATCTCGATCGCGTAGAGCAACAGCACGAAGGAGCCCACCACCAGCAGGCCCAGCCGGGCCCGGGCAGCGGGGGTATCCCGCCGCTCGGCCTTGGACGCTTCCAGCACGGCGGCCGCCTAGTGCACCACGATCGGCTGGAATCCTTCGGCCCGGAGCGCGCCGAGGACCTGC
This sequence comes from Arthrobacter sp. 10N410, assembly GCF_056394945.1. Classification (NCBI taxonomy): domain Bacteria; kingdom Bacillati; phylum Actinomycetota; class Actinomycetes; order Micrococcales; family Micrococcaceae; genus Arthrobacter; species Arthrobacter sp. 10N410. The sequence continues at coordinate 130,892 of NZ_JBFTIP010000005.1, forward strand.
TCGCAGTGCTCGTGGCCCTTGGTTTCCAGGTTGACGGTGATGGAGACGTCGCCCATGCTGATCGAGCCGCCCACCCGGGTGTGGTCCAGCCCGGTCACGTTCGCGTCGTTTTCGGCGATGATCCGGGCGATGGTCGCGAGCGAGCCGGGCCGGTCGTCCAGCATCATCCGCACGGTCATGTAGCGGCCGGCAGCGGAGAGGCCGCGCTGGATGACCTTGAGCATGAGCATCGGATCGATGTTGCCGCCGGAGAGCACGACGGCGGTGGTCCCGGGGTTTTCGATCTTGCCTTCCATCAGGGCGGCCACGCCCACGGCGCCGGCCGGTTCGACCACCATCTTGGCCCGTTCCAGCAGGAAGATCAGCGCCCGGGCCAGCGCGTCCTCGCTGACGGTGACGACGTCGTCGACGAGCTCGCGGATGATGCTGAAGGGCAGCTGCCCCGGCCGGCCGACGGCGATGCCGTCCGCCATGGTGGAGACGCGCTTGAGCGGGACGAGGGCGTCGGCGGCGAGTGAGGGCGGGTAGGCGGCGGCGTTTTCGGCCTGCACGCCAATGATCCGGATCTCCCGGCCGAGTTCCTTGGCCCTTGCCTTCACTGCCACCGCGACGCCCGCCAGCAGGCCGCCGCCGCCGACGCCCATCAGGATGGTGTCCACGTTCGGGATCTGCTCGAGGATTTCCAGTCCCACGGTGCCCTGGCCGGCCACGACGTCGACGTCGTCGAAGGGGTGCACAAAGACGGCGCCCGATTCGTCCGCGTAGCGCTTGGCCTCGGCCAGCGCCTCGTCGACGTTGTGGCCGTGCAGCACCACCTCGGCGCCGTGGCTGCGCGTCGCGGCAAGCTTGGGCAGGGCGACGCCGAGCGGCATGTAGATGCGGGCCTTGATGCCGAGGGACTTCGCCGCCACGGCCACGCCCTGGGCGTGGTTGCCGGCCGAGGCCGCGACGACGCCGCGTTTCTTCTCCTCGGCGGAGAGCTTGGCCATCCGGACGTAGGCGCCGCGCACCTTGAAGGAACCGGCGCGCTGCAGGTTCTCGCACTTGAAGTAGACGTCGCCGCCGGCGATGCTGCCCAGCGCCCGGGAGGACTCCACCGGGGTCCGCGTAATAATCCCGTCGAGCAGCTTCTGCGCCTCCAGGACATCGTCCAACGTGACGGGCAGGCTCTCGAGGGTATTCACGAACTAGTCTCCTTTAGGGGTTCCGGCGTCGGCGCCAGGGCGGTGGACCTCCCTGAAGCCCGGGTCCTGGCCGGCGCCGGCAAGGGCAGGGGCTCCCTGCGGGCTTGCGGCTGCCAGCTCTCCATCATGTTCCCACGTTCTGGCCGCAATGTACCGAATGGCCGAGTTTGCTACGGCGAGGATCGGCACGGAGAACAGGGCGCCCGGGATGCCGGCGAGGTAGGAACCCGCGGCGACGGACAGGATGACGGCGACCGGGTGGAGCGAGACGGCCTTGCCCATGACCAGGGGCTGCAGGATATGGCCTTCCAGCTGCTGGACCAGCAGCACAATACCGACCATGATGAGGGCGTTGACCAGGCCGTTGGCCACAAGGGCCAGCAGCACGGCTACTGCGCCGGTGACGAGTGCGCCGACCAGCGGGATGAACGAACCGATGAACACCAGCACGCCAAGCGGCAGGGCCAGCGGGACGCCGATGATCGCTGCTCCGACACCGATCCCCAGGGCATCCACGAAGGCCACGAACATCTGGATCCGGGTGTAGCTGACCATTGAGGTCCAGCCGCGCCGGCCGGCGCCGTTGACGGCCGGACGGGCCTTCCGCGGCATCAGCCGGACCAGGAACCCCCAGATCCGTTCGCCTTCGAGCAGGAAGAAGATCGTGACGAACAAGGCAATCAGGAGCCCGGCGGCGAAATGCCCGGCGGTGCTGCCGAAGGTCAGCGCGCCGCTGAGGATGCTGCTGCTGTTCTTCTGCAGCGCGTCGGCTCCTTCCTTGACGTAGGTGTCGATCTGGGCGGCAGTCAGGTGCAGCGGGCCGTCGGCCAGCCAGGTCTGGACCTGTTGCAGGCCCGTAAGCGCCTGGCTCCAGAGCTCGCCGAAGCCGGCGGTGAGCTGGCGGCCGACGAGGGCGAGCGCGCCGGCGATAACCCCGATGAAGCCGAGCAGGGTGATGGCGACGGCGGCGCCGTTGGGCACCCGGCGCCTGCGCAGCCAGCGGGTGACCGGGCTGAGCAGTCCGGCCAGCAGGGCGGCGACCATCACCGGGATGATGAGGAAGCTGATTTTGCTGAGCAGCCAGACGAGCACGCCGGTGACAAGCAGGATCAGGCCGATCCGCCACGCCCACGACGCCGCAATCCGCACGCCGTAGGGGATGTCCTCGTCCAGTTCCCGGTCGCTGCGGGCCCGCGGTGCCGTCGGGGCAGCGCCCGGCACCGGGCCGGCAGGCACTCCGGCAGCTACGCCGGCGGCGGGGCCGGCAGGAGGGGCGGAAAGGCCGGGCGCGGCATATCCGGGGAGCTCGGAGTCGGGTCGTTGGGTGGCGTCCTCAGCTGGCGTCATAGCCCCATAATTCCCTAGTGCGGCGCGCAAAGGAAACGGCGCGGAACGAGCCGGGGTATCCGGGCAAGGGTACGGGCAGCGGGGCTTTGGCCGGCTAGCTGCCGAGGGAGGCAGTAATTCCCCAGCTCATCGTGAAGGACTCCCCCGCAGGCAGCCAGCCCAGGCCGTCGCCGCTGTTGAAGGCGTTGGCCGGTCCGGTCATGGGCTCAAGCGCCACGGCCGTGGTCCGGCCCGGGAACTTGCCGGTGACGAAGACGTGGACGTAGCGGCAGTGCTCGTCCTGCCAGAGGCTTACGCTGCGGCCGTCGGCGGCGCGCAGTGTGCTGCGTGCCAGGCCGCCGTCGAAGTCCAGGTCCGTGTACGCGCAGTCCAGGTCGAGGTCCCCGGCGAGCCGGCCCGCCCGGAGGTCGAAGTCGCCGGCGACCGGCTCGGTGCTGCGCGGAATCAGGCGCTCGTCGGTCACCAGCCGGGTGCGGCCGCTGACGGTCACGGTGAGTTCTTCGCTCGGCACCTCCCCCAGCCGCAGGTACGGGTGCGCGCCGAGGACGAAGGGGGCCGGCTCCTGCGAATCGTTGATCAGCGTCTGGCGGACGGTGAGCCCCAGGTCCTCCTCCAGTTCGTAGCGCACCCGGTGCCGCAGCAGGAACGGGTAGCCGTGCTGCGGAAACACAGCCGCCTCAAGGGTCACGGAGAATTCCGATTCCTCCACCAACTCGTAGGAGGCGTTCCGCAGCAGCCCGTGGCTGGCATTGTTTCTGGCCACCTCGGTGATATCGAGCTGCTGTTTCTTCCCGTTGAGGTACCAGATGCCGTCTTCCACGCGGTTTGCCCACGGCGCCAGCGTGATCCCGGTGGCGCCGGGCGGGATGTCGGCGTCGCCGTAGCTCTCGGTCAGTTGGGTGCCCGCACGGCTGTAGAGCCGCAGGCCGGCCGCGAGTTCGGTCACCACGGCCAGGGCGTCGCCCCGGCGCAGTTCGTATTGCCTGCCGCTCGCGTAGCGCCGGGTGGAGGTGCCCGGTCCGCCTGCGGCGGAAATTGCGGCAGCGGAAACTGCGGCGACGGAAGGGTCTGGGGAGGCCGGGGAAGCAGGGAGGTCCATGGGCACCACGGTACCGAACCGTGCGCCCGCCCGTACACGGCGGGGCTTTGCCGGAAAGTCGTGAAGTCTGATCGAATGATGGAATGCGCGCCAACAGCATCACCCAAGGCACCCTCGCCGACGGCCGGGAGCTCTATTACTTCGATGATGCCGCCGGGGAGGCAGCCGCCGATTCAGGCACGCGGCGGCGTCGGCCGCGGGCCCACGACGACCGCCGGGAGCTGGACGGACGGGCCGCCGCCGGCGAGCTGCGCTTCGACGCGCTGACCGGCGAATGGGTGGCGATCGCCGCGCACCGCCAGTCCCGGACGCACCTTCCGCCGGCCGATGAGTGCCCGCTGTGTCCGAGCACCTCGGCCAACCCCTCGGAAATCCCGGCGCCGGACTACGACGTCGTCGTCTTCGAAAACCGCTTCCCCTCGCTGGGCCCCGACCTCGGCCAGCTCCCGGCGCAGCCGGCATGGGGAACCAGCGTGCCGGCGTGCGGGCGCTGCGAGGTGGTCTCCTTCACCCCGGACCATACCGGTTCCTTCGGCGGCCTCGGCGAGGTGCGTGCCCGTACCGTGGTGGAGGCCTGGGCCGTCCGCACTGCGGCGCTCAGCGCGCTGCCCGGGATCCGGCAGGTGTTCCCGTTCGAGAACCGCGGCGCGGAAATCGGTGTCACGCTGCACCACCCGCACGGCCAGATCTACGCCTACCCCTACCTGCCGCCGCGCGCGGCCGTGCTGGCCGTCGCCGCGCGGAAACATTACGACGACGCCGGGGGCCGGGACACGCTCACCGGATCGCTGCTGCGCGCCGAGCGCACGGACGGCAGCCGGATGGTCCTCGAGGGCCGGCATTTCAGCGCCTACGTGCCCTTCGCCGCCCGCTGGCCGATGGAAGTCCACCTCGTCCCGCATCGGCAGGTCCCCGACCTCGCCGCCCTCGACGGCGAAGAGAGGGACGAACTCGCACAGCTGTACCTGGACCTACTGCGGCGCCTGGATGCCCTCTACCCCACCCCCACCCCGTACATCGCCGCGTGGCAGCAGGCGCCGCTGGACAGTTTGCTACGCCCCGCCGGCTACCTGCACCTGCAACTGACCTCGCCCCGCCGCGCCGCGGACAAGCTCAAGTACCTGGCCGGCTCGGAGGCAGCGATGGGGGCATTCATCAACGACACCACGCCGGAGGCCGTCGCGGCCCGGCTGCGCGACGCAGCCGCCACGGGTTACCCAGTCCCCACGGAAAGCAGCACCCTATGAACCCCCCGCCGGGCACCAAGGAACTTCGGTCGCGGTTCAAGGAGGTCTTCGGGGCCGCACCGGACGGCGTTTGGCAGGCCCCGGGGCGGGTCAACCTGATCGGCGAACACACGGATTACAACGAGGGGTTCGTGCTGCCGTTCGCCATCGACCGGACCGCCCGGGTGGCCGTCCGGCTCCGGCCCGACTCCACGCTGCGGATGCTGTCCACGTTCGGAAACCAAGGGCTGACGACGGCGGACGCTTGCGTCCTGGACCCGGCCACGGCCAGGGGCTGGACCAAGTATCCGCTCGGCGTGCTCTGGGCCCTCGAGCAGCGCGGTATCGCCGTCCCCGGACTGGACCTTCTGCTGGACTCCGACGTGCCGCGGGGAGCCGGGCTGTCCTCCTCGCATGCCATCGAATGCGCCATCATCCTGGCCGTCAACGAGCTGACCGGCGCAGGGCTCAGCGTGGAGGACATGGTCCTGGCCACCCAGCGCGCGGAGAACGACTTTGTCGGAGCCCCCACCGGGATCATGGACCAGTCGGCCTCGCTCCGGGGCGCCGCGGGCCGTGCCGTGTTCCTCGACTGCCGGGACCAGAGCGTCCGGCTGGTGCCGTTCGACGCCGAGGCAGCCGGCCTGGTGCTGCTGGTGATCGATACGAAGGTCTCGCACTCGCATTCCGGCGGTGGCTACGCGGCCCGGCGCGCGTCCTGCGAGCTGGCCGCCGATGTGCTCGGCGTCCGGGCGCTGCGCGACGTCGGGGTCGGGGATCTCGAGGAGGCTGCCGGGCTGCTGGACACGGAAACGTTCCATCGGGTCCGCCACGTCGTCACCGAGAACGACCGCGTGCTGCAGACGGTGGAACGCCTCGAGGGCGAAGGGCCGCAGGCCATCGGCGCGCTGCTGGACGCCTCGCACGCCTCGATGCGGGACGATTTCGAAATTTCCTGCCCCGAATTGGACCTCGCGGTGGACACAGCCCGCGCCGGCGGCGCCATCGGCGCCCGGATGACCGGCGGCGGCTTCGGCGGAGCCGCGATCGCCCTTACCCCGGCAGGCGCGGAGCAGCGGGTGCGTTCCGACGTCGGGCGGGCCTTCGGGCGCGCCGGCTACGCCGCCCCGGAGGTCTTCCGCGTCCGCCCCGCGGCGGGAGCCCGCAGGCTGGACTGAAGCCGGCCTGAAGCCGGCCCGAGGCCGGCCCGAGGGGGAAGGCACGAAGCGGGCCCCGCCATCCGGCGGGGCCCGCTTCGTAAGTCGTGCTGTTGTGCGGCTGCCGGCTAGTCGTCGCCGCGCAGGATGGCCAGCAGGCGGATGATCTCGACGTAGAGCCAGACGAGGGTGACCGTGAGGCCGAACGCCGCGGTCCAGGAGAAGCGCTGCGGGGCGCCGCTGCGGACGCCGGCTTCGATGCTGGTGAAGTCCATGATCAGGGAGAACGCGGCGAGGCCGATCGCGAGCAGGCCGATGAAGACACCCAGCGGGATACCGAAGAGCTCCACCTGGGTACGCAGGCCGAACGGGGTCTGCACGGCGCCGGTCCACATCATGACCATGTTGACGAGCGCGAAGACGGCGTAGCCGATCATCGCGATCATGAAGAAGCGCATGGCCCGGGGCGTCGCGCGGACCTTGCCGCTCTTGAACAACACCAGGGTCACGGCGAAGACGGAGAGCGTCCCGATCACGGCCTGGAGGCCGACGCCGGGGAACATCCCGTCGAGGATCCGGGTCAGGCCGCCGAGGAACAGGCCCTCAAGGGCTGCGTAGGCCAGGATCAGCGCCGGCGAGGGCTGCTTCTTGAAGGTGTTGACGAGGGCCAGGACAAAGCCGCCCAGCGCGCCGACAATCATCAGCATCGAGGCGAGGCCCTGCGCCACCACAAGGGTGACGGCCGCGCCGGCGATCACGGCGGCGAGGCAGGCCGCCGTCTTCATGATGACGTCATCGAAGGTCATGCGGCCGCTGTCGGCCGGTCCGGCCGCCGGGCGGTTGTACATGTCCTGCAGCTGGTCGCTGCTCATCGCCTGCTGCGACGGGTTCCAGCCGGCCTGGGTCTGGCCGAACTGGCCCTGGCCATACGGGTTCTGGCCGTACTTGTTCTGGCCGTAGCTCTGCCCGTACGGCGCTTGCGGGGCAGGCGGTGCCTGGGTGGCTCCACGGAAGTTCTTTCCGTTGAAGATCGGGTTTCCGCCAAGTGCCATTGCTGGTGTCCTCCAAATTAAGGGGGTAGGTGATGATCGGTGGTGAGGATCGTTATGACTCACGCTACCAATTCCCACGCCCGGCAGGCAGGGATAGTTCCCTTCGGGTTCCCGCCGCAACAAAACCGTGATCTGGGGCGGCCCGCCCCCGCCCTGCTTCCGCCCCGGTGAAGCGCTTCTTCGCCGAATGTTTAGGAATCCTCGGGAACAACAAAAGTTTTCTTTAGCTCGGCTAAATCCCGCTTGGGCGCCGGCTTCACGGTTGTTACGCGATCGCGACGTTCTGCCTGCTCGCAGCGGCATTAGTTACCCCGCCCGGCCTGTAACATTGGCCCAACAGGGTGACGAACATCACAAGCAAGAACCGCTCCATCGCATCGAAGTATCCGCTCTACCCTCGTCCCCTGACCGTTCGCAGCGGTTGCAATGGCGCAACCCAGACCACCCCCATGTGGAGGTTTTCAATTTGAGAAGCACACCGAGAGGCCTGTCGCAGCGACGGCGCGGCAGAATGCTGAAAGCTGTGGGGGCCCTTTTCGCCGCCGTGGCCGCCCTTCTGCTCGTCGTCGCCCCGGCATCCCAGGCCGCGACCCCCTCGCCGACACCATCCCCGTCGAGCACCTCGTTCCAAAACAGCATCAGCGGCTTCCTCCGCGGTGATGACCGCGCCCCGCTCGCCGGTGTCAGCATCACCGCTAAGAGCGGCGACTTTACCGGAACAACCAAATCGGGTCCCAACGGTTCCTGGACCATCGGCGTCCCCACCCAGGGGACCTACGAGGTCGAACTGGACGTGAAAACCCTGCCCCAGGGCATCAAGCTCGCCGAGGGCCAGGAAAACCCCCGCAAGGTCAGCTTCAGCCAGACATCCAATCTTTCGGTGATCTTCGCCTTCGGCAAGGGCATCGTGGTCCAGCAGGAAGACTTCGGCCAGAACCTGCTTAACCGCCTGGTGGCGGGCCTGAGCTTCGGCCTGCTGCTCGCCCTCGCGTCGGTGGGGTTGTCGCTGATCTTCGGTACCACCGGCCTGACCAACTTCGCCCACGGCGAGATGGTCACGCTTGGCGCCGTCCTCGTCTTCGGCTTCAACGCCATGAACCTGCCGTTTTGGCTTTCCATCATCCTCGCCCTCCTCGGCGGCGGGCTCTTCGGCTACGTCCAAGACGCCGGGCTGTGGAAGCCGCTGCGGCGCCGCGGCACCGGCCTGGTCCCGATGATGATCGTCAGCATCGGCCTCGCCCTGGCCGTCCGCTACGTGATCCAGTTCTACTTCGGCGGCGCCACCCAGCAGCTGCCCTTCGCCCAGAGCGCGGAAATCCAGATCGGGCCGGTCTCCATCTCGCCCAACAACCTCTGGTCCCTGCTCATCAGCGTCGTGGTCATCGCCGTCCTCGGCGTCGTACTGCTCAAGACCCGGCTGGGCAAAGCAACCCGCGCGGTCGCCGACAACCCGGCACTGGCCGCGGCCTCCGGCATCGACGTCGACGCGGTTATCCGGATCGTCTGGGTCACCGGCGGCATGCTCGCCTCGCTCGGCGGCATTCTCTGGGCGTACTACCGTCCCGGCGTCACTTTCGATATGGGTTCGCAGATCCTGCTGCTCATCTTCGCCGGCGTGACCCTCGGCGGCCTCGGCACCGTCTGGGGCGCCCTGTTCGGATCCATCATCGTCGGCATCTTCGTGGAGCTGACCACCGTCTTCGGCCTCGCCGCCGACCTCAAGTACGTGGGAGCACTGTTCATCATGATCGTTGTCCTCTTGTTCCGGCCTCAGGGCATCCTGGGCCGCCGCGAGCGCGTGGGTTAGGAGACAGACATGGACTTCGGATTTATTCTTTCCAGCGCTGCCGGTGAGCTGTTCAGCCCGACGACGGCGGCGTACGCGCTTGCCGCGCTCGGCCTGGCGGTCCACTTCGGCTACTCGGGCCTGCTGAACTTCGGCCAGGCCGGCTTCATGGCGGTGGGAGCCTACGGCTTCGCCATCTCCACCCTGACGTTCCACGTGCCGTTCTTCGTGGGCCTGCTGATCGCCGTCGTCTGCTCGGCGATCTTCGCCTTGCTGCTCGGCATCCCCACACTTCGGCTGCGGGCCGACTACCTCGCCATCGTGACGATCGCGGCCGCGGAAATCGTCCGCTACATCGTCACCACGAACCAGCTCACCTCGCTGACCGGTTCCGCCAACGGCCTGGCCGCCTTCGAAGGCGACTTCTACGCCATGAACCCGTTCCCCGAAGGGTCCTACTTCGGGATGAACAACCGCGACTTCTTCATCCGCGTCGTCGGCTGGGCCTTGGTGATCGTCTGCTGCCTGCTGGTCTGGCTGCTGATGCGCAGCCCCTGGGGCCGCGTCCTCAAGGGCATCCGTGAAGACGAGAATGCCGTCCGCTCGCTCGGCAAGAACGTCTACTCCTACAAGATGCAGGCCCTCGTCATCGGCGGCGTGCTCGGAGCCCTCGCGGGCATGGTCTTCACCCTCCCCCGCGGTGCGGTGCAGCCGGCCAACTACGGCACCGAGCTGACCTTCTTCCTCTACACCTGCCTGCTGCTCGGCGGTCTCGGCACCGTGCTGGGACCCGTCGTCGGGGCGATGATCTTCTGGGTCGTGCTGTCGCTCACCCAGGGCGTGCTGTACGGCTTGATCGAATCGGGCGCGGTCACGTGGCTGAACACGGTCCAGGCCGGCCAGCTGCGTTACATCCTGGTCGGCATCGCGCTGATGCTGCTGATGATCTTCAGGCCTCAGGGCGTCTTCGGCAATAAGAAGGAGCTGGCGTTCGCATGAGCATGCACAGCGAAGAACCAAAGCCCGGCCTCGGGTCCACCGAGACCGCGGAGGGCATCGACTACATGACGGACACGCGTCCGATTGCGGCCGGCGAGATTGCTCCCGGCTGCAAGAAGCGCGACCCGATTGTGGTGGCGGAAAATGTCACCCGCAGCTTCGGCGGCATCAACGCCGTCGACGTCGAATACCTCGAGATCCCGCGGCACAAGATCACGGCCCTGATCGGCCCCAACGGTGCCGGCAAGACCACCCTGTTCAACCTGTTGACGGGCTTCGATACGCCGAACACGGGCAAATGGCAGTTCGAAGGAAACAGCCTGGCCGGCGTCTCCTCCTACAAGGTGGCCCGCATGGGCATGGTCCGCACCTTCCAGCTGACCAAGGTCATGGGCAAGCTCACCGTCATGGAAAACATGCGGCTGGGCGCTTCACACCAATCCGGTGAGAAGCTCTCCAAGGCCCTGTTCAAGGGGATCTGGGGCGGCCAGGAAAAGAAGATCACCGAAGAAGCCAACGTGCTGCTGGAGAAGTTCAAGCTCGACGCCAAGAAGGACGACTACGCGGCGTCCCTCTCCGGCGGCCAGCGCAAGCTCCTCGAAATGGCCCGTTCGCTGATGGTTCGTCCGAAGCTCGTGATGCTGGACGAACCGATGGCAGGCGTCAACCCGGCGCTCACCCAGTCCCTGCTGGACCACATCAAGAACCTCAAGGCCGAGGGCATGACCGTGTTGTTTGTCGAGCACGACATGCACATGGTCCGCCACATCGCCGACTGGGTGGTGGTGATGGCCGAGGGGAAGATCGTGGCCGAGGGGCCGCCCGCTGAGGTCATGAAGAACCCGGCCGTGATTGACGCCTACCTGGGCGCCCACCACGACGTGGATCTTGGCGATTCGGAAGGCATCAAGGTGCTCGCAGCCGAACTCGAGGCGGACGAGGAATCAATCGTCGGCACCGAGAACGCGGGCATCATCTCCGCCGACGTGCTCGTGACGGAGGCGCCCGGGCACGACACCGCCAACGGTGCGGCGCACGGCCGGCGAAGTGCCGAGGAACCGGGCCTCGGCGAGCCGAACCGGACAGAGCCGAACCGCGTTGAGCCGAACCGGACAGAGAAGGACACAGAATGAGCGCCACGAGTGCGGCCACCGCCGCGAAGAACGCATACGAGGGCGATTCGGTCGTCAAGGTCACCGACCTGGTGGCCGGTTACATCCCGGGCGTCAACATCCTCAACGGCTGCAGCATCGAGGCCCGCAAGGGTGAGTTGATTGGCATCATCGGTCCCAACGGCGCCGGCAAGTCGACCCTGCTGAAGGCCATGTTCGGCCTCGTCAAGGTCCACTCCGGCTCCGTGGTGGTCCGCGGCCAGGACATCACCGGGCTGAAGGCCAACAAGCTGGTCAGCCGGGGCGTTGGGTTTGTCCCGCAGACTAACAACGTGTTCGCGGCCCTGACCATCGAAGAGAACCTCCAGATGGGCATGTTCCAGCGCCCTAAGGACTTCGCCAAGCGGTTCGACTTCGTCGCGGAGCTGTTCCCGGAGCTGGCCAAGCGCCGGGCCCAGCGCGCCGGCTCGCTCTCCGGCGGTGAGCGCCAGATGGTCGCCATGGGACGGGCCCTGATGATGGACCCGGCCGTGCTGCTGCTCGACGAGCCCTCGGCAGGCCTCTCCCCCGTCAAGCAGGACGAAACCTTCCTGCGGGTGCACGAGATCAACCGGGCCGGCGTCTCCGTGATCATGGTGGAGCAGAACGCGCGCCGCTGCCTGCAGATCTGCGACCGCGGCTACGTCCTGGACCAGGGCAAGGACGCGTACACGGGAACCGGCCGGGAACTCATGAAGGATCCCAAGGTCATCCAGCTGTACCTGGGCACCTTGGCGGACACGGTCGACTAGTCCGGCCATCGCTGTCCAGAAGGGCCGTCACCAGCCGGTGGCGGCCCTTCTGCATGCCCGGCGCGTGTCCGGTTCCCGTGGGTGCCGTCCCGGGCGCCCAGGGTCCCCGCAGGGCTCCGGCGACAGCCACTTGCTCGGCGCCTGCCCCCGTCACCCTCTGCGTGACTCTCGCCGAACGCTCTGCGGCACCCAAGCCAGGTTTCCGCGGCGGTTCCGGACAGACGCAGCCCGGATCCGAGCAGCCTTTGTCCGATTCCGTAGCCTCCATCCGTTGCTTTAGCCCCGGCGGCCACAGCGCGCCGTCGGAACCCCTCCCCGGCTATGCGACGGCGTCACGCGCAGCAGAGTCTTGGGCCTCCACCCGGCGGGTTGGGCTGGTTCTGCGGGGTCGAACTGAACGGGGCGGCCCGAAGGACTGACCTGCGTGACGCCTAGGCCCGGTCGCGTCCTTCGCCCCCGCTCCCCTCCCTGCTTCCGGCACGCAAGAGACCCCCGTCCGGAGGGGACGGGGGTCTCTTGTTTGTCTTGGAGAGCGGCTTTACAGCTTGCCGAATTCTTCCTTGACGGGCTTGTAGCTGTTGTCATCCTGGAACTCGTAGATGCCGATGTAGGCTTCCGTCGGGTCACCGGCGTCGGAGAACGTTACGGGGCCGGACTGGCCGTCGTAGTCGATGTCCTTGCCGTTACGGAGCAGGGTGACGCAGGAGGCGAAGTTGTTGCACTTCTCGCCGCCTTCAGAGACCGCCTTGAGCTGCTTGGCGATATCCACGCCCTTGGTGCTCTTGGCGGCTTCAGAAGCCAGTGCGATCAGGTTCACGGCGTCGTAGGACTCGCCTGCGTAGCTGTAGTCCTTGAGCGCCGGATCGATGGCGAGGAGCTTCTTCTTGAAGTCATCCTTGGCGAAGGTGCCCGGGATGGTGCCCTGGGCGCCCTTCAGGGTGCCTGCCTTGAAATCCTTGCTGTAGTCGGACATGTTGCCGTCCACCATGAAGATCTGGGTGGGCTTGATGCCCTTGCCCGTCATCAGCGGGACGATGCTCTTGGCCTGGTCGAAGGTGATCAGGGCGATGGCATCCGGCTTGGCCGCGAGGACCTTGTCCACCTGGCTGCTGAACTGGGAATCGCCTTCGTTGAAGAGCTCTTCCGCCACAACCTTGCCGCCGGCAGATTCAACGGCCGACTTGACGTTCTTTGCCAGACCCGTGCCGTAAGCGTCGTTCAATACGATCATGCCAACGGTCTGGGCGCCACAGGTGGCCATGTAGTTGCCGAGGACCTTGCCCTGCAGGACGTCCGACGGAGCGGTGCGCCAGTAGAGGCCCTTGTCGTCCCACGTGGTGAAGTCCGGCGAGGTGTTGGCCGGCGAGAACTGGATGACTCCGGCGCCGGTGATCTGGTTGATCACGGTCTTGGAAACACCCGAGGAGGCGGCACCGACAATGGCGCTGACACCCTGGCCCAGCAACGCGGTGGTGGACTGGGTGGCGATGTCCGTCTTGGTGTCGCCCGAGTCGCGGTGGATGACCTGGACCGGCTTGCCGAGGACGCCGCCGGCGTCGTTGATTTCCTTGATGCCAAGGTTCACGCCTGCGATTTCGGGCGGGCCGAGGAAGGCAAGGGAACCGGTGGTCGGCAGGAGCGAGCCGATCTTGAGCGGGGTATCCGTGGTGGTCGAGGACGCGGGCACGGAGCCTGCCGCGCTGGCCGAGCTGGTGGAGCCTCCGGTTGCGCTCGGGGCCGGGCAAGCGATGCCGGCGGCCTGGGCGGATGCCGAGCCGCTTGACGCCGGCGCGGTGGACGTACCGCCACAAGCCGTAGCCAGAAGGGCGACGCCGAGGCTAAGCACTGTGAGCTTAGCGATGCGCGGCGCCACCTGGGGGAGTGAAGTCATAGAGAAATCTCCTCGATCTAAAGGTGCGAACGGCCTTTGATGCGAAAGATCAGGTGTTCCTGATTTAGATTCAAGCTAATGCAATTTCCGCCCGAAAATAAGTGACTACGGTCACATCCTTATAACACTCGTTGCATAGAGGAAATCAGCGTGCGGGAAAAGCGCGGTGATTGGCTTGGGGGCGGCCCGGGAGGCCACGCCAGGGCCCACCACCCCCGGCGCCCCAAGGCGCCTGCCGGGGCCGCGAGCAGCAATTGTGGCGCGCAGTGCGGCAATTATGAAGTGCCCCAGGTGGGACTCGAACCCACAACACGCGGATTTTAAGTCCGCTGCCTCTGCCAATTGGGCTACTGGGGCGCCCGGTCAATGGTATCCCGGCCACGTCTCCCTACGACGCCGCCGGCACCCCGTCGAAGGGCTCGGCGTAGCGGAACGTCCCGCTGACCCCGCCGGGCCAAAGCGCCAGCGGCAGCAGCTGGAAATGGTCGCCCCAGGACGGATCCGGCGCCTGCACGCCGAGCGAGGTGGAAGGCACGAAGCCAAACCTGGCGTAATACTCCGGGCTGCCGAGCAACGCAATGCCCCGCTCCCCCGCGGCATTCGCACGGTCGATGGTTTCCTTCATCAGCGCCGATCCGATTCCGTGCCGCTGCAGCCGCGGCACCACCCCGATCGGGCCCAGCCCCAGCAGCTCCAGCTCCCCCGCCCTGCCCCGGGTGCTGATGACATGGCCCACGATCTCACCATCCAGCTCGGCGACAATGCTGAAATCCGGCAGGTACTCCCCGCAATCGAAGAGCCGCCGCAGCAGGTCCACTTCCTCCGGCTCCCCTTCAACCGGCAGGCCCGTGACCGGCGAGATGGAGAAGGCCGCTGCGGTGAGGGCCAGGAGCGCCGGCCGGTCCTCGGGCTGTTCGCCGCGCAGGACCAGCTTCGGCACCGGCAACTGCCCGCCGCCGTTCGCGCTGCGGCTGTCCGCGGAGAGCTCGTGGAGCACCTCGAGGGCGCGTTCGGCATCGGCCACCGGAACGAGCAGGTGGTCGTGGTGGAATCCGGCCAGCACGTTGCAGCTGATCTTGGCCTCGGTCAGGGCGGCACTGACGGCAGCAGTAAGTCCGATCGCTTCGAGCGAGGAATGCACCTGCAGGGTGATCCAGGCCGCCACGAAGTCGTACTTGAGGCCCAGGGCATCGGCGTCGGCCCGCGGCAGCACCACGGTCAAACCCTCGGCCTCCCGGACCGCGGCCGCAATGTGGCCGGCCAGCGGTTTGCCGTGCGGCCACAGCGCATAGACGTACTCGCCCTCGCGCACCACCGGCCGCATGGTCGCCAGCAAGGTGTTCAGGTCCTTCTCAGCGGGAGTCATGGGCCCAGTCTAGGCAGGTCGGCCCGTCCCACGGCCAATCCGACCGGCAATCCAGGCGGTGCCGGCGGCGGCACCAACGACGACGGCGGCCGCTCCCCCGAAGGGGAACGGCCGCCGTCGTCGGCTTGCTGCCGGCTACTTGGAGTTGGCCGGGGCAGCTTCCTTCGCAGGCGCTTCGGCCGGCTTATCGGCGGCCGGAGCCGGAGCAGCCGCCGGCTTCGGAGCCGGCGTCGCCGCGGCCACGAAGGCCCCGCGCGGGTTGTCCAGGTCCATCAGTTGTGTGGTGTCGCGGCCCAGGAAGAGCTGCCAGAACCAACCGGAGATCACGCGGATCTTGCGCTCGACCGTCGGCATGGCCAGGCCGTGGTAGCCGCGGTGTGCGAGCCAGGCCAGCGGGCCCTTGAGGCCGATGCGGCCGACGAGGTTGATGTTGGCAACGCCCTTCCATTCGCCGAAGCCGGCGACGGCGCCCAGGTTCTTGTGCTTGTAGTCCTTGAGCTCCTTGTCCCAGCGGGAGGCCCACAGGTTCTTGGCAAGCCGCTTGGCCTGTCGCAGCGCGTGCTGGGCGTTCGGGACGCAGGTGCCGTCCGGCAGGCCGCTGCCGGTGAGGTCCGGCACGGCCGCGATGTCGCCGGCGGCCCAGGCATTTTCGATGATGCCTTCGTCGCCGGAGACGCGCAGGTCCGGGAGAACACGGACACGGCCGCGGGGTTCCAGCGGGAAGTCGGTGGAGCGGACCATCGGGTTGGCCTGCACGCCGGCAGTCCAAACCAGGGTGTCGGATTCGAATTCCTGGGCAGGGGTCTTGTCCGGCAGGTTGATGAGCTTCAGGGAGCCCTCGGCGTTGTCCAGCGAGGTGTTGAGCAGCACCTCGATGCCGCGGCTGCGCAGGTGCTCGACGACCCACTCGGCCTGCTTGGCCGTGACCTCGGGCATGATGCGGCCCATGGCCTCGACCAGGACGAAGCGAACTTCCTCCTGCTTGATGCGCGGGTTCTTCTTGACCGCGGCGCGGGCCAGGTCTTCCATTTCGGTGATGCACTCGATGCCGGCGAAGCCGCCACCGACGACGACGAACGTCAGGGCGCGGGCGCGCTCGGCCGGGTCGGTCATCAGCGAGCCGGTTTCGATGCGCTCCAGGACACCGTTGCGCAGGGCGACGGCTTCCTCGATCGTCTTCAGGCCGATGCCCTTGTCCGCGAGGCCCTTGATCGGGAACGTGCGGGTGATCGCGCCGGCGGCCAGCACGACGTCGAAGTAGGGGATCTCGAAGTTCTCGCCGCCGTCAGCCGGCGCCACCACGGCCGTACGGTTGGCGTGGTCGATCGAGGTGACGCGGCCCTGGATCAGTTCGGTCTGCTTGAGGTGCTTGCGGTGCGAGACGACGGCGTGACGCGCCTCGATGTTTCCGCCGGCCACTTCCGGCAGGAAGGGCTGGTAAGTCATGTAGGGCAGCGGATCAACGACGGTGACGATGCCACCGGCATTCGCGATCTTTTTCTGCAGTTTGAGGGCTACGTACAGGCCGACGTACCCGCCGCCGACGACGAGTACCCTGGGACGGTCCTGGAGCTGAGGGGTGGATGCCATGGATCAAGAATACCGTAGTTTGTGAAAAACTTCACTAACTACTGCGGGGCCTGGTCTTGCACCGAATCCGGCACCGCTGCCCCCGGGTCGCGGGGGCCCGCGGCGGTGCCTGGATCGGTGCCCGGCACGGGTGCGGTGCCGGGCCCGCGGAGGGCACGGCGCAGCTGGATGGCGGCCCCGGCGATGATGCAGACGAAGAGCCCGCCGAAGCCGAGGACCACCATTGCCGGGACGGCGCTGTCGGCCGGCGACGGGGCCTCCGCGACGGGAAGGGTGGCTTCGGGCAGGGTCGGCGCCGCACTCGAGGGGCTGGGTTCGGCTGCCGGGGCGGGACTCACCGGGTTTCCCCGCCGGTGCACACGGATCCAATCGGAGATCGAACCCAGCGGATTGAGGGTGGTTTCCGGCACATCGGCCTTCAGTGCAGCCTCGGCGTTCAGCACGCCGAAGCCGTACAGCGGGTCCTTGCCCGGCAGCCCGGCATCCTTCGCGGTGCTGACAATCCGGTTAATAACCTGGCTGGCGGACATCTCCGGCCATTTCGAGCGGATCAGGGCAGCGACGCCGGCAACGATCGGGGTTGCGCCCGAAGTGCCCGCCCACTCGGCGTAGCCGCCGCCGGGCAGGCCGCCGACCAGGTCCTCGGCTGGTGCCGCCACGCCGATGCTGATGCCCTGGGACGAGGAGTCAATGCTGGCGACGCCCTTGCGGTTCAGGCCGGCCACCGTCAGCACGCCGGGGATCGTCGCCGGGGCGCCCACCTGGATGTTGCCGCCCACCCGGTTGCCGGCGGCGGCGACAATGACGACGTCCTTCTGCTCGGCGTAAAGGAACGCCGCGTCCCAGCTTTGCGGCCACTCCGGGGAGGTGCTGCCGAGCGAGATGTTGATGACCCGGGCGCCATTGTCGACGGCCCAGCGGACCGCGGCGGGGATCTGGTCCTGGTCGCTCTTTCCGCCCGGGTTAGCGGATCCGAGCCAGGTGGAGACGGAGAGGATCTCGGCTTCGGGGGCGACGCCGACGATCCCGTCGGGGCCTACTCCGGCTGTGGCTGAGGGCCGGGCGGTGGATTTTGTCGACTTTGCCGGTTGGTGTCCGCGGCCGGCGAGCATGGTCGCCACCAGGGTGCCGTGCTCGGGTTTGGCGCCGATGCTTTTCCTGCCGTCCGCGGCTCCCGCCCCGGACACGTCCGTGCCCCCGGTCAGCACGCCCTTGAGGTCCGGATGTTTGCCGTCCACGCCGCTGTCGATGACGGCGATCTTAACGTTGGCGCCCTTCGAGACGGCCCAGGCCTTCTTGATGCCGGACTCGGCGAGCCAGTACTCCTTGTCCCGGGTGCTGTCCGCGTGTGCAGCGGGGGCAGCCGACAGCGCTCCCGCGACGCTGCCGCCGGCAAGAGCCAGGGCCATCAACGCGGAGGCGGTCCGGCGGCGCCGGGCTGTTGCTCTGGTCATTCGGGTCCAATCGGCGGTGTGGCTGCGGCCGCGACCGTTCCGGGCGCGCGGCAGGGGTGGCGGCTGCTCCTGCCGGCGCTGCCGGACAGGGCCGGGAGTGGGTTGGTGCCGGCGCGGAGCTAGCTGATGCTCAGGGCAATACCGTCCAGAATATCGTGTTCGCTCGTCACGGCCGACGTGATGCGGCCCTCTGTGACGTCCGCCATGCGTTCGAGCACGCGCCGCCAGACAAGGCCGCCGGCGCCGATCACGTCCACCCGGCCCGGGTGCATGTAGGGCAGGGCGGCGCGGGCGTCCCGCGTCATTTCGAGCAGCGAGGTGCAGGCCTCCCGGGCAGTGTCCAGGCCAAGTTCGGTGCCGTGGATGGCGGCCGGCGAGTACTCGGTGAGCTTCAAGGCGTGGGCGGTGATTGTGGTCACTGACCCCGCGACGCCGACCACGGCGGTGGCGCGCTCCAGCGGCACCGTCAGCGCCGCGTGGCTGATGGCGGCGTCGACGTCGGCTTCCGCCGCGGCGATCTGTTCCGCCGTGGGCGGGTCGTCCTGCAAGTGCCGTTCGGTCATCCGGACGCAGCCCACATCGACCGATTTGGCGGCGATGACGCCGTCGGCGTCGCCCAGCACGAACTCCGTGCTGCCGCCGCCCAGGTCCACCACCAGCACCGGGTCCTTGCCCCGCGAGGGCAGCACGCTGCTGGCGCCGGCGAAGGACAGGGCGGCTTCTTCGTCGCCGCTGATCACCTCCGGTTCGACGCCGAGCAGTTCCCGGACCCCGTCGATGAAGACCTGGCGGTTCCGGGCGTCCCGGGTTGCGGATGTTGCCACGAAACGGACCTTCCCGGCGCCGTGGCGGCGGATCAGCTCGGCGTAGTCACGGGTGGCCTCGAGGGTGCGGTCCAGCGCGTCCTGGGCGAATTCGCCGGTGGCGTCGACGCCTTGGCCGAGCCTGACGACGCGCATCTCGCGCACGACGTCGGTCAGCTTCGGCAGGGTATCGCCGCCCGCGGCGACATCTGCGATGAGCAGGCGGATGGAGTTGGTGCCGCAGTCGATCGCGGCCACGCGGCTCACTGCCCGGCTCCGGCGGCGATATCGGCGCCGTTCTCGTCATGCCCGGTTCGGGACTTCCGCACCGGGGCCGGCCGGCCGACGATTTCGGGCAGACCCTGCGGACCGTGCCGGCTCAGGTCCTGGGAAGGGGCCTCTCCGCCGGTGTCCCACGCGCCGTCGCAGTAGCAACGGTCCGGGGTCCACCACTCGCTGATGCCGGCTACGGCCTCGTCGCCGAGCGGGTTGACTCCGGGACCGGCAGCGAGCGAGTGGCCCACCAGGACATGCAGGCACTTCACGCGGGTGGGCATGCCGCCTGCGGAGATCCCGTCGATCTCCGGGACGGCCCCGATGCCGGACCGGGCGCCGATCTCGGCGCGGGACTGCAGGTACGCCTCATGCGCGGCACGGTAGTCCGCCGCCAGCGCCTCGTCGGCACCGAGCCGTTCGTTCATCTCATTCATCAACCCGGCCGCCTCCAGCCTGGACACGGCCGAGGTGATGACCGGATGGGTCAGGTAGAAGGTGGTGGGGAACGGCGTCCCGTTGCTCAGCCGCGGCGAGGTGGCCGCCACCAGCGGGTTGCCGCAGACGCAGCGGGCAGGGATCTCGACGACGTCGCGCACCGGCCGCCCCAATTGCCGGCTGAGCACGTCAAGGTCGCGGGCCGACGGCTGGCGGGAATCCCCCGTCGCCGGGGTCCCTTCCATGGGGGTCGCGTCGATGGGGTTCCCGGTCCGGGGATCGTCCGCTCGGTTCTCGTCCACTGGCGCGGCACCTTCCTGCCCTGTTGGAATTACCGGGTTGCGGTAATCCGGCGGCGGGCGCCGCTCCTAGTCTGTTGCCGACCGCCTGATGGAGTCCCAAAGGGAATCCACCCACGGCAGATTGGCCGGGTCTGTGGCTGTTCCTGATGCGGCGCCGGAACCGGACGTTGCGGCAGGAAGATCGCTGCCGTAAACCCAGTAGCCGGTTTCGCCGGGCATAACCATGTTAATGCGGTCACGGGCTTGTTGTTTCACGTAGTTCGGGTCCTGCCAGCGCGAGACCTCACGTTTGAGGTCCGTCTGCTTCGCCTGCTGGGCCGAAATTTCGGCCTCCAGGTCAGCTATTTCGGCGCGCTTTTCAAGGAAGATCCTGACCGTGGGCGCCAGCATGATCGTGATGGCGATCATCACGACGCCGAGTGCCAGCAGTCGTCCGGAGAAGGCCTTGGCCGGGACGGGATCGAGCCCGTCGGTTTGCCCGGGCTGTCCGGACTTCGTGCCGGCTCCGCTGCCCGCAGCCGGCGTGGCTGGCCCGGTCTCGCGTGCGCCGGTCTTCGCAGCGCCGGTCTTTGCAGCTCCGGTCCGGGCGGGCGCAGCGGTTCCGCCGACGGGGCCGGGTTTGCCGGTTCCCGGCGCTTCAGACGCCGGCCGTCCGGCGTCGTGGCCGGCTGTCCGGCCGGCGGGTTCGATGCCGTGCCGCGGGCTGCCGAAATCAGCCCTGATGACGTCGCCGCCGTCGGCTTCCCCCCGGCCGGAGGCCGGAGACTTCGGGGCCGCAGCAGCGGCCCGGGGAACCTTGGGACGGCGGGTTGCCATGTCACTCCTTCAAACAGGCCAATCGAACCGGCCAAAACAGGCCGCCAAAAAAGAACGGGCCAAAACAGAACCGGTGGCCATGGTCTTTCCACCATAGCCACCGGTACCTGATTCTTGCGGGTACTAGCCCTTGAAACGCGGGAAGGCGCTGCGTCCGGCGTAGCGTGCGGCGTCGTCGAGTTCCTCTTCGATGCGCAGCAGCTGGTTGTACTTGGCGACGCGCTCGGAGCGGGCCGGGGCACCGGTCTTGATCTGGCCCGCGTTGGTGGCAACGGCGATGTCAGCGATGGTGGTGTCCTCGGTTTCGCCGGAGCGGTGCGAGGTGATGGTCGTGTAACCCGCGCGCTGGGCGAGGGATACGGCGTCGAGCGTCTCGGTCAGCGAACCGATCTGGTTGACCTTGACCAGCAGCGAGTTGGCGGTCTTCGAATCGATGCCGGTCTGGAGGCGCTCCGGGTTCGTGACGAACAGGTCATCGCCCACGATCTGGACCTTGTCGCCGATCGAGTCGGTGAGGGCCTTCCAGCCTTCCCAGTCGTTCTCGTCCAGCGGGTCCTCGATGGAGACCAGCGGGTAGTCCGCCACCAGCTCGGCGTAATAGGCGCTCATCTCGGCGGAGCTGAGGGCCTTGCCTTCGAACTGGTACGCGCCGTCCTTGAAGAACTCGGAGGAGGCGACGTCGAGGGCCAGCGCGATGTCCTTGCCCGGGGTGTAGCCGGCGTTCTTAATGGCTTCCTGGATCAGGTCCAGGGCCGCGCGGTTAGACGGCAGGTTCGGGGCGAAGCCGCCCTCGTCACCCAGGCCGGTGGCCAGGCCCTTGGACTGCAGCACCGCCTTGAGCGCGTGGTAAACCTCGACGCCCCAGCGCAGGCCCTCGGAGAAGGTCTCGGCGCCGAGCGGGACAACCATGAACTCCTGGATGTCGACGTCGGAGTCGGCGTGCGAGCCGCCGTTGAGGATGTTCATCAGCGGCACCGGCAGGACGTGCGCGTTGGGCCCGCCCAGGTACTTGTAAAGCGGCAGGTCGGCCGAGGCGGCCGCGGCGTTGGCAACGGCGAGGGACACGCCCAGGATCGCGTTGGCACCGAGCTTGCCCTTGTTGGCCGTGCCGTCCAGGTCGATCATGGCCTGGTCGATGCTGCGCTGGTCGGTCGCGTCGAAGCCGATGAGGGCCGGGGCGATCTGGTCGATGACGGCGTCGACGGCCTTCTGGACGCCCTTGCCGAGGTAACGGCCCTTGTCGCCGTCGCGGAGTTCCACGGCCTCGTGTTCGCCGGTGGAGGCGCCGGAGGGAACTGCTGCGCGGCCGATCTGGCCGTCGGAGAGCAGGACTTCAACTTCTACGGTCGGGTTGCCGCGGGAATCGAGGATCTCGCGGGCGTGGATGGCATCGATAAGCGCCATGAATATGCTCCTTTGGGTGAAGCGATCTGCTGGGAATCTGACTGCTGGAAATCTAGCGGTGGATCAAGCTGGAAACCGACGTCCTCGTCGCCCCTAGCCTAGTCGAGAGTGGGATAAGTTACGGAAAGCTATCCAGTCCCCGGACTCGGTGCTCCCGCGCCGGTGCCGCCGGGCTCGCTGCCGGGCTGGCTCTCCTGGAAATGGCGGTTGACCGCGCGCAGGGCGCGTTCGGCGTCCAGGCCGTTGCGCCGGGCGGCCGCGACAATGCCGAACAGCAGCTCGCCTAGCTCCCGCTCGGTCGCCGGGGCGGGTGGTCCCGCGGCGGGTGCGGAGGCGGCGGCCTCCAAGGCGGGGGCCTCCATCGCGGGCGCCGGCTCCAACGCAGTCGGCAGTCCGGCCCGTTCGGCCCGGTCCTGGAGCTTCTGCGCCCGGGCCAGCGCCGGCAGCGCGGCCGGGACGCCGTCGAAGGCGTGGCCCCGGCCGGGCTTTTCGGTTTTCTTGACCGCATCCCACTTCAGCACGATCTCCTGGACCGTGGCCGGGAAGGAGTCCTGCAGGGAGCCGTCGGCGCGGAAGACGTGCGGATTGCGCCGGACCATCTTGTCCCGCAGGCCGCGGGCGACGTCGTCGAAGTCGAAGGCGCCGCGCTCCTCGGCGAGCCGGGCATGCAGCACCACCTGCAGCAGGACATCGCCTAGTTCCGCCCGCAGCTCGGCGTCGCCGCCGTCTGACTCGATGGTTTCAGCCACCTCATAGGCCTCCTCGAGGAGGTATTCCACGAGGGATTCGTGGCTGAGGGCGCCCATCCAGGGGCAGTGGACGCGCAGCTCGGCGATGGTTCGCAACAAATCCCTGAGCGGCGCGTCCACCGGGTTGGAGTCCTTAGCCAAGGTCGGCGTAGGCCTCGTTGATGTATTCGACCAGGGCTTCCTTCTCCTCCAGCGGCAGGAACGCGGCTTCGGCTGCGTTCAGGGTCAGCTCGAGCAGGTCGTCCAGGTCGTAGTCGAACGTCTCCACGAGCAGTTCGAACTCGTCGGTGAGGGTCACGCCGCTCATCAGCCGGTTGTCCGTGTTGATCGTGACGTTGAAGCCCAGCTGGTAGAGCATGTCCACCGGGTGGCTTTCGATGCCCTCGCCGAAGCCGGCAATGGCGCCGGTCTGCAGGTTGGAGGACGGGCAGATCTCCAGTGCGATGCCGCGGTCCCGGACCCAGCTGGCGAGCTCGCCGAGGGTTACCAGGCCGATGTTGTCGTCGACCTCGTCGCTGTCGGCGTTGATATCGGAGACATCGTCGGCGTCGGCGGCGTCGGCCTCTTCGAACTCGACGGTGACGTCCTCGGCGATCCGAACGCCGTGGCCCAGGCGCAGGGCCCGGCCGTCAACGAGTGCGGATTGGATACTCTCCAGGCCGGCGGCCTCGCCGGCGTGGATCGTGGCCGGGAAGTTGTGCTGGGCAAGGTAGGTGAAGGCGTCCTTGAAGCGGGAAGGCAGGAAGCCGTCCTCGGCGCCGGCGATGTCGAAGCCGACTGCACCCTTGTAGCGGTGCCGGACGGCCAGTTCGGCGATTTCCTGGCCGCGGTCGGCGTGGCGCATGGCGGTGATCAGCTGGCCGACCTGGATCTCGCGGCCGGTCTCGGCGACGGCGTCGACGCCTGCATCGAGGCCCGCCTGGACGGCCTCAACGACGTCGTCCAGCGACAGGCCCTGCTGCAGGTGCTGTTCCGGGGCCCAGCGCACTTCGCCGTACACGACGCCGTCGTCCGCGAGGTCTTCAACGAACTCCTTGGCGACGCGGAACAGGCCTTCCTTGGTCTGCATGACGGCGATGGTGTGGTCGAACGTCTCGAGGTAGCGGACCAGCGAACCGGAGTCGGCGGATTCGCGGAACCACTCCCCCAGCGCGACCGGGTCGGTGGAGGGCAGCGTGTGGCCGACCGCTTCGGCAAGTTCAATGATGGTGGCCGGACGCAGTCCGCCGTCCAGGTGGTCGTGAAGGGAAACCTTGGGAAGGCCCTTCAGGTCGAATTCGAGGTCAGGGGCAGCGTCAAGAATAGTCTCAGTCACGTTCCAACCATAGGGTCGGACGGCTCCCCGCGCTACTTGCGGGAAGCGTCGGTCTCCTTCGACCAGGCGGTCAGCGCCGGCTCGGACCCGGAAGCCGCGGCATCGTCCGCCGCGTCGGCCTCCGCGGCTTCCGGCTCGTCGTGCCGGCCCAGGCGCTTGTGCCACCAGCGCAGCAGGTGGTCAACGGCCACGCCGAGGACAATAGCGAAGACGACGGCGATCCCGGCGCTCAGGAGCGGGTTGTGGTGCAGCCAGGGGAAGGAACTGGCCAGAATGCCGATCCCGAGCGAGTAGATCACCCAGGTGACGCAGGCGAAGGCGTCCAGGAGGAAGAACCTGCGGTGCGGGAACCCGGTGGTGCCGGCGACGTAGTTGACGGCCACGCGGCCCCACGGGATGTACCGGGCGGTGAAGATCAGCACCGCGCCGCGCTTTTCCAGTTCGTAGCGGGCCCAGGCGAAGACCCGCTGGACCTTGGGCTTGCGCATCCAGCGGAACCGTTCGATCCCGATTTTGCGCCCCAGCAGGTAGGCCATGTTGTCGCCGGCGATGGCGCCGATGAGCGCCGTGAGGCCGAGAATCCACAGATTGGGCTGTCCGCTGTGCCGGGAGTACGCGGCGAGGGCGACAATCAGCGTCTCGCTGGGGACCACCATGGCGAAGCCGTCGACGAAGAAGAACACCAGCAGGAGGGGGTAGATCCACCACTGGCCTGCTGCATGGAGGACTGCCTCATTAATGAACTCCACGCGGGCTGTGCTCCTAGAAAACTGAAGGGGTGGGACGTACCCGGGACGGACATGAGATACAGCTGGGCGCACACGGCACGGACGTGACGTGAATCGCACCTAAGTGTCCCACGGGCCGGGCGTCCTGCGCTACGCACCGCAGCGATGTTTCCGGCCGTGGCGCGGGCGTTCCCGGCACGGTCCTAGCCGTCGGCCGGCGGCGCGGGCCGGTCCGGGTCGTCCGGGACCAGCTCCCCCGGCGCACGGCCGCGAAGCCTGCTCAGGGTGAGGTCGACGGCGATGCCGAGGATGATCGCGCAGATGATCGCGATGGTGGCGCCGAGCAGGTGGTTGTCTTCGAACCATTGCCCGAAGAAAAGGCCGATTCCCACCGAATAGCCGGACCACAGCATCGCGGAAAGCACCGTCAGGGCCACAAAACGGGATTGCGCATAGTTGGTGGCGCCGGCGGTCAGGTTGACGGCCACCCGGCCGATCGGGACAAACCGGGCGACCATGATCAGCGACGCGGGCCGCTTCCGGAGCTCGCCGCCGGCCCAGAGGAAGGCCCGCTGCGCCCGGTATCCGCGCATCCACGCCCAGCGTCCGGTCCCGGTGGCCCGCCCGATCAGGTAGGCGATGTTGTCCCCGGAGAACGCCCCGGCGGCGGCCACGGCCACCAGCAGAAGCGGGTTGGGCACCTCGGCCGCCGCGGCGACGGCGGCCAGGCCCACCACCACCGATTCGCTGGGAACCGGGGGAAAGAACCCGTCGATCAGGCAGCACGCGAACACGAGGAACAGGACCCAGGGTTGGCCTGCGGCGGCCAGGATGAAGTCGTTGATTGCCTGCACGGTTTCCTAACGCACGGCGGTGCCCGGTTTCTCCCGGAATACTGTGGTGCCAGTGTACTGCCGGACCCGGCGCCGTTGCCCTATCACTTGGGGCTGCCAACCCCCGGGGGTTGGGGACCAGGAGTGATAGGGCAAGGCGGCAGCCGGAGCCTCAGGCGATGCGGTCGATGATGAGTTGCTGGGCCGGGCGGGAGCCCTCGGGGGCGATCACGGCGGCGTGCTCGAGCGCTTCCTTGGCACGTTCGAACTTCTCCGGGGTGTCCGTCAGCAGGGTCATCAGCGGCTCGCCGGCGCGGACCGTGGCGCCCGGCTTGGCGTGCATCCGCACCCCGGCGCCGGCCTGGACCTGGTCCTCCTTGCGGGCGCGGCCGGCGCCGAGGCGCCAGGCTGCGACGCCAACGGCCATGGCGTCGAGTTCCACCAGCACGCCGTCGGCCGGCGCGTAGATGGTCTCGGATTCCTTGGCCACCGGCAGTTTGGCGCGCGGATCGCCGCCCTGGGCCTCGATCATCCGGTTCCAGACGTCCATGGCGCGGCCGTCCCGGAGCGCGGCGCGCGGATCGGCGTCGTGGACGCCGGCGCAGGCCAGCATCTCCTCGGCCAGCCGGACGGTGAGTTCGACGACGTCTTCGGGGCCTCCGCCGGCGAGGACCTCCACGGATTCCTCGACCTCGATCGCGTTGCCCGCGGTGAGGCCCAGGGGCGTGTTCATGTTGGTCAGCAGCGCCACCGTGTTGACCCCGGCGTCCTTGCCCAGCGCAACCATGGTCTCGGCCAGCTCGCGGGCACGCGCCTCGTCCTTCATGAACGCGCCGCTGCCCACCTTGACGTCCAGGACCAGCGATCCGGTGCCTTCGGCGATCTTCTTGCTCATGATCGAGGAGGCGATCAGCGGGATGGCCTCGACCGTGCCGGTGACGTCACGCAGGGCGTAGAGCTTCTTGTCCGCCGGGGCCAGGCCGGCGCCGGCGGCGCAGATGACGGCCCCCACGTCCTGCAGCTGGGCCAGCATCTCCTCGTTGCTCAGCGCCGCGCGCCAGCCGGGGATGGACTCGAGCTTGTCCAGGGTGCCGCCCGTGTGGCCGAGGCCGCGGCCGGAGAGCTGCGGAACGGCGACGCCGAACACGGCCACGAGGGGTGCCAGCGGAAGGGTGATCTTGTCCCCCACCCCGCCGGTGGAGTGCTTGTCAGAGGTGGCTTTCACGCCGCCGTCGGGCCGGCGCAGACTGGAGAAGTCCATCCGCTCGCCGGAGGCGATCATCGCCGCGGTCCAGCGGGAAATCTCCGCGCGGTCCATTCCGTTGAGCAGGATGGCCATGTTCAGCGCGGCCATCTGCTCATCGGCGATGGCGCCGCGTGTGTAGGCGTCGATCGTCCAGTCGATCTGGGCGGCGCTGAGCACGCCCTTGTCGCGCTTGATGCGGATGATGTCGACGGCGTCGAAGGCTTCAGTGCCGCTGGCAGTGGTGCTGGTGGTCTGTGTCACCGGGTTTCCTCCAGGTGTTGGGGGCCAAATGCGTCGGGAAGCACCTGGTCCATCGTCTTGATGCCCTGTGTGGTCATGAGTTCCATGTCCGGGGCCCGGAATTCGTAGAGCAGCTGCCGGCAGCGCCCGCACGGCATCAGCACGTTGCCGTCCGCGTCCACGCAGTAGAAGGCGCGCAGCAGGCCGCCGCCGCTCATGTGCAGGTTGCCGACCAGCGTGCACTCGGCGCACAGCGTGAGCCCGTAGCTGGCGTTTTCGACGTTGCAGCCGCTGACGATCCGGCCGTCCGCGGTGAGGGCCGCTGCCCCCACCGCGAACTTCGAATACGGCGCATAGGCGTTCTTCATCGCCGCGACCGCGGCGGCCTCGAGGGCTGCCCAGTCCACGCCGGCGGCCGGGACCGCTGCCGGGCTGCCGTTCCCGCTAATGTGATCAGCCATGGTCAGCCCTTCACGTACGGGATGCCGCTGGCCGCCGGCGGCCGGGAGCGTCCGACGAGCCCGGCCACGGCGAGCACCGTCACGAGGTACGGCAGCATCGCCATGAACTGGCTCGGAACCGGGGTGCCGATGATCGTCACGATGCTTTGCAGGTTGTCGGCGAAGCCGAACAGCAGCGCCGCGAAGAAGGCGCCGATCGGGTTCCAACGGCCGAAGATCAGTGCGGCCAGGGCGATGAAGCCGCGTCCGCCGGAGATTTCCTTGGTGAAGCTGTCGATCGCCACGAGGGTGAAGAAGGAACCGCCGATGCCGGCGATGGCGCCGCCGAGGGTGACGTTCCAGAAGCGGGTGGCGTTGACCTTGATGCCCATGGTGTCGGCTGCCTGCGGGTGTTCGCCGACGGCGCGGACGCGCAGGCCCCACTTGGTCTTGAACAGCCCTACCCAGACCACGATCACGGCGATGTACATCAGGTAGCCGATCAAGGACTGCTTGAACAGGATCGGGCCGATCAGCGGGATGTCGCCCAAAACCGGGATGGTGATCGGATCCAGGTGCGCGGGAGAGTTGAACTTCTCCTTGTCCGCCTGCATGACCGTGCTGAACAGGAAGCCGGTGACGCCGGAGACGAGGACGTTGAGCACGACGCCGACGATGATCTGGTTGACCACGTACTTGATGCTGAACAGGGCCAGGATCATGGAGACGAGGGCCCCGGCGATGGCCGCCGCGAGCAGGCCCAGGAAGGGGTTGTGCGTCAGGGTGGCGATGATCGCGGCCGTGAAGGCGCCGCCCAGGAGCTGGCCTTCGATCGCGATGTTCACGACGCCGACGCGTTCGCAGAGCACGCCGGACAGGGAGCCGAAGACCAGCGGCACGGCCAGGGTCACGGACCCTGCGATCAGCCCGGCGAGGGAAATGCTGGTGGTGCGGGCCCCGCCGACCACCCAGATCAGGAACGCGGCGACAAACAGCGCGATGAAGGCGATCGTGACCCAGCCCGGGACCTTGCGGTTCCGGGTCTTGAGGAACACGGCATAGCCGGCCAGCGCCAGCATGATCACCGAGAGAACGATGCCGCCGAGGAAGGCCTGAACCTCCAGGGCCGGCAGCTGGAAGAAGTCGCTCCCGGTGGAGATTCCGAACTTGGCGGTCTGGTGCGGCCCCATCAGTCCGAAGAAGACGAACGCCACGATGGCCAGCACCAGCAGGGTGACCGGGAGCTTCCAGGTCACGGGCTTGGCGGTCACGGCCGTGTGGTGGTGCTTGGCCGCGGGAGCTCCGTCCAGGGGTGCAGGCTGCGGCTTCCCCGGCTGGGGCGACGTTGCTGTTGTGCTCATGCTGCTACTCCGGTGGTTGCTGCCGTCTTGGACTTGTTGGCCTTGACGGCCTTCTTCTTGCGCGGGTTCAGGCCGAACACCGCCCGCACCAGCGGCGGGGCGGCGATGAAGAGCACGATCAGCGACTGGACCACCAGCACGATGTCGATCGGGGTTCCGGTCTGGATCTGCATCTGGACGGCGCCGGCGCGGAAGGCGCCGAAGAGCAGGCCTGCGGCGAAGGTGCCCCACGGCGTCGAGCGTCCCAGCAGCGCAACCGTGATGGCGTCAAAGCCGTAGGTGGCCGCGACGCCGTCGGTGAGGACCTTTTCGGTGCCGGCCACCTGGGCGACGCCGGACATGCCGGCGAGGGCGCCCGCGATGGCCATCACCAGGATGGTGGCGCGCGGGACGTTGATGCCGGCGGTCAGGGCGGCCTTCGGGTTGGCGCCGACGGCCCGGAATTCGAAGCCGATCGTGGAGCGGTTCAGCACCCACCAGACGAAGACGGTCGCCGCGATGGCCAGGATGAAGCCCAGGTGCAGCCGGTACTGGGTGCCCAAAATCTGCGGGTAGACGGCGCTGGGGTCCAGGATCGGGGAAATCGGGTTGGTCTCGCCCGGCCGCTGGAACGCGGGGGTGTTGAGCAGGTAGCGCAGGAAGTACAGCGCGATGTAGTTGAACATGATCGTCAGGATCACCTCGTGGGCGCCGGTGCGGGCCTTGAGGAAGCCGACCAGGCCGGCCCAGAGGGCGCCGCCGAGGATGCCGGCCACGAGGACCAGCAGCAGGTGCAGGCCCATCGGCAGGTGCAGGGCGAAGCCGACCCACGAGGCGAGGATGCCGGCCATGATGATCTGGCCCTGAGCACCGATGTTGAAGAGTCCGGCGCGGAAGGCCAGGGCGACGCCGAGGCCGGCGGTGATCAGCGGGGTGGCGATGGTGAGGGTTTCCATCAGCGGGGCGAACTGCCCGGCCGCGCCGGTGCCGCGGGGGTTGAACACGGAGCCCTGGAAGAGCGCCACGTAGGAGCGGGTAGCGGCGGACCAGACGGCGGAGAAGAAGTCGCTGGGCCGGGCGAAGAGGTAGCCCGCGCTCGCGCTGACGGCCTTGTCCGTGCTGGCGATCAGCAGGCCGCCGAGGATCAGCGCGAGCAGCACGGCCAGCACGGAGACCATGCCGCTTCCGGTGAAGATTCTGCGCATGAGCGAGTCGGGGCCGCCGGGGACGATGCCGCTCTGGCCCGAGACCGGGACGGCCGAGGGGCGCATCGCCCCGCCAGCGGTGTCCAGCGAGGTGGCGGTGGTGGCGTCCGTGGCGTCGGTGGTTTCGGCGGTTTCGACGTCGGGGGTGTTCGGCGTCGCGGTTGGCTGGGCTGCGGTTCCCGCGGTTTTCGCCGGATCGGATTCAGCCGCGTGGCGTGGCCGGTTGGTTTCAGTCATGGTGCTCTCCTACGGCGCCGGAGGTGGACTCCTGTGCGGGCTGGGCGGCGGCGGCCGGGGCGGCGGCTGCGGTTGCCGGGGTCTTGGTGCTGTCGGCGTGGGCCTCGTCGGGCGACAGGCCGGCCATCATGAGGCCCAGGACGTCACGTCCGGTGCCGGCCGGGACGATGCCCACCAGCCTGCCCTTGTAAAGCACAGCGATCCGGTCCGCCAGCTCGATCACTTCGTCGAGTTCGGTGGAGACGATCATCACGGGGGTGCCGTGGTCGCGTTCCGCTACGATCCGCTTGTGCAGGAACTCGATGGAGCCGACGTCGACGCCGCGGGTCGGCTGGGACGCGATAAAGAGGCGCAGCGGGCGCGACAGCTCGCGAGCCATGACCACCTTCTGCTGGTTGCCGCCGGACAGGGTGCCCGCGGCGAGCGAGCCGGACGGGGTGCGCACGTCGAACTCGTCGATCCGGGTCTTCGCGTTTTCCAGCACCTTCGCCGGGCTCATGCTGATGCCCTTCGCGAACGGTTCCTGGTCGTAGCGGTCCAGGATCAGGTTCTCGGCGATCGAGAACGTTCCGATCAGACCGTCCACCGAGCGGTCCTCGGGCACGAAGCCGACGCCGGCCTTCAGCACGTCCTTGACGCTGCGGCCCACCAACTCCTCGCCGTCGAGCAGGATGGAGCCGTGGACCCGGTCCTGCAGGCCGAGGATCGCCTCGGTCAGCTCGGTCTGCCCGTTGCCCTGCACGCCGGCGACGGCCAGGATCTCGCCGCGGGCAATGTCGAAGCTGATCCCGTCCACGACGTGCTGGCCGCTCGGTGCGATCACGGTGAGGTCCTTGACCTGGAACGTGGTCTCCTGCGGCCGGGCCGGGGCCTTGTCCAGGGTCAGGTTGACTGCCCGGCCCACCATCATGGAGGCGAGTTCCGTCGTCGAGGCCGTGGGGCTGGCCGTGCCGACGACCTTGCCGCGCCGGATCACCGTGATGGTGTCCGAGACGGCCTTGACCTCGCGCAGCTTGTGCGAGATGAAGACGATCGAGGTTCCGTGGCTCTTGAGCTGGCGCATGATGTCCAGCAGCTCGTCGGTGTCCTGCGGGGTCAGCACGGCGGTGGGCTCGTCGAGGATGAGCACCTTGGCGTCGCGGACCAGGGCCTTGATGATCTCCACGCGCTGCTGGACGCCGACCGGCAGGTCCTCGATCAGGGCGTCGGGGTCGACGTCGAAGCCGTACCGGTCGGAGATCTCCTGGATCTTCCGGCGGGTGTCATCGAGATTGAGGAAGCCGCCGGCCTTGGTGGTTTCCGCCCCGAGGGCCACGTTTTCGGCGACCGTGAAGACCGGGACCAGCATGAAGTGTTGGTGCACCATGCCGATGCCTGCCGCCATCGCGTCCCCCGGGCCGCGGAAGCTGACGGGTTTGTCGTCGATGAGGATTTCGCCGTCGGTGGGTTCGTAGAGCCCGTAGAGGACGTTCATCAGCGTGGACTTGCCGGCGCCGTTCTCGCCGAGCAGACAGTGGATCTGCCCGGGTTCAACGACCACGTCAATGTGGTCGTTGGCTACCAGGGAGCCGAAGCGTTTGGTGATCCCCTTGAGTTCAAGTTTCAAAACTCTGACCAATCTCGAAGTGTGTCCGGGTCACGACCGGACGGGGTGATGGGGCTGCAGAACCAGCCTAGTGCCTGCCGCCAGCGCTGCGGCCAAGAGTAGCCGCAACGAAAAGCGCCACAGCCCGTGCGGTCTGGGACCGTCCGGGCCGTGGCGCTTAGCGGCGGAAGTTACGCCTTCGGGCTGGCTGCGGACTCAACCTTCAGCTTGCCGTCGGCGATGTCCTTCTTGATCTGGTCCAGCTCGGACTTCAGTTCGGCCGGAACCTGGGAGTCCAGGTCGTGGAACGGAGCCAGCTGGACGCCGTCGTTCGCGAGGGTGCCGACGTAAGGCGTGTTGGTGAACTTGCCTTCCGTGTCTTCCTTCACGACGGTCTCAACGGCCTCGCCCATCTGCTTCATCACGGAGGAGAGCATGATGTCCTTGTAATCCGGGGCGGTCAGGAAGCCGTCGGAGTCAACCCAGATGAGCTTGACGTCCTTGCCTGCTGCCTTGGCTTCCTTCAGCGCTGCGCCTGCACCCTTGCCGACCGGACCCGCGACGGGCATGACAATGTCCGCACCCTGGTCCAGGAAGTTCTGGGTGAACTGCTTGCCCTTGTCCTGCTTCTCGAAGTCGCCGGTGAAGGAGCCGTCCTGCTTGGCCTTGTCCCAGCCAAGAACCTTGACGTTCTTGCCCTTCTTCTCGTTGTAGTACTTCACGCCGTCGGCGTAGCCGTCCATGAAGATGGTGACGGTGGGGATCTTGATGCCGCCGAAGGTCGCGACGGTACCGGTCTTGGTGGTGCCCGCGGCGAGGTAGCCGGCCAGGAAGGCAGCCTGGGCCGTGTCATAGATGATCGGCTTGACGTTGGCGATCGGCTTGTCGTAGCCGAAGTCGATGATCGCGAAGTGCTTGTCCGGGTTCGCCGTGGCCTGGGCCTTGGTGGCGTCGCCGAGCAGGAAGCCGACCGTGATGGTCAGGTTGCAGCCGGCAGTGACCATGGCGCGCAGGTTCGGCTCGAAGTCGTTGTTGGTCTTCGACTCGACCTGGTTGACCTTGATGCCGAGATCCTTCTCGGTCTTCTTCAGGCCCTCGTAGGAGGACTGGTTGAACGACTGGTCGTCGAATCCGCCGGAGTCGGACACGATGCAGCCGGTGTAGTTGCTGGCGCTTGCGCTGGCGGTGCTGCTGGCGGTCGGGGCAGCCCCGCAACCGGTGAGCAGCAAAGCGGCCGCACCTGCGGTGGCGACGCCGGCCATTGAACCGCGCTTGAAAGTTGCGCGCAGTGAGTTCGTCAAAGTTCCTCCAGGAAGAAAGAGATAGGCGCTACGACGGGAGTTCAATGAGTGTCTGCTTCCGGTTTTCCCCCGAAACACTGTTGTCACTGACGGATTCGCAGCACTGCGCCGAGGCGCACTGATGCAAGTTACTTTAGTGTCATGGAACACGTCGAGTAACACACTTCACAGCCATTTCACAGATTGTTGAGAACTTGTTACCAAGCGCTGCGCCGTTCCCGCGCGACCGTACGCGTGAGGCCCCGAAATCGTGGAAATCGGGGCCCCAGGGGCAACGTTCGCGCCTGCGCTGGAGGCGGAGTTAGCTTAGAGGCGGACCAGCATCTTGCCGGTGTTGGCGCCCTCCAGCAGGTCCATGAAGGCCTGCGGTGCGTTCTCCAGCCCGTCCACCACGGTCTCGTCGTAACGGACGGTGCCGTCGGCCAGCCAGCCGGAGAGCTTCTCGACGAACTCGCCCATGTACTGCCAGTAACCGCCCACCAGGAAGCCCTTGAGGGTCAGCTGCTTGCCGATGGCCAGCATGAGGTTCCGCGGGGCCGGCGTCGGCTCGGTGGAGTTGTACTGAGAGATGGCGCCGCACATGGCGACGCGGCCGCCGACGTTGAGCACGGACAGCGCGGCCTCGAGGTGCTCGCCGCCGACGTTGTCGAAGTAGACGTCGATGCCCTTCTCCCCCGCGGCCTCCTTCAGCAGGTCCCGGACCGGGCCGTCATGGTAGTTGAAGGCGGCCTCGAAGCCGAGCTCCAGCAGGCGGGCCACCTTCTCCGGGGTGCCGGCGCTGCCGATCACCCGGGAGGCGCCCATGGCCTTGGCAATCTGCCCCACCAGCGAGCCGACGGCGCCGGCTGCGCCGGAAACGAAGACGGCCTCGCCCGGCTTGAACTCGGCGACCTTGAGCAGTCCGGCGTAGGCGGTCAGGCCGGTCATGCCGAGGGCACCCAGGAAGGCCGACGCCGGGGCCAGGTCGGTGCGGGCCGGCGTCGTCGCGGCGGCGTCCAGGACGGCGTACTCGCGCCAGCCGAGGCTGTGCACCACAGTGTCCCCAACCGCGCGGTCGGCCGAGCGGGAGGCGATGACCTCGCCGACGGCGCCGCCCTCCATGGCGGCGTCCAGGGCGAACGGCGCGGAGTAGGACTTCACGTCGTTCATCCGGCCGCGCATGTAGGGGTCCACGGAGATGAACAGGTTGCGGACCAGGACCTGGCCGTCCTGGAGCTCCGGCAGCGGGGATTCGGCCAGCCGGAAGTTCTCCGGCACGGGGCGGCCGTGCGGGCGGGAGGCCAGCTGGATCTCTCGGGTGGTGGCGGGAAGGGTGCTGTTCTCGGTGCTCATGCGGCGACCTCCAGGATGGTGATGTCTACGGTGATGTTGCCACGGGTGGCGTTGGAGTAGGGGCAGACCTCGTGGGCCTTGGCGACGAGCGCTTCGGCGGTTTCGCGGTCCACGGCCGGCAGCGCGATCTCGAGTTCGGCGGCGATGCCATAGCCGGAGCCGCCGTCGAGGGCGCCGAGGTGGATCTTCGCGGCGACGGCGGAGTCGGTCAGGTCCGCCTTCTGCTGGCGGCCCACCAGGCGCAGGGCAGAGTGGAAGCAGGCGGCGTACCCGGCGGCGAAGAGCTGCTCGGGGTTGGTGCCTTCGCCGTTGCCGCCGAGCTCAACCGGGCTGGCCAGGGTGACATTGAGTTTGCCGTCGGACGTCTGCGCGTTGCCGTCGCGGCCTTCGCCGGAGGCCAGTGCTTCGGCCGTATAGAGGGTCTTCATGGGGATTCCAATCTGTTGGGGGAAGGGAAGCTTGTGGGGTTGCCGCGCGGCCGCAGCCCGCAATTGGCGGGGCCGGTCAGCGGCCGGACTGCAGCGCGGCGGTGAGCCGGCCCAGGGTCTCGCGGAGCTGGTCGAGCTCGTTAGCGGAGAGTCCGGCGGCATCGGCGAGCCGCTGCGGAATTCCGGTGGCACGGGCGCTGAGGGCGGCGCCGGACTCAGTGAGGAAGACCTCGACGCGCCGTTCGTCCGCCGCGGACCGCCGTCGTTCCACGTATCCCAGGTACTCGAGGCGCTTGAGCAGCGGCGAGAGGGTTCCGGAGTCCAGCCCGAGTTCCTCGCCCAGCTCGCGGACGCTGCGGGGCTGGTCCTCCCAGAGCACCATCATCACGAGGTACTGCGGGTACGTCAGTCCGAGTTCCTCGAGTATGGGCCGGTAGACGGCGGTAGCGGCCCGCGAAGCCGAGTACATGGCGAAGCACACCTGCCTGTCCAGGCGGGGGGCGTCGGTCCCGGCGGACGCAGGGGAATCAGTTTTGCTCACCTAAAAACCTTAGCGCACAACTAAGTTGCGCACAACTGAGTTGTGCACAACGCATTTACCGGTGCAGCCGCCCGCCGGATTTCCCCAACTTCAAGGGGCGCCGACGGCGTGTCCGCAGGCAGCGCTGGCGCGTCCCGGCCCCGCGAAGGGAAAGGTGGGGAATTTCCGCGGGCACGCCCGCCCTTGAGCAGGCGAAGGTGCGGCTCCGGAGCGTCGGCCGGCGCCTGCCCTAGAGGTCGCGGAGGGTGCGGAGGGCCGCCGCCGTGAGCACCCGGATGCCGAGGCCCAGGGCGCGTTCGTCCAGGATGTAGTCGCCGCGGTGCAGGTCGTACTCCTCGCCGCCGGGGGTTTTCGTGCCCAGCCGCATCATCGCGCCGGGCAGGTCCGCGAGGAACCAGGCGAAGTCCTCGCCGCCCATCGACTGCGGCGTCAGCACCACGGAGCTCTCGCCGATTTCGGCCCGGGCCGAAGCCTCGATCAGCGCGGTCTCGTGTTCGGAGTTCACTACGGGCGGCACGCCGCGGGTGTGCTCCAGGTGCACGTCGACGCCGTAGGGCGCCGCGATCTGCTGCACCACCTCGTCGAGGATCTCCCCCGCGCTGTGCCAGGCATCCCGGTCCAGGCAGCGCATGGTGCCGGCCATGTAGCCGCTCGCCGGGATGGCGTTCGGTGCGGAGCCAGCCGAGATGTGTCCCCAGACCACGGACACCCCGCTGCGGACGTCGACGCGCCGGGAGAGCACGGCCGGGACGTTGATGGCGATCTGCGCGAGGGCGAAGACGAGTTCCTCGGTCAGGTGCGGGCGCGAGGTGTGGCCGCCTCGGCCGCTCAGTTCAATCTTGATGGTGTCCGACGCCGAGGTGATGGCGCCGATCCGGGTGCCGATCTTGCCGACCTCGATCCGGGGGTCGCAGTGCAGCGCCAGGATCCGCGGCACCCCCTCCAGCACACCTTGTTCGATGCACGCGTGCGCGCCGCCGGGCATGGTCTCCTCGGCCGGCTGGAAGATGATCCGCACCGTGCCGCCCAGCGGCGAGGAGTCGTGCATCCGCTGCAGGATCAGGGCGATGCCCAGCATCGTGGTGGTGTGGACGTCGTGGCCGCAGGCGTGCGTCACGCCGTGGTTCTTGGACGCGAACGGCAGTCCGGTCTCCTCGATGATGGGCAGGGCGTCAATGTCGCCGCGGAGCGCGGTGGCGATGGGGCCCTCGCCGACATCCACGGTCAGCCCGGTACCCTCGAGCCGGCGCGGGGTCAGGCCGGCAGCCTCAAGCCGCTTGGCCAGCTTATCCGTGGTGCGGAACTCCTTGAAGGACAGCTCGGGGTGCGCGTGCAGGTCGCGGCGGAAGGCGATCAGCTCCGGCAGGAGTGGCTCCAGCCACGGCCCCACCAGGGTGGTTGGCTCAGCTTCAGTAGTGTAATTGCGCACACAATCACTCTAGCGAGAGTCAGAAAAATAGCGGCATCGCAGTCGGACGGTTACGGCAGTACAGTCCCGCTTACCTGAAGGGGACTAGAGGACGTCCGTGTCGCCGCTGGCCTTGAGCGCGTCCACGGCGGCCTTGACCCGCTGCGAATGCGCCTTCGTCATCACGAGCAGGGCATCGGGGGTGTCCACGATCACCACATCCTCGATGCCGATCAGGGCGATCACACGCTTGGTGTCGGAGACCACCACGCCGCTCGAGTTCTCAGTGAAGACCCGGGCACCCTCGCCGATCACGGTGACGTCGTCGACTTCCTTGGCACTGTTGAGCCGGCCCACGGAGGCGAAGTCCCCGACGTCGTCCCAGCGGAAGGTGCCGGGCACGACGGCGACGTCCCCGGCTGCCGCGGCGGGCTCGGCGACCGCGTAGTCGATAGCGATCTTGGGCAGGGTTGGCCAGACGCGGGAGGTGACCTCGTCGCGCAGCGGGGTGTCCCAGGCCTTGGCAATCTCCTGCAGGCCCGCGAAGAGTTCCGGCTGGTTGGCCTCCAGGTGCTTGAGCATGAGCGAGACCGGCGCGACGAACATGCCCGCGTTCCAGACGTACTCGCCGCTGTCCACGTACTGCTGGGCGACTTCCTCGCTGGGCTTCTCGACGAATTCGACGACTGTGTGGGCGCTCGGGGCGCCGGGCACACTCAACTTGTCGCCGGCGCGGATGTAGCCAAAGCCGGTGGACGGGTGCGTGGGCTTGATGCCAATGGTGACGATCTTGCCGGCGGCCGCCGTGTGGATGGCCTCACGGACCGCGTCCTGGAACAGTGCGTCGGGGCTGATGACCTGATCCGCGGCGAAGGAACCCATGATCGTTTCCGGATCGCGCTCGAACAGGATCGCCGCGGCGAGGCCGATGGCCGCACCCGAGTCCTTGGGCTCGCTCTCCAGCACCAGGTCCGCCTCGCGCACCTCGGGCAGTTGGCGGCACACGGCCTCGCGGTGCGCCGTTCCGGTGACGACCAGCACGCGGCTGCCGGCGAGGGGTTCCAGCCGGTCGTAGGTGGCGCGCAGCAACGTGCTGCCGGATCCGGTGAGATCGTGCAGGAATTTGGGGGCGGCGGCCCGGGACAGCGGCCAGAGCCGGGTCCCCACACCGCCTGCCGGAATCACCGCGATGAAACGCCGCAGCGGGGAGTCCGCCGCAGCGTCCTGGGGTGAGTCATGGCTGGCCATATTGTCTGTAGTCATCACGGCTACTTTAGCGGAACGCCGCCCGCACACCCCGGAGTTGGCACGCAACGCACGCAAACGGAGTCGACGGCGGCGCAAGCAAATGTGGCGTTCGTCTCAAAAGCGGTCAAAAACCGCGCCGGGCGCCGTCACCATCGATCCGCTGAATTGAATAAGCTGAGGGCGAAGCCTAGATTTAGGCTTGAGCTTACGAGTGCTCTCGCAGCAGGCGTTCCCCCCGCGTGGATCCCATGCCAGCGCCGCTGTGTTGCAGGGAGGTTTATTCAGTGCCGACAAAACCAGCTGGCACCTTGTACCGCGGCCGTGAAGGCATGTGGTCCTGGGTTGGACACCGCGTTACCGGTGTAGTGATCTTTTTCTTCTTGTTGGTCCACGTGCTGGACACCTCATTGGTGCGTGTGTCCCCCGAGGCCTACACCGCCGTGATCGGTGCCTACAAGAACCCCCTTATGGCCCTGGGTGAAACGGGCCTCGTCGCAGCGATCGTATTCCACGCCTTCAACGGCCTGCGGATCATCGCCGTCGACTTCTGGAAGAAGGGCGCGAAGTACCAGCGCCAGATGCTGTGGACCGTCCTGGCCCTCTGGGTCATCGTCATGGTCGGCTTCTCCATCCGCCACCTGTCCCTCGCCCTCGGAGGTCACTAAGCCATGAGTGCAACCATTCAGAGTCCGCGCAGCGGCAAGATTGCGCCGCAGTACCGCCGCAGCGGTTCGTCCAAGGGCAACTTCGAAATGCTGGCATGGCTCTTCATGCGGCTTTCCGGCGTCGTCCTCGTGGTCCTCATCTTCGGCCACCTGACCGTCAACCTGCTGGTGGGCGAAGGCATCCACGCGATCGACTTCGGCTTCGTGGCCGGCAAGTGGGCCGACCCGTTCTGGCAGGTCTGGGACCTGGCCATGCTGTGGCTCGCCATGCTGCACGGCACCAACGGCGTGCGCACCATCATCAACGACTACGCCGAAAAGGACGCGACGCGTCTCTGGCTGAAGATCGTGCTCTATGCCGCGGCCGCAGCCATCATCATCCTCGGCACGCTGGTGATCTTCACCTTCAACCCGTGCCCAGTGGTCGACGGCGTGCAGCTGCCCGGCGGGTTCTGCCCCGCTCCGTAGCGGCCCGGGCCTCCGGGCGCTGATCCTTGCCTGCCCGCGCGGGACACAGGGATCACGAGACTTCACTGCGCAGGCTCCGCCGGCGGTGTTT
Source organism: Arthrobacter sp. 10N410 (assembly GCF_056394945.1). Taxonomy (NCBI): domain Bacteria; kingdom Bacillati; phylum Actinomycetota; class Actinomycetes; order Micrococcales; family Micrococcaceae; genus Arthrobacter; species Arthrobacter sp. 10N410. The sequence goes on from NZ_JBFTIP010000005.1 coordinate 170,382, forward strand.
TACAGCGAATTTTGAGAGAAAGAGCATCTGGTATGCAGGTCCATAAGTACGACGTCGTCATTGTCGGTGCCGGTGGCGCTGGCATGCGCGCCGCGATCGAATCCGGTCAGCGTGCGCGAACAGCAGTACTGACCAAGCTTTACCCCACGCGCTCCCACACCGGCGCGGCACAGGGCGGCATGTGTGCAGCCCTGGCCAACGTCGAGGAAGACAACTGGGAGTGGCACACCTTCGACACCATCAAGGGCGGCGACTACCTGGTGGACCAGGACGCCGCCGAGGTCATGGCGAAGGAAGCGATCGACGCCGTCCTGGACCTTGAGAAGATGGGCCTGCCGTTCAACCGCACGCCCGAGGGCCGGATCGACCAGCGCCGCTTCGGCGGCCACACTCGCGACCACGGCAAGGCTCCGGTCCGCCGTGCCTGCTACGCCGCGGACCGCACCGGCCACATGATCCTGCAGACGCTGTACCAAAACTGCGTCAAGCACAACGTCGAGTTCTACAACGAGTACTACGTCCTCGACCTGCTCACCGTCGAGGAAGACGCAGTCCGCGAGGACGGCACGGCGTACAAGCAGAAGCGCGTTGCCGGCGTCGTGTCCTACGACCTCGCCTCCGGCGAACTGCACGTCTTCCAGGCCAAGTCCGTGGTGTTCGCCTCGGGCGGCGCCGGCAAGGTCTTCAAGACCACCTCCAACGCGCACACCCTCACCGGTGACGGCATGGGCATCGCGTTCCGCCGCGGCATCCCGCTGGAGGACATGGAGTTCTTCCAGTTCCACCCGACCGGCCTGGCCGGCCTGGGCATCCTGCTCTCCGAGGCCGCCCGCGGCGAAGGCGCGATCCTGCGCAACTCCGAGGGTGAGCGCTTCATGGAGCGCTATGCACCCACCATCAAGGACCTCGCCCCGCGCGACATCGTGGCCCGCTCCATGGCCAACGAAGTCCGTGAAGGCCGCGGCTGCGGCCCGAACAAGGACTACGTCCTGCTTGACCTGACGCACCTCGAGCCGGCGCACATCGACGCCAAGCTCCCGGACATCACCGAGTTTGCCCGCACCTACCTGGGTGTGGAGCCGTACACGGAGCCGGTTCCGGTCTTCCCGACGGCGCACTACGCCATGGGCGGCATCCCCACCAACATCAGCGCCGAGGTCCTGCAGGACAACGACACCGTCGTCCCGGGCCTCTACGCGGCGGGCGAGGTTGCTTGCGTCTCGGTGCACGGTTCCAACCGGCTGGGCACCAACTCGCTGCTGGACATCAACGTCTTCGGCAAGCGCGCGGGCATCGCCGCCGCCGAATACGCCAAGACCGCGGACTTCGTGGAACTGCCCGCGGATCCCGAGGCCTACACGCTGAACCTGCTGGAGCACGTCCGCACCTCTGACGGCACCGAAAAGGTGGCCCAGATCCGCAAGGAACTGCAGGACACCATGGACGCCAACATGCAGGTGTTTCGCACCGCCGAGACGCTCAACCAGGTCCTGAAGGACATCGCGTCCTTCGAGGAGCGGTACCAGCGCATCAACGTCCAGGACAAGGGCAAGCGCTTCAACCTGGACCTGCTCGAGGCCGTGGAACTGGGCTTCCTGCTGGAGCTCGCCAAGGTCATGACCGTGGCGGCCCTGCACCGCGAGGAATCCCGCGGCGGACACTTCCGCGAGGACTTCCCCGAGCGCGACGACGAAAAATTCATGAAGCACTCCATGGCGTACAAGGATGACCACGCACCGGCGGACGGTTCCGCCGAGTCGATTGCCGGCATCCGGCTTGCCACCAAACCGGTGGTCTTTACGCGCTACGAGCCGATGGTGAGGAAGTACTAAGATGACCGCTGAACTCGCTGAGCCAGCCTCCAAGATCGAACTGCCCGCCGGCGTCGGCGGCGGCGGGGACATCCCGTCCTTCGACGTCCACCTGCGGGTGCGCCGCTACAACCCGGAGGTCTCCGACGAGTCCACCTGGGACGACTTCCACGTCACCATGTACGGCACGGACCGTGTCCTGGACGCCCTGCACAAGGTCAAGTGGGAGATTGACGGCAGCGTCTCCTTCCGCCGGTCCTGCGCCCACGGCGTCTGCGGTTCCGATGCCATGCGCATCAACGGCCGCAACCGCCTCGCCTGCAAGACCCTGCTCAAGGACCTGGACACCTCCAAGCCCATCACGGTCGAGCCGATCAAGGGCCTGCCGGTGGAAAAGGACCTGATCGTGGACATGGAGCCGTTCTTCCAGTCCTTCCGCGAAGTCATGCCCTTCCTGATCAACCGCGGCCACGAGCCGACCAAGGAACGCCTGCAGTCCGCCGAGGACCGCGAACGGTTCGACGACACCACCAAGTGCATCCTGTGCGCCGCGTGCACCTCGTCCTGCCCGGTGTTCTGGACCGACGGCCAGTACTTCGGCCCGGCCGCGATCGTCAACGCGCACCGCTTCATCTTCGATTCCCGTGATGACGCCGGCGACATGCGCCTGGAGATCCTCAACGACAAGGAAGGCGTGTGGCGCTGCCGCACCACCTTCAACTGCACCGAGGCCTGCCCGCGCGGCATCCAGGTCACGCAGGCAATCGCCGAGGTCAAGCAGGCCATCCTGGCCCGCAAGATCTAGCGCACACCTGCCACCAGCTCCAACGACGACGGCGCCTCCCACCCTCCGGTGGGGGCGCCGCCGTCGTAAGCCCCCTAAATGAAAGGGCCCCCGTGTCCCGCTCCGAAAAAGTGTCCTTCGAAGGTTCCACCGGCGAGCTGCTCTCCGGCGTCATCGACCTCCCCGAGGGTCCGGTAAAAGGCTGGGGCGTGTTCTCCCACGGCTTCACGCTGGGCAAGGACAGCCCCTCGGCCTCACGGATGTGCAAGGCGCTGGCGGACAACGGGGTGGGCATGCTCCGCTTCGACAATCTCGGCCTGGGCGAGTCCGCGGGGCTCTGGTCCGAGGGGTCCTTCAGCCACAAGGTGGCGGACACCGTCCGGGCGGCCGAGTTCATGCGCGACTCCGGCCGCGCCGTCTCGCTGCTCGTGGGTCACTCGTTCGGCGGGGCCGCGGTGCTGGCGGCCGCCGGGAGCATCCCGGAACTCGACGCCGTCGCCACGGTAGGCGCACCGTTCTCGCCCAAGCACGTCGCGCATGTCTTTGACGCCGCGCTGGACCGCATCCTGAGCGAGGGCAGCGCCGAGGTGGACCTCGGCGGCAAGCGGGTGGAGATCCGCCGGCATTTCGTCGAGGACCTGGAAAACGCGGACCTGACCGATTGCATTCGGCGGCTGCACAAGCCCCTGATGGTGCTGCACTCCCCCACCGACAACACGGTGGGCATCGACAATGCCAGCAGCATCTTCCAGACCGCGCGGCACCCGCGCAGCTTCGTCTCGCTCGAGGGCTCCGATCACCTGCTCACCGGCAAGGGCCAGGCAGCCCGCGCCGCCAGGATTATTTCGGCGTGGGCCGATCAGTACCTCGACGCCGGAAGCTAGCCGCCGGGCGGCGTCGCTCCCGCTGCTCGGCCGGCGTCTTCCCGGGCTGGACCTGGCGCGCTCCCCAGCCGGCAGTCCTGGCGGACGGGGCGCTTGTGGCGTCCTCTTCGCGGATCGCTGACCACGCGGCCGAGACGAGGTAGACCTGGCTGACCAGGTTGAACCAGATGAGCAGGCCGATGATGATGGCGAAGGGCGCGAGGATAGGGTTCCTGCCGGCGCTGGCGAGGAGTTCGGCGCTGAAGATCTGCAGGACGCTGGTGCCCACCGCGGCCAGGATGGTGCCTTCCAGCAGGGCCCGGCGCTGCAGTTTGAGCCCGCCGGCGAGCCGGAACATGATCAGCGCGGTCACCCAGCCCAGAACCAGCGGCACCGCGATCTTGATGGACGTGGTCAGCGGGCCGGCCACCAGCGGGTCCAGGTGGAGCTGTTCGGCCACCCAGCCGGCGGCGGTGCCGAACACGAGCGAGGCACCGGCGCTGATCACCAGGGCGACGCCAAGCAGCAGGAGGGTGCCGGTGTCGCGCAGTTTCAACAGGACCGGGTTGACCTTGAGCGGGGGAAGCCGCAGCACGCCGCGCAGACCGTCACGCAGGCCGGCAATCCAGCCCAGCGAGGTCACCACGGTGACGACGGCGGCGATCACCGCCGTCCAGCCGAGGCCGCTGGGGTTCAGCAGCTCCTGCGGGTCCACCAGCCCCTCCCGGCCGCCGACCTTGAGCAGTCCGGGGGCACTGGTGGCGACGCTGCCGACGACCTTGTCCAGCAGCGCCGGCTGGCCGCGCAGCAACAGCCCGGCGATCGAAAAGCCGGTGGCCAGCAGGCCGGTGATGGAGAAGAACATGTTGAAGCCGATGCCGGCGCCCATCAGCGGGCCGTGCTGCAGGTTGTAATGCCGGAAGGCCCGCATCGGCCGGAACACGTTGAGCCGAGCGAGCAGCCACTGGACCATGGCCAGCGGCGCGGCCAGGCCTCCGCCGGCGGAGCGCCGAGCCTTGCCCCAGTCCACCCTTTTCCGGATGACTTCCAGCCTCAGCTGGGCGAGGTCGGTGGGAAGCGGAGGTTCAGCGGGCGCCTGTTGCGCCGGCCGCGCCTCGGTGGTCGTCAGGTTCGGTGCCAAAGTCAAGCTCTTCCCGTAGCTGCCAGATGCCGTTGTCGTCGTGCTCGTAAAGTCCCATGCTAGCCACCGGGAAGCTGGCCCTGTAATTCTTCAGCGCCGTCTCGGCCTCGTCGAGGCTTTCCGGGGCCACGTCGTGGGCCACGGTGACGTGCGGGTGGTAGGCAAACGGCAGTTCGCGCTCCAGCGGCCCGGTCTGGAGCTGCTGGTGCAGCCTGACGCACTCGCCGAAACCGGCCTCGACGTTCAGGTAGACCACCGGCGATACCGGGCGGAAGGACCCGGTGCCGGCGATCGTCACGGTGAACGGCTCCTGCCCCCGCGCCACCTCGCGGACGTGGTTGCGGGTTGCTTCCCAGTCCTGCGTCATGGTGGTGGTGACCAGGGTGATGTGCGCCGGTATGGACGCGGCCATCGGGTCCCCGAAGGAGGCCCGCCAACGCTGCAGTTCCTCGGCGATCTCCCGCGGGAAACCGAGGATGACGCCGATGCTGATGCCCTCATCCGGGGTCTGTCCGTTGCCGGCCGCCGCACTTTGGTGGGGTGCGGCGCCTGAACCCTTGCGTGCGCTGTGGTGGACGGCGCGCCCGGTGTCGTTGGCGGTGACTTTGCTGGCAGAGGACATTGCGCTAGTGGACTCCCCGTGCTCCGGCGTAGGGCAGGAAGCCGACCTTGGCGTAGACGTCCCGGAGGGTGACCGAGGCGATCTCCCGGGCTTTGTCCGCGCCCAGGGCGAGCAGCCGGTCCAGCTCCGCAGGATCGTCCAGCAGCTGGTTCGCCCGGTCCCGGATCGGGCTCAGGTGTTCCGTGACCACCTCGGCGAGGTCCACCTTGAGGTGGCCGTACATCTTGCCCTTATACGCGGCGACGAGTTGCTCCACGCTCTGCCCGCTGATGGCCGAGTAGATCGTCAGCAGGTTGGAGACGCCGGGCTTGTTCTCGCGGTCGAAGCGGATTTCGGTTTCCGCGTCCGTCACGGCGGATTTGATCCGCTTGGCGATCACCTTGGGGTCGTCCAGCAGGTTGATCAGGCCGGCCGGCGACTCCGCGGACTTCGACATCTTCGCCGTCGGGTGCTGCAGGTCGTAGATCTTGGCCGACTCCTTCTGGATGAAGGGCTGGGGCACCGTGAAGGTCTCACCGAAGCGGGAGTTGAAGCGCTGCGCGAGGTCGCGGCTCAGCTCCACGTGCTGGCGCTGGTCCTCCCCCACCGGCACGCCGTGCGGCTGGTAGAGCAGGATGTCCGCGGCCTGCAGGATCGGGTAGGTGAAGAGTCCGACGCTGGCCTGGTCCGAGCCCTGTTTCAGGGCCTTGTCCTTGAACTGGGTCATCCGGGAGGCCTCGCCGAAGCCGGTGATGCAGTTGAGCACCCAGGCCAGCTGGGCGTGTTCCGGGACCTGGGACTGGACGAAGAGCGTGCACTTGTCCACGTCGACGCCGCCGGCAATGTACTGCGCGGCGGTGACGCGGGTCCGGTGGGCCAGCTCGGCAGGATCCTGCGGCACCGTGATGGCGTGCAGGTCCGGGATGAAGAAGACGGCGTCGTATTCGTCCTGCATCCTCACCCAGTTGACGAGGGCCCCGAGGTAGTTGCCGAGGTGCAGCGAGTCGGCGGAGGGCTGCATGCCGGAGAGAATGCGGTGCCTGGCACCGGGAACCGCCGGAGCCTGTCCGGCGGGTGAGACGACAGCGTCCAGTGCGACGCCGGCGTCGACGCCGGCCAGAGTCGACGCGTTTGAAGGAGAGGTCATGGGAGGAACCTTAAGACTAGAGCCGGTAGTCCACTACCAGCGGGGCGTGGTCGGAGAAGCGTGTGTCCCAGGACGGCGCCCGGTCAACAACTGCTGACACCGCCGCGGCGGCGAGAGCGGGCGTGGCCATGTGGTAATCAATGCGCCAGCCGGTGTCGTTGTCGAAGGCCTGTCCCCTCTGCGACCACCAAGTGTAGGGGCCGTCGACGCTACCCGCCAGGCCCCTGTGAACATCCTTCCAGCCGATTTCCTCGCCGAAGAAGCGGTCGAAGTAGGCACGCTCCTCGGGCAGGAAGCCGGCACGTTTGACGTTGCCCTTCCAGTTCTTGATGTCCAGCTCGGTGTGGCCGACGTTGAGGTCGCCCACCACCAGGGCATGGTCGCTGTGCTTGGCCAGCTCCGGCAGCCGGTTTGCCATCACGTCCAGGAAACGGAACTTGTCATCCTGCTTCGGGGTGCCGGCCTCGCCGGAGTGCACGTAGGCGCTGGCCACGGTCAACTGAGAGGCCTGACCCGCGGCGTCTCGGACAATGTAGTCGGCTTCCACCCAGCGGCCGGCCGTCGCGAAGTAGTCGTCGCCGATGCCGGAACGGGTGGCGACGGGCTCGGTACGGGAGGCAATGGCGACGCCGGCCCGGCCTTTGGCCTCGGCCTCGGCGTGCAGGATGTGCCAGCCCTCGCCGAGGAGCTCGTGGACGATCGCATCAGGCGCGCGCACTTCCTGGAGGCAGAGGATATCGACCTCACGCGGCGCCAGCCATTCCGCCATGCCTTTTTTGTAGGCGGCGCGGAGGCCGTTGACGTTAACCGATGCGATGCGAAGGTGGTCCTTCTTCAATGCCGAGCTCACCCGTTCCACTCTAGTCGATGATGGTTCCGTGGACCGGCTGGTCGGTGCCGTCCGCGGACTTGATCATGTCCCGTGCATTGGTGGCCGTGATCTCGATGGTTTCCAGCGCCCGGCGGATGGTGTCCTGGTCTGCGGCGCCGCCCTTGGCCTGTTCCTGCTCCACCACGCGGACCTGCACCTGGACAATCTTGAAGGAGTGGTCCAGCTTCATGTCGCGGACCTCGTCCGCTCCGCGGCGGTCGCCGACAAGGCGGGTGCCGCCGTGGTCGGCGCTGCCGGACGACGGCGCCCGGCCCACCGCGGAGTTGAACGCGTTCTGCGCCTCGTTCAGCTTGGCGCCGGCTTTCTTGGCAGCCCGCTGGATGCTGAACACCACGAACGACGCCAGAGCGAGCCAAAAGGCGGCGATGACCGCGACAACCCAGCCCACGACGTCGTTCTGGTTCGCCGCGAAGATGACGGCCACCAGGAACGCGATGATGAAGACCGTCATCCCGAGACCGCCGATGCGGAACATCGAGAATTTTCCGGTGGCCGCGTTGAACGCGGACGGCTTGGCAGAAGGGTTGTCCAGAGATCGCATGTGCCTATTATCGCAAACCGGCCGGACCCGGGGTTGCGCTTCCACCCCGGGCGAACGGCGCGGGGGAACTACGCCGTCACTTCGTCGTCAGGACAGCACCAGGCAAAACGGGTGCCCGCTGGGGTCCGAGTAGACCCGGAAGGACTCTCCGCCGGCGAACAGGTTCGTGGCGCCGAGCTTCAGCACCTCGCCCTCCGCGGCGTCGAGGTCCCCCACCATCACGTCCACGTGCATCTGCTGCGGGTGGTCCGCGTCCGGCCACTGCGGCCGGACCAGCCGCTCGACCCGCTGGAAAGCGAGCGCGGGGCGGTCGGCCGCGTCGCCGATCGTGATCCAGTCCGCATCCTCGTCCACCCGGACCATGCCGAGCAGCTGCTGGTAGAAGGTCGCGGCTGTGTCCGGCTGCTCGCAGTCGATGACGAGGGCGTGCCATTTGCCGATCATGGGGTTCTCCTTTGCGCCGGGCCTGTGACGACCGGTTGTGTCACTTCAGGAACAGTTTGCGGAGCCGGCCGGTGGTCAACGCCACGCCGAGCACGATCATGGCGAGGTAGTAGCCGATGTGCACCGCGGTGGCGGGGGTGAACACGCCGACGCTGATCTGGCGCAGCAGCTCCACCCCGTGCCACAGCGGCATCGCCTGGATCAGCCACTGGATCCACTGCGGGTACACGCTCAACGGGTAGAAGGTGGCGCTGAAGAGGAACATCGGCAGCATCACGAAGTTGATCCAGTCCATCTGCTGGAAGGTCTTCATGAAGCTGGTGATGCCCATGCCGAAGCTCGCGAAACCGAACGCGATCAGCACCGACGCCGGGATCATCAGGATGGCCCACGGCGTGGTGATCAGGCCCATCACGCCCATCACGGCGGTGAAGCCGGTGGCGTACATGAGTCCGCGGAGCAGGGCGAGGAAAATTTCGCCCATCGCGACGTCGATCGGTCCCAGGGAGGTGTAGAGCATGCCCTGGTACAGCTTCGCGAAGTTCATCTTGAAGAAGACGTTCCAGGTGGAGTCGTAGACGGCGCCGTTCATCGCCGAAACCGCCAGCAGGGCCGGGGCGATGTAGGCCGCGTACGAGATCTGCTGCCCGCCGGGACCCTGCACTGCGCCGACGATCGCGCCCAGCCCCACGCCCATCGAGATCAGGTACAGCACCGGTTCGAAGAATCCGGAGACCATGACCATCCAGTTGCTGCTCTTGGTTGCCATCAGCCCGCGGGCGACGACGGCGCGCACGTTGCGCGAGTAAAGCGGCCCGAAGCGGCGGTTGCGGGCGGCGTCGGTGACGCTCTGGCCGCCCGCCTGATTTCCCGGATCGCGGTGTCCGGCGAGTACGCTCATGATGCCATCCTTTTGGCGAACTGGCGCCGGGTCAGGACCCAGCCGAGAACGGCGAGGCCGAGCAGGAAGACGACGTGGACCACGGTGAGCAGTGGCGCTTCCTGATAGCCGTAGCTGAAGACGCGGCCCAGTTCGGTGCCGTGCCAGATCGGCGAGATCCAGCCGATCCAGCGGACCGCCAGGGGCAGGGTGTCCAGCGGGAAGAAGGTCCCGGAGAAAAGGAACAGCGGCATCACAATGAAGCGCATGACCATGGCGAACTGGCCCCTGTCGTTCTTGATGGTGGCCGCGTAGGCCATCAGCGGCAGACCGAAGGACAGCCCGGCCAGCGTGGCCACCAGGATCGAGACCCAGCCCCAGGCGCCCGGGGACGCACCGAAGAGTGCGACGACGCCGAAGTAGATGGCGGACTGCAGCACGAACCGCACCGTGACGGCAATGATCTGCCCGGCCGCGATCTGCTCCGGGGTCAGCGGCGAGGCGTGCGGACCGTAGTAGACCCGGCGCCATTTGAAGCCGTCCAACACCGGGAAGGTGAACTCGTTGGCGGCGGTCATCACGGCGGCGGAAATTAGCAGGGCGGGCGCGATGAAGGCCAGGTAGCTGACGCCGCCGAAGGCCGCCGTGGAGTTCGTGTCCACCAGCGTGGCCAGGCCCACGCCCATGGCGAAGAGGTAGGCCACCGGCTGGCCGACGCCGTACATGACGATGGTCCAGCCGTAGCCCTTCATGACCCGCAGGACCTGCTCGGCGTAGTAGAAGGCGCCCCAGCGGCGGGCGCGGGCTGCCGAGACGGCCGGCGAATGAGCGCGCAGGGCGGGCGGTGCCGTCGTCCCCGCCGCGGCGTTAATTGAATTAGTCAACGAGGCTCCGGCCGGTCAGGCGCAGGAAGACGTCTTCCAGCGAGGAACGGCGGACCAGCGAGGTGACCGGGTGCAGTCCCCGGGCGGACACCTGCTCCAGGGCGGCCTCGCCGTCATGGGCGTAAATGAGCACGCGGTCCGGCAGGGTCTCGATCCGTTCGCCGATGCCTTCGAGCTCGGAGCCGACCGTGGCGTTGCGCTCGGAGCCGAAGCGCAGCTCCAGGACTTCGCGGGTGGAGTATTCGCGGATCAGGCTCGCCGGGGACCCTTCGGCCATGATTTTGCCCTTGTCCACCACGATCAGGCGGTCGCAGAGCTGCTCGGCCTCGTCCATGTAGTGGGTGGTGAGGATCAGGGTGACGCCCTGCTCTTTGAGCCGGAACAGCCGGTCCCAGAGGATGTGCCGGGCCTGCGGGTCAAGCCCGGTGGTGGGCTCGTCCAGGAGCAGGATCCGCGGTTCGTTGATCAGGGAACGGGCGATCGTGAGGCGGCGCTTCATGCCCCCGGAGAGCGCGTCGACCTTGGATTTGGCCTTGTCCGTCAGCTGCGCGAACTCGAGCAGTTCGTCCGCCTTGGGTTTGAGGTAGCTCATCGGCAGGCCGAAGTAGCGGCCGTAGACCAGCAGATTGTCCCGGACCTTCAGTTCCTCATCCAGGTTGTCCTGCTGCGGCACCACGCCGAGGTGGGCGCGGACTTCGGGGCCGTGCTGCTCCGGGTCCAGGCCCATGATGCTGAGGCTGCCGGAGGTGCGCTGCGAAACTCCGCCGATCATCTTCATGGTGGTGGACTTGCCGGCGCCGTTGGGCCCGAGCAGTCCGAAGGCTTCGCCGGCGGGCACGCGGAAGGAGATGCCGTCGACGGCGGTGATGTCACCGTACTTCTTGGTGAGGTTTTCGGCGGTAATGACGTACTGGGGAGAGCCCGATCCTTCGGGGCTGCTCACAGGGGATTCTTTCGAGACAAGTTCAGACACCCGAAACACGGTAGTCGATCCCGGCAAACTATGAAAGAGTCTCTTCGTAAAATATTCCAGACGTTTGCCAATCCGTGATGTCCGGCTTAAACGGCCAGGGCGCCCGCTCCCGAAGGAGGGGCGCCCTGCGCGCTCAGTACGCCTAGGCGGCGGGCCCGCTTGCCAGCTGGCGTTCCGCGGTTTCCACCACGTTGGCCAGCAGCATGGCGCGGGTCATCGGCCCCACTCCCCCGGGGTTCGGCGACAGCCAGGCGGCGACGTCGGCCGCGGCAGGCTCGACATCCCCGGTCACCACGGCCTTGCCGGTGCCGTCGTCGACGCGGCTGACGCCGACGTCGAGCACGATGGCGCCGGGCTTGAGGTCCTCTGCCTTGATCATGTGCGGCTGGCCGGCCGCAGCGATCACGACGTCGGCCTGCCGGAGTTCGGCGGGCAGGTCCACGGTGCCGGTGTGGGCCAGGATGACGGTGGCGTTGACGTCCTTGCGGGTGAGCAGGAGGCCCACCGGGCGGCCGATCGTGACACCGCGGCCCACCACGAGGACGCGTTTGCCGTTGAGGTCGATGCCGTGCCGGGTCAGGAGTTCCACGCAGCCCTTGGGCGTGCAGGGCAGCGGGGACTTCATGGGCCCGCTGACGTTAGCCACGAGCCGGCCCAGATTCATCGGGTGCAGGCCGTCGGCGTCTTTCTCCGGATCCATGGCCTCCAGGATGACGTCCTGGTCAATGTGCGCCGGCAGCGGCAGCTGGACGATGTAGCCCGTGCATTCCGGGTTCTCATTGAGCTCCCGCACCACGGCCAGCAGCTCCTCCTGGCTGGTCTCTTCCGGCAGGTCGCGGCGGATCGAGGTGATCCCCACCTCGGCGCAGTCCTTGTGTTTGCCGCCCACGTACCAGGTGCTGCCCGGGTCGGAGCCGACCAGGATGGTGCCGAGGCCCGGAACGATCCCATGCGTCTTCAGCGCGGCGACGCGTTCGGTAAGCTCGGCCTTGATCGCGGCCGCGGTCGCCTTGCCGTCCAGGACCCGGGCGGTGTTCGCCTGCGTCGGTGCGGAGCCTGCGGGGACAGAGTCAGTGGCGGTCATCGGATCACCACTGCTCGTGCTGCGGGTACAGCGGGAAGTCCTCGGCAAGCTTGTCCACGCGGGTTTGGAGCGCTTCGACGTCGGTCGCGGAACCCGCCTTGAGCGCGGTGGCGATGATCTCCGCGACCTCGGTGAATTCCTTGGCGCCGAAGCCTCGGGTGGCCAGGGCCGGAGTGCCGATGCGCAGGCCCGAGGTGACCATCGGCGGGCGCGGGTCGAAGGGAACGGCGTTTCGGTTGACCGTGATGCCGACCGAGTGCAGGAGGTCCTCAGCCTGCTGTCCGTCCAGCTGGGAGTTGCGCAGGTCCACGAGGACCAGGTGCACGTCGGTGCCTCCGGTCAGCACGGAGACTCCGGCGTCGGAGAGATCGGACTGGTTCAGGCGGTCGGCGATGATCCGGGCGCCCTCCAGCACACGCTCCTGGCGCTCCTTGAATTCTTCCGTGCCGGCGATCTTGAAGGCGACGGCCTTCGCGGCGATGACGTGCATCAGCGGTCCGCCCTGCTGGCCGGGGAAGACGTTGGAGTTGATCTTCTTCGCCCACTCCTGCTTGGCCAGGATCACGCCGGAGCGGGGACCGGCGAGGGTCTTGTGCACGGTGGAGGTGACGACGTCGGAGTGCGGGACCGGGCTCGGGTGCAGTCCCGCGGCCACCAGGCCGGCGAAGTGCGCCATGTCGGTCCAGAGCAGCGCGCCGACCTCGTCGGCGATCGAGCGGAAGGCCGCGAAGTCGAGGTGGCGGGGGTAGGCCGACCAGCCGGCGATAATGACCTTGGGCTTCTCGGCGATGGCCTGCGCGCGGAGCTTGTCCATGTCGATCCGGAAGTTGTCTTCCTCGACCTGGTAGGCGGCGACCTCGTACAGTTTGCCGGAGAAGTTCAGCTTCATTCCGTGGGTGAGGTGGCCGCCGTGGGCCAGCGAGAGGCCCAGGATCTTATCTCCCGGGGTGATCATGGCGGAGAGCGCTGCGGCGTTGGCCTGCGCACCGGAGTGCGGCTGGACGTTGGCGAACTCGGCGCCGAAAAGCTCCTTGACGCGGTCGATCGCGAGCTGCTCGGCGATGTCGACGTACTCGCAGCCGCCGTAGTAGCGGCGTCCCGGGTAGCCCTCGGCGTACTTGTTGGTCAGGACGGAACCCTGTGCCTCCATCACGGCGCGCGGCGCGAAGTTCTCGGAGGCGATCATTTCCAGGGTGCCGCGCTGGCGGCCGAGCTCCTGGGCCAGGACGGCGGCAATTTCGGGGTCGAGTTCAGCGAGCGGCTGGTTGCTCACGGCTGCTGAGGAAAGGCTAAGGGAAGTAGTCACGAAGAACTCCTGGCTTGGCAACGGTCACTGCTTTAAGGTCAGGTTACCGGCTGGCCCGCCGCGGCGCCGCTAAATTACGGGCACCCGAAACGGGGCCCATACTGCAGGCGCAGCACCCTGAGGGGATGCCGTCGGCGGGACGGCAGCGTGGCTGCCGTCCGGAAAAACATGACCCTCGGCCCAGGCGTACGATCCGTGGTCTGCGTGCGTGCCGCTCCCTGGTGGTTAGCCACCCAACGCCAGTTGCGACGGGTCCAGACTATCCCAGCCGCGGGTAGGCTGTCTTTCGTGACTGAAGACCAGCTGACTGCCTCCTACGTTCTGACCCTCTCCTGCCCGGACCGCCCCGGGATCGTGCACGCCGTGGCCGGCGCCCTCCTCGTGGCCGGCTGCAATATTACGGACTCGCAGCAGTACGGCAGCCAGGGCACCGGAACGTTCTTCATGCGGGTCGAGGCGACGACGGCGGCCGCGCCGGCCGAGTTGCACGCCGCGCTTGAACCGGTGGCCCAGGCCTTCGGCATGCAATGGAGCCTTAACCCGGCCGGGCGGAAGGTCCGTACCCTGCTGATGGCGAGCACCTCGGCGCACTGCCTCAATGACCTGCTGTTCCTGCAGCGTTCCGGCACCCTGCCGATCGAGATCCCGGCTATCGTCTCAAACCACCGGGATCTCGCGGGCCTGGCCGAGTTCTACGGCATCCCGTTCCACCACATCCCCGTCACCCGCGAGACCAAGGTCGAGGCCGAGGACGCGCTGCGGAAGCTCATGGCCGAGCACGACATCGAGCTCACGGTGCTGGCCCGGTACATGCAGATCCTCTCCGACGAGCTGTGCACGGAGCTCACCGGCAAGGCCATCAACATCCACCATTCCTTCCTGCCGTCCTTCAAGGGCGCCAAGCCGTACCACCAGGCCCATGCCCGCGGCGTGAAGCTTATTGGCGCCACGGCTCACTACGTCACCGCAGCCCTGGACGAGGGGCCGATCATCGAGCAGGAAGTCATCCGGGTGGACCACCGGCGCACCGCCGAGCAGTTTGTCCAGATGGGCCGCGACGTCGAGGGCCGCACGCTCGCCCAGGCCGTCCAGTGGCACGCCGAGCACCGGGTGCTGCTGGACGGCAACCGGACCGTTGTTTTCAGCTAAGGCCGTCCAGCTAAGGGCGTTCAGCCAGGGCTTGTCTTCACTCCGGCTCCGCCCTTAACTGGAGCCATGGCATCAACGCGGCAGGACAATCTCTCCGGTTTTCTCGCCCTCCTCAAGGCCGAGGGCCGGCGGGGCGTGCTGGGCCTGGACTGCGGCTCCGGCGCGGACGGGCTGCTCTTTGTCCGCGCCGGGATCCACTTCACCGGCGTGGACGCCTCCGAGGAGAACATCCATGCCGCCCGGGCCAGGGGGCTCTCCGCCTCCGTCGCGACCGGCCGTGCGCTGCCCTTTGCCGATGCAGCCTTCCCCGCCGTCTGGGCGGTGGACGCGCTGGCGGGATCGCCGCCGTCGGAGTGGGACGACGTCGTCCGTGAGCTGCGGCGGGTGGCGGAACCCGGGGCGCCGGTCGCCGTCGTCGTGCCCGAACCCGGGCACCCCGGCCTCGGACGCGGCTTCACGGTCCTCCGCTCCCCCGCCTGAGCAGCGCCCCCGGCGTCTCCAGCACACGCTCCCGCACGTGTGGCGGGAGCGTTCCGCCGATTTCCGCCGGATCCGCGGGAGCGTCTGTCTGTCAGGGGCGTCGGACGCTGCGCATGTAGCCGCCCAGGAAGCCGCCCGCAACCAGCAGGACGGCGCCCACCCGTGCCAGGCGCACGCCCAGCCGGTGGCGGTCCTTGCGCCGCGCGCGCCAAGACGCCAGGAAGAGCAGCGTCGCAGCGAGGTTGGAGGCGGCATGGACGACGCCGACGCGCCGCGTGGCTGGGTCGGCCCGCGCCCATTCCGCCCAGCCGCTGAGTCCGGTCGGCGCCGCTGCGAGGAGGCCGAGGCCCACCAGCCGGCGGGCGGCGCGTCGGCTGCCCTCGTCCGGAAAGAGGTCCAGGAAGATCGCCATGAACCACGCCCCGAAGGGTACATCGGTGAGGATCACGTGCGGCGGGATGCCGGTGGCGTCGCCGCGGAAGAAGCGCCGGAGCCGGGCGTCGGCGATCAGGCGGGAGGCCAGCGGCTCCGCGGCCCGGACGGCCGGGTCGAGCACATCGGCGCCTTCCAAACGTTTCATCAACTGCAGGAACATCTCGGCCACCTCCAGGGGTGTGCGTTGGAATGGCCCCGATACTACTCAGCGCCGCCCTGCCCGCAAGAGGCCGGTGTCCTAGGCTGGAGGCATGAGTCCCGTTTACGCTTTCGCCGGTGACACCCCGGCCGTCCACGAATCCGCCTTCGTTGCCCCGAGCGCCTCGGTGATTGGCAGGGCCACGCTGGCAGAGAACTCCAGCGCCTTCTACGGCGTCTCGGTCCGGGCCGACACCGCCGCGATCACCGTGGGTGCCGGCACCAACCTGCAGGACAACGTCGTGCTGCACGCGGACCCGGACTTCCCCTGCACCATTGGCGCCCGGGTCAGTGTCGGCCACAGCGCCGTGGTGCACGGCTGCACGGTCGAGGACGACTGCCTGATCGGCATGAGCGCCACCATCCTGAACGGCGCGGTGATCGGCGCCGGCTCGCTCGTGGCCGCCGGCGCGGTGGTCCTGGAAGGCACCGTGGTGCCGCCCCGGTCACTCGTCGCAGGGGTGCCGGCGAAGGTCCGCCGCGAACTGAGCGATGAGGAGTTCGAGGGCGTCAAGCACAACGCCGCCCACTACCAGGAGCTAGCCCGCGCCCACCGCGAACTGCACGCCTGACCGCCCGGGTGCCAGCGCGGGGGCTGGACCCGGGCCGTTCAGTCCGGACCCACTCCGTCCAGTCCGTTCAGTCCAGGGCGATCGGGCCCAGTTCGGAGAGCAGCTCTCCCGGTCCCGGGTTCCCCGGGGCGCTCCGGCCGCCGAGATGGTTGACCACGCCCCAGACCGCGTTCAAACCGGTGGTCACGGCACCCTCCGCCCAGCCGGCGGTGAAGGAAATGTCGTCGCCGGCGAGGAAGATGCCGCGCTGTTCGGCGGCCAGGGCATCCTGCTTGAAGTGGGTGAAGAGCCGCTGCTGGTAGCGGTAGTGCCCCGGCAGGTTGGCTTTGAACGCGCCCATGAAGTTAGGGTCGGCCTCCCATGAGACGGTGATCGGCTGGCCAACGATGTGGCTGGCAGTGTCGACGCCCGGGTAGATCTGCTCGAGCGAGTGCAGCATGAGCTTCACGCGTTCTTCGGCATCGAGTGCCAGCCACTTCAGCGCGTCGTCGTTCCAGGTGTAGGACAGCAGGATCACGGCCGGCTGGTCCGGGCCGTTGTCCAGCAGGTACGTGGCCCGGTTCAGCCGGTCGGTCAGCGTCATGGACAGGACCTCACGGCCGCTCTCCGCGTCGATGTCCTTCCAGAACGGCCGGTCGACCATGACGAAGGTCTTGGAGGACTGCATGTAGTGCGAGCGCTCGATCGCGGTCCACAGCTGCGCCGGAAACAGGGACTCGTCCGTGTGGATGCGCGTCGACAGCAGCCACGACTGGCACGTGGTCACCACCGCCGGGTACGCCGCCTCGCGCCCCCAGCGTTCCCGGACCCGGAAGTCCCCGTCGCCGTCCCGCGCGATGCGGTCCACGGCGCCCCGCGGGGCGCCGGCGTGCAGGGAAGCCAGGGAGGTGCCGTCCGGCCAGTGGGCCATGCCCGACGGCGCGTGCTCCCACAGCGCCTCGGGGAGCCGCTGCGCGCCGCCGGCGATGAGCCGGTGCTGATCATCGGCGTCGGTGTAGACCACCCGAAGGATTTCGAGGATGGAGTTGGGGAAGTCGGTGTCCCAGCCGCCGGTACCGAAGCCCACCTGGCCGAACGCCTCGCGGTGGGCGAAGCCGGCCTGCTTGAAGGCGTCGCTGCCGGCGATGAAGCCGTAGAACGTCTGCTCGTCCAGTTCGGGGAGCAGCGCGTTCCACAGCTCCTTGATCCGGGCCGTGTCCCGGGCCCGGATGGCCTCCTGCATCTCGGCGAACGCGGCGCCGTCGTTCACGGCCGCCTTCCAGGCGTCCGCCACCTCAAGGAAGAACGGCGGCAGGTCCGCGGCGGTCTCGGCGTAGTACTTCTGGCCCGCGAGCTCGATCACGGTGCTGGAGGTCGCCGGCGCCAGCGGATTCGGGAACTCCTGGGTCTGCAGGCCGAGGAGGTCGACGTAGTGGTAGAAAGCCTTGCCCGAGACCGGGAAACGCATGCCGCCGAGGTCCGCCACGACGCCGGGGGCGGACGGGAAACTGGCGGTCCTCAGCCGGCCGCCGATCCGGTCGGCCTCATAGACCACCGGCCGCAGCCCCAGCTTCATCAGCTCGTAGGCGGTCACCAGCCCGGACAGGCCGGCCCCGACGACGGCGACTTCGGTCCCGTACAGTTCGGGCGGCACGGATCCCAGGCCGTCCGGGTGGGCCAGGTAGTGGTCGTAGCTGAACGGGAAATCCGGATTCAGCATGGTGATGGGCGCCGCGGGCGTTCCGTCCCCGGCCGGGACATGAGCCGGGGTGGAAGCCGGACCGGGCGGCGGCAGTTCGGTGGCGGTGGTCATGAGATCTCTGCCTTCACTTCCTGGGTCGGGGTGGTGTTTGCGGGTTGGCGGCCGGATAGTTCACGGTATTCCTCGTGGCTCAGGGCTGCCACCCTGGAATTCTTCCGGCCGTAGCCGAAGTAGGCGGCAAGGCCCACGAGCATCCAGGCAGCGAAGACCGCCCAGGTCTCGGCACCGAGGTTGGCCATCAGGTAGGCGCACATGATGGCGCCGAGGACCGGTGTCAGCGGAAAGAGCGGGACGCGGAAACTGCGGGTGAGTTCCGGCCGGCTGCGTCGCAGGTGGATGACGGCCACGTTGACCAGCGCGAACGCGAAGAGGGTGCCGATGCTGGTGGCGTCCGCGAGGGCGCCGAGCGGTACCAGGCCGGCGGTCAGCGCGACGGCGGTGCCCACGATCAGGGTTCCGGCAACCGGGGTGCCGGTCCGGGCCGAGACCCGGCCGAAGACCTTGGGAACGAGGCCGTCGCGGGACATGGACAGCAGGATCCGGGTCTGTCCGTAGAGGACGGTCAGCACGATGCTGGCGATGGCGAGCACGGCGCCGACGGCAAACAGCACACCGACCCACGGCTGGCCGGTGATTTCCTCCAGGATTTTCACGAGCGCCGCTTCGGTGCCGTCGAACCAGCCCCAGGGCCGGGCGCCGATCGCGGCGACGGCCACCAGCACGTAGATGCTGGTGACGATCAGCATGGAGAGCAGGATGGCCCGCGGAAGGTCGCGCTTGGGATCGCGGGCTTCCTCGCCGGCCGTGGAGGCGGCGTCGAAGCCGATGTAGGAGAAGAAGACCCGGGAGGCAGCGGCCGACACTCCGGCGGCGCCCATTGGCATCAGGGGTTCGAAGTGCCCGCCGTTGAAGGCGGTGAAGGCCACGGCGCAGAAGAACAGCAGGATGCCGACCTTGACCAGGACGATCGCGGTGTTGATCCAGGCGCTTTCCTTGGCGCCGCGGACCAGGAGCACCATGGCCAGGACGACTATGACGATCGCGGGCAGGTTCAGCACGCCGCCTGCTCCCGGCGGCTGCGAAACAGTGTCCGGAAGCGTCAGGCCGAAGACAGCCAGGGCCTCGTTGACGTACTGGCCCGCACCGACCGCGACGGCGGCCACGGAGACAGCGTATTCGAGCACCAGGCACCAGCCGCAGATCCAGGCCATGCCCTCGCCCATCGTGGCATACGTGTAGGAGTAGCTTGACCCGGCGGCGGGCACCAGGCCGG
This sequence comes from Arthrobacter sp. 10N410, assembly GCF_056394945.1. Taxonomy (NCBI): domain Bacteria; kingdom Bacillati; phylum Actinomycetota; class Actinomycetes; order Micrococcales; family Micrococcaceae; genus Arthrobacter; species Arthrobacter sp. 10N410. Next base: position 189,581 of record NZ_JBFTIP010000005.1, read on the forward strand.
CCATCTCCGCGTACGACACGGCCGAGAGCAAGGCCGCCAAGCCGGCGATAGCAAAGGAGATCCAGATGGCCGGGCCGGCCAGCGGGACCGATTCGCCCAGGATCACCAGGATGCCCGTGCCGAGCGTGGCGCCGACGCTGATCATGGTCAGCTGCAACACACCGAAGCTGCGGACCAGCCGCGTGCCGCCGTGCCCGGTTTCGGCCTCGCGGACCAGTTGTCCGATCGGCTTGCGGCGCAGGAGCTGGGCGGCGAGCCCGGGGCGGCTGGCGGCGGCCGGTGGGCGTTCCCCGAGCAGAGTTGGCACAGTCATCGTTGACGTCCTTATCTTCAGTAGTAGTCGGTTTCCCCAGACCAACCCTAGGGCTGTGAGCCACCTCTCACCGTTGTGCAAAATGACCTATAGTCTTCAGTCATGAGACATATTGCACCGGGACACGGCGCGCCGGGCCGCCGCCGGAAAGGCCCCGGCCGTGGCTGCTGAGGACGCCGAGCGCTTCGGCTTCGTCACGCTAGCGCAGTTCCTGCGCCAGCTCCCGGCGCTGGAGGTCCTGCACGACGCCGGCAACGGGGACGAGCGCTTACGCTGGGTCGAGCCGAGCGAGCTGGCCGACCCGACCCCCTACCTGCTCGACGGCGAGTTCCTGCTTACCGCCGGCCTTCCCTTCGAGGGCGTCGGCGGCAGCGAGGCGGCGGTGGATGCCTACGTGCAGCGCCTGGTCCGGGCCCGGGTCGGGGCGCTCGGCTTCGGCTTGGAACCTTATTTCGAGGCCGTGCCGGACGCTGTGGTCGCGGCCTGCCGGCGGCACGGGCTGACCCTGGTGTCCATCCCGGGCAGCCTCCCCTTCGCCGCCCTGGGACTCGAATTCTCCCGGCTCCTCGAATCCGACAACGCCAAGACTTTCCGCCAACTGGCCGACACCAACCGGCAACTGATGCGCGCGGTCCTGTCTGCGCGTCCCGAACATGAACTCCTCGCGGCCCTCGTGCAGCGCGTCCCGGTCTGGGCCGTGTTGTTCGGCGCGGACGGACGAGTCCGGGCCCGCGGTGCGGCCGGTTCCGCCGGGCTCCAGGCCGGCGCCGCAGCGGGAGTCGATTCCGCCGCTTTGCAGCCGTTGCTGACCCGGCTGCTCGCCGGCAGCGGTCCCCGGGTGGAGATGGATTCATTCGACGCCGCAGGCTCCTCGCTGGTCTTCGGGTATCCGTTGCGCAGCACCCGGGACGCCAACCTCGGCGCCCTTGTCCTCGGCACGGACGCACCGCTGACCCCGGCCCAGAACAGTGTCGTCTCCACCGCCGTCGGGCTGCTGGAACTGCTGGTCCGCCAGCGCACAAGCGGTTCCCTGGCCCCGAGCCAGCTGGCCACGGCGTTGCTGTTGCATCCGGAGACCGTGGCCTCCGGAACGGCACGGCACGTCACCGGCTTGAAGGACCTGCTGGCGCAGAGCATTTCCTCCACCCGGTCCGGGCAGTTGCGCGTCGTCCAGGGAGTCCGGGTCGGCGCCGCCGCCGGGGGCGCCCGGCCGGCGGACGGTCCGCGCCGCACAGGCGAAGCCCCGGTGCGGGAGCTGCTCGAATGGCGCCGGCTCTTCGACACCAAACTTGTGGAGCTCACCGACTACGGCTTTGCCGCCATTACCCGGCTCAGGGTCGACGACGCGCTGCTCGCCGAGGTGGAACGTCTCGGCTGGCGCCTGGTGATCGGCGGGGGCACCGACTTCGAGGGCCTGGCCGGCGCCCACCAGCGCGCCTCCTCGCTGCGAAACCAGGTCCTCACCGGCCGCCGGAGCGTGCGGGAGGACGACGTCACCTGGTCCGTGACGGGCCTGCTCGGCCCCGAGGCCGGCACCCTGCTGGCCGGGCGCCTGCTGGCACCCGTACTCGCCCTCGAACCGGAGCGCCGCGACAGCCTGCTTGGCATCCTGCGCGCGTGGCTTGGCGAGAACGGCAGCTGGGACGCCACCGCGAAGGCCACGGGACTGCACCGTAACAGCGTCCGCCGGCAGCTCGGCGTCATTGCTGACCTGCTGGGCCTGGATCTCAACCAGGCCCAGGCCCGCGCAGAGCTCTGGGTTGCGCTGCAGTACCTGGGCGGCCCGGAGCTGGCCGACGCCGGCGTCGGCGCCACCGTCCCGGCTGTCTTCGCGGCCGCCGCTACCGACTCCCCGGCAGCCTCAACCTCCGCCGGACGGACGTCCGCCGCTCAGATCCCCCAGGCACGGTAGAGCTCCGGGCGGCGATCGCGCAGATAGGCCACCGCGGCGTCGGCACCGTGCTCCGCGGCGTCCTCGGCGGCGTCCGCCGGCACACCGACGTCGGCGAACAGCAGCTCCACGCCGGGTCCGGCCGCGGCCAGGACGGAACCGTCCGGGCCGGCGACGATGCTGCCGCCCCGGAACTCGCAGCCCGCCTCCACGCCGGTGTGGTTGGCGTAGGCCACGGTCAGCTGGTTCTCCAGCGCCCGGGCCCGGACCAGCACCTCCGGCACGGCGTCGAATCCGCCGGCGAGGGCCGTGGGCACCAGCAGCAGTTCGGCGCCGCGCAGGGCGGCGGCCCGGGCGGACTCGGGAAACTCGATGTCGTAGCAAATGACCAGCGAGGTCTTGAACCCGTGGAACTCCACGACATCCGGGGACTCGCTGGCGGCAGCAAACGCTTCCCGTTCATCGGGGCCGAACAAGTGCACCTTTTCGTAGCGGAGCAACTCCTCGCCGGACTCATCCACCAGGGTGGCGGAGATCCGCCACTCCCCTGCCGGCGTCACGGCGGGCAGGCTGTACACCAGCGCGATCCGGTTCCGCCGGGCCACCCCGGCCAGGGCCGCGCGGAGCGCCGGCAGCGCGGCAGGATCAAAGGCCGCACGCAGCCGGATCGGCGCGTACCCGACCGGAAAGAGTTCCGGCGTCAGCAGCAGCTGCGCGCCCTCGGCGGATGCTGCACGCGCAGCCTCCTCGACCGCCGCCACGTTCGCCGCCACGTCGAGCACGGCCGAGTTCGCTTGCATCAGGGCCAGCAGCACCATTACCACCTCGAGATTCTCCGGACTTTCCGCAGGCCTGCCGCGGACTCTGTTCCAGCCTAGCCTCGGCCCGGAAAGACCGGGCTGGTGCAAATCCGCCCGGTCGGAGGGCGGTCAGGGCGGAACGTCCCTGCGGCGGGGCGCAGGCCGGTGGCACCCCGCGGCGCCGCCGGAATCCCGTAGCGCCGCACTCCATGCGTTAACTTCTTGACTACAAGCCCCGGATGCGGCACTCTTCATTGCATGCCCTCACCAACGCGCTCAACGAGGAGCCGCACTAAAAACCCCGGGTCGCAGTCCGCGCTTCGACATCTGAACCAGCAGCGGATCATTGAATGCCTGCTGGCCGGCCCTTCCACCCAGGCGGAACTGGCCCGGCAGACCGGACTCTCCACCGCCACGGTCTCCAACATCGTCAAGATCATGCAGGACGCGGGGCTGGCGTCCACCGAACCGATCACCAGCTCCGGGCGCCGCGCCCTGAACGTCCGGCTCAACAGCAACGGTGCCGTCGCCGTCGGCATCGACTTCGGCCGCCGCCACCTGCGGGTGGTCCTGGCCTCGCTCAGCTACCACGTGGTGGCGGAGGAATCGGTCCTGTTGCCACTGGGCCACCACGCCGAGGAGGGCATCACCGCCGCCGTCGGGGTGCTCGACCGGCTGCTGGCCAATAGCGGCGTGGAACGCAGCGCCCTGGTGGGGGCCGGCGTCGGCATCCCGGGCCCTATCGACCGCCGTACCGGCACTGTGGCGCAGGGCGCCATCCTGCCCGAGTGGGTGGGCATCAACATCCTCAAACGCCTTGAGGAAGCGCTGGATCTGCCGGTATTCGTCGACAACGACGCGAATCTGGGCGCGCTCTCCGAGGTGACGTGGGGCCCGCACACCGGCATCAGCAACCTGCTCTTCCTGAAGATCGGCTCGGGCATCGGCGCCGGGCTGATCCTGAACGGAATGCCGTACTACGGGAACGTCGGGATCACCGGCGAAATCGGCCATGCCACCATCCACGAGCACGGCCTCGTCTGCCGCTGCGGGAACCGCGGCTGCCTGGAAACCATCGCCTCCACCACCACCATGATCGAGCTGCTGGGCCGGGGCGAGGACGCACCGCTGACCCCGGAGGACATCGTGCGCAAGGCACGCGCCCGGGACTCGGCAACGCTCCGGGTGGTGGACGACGCCGGGCTCGCCGTCGGCCGCGCGCTGGGCAACGTCGCGAACCTCATCAACCCGGAGGTGATCGTGGTGGGAGGCCCGCTGGCGGGACTCGGCGAACTGCTGCTGGACCCGATCCGGCGCGGCCTGGTGCGCCACGCGGTCCCCGTCATCGGTGAAACCACCACCCTGACGATGTCCTCGCTTGGCGACCGTGCCGAGGCCCTTGGCGCCACCGCGCTGGTCTTCCAACATGCCGGAATACGGCGAAACTAAAGCAGCCGTTACCCACCCGTTGCGTTAAAGACTTGACGACAACGGCGTGATCCAGTTTACTTTTCCATCAGACGGCCCTGCGGTTTGCAGGGGCGGACAACGAAGTCATGCATTGGAGGCGTAAGGGCAGATGACGTCCCTCAACACGCACAGCGATCCGATAATTCTCGAGATGCGCTCCATCACCAAAGAGTTCCCCGGCGTTAAAGCATTGGCCGAGGTGAACCTGCGGGTGAAGGCCGGCGAAATCCACGCCATCTGCGGCGAAAACGGCGCCGGAAAATCCACCCTCATGAAGGTGCTCTCGGGCGTTTACCCCTACGGCAGCTACACCGGCGACATCGTCTACCAGAGCGAAGTCCAGCAGTTCAAGGACATCCGGGCCAGCGAGCACGCCGGCATCGTGATCATCCACCAGGAACTGGCCCTCATCCCGGAGCTGTCCATCATGGAGAACATCTTCCTGGGCAACGAGCCGACCAGGCGCGGGGTGATCGACTGGGCCGAGGCACGGATCCGCTCCACCGAACTGCTCGCCCGGGTCGGGCTCCGCGAGGACCCGGACACCCCGGTCAAGGAAATCGGCGTCGGCAAGCAGCAGCTGGTCGAGATCGCCAAGGCGCTGAACAAGAAGGTCAAGCTCCTCATCCTCGACGAGCCCACCGCGGCCCTGAACGAATCGGACTCCCAGCACCTGCTGGATCTGATCCTGGGCCTGAAGGGCCGGGGCATCACCTCGATCATCATTTCGCACAAGCTCAACGAGATCGAGCAGATCGCCGACTCCATCACGATCATCCGCGACGGCAAGTCGATCGAGACCCTCGACGTCAAGGCTGACGGCGTCGACGAGGACCGCATCATCAAGGGCATGGTGGGCCGGACCCTGGAATCCCGGTTCCCGGAGCACGAACCCAAGATCGGCGAGACGTTCTTCGAGGTCAAGAACTGGAACGTGGGGCACCCGCAGATCCAGGACCGCCTGGTCTGCAAGAACTCCAACTTCTTCGTGCGCCGCGGCGAGATCGTCGGCTTCGCCGGCCTGATGGGCGCCGGGCGCACCGAACTCGCCCGCTCCCTCTTCGGCCGCTCCTACGGCCGCTTCATCTCCGGCCAGGTCTACAAGGATGGCAAGGAACTGCACCTCAAGACCGTCAAGCAGGCGATCGACGCGGGCCTCGGCTACGTCACGGAGGACCGCAAGTCCCTCGGGCTGAACCTGCTGGACGACATCAAGGCCACCACGGTTTCGGCGGCGCTGAAGAAGATCAGCAAGCACAACGTCGTCGACGCCGACAAGGAATTCACCGTCGCCGAGCAGTACCGCAAGTCGCTGCGCACCAAGACGCCGTCCGTGGAGGAAGGCGTCGCCAAGTTGTCCGGCGGCAACCAGCAGAAGGTGGTGCTGGCGAAGTGGATGTTCACCGACCCGGACCTGCTGATCCTGGACGAGCCGACCCGAGGGATCGACGTCGGCGCCAAGTACGAGATTTACGGGATCATCCAGCAACTGGCCAACCAGGGCAAGGGCGTCATCGTGATCTCCTCGGAGCTTCCTGAACTGTTGGGGCTCTCCGACCGCATCTACACCATCTTCGAAGGCGCCATCACCGGCGTGCTGAACAAAGAGGAAGCCAGCCAGGAAAGCCTCATGAAACTCATGACTTCCGCCCGCAAGACTGCCTGACCCTCTGGACCATCCAGAACATTCCGGACAACAAGGACTGACAAAATGAACGCGCTCAAGAAGCTCTTTGGCGGCAATACCCGCCAATTCGGCATGATCTTCGCCCTGGTTGCACTGATCGTCTTCTTCCAGATCGCCACCGGGGGCAACACCCTCACCCCGGGCAACGTGATCAACCTCTTCAACGGCAACTCCTACATCCTGATCCTGGCGATCGGCATGGTGCTGGTGATCATCGCCGGCCACATCGACCTCTCCGTAGGGTCGGTCGCGGCATTCGTTGGTGTCAGCGTCGCCCTGATGATTCAGGACTGGGGCATCCCGTGGTACCTCGGCATCCTGTTCGGCCTGCTGCTCGGCGTCCTGATCGGCGCCTGGCAGGGCTTCTGGACCGCCTATGTCGGCATCCCGGCCTTCATCGTCACCCTGGCCGGCATGCTGCTCTTCCGCGGCTTCAACCAGTTCGTTGGCAAGTCCAACACCATCCCGGTCCCCGCCGACTTCCAGTACATCGGTTCCGGCTACCTGCCTGAATTCGGGCCGGTCACCGGCTACAACAACCTGACCCTGCTGCTGGGGCTGGCCGGTGTGGCATTCGTCATCGTCAGCGAGATCCGCTCCCGCCGGAAGGCCAAGGCCCTGGGCGCCGAGGTTCCCGAAGCCTGGGTGACCGTCACCAAGCTCGTCCTGATCTGCGGCGCCATCCTCTACGCCACGTACCTGTTCGCGACCGGCCGTCCGGGCACCTCGTTCCCGATCCCTGGCCTGATCCTCGCCGTACTGGTCCTGGTCTACGGCTTCATCTCCTCCAAGACCATCGTGGGCCGCCACGTCTACGCCGTCGGCGGCAACCGGCACGCGGCCGAGCTGTCCGGCGTGCAGTCCAAGAAGATCAACTTCCTGGTCATGATGAACATGTCCATCCTGGCCGGCCTCGCCGGCATGATCTTCGTCGGCCGCTCCACCGCCTCCGGCCCGTTCGACGGCGTCGGCTGGGAACTTGACGCGATCGCCGCCGTCTTCATCGGCGGCGCCGCGGTCACCGGCGGCGTCGGCACCGTGATCGGCTCGATCGTCGGTGGCCTCGTGATGGCCGTACTGAACAACGGCCTGCAGCTGCTCGGCGTCGGCGCCGACCTCACCCAGATCATCAAGGGCCTGGTGCTCCTGATCGCCGTCGCCTTCGACGTCTACAACAAGTCCCAGGGCAAGCGGTCGATCATCGGCATGATGATGAAGAACTTCGGCCGCGGCAACGAGATCAAGCCCGACGAAACCACCTCCACCAAAGAGGTCATTGCCAAGGAAGCCTGACCGGTTTCTTGGCCCCGATACCCCTGATTCTCCGAACACCATCTATAGAAAGTGAACCAAGCAATGCAAATGATTGGTAAAGCAGGAAAGGCAGCAGCGATCGCTGCTATTGCGGCACTGGCGCTGACAGCCTGCGGCCGTTCCGACAGCGGAACGTCCGGTGGCGCGAGCAGCGGCGCCGAGGCGTTCCCCAAGGACTCCTCGATCGGCGTCGCACTCCCCCAGAAGACCAGTGAAAACTGGGTGCTGGCGGAGAAGCTGTTCAACGACGGCCTCAAGGGTGCCGGTTTCAAGGCAGATGTGCAGTTCGCCAACGGCGGCGTCTCGGAACAGCAGAACCAGATCAGCGCCATGGTCACCAAGGGTGCCAAGGTCATCATCGTGGGTGCCATCGACGGCGCCCAGCTGGGTACCCAGCTCAAGCAGGCCAAGGACGCCGGCGCCACGATCATCGCGTACGACCGTCTGCTCCTGAACACCCCCAACGTGGACTACTACGTGGCATACGACAACTTCAAGGTTGGCGAGCTGCAGGGCCAGGCCCTGCTGGACGGCATGAAGGCCAAGAAGCCCTCGGGCCCGTACAACATCGAACTGTTCGCCGGATCCCCCGATGACGCCAACGCGAAGGTCTTCTTCGACGGCGCCATGAAGGTGCTCCAGCCGAAGATCGACGACGGCACCCTCGTGGTCAAGTCGGGCCAGAAGACCTTCGAACAGGCCGTTACCCAGGGCTGGAAGGCTGAGAACGCCCAGCGCCGTATGGACACCCTGCTCGCCGGCACCTACGGCAGCGCCTCCGTGGACGGCGTGCTGTCCCCGAACGACACGCTGGCCCGCGCCATCCTGACCTCGGTCAAGGCCGCAGGCAAGCCGTTGCCGGTCGTCACCGGGCAGGACTCCGAAGTTGAGTCCGTGAAGTCCATCATGGCCGGTGAGCAGTACTCCACCATCAACAAGGACACCCGCAAGCTCGTCGAGCACGCGATCACCATGGTCAAGGACATCCAGGCCGGCAAGACGCCTGAGATCAACGATGACAAGTCCTACAACAACAAGGTCAAGACCGTCCCGGCATACCTGCTGGAGCCGGTCATCGTGACCAAGGAAAACGTTAAGACCGCTTACGTCGACGATCCGGTACTCGGACCGATCACCAAGTAGTCTGACGCTCTAAAACCGGGCCCCGGCTCTCCCGCAGTGACCAGTTCACCGCGGGAGGGCCGGGGCCTTTTTGTACCCCAAAACCGCGCCCCTCCCGCAGCTCGCGCCGCCAAAGACCCGCCCCTCCCGCAACCGGGTGAGAAGATGGCAGCATGTCTGCCCCTATCGCGAAGCCGTGGCTGTCCAACCAACCCGACCAGGACCCGCGGACGGCCACCGGCGCCCGGCTGCGGTGGGGTGTGGTCGCCACCGGCGGGATCGCCGCCGCCGTCACCCGGGACCTCGAACTCCTCCCGGACGCGGAGCTCTACGCGGTGAGCTCGCGCAGCCAGGCAGCGGCCGATGCGTTCGCGGCTGACTATGGATTTGCCCGGGCTTACGGGGACCACGACGGCGTGGCCGGCTACGACCGGCTGCTGGCCAATGACGCCGTCGACGTCGTCTATGTCGCCACGCCGCACGCCCACCACCACGAAATCGCATTGGCGGCCCTGCGGGCCGGCAAGCATGTGCTGTGCGAGAAGGCCCTTACCGTGAACGCCCGGGAGGCGGCCGAGCTCGTGGAGCTGGCGCGGGACAAGGGCCTGTTCCTGATGGAAGCAATGTGGAGCCGGTTCCTGCCCAGCATGCAGCGGGCCTTCGAGATCGCTGCTTCGGGTGAGATCGGTGAGGTCAAGTGGGTCGGCGCGGACCTGGGCTTCCCGGCCCCCTACTCCCCCACCTCCCGGCTGTGGGCTCCGAGGGACGGCGGCGGAGCCCTGCTGGACATCACCATCTATCCGCTGCTGTGGGCGCTGGGCACGCTGGGTTTCCCGCAGACGGTCAGTGCCACCGGCTGGATCAATGACGACGGCGTGGACGCCCAAAACGCGCTGACCCTGGGCTATCACCACGGGGCGCAGGCGCAGCTGACCTCCTCGCTTCTGGCCCATGGGCCGCGCGCCGCCACGGTGGCCGGGAGCCAGGGGTTCCTGCAGAGCCTGGGCTCGGTCAACAACCCCACGGAACTCGTCGTGCGGGTCGGCTTCGAGGAGCCGCGCACCGAACAGTTCAGCGTTGTGGGGCGCGGCTACAGCTACGAACTCCGCGAGGTCACCCGATGCATCCAGCAGGGCCTCACCGAGAGTCCGGTGATGCCCTTGGAGGACTCCCTCAACACCATGCGGCTGTTCGACGGCGTCCGCGCCCAGCTGGGAGTGAGCTACCCGAACGACGTGCGCTGACCCGGAATTTCCGGGCTTTGTGGGCCCAAGTTTGCCGTGGGCTATGGACTCGCCCCGGCCCCCGGACTTACTCTGTAGGCCAATCGTCGATGGATTTCGGGGAGGTGTGTTGCGCATGGAATCTGCAGCCAGCCGTCCCCGTGCGCGCCGCTTCCTGCGACGGGGGCTGCTGGCCTTGGGAGCCGGACTGTCCTGGCTGGCGCTCTCCGCCGCCTCGGCCAACGCCGACGAACTCAAGGTCTCCAGCGCAGTTCCACCCGCCCCCGGTTCGGCCGTCGTGACCATGATCCAATTCCCGAAGGCCGATGACCCGATAGCACCCGTAAGCCCGGCACCGTCGGCTCCGGCCCCGACTGCGCCTGCCGTCACCCCGGCTCCGGTTTCGGCGCCGGTTTCGCCTCCGGCTGTACCTGTGCCGGCTGTCCCGGCGCCAGTTGTCGCGGCGCCCGCCGTCGTGCAACCCGTTGTGCCGCTTGCGGAGTCCGACGCACCTCCTGTCGTCCCGCAACCGGTGTTGCCTGTTGCCCAGCCCGAACCGGCCTCCCAGGTTACCGAGACTCCGGCCCCCGTCCCACCGGTCAGTGAGCCGGTCGCCAGTCCCCCGGCCGAGCCCACCCCGGCTCCCGCCCCGGTCCCGCCCGGAGAGCCTGCGCCCGCCCCTTCCAGTGATCCGGCACCCGTTACGGACCCGGCTGTTCCGGTCACCGCTCCCGACACCGGCGCCGGAGACCTCCCGGCTGTCCCGTCCGCTCCCGAGCCAGCGCCCCCAGTGAGCGGATCCGTCCCCGGCACGGTACCCCCGGCCACCCCGCCTGCGGTGGTACCGGTGCCGGTAGTCGTCCCCGTGGTCGTCCCGGGCCAGGTCGGGGCCGGCCCTGCACCGCTTGTCCCGCCACGAAAGACCGCCGCAGTTACCCCGGCAAGCGCTGATCCTTTGCTGAAGCAAAGCCCGGCGGCTGTGGACCGGCCGCGCGGCCTTCAGGCCGTTTACCCTGCGGCGGGCTACGGCTACGTTCCCTCCCTGACCCTGCCGGACGTCCCGGCCCGCGGCAGCCTGCCGGGTGCCTTGGCGGCAGGAAACCGAACTCCTGCGAGCCCCCGGTCGACCGGAGACGGTGCCCCCGCGGCGCCCACGGGCGGCAATGACGCGCCCCGGCCCCGTGGCGGCGACACCGGGCTGCCTGCCCCCGCTGCGCTCCCGCCGACCCCAGGGTCGGGGTCCGGCAGCGGTTCCACGTCCAGCGGGCCTTCCGGCGCTGCTGCGTGGACGCCAAGCGCGTTCTTCCTCATCCCACCAATGGGCACCGACCCCATCAGCGGCCCGCTACAGCACGTCCATCCTGCTGTCGCCGCCGATCCCGGATCTTCTCCTGACTAGTAGGGCCGTCCTCTGCCACTTTCCTGCGCAGAGCACGGTCCTTCGGGCTGCCACGCACGCCCGCCACCAGTCATTCAGGAGATTTCCCCATGGACACCACCGTCCGCGACCGGATACCCGGCACCAACGCTTCGCCTAGGCGCGCCGTCTCAGCGCTCCTCGCGTCCGGTCCGGCCCCCACCCATCGCGCATCCCTGCGGCAATGCCCACGCCGGCTGCTGCGCCCGACGCCGGCGCAAGCTCCGCCCGCGGGACGGCCACCGTAACGCGTGGCCGCTCCCGTCCAGGTCTATTGCCGCCGGAGCGAAGTCGTTGGGTCCGCTGGGGGATTCAACGGCCTCGCAGGCTCCGGCGGCACCCCCTCCCTTCGCGAGAAAGGTGAAACCGCCACCACAGACGACAGCTGAACGATGCGGCCCGTGCCGGAACCCGATACCCGCACCCGTATTATTCTTTAGGGACGCCACCGCGGCGCCAGGACGAAAGACGGGGAACATCGTGGACGCTTTACCCAGTGAGGTCACGACCGAGATCCTGAGCGGCCGCTACCGTCTGGGCGAAGTGATCGGCCGGGGCGGCATGGCGTCCGTGTACTCTGCCCGGGACCAGAACCTGGGCCGGGACGTCGCGCTCAAGCTCTTCGCCCCGCAATCCGCGGAGGCCGATGAGCTCAAGCGCCAGCAGGCCGAGATCGAACTCCTGGCCACACTGAACCATCCGAGCCTCGTAACGCTCTTCGACGCTGGCACAGACACCCGGATCCCGGACGAGCCCAGGCCCTTCCTGACCATGGAACTGGTGGAGGGCCAGGACCTCCGGAGCCGGATCCGGCACAGCGCGGTCCCTTTCGACGAGCTTGCCGTGATCGGCGCGGGACTCGCGGATGCCCTCGCCTACGTCCACTCCCTCGGAATCATCCACCGCGACATCAAGCCGGCCAACGTCCTGCTGGTGCAGGTCCGACCCGGAGAACCGCTGCGGCCAAAGCTGACCGATTTTGGCATTGCCAGGATCGTCGACGGGACCAGGCTCACCGCCACCGGAACGATGGTGGGAACGGCCGCCTACCTGAGTCCGGAGCAAGCCCGCGGCGCCGACATGGGCCCGGCCAGCGACATCTACTCGCTGGGACTGGTCCTGCTGGAGTGCATCAAGGGCTCCGTGGAGTACCCGGGAAGCGCCGTCGAGTCGGCAGTGGCCCGGTTGCACCGCGCCCCCGTTATTCCTGACGCGGTGCCGGCCGAGTGGGCCCAGCTGATCCGGGCCATGACCGCACTGGACCCCCTGGACCGGCCCGCGGCGGCCGACCTGGAGGCTGCGTTGCGCCAGGCCCTGGTCTCCCCCGACTCCTTGCCGGGCCTGCTAGCCGAAGAACGGACCAGGGTACTGCCCGCACCGCCCGCCAGGCCGCCGCGCTCGGCGACGGGAGTTCGGGGCTTTGTCCAGGACACAGCTCAGGACCCTGTCCAAAACACAGCGGCGGGCTCGGCCGGCCAGGCCCCGGGCATCAGGCCCGGAACCCGCCGGCACCACGCACTGACCCCGGACGACGCCCCGGCGCGCCGCGCAGGCGTGCTGGCCCGCCCGCTCGCACGCTTCCGGCAGGCCCGACTCCGCACGAGGATCGCCGTCGTCCTCGCCTTGGTGGCGCTCCTAGCGGCAGCCGCCGTCGCCGTCTCCCTCACTGTCCCCCAGCCGCCCGCCGTCGTGCCCTATCCGGCCGTCTCCGGCGATTTGGGCGAGCACCTGAAGCAACTGCAGAAGAGCGTGCAACCATGAATGCCACTGGCAAACCGCGGTGGAACCTGGCCATAGCCGGTCCGCTGCTCACCGCTGCCCTGATCGCAGGGTCGCTCACCGGATGCGGCGCTCCTCCCGAGCTGGACGGCACGGCTGCACGTCAGCTCCAGTCCCAGGTCCTGGCAGTGACCGAGGCCGCAGCCACCAACGACTCCGCCGGCGCATTGAAACTGCTGGACGAACTGACGGCCAGGCTCGACGCGGCGGCAGCGGACGGACAAGTGTCCTTCAAACGCCACCAAAGCATCAAGGCGGCCATCGATGCCGTGCGCGCCGACCTCACGGCCAAGCAGGCGGCGGCCGACAAAGCCGCCCGGGATGCGGCGGCGGCCAAGAAGGCAGCAGCCGATAAGGCTGCGGCGGCAGCCAAGGCAGCGGCGGCAGCAGCAGCCGCGAAGGCGGCCGCCGCGGCCAAGGCAGCGGCGGCGCCGGCTCCCGTGGCGCCTGTCCCCGTAGTGAAGAGCAAGCCCAAGGGCAAGGGCAAGGGCGGCCACTGACGGCGCGCGGACTTTCACAATTAGCCGGATCCGGCTAGCTTGGTCAGTCAGGCCGGAAACGGCCTGACTGACCCAACCGCTGTCCGAGCACTTGTACCAACCTTGTATCCGTCCCTTGCAACGACGCGCAGGCCGCAGCCTGCCAGCCGAAGGAGTGAAAGCAAGCATGGCAACAGTCCAGGAATCCATCGCCGTCAACGTCCCCCTGAGCCAGGCCTACAACCAGTGGACCCAGTTCGAAGACTTCCCGCAGTTTATGAGCGGCGTCGACGCCGTCCAGCAGCTCGATGACACCACCGTCCACTTCCAGACCAGCATCGGCGGGGTGAAGCGCGACTACGACGCCAGGATCACCAGCCAGGACCCCGACCGGCAGGTGTCCTGGGAAAGCCTGGACAGCCCCCGAAACGCCGGCACCGTGCGCTTCGCGGAGCTGGGACCGGCGGAGACCCGGGTCGACGTCGAACTCAGTTGGGAGCCCGGCACTGCAACCGAGAAAATCGGCGCTGCGGTCGGGCTGGACTCCCGGCAGGTGGGGGCGGATCTGCAGCGGTTCAAGAAGTTCATTGAGGGCCGCGACTTTGAGACCGGCGCGTGGCGCGAACGGGTCAACAGCGGGGAAGCGGGCGGGCTGACGCCGGTGACCGACCCGGAGTACGACGTGCTGGGGACCGGAGCGCCGCTGGACGCGGACCCGGATCTGGCAACCGAACCGGCCAGCGAGGCCGGCGGCGACCGGAGGATCTCCGACCGCTAGGCACTCGCCGGCCGCCACGGTCCGACGACGGCGGGACGCACCGCCGTCGTCGGCCGGACAGGGACCGGCCGGTGCTTAAACGCCGAACGGCGCACCGGGAGCTCCCGGTGCGCCGTTCGCGTTGTGCGGGCTAGCCCAGCAGGGACAGCACTTCGCTGAACTTGGCCGAGGGCCGCATCACGGCGGAGACCTTGGCTTCGTCCGGACGGTAGTAGCCGCCGATGTCCACCGGGGATCCCTGGACCGAAAGCAGTTCGCCAACGATGGTTTCCTCGTTGGCGGCCAGGGCGTCCGAGACGGCGGCGAAGGCCGCGGCCAGCTCGGTGTCGTCGCTCTGGCGTGCCAGCTCGTCGGCCCAGAACTTGGCCAGGTAGAAGTGGCTGCCGCGGTTGTCCAGCTCGCCGGCCTTGCGCTTCGGGGACTTGTTCTCCAGCAGGAACGTGCCGGTGGCGCGGTCCAGGGTGTCCGCGAGGACCTGCGCGCGGGCGTTGCCCGTGGAGGTTGCCAGGTGCTCGAAGCTCACGGCGAGGGCCAGGAACTCGCCCAGGCTGTCCCAGCGCAGGTGGTTTTCCTTGAGCAGCTGCTGGACGTGCTTCGGGGCCGAGCCGCCGGCGCCGGTCTCGAACAGGCCGCCGCCGTTGATCAGCGGAACGATCGAGAGCATCTTGGCGCTGGTGCCGAGCTCAAGGATCGGGAACAGGTCCGTGAGGTAGTCGCGGAGCACGTTGCCGGTGACCGAGATCGTGTCCTCGCCCTTGCGCAGTCGGGCCAGGGTGAAGGCCGTGGCCTCGTCCGGGGACATGATTTCGAGCTGCAGGCCCTCGGTGTCGTGGTCCTTGAGGTATTCCTCGACCTTGGCGATCATCCGGGCGTCGTGCGCGCGGCCCTTGTCCAGCCAGAACACGGCCGGGGTGGCGGAGGCGCGGGCGCGGGTGACGGCGAGCTTGACCCAGTCGCGGATCGGCACGTCCTTGGTCTGGCAGGCGCGCCAGATGTCACCGGGGGCAACCTGGTGTTCGATCAGGACGGTGCCGGCGTCGTCGACCACCTGGACGGTGCCGGCGGCCTGGATCTCGAAGGTCTTGTCGTGGCTGCCGTATTCCTCGGCGGCCTGGGCCATCAGCCCGACGTTCGGGACCGTACCCATGGTGGTCGGGTCGAAGGCGCCGTTGGCGCGGCAGTCGTCGATGACGACCTGGTAGATCCCGGCGTAGCTGCTGTCCGGGAGGACGGCGAGGGTGTCGGCCTCCTGGCCATCGCGGCCCCACATGTGGCCGGAGCTGCGGATCATCGCCGGCATCGAGGCATCGACGATGACGTCGGAGGGAACGTGCAGGTTGGTGATGCCCTTGTCCGAGTCGACCATCGCCAGCTCGGGGCCGTCGTTAAGGCCCTTCTGGATCGCGGCTTCGACGTCGCCGCGGATCTCTTCCGGGAGGTCCTCGAGGCCGTTGAGGATGGAGGCGAGGCCATTGTTGGGGCTCAGGCCGGCCGCGGCGATCTGATCGCCGTAGGTGGCAAAGAGGTCCGAGAAGTAGGCCTTGACGACGTGGCCGAAGATGATCGGGTCGGAGACCTTCATCATGGTGGCCTTCAGGTGTGCGGAGAAGAGCACGCCTTCTTCCTTGGCCCGGGCAACCTGGGCGGCGAGGAAGGTGTCCAGGGCGGCGGCGCGCATCACGGTGCCGTCGATGACTTCGCCGGCCAGCACGGGGAACGCCCGCTTCAGGACCTTGACCGTGCCGTCTTCCTTGACCAGCTGGACCTTGAGGTTGGTATCCGCCTCAATGACCACGGACTTCTCGTTAGAGCGGAAGTCGTCGGCATCCATGTGGGCGACGTTGGTCTTGGACTCCGGGGTCCAGGCGCCCATGCTGTGCGGGTTCTTCCGGGCGTAGTTCTTGACCGAGAGCGGCGCGCGGCGGTCGGAGTTGCCTTCGCGCAGGACCGGGTTCACGGCGGAGCCCTTGATCTTGTCGTAGCGGGAGCGGATGTCCGTCTCCTCGTCCGAGGCCGGGTTGTCCGGGTAGTCCGGCAGGGCGTAGCCCTGGCCCTGGAGCTCGGCGATGGCGGCCTTCAGCTGCGGCACGGAGGCGCTGATGTTGGGCAGCTTGATGATGTTGGCCTCGGGCTTTTTGGCGAGCGCGCCCAGTTCAGCCAGGGCGTCGCTGACGCGCTGCTCTTCGGTGAGGTAGTCGCCGAAGACGGCGATGATGCGGCCGGCTAGCGAAATGTCGCGGGTCTCCACTTCCACACCGGCCGTCGACGCGAATGCCTCGACAATCGGCAAGAACGAATAGGTGGCCAGCATCGGCGCTTCGTCGGTGTGGGTATAGATAATCTTGGCCATTGCTCGGGCGTCTCCCTGAAAGTCTGCGGATATCCGGAAATCTTGTGTTATCTCAACGGCTCTAACTTACCCGAGGTGGCCCCATTGGCGCCTATCCGGGACGGGCTCCGGCGCCCCCGTGACTCGTGCAGCCGGCCTAACCCTGCGCGAATCTGCTGTGACAGTTGTTGACAAAGTTCTTTACATGTTCGTCAAGTTGACGTAGTTTCTAACCCATCACAGCGGCCCGCACCCGCAGGCCGCCCCGCATTCCTCCCGGTTAGGACACCCATGAGAACACCCAAGACTCTGGCCACCAGCCTGCTCAGCCTCTCCGCCGCGGCGCTCCTGGCCATCTGCGCGGCCGGCGGCGCCACCGCCTCGACCGTTGCGGCACAGGACAAGAAGGCTCCCCAAGTGGCCAGCCAGTCCGTCGACGGCTCGCGGGCCGCCGACTACTGGACGCCCGAGCGGATGAAGTCGGCCATTCCGGGCGACGTGCTGGCGGACAAGGCTCTGGCCCGCGGGAACAAGTCCTCCGCCGCCACCGTGGAGAAGGGTGCCAGCACGCAGATCTCCGGCAAGGCCGCCAAGGGCAAGACCACCCTGCACGCCGACGAGTCGCCGATCTCCAACATCGGCAAAGTGTTCTTCACGATGGGCGGCAGCAACTACGTCTGCTCCGGCAACTCGGTAACCTCCACCAACAAGAGCACCGTCTCCACCGCCGGACACTGCGTCAACGAGGGTCCGGGGGCCTTCGCCACCAACTTCGTCTTCGTCCCCGCTTACCTCAACGGCGCCGCCCCGTACGGCAAGTGGGCTGCCAAGGCCCTCTACACCACGACCCAGTGGAGCTCGGCCGGCGACATGCAGTACGACACCGGATTCGCCGTCGTGTCCCCGCTGAACGGACAGAACCTGTCCGACGTCGTCGGCGCCTCCGGCGTCCAGTTCAACGCAGCGCGCGGCCTCACCTACAAGTCCTACGGCTACCCGGCCGCGGCGCCCTTCGACGGCCAGTCGTTGAAGAGCTGCACCGGCCCGGCCTCCGATGATCCCAACAATCCCCAGTTCAACGCCCAGGGCATCCCTTGCGACATGACCGGTGGATCGTCCGGCGGCCCCTGGTTCATCGGTACCAGCTCCTCCGGCTACCAGAACTCCATCAACAGCTACGGCTACGGCAGCCGCTCCACCGTGATGTACGGCCCGTACTGGGGCTCGGTGATCCAGCAGGCCTACAGCACCGCCGCAGCCGCCTAAGAACCCCACCCCCAATACGCCCACACCCTAGGAAAGGAATAGGGCAACGCGGGGTCACTTGCCACCCTCCCCCTCGACAGGGCGGCAAGTGACCCCGCGTTGCTGTGTGCTGGTTCCTGAGCCTGGCCCCCACCGGACATGCCCATCGCTCAGACCACCCGAGGGACATGCCCATCGCTCAGACCACCCGCCGGACATAACCCCCATATGTCCATTCGTGGGTTCCAAGGATGGGCATGTCCGTCAGGCCTGGAGGTCATGCCCGGTCCGAACTGCGAAGGATGGACATGCCCGTCGGCGATGCTCCTTGGCGCTCCGAGTGGACATGCCCGCCGCACGCGCCGGCCAGTGGACATAATCCCCATATGCCCGCTCCTTGGCGCGCAGGATGAGCATGTCCCGCCGCCTCAGCTCCCTGGACCCCGAAGCACACCAAAGACAGCACAAAAATGGACATGCCCTCCCGGAAAGGAAGGGCATGTCCATTCTTGGTGGCAGCGGTTGAGCATGTCCCCTAGTGGAAGAAGTGCCGAGCTCCGGTGAAGTACATCGTGATGCCGGCGGCGTTGGCTGCGGCGATGACTTCCTCGTCGCGGACGGATCCGCCGGGCTGCACGACGGCGCGGACGCCGGCGTCGATCAGGATCTGCAGGCCGTCAGCGAACGGGAAGAACGCGTCCGAGGCTGCGACGGCGCCGCGGGCCCGTTCCGGAGCGCCGGCGGCATCGGTGTTAGATGCCCCGCCGGCACCTTCCACATCGGACTCCACCGTGACACCCAGGGTGTTGGCCCGCTCGACGGCGAGACGGCAGGAGTCGAGCCGGTTGACCTGGCCCATGCCGATCCCGACTGCGGCACCGTCGGCGGCGAGCAGGATCGCGTTGGACTTGGCCGCACGGCAGGCCGTCCAGGCGAAGGCAAGGTCGGCCAGGGTGGCGGCGTCGGCGGCCTCTCCCGCAGCGAGCGTCCAGTTGGCCGGGTCGTCGCCCTCGGCGTCGACCTTGTCCGTGGCCTGGACCAGCATGCCGCCGGAGACCTGGCGGAACTCGGTCGGGTAGCGGCCGTAGCCCTCGGGCAGGGTCAGGAGGCGGATGTTCTTCTTCTTGACAAGGATCTCCACGGCCTCGTCCTCAAAGCCCGGCGCGATGACGACCTCGGTGAAGATCCCGGCCACGGTCCGGGCCATGCCGGCGGTGACGGTGCGGTTGGCCGCGATCACGCCGCCGAACGCTGACACCGGATCGCAGGCGTGGGCCTTGGCGTGGGCGTCGGCGATCGGGTCCGCCGCGGCGGCGGAACCCACGGCAACGCCGCAGGGGTTGGCGTGCTTGATGATCGCAACGGCGGGCTCGGCAAAGTCGAACGCGGCGCGCAGGGCGGCGTCGGCGTCGACGAAGTTGTTGTAGCTCATCGCCTTGCCGTGCAGCTGGTCGGCCTGGGCGATACCTGCCGGGGCAGCCTTGTCCACATACAGCGCGGCCTGCTGGTGCGGGTTTTCGCCGTAGCGGAGGACCTCGGAGCGTTCCAGGGCCAGGCCGGCGTAGGCGGGCCAGTCGATCACGCCGTCGCCGTCTTCATCCAGGAACTGGCTGGCGGTCCAGGTGGCCACGGCGGTGTCGTAGGACGCGGTGTGCGCGAACGCCTTGGCGGCGAGCCGGCGTCGGGTCTTCAGGTCGAAGCCGCCCGAGGAGGCCGCCTCCACGACGGAACCGTAGGAGGCCGGGTCCACCACGATCGCGACGGCGGCGTGGTTCTTCGCGGCCGACCGCACCATCGCGGGGCCGCCGATGTCGATCTGCTCGACGACGTCGTCCTGCGCGGCGCCGGACTTTACGGTCTCCACGAAGGGGTAGAGGTTCACGACGACGAGGTCGAACGGCTCGATCGACATGTCCTCGAGCGTCTTCATGTGCGCCGGGACGCGGCGGTCGGCGAGGATGCCGCCGTGCACGCGCGGGTGCAGGGTCTTGACGCGGCCGTCCAGCATTTCCGGGGAGCCGGTGACTTCTTCGACTTCCTGCACCGGGATTCCGGCGGCGGCGATCTTCTTGGCGGTGGAACCGGTGGAGACGATCTTGACGCCGGCTTCGTGCAGGCCCTTGGCGAGCTCCTCCAGACCGGTCTTGTCGTAGACCGAGATGAGGGCCCGGCGGATGGGAACACGGTCGATGGATACACGCTCAAGCTGCGTAAAGCTCACAAAAGTCTCCGTCTTATATCGCGGCGCGGCCGCGGGTGGTGGGGATGCGGCCAGTTTATCGCGTCATGGCTCTCTGCATCCCCGCCGGGAGCCAGCGCGCCCGAGTGTGAAGCTTCACCGCTGGCGCGCGCCGGGACGTAGAGTTTTCCCAGGAGGCGAGATGAATACTTACACCACTGTGCCCAGCGGCGAACAGGTGGTCCAGGAACTGCCGTGGCGGTGGAAGGTCCAGGGCCGGATTTTCCTGATCGGCGGCCTGGGCTTCATGTTCGATGCCTGGGACGTCACGCTGAACGGGATCCTCATTCCGTTGCTGTCAAAGCACTGGTCCCTGACCGCTGGCGACGCGGCCTGGATCGGCACCTCCAACCTGATCGGTATGGCCGTGGGCGCCTTTGTCTGGGGCACCATCGCGGACACGATCGGGCGCAAGAAGGCTTTCACCGCCACCTTGTTGATCTTCTCGGTGTTCACGGTGCTGGGCGCGTTCTCCCCCGACTTCCTCTGGTTCGTGGCGTTCCGGTTCATGGCGGGCTTCGGCCTGGGCGGTTGCATCCCGGTGGACTACGCACTGGTGGGCGAGTTCACGCCCCGCAAGCAGCGCGGCCGGGTCCTCACCGCGATGGATGGCTGGTGGCCGATCGGTGCGGCGCTGTGCGGGTTCGTCTCGGCCGGGCTGATCGCCGCCTTCGCCGACTGGCGGCTGACCATGCTGATCATGGTGCTGCCCGCGCTGCTGGTGTTCTGGATCCGGCGCAGCGTCCCGGAGTCGCCGCTGTTCCTGATCCGCAAGGGCCGCCGCGAGGAAGCCGCCAGGGTGATCGACGACCTGGTCGCGGCCACCGGCGCCGAGGCCCGGGTCTACAGCCTGCCCGAACCCCAGGACGCGCCCCGGCTTTCCGCCGGCAGCGCCTGGACCCAGTTGCGCGCGCTCTGGCAGTTCAATTGGAAGATTACGACGGCGGCCTGGGCTTTGTTCTTCAGCATCCTGCTGGTCTATTACCTGTCGTTGACCTGGATGCCCCGGATCCTGATCGGCGCCGGCTTCGAGGAGTACAAGGCGTTCCTGACGACGGCGTCGATGGCCGCCGTCGGCCTGCTGGGCGTGGTGGTCGCCGCGCTGCTGGTGGAGCGGACGGGCCGCAAGTGGATCCTTGCCATCACCGGCCCGCTGTCGGCGCTGACGCTGGTGATTGTCGCCGTCGTCGTGGACATCCCGACGGCGGCCGTGTTCTGGCTGCTGGTGTTCGGCTTCGTGGTGCAGGTGGCGATCCCGGTGCTGTACGCCTACGTGTCGGAGCTCTACCCGACCGAGCTGCGCGGCTCGGGCTTCGGCTGGGCCTCGACGTTCTCCCGGCTCGGCGCCGGGTTCGGGCCGTTGATCTTCGCCACGTTCCTGTGGCCTGAACTGGGGCTGGCCACGTCCTTCGCCCTGGCCGGCGGCCTGGTGTTGATCTCGGTGCTGTGGATGGCGTTCTTTGCCCCGGAAACCAAGCAGCGCCGTCTGGAGTAGCTTTCCCGCCACCGCTCCCCCAACTAACTCGCAGCTGAGGCCGTTGGGCGGCCGGACTACTCCGCAGCGGCGAGCGACTTCAGCGTCGACACCAGCAACCGCCGCTCTACCGTCTTGATGCGCTCGTGCAGGGTGTCCTCGGTGTCGCCGTCGTCCACGCTCACGGCTTCCTGGGCGATGATCGGGCCGGTGTCGACGCCCGCGTCCGCCCAGTGCACCGTGCACCCGGTGACCTTCACGCCGTAGGCCAGGGCGTCGCGGACGCCGTGCGCGCCGGGGAAGGCCGGCAGCAGCGCCGGATGGGTGTTCAGGTACTTGCCGCCGAACGCGTCGATGAAGTCGGCACTGACAATCCGCATGAACCCGGAGGACACGACGACGTCGGGCCGGTAGGCGGCAACGGCTTCGATAAGCGCGGCATTCCACGCGGCCCGGTCCGGGTAGGCCTTGAAATCCACCACGAAGGTCGGGATCCCAGCGGCCGCGGAGCGCTCCACCCCGTACGTTCCGGGCCGGTCGGCGCCAACGGCGGCGAGTTCCACGTCCAGCTCGCCGGCCCTGACGGCGTCGATGACTGCCTGGAGATTGGAGCCGGTGCCTGAGACGAGGACAACTATGCGCATTGACTTAGCTTATGGGGCCACTCGCGTACGCTGGAAAATATGAATTCCCCCCAGGACCCCGGCGGAGCCCAGCGGGGACAGAATCCCCGGAGCGAAGCGGCCCAGGCATCGCTGCTCCGGACGCACAACCTGTTCCGCGCGTTTATCGTCACGGTGCTTGGGGCGTTCTTCGTCTTCCAGCTGGACGTCAGCTACCTCTGGCTCACCGCAATCCTTACCGCGGCCGCACTGGTGCTCGGCATCGTACTGCTCGTGCGTGCGGCGAAGCTCAAGGAATCCCGCCTGGTGCTGTTCGGCACCATCTCCGGTTTGGTGGTCTCCGCGGTCATGGTGCTGATGGTGCTGGCCTCCGCGGTGTTCTTCAACCAGATCCGGGACTACCAGCAGTGCGCCCGCCATGCCCTGACCCAGCAGGCTGCCTCGGCGTGCCGGACCCAGCTGGAGAATTCGCTGCCCACGCAGCTGCGCTAGCGCCGGCCACCCGCCAGGCCCGGAACGTCGCCGTTTAATCGGCTTCGGCGGCCAGTTCCAGATCCGCTTCGTGCAGTTTCTGCCGTCGTTCCAGCCACGGCCCGGCCGCGTAGCCGATCACGACGCCGATGCCCGTTTCAGCTGCCACGAACAACGCCGTTGTCAGGGGGTCCGGGCCGATCTCCGTGAGCCGTCCGATGCCGGCGGAACCGCGGGCCAACCAAGCCAGCGCCGCCGCGAGCAGACCTGCCACGGCGCCGATCATGGCGCCCAGGACCAGCGTGGAGACGGTGGCCGTGAACCAGCGCGCCTTGACCTTGATGGAGAGCCATTCGTCGAAGTGGTTTTCGCCTTCGCGCAGGAACCACCAGCCCGCCAGGAGCCCGGCGAGCGCAGGAACCACGAGGGCCACGAAGCCGTACTCCAGCGCACCGGCGGGCAGCGCGGCGAACACCGGGATGGAGGGCAGCGGCCCGACGGCGGTGGCCAGCGGCCCGGCCTGCGATCCGACGCCGAGCGCGAACCCGGAGCCGGAAGTCCAGGCCAGCGCGAACACGGCCAGGTTGGGCAGGTAGCCCAACTGCGCGATGGTGAGCGCCGCGCCGCCCACCGGGCCGGCGTCGAGCGCCTCGTAGACGGCAATGATGAGGTTCCAGTGGATGATGAGGTCCACGGTGAGGAGGGCGGCAGCCATGGCCAGGCTGGCCATCACGGCCACGAAGCCGGCCTTGACGGCGGAGCCAAGGTAGGAGCCTGCCCAGCGCGAGTGCTGGCTGGTGCGCGAGAGCCAGGCGACGGCGTCGACGCCGATCAGCCGGCTCCAGGAGCCCGCTTCCCGGCGGGCACCAATCACCATGCCGAGCGCGAAGGGGATCAACGGGACGATGGAGGCGTACCACAGGCTGACACCGACCTCGGAGGTGCGGCAGACGAAACCGGTGGCGAATCCGAAGGCGCCGTACATCATCCAGGAGCCGAGCAGCGCCTGCCAGAGCTGGTCAGTGTAGGAGGCGCGGGCCAGCCGCCGCCCCGCGCGCCAGGCGAGCAGGAACGGGAGGAGCGTGAGGCCCAGCGGGATCAGCGACAGGGTGCCGGATTCGGGCCGTCCCGCGGTTCCGGCGCCGACGGTTTCGAGCAGCAAGGGGACGCCGTGGATCAGCAGCCAGGCCTGGCCGGCCAGCCGGGCGAGGAATTCAAAGCCGCCCTCGCGGAATCCGGCCGTGGCCCAGACCGCGATAATTGGTGCGATCACGACGAGTGCGGAGATCACGGCGGCCTGCGCGGACTCCAGCGCCCCCTGCAGCCATAGAGGCATCGGAAGGCCACGGTTCCCGGTCTGATCAGCGCGCAGTTTCATCGTCTTCCATGGTGCCACGTGCGGGGCCTTCCGCCGGGTTCCGACAGGCTCTTGGGCCCCCGATTTCAGCCGGCCGGAAACGTTGCCGTCGCCGCCCGCCGCGCCCCGAGCGCACCACCGCAGGTGGCCCTGCGGCGGCGCTTTTTCCGCTACCCCGCCGTAAAATTTAAGGTGTCCGCAATCAGTGGTTGGAGGCAGAAAATGACTACCGCATCCCCACATGCACACGGCGTACATTTCGGACGGACTGATGTCCAAAACGTCGGCATGGGTGTGGGTATTGTCCTTCTTGTCGTGGGTGTCCTGGGGTTCATCCCGGGCATCACCACGCAGTACAGCGAGCTGAGGTTCTTCGGGCCAGATTCCAGGGCCATGTTCCTTGGCCTGTTCCAGGTGTCCATGCTGCTGAACATCGTTCAGCTGGCCATTGGCGCCGCGGGCTTGACCATGTCCCGCAACGGCATGGGAGCCCGGAACTTCCTCATGGGCTTCGGCCTGCTGTACATCGTCTTTAGCGTTTACGGGCTGATCGTCGGCGTGGGGTCGGCGGCCAATTTCCTGGCGTTCAACACCATGGACAACTGGACCCACATGGTGCTGGGCGTGGCAATGATTGGCGCCGGCTGGCTGCTCTCGAGGCATCTGGCCGATGACGCACAAACCCGGTAAGCGAACACCGGGAAAAGGGAGCCGCGAATGAGGACCGATTCTCAGTAATCCAACAAATTCGTACTACCTGCTGGTGCGGGCGCCTGGAGCTTCATGGGTGTCCGCACCAGCTTTCTTTTGCCCCAGCCGTTCCGCCAAATGCTGGACTTATTCGGCGGCAGCACCCCAGACTGGCCTGACCCAACGACCTGAAAGAGTTTCCATGCCGGACTTCTCAGCTTTTATCCCGTTCCTCGCGGTCCTCGCCGGGGCACTCGTCGTCGTCGCCGTGATCTGGATTGCGATCAAGCTGATGTGGAAGGTGGCCGAACCGAACGAGGCCCTGATCATCTCCGGCCTGACCCGCGGAACCCTCGAGACGCGGGACGGCATGGACTTCAAGATCGTCACCGGCAAGGGGGCGCTCGTGTTTCCCGGCCTGCAGACCGTGCGGACCCTGTCCCTGACCCTGAACGAGACGGAGCTCAAGGTCTCCTGCGTGACCTCCCAGGGCATCCAGGTGATCGTCGAGGGCGTGGTGATCTACAAGATCGGCGACGCGCCGCCGTTCATCGCGAACGCTGCGCGCCGCTTCCTCGGCCAGCAGCCCAAGATGCAGAGCCAGGTCTACAACGTCTTCGAGGGACATTTGCGCTCCATCATCGGCAGCATGACCGTGGAGGAGATCATCCGCGAGCGCGACAAGCTCGGCTCGCAGGTCCGCAGCGCCAGCGGGGTGGAGATGGAAAAGCTCGGCCTGGTGGTGGATTCGCTCCAGATCAAGGACCTCCAGGACCCCACCGGCTACATCCAGAACATCGCCAAGCCGCACATCGCCCAGGTGAAGATGGAAGCCCGGATCGCGGAGGCCACCCGGAACCGTGAGGCGGCCGAGCGGGAGGCGGAGGCGGCCGCGCAAATCGCCGACGCCCAGAGCCTCTCCGCGATCAAACAGTCGGAGGCGCAGGCCAACGCCGAACGGGCCCGGGCCAACGCCGCCCAGGCCGGACCGCTGGCCGAGGCCACCGCGCGGCAGCAGGTGGTGGTGCAGGAAACCGAGGTCGCCAAGCTCGAGGCGGACCGTGAGGAACAAAAACTCCAGACCACCATCCGCAAGCCCGCCGACGCCAAGGCTTACGCCAAGCGCACCGAGGCCGAGGGGCAGAAATCCGCGGACATCAGCGCGGCCGAGGCGCTGGCCCGCCGGACCGAACTCGAGGCGCAGGTCAACGCCCGGCGCACCGAGCTCCAGGCGCAGGCCAATGCGACAGCTGCCGCGGCCGCCGCCGGGGCCACCCGCGTCACCGGTGAAGCCGAGGCCGCCGCCACGAAGGCCCGCGGTGACGCGACGGCGTCGTCGATCAAGGCCAAAGCGCTGGCCGAAGCCGACGGCATCAAGGCGCGCGGCGAAGCCCTCGGCACCAACCAGGACGCGGTCATCTCGCAGCAGCTGGCCGAGAACATGCCGGCCATCATCGCCGCGGCCGCGGAGCCGTTCGCCCACGTCGGGCAGCTCACCGTCCTCAACGGCGGGGAGGGCATCAACCGGATGATCGGCGGCATCCTGGCGCAGGTCGGCGACTACCTTCCCGCGCTGCGGACGGCATTGAAAGATGGCCGGCAGGACGGCCGGCAGGCAGCCAAGCAGCCACCGAAAGCCCCGGATGCATAAGGAAGTCGACCGCAGCCTGACCGGCCGGATCGGCCGGGTGACGGGGCGGGTGGGGCCCGGCACCATCGGGGAGGTCATGCTGCCGTTCCGCGGCGGGACGAGTGCCTTCCATGCCCACCCGTTCGACAAGGAGAGCGTCTTCGCCGTCGGGGACGAGGTGCTGGTCATCTACTACGAGCCGCCCCAGACGGTCTACGTGGACGAACTCCCGGACGTGCTGCGGCACGAGCCGCGCCGCTGACGCTGGCCGGCGCGGCGCCGGGCACTGCGGGCATTCCCGGGCACCGGGCACTCCGGGGAGCTCCTGGGCGTCGAGCACTCTGGCCCCGAGCGCGAACCGCGCCCCTTTGCCGGAGGTGGCCGCTCCGAGGCCCGGCTTAGCGGCCATCTCCGGCAAACGGGCGGCCCTGGACTGGAAGGACCACGGGAACCAGCGCGCTCCGGCACCATCCATTTGCCAGAAGCGGCCGCCTGGGCAGCTGGTTGGCGGCCATTTTTGGATAATCGTCATTCGGCGCGGCAGCGAGCGCGCGTATTGGGATGATGTCCGGACACGCGTCCGGCCGACGGGCATGCCCGGTGGGACACCAAAGGGCCCGCCAGGCCCCGGAACCCGCGGCCCACCCACGCCTGTTAACCCACTCTTCCCCCGCAGGCCACACCGGGGACCCCGCGCCGTCAGCCACCGCGGCCACGGTGGAGGCGTGAGGATCGCACTAGTCGCCGAATCATTCCTGCCGCAGATGAACGGGGTCACGCACTCCATCCTGAGGGTTCTGGAGCATCTGCAGGACCGCGGCGACGAGGTGCTGGTGATCGCGCCATCCACGCAGGACCCCGAGGTCCCCGGCGAGGTCCACGGCGCGCGGGTGCACCGGCTCCCGTCAGTGCCGCTGGCCGGCTACACGAACGTTCGGGTGGCGTTGGGCGGTGTGGCCCGGGTCAAGCGAATCCTTGCCGACTACGCCCCCGACGTCGTCCACCTCGCCTCGCCGTTCGTGCTCGGCTGGCGGGCAGCCCAGGCCGCGCACCAGCTGGGCATCCCCGCCGTCGCCGTTTACCAGACCGAGGTCCCCGGCTACGCGGGCCGCTACGGCGTCCCGTTCCTGGAAAACTGGGCCTGGAACCGGGTGGAGCAGATCCACCTGCTCGCCACCCGCACCCTGGTCCCGTCGACCTTTGCGCGGAACCAGTTCCTGGGCCGCGGCATTCCCCGGGTGCACATGTGGCGCCGCGGCGTGGACACCCGGCGGTTCAGCCCGGAGAAGCGCGACGACGCGTGGCGGGCTTCGGTCGCCCCCGGCGGCGAGCGCATCATCGGCTACGTCGGCCGGCTCGCCGTCGAGAAACAAGTGGAGGACCTGGCCGTGCTCGCAGATATTCCCGGCACCCGGCTGGTGATCGTCGGCGGCGGGCCGCAGCGCGAAACCCTCGAAGCCGCGCTCCCGGACGCCGTGTTCACCGGGTTCCTCGGCGGCGAGGAACTGGCGCGGGCCGTCGCCTCGTTCGATCTGTTCGTCCACCCCGGCGAGTTCGAGACCTTCTGCCAGACCATCCAGGAGGCTATGGCCTCCGGCGTCCCGGTGGTCGCCACCGGCCGCGGCGGCCCGCTGGACCTGGTGGAGAATTCGCGGACCGGCTGGCTTTACGAACCGGGTGATCTCGCGGCCCTGCGGTCCCGGGTGGCAGACCTTACGGGCGACGACGCCAAGCGCCGCGCTTTCGCCGCCGCGGCCCACGCCTCGGTGCAGGGCCGGACCTGGCACGCGCTGGGCGAGGAGCTCGTGCGGCACTACGAAGCGGTCCGCACCGGTTCCGCCAGCCCCGGTTCCGCCCGCACCGGCTCCACCAGCCCCCGTTCAACCACCAGAGGAGCAACCCTGTGAAGATTTCTGTGATCGGCTGCGGCTACCTCGGCGCCGTGCACGCCGCCACCCTGGCCTCGATGGGGCACACCGTGGTGGGGATCGACGTCGACGCCGCCAAGGTGGCCCAGCTGGACCGCGGCGCCGCCCCGTTCTACGAACCGGGCTTGGACGAACTCCTGCGCGACGGCCGCGCCAACGGCCGACTCGCCTTCTCCACCAGCTTCGCCGACGCCGCCGGCGCGCAGTTGCATTTTCTCTGCGTCGGAACACCGCAGTCCAAGACCTCCGACGGCGCCGACTTGAGCTACCTGGTCTCCGCCACCGAAGCGTTGCTCCCGTTCCTGGCGCCCCATGCCGCTGTCGTCGGCAAGTCCACCGTGCCGGTGGGCACGGTTGACATGCTCCGCGGTGTGCTGGCCGGGCGCCCGGATGTGCTCCTCGGCTGGAACCCCGAGTTCCTGCGCCAGGGCACGGCGGTGAAGGATTCCCTGGTGCCGGACCGGCTGGTGTACGGCGTGCCGGGCGGCAAGGAATCCGCGCGGCACCCGAACAGCGCCGGCGCCGCCGTCACCGCCGCCCTGGACACGGTCTACGGGCCGCTGCTCTGCGCCGGCATCCCCCGGCTCGTCTGCAACTTCGCGACCGCTGAGCTGATCAAATCGGCGTCGAACGCATATCTGGCCACCAAGCTGAGCTTCATCAATGCGATGGCCGAACTCTGCGAGGCATCCGGCGCGGACGTGACGGAGCTGGGCGAGGCGATGGGCCTGGATCCGCGGATCGGCGGCCGGTACCTGCATGCCGGCCTCGGCTTTGGCGGCGGCTGCCTGCCCAAGGACATCCGTTCCCTCCGGGTGCAGGCCGCCGCGTTGGGTGTGGACTCGGTGGACGCCTGGATGGCCACGGTGGACGGCATCAACCGCGGCCAGCGCACCCGCACCGTGGAGGCTGCCCGGGAGCTGTGCGGCGGCCAGCTGGGCGGCCGGCGGGTAACCGTGCTCGGGGCGGCCTTCAAACCGGACACCGACGACATCCGCGACTCCCCCGCCCTGGATGTGGCCCAGCAACTGGCCGAAGCGGGGGCGCATGTCACCGTCACCGATCCGGCGGCGATCAACAACGCCTGGCTGCGCTATCCGCAGCTGCGCTTCGAGGCCGCCGTCGAGCAGGCGCTCGACGGTGCCGAACTGGTGCTGCTGCTGACCGAGTGGGAGGCCTACCGCTCGCTCTCCCCGACCGCGGCCGGGGAGCTGGTCCGACGCCGGACGGTGCTGGACGCCCGGAACGCCCTCGACGCCGCCGCCTGGACCGCGGCGGGGTGGACGGTGCGGGGCCTGGGACGGGCCGACGCCGGAATTGGCGCGGACGCGGCCGCCGCCGGCCGACTGGCCACCGCCGACTGAGCGGCCCGGCCCCAGCGGCCCGGTCTGAGCGGTCCGGCCCCAGCCCGGACCCAGCGGCCCGGCCTAAGCGGCCCGGCCCCAGCAGGAGCGCGGCAACCCGCCGGACGCCCGCGCCGTGGCGCTGGGCCCGCGCTTCGCCCCCTATGATTTCTGAGGGGAGGATTCAGAATGCAGCATCGTTGGTCTCAGATTTGTCCGGTTACGGCCGCGTGAGCACTTCAGCGCGCCCCGAGGAGGACGCCCGGCTCCGCGAAGCCATGTCCCTGCTCTCAGCCACACTGGAATCCACCGCGGACGGCATCCTCGTGGTCAGTGCCGAGGGCCGGATCTCCTCCGTCAACAACCAGTTCCTCTCGATGTGGGGCATCCCCCGCGAACTCGTGGACACCGGCGACGACGAGTCCGTGATGGGCTTCGTCCTGGGCCAGCTCACGGACCCCGAGCAGTTCCTCGCAAAGGTCACGGCCCTCTACGCCGATCCGGAAGCCGAGAGCCACGACGTGCTGCGCTTCCGCGACGGGCGGACCTTTGAACGGTATTCCCGCCCGCAGAAGGTCGAGGACCGCGTGGTGGGCCGCGTCTGGAGCTTCCGAGACGTCACCGCGGCCCGGCGAGCCCAGGACCAGATCAACCAGGCAATGGCGGACCTCGCGCAGCAGGCCAGCCAGCTGAAGACCCTCGCGTTCCAGGATCCGCTGACCGGGCTCTCCAACCGCCAGCTCTTCAACGACCGTCTGGCGCACGCCTTGGCCGGACCCTACGGGACCGCCGTCGACGTCCTGCTGCTGGACCTGGACGACTTCAAGGAAGTCAACGACATCCACGGCCACCATGCCGGGGACCAGATGCTGATCGAGGTCGGCCGCCGGCTGCGCGCCTGCGTCCGGCCCAACGACGTTGTAGCACGGCTGGGCGGCGACGAATTCGTGGTCCTGCTGGTCGGGTCGCTCGACGCCGACGCGGCCGCCGCGCGGGTCGTCGAATCCCTCAAGCTGCCGGTCTGGATTGATGGCACCATGCTGCGGCCCAGCCTGAGCCTGGGGCTGGCGTCCATCAGCGAAGACGCCGTCGATGCCTCCGAGCTGCTCCGCCGCGCCGACATCGCCATGTACGCTGCCAAGTCCGCCGGCAAGAACCGCTACCTGCGCTTCCGCCCGGAAATGATGACCGCACTGCTGGAGCGCACCGACCTGGAGGCCGGGCTGCGCACCGCGGTCGACAGCGGGGAGATCGCGGTGCATTACCAGCCAATCGTCTCCGCCCGGCTGGGCACCGTTGTCAAGGTCGAGGCGCTGGCCCGCTGGGAACGCGACGGTGCCCTCGTCCCGCCGCATCAGTTCATTCCCGCCGCGGAGCGCAGCGGCCTGATCGTCGAAATCGGCACCGAGGTCCTGCTGCGCGGCTGCACGGAGCTGGAGCCCTGGCTTTCCGCGGACCCCACCCGGTCCCTCGCCGTCAACGTCTCCGGTGTGCAGCTCCAGCACGGCAACTTCCCGGAGCTGCTGTTCGCGACCGCGGGCTCCCGCGGGGTGGATCCGCACCAGCTGGTCGTGGAGGTCACCGAGAGTGTCTTCTTCGACGACGACTGCCAGGTCCAGCGCCAGCTGGTGCAGCTCCGTGGCGCCGGGGTGCGGGTGGCGCTGGACGACTTCGGCACCGGCTACTCCTCGCTGGGCCGCCTGCAGGACCTCCCGGTGGACACGCTCAAGATCGATCAGTCCTTCGTCGCCTTGATCCACGCCGGTACCGAGGAGCTCCCCATCCTGAACTGCATGATCGACATGGCCCACGGCCTGGGCCTGACCGTCACCGCTGAAGGCGTCGAGACCCGGGAACAGGCCGAGTACCTGATGCGACGCGGATGCGATTCCCTCCAGGGCTTCCTGTTTTCCCGGCCCCAACCGGCGACCGGTCTGCCCGCTGCGCTCTCGGCGTCGGCCCGGACCATCACCGCATTGCGCCACGACACTGCCGCCCAAACGCAGTCGGTGCTGTGATTTGGGTCTCATGGCCCTATGATGCTTGAAGTTTAATGACCACCGCCCTGCCGGTGGATTCGAGTGACGAACGCCCGGGGGCTGGCATCGACGTGGAACAAGGATTGGCGGAAACCCTGCTGACGCAGGGCCCTGACGCGTTGCTGCAACTCACCACGGAGGGGGTCATCTCCTATCTGAATCCCGCGGCGGAGCGCCTGTTCGGCTACTCCGGCGAGGAGCTGATCGGCGTCGCGCACAACCGGCTGCTGGTGGAGGACGACCGCGGCGGCTTCCTGCGGGTTCTGAGCCGGCTCGGCCGCGCAGGGACGTCGGGGACGAGGCCTTTCCCCGGCCTCGGGCTGCACCGCGACGGCCGCGAACTGCCGTTGGAAATCACCTGCTCGCTCGTGACCACGCCGGCCGGAACGTCGGTGGCGGTCGCAGTCCGCGACACCACGCACCGCCAGGACCACGACGCCGGCCGGCGCAGCGCCGTCTCGCTCCTGGACGCGACGCTGGAGACGACGGCGGACGCCATCGTGGTGGTGTCCAACACCGGCCAGATCACCGGCGTCAACGAACAGTACCTGCGGCTGTGGGACATGCCGCGGGAGATCCTCGCCGAGGAGGACGCCTACGCCCTGGTCAAATTCATCGCCCAGAAATTGGTTGCCCCGGACTGCTTCAAGGCCAAGGTCGCCGAGCTCTACGCCAACCACGAGCTGCACAGCCACGACGTCCTCGAGTTCCAGGACGGCCGCACCGTGGAGCTGTATTCCCGCCCGCAGAAGGTCGCCGATGAGGTGGTGGGCCGGATCTGGAACTTCCGCGACGTCACCTCCCGCACCGTGGCGCAGGACCAGGCCCGCCGCGCCCTCGACGAGCTGGCACAGCAGGCTGATCAGCTGAAGGCCCTCGCGTTCCAGGATCCGCTGACCGGGCTGGCGAACCGGATGCTGTTCAACGAACGCGCCACCGCCGCGTTGGAGTCCCCCGGACCGGTGGCGGTGCTGCTGCTGGACCTGGACGACTTCAAGGAAGTCAACGACATCCTGGGCCACCACGCCGGGGACCAGATGCTGGTGGAGATTTCCCGCCGGCTGCAAAACTGCGTGGGCCCGCACGGCACCGTGGCCCGCCTGGGCGGCGACGAATTCGTGGTGCTGCTGGTCGGCTGCGGCGATTCGGACGCGGTCGCGCAGCGGATCGTGGCCACGCTGAACGCCCCGGTCTCCATCGAGGGCACCCTGATGCGCCCGGGGCTGAGCCTGGGCGTGGCGACGCGCGGCACCGAGGACATGTCTTCCTCCGAGCTGTTGCGGCAGGCCGATGTGGCCATGTACGCCGCCAAGGAGGCAGGCAAGAACTGCTACGTGCACTTCCAGCCGGAGATGCTGGCCACCTTGCTGGAACGCACGCAGCTGACCGCGGGGCTGCGCCGCGCCGTCGAACTCGGCCAGATCACCGTCTTCTACCAGCCCGTAATCTCCACGAACCGCCGCGAGGTGATCCAGTTTGAGGCCCTGGCCCGCTGGGAACGCGACGGGGTGCTGATGGCGCCGGACGCCTTCATCCAGACCGCGGAGCGCAGCGGCCTGATCCGCGACATCGGGGCCGAGGTGCTCCGGCAAAGCTGCACCGAGCTGCAGTCCTGGCTGGCGGAGGACCCCGGGCGGACCCTGGCCGTCAACGTCTCCGGCGTGCAGCTGCAGCACAAGGACTTCGCCGAGCGGGTGCTGGACATCGCCGCATGGAGCCGGGTTGATCCGCACCAGCTGGTCCTGGAGGTCACCGAAAGCGTGTTCTTCGACGCCGACTCCCACGTCATCCAGCAGCTGATCACCCTGCGCGCCGCGGGCATCCGGGTGGCGCTGGACGACTTCGGCACCGGCTACTCCTCGCTGGGCCGCCTGCAGGAGCTTCCGGTGGACGCGGTCAAGATCGACAAGTCGTTCGTGTCCATGCTGCACACCGGCGAGGAGCGGCTTCCCATCCTGACGTCCATGATCCACATGGCCCACAGCCTGGGCCTGCGGGTGACGGCGGAGGGCATCGAGACGCCCACCCAGGCCCGGTACCTGATGGAACACGAGTGCGACGCCCTGCAGGGCTACCTCTTCTCCCGCCCCGTGCCCGGGGCACGCCGGGCGGCGGCCGTCGCACAGTCCGCGGAGGCCATCACGGCCCTGCAGGAGCCGGCAGTGGCGCTCTAGTTCGGCCCCTTGTCTGGGCGACCGGACGACATATTCGCACGCTTTCACGATTACTGTCGGGGCGGCATGAGACTGTGCTAGCGACCACATATGATTTCAGCAGGCGCGGCCGCGGCGAACCCAATCCGGTTCCCGGCGGTGCGCGGCACCATTCACAGATCCATCGCTTTTGGGGGCAGTACACATCATGGACGCAGCGTTTGCACAGACAGTGCTGGAGCACAGCCCCGACGCCCTCTTGCTGCTTGGCCCGGATGGATCCATCGCTTTCCTGAACACTGCCGCGGAGCAGCTCTTCGGCTATTCCCGGGCGCAACTGCTGGGCGCCGACTACAGCATGCTGCTTGCCGAGTCGGCACGGGAGGACTTCCACAAGGTCCTCGCCGGACTGGAAGGCGGCGCCGGGCGGACGCCCTTCACCGGCGCGGGCCGCCGCGGCGACGCCTCCGAGTTCCCGGTCCAAATCACCTGCGCCGCGCTTCCGGCAGCGCCCGGCACGGCCGGGACCGTCGCAGTCTCCGTGCGCCCGGGAGTCCCGGCCCGCCCCGGCGCCACACCACCCGCAACCCCGCACGACGGCGGAGCCACGGCGGGTGCCGCCGCGGCGGCAGCCGCTCCCCGCCGTCGGACATTCGGCTCGCTGGAGGCAGAACTGGTGCCCGGCACCACCGGCGTGCTTCCCCGTCTCACTCCCGCGGAGCACGACGACCAGCTCAAGGCGGCCGTGCTGCGGGACACGCTGACCGGGCTGCCGAACGGGACCCTGTTCAACGAGCGCCTCGCCGCGGCGCTGCGCCGGCCGGACCCGGTGGACGTGCTGCTGATCAACGTGGACGATTTCAAGAGCTACAACGACATGCTGGGCCGTTCCGCCGCGGACGAGCTGCTCGTGGAGGTGGCCAGCCGGCTGCGCAACTGCGTCCGGCCGCACGACACCGTGGCCAGGCTGGGCGGCGACGAATTCGTGGTGCTGCTGACCGAGTGCCTCAATGCCGGAGCCGTGGCGAAACGGATTTCCGAGTCCCTGTACGTCCCGGCACGGATCGGCGGATCGATGGTGCGGCCCGCGGTCAGCATGGGACTGGCGGCCAAGACGCCGGAGACCCACGACGGCGCTGAACTGCTGCGGCAGGCGGACTCGGCCATGACGGCGGCCAAGGCGGCGGGGAAGAACACCTGGCTGCAGTTCCGGCCGGAGATGCTGAACACGGCCGCCAACAAAGCCCAGGGCGAGACCGGCCTGCGGCAGGCGGTGGAACTGGGGCAGATCTCGGTCCACTACCAGCCGGTGGTGTCCCCCGGGCTCGGCGCCGTGGTGCAGT
Source organism: Arthrobacter sp. 10N410 (assembly GCF_056394945.1). Taxonomy (NCBI): domain Bacteria; kingdom Bacillati; phylum Actinomycetota; class Actinomycetes; order Micrococcales; family Micrococcaceae; genus Arthrobacter; species Arthrobacter sp. 10N410. Next base: position 224,718 of record NZ_JBFTIP010000005.1, read on the forward strand.
TCGAGGCCTTCGCGCGCTGGGAGCGGCACGGCAAGCTGGTGCCGCCCAACCAGTTCCTGCCGGTGGCCGAACAGAGCGGCCTGATCCGCGAGATCGGCGACGAGGTCATGCGCCGCGCCTGTGCCGAGATCCGGCCCTGGCTGGCCGGCGACGCCGCGTACAGCGTGGCCGTGAATGTCTCCGGCCTGCAGTTCCAGCACCGGGACTTCGCCACCGACGTGCTGGGCATTGTCGCCTCCACCGGGGTGGACCCGCGCCAGCTCATGCTCGAACTGACCGAGAGCGTGTTCTTCGACGCCGATTCGGACGTGCTCCGGCAGTTGGCGCAGCTGCGCGAGGCCGGCGTCCGGATCGCGATGGACGACTTCGGCACGGGTTACTCAACGCTGGGCCGGCTTAAGGAACTGCCGCTGGACAAGGTCAAGATCGACCGTTCCTTCGTGGCGATGATCAAGACGGGCAAGGAACACCTGCCGTTCTTCCGCACCATGATCAACGCCGCGCAAAACCTCGGGCTGAAGGTCACGGCCGAGGGCATCGAGACGCCGGCACAGGCCAAGTACCTGATGGATCTGGGCTGCGACTCGCTGCAGGGGTACCTGTTTGCTAAGCCCGCCCCGGCCAGCGACCTCGCCGGGACGATGGAAAGCGCCCTGACGGCGATCGACAAGGTCGAAGCCGCAGGCTAGCCTCCGGCTCCCGCAGCTCCGGCGGCGCACGTGACGCTCCCGCAGCACAGCGGCCGACGTTCCCGCCCAGTTCTAACCTGCGGCAGCACTCCGGCAGCCCGGTGTAGCCCGGGTTGGCGCGGAGTCATCCCGTGGCCGACCTAAGAACCGGGCAGGAACGTCAGCAGCGGGACCCCCACCGCCTGGCGGGGCCCCGGCGCAAAGGTCGGGTTAGCGCTTTTCGCAGGCGATGCCGTCGTTGTCACGGTCGAGGTCGTACTCGCCGCGGTGCCGGACGGCGCCGCCGTCGTTGTAGCCGTAGAGGGTGTTGTCCACGCGGAAGGTGGTGACCCGCTTGCCGGTGGTCTTGTCCTTGGCGCCCTTGCGGCCCACGCCGTGCGGGTAGACCTTGTTCAGCTCCGTGCAGTTCTTGTATGACTTCGGCGCCGGCGCGGCAGACGCCGGCACGGCGGTGCCGCTCAGCATGACGGCGCTGGCAGCCAGCGAGGCAATCATCAGTTTCTTCAGGCGCACCTTCGAGCACTCCCCCAATATGAAGCCCTCGGCCGCGTGTCGGCGAGGGGCAGGGAAAGACTATCCCACGATTCCGTTCATTGGGAGGAGGCTCAGCCGCGGGGGTCGAGCCTGTCGGAGTCCTGGGCCGCCATGGCGGTGCTGCGCTCCCACAGTTCCCTGGAGAGTTCCGCGTCGTAGGCCTGCTTGTTGGCCTTCGCCAGCGCCCGCTTGGCGTAGTAGGCGCCCGGGACCCACTCCTGCCCCGGGACGGCCGTGGCAAGCCACACGAGGGTGTCAGCGCCCTGCTCCGGGGACAGCATGAACCGGTTGAGGAAGCTTCGGTACATAAAGCGGAACGGGCTGGTGGTGTCCGCGGCAAAGTTGGTGGCCACTACGCCGGGGTGGAACGCCGCCGTGGAGATGCCGGCTGCGTGGTAGCGGTTGTGCAGCTCGGCCGTGAAGAGGATGTTCTCCAGCTTCGCGTTACCGTAGGCCAGATTGGCGGAGTATTTGTTCGCGAGCTCCAGGTCGTCGATGTCCAGCCGGCCGTAGAGCGAATTGGCGGCGCTGGACGTGTTGATGACGGTGGCCTTGCTGGCGGTCAGGGTGTCCAGCAGTTCGGTGGTGAGCAGGAACGGTGCCAAGTGGTTGATCTGGAAGGTCTTCTCGTGACCGTCGACCGTGAGCTCCCGGGTGCCCATGATGCCGCCAGCGTTGTTGGCCAGGACGTCGATCCGCGGGTACTTCTCCCGCAGCTGCGCGGCGAGCCGGCGCACCTGCGCCAGGTCGGCGAAGTCGCTGACGAAGTAGTCCGCGCCGATTTCGTTCGCGATCCGTTCGGTCTTCTCGGCCGAACGCCCGACGACGACGACGTTCTCGCCTCGTGCGGCGAGGGTCCGGGCCGCGGACGCGCCGATCCCGTCGCTGGCGCCGGTGATGACGATGGTCCGTGCAGTCATGGGATCTCCCGAGTTGGTTTTTAATTGAAGCTACTCAAGAGTAATCAACGCTGAAGCGCCGGCAGGTGTTCCTCCCCACCCAACACTCCCGCAGATGTGGCACGTTCCTCCCCCACGCTCCCGCACTTCCACAGGCTGCTATGGAAGCCTTCAGCTCTGTGTTTGGGGTGTTAAAAGGCTCAGGCCCCGACACTGTGTGTCGGGGCCTGGCTGTAATGGTTGTCCGGCGGTGACCTACTCTCCCACACCCTCCCGGGTGCAGTACCATCGGCGCTGTGGGTCTTAGCTTCCGGGTTCGGGATGGGAC
>NZ_JBFTIP010000006.1:0-155920 GCF_056394945.1 Arthrobacter sp. 10N410
GCGCCGACGCCGGCGCCAAGCTGGTCGGCGGGAACCCCGGCCAGGGATTGTTCGCGGCGCTGGGACAGGTCGAAGGCGACGGCGTTCCGGGCCTGCCGGGCGGCCAGGGCGGACTTCAGGTCCTCCAGCTCGCGTGTTTCGTCGATGAGGGCCGCGGCGCTGGCCGGGGCGGGGATCCCGGCCAGGATCCGCGCAAGGTCCGCGACCGTTACGCTGTCCGTCGGAGCCACGTCGGGCCCTTGCTTGCCGTCCATAAAAACACGCTATCGCGCAGCTATGACAATTAAGGCGGCCGCAGCAAAGCCCAGGGCAGGGCCGCCGGGCCAGAAGGGTCATGAACCAGTCCTCCGCCCCGGCGCCGAAAGGAAGTCAGGCCCGTCGGCGGAACCCGGTGCTGAAAGCCAGAACCAGCCGACTTACCCCCGCAGGCATAGGATCTGCCGATGGACATTCAACCAATCGGCCCGGACGCGGCCATCGGCGAATACGACCGACCCGCGGAGTACCGGGTGCGCATTTGGACCCGGCCGGCGGTCGAAGGCTACTCGTGGATGGTCGACGACTGGGATGTCCGCGATGCTCCAAACGTCCTGTCAGCCATTGACTGGGCCGAAGCGGAGGCAGCCGGGCGCCCTATCGAAGTCTTCGTGAAGTGGTCTGAGCATGCCGTGCCACGCCACGGCGGCCTGGAGACCGTGCCGCGCATGACGCGCGTCTTTGGGACGCCGGGAGACGGCAACACCACCACGAAAACGATCGACTTCCACGCGGAATAGCCGCGCCCCAGCAGGTCCCGCTCCACCCCCAAAGTGGCACCGCATCCACTCCCGGGGGTAGCGTCGGACCATGACTCCAGGACGCCCCGTACCGCCGCCCCTCGCCAAACCGCTTCCCGACCTCAACGATGCCAGCGACGCCGGCACCGACCGTCCCACGCTCGCCGCCGCCTACGGCGCCACGGCCAGCGACAGCGGACTCGTTCCGCTGACCGTGGCCCGGCGCGCCCCCAAGGAGGACGACGTCGAGATCGCCATCGAGTTCTGCGGCCTCTGCCACTCGGACGTGCACGCCACCCGCGGCGAATGGGGAACCCAGACCTACCCCCTGATTCCGGGACACGAAATCGTCGGCCGGGTCACCCGGGTGGGCTCCGCCGTCGACGATTTCACCGTTGGTGAGCGCGTGGGCGTCGGTTGCATGGTCGATTCCTGCCGCGAATGCGACAGCTGCCTCGACGGCCTCGAACAGTACTGTGAAAACGGCATGACCGGAACCTACGGCGCCAAGGATGCCCGCAACGGCAACGCCATCACCCAGGGCGGCTACTCCACCGCGATCGTCGTGGACCGCAACTATGTCCTGCGGGTCCCGGAGGGCATGGATCCGGCCGCCGCGGCGCCCCTGCTCTGCGCCGGCATCACCACCTACTCCCCACTGAACCACTTCGAGGTGGAGGAGGGCGACGTCGTCGGCGTTGTCGGGCTCGGCGGCCTCGGCCACATGGCGGTCAAGATCGCCAAGGCCATGGGCGCGGAGGTGACGGTTTTCACGACGTCGGAGCAGAAGTTCACGGCGGCCCGCGAGCTGGGTGCCGACCACGTCGTCCTGTCCACGGACCTGGAGGCCATGGAGTCAGCGGACCGCAGCATCGACGTCATCATCGACACCGTCGCCGCGCCGCACGACCTCAACCCGTACTTCCGCACCCTTCGCGTGGACGGGGCGCTCTTCCAGCTGGGCCTGCCCTCGGAAGCTATGCCGCCGGTCAACCCCGGTGCGCTGATCCGGCGCCGGATCGCCTATGCCGGCTCGCTGATCGGTGGGATCGCCGAGACCCAGGAGATGCTGGATTTCTGCGCCGAGCACGGCGTGGTGTCCGACGTCGAGGTGGTCCGTGCGGACCAGCTGAACGAGGCCTATGACCGCATGGTGGCCGGCGACGTAAAGTACCGATTTGTTCTGGACACCAGCACCCTGGGGTCCCCGGCGGAAAAGGCTGACGTATGAGCACCCTGTTCACCAAGATCATCAACGGCGAGATCCCGGGCCGCTTCGTCTGGCGCGAGCCCGACGTTGTCGCATTCCTGACCGTGGGCCCGCTGGCCGACGGGCACACGCTCGTGGTTCCCACTGAAGAGGTGGACCGCTGGACGGACGCCTCACCGGAGGTGCTGGGCCGCGTCATGGAAGTTGCCCGCAAGATCGGTGCGGTCCAGGTGGACGTGTTCGACGCCGCCCGGGCGGGCCTGATCGTGGCCGGCTACGAAATCAACCACCTGCACGTGCACGTCTGGCCGTCCAACTCGATGGCGGACTTTGATTTCGGTTCGGTCGACCAGCACCCGGACCCGGCCCGGCTGGACGCCAACGCGGAGACGCTGCGCGAGGGCCTGCGGAAGGCCGGCCACGCGGAGCACGTCCCGGAGGCCTAACTTCCAGGAACTGGCGCCGGCGCAGCACTCCCCAGGGGCTCTACGCCGGCGCCAGCGCTTTGTTCAGCACTGTCCGGATCCGCTTTTCGGACACCGAATAGGCGGTGCCGAGTTCGACGGCGAAAAGGCTCACCCGCAGTTCCTCGATCATCCAGCGGACCTGGGTTAACTCCGTGCCGATCCGCCGGCCGGGCAGCAACGCGGAGACGGCGTCGTCGTAGTCGTCCTCGAGGGCCTGGATGACCGCCATGTGCTGCGCGTCGCGCTGGACGTTCCCGGGAAGCTTTTCGAGGCGCTTCTCGATGGCCGCGAGGTAGCGGGGCAGCTGGCTCAGCTGGGCGTAGCCCGTGCGTGCCACAAAACCGGGGAAGACAAGCTGCTCCAGCTGGGCCTTGACGTCGTTGAGGGCGCTGATCAGGGCCAGGCTGGTGGTTCCTTTGAGCTGCTTCTCGATGCGCCGTGTGCTGGCGAGGATCCGCTCGACGACGGCGGTCACCGTGAAGACCGTGTCGATCAGTTCCGCCCGGACCTGCTCATACAACGCCTTGAACGCCGCCTCATCCCACGGCAGCGCGGCCGGGGTGAGCTTGTCGATCGCGGCCAGGGCGCAATCCGCGATCAGGGCCGAAACGGAGCCGTGCGGGTTTTGGCTGAACGTCAGCTTCTCGGTGTTGTTCAGGTGCTCCAGGACATAGCGGTCCGGCGGCGGGACTTTCAGGGCGAGCAGCCGGATGATCCCGCCGCGCATGGCCTGTTCCTGCTCGCCGGAGGTCTGGAAGAGCCGCAGGGCCACGGAGGCGCCCTCGTCGACCAGTGCGGGGTAGCCGGTGACGGTGTGGCCCTTCACGGTGCCCTGGACCTGGCGCTGCACGGTGCCGAAGGTCCACTCCTTCAGGCCGGACAGCTCCCTGAAGCCGGCCGGAGCCGGGACGAGCTGCGTCTGTGCGGCAGGAGCCCCGGAGGATCTGCCGTTCGCCCCGCCGCCGGCGGTGCCTGCCGTTGTCGCCTTGGGCGCCGTCGTGGCCGGCGTGGCCCCGAGGGACTCGGCGATCGCGCGCCGGGTGGCCGGTGCCAGCTTTTCCTGGAGCACCGCGAGGTCTTTGCCCTCGTCGAGGACCTTGCCGCGGGAGTCGACCACGCGGAAGCTGACCCGCAGGTGCGCCGGGACGGCGTCCCAGTTCCACGACCCCGGCGGGATGACCTGGCCGCGGAGCCGGCGCAGTACGAGTTCGAGTGAGGGCTCCAGCTCATCCGCCGCGGGATCGAAATCGGCCTCTAGCGCCGCCACGGCCTGGCGGGCGACGTCCGGTGCGGGAACGAAGTTCTTCCGCACCTGCTTGGGCAGGGACTTGATCAGGGCCGTAACCAGTTCCACCCGCTGGCCGGGAATCAGCCAGCGGAACGCGGCGTCGTCCAGCTGGTTCAGGAACAATACGGGGACCTCGGCGGTGACGCCGTCGGACGGGTTCGGCGTGGAGCCGGGCGCCACCGGATGGAACTCGTAGCTCAGCGGCAGTTCGAAGCCCTTGTGCAGCCAGGTCTTCGGGTACGCCGAATCGTCGAGCGCGTCGGCGTCCTCGCTGATCAGCAGCGACTGGTCGAAGTCCAGCAGCGTGGGGTCCTGCTGGCGGGCTTCCTTCCACCACTTGTCGAAATGGCGTTCGGAAACCACGCCCTTACCGATCCGCGCGTCGTAGAACTCGAACAGGGTCTCGTCGTCGACCAGGATGTCGCGGCGCCGCATCCGTGCCTCGAGCTCTTCGACTTCCTGGAGCAGGGCACGGTTGCGGTGGAAGAACTTGTGGTGCGTCTGCCAGTCGCCCTCCACCAGGGCGTGGCGGATGAACAGCTCGCGGGAGAGCTCCGGATCCACCCGCCCGTAGTTGACCCGCCGGTTGGGGATGATCGGCACACCATAGAGGGTGACTTTCTCGTGCGCCATCACCGAGCCCATCTTCTTGGACCAGTGCGGTTCGCTGTAGCTGCGCTTCACCAGGTCCGGCGCCACCTGTTCGGCCCAGAGCGGATCGAACTTTGCGGCCACCCGCGCCCAGAGCCTGCTGGTTTCGACCAGCTCGGCGGCCATCACAAACGTGGGGGACTTCTTGAACAGCGCCGAGCCGGGGAAGATCGCAAAGCGGCTGCCGCGGGCGCCCGCGTACTCGCGCTTGCGTTCGTCGAGGATGCCGATGTGGCTCAGCAGCCCGGACAGCAGGCTGATGTGGATGCCCTCGTGGTTGCCCACCGGGTCGGTAAGCCGCTTGTTGTCCAGGCTGATGCCCAGCGGCCGGGCGAGCTGGCGCAGCTGGGCGAAAAGATCCTGCCATTCGCGGACGCGCAAATAGTTGATGAACTCGTTGCGGCACAGCCGGCGGAACGCGGTCGAAGAGAGTTCCTGCTGCTTCTCCTGGAGGTAGTTCCAGAGGTTCAGGAAGCCGGTGAAGTCCGAGTTTTCGTCCCGGAACCGCGCGTGCTTCTCCGCGGCAAGCTGCTGCTTGTCCGTTGGGCGCTCGCGCGGATCCTGGATGGTCAGCGCCGCGGCCAGGATCATGACCTCGCGGACGCAGCCGCGCTTGCCGGACTCGACGATCATCCGCCCCAGCCGTGGGTCCACCGGCAGCTGGGCAAGCTGCTGCCCGACGGCGGTGAGACCGCCGCCGCGGCCGCCGGCGGGCCGGCGACCGGCCCGGGTCCCGGCGTCGTCCGCTGCTTCCGGCTGCCGTGCGGCGCTCAGGGCGCCGAGCTCGCGGAGCAGGGTGACGCCGTCGTTGATGGCTCGGGAGTCCGGCGGCTCCACAAACGGGAAGTTCTCCACATCCTTCGGCCCGCGGGCCACACCCATGGCCGTCATCTGCAGGATGACGGCGGCAAGGTTGGTGCGCAGGATCTCCGGGTCGGTGAACAGCGGCCGGGATTCGAAGTCCTCCTCCGAGTACAGCCGGATGGCGATGCCGTCGGAGACACGGCCGCAGCGGCCGGAGCGCTGGTTGGCAGAGGCCTGCGAGACCCGCTCGATCGGCAGGCGCTGGACCTTGGTGCGGTGCGAGTAGCGCGAGATGCGTGCGGTGCCGGTGTCGATGACGTACTTGATGCCGGGCACTGTGAGCGAGGTTTCGGCAACGTTGGTGGCCAGCACGATCCGGCGCTTGCTGCCGGGGTGGAACACCTTGTGCTGCTCCTGCAGGCTCAACCGGGCGAAGAGGGGAAGGACCTCGGTGCCGGCCAGCCGCCGGTTCGCCTGGATGCGCGCGTTGAGCGCCTCGGCGGCGTCGCGGATTTCGCGTTCCCCGGAGAAGAAGATCAGGATGTCGCCCGGGGCCTCGAGGGCGAGTTCGTCGACGGCGTCGCACACCGCGTCCAGCGGGTCGCGGTCCTCTTCGAGCTCGTCGTCGGAGGAATTGTCCGCATCATCGCCAGCTGCGCCGGGGCCGCCGGCGGGCTGGGAGAGCGGCCGGTAGCGGATTTCCACCGGGAAGGTGCGGCCGGACACCTCGATGATGGGGGAGGGCTCCTCCTCGCTGCCGAAGTGCTTGGCGAAGCGCTCCGGATCGATGGTGGCCGAGGTGATGATGATCTTCAGGTCCGGGCGCTGGGGGAGGATCCGCTTGAGGTAGCCGAGGATGAAGTCGATGTTGAGGCTGCGTTCATGCGCCTCGTCGATGATGATCGCGTTGTACTTGCGCAGCAGTTTGTCGCGCTGGATCTCGGCCAGCAGGATGCCGTCGGTCATCAGCTTCACCTTGGTGGAGCGGCTGACCTCGCCGGTGAAACGGACCTGGAAGCCGACTTCCTGGCCGATCTCGACGCCGAGTTCCTCGGCGATGCGCTCCGCGACCGTGCGGGCGGCGAGCCGGCGCGGCTGGGTGTGGCCGATCAGGCCGTTTTCGCCCAGGCCAAGCTCGAGGCACATCTTGGGGATCTGGGTGGTCTTACCGGAACCGGTCTCGCCGGCGATGATGGTCACCTGGTTTGCGGCGATGGCGGCCATCAGGTCCTCGCGGCGCTCGGAGACCGGCAGCTCGGCGGGGTAGGAAATATGCAGTGTCATGGCTGAAAACAGTCTACTGGCCCAGCAGCCGGACATAGGTTTGCCCGGTCCCTGGGCGGGGCCGGGCAGCGGTTGGCGGGGGAGCGGGCTAGAAGAACCGCAGCGTGTAGCTGGTGCTGGGGAGGTCGTGGGCCATCCAGTACTCTTCCGAACGGACGGGCGGGTTGTGGCCCAGACCGTCTTTGCGGAGAGCCCGGAGGGTGGCTGCGACGGCGGCGAGGATCAGGACGATGAGGGCGATTCCGATGAGTTCCATACCTCCATGGTTCTCCGGTGGGGGATGCAAAAAAAGTGGCAGAAATGCCCAAAAGGCTATAATTTCTGCCACACTGGAGACATGATCAATTCAGTGGCGATGATCGTGGTTCCCAACTTCTCGGTCTTCGAGTTCGGCACCGCATTCGAGGTGTTCGGCGTCGACAGATCGGACCGCGGCACCGGCGTGCCGGCCTTCGACTTCCGGGTCTGCACTCCGGAGCCCGGCGACGTTCCCATGAAGTCAGGCCTGTCGATGCACGTGCCGCTCGGGCTGGAGGCCGCCGCGGACGCGGACCTGGTCATCATGACCCCGTTCGGCAAGGACTCCGATGTCCCCGAGTCCGTGCTGGAGGCGCTGCGGGCGGCGCACGCGCGGGGAGCCTGGGTCATGTCGATCTGCTCCGGCGCCTTCGCCCTGGCCCGGGCAGGGCTGCTGGACGGGCGCCGCTGCACCACGCACTGGCACTACTCGCAGGAGCTCGCCAGCCGTTACCCAGCCGCGCTGGTTGATGAAAACGTGCTCTATGTAGAGGACGGGCGGATCATCACGAGCGCCGGCACGGCCGCCGGCATCGATGCCAGCCTGCACCTGGTCCGGGTGGAGCTGGGCGCCAACGTGGCCGCGAGTATCGCCCGGGACATGGTGGTTCCGCCCCACCGCGACGGCGGCCAGGCCCAGTTCATCGACCGGCCCATGCCCAGGTGCGGCTCGCAGCCGATGGAGGAGTTGCTGCGGTGGATGGTCCGGAACCTGGACGAGGAGCACTCCGTCAACGAGCTGGCCGCCCGCGTGCACATGTCGCCGCGGACCTTTGCGCGGCGGTTCCGGGCCGAGACCGGTGCGACCCCCGCGGCTTGGCTGAATTCGCAGCGGGTGCTGCGGGCGCAGGAGCTGCTCGAGACCACGGATCTGAACATCGACGAGATCGCCCGGGAGGCCGGGTTCGGCCACTCGGTGCTGCTGCGGCACCACTTCGCCAAGGTGCTGGACACCAGCCCGCAGTCCTACCGGCGGACGTTCCGCGGGCACCTGGCGGCGGTCTAACCGGGCTGCCCGTCCGGGCGGTCCCGGGTCTCGGCACCGCCCGACGCCGGTTCCGGCTGAGCCAGCGACTCCGCGGCGGCGCGCATGCTGTCCACCAGGGTCCGCCAGGGTCCGACGAGGTCCCGCTCCGGCAGGGTGGCGCGGCGCTGGCCGGCCCGGATCCGGTAGACGAAGCGGTCCGGCTGGGGAATTCCGCCGGACTCGGCTGCTGCCGGGCCGGGCAGGTCGTCCCAGGGGCAGGCCTCGATCAAGGGCTGCCACTGGTCCCGGTCATCCGGCGTCACCGCCTGCACGCTCCAGACGCGCTCCATCCCGGCAACGCCACCGCTGCGCTGGACGGTTATCTTCACTGGCTTGACTCCACTGGGTGATCCTTAGGCAGGCGCTGGTTACAGCCTCACTTTGACAGTTTCCCATGCCCGCCGGACGGCGTCATGCTCCGCCGACTCGGCACCGTACAGCTCCTTCGCGGATGCCGCGGTGGCCTTCGCGAAAGCCCCGAAGGTCGCGGCCGCGGGCAGGGAGCCTCCGGTCAGGGTGTCGTACCAGATGCGTCCGGGAGTCTCCCACGCATTACCGCCCAGGGCCGTCGCGACCAGGTAGAAGGCCCGGTTGGGGATGCCCGAGTTCAGGTGCACTCCGCCGTTGTCCGCGCTGGTGTGGACATAGGAGTCCATCGAGTCCGGTTGCGGATCCTTGCCCAGCACATCGTCGTCGTAGGCGGTGCCCGGGGCCTTCATGGAGCGCAGCGCCGTTCCCTGCACCTGGTCGGTGAAGAGGCCTTCGCCGATCAGCCAGCTCGCCTCGGTTGCGGACTGCTGCTTCACGTACTGCTCCACGAGGGCGCCGAAGACGTCCGAGAGCGATTCGTTGAGGGCTCCCGCCTGGTTCCGGTAGGCGAGCCCGGCGGTGTACTGGGTGACGCCGTGCGCCAGCTCGTGGCCGATTACGCTCAGGGAGGCCGTGAAGCGGTTGAAGACCTGGCCGTCGCCGTCGCCGAAGACCATCTGCTTGCCGTCCCAGAACGCGTTGTCGTAGCGCTGGCCGAAGTGCACCGTGGCATCCAGCGGCAGGCCGTTGCCGTCAATCGAGTTGCGGCCGAATGCCTCGGCGTAGAGCCGGTGCGTGTGGCCCAGGCCGTCATATGCCTCGTCCGCCGCCGGGTCGCCGGTGACGGGTTCGCCTTCCTTGCGCACCAGAACACCGGGCAGGTTCTCCGAGGCTTTCGCGTCGTATACGGTCCGCTGCGGCGGCCCGGGCGTGAGCTGCCGCAGTCCCGGGGGTGCCGCGGGCACCGGCGCCGCGCGGGATGCCTGGAAGCTCTTGACGTGCTGCAGGGCTTCTTTGGCGGCACGGGCTGCGATCAGCAGCCGTGGTTCATGATGCTGCGCTGCCAGCCGGCGCAACATGTAGGGAGGGATGATGGAGCAGTACATGTGAGACCCCTTTGCTTCTGCCGATGCGAACAGCCTACGAGGGGCCACCGACATTTGGCAGGGCCGGACGCGGCGATCTTCCCCTCCGGGGTCCGCTGGATGGTCCGCGTCCGGCTGCCCGTTGGATACGGTAGGCCAATGGCGCAAACGGAGAAGAAAAAGAAACCCGGCTCGACCCTGCTGACGGTCATCATCGCCTTCGTGGCCAATATCCTTGTGGCTGCGGCGAAGTCGGTAGCCGCCGTACTCACCGGATCGGCCTCCATGACCGCCGAGGCGGCCCACTCCTGGGCGGATACCGGAAACCAGGTGTTCCTGTTCTTCGCGGAACGGCGCTCGGCCAGGCCGCGGGACAAGAGCCACCCCATGGGTTACGGACGGGAAGCCTACGTCTGGTCGATGTTTGCGGCGTTCGGGCTGTTCACTGCGGGTGCCGTGGTGTCCATCATGCACGGCATCCAGCAGATCATTGCGCCGGAGCCGGCAGCCGACTTCGCAGTGGCCTACGTGGTCCTGGCCGTCGCTTTCGTCTTCGAGGGAATCTCCTTCATCCAGGCGTTCCGGCAGACCCGGAAGGCGGCGCACGAACTGGAACGGCACACCCTCGAGCAGGTCCTGATCAGCTCCGATCCCACCCTGCGGGCCGTCTTCGCCGAGGACGCCGCAGCACTCGTCGGCCTGGTCGTGGCCTTTGCCGGCGTGTTCTTGCACCAGGTCACGGGCTCGCCGCTGCCGGACGCGATCGGTTCGATCATCGTCGGTGTGCTGCTGGCCGTCGTCGCCGTCGTGCTGATCGACCGCAACCGTCGTTTCCTGGTGGGCCAGGGCGTTACCCCGGACATCGAACAGTCCATGGCCCGCCGGGTGCTGGAGCACCGGGACATCGCCCGGCTCACGTACCTGCACCTGGAATTTGTCGGCCCGCGCCGGCTCTACCTGGTCGCGGCCGTGGACCTGCAGGGCGACCACCCGGAACACGAAGTGGCGGTGGCGCTGCGCCGGATAGAGCGCGAACTGGAGGACCACGAAACGGTGGAGGAAGCCGTGCTCACCTTGTCCACTCCGGACGAAGCCGCCCTGGACTTCGACGCCGGACAAAGCCGAGCCGGCGCCTGACCCGCGGCTAAAGCCGGACCAACTGCCCTTGTCCTGCGCGGGGCCGGCGGATACTGTGACCTCGACCGCCGGCAGCGCCGCCGGCGTTCCACCGCCGATCAGGAGGATGCCTTGAAGTTTGATCCGAACACCACCGCCCTTGTGCTCATCGAGTACCAGAACGACTTCACCTCCGACGGCGGCGGCCTGCATGACGCCGTCCGGCCGGTCATGGAAAGGACGGACATGCTCGCCAACACGGCCCGGGCTGTAGGGGCAGCCCGCTCGGCCGGCGTCACGGTCATGCATGCTCCCATCACGTTTGCCGAGGGCTATAACGAACTCGGCAAGCATCCGTACGGGATCCTCAAGGGGGTCGTGGACGGCGGCGTCTTCGTGAAGGGAACCTGGGGCGCGGCCATCATCGACGAGTTGGCGCCGGCAGAGGGCGACATCGTGATTGAAGGCAAGCGGGGCCTGGACACCTTTGCCAGCACCAACCTGGACTTCATCCTGCGCAGCAAGGGCATCACCACCATCGCCCTGGGCGGCTTCCTGACTAACTGCTGCGTCGAATCAACCATGCGCAGCGGCTACGAGAACGGGTACCAGGTCGTGACGCTGAGCGACTGCGTCGCTGCAACATCCGTTGAGGAACACGACAACGCGATCGCATACGACTACCCGATGTTCTCCACCCCGATGACGGCCGAGGAATTTTCCAGCGGGCTGTCCTGAGCTTTGCCGATGAACGCAAAAACCCCGCCGTTTCGCTGAAACGGCGGGGTTTTGTCTGTGCCCTCGATTGGAATCGAACCAACGACCTTCTGCTCCGGAGGCAGACGCTCTATCCCCTGAGCTACGAGGGCAATCAGGGATCCTGCCGTTACCGGCGGGACGTCCTAGAGCTTAGCAGGAAGGTGGGCTCCAATGGAAAATCGCCGGGCCGGGAAAGCCGGCAACCTGCCCGGGAACGCGGCAGGCCAAGATGACGGCCGCAAAATTCCGCGGGACCGCGGGCCACCGGTAGGCTGGAACTGTGACCCCAGAAGAACTCTCCCTCGCCATATCCGCCTGCCTGAAGGACGCCGTCACCGCCGGTGAAATCGCCCTTGCCGCCGCCGACATTCCGGACTCGGTGCGCGTGGAGCGGCCCAAGAACAGGGACCACGGCGACTGGGCCACCAACATCGCCCTTCAGCTGGCAAAGCCGGCCGGCACCAACCCGCGCCAGCTCGCCGGGCTGCTGAGCGCCCGGCTGGCGTCGATCGAGGGAGTCTCCGCCGTCGACATCGCCGGACCGGGGTTCCTGAACATCACCGTCGCCGCCGCCGCCGCCGGTGCCCTCGCCAAGGCCATTGTCGAGGCGGGCCCCGCGTACGGCACGAATACGGCGCTCGCGGGCCGCACGGTCAACATGGAGTTCGTCTCGGCCAACCCCACCGGCCCGCTGCACATCGGCCACACCCGCTGGGCCGCCCTGGGCGACTCGATCGCCCGCGTCCTGCGGGCCTCCGGAGCGGATGTCACCGCGGAGTACTACATCAACGACGCCGGCTCGCAGATGGACGTTTTCGCGCACTCGGTGCTGTCCCGGCTGCACGGGCGCGGCGTTCCGGAGGGCGGCTACCCGGGCGAGTACATCGCCGACCTCGGCCACGAGGTCCTGACGCAGCACCCGGACATCCGCGAACTCACCGACGTCGCCGCGCTGCCGGTGATCCGCGGCGCCGCCTACAAGGCGCAGCTGCACGACATCCAGCAGACCCTCGCGGAGTTCGGCGTCGAGTTCGACGTCTTCTTCTCCGAGCAGGAGCTGCACGACGCCGGCGCCATCGCGGACGCCGTCGCCCGCCTGCGGGAACAAGGCCACGTCTACGACGACGGCGGCGCGGTCTGGCTGCGCACTACGGACTTCGGCGACGACAAGGACCGGGTGATGATCCGCGCGAACGGCGAACCGACGTACTTCGCCGCCGACGCGGCGTACTACCTCTCCAAGAAGGACCGCGGCTTCACCGAGAAGATCTACCTGCTCGGCGCTGACCACCACGGCTACATCAACCGGCTCAAGGCGATCGCGGCCGCGGCCGGCGACGATCCCGAGGTCAACATCGAGGTGCTGATCGGCCAGCTCGTCTCCGTCAACGGCGCCAAGCTGTCCAAGCGGGCCGGCAACATCATCGAGCTCAAGGACCTGATCTCCTGGCTGGGCAAGGACGCCGTCCGATACTCCCTGGCGCGCTTCCCGGCCGATTCTCCGCTGACCCTGGACCCGGAACTGCTCAAGAAGCACAGCAACGAGAACCCGGTCTTCTACGTCCAGTACGCCCACGCCCGCTCCCGTGGCGCCGCGCGCAACGCCGTAGCCGCCGGTGTCGAGCGCCGGGTGGAGGGCGAAGACGCCTTCGACGCGTCCCTGCTGGACCATGCGACGGAAAACGAGCTGCTCTCGCACCTCGGCACCTACCCCTCGATCGTGGCCAAGGCGGCCGAGCTGCGCGAACCGCACCGCGTCGCCCGCCACCTCGAAGTCATCGCCGGGGCCTACCACCGCTGGTACGACGCCTGCCGTATCGCGCCGCTGGGCGAGGAAGCCATCACCGATTTGAACCGCACCCGGCTGTGGCTCAACGATGCCACCAGCCAGGTGCTCGCCAACGGACTGGAACTGCTGGGCGTCTCGGCGCCGGAACGGATGTGAACGCCATGACCGCGAACCAGAACAACAGCGTTTCAGCTTCCCCGCTGGCCCCGGACTGGCTGGCCGTCCCGGAGAACCTCAACGCCTTGCACAAGCCGATGTGGGCCGCCGGTGTTGAGCGCAACGAGGGTGGCGAACTGGCCATTGACGGCGTCACCGTAAGCGAACTCCAGCGGCAGTTCGGCACGCCGCTGTTCGTGATGAGCGAGACTGACTTCCGGGCCCGCGCCCGGGCTTTCCAGGATGCCTTCAACGAGGCCTTCGCGGACATCTGCGGGGGAGTGGACGTCTACTATGCCGGCAAGTCGTTCCTGTGCACCGCCGTCGTCCGCTGGGTCGAGGAGGAAGGGCTCCGGCTGGACACCGCCTCCGGCGGTGAGCTCGCCGTGGCGGCCCGCGCCGGCATCCCCGGCGCCGCCGTCGCGCTGCACGGCAACAACAAGTCCGACGGCGAGATCCACCGCGCCCTCGACATGAAGCTGGGCCGGATCGTCATCGACAGCCTCGCCGAACTGGAACGGGTCGCGGCGATCGCGGCGAACCGCGGCGAAACGGCGAAAGTCATGCTGCGGCTGACGCCGGGCGTGCACGCGCACACCCACGAATTCATCGCCACCGCGCATGAAGACCAGAAGTTCGGCCTCTCGATGGCCGGGGACTCGACCGACCAGGCCGGGCTGTCCGCCGCGGAGGAAGCAGTTGCGGCCGCCGCCGGGCACGACAGCATCGAACTGCTGGGCCTGCACTGCCACATCGGCTCGCAGATCTTCGAACCAGACGGCTTCGCCCTGGCCGCGGAAAAGCTGCTCGACTTCCTCGCCGCGATGCAGTCCAAGTATTCGATCGTGCTGCCGGAGCTGGACCTGGGCGGCGGCTACGGCATTGCCTACACCCCGGTGGACACGCCTCGTCCGCCGGCGGAAATCGCCCGGGCGATGGCCGCCGTCGTCCGCGCCAAGGTGGCCGAGCTCGGCATCGCCGCACCGCGGATCTCGATCGAGCCCGGACGGGCGATCGTGGGCACCAGCACCTTCACGCTCTACGAGGTGGGCACCCTGAAGACCGTCCGGGTGGATGCGCCGGAAAACGGCGCAGAAAACGTTACGTACCCGCGCCGCTATGTGTCGGTGGACGGCGGCATGAGCGACAACGCCCGCCCGGTGCTCTACGACGCGGATTATTCGGCGGTTCTGGCGTCCCGCAGCTCCGACGCGGCCCCGCAGCTGTCCCGAGTGGTGGGCAAACATTGCGAGAGCGGCGACATAGTTGTTAGAGATGTATATCTGCCCGAGGACGTGGCAGCCGGTGATCTGCTCGCTGTACCGGGGACCGGCGCCTACTGCTGGGCCCTGTCAAGCAACTACAACTATCTGGCCCGGCCGGGCGTTGTCGCGGTACGCGATGGATCAGTCCGGCTCATTGTCCGCGGCGAAACCGAACAAGATCTGCTGAACCGCGACATGGGAGTCTGAATGACGGAATTGCGAACCCTGAAAGTGGCCCTGCTGGGCTGTGGCAACGTCGGGGCCCAGGTTGCGCGGATTCTCATTGACGACGCCGACACGCTGGCGTCCCGCACCGGGGCCCGCCTCGAACTGAGCGGCATCGCCGTGCGCAACCTCGACGCCCGGCGCGACGTCGAACTGCCCCACCAGCTCTTCACCACCGACGCCGACGCGCTGGTCAAGGACGCCGACCTGGTAATCGAACTGATGGGCGGGATCGAGCCGGCACGGAGCCTGATCCTTACCGCGATCCGGCACGGCGCGTCCGTCGTGACCGGCAACAAGGCCCTGCTCGCCCAGGATGGCCCGACCCTCTACGAGGAGGCGGACAAGGCCGGCGTTCAGCTCTCCTACGAGGCCGCCGTCGCCGGGGCCATCCCGATCCTGCGCCCGATCCGGGACAGCCTCTCCGGCGACCGGATCACCCGGGTGCTGGGCATCGTCAACGGCACCACCAACTTCATTCTGGACCAGATGGACACCACGGGCGCGCAGTTCGCCGACGCCCTCGCCGAGGCCCAGCGGCTGGGGTACGCCGAAGCGGACCCCACCGCCGACGTCGAGGGCCTTGACGCCGCCTCGAAGGCCGCGATCCTCGCCTCGCTCTCCTTCCACACGCGGTTCGCGCTCGAGGACGTCTACTGCGAGGGCATCAGCTCCGTCACGGCCGCGGACATCGCCGCGGCCAAGGACGCCGGCTTCGTGATCAAGCTGCTGGCGATCGCAGAGAAGCTCACCGATCCCGAGGGCAAGGAGGGCGTGTCCGTCCGGGTCCACCCCACGCTGCTGCCGCGCGAGCACCCGCTGGCGGCCGTGCACGGCGCGTTCAACGCCGTCTTCATCGAGGCGGAGAACGCCGGCGAGCTGATGTTCTACGGCCAGGGCGCCGGCGGCACCCCGACGGCGTCGGCCGTGCTGGGAGACCTCGTCTCGGCGGCCCGCCGGATCGTCCTGGGCGGTCCGGGACGCACCGAAACCACCACCGGCCACGTCCCCTCGCTGCCGATCGACGCGGCCATCACCAGCTACTACATCGGCCTCGACGTGGCGGACCAGCCCGGTGTCCTGGCCCGGATCGCGCAGCTCTTCGCCGAACACGGCGTGTCCATCGAAATCATGCGTCAGACCATCCACCGCGACTCGGCCTCCAAATCGGAGTCGGCGGAGCTGCGGATCGTCACGCACCGTGCGAGCGAAGCCGCACTGGCAGCAACCGTCGAGGCCGTCAAGGGCCTGGATGTCATCAATTCCGTCACATCCGTACTGCGGGTAGAAGGGGTCTAAGTGGCTCACCAATGGCGCGGAGTCATCCGCGAATACGCCGAACGCCTGCCCGTCACCGAGGCCACCAAGGTCATCACCCTGGGTGAGGGCGGCACCCCGCTGGTGCACGCGCAGAAGCTCTCCGAGCTCACCGGCTGCACCGTCTACCTCAAGGTCGAGGGCATGAACCCGACCGGATCCTTCAAGGACCGC
Source organism: Arthrobacter sp. 10N410 (assembly GCF_056394945.1). Classification (NCBI taxonomy): domain Bacteria; kingdom Bacillati; phylum Actinomycetota; class Actinomycetes; order Micrococcales; family Micrococcaceae; genus Arthrobacter; species Arthrobacter sp. 10N410. The sequence goes on from NZ_JBFTIP010000006.1 coordinate 16,000, forward strand.
GGTATGACTATGGCCATGACGGCGGCGGTCGCCTCCGGTGCCAAGGCCGTAGTCTGCGCCTCCACCGGCAACACCTCCGCCTCGGCCGCGGCCTACGCGACGTCGGCCGGACTGCAGTGCGCCGTGCTGGTGCCCGAGGGCAAGATCTCGATGGGCAAGCTCAGCCAGGCGATCGCGCACGGCGCCACCCTGCTGCAGGTGGACGGCAACTTCGACGACTGCCTGGACATCGCCCGCAAGCTGGGGGAGTCCTACCCCGTGTTCCTGGTCAACTCGGTCAACCCGGCCCGGATCGAGGGCCAGAAAACCGGCGCCTTCGAGGTCGTCGACGCGCTCGGCGACGCCCCGGACATCCACGTGCTCCCGGTCGGCAACGCCGGCAACATCAGCGCCTACTGGAAGGGCTACAAGGAGTACGCAGCGCCCTACGACTCCGCCACCGCCGGCACCCTAACCGCAGTCGCCACGAAGACGCCGGTGATGTGGGGCTTCCAGGCCGCCGGTGCCGCCCCATTCGTCGCCGGCCACCCCATCACGGAGCCGGACACCATCGCCACCGCCATCCGGATCGGCAACCCCGCGTCCTGGGACACCGCCGTCGCCGCCCGGGACGAATCCGGCGGTGTGATCGAGGCCGTCACCGACGAGGAGATCCTCTCCGCGCACCGCTGGCTCTCCGCCCGCGAGGGCGTGTTCGTCGAACCCGGCTCCGCCGCCGGCGTCGCCGGCCTGATCAAGAAGCACGCCGCGGGCGAGGTTCCGGAGGGCAAGACCATCGTCATCACGGTCACCGGCCACGGCCTCAAGGACCCGCAGTGGGCCTTGCGCACCGAGGACGGCAGCGACGTGCAGCCGGTCAAGGTCGCCAACGACGTCGTCACGGTGGCCGCCGAACTGGGACTGGAAGAAAAATAGCCTTGGAAACCACCCTCACCGTCCCGGCCGAATCTCCCGCCGACATTCCGGCAGTTCCGGCCGGGCAAGTAGTCACCGTCCGGGTCCCGGCCACCAGCGCCAATCTCGGCCCGGGCTACGACAGCCTGGGCCTGGCCCTGTCGCTGCACGACACGCTGACGGTGGAGACCCTCGAGAGCGGCGAACTTGAATTCGAGCTCAGCGGCGAGGGCGCGGATACCCTGCCCCGCGATGCGAGCCATCTGGTGGCCAAGGCCCTCACGGAAGCGCTGCACCTGCTGGGCTTCCGCCACGAGGGGTTGCGGATCACCGCGGACAACGTCAACCCGCACGGCCGCGGCCTCGGATCCTCGGCCGCCGCCGTGGTTGCCGCCGCCAGCGCCGCGAACGCCCTCGTCCCGGCGGCCTCGCGGCGCAGCAAGGATTGGATCCTGCAATTCACCAGCCGACTGGAGGGCCATCCGGACAACGTCGCACCCGCCATTTTCGGCGGACTGGCGCTGTCTTGGCAGGACAGTGACCAGTACAGCAGCACCTGCGCGACGGTCGACGCCGGCATTGTCCCGGTCGTCGCAGTGCCGGACTTCGAGCTCTCCACCGAGGCCGCCCGGGCGTTGCTTCCGGCCTCCGTGGGGCACCACGCCGCCGCGATGAACTCGGGCCGCGCCGCCCTCCTGATCCACGCGCTGACGCAGAAGCCTGAATTCCTGCTGCCCGGCACCGAGGACTACCTGCACCAGAGCTACCGGGCGCAGGCCATGCGGCCCAGCGCGGAGCTGATCGCTGCGCTGCGGCGCGCCGGCCATGCCGCCGTCGTCTCCGGCGCGGGACCCACCGTGCTGGTCCTGGCCGCGGGGGAAGAGGAAGCGGCCGACGTCGTCGAGTTCATCGGAGCTTTCACCGCGGACAACACGCCGGAGGTCGCCTGGCGTGTGATGAAGCTGGCTGTAGACACTGAGGGTGCTAAAGTGGAAGTGCACCGGCGGTAATCACGCAAGCTTTTTATAAGACCGCGATGTTGGCCAAGTTGCCCTCTCTCATCTTTCACTGCGCAATATTTTCCGGTGCCACCTGCTTTCGGTCTGACGCAGGAAGCTGCAGAATTCCTCTGTACCCCTGAAGTGTCAGCCGGCCGTTCCTCAATTTCGGGGCGTGTCTTGGTGTAGCAGTAACCGGCCCTGCCGGCCGAAATCCAACCGGCAAGGCCGAAATCCCGGCTGCAGATCTGAACTGCAGCCCAGATCAAATCACCGCGTCCAGCTCCTAGCCTGGACGCCGTCGAGGGGGAAGGATCCTTCGTGACCGAAACCACTGAGCTGTCTTCAGCTGTGGAAACATCATCTTCTGCTGCCGCAACGGCAGCACCCGCCAAGAGCAGCGGCCTCGCCGGCCTGAAGCTCGCCCAGCTCCAGGCCCTGGCCAGCCAGCTGGGGATCTCCGGCGGCTCCCGGATGCGCAAGGGTGATCTGGTGACCGCCATTTCCGCCCACCGTGCCGGTACCCCGGTCAGCAAGGCACCCGAACGCGCCGCCGAAAAGGCGAGCGACAACGGCTCTGTTGCCCACGCCTCGGCCCCGGCCGTGGCTCCCGCAACTGACGGAGCCGAGGCTCCGGCCCAGGAAAACCCGCGGGCCCGGACCCGGGGCCGCAGCCGCCGCGCAGGCAGCGACGGCGTCATCACCACCCCTGCTGCTGAGGCACCCGCCGCCGCGGTAGAGGCGCAGTCCGCCGCTGCCCCGGCGCAGGCACCGTCCGCCCCGGCAGAGCAGGGCACTGAAGGCAACGACCGCACCCGCCAGCCGCGGACCCGCAACCGCCGCCGCGGCGAGGCAGCAGCCCAGGCCACCGGCCAGGGCGAAGCCCAGCCGGCAGCAGCCGTGGAAGCCCCGGCCGAGCAGGCCTCGGTCGAACAGCGCCAGGAACGCCAGGCCGAACAGGGCAGCGACGACGGCCAGCGCCGCGACAACACCCGCGGCCGTGGCAACCGTGAGGACAACACCCGCGACAACACGTCCGGCACCCGCGAAAACACCCGCGACAACACCCGCGACAACGACGATTCCGACGGCGGCAGCCGCCGCAACCGCCGTAACCGTCGTGACCGCAACGATCGCAACGACCGCTCCGGCGGCCAGGACAACCGCGACAACAACCCGCGCAACGACCGTTTCCGCGACCGCAACGAACGCCGCCGCGGCCGTTCCCAGGGACCCGACGTCGACGACGTCGAGGTCACCGAAGACGACGTCCTGCTGCCCGTCGCCGGCATCCTGGATGTGCTGGAGAACTACGCGTTCATCCGCACCTCCGGCTACTTGCCGGGTCCGAACGACGTCTACGTCTCGCTCGCCCAGGTCAAGAAGTACAACCTGCGCAAGGGCGACGCCGTCGTCGGCGCCATCCGCGCCCCGCGTGAAGGCGAAGACCGCAGCAACCAGCAGTCGGCCCGCCAGAAGTTCAACGCGCTGGTCCGCGTCACCTCGGTCAACGGCAAGACCCCCGAGGAACTCAAGGACCGCGTCGAATTCGCCAAGCTCGTCCCGCTGTACCCCTCCGAGCGCCTGCGCCTCGAGACGGACCCCAAGAAGATCGGCCCCCGCGTCATCGACCTGGTCGCCCCGATCGGCAAGGGCCAGCGTGGCCTGATCGTCTCGCCGCCGAAGGCCGGCAAGACGCTCATCCTGCAGTCCATCGCCAACGCCATCACCACCAACAATCCTGAGGTCCACCTCATGATGGTGCTCGTTGACGAACGCCCCGAAGAAGTCACCGACATGCAGCGCACGGTCAAGGGTGAGGTCATTGCCTCCACCTTCGACCGCCCCGCCGATGACCACACGACCGTGGCCGAACTTTCCATCGAGCGTGCCAAGCGCCTCGTGGAAATGGGCATGGACGTTGTGGTCCTGCTGGACTCGATGACCCGACTGGGCCGCGCCTACAACCTGGCCGCGCCCGCCTCTGGCCGCATCCTGTCCGGCGGTGTCGACTCCGCCGCGCTGTACCCGCCGAAGCGTTTCTTCGGTGCAGCCCGCAACATCGAAAACGGCGGCTCGCTCACCATCCTGGCCACCGCGCTCGTCGAGACCGGGTCCAAGATGGACGAGGTCATCTTCGAAGAGTTCAAGGGCACGGGCAACATGGAACTGCGCCTGTCCCGCCAGCTCGCGGACAAGCGCATCTTCCCGGCCGTGGACGTCAACGCGTCCGGTACCCGCCGCGAAGAGAACCTGCTGTCCCCCGAGGAAGTCAAGATCATGTGGAAGCTGCGCCGCGTCCTCTCCGGACTCGAAACGCAGCAGAGCCTTGAGCTGCTGACCAACAAGATCCGGGAGACCCAGAGCAACGTCGAGTTCCTCATGCAGGTGCAGAAGACGACGCTTGGTGCGAAGTCCGATAACGACAAGTAGCTGCATTAACCGCTAGATTCTGGCGGTCCCGCGCGCTAACGCCGCACGGATTTTCCGCCCCCGCCCCTCCGCCGGGTGGCGTTCGATCTACGATCGCACGCCACCCGGCTCCGGCAGGCCCGAAGCCACTCCCGGGGCGGAAAAATCCGTGCGGCTTCGTCGTTAAGTCGCCAGCCGCGGTCCAGTTTTGTTGTCGTAACTAGACTTGGTTCCAAGTCGAAAGAGGTTTTGAAATGTTTGAGTCCGTACAGGGGCTGTTGGATGAGCATGCTGCTATCCAGGCCCAGCTTGGGGATCCTGCTGTTTATGCTGACCAGAAGCTGGCCCGGAAGCTGGGGCGGCGGTCGGCGCAGTTGAACGGCATTGTGGAGGCCTACCACCGCTGGGAAAGCATCAGCGATGACCTGTCGGCCGCGAAGGAAATGGCCGGCGAGGATCCGGAGTTCGCCGCTGAGGTGCCCGAGCTTGAGGCTGCCCTGGAGACGGCCGCGGCCAAGCTGCGCCGCCTGCTCATCCCGCGCGACCCGGACGACGCCCGCAACGTGATCCTTGAGGTTAAGGGCGGCGAAGGCGGCGACGAGGCTGCCCTGTTCGCCGCGGACCTGCTGCGCATGTACAGCCGTTACGCGGAATCCCGTGGCTGGAAAACCGAGATTATCTCCGCCACCGAATCGGACCTGGGCGGCTACAAGGACGTCCAGATGGCAGTCAAGGGCAACTCCAACGATCCCGCCGAGGGCGTGTTCGCGCGGCTGAAGTTCGAAGGCGGCGTGCACCGGGTGCAGCGCGTGCCGGTGACCGAGTCCCAGGGGCGTATCCACACTTCGGCGGCCGGCGTCCTGGTGCTCCCCGAAGTGGACGAGCCCGAAGAGCTCGAAATCAACCAGAACGATCTCAAGATCGACGTCTACCGTTCCTCCGGCCCCGGCGGCCAGTCGGTCAACACCACCGACTCGGCCGTGCGCATCACGCACCTTCCCACCGGGATCGTGGTGGCGATGCAGAACGAGAAGTCCCAGCTGCAGAACCGTGAAGCCGGCATGCGCGTGCTGCGCGCCCGCATCCTGGCCCACCAGCAGGAGCAGATCGACGCCGAGAACTCGGCCCAGCGCAAGTCGCAGATCCGCACCATGGACCGCTCCGAGCGCATCCGGACCTACAACTACCCGGAAAACCGGATCGCCGACCACCGCACCGGCTACAAGGCGTACAACCTGGACCAGGTCATGAACGGCGACCTGGAGCCGGTGATCCAGTCCGCCATCGAGATGGACGAACAGGCCCGCCTCGACGCCATCGGCGACTAGTACGGATCGTCCGCCCCGATGACACCTGAGCCTGATGACTTCTGATGCTGCGCTGAGCCTCGCCGACGCCGTCCGCGAGGCCACGGCCGTGCTGGCCGCCGCCGGCGTGCCGAGCCCGAAGGTCGACGCCGAACTCCTTGCCGGCCACCTGCTTGGCGTCGGCCCGGGCCGGCTCCGCGCCATGGTCCTCGGTGAGACGCCGGCGCCGGCAGGCTACGCCGAGCTGGTGGCCGAGCGGGCACAGCGTATCCCGTTGCAGCACATCACCGGCGTGGCGCACTTCCGCTACCTCGAACTCGCTGTCGGGCCCGGCGTATTCATCCCGCGTCCGGAAACGGAATCCGTCGTTCAGCTGGTAATCGACTGGCTGGCGGCCCGGTCCGAAGACACGGAACGGCTGCACAGGCGGCCCAAGGTCGTCGACCTCGGAACCGGGTCGGGGGCGATTGCCGGCTCGATCGCGCATGAGGTTCCCGACGCCGAGGTCCACGCCGTGGAGTTCAGCGAGTTTGCGCACGCCTGGGCGGCCAAGAACCTGCTGCCGCTGGGCGTCCACCTGGTGCGCGGCGACCTGCGGGACGCGTTGCCCGAACACAACGGCAGCTTCGACGTCGTCGTGTCCAACCCGCCCTACATCCCGGCCGAAGCGGTACCCAACGAGCCCGAGGTGGCGCTGCATGACCCGCCCGAGGCGCTCTATGGCGGGGGAGCGGACGGCATGGAACTCCCGACGGCGGCGGCGGCCTCCGCGGCCCGGCTTCTCGTGCCAGGTGGCTACTTCGTCATGGAGCACGCCGAGGTCCAGGCCGGCTGGATCGCCGCGATGCTGGAGCGTTCCGGACACTGGTCCGGAGTGACGACGCACCTGGACCTCAACGGACGCGAACGCGCCACCAGCGCCGTCCGCAAACCCGAGGCCGTCAGTGATGAAAGGATAGGCCAGTGACGACTAGCTACGATTGCGCGGACGCGGAGCAACGCGCCGCAGGACTTGAACACGCCCAGCGGGCCATCCGGGAACACAAGTGCGTGGTCCTCCCCACCGACACCGTGTACGGCATCGGCGCCGACGCGTTCTCGCCGCAGGCCGTGACGCTGTTGCTCGCGGCCAAAGGCCGGAGCCGGCAAATGCCGCCGCCCGTACTGATCCCCAGGCTGAACGCCCTGGACGGCCTGGCCACCGATGTGCCGGCCGAGGCCCGCCGCCTGGCCGAGGCGTTCTGGCCCGGGGGGCTGACCCTGATCCTGCACGCACAGCCCTCGCTCGACTGGGACCTTGGCGAAACCAAGGGCACAGTGGCCCTCCGCCTCCCGGACGACGACGTCGCCCAGGACCTGCTTACCCTCACCGGACCGCTGGCGGTCTCCTCCGCCAACCGCACCGGCCAGGCCGCCGCACAGAGCGCCGCCGACGCCGAGGCGCAGCTCGCGGAGTCGGTGGAGGTCTACCTCGAAGGCGGGCACCGGCCGGTCGAAGGCAACGGGGCCGAGCCGTCCACGATCATTGACGCCACGGCCCTGCCGCTGCGCGTGGTCCGCCAGGGCGCCATCAGCCTTGAGCGCCTGCGTGAAGTGGTCCCGGACGTGCTCGGGGCCGGCGAACAGCCGGCCGCCGAAGCGGAGCCGGATGCCGAAGCGGGGCCGGCCGCCGTGCCGGCTGACGCCGCGACCGGGGAGGCACCCGGCCACACTGTCCCCACCGCCTCCGACGACCCTCCGAGGAACTGACATGCAGCCCAAAGTCGCCGTCGCGGCCGTAACCTTCGACCGGCACGAGGAACTTGCCCTCCTACTCAAAGGCCTTGCCGCGCAGACTGCGCCGATCCACTCGATCGCGCTCGTGGACTCCGGCACCGTTCCGGCCACCGAGGTCGTCGCCGCCGGGGGAGCGAACATCAACTACCTGCGCTCCGAGGCAAACCTCGGCGGAGCCGGCGGCTTTGCCTACGCGATCCTGGCCGCCATGGCCAGCGGCGCCGAGTGGATCTGGATGATGGATGACGACGGCCACCCCGAGGACGGCAACTGCCTCGCCGGGCTGCTGAAGACGGCCGAGGAACACCAGCTCGACATCGTCAGCCCGCTCGTCGCCGCCACCGCAGACCCGAACCGGCTGTCCTTCAACTTCCGGATCAACGGCCTGCTGACCAATGACCGCGCCAAACTGGCGCCAATGGGCTACCTGCCGGACATGGTGCACTTCTTCAACGGGGCCCTGATCCGCACCGAGGTCTTCTACAAGATCGGCATTCCGGACGTGAAGTTCTTCATCCGCGGCGACGAGGTCGACTTCCTCTCCCGGGTGAAGAAGGCCGGCTTGAAGTACGGCACGCTGGCCACCGTTGCCGTGCAGCACCCCGCCACCTGGACCGAGATGAAGCCCGTCTTCGGCGGGTTCATCACGCCCGTCATCCCGGAAGGCGAGTTCAAGCGCTACTGCTATTTCCGCAACCGGGGCTACCTGACCCGCAAGTACCGGAACCTGCGCTGGTTCGGAGCTGACATGGTCGGCTTCCCGTACTACTTCCTGAAGACCGGGGACCTGAAGGGCCTGGCGCACTGGTTCGGCGCCTATTCCACCGGGTTCCGCGGCAAGGGCTTCGGCTCTCCCGCGCAACTGATGTCCACTAACAGCTAGGCTGCCGTGGAGAACCTGTACGCCGTCGTCGTCACCTACAACCGTGCCGACTTTCTGCAGAACCTGCTCGATTCCTTCGCCCGCCTCAGCACCCCGCCGGCGCGGATCATCGTGGTGGACAACGCCAGCAGCGACCACACAGCCGAGGTCGTCTCCCGGGCCAGGGCCGCTGGCGGTCCGCCGATTGAGTACGAACGGCTGCCGGAAAACGTCGGCGGCGCGGGCGGCTTCTCCCGCGGCGTCGAGCTGGCGCTGGAAGCCGGTGCCGGGTGGCTCTGGCTGATGGACGACGACGTCGAGGTCCTCCCCGGAGCGGTGGAGGCGCTGGAGAAGTTCACCCCGGAGTATTCCTGCCTGATCGGCCGCCGCTACGACGCCAACGGCAAACCCTTCTTCTGGCAGCACCACTTCGTCGAGGCGCTCGGCGTCTTCCTCCCCGTCTCGCGCGACGTCTTCAAGCATTCCGAGGTCTTCCGCACCAACGTCGGAAACTTCGAAGGCATGCTGATCAAGGCCTCGGTGGCGCGGACCATCGGGCTGCCCGATCCACGCTTCTTCATCACCTGGGATGACCTGGTCTACGGCTGGCTCGCCGCGCAGCAGACACCGGTGGTCTACGTCAACGCCTTCGTCATCAAGAAGGTACGCGCGCAGCGCCAGGTGGACCTGGGCCTGCGCCACCTCAATGACTCCAGTGACCTCAGCCGACGCTACGTGATGCGCAACCGCGGGCACGTCGCGCAGTACCTCCGGGCCTACGGGAAGTTCAGCCGGCTCGGTTTTGGGGCCGGCACGGCACTGACCTTCCTGAAGGAAATTGCCCGCCTGGTGCTCGTCGAGCGGACCCTGAAGGGGACCGGCGCGCTCTGGCGAGGATGGCGCGAATCGCGCGCCATCCTCGCGGACCGCAGTTGGAAACCGATGTCGCCGCTTTTGCCGGCCGGGGCCGCTGACTCAGATAGCGGAGCCGAAAGAGATTAGTATCGTTTTAGGCTCCGCCGCTGTCCGACAGTTTTGCGGCGGGGTATTTTTTGAAACAGGCGCATGGCCGCCGTGGTAGTGGAAGTCGGTTGCAATCTCTGTTGAGTACGAAATCTGAAGCGCGCGGATCTGCCGCAGCACGGGAAGAGAAGCCCGCCCTCTGGATCTGGATCCAGCTGTTCCTCGACTCCATGTCCTGGATCGTGGCGGTCGTCCTGGCGCTGCTGCTGCGCTACGAGATGGGTATCCGGGCGGAACAGTTCCTGGGCGCCTTCTTCATCGCTGCCCTCGCCGTCATCGCGCAGATCGTCGCCGGCTACGCGCTGGCCCTCTACCGGGGCCGGTACCCCTTCGGCAGTTTCCAGGAGGCGCGGGCACTGGTCTTCGTCACCGTGATTGTGGCCGCCTCGATCACCGTGACGCTGCTGGTGCTGTACGGGGCCATCAACATCGGCCGCAGCGTAGGCCTGATCGCCTTCCCCTTCGCCTGCCTCTTCATGGGCGCGGCACGCTACGCCAAGCGGCTCTACGTCGAGGGCAAGACCCGGCCCGGCGACGAGGCGCAGAACACCCTGATCTACGGCGCGGGATTCCTGGGCAACTCGCTGCTGACCCGGATGCTGCAGGACCCGGATTCCCCGTACTTCCCGGTCGGCCTGATCGATGACGACCCGGCCAAGAAGCACCTGCGGCTCTCCGGAGTCCAGGTCCTTGGCAGGGGAGAGGACCTCCCGGCGATCATCCGCAGGACCCGCGCAAGGGTGCTGGTCCTGGCGTTCGCCAATGTCGAGGCCGCCGTCGTGCGCCGTATCTCGGACGCTGTGGCCGGCATGAATATCCGTGTGCTGGTGTTGCCTCCGCTGCGCGACATGCTCGGCGGCGGGGCGCCCGACGGGTTCTCGGACTTCCGCGACGTGGCGGTCGAAGACCTGATCGGCCGCCGGCCCGTCGACATCAAAGTCGACGAAATCGCCGGGTATATCAAGGGCAAGCGGGTGCTGGTGACCGGCGCGGGCGGCTCAATCGGTTCGGAACTCTGCCGCCAGATTGTCCAGTTCGCCCCCGCGGAACTCATCATGCTCGACCACGACGAGACCGGACTGCAGCAGACACAGATCTCCATCACCGGCCGGGGGCTGCTGGCCGGCCGCGACACGGTGCTGGCCAACATCCGCGACGGCGAAGCCCTGCAGGACATCTTCGAAGACCGCCGGCCCGAGGTCGTGTTCCACGCCGCCGCCCTGAAGCACGCACCGCTGCTGCAGCAGTACCCCGTCGAGGCCTGGAAGACGAACGTCTGCGGTACCCTGAACGTGCTGCGCGCCGCCCGGCACGCCGGTGTCTCACACTTTGTGAATATCTCCACCGACAAGGCAGCCAACCCCACCACCGCCCTGGGCCACTCCAAGCGCGTCGCGGAGAAGCTGACCGCCTGGATGGCCGGCCAGACCGGCAGCAAGTTCGTATCCGTCCGCTTCGGCAATGTGATGGGCAGCCGCGGCTCAATGCTCCCGCTCTTCACCGAGCAGATCCGCGTCGGGGGCCCGGTCACCGTCACCGATCCCGAGGTCACGCGGTTCTTCATGACGATTCCCGAAGCCTGCCAGCTGGTGATCCAGGCCGGTGCGATCGGCTCGGGCGGCGACGTGATGATCCTGGACATGGGCGAGCCCGTGAAGATCCTCGACGTCGCCCAGCGGATGATCGCCATGTCCGGCAAAAAGGTCGATATCATCTACACCGGCCTGCGGCCGGGAGAAAAGCTGCATGAAGAGCTCGTCGGCACCGGCGAACTGGACCAGCGTCCCCTGCACCCGAAGATTTCGCACACCAAGGCCACCGAGCAGGATCCGGCCAAGCTGGACCTGAACGTCTGGCTGGCCCGCTGCGAGGCCGAACAGGGCATTAACATCGCCGACATCCCGGACGACGAGGCCGATGAAGCGGGCTCGATCCGGGTCGCGTCATGATGCCGCTCGCCATCCTGGCCGGAATCACCCTGCTGGCCAGCCTGCTGCTTCCCTTCGCGGTGAAACCGTGGCTGGTCCGGATGGGCGTCGTCGACATTCCCTCCGCCCGCTCCTCCCACCATAAAGCGACCATCCGGGGGATGGGGATGGCTGCCGCCCTGGCCACCGCCGTCGGCTACCTCGCCGCGGTGCTCCTAAACCTCGTCACCGTGGACCGTTCGGTTTTCGCGGTGGTGCTGGGGATCATTGCGGCCAGTGCCGCCGTGGGCTGGATCGAGGATCTGCGCGGTCTGTCCATCGGGGCACGCGCCGCCGCCCAGCTGGGAATCGGTGCCGCCGGCTCCGCTGCGCTGATCGTCCTGACGTCGCAGTCGTTCTGGTGGCTGCCGCTGGCTGCCGTGGCAATCGCGGCCTACGTCAACATCGCGAACTTCATGGACGGGATCAACGGGATCTCCGGCCTGCACGGCGTCACCGCTGGCGGCGCCTACGCGCTGGCCGGCATGCTGGCCGGACAGCCCTGGCTAACCGCCGGGGGCACGGTGCTCGCGATGGCCTTCCTTGGCTTCCTGCCCTGGAACCTCGGCCGTGGTTCGGTGTTCCTGGGCGACGTCGGCAGCTATCTCCTCGGCGCCTCGATCGCGGCCCTCGCCGTGGCGGGCTTCCTGAGCGGCGTCTACGTCGAATACGTCCTCTCGCCGATCCTGGTCTATGCCGCGGACACCGGCTATACCCTGCTGCGCCGGATCAAGGCGGGGGAGCGCTGGTACGCGTCCCACCGCGAACACGTTTACCAGCGGCTCACCGACGTCGGCTTCTCCCACCTGCAGGCGGCAGCCGTGGTAACGGTCTGCACCATCGCCGTCATCGTCCTCGGTTTCGTCGCCGCCACGGCCCCGCTGCCCGTCGTCGCCCTCTGCGTGGCCGGCAGCCTGCTGGTGCTCGGACTGTATCTGGTCTCGCCGGACCTGATCCGTCGGTTCCGGCACCGTCCCAAGGTCACCCGCATCCCGGTGGCCTAGCCCTGTTCTATCTCGTGTAGAATTCAGGGGCGGCTTGTCGCCGCGTTCCTGCCCTTACCCCCTGCGACGATTGGGATCCCATGAGCTCCAACGCCGAGTCCGGACGCACGTCCGGCAGCGGCTCCGTTGGCGGCTCCGGTCCCACCAGGTCGCTGTGGCTGAAGCTGCTGGCCCTCAGTTCGGCGGCGGCGGGGGCGGCCCTGCTGCTGACCGCGGTCCTGGCCTTCGCCTTCAACGGCGGCTACGGTGCCTTGTCCAGCCTCTTCGGCGGCGCGCTGGTGATGGCGTTCTTCGCGATCAGCCTGGCGATCGGACATTTTGTCGGCCGCAACAACCCGTCCGGAGCCATCGGCATGTTCGTTGCCACCTACTTCGTGAAAGTGGTCGGCTTCGCCGTGGTGCTCTTTGTCCTCGGAGCGCCGGCCTGGCTGCACGAACGCTGGTTCCTGATCGGCGCCGTCGTCTGCGTGGTCGCCTGGCAGGCGGCGGAGATCATCGGGTTCGGCAAGGCACGGCTGCAAATCTACAACGACCCTGACCCGCAGGAAGGCGGCACCCATGCCCAGCCGCGATGATGCAGGCAACAACGAAGGTAAGAACCTTCCCAAAAACCAGGCCCGGACCCCCAAAACCACAGGTGGCGCCCCCGGTGTCTCGCAGGACGGCAACGACGGCGGATACAACGCCGGAATAGCCGTCTTTAGCTACATTGTTGGCGGAATCATCGTCTGGAGTTTGATAGGGTGGGGTCTGGATAATCTGTGGGGAACCCGCTGGATTGTGCTCGCAGGCGCCCTGCTTGGAGCTGCGGGAGGGTTCTATCTTTCTCATATGCACGGTCTCACCAGTCACCGGAATTCGGCTGGCGGAGACGGCGCTGCAGGTGGCCCGTCGAAGGACGCGGAACAGTAATGCCAAAAAATTTCACAGGGGGAATGGCTGACAGAAATGCGGCCGCTCCCCGCCCAACGCCCAATGATGGACACTGCAGAGAGGAAACGCGTTGATCGCGCTTGCGCTCCCGGCCCAAGATTCAGGAGAGTTCACTCCTCCTGGAATTGAACAATTGCACCTGCCGGCTATCCTGCCCTGGGGTCAAGCCGAAGGATTCTCCAAGCAGATGCTGCTGGTGATCCTCTCGGTCGTCATTATCGCCACATTCTTCGTGATTGCTGCGCGTAAGCAGCAGCTCGTTCCCGGCAAGCTGCAGTTCGCAGGCGAGGCAGCCTACGGCTTCGTCCGCAACGGCATCGCCAAGGACATCATCGGCGGCAAAGACTTCATGAAGTACGTCCCGCTGCTCTTCAGCCTCTTCTTCTTCATCCTCGTGAACAACATCTACGGCGCGATCCCCGTGATCCAGCTGCCGAGCTTCTCGCACGTCGGCGGCGCCTACGTGCTGGCAGCGATCGTGTACATCACCTGGATCGCCATCGGCGTCAAGAAGAACGGCCTGAAGTACTTCAAGCTGGCCACCGTGCCGAGCGGCGTACCCATCTACATCCTTCCGATCGTTATCCCGATCGAGATCATCTCCAACTTCCTGGTCCGGCCTGTCACGCACAGCCTCCGTCTGTTCGCCACCATGCTGGCCGGCCACCTGATTGTGATGATCGCCGGTTCCGGCATCGAGTTCCTCGTCATGCAGGAGAACGTCCTGCTGAAGGGCGCCTCCGTGCTTGTCCTGGCCGGCTCGATTGCGATGTACATGCTGGAGGCGCTGATCATGGCGCTGCAGGCGTACGTCTTCACGCTGCTGACCGCGATCTACATCGAAGGCGCACTGCACGCCGACAGCCACTAAGGCACCCACAAACTTCCCCTCGCGGGGATGAAGCAACCCAAACAACCTGCCACACGGGTGGCATCTTGAAAGGAAGAAAAATGGAAGGCTCCATCAACGGCTCCCTCAACCTCATCGGCTACGGCCTCTCCGCCATCGGCGGTGGTATCGGTGTGGGTCTCGTGTTCGCTGCTTACATCAACGGTGTGGCACGTCAGCCGGAAGCACAGCGCGTCCTGCAGCCGATCGCATTCCTCGGCCTTGCGCTGACTGAAGCCCTCGCCATCCTCGGCCTGGTCTTCGCATTCGTTCTCAAGTAAACCTTCAGAACCCAGCGAACATCCAGAACCGAGTAGATAAGGACGGGTGAAATATGAAGCAGCTGATCATCTCAGCCGCCACCGAGGGCGAAACCAACCCCCTCGTTCCCAATATCTGGGAAATGTTTGTCGTCCTCGTGGGCTTTGCTGTCCTCCTGTTCATCGTGACTAAGTACGTCGTCCCGATGTTCGAGAAGAATTTCGCAGAGCGCGCCGAGGCCATTGAAGGCGGCATCGCCAAGGCCGAAAAGGCGCAGGCAGAGGCTTCTGCAGCACTCGAAGAGTACAAGCAGCAGCTCACCGACGCCCGCACCGAGGCCAACCGCATCCGCGAGGAAGCCCGCGCCGAAGGCGCCCAGATCCTGGCGGATCTGAAGGAGAAGGCAGCTGCTGAGTCTGCCCGCATCACCGCCCAGGCACACGCGCAGATCGAGTCCGAGCGCCAGGCGGCCGTTGTGTCGCTCCGCGCCGAGGTCGGCACGCTGGCTACCACGCTGGCGGGCCGCATCGTCGGCGAGGCGCTCAGCGATGACGCGCGTTCGGCCCGTGTGGTTGACCGTTTCCTGGCAGATCTGGAGAACCAGAACGCAGGTGCAGCTAAGTAATGGCAGGTGTATCGAGCGAATCGCTGACCGCGGCACTCGTCGCGTTGGAAGCCAAGCTTCCCAACGCGTCGCTGCAGTTGGCTACGGAACTCTTCGGAATCCTGGGAACGGTGGACAGCTCGGCTGGCTTGCGCCGTGCCCTGACTGACCCGTCCCGCAGCGGTGACGAAAAGTCGGCGCTGGTCAAGCAGCTCTTCAGCGGCAAAGTCTCCGCTGATGCTGTGGAGATCGCAAGCGGGCTGGCCAGCTCACGCTGGGCGTCGGCTCGTGACATCGGCGATGCACTCGAGACTCTTGCCGCTTCGGTGGTAATTGCCGTTGCTGAAAACAAGTCGGCCGTCTCTGCCTCGGGCATTGGCGGACTGGAAGCGCTGGAGAACGATCTGTTCTCCTTCAACCAGGCCGTCGATTCCAGCCACGAGGTGCAGCGTGCTCTGTCCGAGCCGCAGGCGAGCCAGGCTGCCAAGGTTGCCCTCGCCGAAAAGCTCGTGCCCCGCGCCAGCGTGGAAGCGAAAGTCCTCATCGGACAGGCAGTTTCGCAGCCCCGCGGCCTCAAGGTCACCAAGCTCGTCAGCCGTTTTGCCGAGCTTGCGGCCAAGCGCCAGCAGCGCTGGATTGCTACCGTCAGCGTCACCCGTCCGCTGACGGAGACCCAGACCAGCCGTCTGCAGGCAGGGCTCAACGCCCTGTACGGCCGTGAGCTCAAGATCAACATGAACGTTGACCCGGCACTGATTGGTGGCCTGCGGATCCAGATCGGCGACGAAGTGGTTGACGCTTCGGTTCTCGCCCGTCTGGGCCAGCTCCAGCGTCAGATTGCTTAGTTAGCCGGACAAGCACAACTTACCGACAAGAAACCCCGGTCATCGTGAGCAACGATGATCACGAAAACAGGAGAGCAGGGACTGCAGATGGCCGAATTGACCATCAACGCCGACGACGTCCGTATTGCGTTGAACGAGTTCGCGGCGTCCTACGAACCCGGAAACGCAGAGCGCGTAGAGGTTGGCCGTGTAACGACCGCAGGTGACGGCATCGCCCGTGTTGAGGGCCTTCCCTCGGTCATGGCGAACGAGCTGCTTCGCTTCGAAGACGGCACGCTGGGCCTGGCCCAGAACCTCGACGTCCGCGAGATCGGTGTCATCGTCCTCGGTGACTTCACCGGCATCGAAGAGGGCCAGGAAGTCCACCGCACCGGACAGGTTTTGTCCGTTCCGGTTGGCGACGCCTTCCTCGGCCGCGTGGTTGACCCCCTGGGCCAGCCCATCGACGACCTTGGCGAGATCAAGGCCGAAACCACCCGTGCCCTGGAACTCCAGGCGCCCGGCGTGACCCAGCGCAAGTCGGTCCACGAGCCGATGCAGACCGGTCTGAAGGCTATCGACGCCATGATCCCGATCGGCCGCGGCCAGCGTCAGCTGATCATTGGCGACCGCCAGACCGGCAAGTCGGCCATCGCCATCGATACGATCATCAACCAGAAGGCCAACTGGGCTTCCGACGATGTCACCAAGCAGGTGCGCTGCATCTACGTGGCCATCGGCCAGAAGGCGTCCACGATCGCGGCTGTCCGCCAGACGCTCGAGGACAACGGCGCACTGGAGTACACGACCATCGTGGCTTCCCCCGCGTCCGACCCCGCCGGATTCAAGTACCTGGCACCGTACGCCGGCTCGGCCATCGGCCAGCACTGGATGTACGGTGGCAAGCACGTCCTCATCGTGTTCGACGACCTCTCCAAGCAGGCTGAGGCCTACCGTGCGGTGTCGCTGCTGCTGCGCCGCCCGCCGGGACGCGAAGCCTACCCGGGCGACGTCTTCTACTTGCACTCCCGTCTGCTTGAGCGTTGTGCCAAGCTTTCCGACGAGCTGGGCGCAGGTTCGATGACCGGGCTGCCGCTGATCGAGACGAAGGCGAACGACGTGTCCGCCTACATCCCGACCAACGTCATCTCCATCACCGACGGCCAGATCTTCCTGCAGTCGGACCTCTTCAACGCCAACCAGCGTCCCGCCGTCGACGTGGGTGTCTCCGTGTCCCGCGTGGGTGGCGCCGCACAGGTGAAGTCCATGAAGAAGGTCTCCGGTACCTTGAAGCTGGAACTCGCCCAGTACCGCGACATGCAGGCATTTGCGATGTTCGCGTCGGACCTCGACGCGGCTTCCCGCCAGCAGCTGACCCGCGGCGCCCGCCTGATGGAACTGCTCAAGCAGGGCCAGTACTCGCCGTTCCCGGTCGAGGACCAGGTTGTCTCCATCTGGGCCGGCACCAACGGCTACCTCGACGACGTTCCGGTTGAAGACATCAACCGCTTCGAGACCGAGTTCCTGGAGCACCTCAAGCACAAGTCCTCCATCCTGACGACGCTGGCCCAGACCAACGTCATGGACGATGACACGGCAGAGGCGCTGAAGACCGCGATCGTGGACTTCAAGAAGGGCTTCTTCGGCGAGGGCGACAGCCTCCTGGTCGGTGCAGGGCACGAGGAGTACGCCCCGATCGACGAGGACAAGGTCGACCAGGAAAAAATCGTCAAGCAGAAGCGCTAGTTTCGCTGGCAGGGACTGCCGGAACCCCAGCGGGTTCCGGCAGTCCCGGCCACCGGGATCTTAGGAAAGGATAAGTATGGGAGCCCAGATCCGGGTCTACCGCCAGAAGATCAGCTCGACGACGTCGATGCGCAAGATCTTCAAGGCGATGGAACTGATCGCTACCTCGCGCATCGGCAAGGCCCGCGCACGCGTAGCGGCTTCACTGCCTTACGCAAACGCGATCACGCGTGCCGTTTCTGCTGTCGCAAGCCAGAGCGAAATCGACCACCCGCTGGTTACCGAGCCGGAGCAGATCCGCCGCGCCGCCGTCCTGGTCATCACCTCCGACCGCGGCCTTGCAGGGTCCTACTCGGCAACCGTGCTCAAGCAGGCCGAAGGCCTCACCGAGTTGCTCCACGAGGAAGGCAAGGAAGTCAAGACGTACGTCATGGGCCGCAAGGCACAGGCATACTTCGACTTCCGTAACCGCCCCTACGAGCGGGTGTGGACCGGCAACACGGACGCACCGCAGTTCGAGACGGCGCGGGAAGTCGGCGAAGCATTGCTGGCAGACTTCGCTACGGCCTACGAAGAGGGCGGCGTCGACGAGATCCACGTCGTTTACACCCGCTTCAAGTCCATGGTGACGCAGGAGCCGACGGTTATCCGCCTGCTCCCGCTCGAGGTCGTCGAAGAGCAGGCCGCCTCCGAGTCGGAGCTCCTGCCGCTTTACGAATTCGAGCCGGAAGCTGAGCAGGTTCTCGATGCCCTGCTGCCGCGCTACATCGAGTCTCGTATCTTCGCCGCAATGTTGCAGGCAGCAGCTTCCGAGCTCGCAGCCCGCCAGCGGGCGATGAAATCCGCCGGCGACAACGCCACGGACCTCATCAAGAAGTACACGCGTCTGCGCAACACTGCCCGCCAGGCTGAGATTACGCAGGAGCTTTCCGAAATCGTGGCAGGCGCCGACGCGTTGAACGCGTCCTAGCCCGCCCGGTCCGGACCCAGCTTTACCTGCACCAAAGAACAAACTTAACCGCCCACGCCATCTACTGAGTGAAGTGAGAGAGATGACTGCCACTGCTACCGAACACGTAGCCGCAACGTCCGGTGCCACCGGCCGTATTGCACGTGTTATTGGCCCGGTTGTCGACGTCGAATTCCCGGCTGACGCAATCCCCTCGATTTACAACGCACTCACCACGGAGATTACTCTCAACGGTGAGACCAAGACCATCACCTTCGAAGTTGCGCTGCACCTCGGCGACAACCTCATCCGCGCCATCTCCCTGCAGGCAACCGACGGCCTGGTCCGCGGCACCAACGTGGTTGACACCGGTGCCCCGATCTCCGTCCCCGTCGGCGACGGCGTCAAGGGCCACATCTTCAACGTGCTGGGCCAGCCCCTGGACGTGACCGAGTCCGAGCTGCAGATCAGCGAACGCTGGCCGATCCACCGCAAGGCACCCGCCTTCGCGACCCTCGAGGGCTCCACCGAGATGCTGGAAACCGGCATCAAGGTGATCGACCTTCTCACCCCGTACATCAAGGGTGGCAAGATTGGCCTGTTCGGCGGTGCCGGCGTCGGCAAGACCGTGCTGATCCAGGAAATGATCACCCGTGTTGCCCGCAACTTCGGTGGCACCTCGGTGTTCGCCGGTGTTGGCGAGCGTACCCGTGAAGGCAACGACCTCTGGGTCGAAATGGAAGAGGCCGGCGTCCTCAAGGACACCGCGCTTGTCTTCGGCCAGATGGATGAGCCGCCGGGAACGCGTCTGCGCGTTGCCCTGTCCGCGCTGACCATGGCGGAGTACTTCCGCGATGTGCAGAACCAGGACGTGCTGCTCTTCATCGACAACATCTTCCGCTTCACCCAGGCAGGTTCCGAGGTTTCCACCCTCCTCGGCCGCATGCCTTCGGCCGTGGGCTACCAGCCCAACCTGGCTGACGAGATGGGCCTGCTCCAGGAGCGCATCACGTCCACCAAGGGCCACTCCATCACCTCGATGCAGGCCATCTACGTTCCCGCAGATGACTACACCGACCCGGCCCCGGCCACGACCTTCGCACACCTCGACGCGACCACGGAACTTTCCCGTGAAATCGCTTCCCGTGGTCTGTACCCGGCCGTTGACCCGCTGACGTCGACCTCGCGCATCCTGGATCCGCAGTACATCGGACACGACCACTACAACACGGCCGTCCGGGTCAAGCAGATCCTGCAGAAGAACAAGGAACTCCAGGACATCATCGCCATCCTCGGCGTCGATGAGCTCTCCGAAGAGGACAAGATCGTCGTGTCGCGTGCACGCCGTATCCAGCAGTTCCTCTCGCAGAACACCTACACGGCGAAGCAGTTCACCGGCGTCGAAGGCTCCACCGTGTCCATCAAGGACACCGTTGAAGGCTTCACGGCGATCTGCGACGGCGACCTCGACCACATCGCAGAGCAGGCGTTCTTCAACGTCGGCGGCCTGGACGACGTCGAGCGCCAGTGGGCCAAGATCCAGGAACAGACCAAGTAATATGGCTGAGCTTGAGGTTGAGATTGTCGCAGCGGACCACTTCGTGTGGTCCGGAGCGGCCAAGATGGTCAAGGCCCGCACCAGCGATGGTGAAATCGGAATCCTGCCCGGCCACTCGCCCCTGCTGGCGATTCTGGCCGAAGGTGAACTGGCGATTGAGCCGGTGTCCGGTGACCGCATTGCTGTAGTTGTCGACGGCGGGTTCTTCTCCGTCGACAACAACAGGGTCGTCATTGTTGCTGACAACGCCCAAATGGGCGACGCGGCTACTGCGGGGATCCGCTAGCCCGACCTTGATGAACGTTACTGGTTTTCCGTTCATCGTCCTGGCAACCGTGTTTGCGTTGCTGGTCTTTGCACTGTGCCTTTCCGGGGTGCGCCGCTTCAATCTGCGGCGCGCCCTGGGCACGGTGGACGCCTCTATCTGCATTGCTGGAAACAGCTGGCAGATGGGGGTTTGTCGTTATCAGGACAACGACCTGGAATGGTTCCGGCTTGCCTCGCTGAGCGTGCGGCCGAAACATACCTTCCGCCGCAGCTCCCTTGAGCTGCTGGGGCGCCGCGAGCCCACCGAAGTCGAACTCGTCAAGGTGCAGCCGGAAACCGTGATCGTCGAACTGCGCTACGAGGGCCGCGACGTGCTGCTCGCGATGAGATTCGATGCCTACACCGGCCTCTCCTCGTGGCTTGAGGCCGGTCCGGTCATCGGCGTCGGCACCTGGCGCTAGTCCAGGTGGGTTTCGCCGAGGGCATCCGGATCGACGACGGCCCGGTCCTATGGGCCGCGTGCGCCGCCGGGGTTGTTGGGATGCTGTACCTGATCCGGCCGCACAGCGGCTGGAAGCGCGCGCCCGGTCGCAAGGCTTGGGCCGTGCCGCCTGCTGCCCTCCTACTTTCCCTCGCGCTGGTGCTCGGCGTTCACTGGCTCCTCGTTTACCCCTTCGCTCTCTTTCCGGACGTGCTCCCGCCCGAGGTCCTCGCCTGGTCCGTCCCGGCCGTCACCGCGCTGCTGCTGGCGCTCCACCGTGGCTGGACCGTGTGGCGGTCCCGTCCACGTCCGGCCCGCCGCCGCAGGGTGGCCGTGACGGCAGCCGCGGCCGCCTTTGCCGGTGTGCTCGCGCTTTCGGCGATCCAGATCAACGCCTACTTCGGGCTGAACCACACCGTGAGCGACCTCACCGGGACCGCCGTCGCACGGATCCCGGCTCTGGAAGCCGGACTCCAGCGCCAGGCCGGGGAGCCCGCCACCGTCGGCCTGGCCGGGTGGACACCGCGGGCAACCCTTCCCGCGGGCGGCCTTGTCCGCAAGGCCTCTATCCCGGGCACCGTGTCCGGCTTCCGCAGCCGGGATGCCTACGTTTATCTGCCGCCCGCCTACCAGGCCTCACCGCGCCCGGCACTTCCTGTGCTGGTGCTCTTCTCCGGCCAGCCCGGAAGCCCTGCCGACTGGGTCACCGGCGGCGCCCTGCGGAGCCGGATGGACCTCTTCGCGTCAGCCCACCACGGAGTGGCCCCCGTGGTCATCGTGGTCGATCCCAACGGCACCCCCAACGGCAACGTCCTCTGCATGGACAGCCAAATCGCGCAGGCGGACACCTTCCTTGCCGAGGATGTGCCCGGCTGGATCCGCGCGACGTTCGATGTGGACCCGGATCCGCGGAAGTGGGCGGCCGGAGGGTTCTCCTTCGGCGCCACCTGCGCCGTCCAAATGGCGACCCGGCACCCTGACGTTTACAGCGCGGCACTGGCGTTTTCGAGCGAGCAGGAGCCCGCCCTCGCCAAGGAGCGGCATAAGACCATCGAGGCGTCGTTCGGCGGCGACACCGCGGCCTTCGAACGGCAGACGCCGCTGCACCTCATGCAGCAGCGCCGCTTTGACGGCAACGCCCTCTACTTCGGAGCCGGCGAGCGGGATCCCGAGTTCATCGAGTACATGGGCGTGCTGGCTGGTGCCGCCCGCTCGGCCGGGTTCTCCGTCGACGGGCAGGTGATTCCACGCACGGGCCATTCCTGGACGGTCGCTGCCAAGGGACTGTCCGCCGGCCTCGACTTCCTGGCCCCGCGATGGGGGATCAAGAAGTGAGGAACGCCATTCGCCGGATCGGGCGTTACCTGCAGGGGATTCCCTTCTCGCTGGCCTTTCTGGCGGCGTTCCTGGGAGTCGGCGCAGCTACCGGCAGTTTCCTGACCGGCCCGCCGGAAGCACTGCTTGAGGTGGCCTCGGTAAGTGCCCCCGGGTTGCAGGGCGGACTGTGGTGGACCATGTTCAGCTCGCTGTTCTTCGCGACCAACCCCCTGGCCTACCTCGCGGCATCGCTGATGGTTCTGGGGCTGCTGGGCCTCGCCGAACGGCAGCTCGGAACCCTGCGCACAGCCGTCTTCTTCTTTGCCGGGCAGTTCGCCGCGGTGACGCTGTTCCTGCTCGTCACCCAGCTCGCTCTCTTTGCGGGCGACGGCTGGCTCGGCCCGATGGCCGGGGACCGGCTGATCGGCCCGTACGCGGCTATCCTTGCCGTCGCGCTCGCGGCCGGCGCCCTCCTGCCGGCGCTGTGGCAGCGGCGGCTGCGGACCGCCGTCGTCTCCGGGTCCCTGTTGCTCGTGCTGTATGTGGGGCACGCGGAAACGGTGGTGGGCCTGTCCGGCGCCCTGTCCGGACTCATGGCCGGCTGGTGGATCCAGGGAGACAAGGGGACGCTCCACCGCCACCGCTCTACCGGCCGGGAGACCCGCAACCTCCTGGCGCTGACGGTGGCGATCTTCGCCGTGGGCCCCATCATCACGGCCGCGGTGCGAAGCCCCACCGGGCCGCTGGCCCTGCTGCGGGACGTGGTGCTGAATCCGCTGCCCACGCTGAACCAGCTGGAGCAGAACTGCGGAGGCGGCGTCGACATCACCTGCCTCAGCGCCGGGCGGGAGGGGTACGCCGGACCCCTCGGCCTGGCCCTGGCCGTGGTGCCGGTGGTGCTGCTGCTGATTTGCGCCGACGGCATGCGGCACGGGCGCCGGCTCGCACTGCGGATCGCGATCCTGGTGCAGCTGGGTGTTACCGCCCTGGCAGCCGTTTACCTGGCCCTGTTTGCCCGGATTCCGCACTATCCCGGCCGGCCGCACACGGCCATAATGGGTTCCGGCTTTGTCCACGTCCTGCCACTCGTGGCAGTGCCGCTGGGCCTGGTGCTGCTGCTGTTCGCCAACCGGCGCCTGTTCCGGGTGGAAACCACGCGGCGGGCCCGCCGCATCCTCGCGCTGACGGTGGCGGGGACCTTCCTGGTGCTCGCCGGGGGCTATGGCGCCGCATGGTTTGCCTCGGGCGGGTTGGAGCGCGACGGCGGCTGGCTGGGACTCGCCGCGGAGCTCGCCCGGCAGTACCTGCCGCTGCCCATTCCCGGCATCTACAACCGCGTGTTCCAGAACCGCAACGCGGCCGAGGCTTTCCTGTTCGCCTCCTCCGGCATCATCTTCTGGGTCGTGGCGCTGGCCGGGGTCTGGCTGGTGCTGCTGCGCCGCCACCACGGCACGGATGCGGGGGCCGAGGACCGGGAAAGGGCCCGCGGCCTCATCCGGCAAGGCGGCGACTCACTGTCCTGGATGGCGCTCTGGGCACCCAACACGTACTGGTTTGCACCCGAGGGCCGCGGGGGAGTGGCCTACCAGCAGCACGGCAACGTCGCGCTGACGGTGGCGGGACCTTTCGGCCCGGCATCGCACCGCGAGGAAACTGCCGCGCTGTTCCTGTCCTACTGCACCGAGCACGCGCTGATCCCGTGCTTCTATTCCTGCACGGACGAGCTGTGGCCCCTGCTTCAGGGCCGCGGCTTCCGCAGGGTTGCGGTGGCGCTGGAGACCCGACTGGCGGTCCGCGAACTGGAGTTCAAAGGCAAGGAATGGCAAAACGTCCGGACGGCGCTGAACCGGGCGGCCAAGACCGGCGTCCGTGCGGTCTGGGGCCGTTATCGGGAATTCTCCCCTTCGCTGCGGGCCCAGTTGAGCGAGGTCTCAGAAGAGTGGGCGGCCGGCAAGTCGGTCCCGGAGATGGGATTCACGCTGGGCAGCCTCGACGAGCTCGAAGACGAAGAAGTGCTGTGCTGCGTTGCCGTGGACGCCGAGGACCGCGTGCACGGGGTCACCAGCTGGCTGCCGGTTTACGACGGCGGACGGGTGGTGAGCTGGACGCTGGACGTCATGCGCCGCCGCGGTGACGCCTTCCCCGGCGTGATGGAGTTCCTGATCGCCTCTGCCGTGCTGGAGCTGCGGGACTCGGTGGAAGTGATCTCGCTCTCCGGCTCGCCGCTCGCCAGGGAGGAGGCGCGGGGAGATGGCGACGGAGGGCCGCGCGACAGCGAGGGGCTCGCCGGAATTCTGGACGTGGTGGGCCGTGCGCTGGAACCGGCTTACGGATTCCGTTCCCTGGCCACGTTCAAATCGCGGTTCAAACCGGATTACCGCACGCTCTACCTGTACTACCAGGATCCGTTGCAGCTGCCGGCGATGGGGCGCGCTTTGAGCCGCGCTTACCTTCCCGACCTTTCAGTCCGCCAGAGTGCGCGTCTGCTCCGCACGCTGGTGCGCTAATTCGGAGCCGGTGCCATTATCCGCCTGCCGTTTAGGGGAATCCCCGCAAACAATGCTGCCGCCGGAGGGGTCAAACGCAAAGAAATGATCCCCGGCAATAATGCCGGGGATCATTCGTGCAGCGGTACTGCCGGAAGCAGTATTGCCGGAGAGATTAGACCAGCGTGACGCCGGTAGCCTGGGGGCCCTTGGCGCCCTGGCCGATCTCGAACTGAACGCGCTGGTTCTCGTCGAGGGTCTTGAATCCGCCGGTCTGGATCTCGGAGTAGTGAACGAAGACATCGCCATCGGAGTCATCCGGGGTGATGAAGCCGAAGCCCTTTTCAGCGTTAAACCACTTGACGGTTCCCTGTGCCATTTAATTCTCCTCATTGTGGATCTTGAAGAAGTCCGGCGCACTTTGCACCGGGCTTGGTCACTCTGCGAGAAGAACCTTGGCTTCCGCCCGGATTGACCGGGCCTTGGCGGCAGGAGCTTCACGCTCGCAACATGTCTTGCGAGCATGAAAAACACCTACACAAAGACTGGTACAAGAATTTCATGCCGCCTGCGTCAGGTCAACGGGCCCGGCGCATAATTCCAGAAATTTTATGTAAAGAGTTCATGAACGAGATCCCGGCCGCAGAAAGCGTTCGGAACCGCCGCTGCGCCGAAAGACACATTAGGAAAGCGGTGCCAGCCATTCCCCGCAGCGCATTACGCGGTAAAGGCCGAGTCCGGAATTGACGACGACGGCGTCGGCCCGAAGCCCGCCGCGCAGGGAGCCCAGTTCGGCGCCGAGCCCGAGGACCGCGGCGGGGACCGCCGTGGCCGAGCGGACGGCGTCGGGCAGCGGCACACCGGCGGCGACGGTGCGGCGGACGACGTCGAGCAGCGTGGCGGTGCCGCCGGCGAGGGCGCCGCCGGGGTCGAGGCGGGCGACGCCGGCCGAGACGGTGACGGCGGAGCGGCCCAGGCTGTAAGCGCCGTCGGGCAGGCCGGCGGCGGCCATCGAATCGGTCACCAGCGCGATGTTGGCGGCGCCGGCCAGTTGGAACACCGTGGCGACCATGGCCGGGTCCAGGTGCGTGCCGTCGGCGATCAGTTCGAGCACGGCCTCGCCGGATGCGGCGCTGCGCAGGCACGCGGAGACAGGGCCCGGTGCCCGGTGATGCAGGGGCGGCATGCCGTTGAACAGGTGGGTCACCGTGGGCCGCGTGCCGCGCACGGACGACGAGGTGCGCAGTGCCGCCGCGGCCGAGCGGAGCGACGCCGCGGCGGTGGCGTCGTCGCAGTCGGTATGGCCCAGCGAGGGGACCACGCCGTGCCCGGCCAGCATCGGGACGAGTCCGTCCGCTCCGGAAAGCTCGGGGGCGAAGCTCATCGTGGCGAGGGTGCCGCGTGCGGCGGCTACCAGCTCGGCGAGGAGTCCCGGATCGGGATCGCGCAGGAAGTCCGGGTCCTGCGCACCGCACCGTGCCGCGGCGAGGAAGGGGCCCTCCAGATGGATTCCGGCCAGCAGGCCCTCCTCGCTCAGTCCGGCGAGCAGGGCGATTCCGTGCAGCAGCGACTCCCGGGAGGCGGTCACGAGGCTGGCGAGCAGGGTGGTGGTCCCGGAACGGTGCAGGAAGTCGATGGCACGCCGCGCCGGGGCCTCCGCGCCGCCGGGGAAGTCGCCGCCGTACGCGCCGTGGCAGTGCAGGTCCACCAGTCCCGGAAGGATGAGGGCGCCGGGCGGCAGCTCCGGGGCCGGCGCGTCACCGAACCCGGCGGTCCCGGGGCTGAATCCGGCGGCGGGGCCGGCGTACGCGATCCGCCCGCCCGCCACGGCCAGGACGGCGTCGTGCTGCACGGCACCATCGCTGACCAGCGTGCCGTAGAGCAGGTGGCGGCCGGCCGGGGTGAGGTTCATGCTCAGAGTCTAGGGCGGGTCAGCCGGGAGGGCCCTAGAAGAGGCGGGACTCGCTGTCGTCGACGCCGCGCATGGCGTCGTAGTCCAGGGTGACGCAGTCGATGCCGCGGTCGTTCGCCAGCACCTTGGCCTGCGGCTTGATCTGCTGGGCGGCAAAGATACCGCGCACCGGCGCCAGCAGCGGATCGCGGTTCAGCAGCTCAAGGTAGCGGGTGAGCTGCTCGACCCCGTCGATGTCGCCGCGGCGCTTGAGTTCGATCGCCACCGTGGCGCCGTTGGCGTCGCGGGCCAGGATATCCACCGGGCCGATCGCGGTGAAGTATTCGCGGCGGATCAGTGAGAAGCCGGCGCCGAGGGTCTCGATCTGCTCCGCGAGCAGCCGCTGCAGGTCCGCCTCGACCCCGTCCTTGATCAGTCCGGGGTCCTGGCCCAGCTCATGGAAGGTGTCATGCAGCTGTTCGTGGATGTTGATGATGAGCCGGTCATCGGTCTTCGCGGACTGCACGGTCCACTGCTCGATGACGCCGACTTCGACGTCGACCTCGTCCGGCGTGGAGACGCGCAGGCTGGCCGGAGGACTCATCCAGTTCAGCGGCTTGTAGGATCCGCCGTCCGAGTGGACCAGGACCGAACCGTCGGCTTTGACCAACAGGAGCCGGGTGGCGAGCGGAAGATGGGCTTTGAGCCGGCCGACATAATCAACGGAGCAACGGGCTATGACTAAACGCACCCGGTCAACACTACCGCCTGATGCGGTGCTCCCGGGAGCCGTGGCGGCCTCCTGGTGGCGGGGGAGCGGCCGGGCTGGGGCAGAATGGAGTCATGCCCCGTTCCAACCGACCCCGCCGAGCCGCTTCGGGCCACACCCCCGGAGGGAAGGGCGCAGGGAAGGGCGGAGGGAAGAGCGCAGGAAAGGGCGCAGGGAAGGGCGCCGGCAAGCACGCCGCCGGACCCGCGCCGGAACTGGACCTGGAGCGCGCCCGGACCGGGATCGCAAGGCGGGAGAGCGCCCCCGACGGCGAATGGATAGTCCGCTCGATCTCCGCCAGTCGGGCCGGAAAGACCTACATCTGCCCCGGATGCTTCACCGCCGTGCCGCCGGGCACCGCGCACCTCGTCGTCTGGTCCGAGGACCACATCTTTGGCGCGGCCGCCGGCCTGGCCGAGCGCCGGCACTGGCACTCGAACTGCTGGACCTCGCGCAGCTACCGGTACCGCTGAGCAGCTTCGCAGGGGGCCAACTGAAACGGCCAACCGTGCCCGGTTTCGCTAAGCTGGAGGGCATGACTTTCGACCCGGCGTCCTATGTGTTCAGCCAGCCCACCGCCCCCACCGCAATCCGTGCCTCGACCGTGCTGCCGGCGCACCGCGAAAACGTGGAACTTCGCACCGAGGACGGACACCGGCTGGTTGGCGAACTGGCGCTTCCCGAGTCGGGGGAGATCAAGGCAACCCTCATCACGCTGCACCCGCTGCCGACCCACGGCGGCTTCATGGACTCGCACGTCTACCGGAAGGCTTCCTACCGCCTCCCGGCCCTCGCCGGCATTGCGGTGCTGCGGTTCAACACCCGCGGGACCTCTTCACCGCGCGGAACCAGCCAGGGTTCCTTTGAGGAAGGCATCGGCGAACGGCTCGACGTGGAGGCGGCGGTGCGCTTCGCCGTCGAGCGCGGGCTGCCAAACCGCTGGCTGGTCGGCTGGTCCTTTGGCACCGAACTCGCACTGATGTACGGCGCCACCGAACCTGTGGCCTCCGAAATCGAGGGCGCCATCCTGCTCTCGCCCCCGCTGCACCGCGCCACGGACGTCCATCTCAAGGAGTGGGCCGCCTCCGGCAAGCCACTGAAGGTCCTGGTTCCGGAGCACGACGACTACCTGCAGCCGGTGGCCGCCGCCGAGCGTTTCAGCCTGGTGCCGCACGCCGACGTCGTGGGCGTCGACGGCGCGAAGCACCTGTGGGTGGGGGAGAAGTACGCCGGCCGGGTGCTCAACGAGATCGTGGCCGAGGTGCTCCCGGGCGGCAGCAGTGCCCTGCCCGAGGAGTGGGCAGGGCCGGTGGCCACCGCCCACGCCTGAGCCGGTAAACGCTAGTGCTTGTCCTGGCGGACGATGAAGATTTCCTTAACCAGCAGCATGATCGCCGCGGCCGTGGGGATGGCGATCAGGGCGCCAAGCACGCCTAGGACGCTGCCGCCGGCGATCACCGAGATCACGGCGACCGCGCCGGGGACTGCGACTGCCTTCTGCATGATGCGCGGCGAGATGAAGTACGCCTCGAACTGCAGGTAGGCGAAGTAGCAGATCGCGAAGACGACGGCCGTCTGCCAGCCCGCGGTGAGGGCGATCAGGGTGACCAGGACGCCGGCGATCATGCCGCCGACCAGCGGGATGAAGGCAAGCAGGGCCACAACGAACGCGAGAAGCAGGGCGAACGGCACCCCCACAATCGACATCACGATGAAGGCGAAGGTGGCGTTCAGCAGCGCCACGCAGACCTGGCCGATCACGTAGTTGCCGACCGATCCGGTGATCTCCTCGGACAGCGCCTCGACGCGCGCGCGGCGGGACCGCGGGGCGAGCCGGTAGCCCCACTTCTTCATGGCCGGCATGGCCGAGAGGAAGTAGAGGCTGAGGACCAGGACGATCAGGGCGCCGAACAGGCCGTTCGCCACGGTGGAGCCGAACCCGACGACGCCGCCGAAGATGCCGCTCATGGCCTCCGGGTTGTTGACGAACTTCTCGAGTTCCTGGCTGATCCGGTCGCGCACGCCGAACTGGCTGTCCACCGTGCGGAAGAAGTCGGAGTCGATGAAGTCCTGGATCCAGTGCGGCGCTTCCTGGACGACCTGCGTCACCTGCTGGACGATGGTGGGGATCAACGTGGCGAAGAAACCGGTGACGGCCAGCGCCAGCACGGCGACGGAGACCAGGATTCCGGCCGGCCGAGGCACCTTTTTGCTTTCCAGCCAGCGCACCACGGGATCCAGGCCGAGCGCAATGAACAGTGCGGTGACGATCCAGAGCAGCAGCTGGGTGGTGTTGGAGCCGATCCAGTAAACCAGCAGGGCCGCGCCCACGCCGACCGTCCCCATGAAGCCGACGTACAGCGGGTGCTGGGACGACATCCGCGGACCGGGAGCGCCGAACTTTGCGGTGCTCTCGCTGTCCGGGGCGGGTGCGGCTTCCTCGTCGTGTTCGGGCGGCATCTCGAAACGCAGGCGCGGCTGGGCACCGGGCAGCGGCTGCCGCAGGCGGCGCGCCATCGAAATCAGGAAGCCCGCCGCGGCCGCGCGCGGCGTCGAGGGCTGCGGGGCCGGCTCGTGCGGGCCGTGTGGCTGGCTGGCGGATTCCTGGCTTGCGGGGTGTCCTGCGGGGGACACATCCGTGGGTTCAGTCACTGCGTTGAAGGCCCTTTTTCTCGGAAAATTCCCTGCAAAACCGCGGTTGCGGGCCGGGTGTGATGATCACCGCAAACACTATCAGCAGCCTTGCGAACTGGCGGGCCAGCAGCGCCTCATGAGGCCGCTGAGGGGCTTGACAAAGACCCCGATCTGACTCTCAGGTAACAAAACGGTTACTCTTAAAGCTACGTGTCCGCTGATGATAGGTAATATTTTGCGTTTCAAGACTGCAGTCGCACTTGTGCTGCTCGGCCTCCTGACACTGCTGGCCGGAATCGGCCAGAAGACGGTTTGGGCTCCGGCCGAGACCGTCACCGCCACCGCACCCACGGGCGGCACCGCCGCCCCGTTGACCGTCTTCGACGAGAAACTGCGAACCCTGCACGGCGGCACGGTGAAGATCCACGTCAAGGGGGAGGGCAACTTCATCCTCGCCGCCGGCCGGCCGGACGACGTCGATGCGTGGGTTGGGAAGACCGCCCACAACACCGTTTCCGGTGTCTCGGACGACGGCAAGTCGCTGAAGCTTGACCACGCCGACGGCGACGCCAAGGCGCCGTCCCCGGCAGGCTCCGACCTGTGGGTCACGACGGAGAACGCCAATGGCGAGCTGGACTACTCCTGGACGGCGCCGGCGGACGGGGACTGGGCGCTGCTGCTCGCCTCGGACGGCTCCAAGCCCGCCCCCTCGTCGATTTCGATGACGTTCCCGAACGACACGTCCACTCCCTGGGCCGTTCCGTTCATGGTCCTGGGCGGCCTGCTGATCCTGGCCGGCGCTGCCTTGCTGCTGATCAAGCCGGCGCGGGACAACAAGGGCAACGCCGGCGACGGCGGTGCAGCCGGCGGCTCCGGCGGGGGCACTCCGAAGGGCAGCTTGTTTGCACAGCGCGCGCGGGCCAAGGCCAAGGCAAAGGTCGCTGCCACGGACGCCGGCGGTGCCACGGGCGCCGCCCCGGCCCGCGACAGCAGTGTTGAACGCGTTGTTGCCCCGTCAGCCTTCCGCCGCCGCTCCGGCGTTGCGGTAGCGTTGCTGACCGCCGCCGCGGTAGCGGGCACGGGCGTCGCGGCGCAGGCCAGCC
The DNA here is from genome assembly GCF_056394945.1 of Arthrobacter sp. 10N410. NCBI lineage: Bacteria > Bacillati > Actinomycetota > Actinomycetes > Micrococcales > Micrococcaceae > Arthrobacter > Arthrobacter sp. 10N410. The sequence continues at coordinate 46,955 of NZ_JBFTIP010000006.1, forward strand.
AGGCTCCCTCGCCCTCGCCGAGCAGTTCCTCGCCCTCGGCTGCAGGCCAGGATGCCGATGCTCCGGTCCTGCTGGACGCGCAGTTCCGGCGCATCCTTGAGCAGGTCGCCAGCGCCGTCGACGCCGGCGACGCGGCCAAGGACGCCGCCAAGCTCACGCCCCGGGTAGGGGCGACCGAGCTTGAGGTGCGCAAGCAGAACTACAAGATCCGTTCCAAGGTGGGGAGCTACGAGCCCCGGATGCCGGTGCGCGCCACGAAGCTCCTCACCACAGTGGTCAGCAACAAGCGCGACTGGCCGAGGTCCGTCATGGCGGTGACGCAGGGCGACGGCAACGTGGTCCCGCAGCTGCTGACCCTCGTGCAGGCCTCCCCGCGGGAGAACTACAAGCTGGTCGGGGCTACCCCGCTGCAGCCGGGCACCACCTTCCCGGGTATCAACCGCGGGGGCACCGAAACCCTGGCGGCCTCGGACAAGTCCGGGCTGCTGTACAGCGGCCAGGAGGCGCTGTCCGGGCTGGCCGACCGGCTGACCAAGGCTGACTCCAGCTTCAAGGACAAGCTCACCGAGGGGCAGTCCTCGCCGTACATTGCCGACACCCTGGCGTACCAGAAGGACGTGGTGAAGTCGGGCACGAACGGCAAGTTCAGCTTCAGCCACAAGGTTGTTCCTGAGGACACCGTGGTGTTCCGCACTGCCGACGGCGGCGCCCTGGTCCTGGGCCGTCTGGACTTCGCCTTCGACGGGACGCCGAAGAACTCCGGCGACAAGCTGACGATCGGTAACGACGCCGCGGCCCTGGCCGGAGGCAAGGAGACGAGCACGGGTATGGTCCTGAGCTTCGCCGAAGCCGTGGCCGTCTACGTCCCGCCGACCGGCTCCAAGGATCCGATGAAACTGGTTGCCGCCACCCGCGGCCTGGTCGGGGCAAAAATCAAGTAGCCTCCAGCCGGACACTGTCCGTCCGGCACCCCGGCCGGAGCCACACCGCAACGACCGGGCCGCAATCGCGGCCCGGTCGTTGCTGCGTGGGGCGTAGTGGATAGAGTGGAGCTATGACTTCGCCAGCTTCCCGCCCGGTCCCTCCAGCTGCAGCCAACCCGCTCAATCTGCGGGGCGCCGTCGACCTCTCCTCGCTGAAGCAGCGCCCCGCGCCGCCGGCGGGCGCCGGGGCGGGCCGGCCGCCGGCCCCGGGGGCTGCCGGCACGGCCCCCGGTGAACCCGGGGGCGGTTCCGCCGGTGCGCCGCTGCGCGTGGACGTCACCGAGGCCAACTTCCAGGAGCTCGTGGACCTTTCCGCCCAGGTTCCGGTGGTGATTGCGCTGTGGGCCAACTACTCGCCCGGGTCCGCGCAGCTCGTGGATGTGCTGGAGCAGATCGTCGAAAGCTACGAGGGCCGGCTGGTCCTCGGCGCCGCCGACATTGAAGCCTTCCCGCAGCTCGCGCAGGCGTTCCAGGTGCAGGCTGTTCCGACCGCCGTCGCGCTGGTCAAGGGCCAGCCCGTGCCGCTGTTCCAGGGCGGCGCCGAGGAGCAGCAGGTGCGCAGCCTCTTTGACGAACTCCTCAAGGTTGCGGGGGCCAACGGCGTGACCGGCCGGATCGGAGCCGGCGGACCCGGGGCCGCCGAGCCCGAGGCTCCGCCGCTGCCGCCGCTGCACCAGAAGGCGTTCGACGCCATCGAGGCCGGCGACTACGCCGGCGCTGCCGCGGCTTACCGGCAGGCGCTGACCGAGATGCCCGCCGACGCCGAGGCCAAGGCCGGCCTGGCGCAGGTCGAGCTCATGGGCCGCCTGCAGGCACTGTCCGCCGCGGAAACGGACGCACTCCGCGGCCGTGCCGCCCAGGAGCCGGACAGCCTGGAGGCCCAGCTCGCCGTCGCCGACCTGGACATTGCCGGCGGCCACGTCGAGGACGGCCTGGGCCGGATCGTGACGTTCATCGGCCGGAACTTCGGCCCTGAACGGGAAACCGCCCGGGTGCGCCTGCTGGAGCTTTTCGACGTGGTGGGAACTTCCGATGACCGCGTCGCCAAGGCCCGGCAGAACCTCGCGCGGGTGCTGTTCTAGTGGGCTCCGCGCTGTTTACCCCGCTGGAGCTGCGCTCGCTGCGGCTGGAGCACCGCGGCTGGGTCTCGCCGATGTGCCAGTACAGCTGCGAACCCGACACCGGCGAAGGCGTGCCCAACGACTGGCACCTGATGCACCTCGGCTCCTTCGCCACCGGCGGAGCCGCCCTCATCCTGACCGAGGCGGCCGCCGTTAACGCGGCCGGGCGGATCAGCCCCCGGGACGCCGGGCTCTACAACGACGCCCAGGCCGAGGCATGGGAGCGGATCGTCTCCTTCGTGCACCGCCACGGGTCCGCGAACGCCAAGATCGGGACCCAGCTGGCGCACGCCGGGCGCAAGGCCTCCTCCTACTGGCCGTTCTCCGGCAAATCCGGCACCGTGCCCGCCTCCGAAGGTGGCTGGAACACCCTGGGCCCGGGCACCGGCGCCTTCGACGGCTACGCCCCGCCGTCGGCCATGACAGAGCAAGAGATCGACGGCGTGATCGCCGACTTCACCGCCGCCGCCGTCCGGGCTGTCGGCGCCGGCTTCGACACGATCGAGATCCACGGCGCCCACGGCTACCTGCTGCACCAGTTCCAGAGCCCGCTGGTCAACGACCGGACCGACAGCTGGGGCGGGGACGAGACCGGGCGCAATCGGTTGACCCTGGCAGTGATCGACGCCGTCCGGGACGTCATCCCGGACTCGATGCCGCTTCTGCTGCGGATCTCCGCCTCCGACTGGGCCGACGGCGGCGTCGACGCCGAAGCCTCGGTGCGGTTGGCCCGCGCAGCCGGCGAACACGGGGTGGACCTCGTGGACGTCTCCAGCGGTGGGGCCGTGGCGCACCAGTCGATCCCGGTCGGCCCCGGCTACCAGACCGGATTCAGCGCCCGGATCCGGCGCGAAGCCGGTGTCCGGACCGGGACTGTGGGGCTGCTGACCTCGGCAGGACAGGCCGAGCACGCCGTCGCCACGGGGCAGGCCGATGGCGTGTTCATCGCCCGTGCCGCGCTGCGGGACCCGCACTGGTGGCTGCGTGCCGCCTTCGAACTGGGCCACGAGCTGGCTTGGCCGCCGCAGTACGAACGCGCCATCCCGCGGCACACGTTTTAGGCGGCCGCGGCGGTTAGTCTAACGTCATGACTTTCGAACAACCGCACGTCCCGGCGCTGGCCCTGCGCGGGCTGGCCAAACGCTTCGGCACCAAGATCGCCGTCGACGGCATCAGCCTCGACGTCCCGGCCGGCTCCTTCTACGGCATCGTCGGCCCCAACGGCGCCGGCAAGACCACAACGCTGTCGATGGCCACCGGGCTGCTGCGGCCGGATTTCGGCACCGCCCTGGTCCACGGGGTGGATGTCTGGCAGCACCCGCTGGAGGCCAAGAAGCTGATGGGGGTGCTGCCGGACGGGGTCCGGCTCTTCGACCGGCTGACCGGCGAGCAGCTGGTGACCTACGCGGGCCTGTTGCGCGGCATGGACCGGGAGGTGGTGGCGTCGCGGGTGGCGGAGCTGCTCGCCGCACTGGACCTCAGCCAGGACGCCGGCACGCTGGTGGTGGACTACTCCGCCGGCATGACCAAGAAGATCGCCCTCGCCTCGGCGCTGATCCACGCGCCCCGGCTGCTGGTGCTGGACGAGCCGTTCGAATCGGTGGACCCGGTCTCCGCCGCCAACATCCGTGACATTCTGGACCGCTACGTCGCGTCCGGGGGCACGGTGATCGTTTCCAGCCACGTCATGGACCTCGTGCAGCGGATGTGCGACCACGTCGCCGTCGTGGCCGCCGGACGGGTGCTGGCCGCCGGCAGCGTGGACGAGGTGCGCGCGGGCGAGTCGCTTGAGGACCGCTTTGTCCAGCTGGTGGGCGGCCGCAGCCATACGGAAGGGCTGGAATGGTTGCGCACCTTCTGAGGCTCAAGCTCACCCTGCTGCGCAACAGCCTCCGGCGCAGCCCCTGGCAGTTGGTGGGCCTGGGCATCGGGGCGCTGTACGCCCTGGGCATTGTGGGGCTCGGCGTCGCCGGGCTGTTGCTCCTGCGCCAGGCCGACGTCGCGACGGCGCAGACGGTGGTGGTGCTGGGCGGCGCCGCCGCGGTCCTGGGCTGGGCGGTCATTCCGATTGTGGCGTCCGCCGCGGACATGACGCTGGACCCGGCCAGGTTCACGACCTTTGCCGTGCCGATGCCGCAACTGCTGGCAGGACTGGCGCTGGCCGGGCTGATCGGCATTCCGGGGGCGGCGACGACGCTCGTGGCGCTGGCCACCGTGGGCACCTGGTCCCGTGGCTTCCTGGCCGCGGCCGGTGCCCTGGCCGGCGCGGTCCTCGGCGTGCTCACGTGCGTCGTGCTCTCCAAGGTGGTCACTGCCGGCACGGTGAGCCTGGCCAGTTCCCGGCGCTTCAAGGACGTCAGCGCGGTGGCGTTCCTGATCCCGCTGGTGTTGATGGGGCCAATTGTGGCCGGCGTCGCCCGCGGAATCGCCGGCAACGCCGGGTTTGTGACTGAGCTGGCGCGGGTCCTCGAATGGACGCCCGCCGGGGCAGCCTGGGCCCTCGGTGGAGAGCTTGCCGCCGGCCACTTTGGTCCGGCCGCGCTCAAGCTGCTCATCGCCGCCGCCACCCTGGCGGCCCTTGCCTTGTGCTGGAAGTTCCTGCTGCAGCGCGCGCTCGTCACACCGCCCTACGCCGGGACCGCCAAAAAGAAAGCATCAGGGCTGGGGCTGTTCGCCCTGGTTCCGGCCACCCCCACGGGGGCCATTGTTGCGCGCTCGCTGAGCTACTGGCTGCGCGATCCACGCTACGCCGGCGCCCTGGTGGTGGTGCCGCTGCTGCCGGTGCTGCTTTTCTTCCAGGCCAGCCAGACAGGGTTCTACGGGATCCTGCTGTTCGTCGGTCCGCTGACCGCCTTCCTGCTCGCCTGGTCCATCGCCTCGGACGTCTCCTACGACAGCACGGCCTTTGCCCTGCACGTCTCGGCCGGCGTGCGCGGCCTGCACGACAGGCTCGGAAGGGCCGTGGCGTGCCTGGTCTTCGCTTTGCCCGTCGTGTTGGCCTTCAGCGTCCTGCCGATGTTCTTCACCGGCGACTGGTCGCTGTTGCCCGGCATCCTGGGCCTGGCCCTGGGGGTGCTGTTCACCGGGCTGGGTCTGTCCTCCGTGGTCTCGGCGCGCTACACCGTGCCCGTGCCGCTGCCCGGCGACAGCCCGTTCAAGAAGCCGCCGGGCAACGTGGCACAGACCCTTGCCGTGCAGTTCGGCGGCATGGCGGTGCTGCTGCTGCTGGTGAGCCCGGAGCTGGCGCTGGTGGCGCTGCAGCTCGCGGGCGGCAGCGCCGTGCCGGGCTGGATCTGCCTGCTCCTCGGCCCGGTGCTGGGCTTCGCGCTGTTCATCGCCGGGGTGCGGCTGGGCGGCAAATGGTTTGATTCGCGCACCCCGGAACTGCTGGCGCAGCTGGCCGTCAACCGCTGACCGGGTCTGACGGCCCGGGCCCATGCGGGCCGGAGTGGGATAGCCTGCCGTCATGGAAGTCGTGATCCTTGCCGGCAGCAGGCCGATTGCCGCGCTCGCCGCCGACGCGATCGAGGCCCTGCTGCGGCGCAAGCCCGACGCCGTCCTGGGCCTGGCCACCGGATCGTCGCCGCTGCCGGTGTACGAGGAGCTCGCACAGCGGCATGAGCGCGGCGGCCTCGACTTCAGCCGTGCCCGGGCCTTCATCCTGGACGAGTACGTCGGGCTCCCGGCGGGGCACCCCGAGTCCTACCGCGAAGTCATCCGGCGCGAATTCGCCGGCCGCGTGAACATCAGCCCGGACAACGTCCGCGGACCCGAGGGGGAGGCCGGCGACATTCCCGCGGCCTGCCGGACGTACGAGGACGCGATCCGGGCCGCCGGGGGAGTCGACCTCCAGCTCCTCGGGGTAGGCACGGACGGCCACATCGGCTTTAACGAACCGGGGTCCTCGCTCGCGTCCCGGACCCGGATCAAAACCCTGGTCGAGCAGACGCGGCGGGACAACGCCCGCTTTTTCGGGAGCCTGGCTGAGGTGCCGCACCACGTCCTCACCCAGGGCCTCGGGACCATCCTGGACGCCCGGCATGTGATCCTCCTCGCCACCGGCGCGCAGAAGGCACAGGCCGTCCGCGACTTCGCCGAGGGACCGGTGGCCGCCATCTGCCCGGCGTCGGTCCTGCAGTTGCATCCCCACGTCACCGTCCTCCTGGACGAGGCGGCGGCCTCCTCGCTCCGACTCGCCGATTACTACCGGCACAGCTTCGACGGCAAGCCGCGCTGGCAGGGCCTGTAACGACGGCAATCCGTCCCACGCCGGAATCCGCCGTCGAGATTCCGTCCGCACCAGCGGCTAAGATGGATGTCATGACCAGCATGACGGATCCCATGACGAGTCCTTTGGAAAACGACCCGATGCGTGAGCTCTCCGGAGCCGGGACGTCGACGGCTACGATTGAGCGCGAGGAACTGCGCCAGGAAGTGGAGCCGGGCGACCGGGAGCGCTTCTCGCACTACGTGCGCAAGGAAAAGATCATGGAATCCGCGCTGTCGGGCGAACCCGTCATTGCCCTTTGCGGCAAGGTGTGGACGCCGGGCCGGGATCCGAAGAAGTTCCCGGTCTGCCCGGAGTGCAAAGAGGTCTACGAGGGCCTCCGCCCGGGCGGCGACGGCGGAGACTCCGGGAAATAGGACCATCGAATTAGGCCACCCGCAGCGGGCTGGGTCCGTTGGGGCTGCCGGCGCCGTGCCGGCGCTGCCGCCCCGCGCTGCGGGATCCGCCGCGTTCCTGCTGTCCGGTTCATCCGAAAAAGATTGGTGTTTTTGTGCTTAATTGGGTTTCTCCGGAACCGGCTGACGTGCGCGGAGGGGAGGACTCCTAAGTGACAGAGACACTCTTTGGCGGACCCGTGCTGCCGCCCGCGTATCCCGAGCGGGCCGCGTGGGGTACCGCCCCGAAGCTGCGCGCCTGGCAGCAGGAAGCGCTGGACAGCTACTTCGGCAGCCACCCCAAGGACTTCCTGGCGGTCGCCACCCCCGGAGCCGGCAAGACCACGTTCGCTTTGCGCGTGGCCTCGATGCTGATCGAGGCCGGCGTGGTGAACCGGGTGACGATTGTGGCCCCGACAGACCACCTCAAGCGCCAGTGGGCCGACGCTGCCGCGAAGGTCGGCATCGCGATCGACCCGAACTTCAAGAACGCTGACGGCCAGCACGGCCGCGGCTTCATCGGCGTCGCGGTCACCTACGCCCAGGTGGCCAGCAAGCCGATGCTGCACCGGGCCAAGACCGAGGCGGCGCGCACGCTGGTGATCCTCGACGAAATCCACCACGGCGGCGAAGCGCTGTCCTGGGGTGACGGCCTGCGCGAGGCCTTCGATCCCGCGGCCCGGCGCCTGTCCCTGACGGGTACCCCGTTCCGTTCGGACACCTCGCCGATCCCGTTTGTCGAGTACGCCGAGGACCGCGACGGCATCCGCCGCTCCAAGGCCGACTACACCTACGGCTACGGCAAGGCCCTCCGCGACCATGTGGTCCGCCCGGTGATGTTCATGGCCTACTCCGGCCAGATGCGCTGGCGGACCAGCGCCGGGGACGAGATGGCCGCCTCCCTGGGCGAAGCCGCGGTCACCAAGGACATCACGTCCCAGGCCTGGCGGACGGCATTGAACCCGGCCGGCGAATGGATCCCGGCCGTGCTGGCCGGGGCGGACAAGCGCCTCAGCGAGGTGCGGCGCACCGTGCCCGACGCCGGCGGCCTGGTGATTGCCACCGACCACGACGACGCGCGGGCCTACGCCGGCCAGTTGAAGAAAATCACCGGCGAATCACCCACCGTCATCCTCTCCGACGACGCGAAGGCCTCCAGCAAGATCGAGGAGTTCTCCGCCGGCGACAAGCGTTGGATGGTTGCGGTCCGTATGGTCTCCGAAGGCGTGGACGTCCCGCGGCTTTCCGTCGGCGTCTACGCGACCTCTACGTCGACCCCATTGTTCTTCGCCCAGGCCGTGGGCCGCTTCGTGCGTGCCCGCAAGCGCGGCGAGACGGCCTCGGTGTTCCTGCCCTCCGTGCCGCAGCTGATGGCGCTGGCGAACTCCATGGAAGCCGAGCGCGACCACGCCCTGGACCGGCCGGAGAAGGAAGACGCCGACGGGCTGTTCAATCCCGAGGACTCGCTGATGGACGAGGCGAACCGCGAGGAGAAAGCCTCCGACACCCTGATGAAGGGCAAGTTCGAGGCGCTCGACTCGCAGGCCTCCTTCGACCGCGTGCTGTTCGACGGCGGCGAGTTCGGGACCGGCGGCGAGGTGGGCTCGGAGGACGAGCTGGACTTCCTCGGGATTCCCGGCCTGCTCGACGCCGAACAGGTCGGCACCCTGCTGCGCCAGCGCCAGCACGAACAGCTCAACCGCAAGAACAAGCGGGCCCCCCAAGCCGCCGCCGAGGCCGTGCCGGCCGTGCCGGACCACCGAATGCTGATGGACCTGCGCACCGAGCTGGCCAAGAACGTCGCGGCCTGGTCCGCCCGGACCGGAACCCCGCACGGCGTCATCCACACCAAGCTCCGGACCGTGTGCGGCGGCCCGGCCGTCGCCCAGGCCAACGAAGAGCAGCTGCAGACGCGGCTGCGGAAGCTTCAGGACTGGTTCATCGGCCGGAAGTAGCCGCCGGAAGCTGCGGCCGCGCCGGCCCGCAGGGCAAAACACGCCACAAAAAAGGGACCGGGGTAACCGGTCCCTTTTAATGCCGCTGCCCCTGCCTTACTGGGCGGCGCCGCAGGTCTGGGAGAATTTCTGGCCGGCCGCGGTGTACTCGGCCTTCAGCTCCTCAAGCTTGGCCGAGTCGGTGTCCTTCTTCGCGGCCTCATCCAGGTAGTCCAGGATCGACTGCAGCGGGGCCTGCAACTCCTCGGAGGCCTTCGCCTCGATGGGCCGGATCTGGTTGGCCAGCCGCGTCATGCCGAACTTGTCCGAGCTGGACGTCGGCGACGAGGTGATGGTCTTGATGCGGGCGCAGGTTTCCTCACTGGTCATCTGCGGGGTGGCAGTGCAGGCGGCTGCACCGAGCAGGGTACCGGCAGCGATCAGGACGGTCAGGGTCTTCTTCATGGTGTACTCCGGGAATTTACGGGTCCGACGTTACTGGCAAGGATTTCGAGTCTACTGTGCGGCTCGAGGCGGCGACGAGCTCAGGCGATGTCGACGCCGCCGAACTCCATCTCGGCGAAGGCGTCGTCGAGATCCTCGGCGATCCCCACCGTGAGCCCGCGCGGCACGGTGACGGAATAGCCGGCCTGGACGGCGTCCAGGGCGGTGGCCTTCACACAGTGGTCGGTGGCGATGCCCACGACCACCACTTCCTCGACGTCGTGGCTCTGCAGCCAGTCGTCCAGGCCGATGGCATCCTCGCCAGCGGCGAGATCACTGCCGGCTGCGGCACCGGCGTCGACGGTGCCGCCCATCGGCAGCGAACCGGGCGCACGGTCGCCGGTGGGGACGGCGTCGTCCGGGGCCAGCAGCCCCTCGAAGCCCGAGTAGGCCGCGGTGAACTGTCCCTTGCGGAAGTAGGCCTGGATGTATTCGGTGTCCAGGTCCGGGTGCAGCTCCGCGCCGCGGGTGCCCGCGACACAGTGCGGCGGCCAGCTGTCGACAAAGTCGGGCTGCTCCGAGAAGTGCGCGCCCGGCTCGATGTGCCAGTCCTGGGTGGCCACGACGTGGTCGAACTGCCCGTGGTGGGCGTCGACGTATTCGCTGATCTCGGCCGCCAGGGCCGCTCCGCCCTCGACCGGGAGCGCCCCGCCCTCGCAGAAATCGTTCTGCACGTCAACGATGATCAAGGCACGTGACATTCAGTCCTCCTCGTAGATGGTGGGGATGGCTGCTTCGCCGCGCTGGAGCCGGTTGACCACGGCCGGGAGCTCCTTCATGCTGTCGGCGTGACGCTGCCGCGCCCGAACGACGCCTTCGGGCCCGGTCCAGCCGGGCAGCAGCTCGCCGTTCTTGATGAACTGCTGCAACAGCTGCCGGTCGTTGCCGTCGTCGTCCGGGTGGTGCCCGATGCCGACGATTTCCTGGCTGGCGGTGCCGCGCTCGTTGAGCCTGCGCAGCGCGTATTTGCGGCCGCCCTTGCTGGTCTTGTTCTTGGCCGCCTTGGCTACCGGAACGAACGCGCCGGAGTCGTCGGTGCGGCTGACCAGCTTGTAGACCATGCTCGCCGTCGGCGCGCCGGAGCCGGTCACCAGCGAGGTGCCGACGCCGTAGGAGTCCACCGGGGCGGACTGGAGTGCGGCAATGGCGAATTCGTCGAGGTCCGAGGTGACGATGATCCGGGTGTTCTCGTTGCCCAGCTGGTCGAGGAGTTGCCGGACCCACTGCGCCTGCGCCACGAGGTCGCCGGAATCCAGCCGGACCGCGCCCAGCTTGTCGCCGGCCAGTTCGACGGCGGTCCGGACGGCCGCTTCGACGTCGTAGGTGTCCACGAGCAGCGCGGTGCCGGCACCCATCGAGGCGATCTGCGCCTCAAAAGCCTCGCGCTCGGTGTCGTGCAGCAGGGTGAAGGAGTGGGCGGCGGTGCCCACCGTCTTGATCCCGTAGCGCCGGCCGGCCTCGAGGTTTGAGGTGCTGTCGAAGCCGGCGATCACGGCGGCGCGTGCGGCCGCGACGGCGGATTCCTCCTGCGTCCGGCGGGAGCCCATTTCGACGCAGGGCCGGGTGCCAGCGGCCGTGATCATGCGGGAGGCCGCGGACGCGATGGCGCTGTCGTGGTTGAGGATCGAGAGGATGTACGTTTCGAGGATGCAGGCCTCGGCGAAGGTGGATTCGACGATCAGGATGGGGGAGTTGGGGAAATATGCTTCGCCCTCGGCGTAGCCCCAGATGTCGCCCGAGAAGGAGAAATTGGCCAGGTACTCCAGGGTTTCCTCGTTGACCACCTTGGTCCGGCGCAGGAAGTCGATCTCGGCGTCGCCGAAGCGGAAGTCCGCGATCCCCTCCAGCAGCCGGCCGGTGCCCGCCACGATCCCGTAGCGCCGGCCGTCCGGCAGTCGCCGCGCAAAGGCTTCGAACACCGACTTGCGGTGGGCGGCGCCGGAATGCAGGGCGGCCTGCAGCATGGTCAGCTCGTAGTGGTCGGTGTACAGGGACGTGCGGGGATGGTCCCAGCCAGCTGAGGTGCTCACAAATTCACTCTAGTGCGCCTCCCCATAGAATAGACAGATGACCCTCAGTGTTGCGCTCGGCCCTGACACCCAGGAGAGCACCCAGACCGGAACGGCGTCGTCGACCGACGTCCTGACCGCCCCGGACATCCCTTGGAACCTCGTGATCTGGAATGATCCGGTAAACCTGATGAGCTACGTGAGCTACGTCTTCCGCAGCTACTTCGGCTATTCCGAGGCGAAGGCCAACAAACTCATGCTGGAGGTCCATAAGAAGGGCCGCTCCATCGTGGCGCACGGCAGCAAGGAGCAGGTCGAGCAGCACGCGGTGGCGATGCACGGCTACGGCCTGTGGGCCACCGTGGAGAAGGCAAGCAGCGGCCACGGCGGCAACGGATCAGGCAAGGGCAAGGGAAAACGTGGCTAAGGCGTTCAAGTACGGACTCAAGGGCATCACGGGCTACCTGGAGCCGGCCGAGCGGGATCTGCTGCGCAGTCTTTTCGACGACGTCGTTTCCATGCTGGAGCCGGAGGAACGGGCCAACCAGGATCCGCTGGCCGCGCTCGTCGGGCTGGACACAGAGGCCCGCGAGCCGTCGGACCGCGCCCTGCGCCGGCTGCTGCCCAATGTCATGAAGGACGACGACAAGGCCTCCCTGGAGTTCCGCCGGTACACCGAGCGTTCGCTGCGGGAGAGCAAGATCGGCGCGTTGAAGGCTGCAGCCCTTGGCCTGGACAAGGACGAGCTGGTGCTGACGCCCGCGGACGCCCGGCACTGGTCCACCGCGCTCAACGACGTACGGCTGGTGCTCGCCGAGCGGCTCGACATCCGGGACGACGCTGACGCCGAGCACGTCCACCGGATGCAGGACTGGTCGCAGGCTGAGGACGTCGAAAGCTACCTGGCCCTGGTCTACAACTTCACTACCTGGCTGCAGGAGTCCCTGGTCCAGGCGATGCTGGCCTCGCTCGAAGCCTAGGCCCGTGTGACCCATTAGACACGAGTCGCTCGACACAATGTGATGGCCGCGCCTATGGCGAAGCCCTATCCTCGAATAATCATGACTTCAGCATCGAGCACGGATCCGGCAGCGGAAGCTGCGGCGGAGACCGCAGCGGGCAGCACCGGGGATGCCCGGCCGGGGGAGCGCCCGATCGGCGTCTTCGATTCCGGCGTCGGCGGCCTCACGGTGGCACGGTCCATCATCGACCAGCTGCCCAACGAATCCATCCTGTACGTCGGTGACACCGCCCACGGGCCGTACGGTCCGCTGCCCATCGCCGAGGTCCGCGCCAATGCGCTCGGCGTGATGGACGAACTGGTCGATTCCGGCGTCAAGCTGCTCACCATCGCCTGCAACTCGGCGTCCGCCGCCGTGCTCCGCGACGCGCGAGAACGGTACACCGCCCGCTACGGGATCCCGGTGATCGAAGTGATCCAGCCGGCCGTCCGTCGTGCGGTCGCGGCCACCCGCAACGGCCGGATCGGCGTGATCGGCACCTCGGCCACGGTGGGCTCCCGCGCCTACGAGGACACCTTTGCGGCAGCACCGGACCTGGACATCACCTCGGTGGCCTGCCCGGCCTTCGTCTCCTACGTGGAGGCCGGCATCACCACCGGGCCGGAACTGCTCGCCGTCGCCCGCGAATACCTGGCCCCGCTCACGGCGGCAGGCGTGGACACCGTGGTGCTGGGCTGCACCCACTACCCGCTGCTTACCGGTGTGATCTCCTTCGTCCTCGGTGAGGACGTCACGCTCGTCTCCAGCGCGGAAGAAACCGCCAAAGACGTGTACCGTGCGCTCGCGTCGCGCGGCCTCGAGCGCACCGGCACGACCGCCCCGGAGTACAACTTCATCGCCACCGGCGACGCCGCGCAGTTCGAGCACCTCGCCCGCCGTTTCCTCGGCCCCGAGGTCCTCAGCGTCCGCCACGTGGACCACGTGGCCGCGCAGTACCCCACCGGCAGCCTCGCCCGGATCACCCCGGAAATGATCGCCGCCGCGCAGGCCGGCGCCGGCCGGCCGCGGATCTCCAACTTCGTCTCCACCGATTTTGTCGCCTCCGACGCGCCGCCGCTGACCGGCCTCCGGAGGTCCGGCCTGTGAAGCTGACCATCGTGGGCTGCACCGGGTCCTTTCCCGGACCCGGCTCGCCGGCGTCGTGCTACCTGCTGACCGCGCACGACGGCGAGCGGAGCTGGAAGATTGTGCTGGACCTGGGCAGCGGAGCACTTGGCGCCATCCAGCGGTACACCGACCTTGAGGACATCGACGGGATCTTCCTGACGCACCTGCACCCGGACCACTGCATGGACCTGTGCGGGCTGCACGTCGCGGTTCGCTGGAAGCCGGGCGGCTGGGGACGCGGCCGGATCCCCGTCTGGGGGCCCGCCGCCACTGCGGACCGGATGGCCACGGCCTACGGCCTGGATCTGGAGCCGGGCATGCACGAGGAGTTCGACTTCAGCAACTGGTCCGAGCGCAAGCCCGTGACCATGGGCCCGTTCACCGTGACCCCGTTCGCGGTGAACCACCCGGTCGAGGAGGCCTACGCCCTGCGGGTGGAGGTCACCGAACCGGACAAGGACGGCACCCCGGTTACCCGGGTGCTGGGCTACTCGGGGGACACCGACTCCTGCGGCGGCCTCGAGGACGCGGCACGGGACGCGGACCTGTTCCTCTGTGAGGCAGCGTTCGAGGAAGGCCGCGACGACGGCATCAAGGATGTGCACCTGACCGGCAAGCGAGCCGGCGAAGCGGCCGTGGCTGCCGGGGCGCGCAGGCTACTGCTGACCCACATCCCGGTCTGGACCTCCCCGACAAAGGTGATGGCGGAGGCCAAGGAGGTCTTCGGCCAGCACGTGGCCGTCGCCGTCGCGGGCGTGCACTACACCGTCTGAACTGACGCCGTGGGCGGCGCGCACCGCCAAGTAGATATGCTGGAAGGCATGACTTCCGAAGCCCTTACTGCCCCCGTCATCCGCGCCGATGGCCGCACGCCCGACCAGCTCCGCCCGATCAGCATCACCCGTGGCTGGTCCAAGCAGGCCGAAGGTTCCGCCCTGATCGAGTTCGGCAACACCCGGGTGCTCTGCACGGCGTCGCTGACCGAGGGCGTGCCGCGCTGGCTCAAGGGCGAGGGCCGCGGCTGGGTCACCGCCGAATACGCCATGCTGCCGCGGGCCACCAACACCCGCTCCGCCCGCGAGTCCGTCAAGGGCAAGATCGGCGGCCGCACGCACGAGATTTCCCGCCTGATCGGCCGCTCGCTGCGCTCCATCATCGACACCAAGGCCCTCGGCGAAAACACCATCGTGCTGGACTGCGATGTCCTGCAGGCGGACGGCGGCACCCGCACGGCCGCCATCACCGGCGCATACGTCGCCCTCGCCGAAGCCATCCGCTACGCACGCGAGAACAAGCTGATCGCCCGCAACGCCCAGCCGCTGGTGGACACCATCGCGGCCGTCTCGGTGGGCATCATTGACGGCGTGCCGATGCTGGACCTGCCGTACGTGGAGGATGTCCGCGCCGAGACCGACATGAACGTCGTGGTCACGGGATCGGGCAAGTTCGTCGAGGTCCAAGGCACCGCCGAGGGCGCGCCATTCGACCGCGACGAGCTCAACAAGCTGCTGGACCTGGCCCTGCTCGGCACGGAGCAGCTCGCCGCCATCCAGCGCGAAACCCTGGCCGAGGCCCCGTGAGCGGCGCCCCGTCAGGCAACCAGCCGAACCCGCCGGTCCTGGTCCTCGCGACCCACAACCAGGGCAAACTGCGGGAACTGCGCGAACTGCTGCGCGGCCAGCTTCCCGGACTCGACGTCGACACGCAGGTGGTGGACGCGGGCGCCGTCGGTGCCCCCGACGTCGTCGAGACCGGCGTGACCTTCGCGGAGAATTCGCTGCTCAAGGCCCGGGCGGTGGCGGAGGCCACGGGCCTCGTCGCGATCGCCGATGACTCAGGCCTGGCGGTCGACGTCCTGGGCGGCGCCCCGGGCATCTTCTCCGCCCGCTGGGCAGGCCGGCACGGGGACGACGCCGCGAACCTGCAGCTGCTGCTGGACCAGCTTTCCGACGTGCCTGACGAATACCGCGGCGCGGCCTTTGTCTGCGCGGCGGCACTCGCCGTGCCTGGCCTGGCCGGCGAGGAAGCGCGCGAAGTGGTGGAGTACGGCCAGCTGGAAGGCACGCTGCTGCGGGAACCGCGCGGGGCGGGCGGCTTCGGCTACGATCCGGTGCTCCAGCCAAGCGGCCTGGACCGCAGCTGTGCTGAACTCAGCCCGGCGGAGAAAAACGCGATCAGCCACCGCGGCCATGCGTTCCGGGCGCTGCTGCCGGCGATCGTGGAGGCCCTGGCCGGCCGGTAGCGTCTCTGCGCTGGATAGCGTCTGCGCTGGACAACGTAAAAGGATGGCGCCCCACAGTGTGGGGCGCCATCCTTTTGGGCAAAGGCGGGGAGCGCAGCGGCCGGGGAGAACCGGGGGCTACGGGGTCTTGCGCTCTTCCTCGGGCTCGTGCTCCTCGATGAATTCCTCGACCAGCCCGGTGCCGTACTTTTCGGCCTGGCGCTTGGCGATGAGGCCACGGATCACTTCAATGCCGATCGGGATGACCGAGAGCAGCACGATCGCGATGAAGATGATGTCCAGGTTGTCCCGGACCCACGGCACCTTGTCGCCCAGCAGGTAGCCCAGCAGGGTCACGCCGCCGCCCCACAGCACGGCGCCGATCACGTTGTAGATGAAGAACTTGCGCTTGCTCATCTGGGCCACGCCGACGATCACCGGGACAAAGGTCCGGATGATGGGGACGAAACGGGCCAGGATGAGCGCCTTGCCGCCGTGCTTCTCGAAGAATGCGTGGGCGCTCTCGACGTTCTCGCGCTTGAACAGCTTGGAATCTGGCTTGTTGAAGATGGCCGGACCGGCCTTGGAACCGATCAGGTAACCGGCCTGGTTGCCGATGATCGCGGCAACGACGATCAGCGCGACAAACGCCCAGATGTTGAACTTGATGGTGTCCGTCGCGACGAGCAGCCCGGCGGTGAACAACATCGAGTCACCGGGCAGGAAGAAGCCGATCAGCAGCCCGGTTTCGGCGAAGATGATGCCGCAGACCAGGACCACGACCCACGGCGCGAGGGCAGGGTCGGCCAGGAAAACCTGGGGGTTAAGCCAGTCGGGCAGGAACGAGGCCAGGTGCGGCTGGACCGGTCCGGCGCCTCCGAAGGTGGTCACGGCGAAGTCGTGCAGGGTGTAAGGGTTCACCTATCTAGGGTACTTGACCGGGTGCAGCCGGTTCCGGCGCTAAAGTTGGAGCGTGGGTTTGGACTTTACAGCGATCGACTTCGAGACTGCGAACGGCTTCCGCGGTTCGCCGTGCGCCGTCGGCCTGAGCAAGGTGCGCGGCGGCGTCGTCGTCGAAGAGGCCTCCTGGCTGATGCGGCCGCCCGCGAACCACGACGCCTTCGACCACCACAACGTCCGCATCCACGGCATCCGGCCCGAGCAGGTCGCCGGCCTGCCGCGCTTCGGTGAACTGTTCCCCGAGATCGGTGCCTTCATTGGCGACGACGTGCTGGCCGCCCACAACGCCGCCTTCGACCTGGGCGTGATCCGTTCCGGCCTGGAGGTCTCCGGCCTGCCCGGCCCCGCCTACGACTACGTCTGCACCGTGATGCTGTCCCGGCGCTGCTACTCGCTGGTGTCGAACTCGCTGCCGTACGCCGCGGAGGAGGCCGGCGTGCCGTTGCTCAACCACCACGACGCCGCCGAGGACGCCCGGGCCTGCGCCGGCATCCTGATCGACATCGCGGCCCGCAACGGCGCCGCCAGCATCGCGGAACTGTACCTCTCGCTGGGGCTGGCCGTGTCCCGCCAGCCTGCCTTCGATCCGCGGCGCGACCCGCTCTCCAAGGCCACTAGGTCCGCCCTCGAGGCGCTCGCCGCCGGACAGGGCGCGGCTCCGGCCACCCGGCCGTTCCGTCCCGGCTGGCCGGACGAGGGCGCCAACCCCGTGCCCAACGCCGGGGCCGAACCGGACCACCCGCTGTTCGGACAGACCGTGGTGTTCACCGGAGAACTCGCGATTCCGCGGCCCGAGGCAAAACTGCGCTCCGCCGAACTGGGGGCCCGGCCCGAGAGCCGCGTCACCGCCCGCACCACGGTGCTGGTGGTGGGGGACGGCTTCGTCGCGGCCGACCTGCGTTCGGGCCGGCTGACCGGCAAGGCGCGTCGGGTCCTGGAACTGCATGACCGCGGCCAGCGGATCGAGGTGCTCTCGGAGGGGGAGTTCCTGCAGATGGTGGGCGGCCACGTTCACTCCCTGACGTAGGCGCTAGGTCATACGGCGCAACAATCATTTCGCCCGGGATCGGTCCGCTCCTAGCCTTGAACGATGAGCAAACTGATCTCTTCACCCGCCCGCGCAGCAGAGGCTCCCGCCGCTGACCCGCGCGGCGAAATCGACTGGGCCAAGGTCTTTGCCTTCCCCAATCCGGTGAACGAGTACTCCGCGCGGATTACCGCGGCTCTCGTGGTGCTGCTGTCCCTCGTGACGCTCCTGACCGGCTCCGGCTGGGGGCTGGCGGTCATCGCCGCCGGATTCTGGCTGCGGGTGCTGTTCGGGCCGCGGATTTCGCCCTTCGGCGTGCTCTCGGTCAAGGTCCTGACTCCGCTGCTGGGCAAGAAGCGGCTGGTTCCCGGGCCACCGAAGCGCTTCGCCCAAGGCATCGGAGCGGCCCTGTCCACCGCGGCTGCCATCCTTTTCGCCGCGGGCCTGGCGCCGGTGGCCTGGGTCCTGCTCGTGGCCCTGATCGCCGCCGCCTCGCTGGAGGCCTTCGCCGGCTTCTGCCTCGGCTGTGCGATCTTCGGGCTGCTGCAGCGCCGCGGACTCATCCCCGAGGATGTCTGCGAAGCCTGCAACAACATTTCGCTCAGGCGCCCGTAACCGCCGCCAGCCGTGCGGCCATGCCCCGAATGACGTCGGGGGCCTCGAGGGCCGCCAGCCAGTCCGCCGGCAGGCATTCCTCTCCGTAGTGCGCGCCCAGGATGTTCCCGGCGATCGAGGCGGTCGAATCGCTGTCGCCGCTGTGGTTCACCGCCACAGCGATCGCTGCCCGGAAGTGCTCCTCGGGGCTGGCGGCCGCCGCCGTCGTCGCCGGTGCGGTGGCCAGCACGGCATACACGCCGACGGCGAGTGCCTCCTCGGCAGCCCAGCCTTCGCCCAGTTCCCGCACCAGTTCCTCCGCGCCGAGCAGGCCCCCGGAACCTCCGCTTCCGGCCCCGGGCGCTGCCGCCGCGGCCAGGCGCAGGGACGCCGTCAAGCGGTCGACCAGGGCCGGATCGGGCTCCTCACCCTTCGGCAGCGGGCCGTCCTGGAGCTGCGAGAGCGCGGCGCCAGCCGCCTCATGCAGGTCCTTGCCGCTGACCAGCGCATGGATCAGCAGGCTGAACACGCCGGCGCTCTGCCGGGCCGCGGGGTGCCCGTGGGTCAGCGACGCCGCGTCCGCACTCATCTTGTAGACCGCGTCCGCCGGGACGTAGGGGATGAGTCCGAACGGCGCCGAGCGCATCACCGTGCCGCAACCCTTGGACTCCGGGTTGACCGGCCGGTACACGGTTCCCATTTCCCCGGTGGCGAGGCCGCTGAGGCAGGCATTGCCCGGGGCGCGGCGGTGCCGGAGCACAGCGTGGCTGTCTATCCAGCGCGGCGGCTGGAAGGGGGCGGAGTCCGGGAGTGCCTCGCCCTGGCTGCCGAGCCAGCGCAGGTAGGCAAGCCAGAGGCAGGCATTCGTGTCCGCCGCCACGCCCGAGTTGGCCCACTCGAGTGCCTCCAGCAGGCCGTCCACCGTGTACAGCGTCATCTGGGTGTCGTCGGAGAAGTGGCTGACGCCGTCGAGCCCGGTGAAGTCCCGCAGTCCTTCCGGGCCGTAGGTGGCGCGGATCTCGTCGATTTTCGCGAATTCGACGGCGTAGCCCAGCGAATCCCCGAGCGCGCCGCCCAGCAGGCAGCCGTGGATGCGGGACTCATGGGACGGCGCCGGGGCGGCCGCCGGGGTGCTGCCGGGCTCAATGCTCATACCTCCAAATTTACCCCGGTGCCCGGCCCGCACGGGAACGCGGCGCCCGGCTGAGCCGGGTAGGGTGCTGGTGGTGCCAGGTTCGTCATGGCCGCGGCCCCGGACAAAGGACGGACAAGGGAGAGTGATGCGCGAACCAGCGTGGCGGAAGACCGGCAGCACGCCCGACTACAGGTTTACGCTGGCCAACGAGCGGACCTTCCTGGCCTGGGTCCGGACCTCGCTGGCCCTGATCGCCGGCGCGCTCGCCATCGATCAGCTGGCGCCCAACATCGCCCCGGGGCCGGTGCGCATCGCCATCTGCGTCGTGCTGGCGGTCCTCGGCGCCGGACTGGCCGCGCTGGCCTACCACCGCTGGGGCCGAATGGAAGCCGCGATGCGCAACAACCGGGAGTTGCCCTACTCCGGGCTGATGCTGGTCATGACCGTCGGCGTCGCCATCGCCGCGCTCACCATCGCCATCCTGATCTTGATCGCACGGTGACCGTTCCGCCGCAGGGCCCCGGGCTGCAGCCGGAACGCACGACTTTGGCCTGGGGCCGGACGCTGCTGGCCCTCGTCGTCGCGGATTTGTTCATCTGGCGCACCTGGGCGCTGTCCGGCCCGGGGGACCAGGCCGCCGGCCGCTTCGACTCCCTCGGCCTGTGTGCCGCAGCGGCGCTCGGGTCCACGGTGGTCCTCTTTGTCTGCGTCCGGGTGCGCTCCCGGCAGCTGCGCAGCTCCACCGACGCGGCCCCGGCGGCGCTGATGATCAGCGCGACGGCGGCTGTCCTGGCGCTCGCCGCGAGTACGGTGGCGGCGATTGCGCTCGGGACGTAGCCGCCGCCCGGCACGGCGGGGCTCCAGCGAACACCCAGCCCCCGCTGGCAGACTCCAAGCAGACCATGACCCCCAGCCAAAGGAACTCCGCGCCATGACCAAGCCAGTGCACGCCTCCGAGCCGGACGTCGCCCAGCCGGCCCTCGTACCCGATGACCGACAGCCGGGCCTCATCGCCCGGCTGTCCGCCGAGGCACTGGGGACCCTGTTCGTCGTGGTGGTGGGCCTGGGTGTGCCGCTGTTCGCCGTTCCGCAGTACAACCCGATGTCCGCCTCGCTGGCGGCGGGCCTGGCCCTCACGGCGGCCATGCTGGCCTTCGGCTACCTGTCCGGCGGCCATTTCAACCCCGCGGTCACGGTGGGCAACGCGATCGCCGGCCGGATCAGGCCGCTCGACGCCGCGGCCTACCTTGGCGCGCAGCTGGTGGGCGCCGTGCTCGGGGCGCTGACGCTGTTCGGCGTGCTGCGCACGGTTCCCAAACTCAACGGCACGCAGACGGCCTTCGACACGGTCGCGGCGGGTTTTGACAGCCGCTCGGTCATCCAGGCTCCGATGGCCGGTGTACTGCTGGTCGAGGTGCTCGGTGCCGCCCTGCTGGTGGCGGTCTATCTCGGCACCACCGCGGGACGCAACCCGGCCAAGGCCGCTGCGCCTTTCGCCGTCGGCCTGAGCATGGCCGTGCTGCTGCAGCTGGGCCAGAGCATCGGGAACGCCCCGTTCAACCCGGCGCGTGCCACGGCTTCCGCGCTCTTCAGCAGCCCGGACGCCCTGGGCCAGCTGTGGCTCTTCTGGGTGGCCCCGCTGGTCGGCGCCGCGGTTGCCGGGCTGGTGTTCCGGGGGTTCGCGAGCACCTCGGTGCGGGCCGGCGCGGTATCCGGCGGCCCGGAGCGGACCAGCGGGTATGCCGACGTCGACGACGACAGTCTTGACGAGCCCGGCGAGCCCAACAACGCGGCCGACGCGGGGGACGCCGTACCCGCAGCGCCGGCGACTTCCGCGACGCCCGCGGATGAGGCCCGCGACTTCTTCGACAAGCGCACCCTGTAACGTCTGTCACCCCTGGCGCCGGGCCGGTGCGCAATAGTGTCGGTGGCAGCCGATAGCGTAGTGGCATGCGGTTATTGCACACCTCGGACTGGCACCTGGGCCGGTCGTTCCACGGCGTCGGGATGCTTGACGCCCAGCGCGCCTTTATCGACCAACTCGTCGGCGTCGTCCGCGAAGAGTCGGTCGACGTCGTCCTCATCGCCGGCGATGTGTACGACCGTGCGCTGCCCGGCGTCGACGTCGTGGGCCTGCTCGACGACGCACTCGTGCGGCTGAGCGGCGCCGGGGCGAAGGTGGTTTTGACCAGCGGCAACCACGACTCGGCCATCCGGCTCGGCTTTGCCTCCCGCCTGCTCGAACGCGGGGGAGTGCACCTGCGCACCCGGCTTGCCGAGCTGGACACCCCGCTGCTGCTGCCGCTCTCGAACGACGCCGGGGCGAACGGCGCCGGCGCGGACGAGGACAACGGACCGGTGCTGGCGATCTACGGCATCCCCTGGCTGGAGCCGCGGCTGGTCGCCGCGCAGCTGGGCGTCGAGACCGCCAGCCACTTCGAGGTGACGCGTGCCGCCACCGGGCTGGTCCGCGCCGACATCGCGGCCAGGTCCAAGACCCGGACCGTCCATTCGGTGGTGCTCGCCCACACCTTCGCCAGCGGCGGCATCAGCTCCGACAGTGAACGGGACCTGAGCATCGGCGGGGTCGGCGCGGTGCCGCTGGACCTCTTCGACGGCTTCAGCTACACCGCGCTGGGGCACCTGCACGGCCGGCAGTCACTCTCGTCCGCGGTCCGCTATTCGGGCTCACCGCTGGCCTACTCGTTCTCCGAAGCGAAGCACCAGAAGGGCGGCTGGCTGATCGACGTCGACGCCACCGGCGTCACCGCCGTCACGGAAGTCCTGTGGGAAGCGCCCCGCCGCCTCGCCACGTTGCGCGGCAAACTGGAGGAGCTGCTCACCGACGAGGCGTTCGCCTGGGCCGAGGGCGCCTACTGCCAGATCACGCTGACCGACGCGCAACGCCCGAACCAGGCCATGGAGCGGCTGCGGGCGCGTTTTCCCGACACCCTCGTCCTGGGCTTCGACCCCGAGGGCGCCGAAGCCTCGGCCAAGACCAGCTACAGCAGCCGGCTGGCCCAGGCCGGGGACGACCTCTCGATCTGCTGCGGGTTCCTGGAACATGTCCGCGGCCGCGCCGCCGACGAGGCCGAGTCCGGAGTCCTGGCCGAAGCCCTCGAAGCCGTCCGACTGGAAGGGGTTTCCCGGTGAGGATCCACCGCTTGGAACTTTCCGCGTTCGGCCCCTTCGCGGGCACGGAGCACATCGACTTCGACCGGCTCAGCACGCACGGTCTCTTCCTGCTCAACGGCGCCACCGGCGCGGGAAAGACCAGCGTCCTGGACGCCATCTGCTTTGCCCTCTACGGCTCCGTGCCCGGCGCCCGGCAGGAGGGCAAGCGGCTGCGCAGCGACCACGCGGACCCCGCCGCCGAGCCGCGAGTCACCTGCGAGTTCTCCGCCCAGGGCAGGCACTTCGAAGTTTCCCGGACGCCCGCCTGGAACAAGCCCAGCGCCCGGGGCAAGAACGGGTTCACCGAGCAGAAGGCCAACACCCTGCTGCGGGAACGGATCGACGGCGAGTGGCTGGAAAAGTCCGGCCGCAACGACGACGCAGGTGCGGAAATCACCGCCCTGCTGGGCATGGACCGGGAGCAGTTCACCCGGGTGGTGATGCTGCCCCAGGGCGACTTCGCTGCCTTCCTGCGCTCCAAGGCCTCCGACCGGCTGGTGCTGCTCCAAAGCCTCTTCGGCACCCAGCGCTTCGAAGCGGTGGAACAGGAACTGGGCCGGCGCGCCGCCGCGGCCCGCACCGAGGTGGAAAGCCTCAACAACAAGCTCGAACTGCTGCTGGCCCAGGCCGAAGCGGAAACCGCGGGCCTGGGCGTCGAGCTGGACGGGGCACCCGGCCGCGACGACGCCGACCAGCTGCTGGCCTGGCTTGAGGCCAGCGCCGGCTCGGCCGCCGGGGAACGCCAGGCCGCCGCGGTCGAGTCCGAGCGGGTCGGCGCCGAGTTGGCCGCCCTTCTCGAGGGCACGGCGGCGCGCGCCGCGCGGCAGGCAAAACTTGCGGCGGCCGAGCGCCGCCGCGCCGCCGCCGAAGCGGCGGCCCCGGAGCTGCGGAAGAAGACCGCATTACTGGAACAGCACCGGAAAGCCGAAGTGCTTGGCGGCCAGCTGCAGGCGGTAGACAGTGCCGAGGCGGCCGAGGAACGCGCGGCCGCGGCCGCCGCCGGCGCGGCTGCGGAACTGCGGGCCGCGGCGCTCACCGACCCGGAGCTGGCCGCGCTGCCTGCCGCGCCTCCGGGTTCCGACGGACCGGCCGGCGAGTCGCTTCTCGAAGGATCAGTGCTGCGGAGCGAGCTCGGCCGGCTGCGCTCCCTCCGTGCCGTCCTGGAGGAACGGCTGCCGGACGAGGACCGTCTTGCCGTCCTGATCGGCCGCAGCGCCGAACTGCAGCTCACCCTGGACGGACTGCACACGGCCAGCCGATCCGGCGCCGCAACCCTCGACGCCCTGCGCGCCGAAACCGCCGAACTCCTTGCCGCTCTGGCTCCGCTCGAAGAACTTGCCGCCGAAGTCCAGTTGCGCACCAAGGAAGCCGCCGCCGCGGAAGAGCTGGTCGCCATCGTGGCCCGCCACGCTTCCGCCGCGGAGAACTGCGCACGGATCACCGACCGCCACCGCGTGGCCCGCGACAGCCACCAGGACCGCCGGCAGCGCTGGCTGGACCTCCGGGAGGAGCGGCTCGCCAATGCCGCCGCGGAACTCGCGGCCCAGCTGCTCCCGGACCAGCCGTGCCCGGTCTGCGGCAGCGCCGAGCACCCCGCCCCCGCTCCGGCCGCGGCGTCCGCGCTGGCCATCGCCGAGGCTGAAAAGACTGCGCAGGAGGACGCCGAGGCGGCCGAGGCTGTGCTGTCGGCGCTGGAGCGTGAACTCGGCGAAGCCCAGCAGGACCTCGCCGTGCTGGCAGCCCAGGGCGGCGACACCGAGCCTGACGTGGCCCGCAGAGAGGCCACACTGGCGAAAGAGCGGTCGGCCGAAGCCACCCGCGCCGCCGCAGAGCTGGCGGCCAACCGGGCCCGGCGTTCGGAGCTGGACGAGGAGATCCTGGCCGCGGAACAGGCCCGGACGGCGGCCGCTTCCGGGATCGCCCAGACCGAATCCACCATCAGCGAGGTCCTCGGACAGGTCGAGGGCCTTGAGGCCGCCTTGGCGGGCCTGCGCGCCGGGCACGCGAACCTCGGCAAGCGCCTCGTCTCTGTTCGCGAAACGACGGCCCTGCTCGAACGCGCCGACGCGGCCGCCGGCAGCCTTGAACAGGCCCGCGCGCGGACCACCGATGCGCGTGCCCAGCTTGAGCGGGCCCTCCCGGACGCCGGCTTCGAGTCGGCGGACGCGGCCCGATCGGTACTCCTGCCGGCACCGGATGCGGCCGGGTTGGAAGCCGCCGTCCGTGCCGGGCAGGACGAAGCCGCCCGGCTTACGGAACTCTTTGCCGGTGAGGAACTCGCCTTGGCCGCCCGGGAGCTGGCCGCGGACGGCCCCGTGGACGGCGCCGTTCTCGATCAGCTCCGGGCCGAGTGTGCGTCGGCGGAACGCAAGGCCCGGGAGGCTGTACTGGCCTCCGGGCTCGCCGGGAAGTCGGTGCAGACCCTGGGCCGGATCTCCGCCGAGTATGCAGAGCACGCGGCTGCCGGCCGGGAGCCCCGGGAACGGGCAGCGCTGTGGACCGCCGTGGCCGAGGCGGCCCGCGGCGGCGGAGACAACAACTACCGGATGAGCCTGAACAGCTACGTGCTCGCGGCCAGGTTGGAACAGGTGGCGGCTGCGGCCTCGGAGCGGCTGATCGGCATGAGCGACGGCCGCTACACCCTGCAACACACCGACGCCAAGGCAGCCCGCGGGCAAAAATCCGGGCTGGGCCTCGAAGTCGTGGACCAGTGGACCGGCCAGCGCCGCGACACCGCCACGCTCTCCGGGGGCGAGTCCTTTATGGCGTCGCTCGCCCTGGCCCTCGGCCTCGCGGACGTGGTGCAAATGGAATCCGGCGGGGTGGACATTGAGACCCTCTTCGTGGACGAGGGCTTCGGCAGCCTCGACGAACAGTCCCTCGAACAGGTCATGGACGCGCTCGAAGGGCTCCGCGACGGCGGCCGGGTCGTGGGCCTCGTGAGCCACGTCGCGGAAATGAAGCAGCGGATCACCACCCAGCTCCAGGTGGTCAAGGGCCGGAACGGATCCACCCTGCACATCTCCGACGACACCCCGGCCTGAGGCCCGCCGGCTCGGGTACAATCGGAGGGTTACCGGGTCGCGCGCATCGGGAGGAGGGACGATGCGCACTATCGAACGAACCCGGAATCATGAACCCTTCACCGTCTTCCACGACGTCCCTTTCCGCTGCGCCCGCGGCAGCCCGCAGCGGCGGCCGCTTTGCCCGGCTGCCCCTGCTCGCCGGCCGGAGTTTCATCCCGCTTGGGCTTTTCGCCCGTCTCCCGCTGGCCATGCTGACCGTCGGCGCCCTCACCCTCGTCACCGCAGTCACCGACTCCTATGCCGTGGGCGGCGCCGCGGCCGGCGCCGTCGGCATCGGCTCGGCACTCGGGGCCCCGGTGCTGGGCGCCCTCGCCGACCGGCTGGGCCAGCGCCCCGTCCTGCTCTTCTCCGCCGTCTTCAACGCGGTCGCCGTGACCGCCCTGATCCTCGCCGCATACCTGGTCCCGGGCGGCCGGGAGCTGGCCGCCGCCGTGCCGGTGCTTGCCGCGGCTTTCGTGGCGGGCGCCAGCTGCCCGCAGGTCGGCCCGCTGGCACGGGTCCGCTGGATGGCGCTGAGCTCCCGCGGCGGCGGACACGCGGAAGACCTGGACACGGCCCTGTCCTATGAGAGCACCGCCGACGAGCTGACCTTTGTGCTGGGCCCGGCGCTGGTGGGCATCCTCGCCAGCCTCCTCAGCCCCTGGTTGCCGATCGCGCTGGCCGCCGCGCTCACCCTCACCCTGGTTCCCGCGTTCGCCGTGCACCCGACGCACCGCGCGGTGCCGCGCACCCCGGCCCGGAGCCGCGCGGCCGCGGCCGCCGCACGACAGCAACGGAGAGCCCTCACCACCGGGCAGCGCGCGGCAACCTTCGCCGCCGTCGGGTTGCCGGTCCTGGCCATGGTCTGCATGGGCACCTTCTTCGGCTCGACCCAGACCTCCCTCAGTTCCTTCGCGGCGAGCTTCGCCACCTCCGAGCTGGCCGGACTGCTCTACGCGGTGATGGGCCTGAGCTCCGCCGCCGCGGCGCTCTCCGTGGCGTACTGGCCGCGGCGGTTCAGCGTCAACGCCCGCTGGCTGGCCTGCGCGGCGCTGATGACCGGGCTCGCGGCCCTGTTGCTCCTGCCCTCGACGGCGCTGCCGATGATCCTGGTGCTGCTGGTCCTGGGCCTGCCGGTGGGTCCGCTGATGGTCACCGTGTTCGCGATCGGCGGCGTCGTGGCCCCGGAGGGGAAACTTGGCACGGTGATGACGGCGCTGGCCAGCGGCATTGTCGCCGGCACAGCGCTGGGCTCGTCCATCGCCGGCCAGCTGGCACAGAACTCCGGCTATTCGGCCGCGTTCCTGGTTCCGGTCTGCGCCGCGGCGGCGCTGTTCCTGCTCGGCGCGGCAGCCGCCGTCGTCCTCCAGCGCCGAAACCGGGCGGCCGCATGACCCCAACTGACTCGCAGTTGTTGTCGTTTTGCGGGCTGAAACGACAACGACTGCGAGTCAGTTAGGTGATCTAGAGCTGGGAGCCGAGTTTGAAGCCGCGCTCCTCGCCTGGTTCACGGGTGTAGGCGAAACCGTCGGCGCCGACGGTGACGGCCATCTCGCTGCTGTCGGTGCGGATCACGAGCGGCTGCGGCTTGCCGTCGAGGTCCAGGACCAGGGAGGCCTCGGTGTACCAGCTCGGGACCACGGGGTTGCCCCACCAGTCGCGGCGCTGGTTGTCGTGCACGTCCCAGGTCACCGTGGGGTTGTCCGGATCGCCGGTGTAGTAGTCCTGGGTGTAGATCTCCACGCGGTGGCCGTCGGGGTCCAGGATGTAGAGGTAGAAGGCGTTGGACACGCCGTGCCGCCCGGGTCCGCGCTCGATCCGGTCCGAGATCCGCAGCGCGCCCATCTTGTCGCAGATCTGGATGATGTTGTGCTTCTCGTGGGTGGAGAAGGCGATGTGGTGCATCCGCGGCCCGTCGCCGCCGGTGAGGGCGGTGTCGTGCACGGTCTGCTTGCGGTGCATCCAGGCCGCGTAGGTGACGCCGTCGGAGTCCTTGATGTCCTCGGAGACCCGGAAGCCCAGGTCCTCCAGGTACTTCCGGCCGCGCGGGACGTCGGGGGTGACCTGGTTGAAGTGGTCCAGCCGGACCAGTTCGCCGGCGCTGTAGAGGTCGTAGCGCTGGGTGAGGCGTTCCACGTGCTCCACCTCGTAGAAGAACTCATAGGGGAAGCCCAGCGGGTCCTCCACCCGGACCGCGTCGCCGATCCCGCGGGCGAAGCCGTCCTTGCGGCGTTCCGTGCGGCAGCCCATTTCGGCAAAGTAGGCCTCGGCCTTGTCCACATCCTCGGGGGAGCGGACCCGGTAGGCGAATGCGGCGGCTGCGGCCACGGGGCCCTTGCGCAGCACCAGGTTGTGGTGGATGAACTCCTCGAAGGAACGCAGGTAGATCGCGTCCTCGTCCTCATAGGTGACGTGCAGGCCCAGCAGGTCCACGTAGAACGCCCGGGATTTTTCCAGGTCGGTGACCACGAGGTCCATGTAGGCGCAGCGGACAATGTCCGGCGCGGGGACCGTGGGGGTGATGATGTCGTTGGCCATGATGTGACTCCTCTTTGAGCTGGCGGGTGCGGTGGCGGGTGGCAGACAGGCGGTGGGCCGTCAGCGGGCCGTGGCACCAAACTTCGGGGTGTGGACGCTGCCCAGGGTGATGTGGACGGCCTGCTGGTCGGTATAGAAATCGATGGAGCGGTAGCCGCCCTCGTGGCCCAGGCCGGAGGCCTTGACGCCGCCGAAGGGGGTGCGCAGGTCCCGGACGTTGTGGCTGTTGAGCCAGACCATGCCGGCCTCCAGGTTCTGCGAGAAGTTGTGCGCCCGGGTCAGGTCGTTGGTCCAGACGTAGCCGGCCAGCCCGTACTTCGTGTTGTTCGCCAGGGCCAGCGCCTCGGGGTCGTCCTCGAACGGGGTGATTGCCACGACCGGGCCGAAGATCTCCTCCTGGAAGATCCTGGCGTCCGCGGCGACGTCGGCGAACACCGTCGGGGCAATGTAGTTGCCGGTCGGAAGTCCCTCCGGACGCCCGCCGCCGGCCAGCAGCCGGCCCTCGGACTTGCCGATTTCCACGTACCGGGCGACCTTCTCGTAGTGCTCCGGGTGCACCAGCGCGCCGACCTCGGTTTTCGGGTCGTGCGGGTCACCGACCACGATGTTCTTCGCGCGGGCGGCGTACTTCTCGCAGAACTCCTCGTAGATGCCGCGCTGGACCAGGATCCGGGAGCCGGCCGTGCAGCGCTCGCCGTTGAGCGAGAAGACGCCGAAGAGGGTGGAGTCGATCGCGGCGTCGAGGTCGGCGTCGTCGAAGATGATCGCCGGGCTCTTGCCGCCGAGTTCCATCGACAGGCCCTTGAGGTTCTCCGCGGCGTTGCGGAAGATCGTCTTGCCGGTGGTGGTTTCGCCGGTAAAGGAAATCAGCGGCACGTCCGGGTGCTTGACCAGGGCGTCGCCGGCTTCCTCGCCGAGGCCGTTGACCAGGTTGAAGACGCCGTCGGGCAGGCCTGCGTCCTTGAAGATCTTTGCCCAGAGGGAGGCGGAGAGCGGTGTGAATTCGGCCGGCTTGAGCACCACGCAGTTGCCGGTGGCCAGCGCCGGTGCGAGCTTCCAGGACTCGAGCATGAACGGCGTGTTCCACGGCGTGATCAGGCCGGCGACGCCGATCGGCTTGCGGTTGACGTAGTTGATCTGCGCGCCGGGGACCTTCATGGCGTCGTCGAACTGGGCCACGATCAGGTCGGCGAAGAAGCGGAAGTTCTCTGCGGCCCGCAGCGCCTGGCCCTTGGCCTGGGTGATCGGCAGGCCGGTGTCGAAGGTCTCCAGCTGCGCCAGCCGGGTCTCCTGGGCCTCGACGGCGTCGGCGATCTTGTTCAGGACGCGGGCGCGTTCGCGCGGCTTCATCCGGGGCCAGGGACCCTGGGTGAAGGCCGTGCGGGCGGCGGCGACGGCGAGGTCGACGTCCTCCTTCTGCCCGGCGGCCGCGGTGGCATAGGTTTCGTTCGACACCGGGTCCAGGACATCGAAGGTCTTGCCGCTGACGGAGTCGACGAACTCGCCGTTGATGTAGTGCTGGATGCGGGTGGGCAAATCGTCCGGGATGTAGTGCTCGGCCATGGGTCAATCCTTTGCTTCGGCGTTGAAGTGGCGGGGAGGTGTTATTTGGCGATCCGGAAGCCGTCCACCGGGGTGAGGTACTCCCGGCCGGCCTCCATCAGTTCGGTGATTTTCTTCAGCCCGGCGTCGGTGGGCGTGATCAGCGGCGGGCGGACGTAGTCGGAGGAGATCAGCCCCGCCTCGGCCATCAGCCACTTGCTGGGCGCCGGGTTGGTCTCGACGAACAACAGGTCCACGAGCGGGTGGACGCCGTAGTGGATCTTCCGGGCGGTCTCGAAGTCACCCTCGACCCAGGCGTTGTACATGTCCGCGGAGGCCTTCGGGGCGATGTTTGCCAGCGCCGAGATGAAACCGACGCCGCCGATCGCCATCAGCGGCAGGCACAGCAGTTCGATGCCGGACCAGACCAGCAGGTCCTTGCCGGCCAGGTGCATGACACGGGAGAAGTGCTCGAAGTCCTTCGTGGTCTCCTTGATCCCGACGATGTTGTCGAAGTCACGGAACAGCCGCGCCACGGTTTCGGGGGCCATGTCCACCGCGGTGCGGGACGGCACGTTGTAGATCACGAACGGCATCTGCGGGAACTCGGTGGCGATCGTGGCGTACCAGCGGTAGAGGGCCTCCTGCGTGGGCCGGGAGTAGTAGGGCGTGATGATCATCGACGCGTCCGCGCCGGCGTCGACGGCGGCCTGGGTCAGCTCCAGCGTCTCCTGCAGTTTTGCGGTGCCGGTGCCGGCCATGAACGGCACGCGGTCGCCGATCGCCTCGGCGGTCGCGCGGATGGCGGCGGCGCGTTCCTCGACGGACTGGGCGCTGGGCTCGCCGGTGGACCCGCCGATCGTGATGCCGGAGGATCCGCTGGCGATCTGCCACTGGACCATGTTCCGCAGGCTGTCGTGGTCGACGTCGCCGGACGCCGTGAACGGGGTGAACATCGCGGCGAGGGAGCCTTTGAGGTGCTGCTGGGGATCGGAACGGAACTTCATTGTTTTTTCCTTATCGTTCGAGGGAGGGGCGGCCGGGGCCGGCCCGCTGGGGTCAGGGGGACGGAGCCCGGTGGGCGAGGTAGGCATCGAGGGTGGCGGCGCGGTGCGCGCGGGCCGCGCGTTCGACGTCGTCCGCCGGGGCGCCCGCCTCCAGCAGCCCCAGCAGCGCCTCGTGTTCCTCGACCGACTGCCGGGCCCGGCCGGGCACGTAGCTGAAGGTGGAGGAACGCAGCGCCTGCAGCCGGTTCCAGCCGCGGTGCACCAGGTCGAGGATGTGCGGGTTGGGGCAGCGCTCGAACAGGACGCTGTGGAAGTCGCGGTTCAGGCTGGTGAAACGGACCGGGTCGAAGTTTTCCAGGCACTCGCGCATCAGTTCGTTCACCGCGCGGGCCCGGGCGATGTCCGCGGCGGAGATCAGCGGCGCGGACAACGCCGTCGCGGCGCCTTCGACGATCCCCAGGGTCTGCATTGTGTAGAGGTATTCGGTGGGATCGATGCCGGCCACGGTGGCGCCGACGTTGCGTTCGAACACCACGAGGTTTTCCGCCTCGAGCCGGCGGATGGCTTCGCGGACCGGGACGACGCTGAAGCCCAGCTCCTCGGCGATCTTGGCCAGCACCAGCCGGTAGCCGGGGGAGTATTCGCCGCTGAGGATGCTGGCCTTGACCGCCGCGTACGCCTGCTCCGACTTGCTCGAGGTGGCGCCAGCCGGGCCGGCCGTGCTCACGGTGCTGGTCATGGCCGGGACTGCCCGCGGTCCGCGGCCCACGCCTTGTACTTTTCCTGCCACTGGGCGTTCATCGGGTACAGGCCGTCCACGCTGTGCCCGGCGGCGACCATCTCGGCGATGAACGTCTCTTCGGACTCCTGGACCAGGGCGTCGTCGGCCACTTCCTCGGCGAGTGCCGGCGGGATCACAAGGATGCCGTCCGCGTCGCCCACGATGATGTCCCCGGGCTGAACCGTGGCGCCGCCGCAGGAAATGGTGAGGTCCACGTCCCACGGGATATGGCGCCGGCCCAGGACTGCGGGGTGCGCGTTCGCGAAGAACGTGGGCATCTCCAGGGCGCCGACGGCGGTGACGTCGCGGACGCCGCCGTCGGTGATGACGGCCACGGCACCGTTGACCTGGGCGCGCAGGGCCAGGATGTCCCCGACCGTCCCGGTGCCCTTTTCGCCGCGGGCCTCCATAACGAGGACCTCGCCTTCCCGGAGCGAGTCGATGGCGCGTTTCTGGGCGTTGAAGCCGCCGCCGTGGGTCTTGAAGAGGTCCTCGCGGTTGGGCACGTAGCGCAGGGTCCGGGCCACCCCGACGACGGTGCGGTCCGGCCGGGTCGAATGCAGGCCGTCGATGCTGACGTTGTTCAGGCCGCGCTTGCGCAGCTGGGAGCTCAAGGTGGCGGTGGCGACGGACTCGAGCTTCGCCTTCAGCTCGGGGGTCAGAGCATTCTTCGGCGCGGCCGGTTCCGCCGCTGCCGTAGGTTCGGCGGCGGCGGCTGCCGGCGTGCCGTACGCCTCGGCGCGCTGGGCCTCGTCGCTGCGCGGCTGCGCGCCGTAGTCGGCGAGGGGCACGGTGCCCTGGGCCGCCGTCGTCGTCAGCCGGCCGGTGGTGAGCCCCGACGCCGGGGCGTCCACCTCGACCTCCATCACGTCGCCCGGTTGGGCCACGGAGGCGCCGGCGGGCGTCCCGGTCAGGATGATGTCGCCCGGCTCCAGGGTGAGGAGCTGGGAGAGGTCCGCGACGAGCCGGGCGAAGGGGAACAGCAGCGTGCCGGTGGTGTCCTCCTGCACCAGTTCGCCGTTGAGCCAGGTGCGGATGCGGAGGCCTGCCGGGTCGACCTCGGCGGCCGGGAGGAGGCCCGGGCCCACGGGGGTGAAACCGTCCCCGCCCTTGGAACGCAGGTTGGAGCCCTTGTCCGCATAGCGCAGGTCGTAGACGCCGAGGTCGTTGGAGGCCGTGACGAAGCCGACGTGGCGCCAGGCCTCGTCCGGGGCAACGCGGCGGGCCCGGCTGCCGATCACCAGCGCCACCTCGCCCTCAAAGGCCAGGAGTTCGCAGCCGGCGGGGCGTTCGACGGTGCCGCCGGAGAGGCTCAGCGAGGAGGACGGCTTCAGGAAGTAGGAGGGCTGCTCCGGGGTGCGGCCGCGCTGGGCGGCGCGGCTCGGGTAGTTGATGTGCACCGCGATGACCTTGCCGGTGGCGGCCAGGGCGTCCTGCGAAAGCTGCTCCATCGCATCTCCTCATTGAGTATGAAATCGTATACGATACAAAACTGCCCGAACTGGACCGCCTTGTCAAGAGAGAACCCGGGCCGGGGGCCTCAGGCCAGCTGCGCCTCGATCCGCGCGGCGCTCGCCGACAGGGCGGCCGCAACCTCATCCGGGTCCTGTGCGGCGCGGATGTAGACCACCGCCAGGGCGGCCGGGCGCCCGCCGGGAACCCTGACCGGCACGGCCAGCGAGGAGACGCCGGGGATGACCTCGTCATGGCTGGCCGCGAAGCCGCGGCGGCGCGCCTCGGCCGCCTCCGACCGGTAGGGGATGCCCGGGGCGAGACGGTGCCATTCCTGCTCCGAAAGCGCCGACTGGATTGCGATGCCGGGCGCTCCGGCACTGACCGGGTGCCGGGAGCCCGGGTGCTGGACCACGGCCGCCCCCGTGTGGCGCGGATCGACGGTGACGAGGGTGACGCAGTCCTCGCGGTCCCAGACGGCCACGAAGGCGCTCATGGTCAGGGCGTTGGCCAGTTGGGTCAGCTCAGGCAGCGCGGCGGTCTGGAGATTGCGGGCGACGCCGCGGGCGAGGACGGCCAGGCCGGGGCCGGGCTGGACCCTGCCGGCGTCGTCCCGGACCAGCAGCGAGTGGTCCTCGAGGGTGCGCAGGATGCGGTAGGCGACCGAACGGTGGACACCCATGGCGTCGGCGAGCTCGGCGATGGTGAGCGGCTCCGGGGCGTCGGCCAGGATCTCCAGGGCCCGGATGCCCCGGGACAGCGTCTGGGACGGCGGGGCCTGGGTGCTGCCGGCGTTCGGGGTCATGGAGTCCATCCTAGAGGCGGGCGGGGGAGTCTTGTGTTCCGGCTCACAGTGAAGTAGCGTTCTATAAGTGAACTGCTTGTTCGATTATAGAACACGCGGTGAGGGCTAACAAGCGCCTTCCCGGGCGACAAGCGCCTTCCCGGGCCCGCGGCCGGGAGTCGCCGGCCGACGCCGACCGGGAGTTCTGCCAGCGGGTTTCCCCGTCACTTTCCGGGGCGGCGAAGCTTTTTGGCGGAAATGTGTGCCTGATCACACATTTCATAGTAGTATCACAGTTACTAACTGACCGTTCGATCAGTAATTCTGTAGGCATTTAGTTTTTCACTTGCACCCACCCGGGCAGCACCTCTGCCCCCAGCAACGGAGTTCCAATGACCGCAACTTCAACCGTCGATTCAGAGACGGGCCCCAGCAGCAAGCATGAGGAACGCAAGGTCCTCGCCGGGACGCTGGTCGGTACCACGATCGAGTGGTACGACTTCTTCATCTTCGCCCAACTGACAGCAACGCTGCTGTCCCCGCTCTTCCTCGCGCCGCTGAATGCCTCCAACCCGGGCCTGGCGCAGATCCTGTCCTTCGCCCTGATCGGCATCAGCTTCCTGTTCCGCCCGCTGGGCGCCATCGTTGCCGGCCACCTCGGCGACCGCCTGGGCCGCAAGGCCATGCTTGTCTTCACCCTGGTCATGATGGGCGCCGCGACGGCACTGATCGGCATGCTGCCGACCTACGCGCAGATCGGCGTCTGGGCCCCGATCCTCCTGATCCTGCTCCGCATCATCCAGGGCTTCTCCGCCGGCGGTGAATGGGGCGGCGCTGCCCTGATGGCCGTCGAGCACGCACCGATGAGCAAGCGCGGCCTGTTTGGCGCCTACCCGCAGATCGGCGTCCCGGTGGGCATGATCCTCGCCACCGGCCTGCTCTACTTCCTCAACACGTCGATGTCCAAGGAAGACTTCGGCAGCTGGGGCTGGCGGGTGCCGTTCCTGCTCTCGATCGTCCTGATCGTGGTCGGTTACCTCATCCGGCGCGCCGTGGCTGAGAGCCCGGTCTTCAAGGAAATGCAGGAGCGCAAGGAAGAAAGCAGGGCGCCCCTGGGCGAGCTGATCCGCAAGCACAAGAAGGCTGTCCTCTACTCGACGATGATCTTCATCGGCAACAACGCTGCCGGCTACCTGCTGATCGCCTTCTTCATCTCCTACGCCACCAAGACGCTGAAGATGCCCACCCCGCAGATCCTGCTGGCCACCACACTGGCGTCCTTCGGCTGGCTCATCTTCACCCTGGTCGGCGGCTGGCTCTCGGACAAGATTGGCCGCGTCAAGACCTTCCTGATCGGCTACGGGATCGTCTTCGCCTGGATGATCCCGATGTTCGCCCTGATCGACACCAAGGACATCGTTCTCTACGGCACGGCGCTGTTCGTCCTGACCATCGGCCTGGGCTTGTCCTACGGCCCGATGTCCGCGATGTACGCCGAGATGTTCCCGGCGAACGTACGCTACTCGGGCATCTCCATCGGCTACGCCTTCGGCGCCATCCTGGGCGGCGCCTTCGCGGCGACCATCGCCGAGGCCCTGCTGCAGGGCACGCACTGGACCGGCTCCATCGGCATCTACATCATGATCCTCTGCGTCATCTCCGCCGTCGGCGTCATCCTGGCCAAGGAAACCCGCGGCCGTCCGCTGGGCGTCAGCCGCCACCACTAGGCAGCCAAAAACAACGCGGGGTCACTTACGGCCCATCCGGAACCCCCGGATGGGCCGAAAGTGACCCCGCGTTGCTGTTTAAGCGAGTGCTTAGACGCCCAGGAAGCTGATGGCACCCTGCTTGAAGGCCCGGCTGGTCACGGCGTTCGTGTGGTTCCGCGCCGGCAGGATGAGCTGTTCCACCATCGCCCCGGCCTTGGCGCCGAGAGCGGCGAGCTCGGGCATGGACGCGGCCCGTTCGTCCTTCTCCCCGGCCACCAGCAGCACCGGCATTTGCGGGACCGCCTCGGCGGGGTCGAACGGCTCGTCCTTGATCGCCTCGATCAGGGACAGCAGGGCAAAGATGTTGTTGCTGGGCAGCAGTTGCGCCATCTTCAGCAGCCCGGCGGTGGACGCGTCCGCGATCGGCGTTCCGTCCGCCAGGTAGCGCTGCGCGGCGACCAGGTCGAAGTCCGCCAACGGGTCCGCCACGTTGGGCCCGCCGAGCACCAGCCGGTGGACCAGTTCGTGCTGGGTGGCGCCGAATTCCCAGGCCAGCCGGGACCCCAGCGAGTAGCCGATCACGTCCAGGCCGCTGGCCGGATCGCCGTCGCGCAGCGGACGTGCGCCGGCGTCGAACGCAATCTGGAGCAGATCCGCGCGGATCTTGCTGGGGGAGTAGGAATCCCGGTCCTCCGGGGCGCCGCTGCGGCCGTGGCCGGGCAGGTCCACGGCGATGACGCGGCGGCCGGCGTCGGTGAGGGCGGTGATCCAGCCGGTGTCCTTCCAGTTGAGCTTGGAGGAGGAGGAGAAGCCGTGCAGCAGCAGGACCGGACGCAGCCCGGCGTCGTCCTTCGGATCGTGCACCCCGACGTAAAGCTGGGGGTCGGTGCCTTCGACCGTGTGGGAATGCTGCTCGCCGGTGTGCCTGCCGCTCATGGTGTCAGTCCTCATCAAGTACGGCGCTCAGGCGAACCCGGCGCTTCGGTGCCTCTTCCTTCGGGACCGTGCCCACGATGCCGGCGGTGTTGTCCGGCACCTCGAACACGATCAGGGGCTCGCCGACATTGATCTTGTCGCCGGGCCCGCCGTAGATACGCACTACCTTACCTGCCTGCGGGCTGGGCAATTCGACGGCCGACTTGGTGGTTTCGACCTCCACCAGCGGCTGGTTCCGCTCCACCTGCTCGCCCGGCGAGACCAGCCATTCCAGCACGGTCGCCTCGATCAGGCCCTCGCCAAGATCCGGCAGCGGGAAGGAAATTTCAGCCACGTTTGTACTCCAATACTCGCTGGATGCCGAAGAGGATCCGGTCAATGTTCGGGATGTATTCATCTTCGAGGTCGCCGGAGGGGTACGGGACGTCGAAGCCGGTCACGCGCTCCACCGGTGCCTTGAGGGTGTCGAAGCAGCTTTGCGTAATCAGCTGCGCCACCTCGGCGCCCAGCCCGGAGGTCAGCGGCGCTTCGTGGACGACGACGGCGCGGCGCGTCTTGCGCACGGAGGCGGCCAGCGCCGCGGCGTCGATCGGCTTGAGCCAGCGTAGATCCAGGACCTCGACGTCGATTCCGTCCTCGGCGGCGAGTTCGGCCACCTGCAGGCAGCGGGCCACCATGGCGCCCCAGGCCACGAGCGTCAGGTGCCTGCCCTCGCGCATGACCTTGGCGCCTTCGGGCGCGCCGCCGGAGGGATCGGCCTTGCCGGGATCGACCTCGCCCTTCTGCCAGTAGCGGGACTTCGGCTCCATGAAGATCACCGGATCCGGCCGCGTGGCGGCGTATTTGAGCAGGTGGTAGGCCTCGTGCGGGTTCGACGGCGAAACCACCTTGAGCCCGGGCACGTGGGCGAAGAGCGCCTCGAGGCTTTCGCCGTGGTGTTCGGGGGCCCGGATGCCGCCGAAGCTGGGCACCCGCAGGGTGATCGGCATCGGCATGGTGCCGCGGCTGCGGTAGTTCATCCGGGCGATCTGGCAGACGATCTGGTTGATGGCCGGGTAGGCGAAGCCGTCGAACTGGACCTCGGGGATGGGGTGGAAGCCGGCCATCGCCAGGCCCACGGACATGCCGAGGATGCCGGACTCCGCCAGCGGGGTGTCGAAGACCCGCTGCGCGCCGTGCTTGGCCTGCAGTCCGTCCGTGATCCGGAAGACGCCGCCAAGCCGGCCGCAGTCCTCGCCGAAGATCACAGCCTTGGGGTTTTCCTCGAGCACCTCGTCGAGGGCGCGGTTGAGCGCCTGCTGCATGGACATCACCGTGGTGGAGGCGGGGGCATCTGCGCTCGTGCTTGCAGCGGCACTGCTTTCGAGAATCGAGTTAGACATGTTCGGACTCCTCGCGCCAGTTGGCGGCCTGGGCCTGCAGGGCAGGGGTGGTTTCCTGGAAGACCAGGTCAAACATTTCGTTTCCGGGGCGCGGGCCAAGGGCCTGGATGCCGGTCCGGATCTGCTCCTCTTCGGCCTTGGCGGCGGCCAGCGCCTCGGCGAAGAACGCCG
Organism: Arthrobacter sp. 10N410; assembly: GCF_056394945.1. Taxonomy (NCBI): domain Bacteria; kingdom Bacillati; phylum Actinomycetota; class Actinomycetes; order Micrococcales; family Micrococcaceae; genus Arthrobacter; species Arthrobacter sp. 10N410. Next base: position 84,775 of record NZ_JBFTIP010000006.1, read on the forward strand.
CGTCGGCGGATCCGTCCGCCAGCAGCCGCTGCTTGAGCCGCTCCAGCGGATCCTCGCCGGCGCCGTCGCGCTCCTCGTCAAGGGAGCGGTAGCGGCCCGGGTCATCGGAGGTCGAGTGCGGCCCGCGCCGGTAGGTCATCGCCTCGATCAGCACGGGGCCGTTGCCGGAGCGGGCGTGCGCGAAGGCGCGGCGGGTCGCCTCGACGACGGCGACGACGTCGTTGCCGTCGATCTGCAGCGCCGGCATGCCGTAGCCGGCCGCGCGGGCGGCGACGGAGCCGCCGGCCACCTGGCGGCCGGTCGGGACCGAGATGGCCCAGCCGTTGTTCTGCACGAAAAAGACCACGGGTGCCTTCATCACGGCGGCGAAGTTCATCGCCTCGTGGACGTCGCCCTGCGAGGAGGCTCCGTCGCCGAAGTACGTCAGCGCCACGCCGTCTTTTTGGTCCAGGGTCTGGCCGTGGGCCCAGCCGACCGCGTGCAGCACGGATCCGGCGACGACGGCCTGGATCGGGGCGAGCCGGGACTCCATCGGGTCGTACAGGCCGCCGTGCCAGGTGGCCTTGTGGGTGGACATGTAGCCCACCATGTCCACGCCCATGGTCCGGGCGACGCCCATCTCGCGGTAGGTGGGGAAGACGAAGTCGCGGGTGGTGTCGACGGCGTAGCCGCTCCCGACCTGGGCAGCCTCCTGGCCGAGCTCCGGGGCGTAGCCGGGGATGATGCCCTGCCGCTGCCAGGCGATCGCGGAGGTGTCGAGGTGCCGGACCGCGACCATCAGCGAGTAGAGCTCGCGCAGCTGGGCGGGGGTGAGGGGACCGGCGTCGTCGCCGGTAACCGCGAGGGGGAGTGTGTCCATGCCTGTGACCCTAGTCACGGGCCGAGCTCTAGGCAATCAGCTCAGGTAACACTGACCATTCTGTCAAAAGCTGCCGTTCCCGGCCTCATCCCGCTTGGCAGTTTGTACAGTGTATTTACTCGGCCCTGGTCCGTGCGCGGGAGGCCTGCCGGACAAGGTGGTCGCGTTCGGCGACGTTCGTCGCCCGGCGGGCAGCTTCGGCGTAGGCGGCAGCAGCGGCGGAGAAACAGCCGCCCAACTCGTGCAGATAGCCCAGGACTGCATGCCAGCGGTGCCGCTCGCCGATCACGTCCCGTAGCAGGTAGGTCTCTTGCAGCCCTGCAGATGCGCCGTGAACGTGGCCGACTGCGACCGCGCGCCCGAGTGCTGCGGCCGGGTTATGACGCGCCGGGTCGTCGGTGAGCGCGACGAGGTCGTCGTACCAGGCAAGAATTTGCGGCCAATCGGTCTCTTCGGCGGTCGCGGCATCGTCATGAAGTGCTGCGATCGCAGCCTCGATCTGGTATCTGCCGAAGCGCTGAGCGGCCAGCGCTGATTGCAGGACGCGAACGCCCTCCGCGATCTCTCGTCCGTCCCACAGGCCGCGGTCCTGCCGGTCGAGGGTGACAATCCGGCTTTCGGGATCGAGCCGTGCCGGGAGCCGAGCGTGGTTGAGGAGCATGAGGGCCAGCAACCCGCGCGCCTCCGGTTCTTCAGTCACGAGGGTGAGCTGGCGAGCGAGTCGGATGGCTTCCTGTGCCAGGTCGAGGCGGCCAGCGTGGCCGCGCGTGTAGACCAGGTAGAGCACATGCAGTACGACGCTGAGGTCGCCGGGCTGGTCCAGGCGGCGCCCCTGCAGGGAGCGCTTGGCGCGGCTGATCCGTTGCGCCATTGTCGCTTCCGGAACGAAGAAGGCGTCGGCGATCTCGCGGGTAGTGAGGCCGCAGACAGCGCGGAGGGTCAGAGCCACTTGGGAGGCAGGTGCAAGGCTACGGTGGCAGCAGCAGAAAAGTAGAAAGAGCGTGTCATCGCCCTCGTCTGTCAGAGGGGACTGCGGCTCGTCGCGAGTGGCCTCTTCTCGTCTGTGACGGGCTGCCTGGCTGCGTCGGGCGTCGACAAGCCGGCGGATGGCGACAGTGGTCAGCCAGGCATGCGGTTCGCGCGGTGGGTGTTCCGGCCAGACCCGCAGCGCTTCGAGCAGCGCCTCCTGGACCGCATCCTCAGCTTCGTCGAAGTCCTCGCCCCGCCGGACCAGACCTGCGAGCACCCGCCGGACGAGGGCACGCAGGGCGCCCTCGTCCAGTGTTCGCATCGGATCGATGATCACGCCCGGTTAGTCGTGCGAGGGTGCCCCGGACATGACTTCACGGATGTCGATCCACTCGTAGAGGGGCTCGCCGCCCGGGCCCGGCTCGGAGGAGACGAAGGCTGCGAGTTCGACTGCCCGTTCGCGTGACTCGACGTCGATCATGTACCACCCGGCAACCAGATCGCTGGTCTCAGGAAGCGGGCCATCTGTGGTGACGGGTGCGGCGCCCGGGCCTCCGTAGCGAACCCAGGTGCGCTCCGGGGTGAGCGCCTGCGCATCGACGTACTCGCCGTTCTCCTCAAGCACCTCGCTGACCCGCCTGAGGAAAGCCATATGTGCCTCTACGTCCGCCGGGGCCCACTGGTCCATCGGGGGCACTGGACGGTGCGGCACGGGGCCGCCGCGGTAATGCTTGAGGAGCAGATACTTCGGCATGATGATCTCCTATTTTGGGGCCACGCCTGTCGTGGTCTTCCACTTAGTGAGCGGAGCCGGTCAAGACTTCTCGACATGCATCCCCAAATTTAGTCCCGAAAGGCTGCAGCGGGGAGCCTCAGTCGGCGCGGCGTGCACGGCCGAGCCGGGCCCCGATCCAGCAGGCGGCGGCGATGCCGGCGATCAGCGCCATGGTGCTGAAGAGCTGTCTGCTGCTCTCCGGGCTGCTGAAGCCGACGGCGAAGATCAGGGCCAGGAGAACCAGACCGAACACCGTGAGCCCCGGGAAGCCCTTCATGCGCAGCGGAAGGGCGGTGCCCGCACGGTCCGCCCGGCGCCGCAGGATCAGCTGGGATACCAGGGCCGAGCCCCACACCACGAGGCAGGTCGAGCCCACCAGCTGGAAGAGCGCCGGGAGGATCCTTTCCGGGAACAGCAGTTCGAGCACGGCCGCCAGGAAGCCGAAGGCCACCGAGATGCTGACGGCGATGACCGGGACCCGGGCCGTGTTGAGCCGCGAAAGGAAGGCGGGAGCTTCGCCGCGCACGGACAGCGAGTAGGCCATCCGGGAGGCGCCGTAAAGGTTCGCGTTGAGGGCCGAGAGCAGGGCGACGACGGCGACCAGGGTGATTGCCGCGCCGGCGCCGGGGATGCGGGCCAGATCCAGGACGCCTGCGAACGGCGACTTCAGTGCTGCCGACGTCGAAGGCAGCACGGCGGCGATGACGAACACGGAGCCGATGTAGAACACCAGGATGCGCCAGACGACGGTGCGGATCGCGTGGCCCACGCTGCGTTCGGGGTTCTCCGTCTCTGCCGCGGCGACGCTGACGATTTCCGTGCCGCCGAAGGCGAAGATGACCACGAACAAGGCCGCCGCGATTCCGCCCAGGCCCGCCGGGGCGAAGTTGGAGGTGATGTTGCTCAGTCCCGGGCTGGGAACCTCCGGCAGCCAGCCGAACAGCAGCGCGGCGCCGATGGCCAGGAACAGCAGGATGGCGGCGACCTTGAGGATCGCGAACCAGAATTCGAACTCGCCGAAGTTTTTCACCCCGGCGAGGTTGATGGCCGTGAAGACGGCCATGAAAATCAGGGCGAGTCCCCACACCGGAACAACAGGCCAGATCGTGAAGAGCAGCCCGGCCGCACCGAGCGCCTCGGCCGCGATGACGACGACGAGCTGCAGCCACCAGAGCCAGCCCACGGTGGCGCCGGCGGTCTTTCCCATGGCTTTCTCGGCGTAGACGGAGAACGCGCCGCTGTTCGGGTTTGCGGCGGCCATCTCGCCGAGGGCCCACATCACGATGATGATCAGGGTGCCCGCGACCAGGTAGGAGATCAGGACGGCCGGACCGGCGGCCTGGATTCCGGCCCCCGATCCGAGGAACAAACCTGCGCCGATGGCGCTGCCGAGTCCCATCATGGTGAGCTGGCGGGGTTTCATGCTGTGGCCGAGCTTCACGGCCGGGCGCTCCGCGGTGGACTTCGTTGTCATGCTGGCGAACCTTCTTACGGTGGTGGATGCGTCCTTTTGGGACCATTCGAATTTACCGTCCCCGGGGTGCCCTCGCGCGCGGGCGGCGTGAGAGCATGGTTGCAGTTTGTTGAATAGCCGGCCCGAATCACGACGATTTGTGCGGTTGAATCCCTGCAGGCAAGGAAACTGACGTGAACGTGGACCCGCTGGACGCCAAGATTGTCCGATTCTTCACGGACGCCCCTCGGGCCTCCGTGCTGGAGGCGTCCCGGGTGCTGAAGGTCGCCCGGGCCACCGTGCAGTCGCGGCTGGACCGGATGCAGGACAGCGGCGTCATCGGCTCCTGGGTGCCGCAACCGGATCCCGCCCGCTTCGGCTACCCGGTGGTCGCCTTCTGCTCCCTGACCATCAACCAGGACCTGGGCCATGACGCCGTCGTGGAGGCACTGGCGCGCATTCCGGAGCTGATCGAGATCCACACCGTGTCCGGCAGCTCGGACCTGATGGCCCGGATTGCGGCCGGCTCCAACCCGGACCTGCAGCGGGTGCTGGACGCGATGATCGCCACCCGGACCGTGCTCCGTTCCTCCTCGGTGATCGTGCTCAACACCCACTTCGAGGGCCGGACCCTGCCGCTGCTGGAAGCCGCCGCGCAGCGGGAGTAGCCGCGCGGCCAGCCCGGGGGACCGCAACATTTTGCGCCGGACCGGCGTCGTCGTAGAATTAGTTCTAGTCACTTTGACTATAACTATTCCGGCGGTAGGGCCGGAACCGTCCGGGCAGTCTCCACGGGACCGGTCCGGACCCCGGAATGCGGGGGTTGATCACCGTCTACACCTCTCCAGCCAACGTCTCGGAGCGCCAGCTCGCGCCGCCGTCGCTGGCCATCTCCACGGTAATCTTCGCCTTGCGCCCGAGTGAGCGCTCGGGCCGCCCCACGCTGTGGATCCCGCTGGTGCGCCGGATCAGGGAGCCATTCAAGGGGCTGTGGGCGCTGCCGGGCGGGCCGCTGACCCATGCTGAGTCGCTGCAGGACGCCGCCTCCCGGAACCTGCGCGAAACCACCGGACTGGCGCCAAGCTACCTCGAGCAGCTTTACGCCTTTGGCGGCCTGCACCGCTCGCCTACCCAGCGGGTGGTCTCGATCGTCTACTGGGCCCTGGTCCAGCCCACCGAGGCCGCGCTCGCGGACGAATCCGAAAACGTCCGCTGGTTCCGGGCCGACCGGCTCGGCGAACTGGCGTTCGACCACAACACCATCATCGAGTACGCGCTCTGGCGGCTGCGGAACAAGATGGCCTACGGCTCCATCGCCTACCACCTGCTGGGCGAGTACTTCACCCTCGCCCAGGTCCGGGAAGTCTACGAGGCAGTCCTGGACCGCGAGCTGGATCCGGCCAACTTCCGCCGCCAGATCAAAGCCGCCCCCGAAATCGAAGAAACCGACGAATACCTCCAAGGCGGCAAGCACCGCCCGCCCCGCCTCTACCGCTTTACCGGCCGCCCAGGCCTCGATCCAGACAACAGGAGCACACCATGAGCAGCGTCAACACGGCGATCCAGCTGATCACGCGCGAACAGGCTGAAGGCAGCACCGCGGGGTCCACCTGCAGCCCCGCGCTCGCCCGGGGTCCCTGGGACTACGACCTCGCCGAGGCCCTTGCCGGTGTGCCCGCCTACGGCCCCGGAGCTTCTGTGGCCGACGTGGCCCCGCCGTCCACCCCCCGCCAGGGCCAGCTCCCGGAGGAGTACCGCCTGGCCGGCGACGCCGAACTGGACGCCCGCATCAGGGCCGCCAAGGCAGCGCTGGGGGACCGGGCCGTCATCCTGGGGCACTTCTACCAGCGCGACGAGGTGGTGGAATACGCCGACTTCGTGGGCGACTCCTTCCAGCTCGCCAATGCGGCCCTGACCCGGCCCGACGCCGAGGCGATCATTTTCTGCGGTGTGCACTTCATGGCCGAAACCGCGGACATCCTGTCCCGGCCGGAGCAGGCCGTGATCCTGCCCAACCTCGCCGCGGGCTGCTCGATGGCGGACATGGCGGACATCGACTCGGTCACCGAGTGCTGGGAACAGCTGGAGGAGCTGTTCGGCACCGACCCCGACGCCGACGGCCGGGTGCCCGTCATCCCGGTCACTTACATGAACTCCTCGGCAGCGCTCAAGGGCTTCTGCGGCGAGCACGGCGGCATTGTCTGCACTTCCTCGAACGCCGCCACCGTGCTGGAGTGGGCGTTCGAGCGGGGCCAGCGCGTGCTGTTCTTCCCGGACCAGCACCTGGGCCGCAACACCGCCAAGGCCATGGGTGTGCCGCTGGAGCAGATGCCGATGTGGAATCCGCGCAAGGAGCTCGGCGGCAACGACGAACAGTCGCTGCAGGATTCCCGCGTGATCCTCTGGCACGGCTTCTGCTCCGTCCACAAGCGCTTCAACGTGGCCCAGATCGAGAAGGCGCGCGCCGAGTTCCCGGGCGTGCAGGTCATTGTGCACCCGGAGTGCCCCATGGAGGTGGTCGACGCTGCCGATGCTGCCGGATCCACCGACTTCATCCGCAAGGCCATTGCCGCCGCCACCGAGCCCACCGTCTTCGCGGTCGGCACCGAGATCAACCTGGTCAACCGGCTGGCCGCCGAAAACCCGCAGCACACCATTTCCTGCCTGGACCCGGTGATCTGCCCCTGCTCCACCATGTACCGCATCCACCCGGGCTACCTGGCCTGGGTGCTGGAGTCCCTGGTCCGCGGCGAGGTGGTCAACCGCATCACGGTGGCGGACGACGTCGCGGCTCCGGCCCGCGTGGCGCTCGAACGCATGCTGGCGGCCCGGCCGTGACCAGGCGGCTCATCGTCGTCGGCAGCGGGATCGCCGGGCTGTACGCGGCGCTGCTCGCCTCGGAAGCGTCCGCCTCTGAGGTGGTGCTCCTGACCAAGGGCGCGCTCGAGGAGAGCAACACCTTTTACGCCCAGGGCGGCGTGTCCGCCGTGCTGGCGCCGGGGGAGGCCGCACCGGGTGACTCCGTGGCGGCGCATATCGCCGATACCCTCGCCGCCGGGGCCGGGCTGAACAATCCCGAGGCGGTGCGGATCCTGTGCACGGAGGCCGTCCGGGACATCGCCGGGCTGCGCCGCTTCGGTGTGGACTTCGACGTCCGTGCCGACGGCGCCCCGGCGCTGGGGCTCGAGGCTGCGCATTCGGCCGCCCGCATCCTTCACGCCGGCGGCGATGCGACCGGGGCCCGCATCGCGCGTGCGCTCGTGGCCGCTGTGCTCGAGCGCGCCGTCCAGGGTGGAGTCCGGGTCGAAACCGGCGCCTTGGTGACCGAGCTCCTCACCGAGGGCGGCGGTCCGTCAGGAGCAAATCCGGGCGCCGTCACCGGTGTCGCCTACCTGGCCGGCGCGGAGCCGAAGCGACTCGACGCCGACGCCGTGCTGCTCGCCACCGGCGGCGCCGGGCGGCTGTTCGCCCGCACCAGCAACCCATCCGTCGCCACCGCCGACGGCCTCGCCCTGGCCTGGCGCGCGGGGGGCGCGGTCCGCGATCTGGAGTTCTTCCAGTTCCACCCGACCACGCTGGCCGCAGCCGAGGTGCCGGGCGGGCCGCCCGCACTGCTGATCTCCGAGGCGGTGCGCGGCGAGGGTGCCGTGCTGCTGGATGCCGCCGGCTACCGCTTCATGCCCGACTACCACCCGGACGCGGAGCTGGCCCCGCGCGACGTCGTCTCCCGCAGTATCGCGCTGCACCTTGCGGCCGCCGGGCTCCCGGCGGACAGCCCGGTCTACCTGGATGCCCGGGGAATTGAAGCCAGCCGCGGGCCGGGCTTCCTGGCCCGGCGGTTCCCCTCCATCACGGCAGCGACGCGCGCCGCCGGGTACGACTGGACCGCCGAACCGCTGCCCGTGTCCCCGGCGGCGCACTACTGGATGGGCGGGGTCACCACCGACCTGCGCGGGCGCACCTCGGTACCGGGGCTCTACGCTGCAGGGGAGGTCGCGTGCACGGGGGCCCAGGGCGCCAACCGGCTTGCCAGCAATTCGCTGCTCGAAGGGCTGGTGTTCGGGCGACGGGCCGTGGAGGACTTCCTTGGTGCGGGACATGGCTGTGCGTCAGCTTGGGCGTCGTACGACGCCGTTCCTCCGCGTGCTGTCTCGGCCGCGGGCGGCCTCGCCTTGACGCACGCTTCCGGAACACCGTCGAACGACGGTGGGCAGCCGGCCCCGGGTGCCGCTCGGGAGTATCACCCGGCCAGCCTGCCCGATGGTTTTTTGGAGTCTGGGCCTGGTCCGGGGTTGTTTTCGCGGCAGGCTTTGGGGCGGTTGATGACTGGGGCTGCCGGGGTGCTGCGTACGGGGGCCGACCTCAATGCTGCGGCTGCGCAGCTTGCTGCCTGGGCTGGCGTGGTCCGGCCCGAGAGGGTGACGGACGCAGGCCTGGATCAGTCCGGGCACGAGGATCGGAATCTGCTGCTGGCCGCACGCCTGCTGGTGGAAGCCGCGCGGGCCAGGACCGGCTCGGTGGGCGCCCACTTCCGGGCGGACGCAGACCCCGCCTCCCGTGACGGCGACGCCGTCGTCCCCGCAATGCTCGCAGCCCCGGCCCGTTCCGCCCCGGCCGCCCTATCCCACGGCCACCGGTATGCCGCCGCATCCCGCCCGAAACAAAGGATTTCGTCATGACAGCACCCGCCACGGCCCGACCGGGCGCCCTCCCGGTGACTGCCCTCGCCGGCACCCTCCCCGCGGCCGCCGTGGAGGCCGTGCTGCGCGCCGCCCTGCAGGAGGACTCCCCGTACGGCGACATCACCTCGCAGACCCTCATCCCCGCCGACGCCCGCGCCACTGCGGTGCTGGCAGCCCGGGTGCCGGGGGTGCTCAGCGGCGGGGAGGTGTTCGCCGCGGCGATGAAGCTGGCGGACCCGGCCGCCGTCGTCGAACTGCTCGTGGCCGACGGCGATGCCTTCGAGGCCGGCGCGGCGCTGGCCAGGGTGACCGGCAACGCCCGCGGCGTGCTGCTGGCCGAACGGGTGGCGCTGAACCTGGTGCAGCGGATGAGCGCGATCGCTACCCGGACCGCGGAGTTCGTCGCGTTGGTTGCCGGCACCCGCGCGCGGATCACCGACACCCGGAAGACGACGCCGGGGCTTCGCGTGCTGGAGCGCTACGCGGTGCGCTGCGGCGGCGGAGCAAACCACCGCTTCAGCCTCTCGGACGCGGTCCTGGCCAAGGACAACCACCTGGCGGTGCTCACCGGTGGTGACCCGGCAAAGCTCACCGCGGTGCTGCGCGACGCCAAGGCGCGGCTGGGGCACACCACGCATTTCGAGGTGGAGGTGGACAGCATGGAGCAGATCGAGCCCGTGCTGGCCGCCGGCGTGGACACCATCATGCTGGACAACTTCTCACTGATCGAACTCGCCGACGGCGTCGAACTCGTCGCGGGGCGGGCACGGGTCGAGGCCAGCGGCAACGTCAGCCTCGCGACCGTGGCCGGCATCGCCGCCACCGGGGTGGACGTCATCTCGATCGGTGCGCTCACCCACAGTGTCAGCGCCCTAGACCTGGGCCTCGACATCGAATTGGAACCTGCCGCCGGGGCTATGGCCCAGGCCGCCGGGCCGGCGCTCGACTGAGGAATGCCGTGATCTTCCTGGATGCCGCCGCCACCACGCCGGTCCGCCGCGAGGTGCTCGAGGCCATGTGGCCGTATCTCAGCGGCGAGTTCGGCAACCCCTCAAGCCACCATTCGCTCGGCGACGCCGCCGCCGCGGCGCTCGCGGGAGCCCGGGAAACGACGGCCAAGGCCCTGGGCTGCCGGACCGGCGAGGTCGTCTTCACCTCCGGCGGCACGGAAGCGGACAACCTCGCCGTCAAGGGCATCGCCCTGGCCCGCCGCGCTGCGGACCCGCACCTGGACCGGGTGGCGATCAGCGCCGTCGAACATCCCGCGGTGGAGGAATCCGCCAGGTACCTCGAACGTGTCCACGGCTTCGCGGTCGACGTGGTCCCGGTGGACCGCTACGGGCAGGTGACCGAGGAAGCGTTCGCGGCCGTGCTCCGGCCGGAAACCGCGCTCGCCAGCGTCATGTACGCCAACAACGAGGTCGGCACCATCCAGCCCGTAGCCCGGCTGGCGGCACTGGCCCGCGGTCGCGGCATCCCGTTCCACAGCGACGCCGTGCAGGCCGCGGGCTGGCTGCCGCTCGACACTCGTGGCCTGGGCGTCGATGCCCTGAGCCTTTCCGGCCACAAGCTGGGCGCCCCGAAGGGCTGCGGAGCTTTGTTCGTGCGCGGCCGGACCCGGCTGGAACCGCTGGTCCACGGTGGCGGCCAGGAACGCGGCCGCCGCTCGGGCACCGAGAACGTTGCCGGCGCGGTGGCCCTCGCAACGGCGCTGAGCCTGGCCGGGACCTCGCAGCAGGACGCCTCCCCGCGGGTTGCTGCCCTGCGTGATGACTTCATCGGCGCCGTCCTGGCCGGAGTGCCCGGCGCCGTGCTGACCGGCCATCCGGTCGAGCGGCTGCCCTCGGTGGCCTCGTTCTGCTTCCCGGGAACCAGCGGCGAGTCTGTGCTGCTGGAACTCGAGCGGCAGGGTGTGGTCTGCTCCAGCGGTTCGGCCTGCGCCGCGGGCTCCGACGAGCCGTCGCCCGTGTTGCTGGCGATGGGAATCAGCGCCGAAGTGGCCCAGACCGCCGTGCGCTTCAGCTTCGATTCGTCCATTACCGCCCCCGAGCTGCGGGAAGCAGCAGCCGCGGTGCGCACCGCCGTCGGCAGCATCCGCGCCCTCGGCTAGGCGGCCCGCTGGATGCTAGCGGTGCCGGGCGCGGCGGAAGATCCAGTGCCGCAGCATCGTGAACCTTACGGCCGTGGCCAGGAAGCCGGACAGGGTGGTGGTCCAGAGCTCATCGGCCACGGTGGCGTCCGGGTTGATCCAGTGCAGGATGCCGAGGCTGCCGCCCGTGATCAGCAGGGCGACGGCGATTACGATCAGCCCGTTGAGATGGTCGCGCTTCATCCGGTGGCGCTCGGTGATCTTGAACGTCAGCCGCCGGTTCAGCGCGGTGTTCATCAGTGACGTGAGGATCAACGCGGCCGCGTTGGCCGGCTGGGGTCCGATCCACGGCCGCAGGAAGGCATACAGTGCCAGCGAAGACACGGTGCAAACGACGCCGACGCCGGTGAAGCGCAGCAGCTGACGGACCACCGGATAGCGGAGCACGCCCCGGTGGCGGCGGCGCGGTGAAACAGAGGGGGACGAAGTTGGGGAGGCCGCGGTGGTGTCCGGCGGGTACTGCCGGGAGGGCTGCGCTTGTTGTAGCTGCGACTCCATCCGTCTAGTGCAGCTCGCCGACCGGGATGTCCACGGCGAGGCGGTTCGACGGCCCGGCCAGCGGGCAGGCCCACGCCTCGTTGTAGGCGCAGGACGGGTTGTAGGCGAAGTTGAAGTCCAGCACGAACTCGGCGTCCGGCCCCGAGCCCGTCACGCCGTGGAAGGCGCCCTTGATGGTGTCCAGCAGGTAGCGGCCCGCGCCGTAGCTGCCGCCGGGCTGGCCGGCGGTGGCGTCGCGGAACGGCACGAAGATGCCGCCGCCGTAGCCGTTGAGCTTCCAGACGGCGAGCTGGCCCATCTCCGGCAGGTCGAAGGTACCCAGCCGGACAAAACGAACGAGGCCGTCGGTACCGGTTTCGACGTTCATCTCCCGTCCGGCGCCTTCTTTCGTGATGGGGACGTGGAAGCGATAGATCGGATCGTAGTCCGCGGTCTTCAGGCCGCCGAAGTTCGCCTTGGCGTCGTCGGTCAGCGGCGAGGCGGGGTGCGTGCCGAACATCCGGTCGCGCTCCTGCCGCCAGTAGGAGTGGGCTTCGGCCGGGTTATCCGCGGCGATCTTACGCACGGCGGCGTAGAGCGCAAAGGTCCGAAGCCGCCAGTCCGCGATGTCGACGGCGGACATTCGCGAGACGCCGTCCGGGCCGTCAACGTCCGCTCCATCAAAATGCTGTTCAGCCATCCCCCCAGCCTAGCCTTGTTTCGCCGCCGGAAACGCGGCGGGCCGTGCCCTCGGAGCGCCGCTGGGGGACCGTAGACTTCGCGCATGCACAACTCCGCCCCCGCCGGGTCCGCCAACCGCGCCGCCGCCTCGCTGGCCGAACTCGTCCGGTTCCGCACCGTCTCCTCCCGGGTTCCGGCCGAGGTGGACGCCGAAGAGTTCGAGGCCTTCCTGGCGGCCCTGCCCCGGCTCTACCCCTCGGTCCACGCAGGCCTCGAGGTGGAACGCGTCAACGGGGCGGCCCTGCTGTTCCGCTGGCCCGGTACCTTGGAGGATCCCGGCAGCCGCCCTACGGTGCTGATGGCCCACTACGACGTCGTCCCGGCGGGGGACGAACAGGCGTGGACCCACCCGCCGTTCTCCGGCCACAGCGACGCAACCCATCTCTGGGGCCGCGGCACGCTGGACGACAAGGGCCAGCTGGTCGCCATCCTGGAGGCCGCGGAGGCCCTGCTGGGCGAGGGTTTTGCCCCGGCGCACGACGTCTACTTCTCCTTCGGCAACAACGAGGAGACTGCCGGAGACAGTGCCGCAGCGGCCGTGGAGCTGCTGGCCGGCCGTGGGGTGCGGCCCTGGCTGGTGCTGGACGAGGGCGGAGCCGTGGCGGGCGGGGCGTTCCCCGGCGTGAGCCGGCCGGCCGCCGTCGTCGGCGTGGCCGAAAAGGGGATCCTGGACGTGGAGCTGCTGACCCGGGATCCGGGGGGACACGCCTCGACGCCGCCCCGGATGGGAGCGACGGCGCGGCTGGCGCGGGCGATCACCAGGATCGAGCAAAATCCCTTCCCGCAGCGACTCCCGGAGGTGACCGCGGAGATGCTCCGGCGCTTCGGACCGCACGCCCCGGCCCCGCTGCGGGTAGCTTTCGCGAACCTGTCCCTGCTCAGGGTCCCAATGACGTGGCTCTTCGGCCGGCTGGGGAACGAAACCAACGCGATGACCCGGACCACCGTGGCCATCACCACCCTGGAAGGTAGCGCGGGCGCCAACGTGCTCGCCGCCACGGCCAAGGCGAACGCCAACGTCCGGGTGGCCGTGGGAGATACCGTGGCCGCAACCGTGGAGCGGCTGCGGAAAGTCATCCGGGATCCGATGGTGGAACTGCGGGTGGTGGAGGGCAACGAGCCCACGCCGGTGTCCGCCTCCACCGGTCCGCAGTGGCAGCTGCTGGAGGACTGTATCTCAGAGACCTTCCCGGAGGCGATCATCACGCCGTACATCATGATGGGTGGCACGGACTCGCGCCGTTTCACCCGGATCTGCGACTCCGTGTACCGGTTCGCGCCCTTCGCGATGGACGCCGCGGACCGCGGCTCGATCCACGCCGTCGACGAAAAAATCTCGCTCGAGACCCTGTGCCACGGCGTCCGCTTCTACGAAACGCTGCTCCGGAGGCTCTGAACCGCGCGGGTGCCCGGCTACGCTGGCAGCATGACTGGCACGGTTCTTACCCGCGGACTCCGGATAGCCGCCGCGCTGGCGCTCACCGCCGGGGCGCTCGCCGGTTGCAGCAGCGAAGGCAAGGGCACGCCGGCCTGGACGGCAGGGAGTCCGGGTGCCGGCTCGACGGCTTCCTCCACCGGTGCGTCGTCCCCGGCCGCCGCGTCAGGCGGCTCGGCCTCCGCGGGCGCCTCTGGTTCCGCAACCGCCTCCGCTGGTGCCACGGCGGCGGCCTGGAAAACGTACTCCGATCCCGGCAAGAACGTGAGTTTCGACCTGCCGCAGGAGTGGATTGCCCAGTCCGTCACCCCGGCGCAGGGCTCACTGCCGGGGGCGCTCAAGATCGAGGTCAAGGACGCGGACGGCCGGTACCTGGCCACGCTGCAGACCGGACTCCGGCCGCAGGCGGCGGCCGTCTGCAAGCCGGGGACGGCCAAGCCGTACGTGGTGGTCAGCAGCGTTCCGGTGGAACTGCCGCACCTCGGCGGGGAAGGAACCATCGACCCGCATGTGGTGTTCCGCGTGATCCAGGGCTACAAGTACTTCGGCTCGTACGGCATCACCAACGTGGTCGGCGGGGCGGGCGGCAAAGCCTGCGCCCTGCGGAACGTCGTGCGCGGCCCCGAAGGCAAGGGCGATTACTCCTTCGGCGACCTGCTTGAGCTCAAGGCGTTCGCTCCGGACCAGAAAGTCGCCCCGGCCCAGTCCTTTGACACTCTGGGCGAGGCGGACAAATACGTCAACGAGGGCTCGGAATTCGCCAATGTCCAGCGGATGCTAATGTCGCTGAAGATCAAAAACTAGTCCCCCCGCCGGCACCATGGCGGCCCGGGGACATTGCCCTCCCGCTGACAATCCAGCGGCTTCGCTCGCACCCTCCGGAGATTCATGGAACGCATCGTGTCCGCACGCCTGGCCTTCAAGACCGTGGCCGATACCAAGGTCGCGATGGCGGTCGCTGTAGCCCGCAACCCGGGCTACAGCGGATTCGAGGAGTCGCTGTCCGTGACGGCCGGAGGCGAAGACGTGCCCCTGACCGAGCTCTCGGACCACCACGGCGGTCGCTTCCACTACATGGAGTTCGCCGAACCCACCGAGGTGCTGGTGGAGTATGGCGCCACCGTCACCGGATCCGCCGTTCCGGAGGAACCCGGACTGATGGAGCTCATCCGCTACGTCCGGCCCAGCCGCTACGCCGAATCCGACCGGCTCCTCCCGACGGCGTACGCCGAGTTTGGCGGCCTCGACGGCGGGGAGCTCCTGCACGCCGTGCGGAACTGGGTCTTCAGCGAACTGCGCTATGTCAGCGGGTCCTCGCGCGGGACGGACGGCGCCGTCGAGACCCTGCTGCACCGGCGCGGTGTTTGCCGGGACTTTGCCCACCTGGCCATCTCGCTGCTGCGGTCCAAGAACGTCCCGGCGCGGCTGGCCGCGGTCTATGCTCCGGGGCTGAGCCCGATGGATTTCCATGCCGTGGCCGAAGCCCACGTCAACGGCGCCTGGCACGTCATCGATCCGACCGGCCTGGCGCCGCGGGAGAGCATGCTCCGGATTACGGCCGGCCGGGACTCCTCGGACACGGCCTTCCTGTCCACGGTGGGCGGCAGCCTCCTGCTGAAGGAACTGAAGGTCACCGCCACCGTCACCGGCGAGCTGCCGGTCGAGGACCCGGCGGCGCTGCTCGCCATCCGCTAGCAGCCGTTCCGCTGGGCTCGCCCAGGGGCCGACGGCGGAGCAGGACAGCTAGCGCGACGCCACCGAGGCCCGCAGCTTCTCCGTCAGGCGCAGCAGCTCGCGCTGTTCCTCGGCGGTGAGCGCCGGGCCCACCAGGGAGGCGATGTCGCGGACATGCTCCCGCCCGATCGCCTTTTGCAGTTCCCGCCCGGCTTCGGTGAGCCGGATGAGGACGCCGCGGCCGTCGTCGGGGGCGGGCCTGCGCTCCACGAGGCCGCGCTTTTCCAGCCGCTCCACCAGCCGGCTCAGGCTCGACTGGCTCAGCAGCACATGGTCGTTGAGCTCATTCTGGCGGAGCCAGCCGGACGGGCAGCGTGAGAGCGTGAACAGCACGTCGTACTCGTTGAGGGCCAGGGACTTGAAGGCAGGTCCTGCCTGCAGCCGGCGCATCACCGCGACCTGGGCCCGGAACAGGGACTCCCAGGTCTGCGCGGCGAGCCGCACCGGGGAGGCCGGGCTGGTGCCCGGTTCCGCCGGTGCCCCGGCCCGGCCGGCTTCCGCCGGCGCAGCCTTCGCGGACATCAGGCGTCCTGCGGGGCGGCCTCACGGACCGCCAGCGAGGCGGCCACGCGACCGGCGTGGGTGGGCGGCTCGGGAACGTGGGCCGGAGTCTTCTCGGCGTATTCCTTGCGGAGCACCGGCAGGACTTCCTCGCCGAACAGGTCCAGTTGCTCCAGGACGGTCTTCAGCGGCAGGCCGGCGTGGTCGATCAGGAACAGCTGGCGCTGGTAGTCGCCGAAGTACTCGCGGAAGGTCAGGGTCTTCTCGATGACTTCCTGCGGGCTGCCGACCGTCAGCGGGGTCTGCGAGGTGAAGTCTTCGAGCGAGGGGCCGTGGCCGTAGACGGGGGCGTTGTCGAAGTACGGGCGGAACTCCTTCACGGCGTCCTGCGAGTTCTTCCGCATGAAGAACTGTCCGCCGAGGCCCACAATCGCCTGGTCCGCCTTGCCGTGGCCGTAGTGCTCGTAGCGTTCGCGGTAGAGGCCGATCAGCTGCTGGTAGTGCTCCTTGGGCCAGAAGATGTTGTTGGCGAAGAAGCCGTCGCCGTAGTACGCCGCCACCTCAGCGATCTGCGGCGTGCGGATGGAGCCGTGCCAGACGAAGGGGGCAACGCCGTCGAGCGGGCGCGGCGTGGACGTGAAGTTCTGCAGCGGGGTGCGGTGCTTGCCGGACCAGTTGACCGTGTCCTCGTCCCAGAGCCGGCGCAGCAGCGAGTAGTTCTCGATCGCGAGTTCGATCCCGTCCTGGATGTTCTTGCCGAACCAGGGGTAGACCGGGGCGGTGTTGCCGCGGCCCAGGACCAGGTCCACCCGGCCGTCGGCGAGGTGCTGGAGCATCGCGAAGTCCTCGGCGATCTTCACCGGGTCATTGGTGGTGATCAGCGTGGTGGCCGTGGAGAGGATGATCCGCTCGGTCTGCGCCGCGATGTAGGCGAGCGTGGTGGTGGGGGAGGAGGAGAAGAACGGCCGGTTGTGGTGCTCGCCGATGGCGTAGACATCCATGCCGATTTCTTCGACCTTCTTGGCGATCGCAACCGAGGCCTTGATGCGCTCGTGTTCCGTGGGGGTGCGCCCCGTGGTGGGGTCGGTGGTGATATCGCTGACGCTGAATACGCCGATCTGCATGATGTGCCTTTCCGTGACCGGAGACTTCCGGGAGCTGTTTCTACTATAACCGATTTACATGCATTTGCATCTATCACCCTCTATAACGTCCGCCACGCCGGGATATTCCACGTCCTGCGGGGAGCGCGCGGGGCCCGGCTCTAGGATGCAATCAATCGGCTGGCCGCCAGATGCCCAGCCCGCCCGGAAGGTCGCGCCATGCGCCGCGTTGTCGCTTTTCTGTGCCTGGTGGAACTCACCAGCGGGATCCTGCAGGGCTACTACACCCCCATCCTCACCGACATCGCCCGGCACCTGGGGATCCACGACGCCGACGTCAACTGGTTCGAGGCCGCCCAGCTGACGGTCAGTGCCCTGGCCGTGCCGGTGCTCGCGAAACTGGGAGACCTGTACGGACATCGCAGGATCCTGCTCGTCTCCACCGTGCTCACCGCCGCCGCTTCTTGGGGCGTTGCGCTGGCGCCGGATTTCTGGACGTTCCTCGCGGCGTGGTCGTTGCAGGGCTTCTATGTGGTCTGGCTGCCGCTGGAAATCGCCCTCGTCTTCAGCCGGGTGCACGGGCTGCCCGACGGCGCCGCCCGCACCCGACGCGCGGCCGGGGCCCTTGTCGGCGCGCTGGAATTCGGCGTCATCGCCGGTGCCCTCGCGGCCGGTGCCCTCGTGGAAGCCTTCGCAGGGCAACTGCAGTTGGTGCTGATGCTTCCTGCCCTGGCAGTGACGGCGTGCTGGTTCGCGATCCGCTTCGGGGTGCCGGAATCCACCGAGCGCAGCGGCGGCCGGGTGGATACCCGCGGCTTCGCGTTGCTCGCCGTCGGGCTCCTGCTGATCACGTCCGGACTGACCTTCATGCGGCTGGGCGGCCCCGGGGCCTGGTGGGCCTGGGCGCTGGTCGCGGCCGGCCTGCTGGTCTTCGTTCCGTTCACCCGCGTCGAGCTGGGCCGCGGGGATCCGCTGGTGGACATCCGGATGCTGCGGTCCAAGTCCATGTGGCCGGTGCAGCTGACCGCGGGGCTGTTCGGGGTATCCGTGCTGGGCGCCCAGGCCCCGCTTTCCACCTTCGCCCGGACCGATCCTGCACTACACAGCTACGGGCTGGGGCTGCGCGCCGGCCAGGTCTCGATCATCATCGGCGTGTACGTGCTGGCGTTGCTGGTGGGGGCTTTGCTGTACCCCGTGGTGACGCGCCGGCTGACCCCGCGCTGGACCCTGGTGGGCGCGGCGACCTTGGTGGGGCTGGGCTACCTGCTCTTCCTGCCCTTCCACGGCAGCCTGGCCGAGGCCCTGGTCAACATGGCGGTGGCCGGCGTCGGCTCCGGGGCGCTCGTGGCGGCGCTGCCCTCGGCGGCGGCCGCTGCGGCGCCGCTGAACCGGACGGCGATGGCCACGGGCCTGACCAACACGACCAAGACCATCGGCGGGGCCTTCGCGTCGGCGGTGTTCGGCATTGCCCTACTCAACCACGTCCTGGCCGACGCTGGTTCTGCCGCCGCCGGGCAGACCGCGGCGCCGCTGGCGGGCTACCTCACGGTGTGGACCATCTGCGGGGTCACCGGACTGGCTGCGGCCGCAGCCCTGATGCTGGTACCCAAGCTGGCATTCTCCGACCCGGACCCCGCCCCCGCACACACCGCCGAATCGGCTTCCGCCCCCAACTAGCTCGCAGTTGTTGTCGTTTTGAGGGCCCAAAACGACAACAACTGCCAGCCAGTTGGGAAGGTCAACGCGGCCTCCAGCCCCGGTCCAGGAGCGCGGCGCGGACCTTCGACACCGCAGAGCGGGCGTCGTTGGCCATGTGGCGTTTGGACAACCGGACCAGCGTCCAGCCGCCCCGGCTGAAGTCTTCCTCGCGGGTGATGTCCCGGATCACCTGCCAGGCCTCGGAGTGCCCGTCGCCTTCGTATTCCACCGCCACCAGAAATTCCGGATACGCCAGATCGGGTTGACGCACGACGCCGTTGAGCAACTCCGTGCGCGGGTTCACCTCGGGTTCGGGCAGACCGGCCCGCGTCAGTGCAAGCCGCAGCCGGGTCTCTGGAGCCGAGTCCGCGCCGACCCGGGCCTGCTCCAAGGCGAGCCGGGCCTTCCGGATTCCGGGAGTGCCCTTGTGCCGGTCCAGCATCTCGGCCAGGTCCGCGATGCTGGCGTGGGGATCACTGCGGCCCTCCAGGTCAGCCCGCGGCACACGGATCAGATGGTCGGCCACCACGGTGAGTTCGTCCACCCCCATCAACCGGGACACATCGAGCCAGGTACGGACCCGCGTCGTCACGAGGAGGCCGCCGATACTCACGATCTCATCGGGGAAGAACTGACCGACGTGGCCGATCACGCCAGTCCGCCGGGGGATGGCCATGGAGTCAGGCCGCGACAGGTGGATGCCCGGATCATCCGCCCCCGGTAGGAATCCAGGCATCTCCCAGAGCCGGAATGCCGTGGCGTGCGAGGCGGCCGTGAATTCCGTAATCCGGGTGAAGGGCCGCACCAGTGGCTCCAGGTCGGGCGGCGTTTCCGCGGCGCAAGGAATCCGGATGCCACGGCTCGGCGATGCTAGCCCGCGGTGCCGGAGCCGGCGGTAGCTGACCCCGGCGTCGAGCGCCTCCTGGAAGGTGAAGGGCGCACGGGCAACCGGGTCCGGCAGGGGCTGCGGCGTCTTCATGGCCCCATGCTGGCAAATTCCGGCGGCACCCAGACGGTTATCCACAGGCCCGGGCCGCACGAACCCAACTAGCTCGCAGTAGTTGTCGTTTTGAGCGGGCAAAACGACAACTATTGCGAGCTAGTTGGGGAGGGGCGGGGGCGGGGCGGAATTTAGTTGCGGAGCGCCGGTGCCTCGTTCGGCTCGTCCGCCTCGTCCTGCTCATCGAGCCGGTCGACGGCGTCCGCGGCGTCCGACGGCGCGGGCTGGGCCCGGCGCCCGTGGGTGGCCTTGCCGCCGTTGGCCTTCTGCAGCGCCTTCCGTTCGCGCCGGCCCTCCACCAAGCGGTACAGCACGGGCACCAGGACCAGCGTCAGGGCGGTGGAGGAAATGAGGCCGCCGATCACCACAATGGCCAGCGGCTGCGAGATGAAGCCCCCGCCGCCGGTCAGTCCCAGAGCCATCGGGGTCAGCGCGAACACGGTGGCCAGCGCGGTCATCAGGATCGGCCGGAGGCGCTGGCGTGCGCCGTGCGTGATCGCGTCCGCCACGCTCATGCCGGGCTCGCCGTTGCGCGGCTGGCGGTACTGGTTGATCAGGTCGATCAGCACAATCGCGTTGGTCACCACAATTCCCACCAGCATCAGCATGCCGATCAGCGAAGGCAGCCCCAGCGGGACGCCCGTCACCAGCAGCAGCGCGATGGCGCCGGTGGCTGCGAACGGGATGGAGACCAGCAGGATCAGCGGCTGCACGAGGGATTTGAACGCGGCGACCATGATCACGTAAACGATCGCGATGGCGGCCAGCAGTGCCAGCCCCAGTTGGCCGAAGGACTCGGCCTGCTGCGTGGTGGCGCCGCCGATCTCTGCCGTGACGCCCGGCGGCAGCTGGACCGACTTGAGCCGGTCCTGCACCTCGGTGCTTACCGCACCCAGGTTTCCGCCCGACGGCGTGACGGAGACGCGAGCGGTCCGCTGGCCGTTGCTGGCCGTAATCGAGACCGGAACCTCCACCTGTTCCACGGAAGCGATCGAGGACAGCGGGACCGGGCCCCGCGCCGTCGGCAGCGGGAGGTCGCGCACGGCGCCGATGCTGGTGAAACGGGTGCCTTCGCCGATCCGGACCGGGAAGTCGTTTGTGCCGATGCGGACGGTGCCGGCCGGGACCGGACTGATCGTGGCGGCCAGGACGCCGGCGACCTGCTGTTCGTTCAGGCCCGCCGCAACGGCCTTGGCGCGGTCCACCTTGACCTGGACCACGGGCTGGCTCGCGGCCAGGTTGGTGCTGACCTCGGACGAGCCGGGAACCCCGTCCATGGCCTTGACCATGGCGTCGCTGGCGGTCTTGAGGTCGGCGGAACTGGCGGCCTTGAGCGTGATGTCGACAGTCGACGTCGTGCCGAATCCGCCCTGCTGCGAACCCACCGTGATCTTGCCGGCGTCGGAGATCTTGGCGAGCTCCTTGCGGACAGTGTCCTGCAGCTTGCCCTGGTTGGCTTTCTCCTCGGTCACGACGGTGAAGCTGGAATTCGCCGCCCCGGTGGACTGCAGGGCTGAGAAGCCGGACTGGGCGTTGCCGGTGGTGACCTGGACGTCCTTGATTCCGTCGATGCCGCGCAGGGCCTTCTCGACCTTGACGGCCGCGGCGCTGCCCTCCGCCAGGCTGGTGCCGGCCGGAAGGGCCTGCCGCACGCTCATGCTGTTTTCGCCGGAACGGCCCAGCAGGTCGGTTGCGAGCAGCGGCGACATCGCTGCGGTGCCGCCGAGGACCAAAACGGCCGCTACCAGGGTGATGACGGGGTGCCGCTGGGTCTTGGTCAGGATCGGGAGGTAGCCGCGCTGCAGGAAGCTGCGCTGCTCGGCCTCGTGGGCCTTCGCGGCGGTCTCGCGGGCTGAGGCTTCGGAAACGTAGGCGCCGGCCTTGTCCGCCGGGGTCCGCAGGAACCAGTACGCCAGCACCGGAACGATGGTCAGCGAGACCAGCAGCGAGGAGACCAAAGCAATCGTGACGGTGAGGGCGAAGGGCCGGAACAGCTCACCGGCGAGTCCGGCGACGAACGCGATCGGCAGGAAGACCGCCACCGTGGTAAGCGTGGACGCGGTGATTGCGCCGGCGACCTCGCGGATGGAGGTCAGGATGGCGGTGATTTTCTGCTCGCCGTAACTGAGGTGGCGCTTGATGTTCTCGATCACCACGATCGAGTCGTCCACCACGCGGCCAATCGCGATCGTCAGCGCGCCGAGGGTCAGGATGTTCAGCGAGTAGCCGGTCGCGGAGAGCCCGATGAAGGTGATCAGGAGGGACAGCGGGATGGACACGGCCGTGACCAGCGTGGAGCGCACCGAGAGCAGGAACAGCAAGATGACGGCGACGGCGAAGCCCAGACCCAGCAGGCCCTCCGTGGTGAGGTCCTTGATGGACTTCTCGATGAACGGCGCCTGGTCGAACACCGGGGTGAACTTGGCGTTGGACCCCAGTTCGGCCTCAAGCTGCGGGATGGCGTCCTTGACCGCGTGGGAGATGCCCACCGTGTCGCCCTCGGGCTTCTTGGTGACCGAGACGGCCAGCGTTTCCTTGCCGTTGGTGCGGGTGATCGAGGTGCGGGCGTCCTCGGTGATGCTGACGTCCGCCACGCTGCCGATTGTCGCGGCGTCGCGGGCGCCCCCCAGCGGCAGGGCCTTGATCGCGTCAAGGGAATCCACCGGGCTGCCGATCTGCAGCGAGAGCGTCTTGCCCTGCTCCTCGATACTGCCGGCCGGAACCAGGCTGCCGTTGTTCTTCAGCGCCTCGGAGATGGACGCGATGGTGGTGCCGGAGGCGGCCATGGCCGCCGGCCGCGGCAGGATCTTGATGTGCTGGGTGGCCCCGCCGGTTACTTCGGCGCCGCGCACGCCGTCGAGCTTCTGCAGCCGCGGCACACTCAGGCGGGCCAGGTCCGCGTTGAGTTCGCTCAACGGCTTGTCCGAGGAGACCGCAAGATAGACGATCGGGAAGTCGCTGATGCTGCCGGCGATCGCCTGCGGCTGGACGTCCTTCGGCAGCGCCTGCTTCGCGTTGGAGATGGCGCGGTCGATCTGGTTCCGGGCACGGTCCAGGTTGGAGCCGTAGGTGAACGCCAGGGTGATCTGCGAAACGCCGTTGCGCGACGTCGACGACGTCGACTCCAGCCCCTCGACGCCGTTGAGCGCCGTCTCCAGCGGCCCGCTGACCTGCTTGTCTACGACTTCCGGAGAGGCCCCGGGCATCGAGGTGATGACCGTGATCTGCGGGAACTCGATGGACGGGATGAGCTCCTGCTTGAGCGAGGTCATCGTGATTACGCCGAAGACCGACGCGAAGACGGTGATCAGCGCGATCAGCGCCCGGTTTCCTAGCGAAAGCTTGGCCAGCCGGAACATCTCATGGTCTCCTGATGGGTCGACGGAGGTACGTCACAGCGTGACGTCACAGGGATTGAACGTGCCGCAACCCGGAAGAGTTTCAGCGGGTGGCGCTGATCGGCTCCAGCTGGAGTGCCGCGGCCGTCTCGGCCTCGAGCTTGGCGGCGAGGTCCGGGTTCTCGTTGAGCTTGATGCCGTAGCCCGGCATCATCTCCTTGAGCTTGGACTGCCAGCCCTTGAAGTTCTTGGGGAAGGACTTCTGGAGCAGCTCGATCATGATCGGCACGGCCGTGGAGGCACCCGGGGAGGCGCCAAGCAGGGCGCCGATGGTGCCGTCGCGGCCGGCGATGACCTCGGTGCCGAACTGCAGCACGCCGCCCTTCTTCGGATCCTTCTTGATGATCTGCACCCGCTGGCCGGCGGTGATGAGCTCCCAGTCGCCGTCCTTGGCCTCCGGGTAGTACTCCCGCAGGGCCTCGACCTTGGCTCCGTGCCGCTTGGCGACTTCCTTAACCAGGTATGCGGTGAGATCCATGTTGTCCTTGGCCACGGCAAGCATCGGAATGATGTTGGAGGGCCGGATGGACAGCGGCAGGTCCATGTAGGAGCCGTTCTTCAGGAAGTTCGTGGAGAAACCGGCGTACGGGCCGAACAGCAGTGAGCGCTTGCCGTTGACGAACCGGGTGTCCAAGTGCGGGACGGACATGGGCGGGGCGCCGACGGAGGCCTGGCCGTAAACCTTGGCGCTGTGCTGGCCGGCGAGGGTCTCGTCCGTGCAGCGGAAGAACTGGCCCGAGACCGGGAAGCCGCCGAAGCCCTTGCTTTCCGGGATGCCGGAGGCCTGCAACAGGTGCAGCGCACCGCCGCCGGCGCCGACAAAGACGAACTTCGCGTGGATCGAGCCGTGCTCGCCGGAGCGCGGGTGCTTGAGTGCAAGGTCCCAGCCGCCGTCGGAGGCACGCTTGATGCCGGTGACGTCGTGGCCGTAGTTGGTTTCCACACCGTTGTTGGCGAGGTAGCCGGTCAGTTCGCGGGTCAGGGCGCCGAAGTCGACGTCGGTGCCTTCGGCGGCGCGGGTGGCGGCGATGTGCTGCTTCGGATCGCGGCCCTTGACGATCAACGGTGCCCACTTGGCGATCTGGGCGTGGTCCTCGGAGTACTCCATCGAGCGGAACAGGGGGTTCGGCTTGAGCGCCTCGTAGCGGGTGCGCAGGAACTTGACGTTGGCGTCGCCGACCACGAAGCTCATGTGCGGCACGGTGTTGATGAAGCCCTTGGGGGAACCGATCAGGTTGTTGGTGACCAGGTGGGACCAGAACTGGCGGGAAAGCTGGAACTGCTCGTTGATGTGCAGGGCCTTCGCTGGGTCCACCGAGCCGTCTTTGGCTGCGGGGGAGTAGTTAAGCTCACACAGGGCGGCGTGGCCGGTGCCGGCGTTGTTCCACGGATCGGAGCTTTCAAGCCCCGGCTGGTCCAGGCGCTCGAAGAGCGAAATGGTCCAGTTCGGCTCAAGCTGCTTCAGGAAGGCGCCCAGCGTGGCGCTCATGATGCCGCCGCCAATCAGGACGACGTCGGCATGTTGGGTCTTGGAAATGAAAGTCACAATCAGTCTCCGATAGCAGCGGCTCTGGCTGTCACAGAATATCCCCGCACGGCCCACTAACTGAAATTGGGCCGTCCCGTCAAGGCTTTAGTTCGACGTTCGTGAAAACTTCGTTCAGGACCGGCGACGCTGGGTACTTCAGCACCCGGTCTGACAGAGCCAGTGCCGAGATTGGGAACGCAATCGGCACGGCGGGCACGGTCGCGGCAATCTGCGCATTGATGGTCTGGTACTGCTCTGTCCGGTCCTTGCCGTCCGGCAGGCCCCGGGCGCGGGAGATTTTCGAGAACACCTGGGGGTCCTGGTAGCCGAACTCACCGGTATTTTCACCAAAAAGCGGGCCCACGAAGTTATCGGGATCCGCGTAGGACCCGTTCCAGCCGAGCAGATGCAGTGCGTGGTCGCCGGGGGAGGTCACCTTCTGGAGGTAGCCGTCGGACCATTCGACCGGAACGGGTTTGATGTTGAGCCCGACGGCGGTGAGCTGGCGGCTGATCTCCGCGTAGACCTTTTCCGGGGTCGGCAGGTAGGGCCGGGTGACGTTGAGCGGGTAGTAGAACTTCAGTTCCTCACCCTTGTAGCCGGACTCGGCGAGGAGCTCCTTGGCCTTGTTCTGGTCGTAGCCCAGGGAGGGTGCGTTGTTGTTGAAGCCGCTCAGCTTCGGCGGGACGAATTGCGAGGCCGCGGCGGTGTTGTCAATGAAGAACTTCCGGATCAAGGTGTCCTTGTCCAGGGCCATCTCGATCGCCTGGCGGACCTTGAGCTTCCGCAGCACCGGGACTTCCTGGTTCATGCCCAGGTACATGACGGAGAAGGGATCGCGCTGGATGATCTGTTTGCCGCGCTTGACCAGCTGGTCGAAGTTGCCCACGGTCACGGAATCGTAGGCATCGATTTTCCCGTCAAGCAGGGCCTGAAGCCGGGCCTGCGGGTGGTCGTAGGTGACGAAGTTGATGGTCCCGATCTGGCCCTTGTCGCCCCAGTAGCGCCTGTTGCTGTTCAGGGTGACGGTGTTGTTGTCCCAGGAGTCGAAGACGTAGGGGCCGGTGCCTACAGGGTGCAGGGCGTAGGCGGACACCGGCTGGCCTTCGCGCTTTTGGTTCAGCACGTCGGCCGACTGTGCGGCCAGGGCGTGCGGCGAGGAGATCGCGAAGGCGGGCAGGGTGAGCGCCTGGAGGAACCCGGTGAAGGGCTGGGTGAGATCGATCCGGACGCTGTTTGCCGCCAGCGCGGTGCAGCCCTTGTAGATGGACAGCGACGCCTGGTCCGCGTGCGCCATAAACACACCCTTGAAGGTGCTGCCGGGTGCCTGCTTGCGGAGGGCGGCGGGGAAGTTGAACCAGCGCTTGAAATTTGTGCACACGGCCGCCGCATTAAAGGCCGTGCCGTCCTGGAACTTCACGTTCTCGCGGAGCTTGAAGGTGTAGGCGCGGCCGTCGTCGCTGGTCGTCCATTCGGTAGCCAGCAGGGGTGTTGGCTTGCCGCTGGTCTGGTCGACGCCGATCAGGCCCTCGAGGATCTGGCGGGTGATGCGGTAGGAGTCGACGTCGGACACCAGGGCCGGATCCAGGCCGAGCGGGCGCGAGGCGGTGCCAAAGGTGAAAGTGGCGGTGGGCCCGGCGTCGGACGCGCTGGCGGAGGTGGGCGAGGGTGCGGGGCCCGGCGCTCCGGTGCACGAGGCCAGCGGCAGCAGGAGCAGGACCGCGCCGAAGCCGGCCGCGATGCGGCGCAACGCCCTGCGGGGGCCGGTGCTGATGGGCGCGGTACTGCTGGGCACTGAAGGAATCACCTCTGGGAACTTGTTGGCCGCCGGCTGCGGAACAGCCCCAGTCTAGTTGACCCGCCCGGAGGGAACAGGCGAAGGCCCGCACCGTCCGGTGCGGGCCTTCGTTTCTCCAGGTGGATCCAGGGAGTCAGGCTGGATCCGGGTCAGGAGGTCTTGGTGATGCCTACTTGGGCATCAGGACCGAGTCGACCATGTAGACCGTGGCGTTGGCGGTCTTGACGCCACCGCAGACCACGTTGGCGCCGTCGACCTTGAGAGCGTCCTTGCTGCCGGTGACGGTCACGGAACCGCCCTGGACGGTCTTGTGGGTGCCCACGATTTCAGACGGGCTGATCTTGCCGGGCACTACGTGGTAGGTGAGGATCTTGCTCAGCAGGGCATCGTCCGTCTTGAGCTTGTTGATGGTGGCGGCGTCGATCTTCTTGAACGCGTCATCCGTCGGAGCGAAGACAGTGAATTCGCTGCCGTTCAGGGTGTCCACCAGGTTGACCTTGGGGTTGAGCTTGCCCGAGACGGCGGCCGTCAGGGTGGTCAGAATCGGGTTGTTGGAGGCGGCTACGGCCACCGGGTCCAGCGCCATGCCGGCGACGGAACCCTTACCGTCGGGAACCTGCGAGGCGTAGGCGGCGCAACCGGAGCCGACGAGGTCCGCTGCCGGGTCCATCGCTGCGGCGGAGGAGCTCATGGACGGTGACGGGGCCATGCTGGAAGACATGGCGGACTCCGACGGCGTGGAAGCGGGAGCCGAGGAGCTGGATCCCGTGCTGGAACCGCCGCAGGCAGTGAGGCTGAGCATGGCTGCAGCAGCGATACCTGCAACGGCGAAAGTCGTGCGCTTGATGGTCTGCATTTCGATTCTCCTTTGTTGTGCCGATTTCATTGCCTGCAGCGACGTTTTTGCCGCTGTGGCCTTTCTCCGACTGTCGGGCACCGACCCTTGGTTGGTGTCTCAATGGGTATTCGCGGGCTTGGCGGAAAGAGATGGGTGGGAATCGAAATTCTTTTTCGGAACCGGTTCAGGGCGGCGGGGCGGGCGGGCGGCTTCGCCGGGATTCCGGGCTTTTTGGCGGGTGCGGGAGGGGCGGTCCCCGGTTTAGTTCCAGAGTTAAACAGCAAAACCCCGGTCCGACGACCGGGGTTTTGCATTGTGCGCAAGGGGGGACTTGAACCCCCACGCCCGAAGGCACAGGAACCTAAATCCTGCGTGTCTGCCAATTTCACCACTCGCGCGCGGCGCCGTCGTTCGCGGGCCCGAAAGACCCTCGACGGCGGATGCCAGGCACCAGTCTACAGTTCTGCCCCGCAGCCCGGCGCCGGGGCCGAACTGCGGGGCAGGGCAGCTAGGCGTCCAGCTTCAGGTCGCGGAGCAGCTTGGCGACGTGGCCGGTAGCGCGCACGTTGTACTGCGCCAGGGTGACTTTGCCGTCCGGACCGACCACCACGGTGGAACGGATCAGGCCCTCATAGGTGCGGCCGTAGTTTTTCTTCTCACCCCATGCCGCGTACGCCTCGGCCACCGCGTGGTCCGGATCGGAGAGCAGCGGGAAGCTGAGTCCTTCGGCCGCCGCGAAGCCCGCGAGCTTCGCGACCGGATCGGGGGAGATGCCGACGACGTCATAGCCCGCACCCTGCAGGGCCGCCAGTGAGTCTCGGAAGTCGCAGGCCTGCTTGGTGCAGCCCGGCGTGGCAGCCGCCGGATAGAAGTAGACCACCGTGTTCCGGCCGCGGAAGTCCTGCAGGCCGACCTCGCGTCCGGCCGAGTCCAACAGCTGGAAGTCCGGCGCGTCGTCTCCGGGAACGAGTCGTTCAGGCATGTTTATCTCCTTGACAATTTTAGGGAATTCCAGCCTAGTGAGCCCGGGCGCGGCCCACGAATCGCACAATCGCTATACTCTTTGGTATGCCTGATATGGATCGCTGGCCCACGGGCCGCCTATTGTCCACGGCAGCACGCCTTGTAGAACACTCCTGGAACGAGAAGCTGGGGGCCATTGGCCTGACCCATGCCGGGGTCATTGCGATGGAAGTGCTCTCCGCTCAAGGACCCATGACCCAAGCGCAATTGGCGCAATTGGTCCGCGTCCAAGCCCAGACCATGGGCAAAACCCTGAGCCGGCTTGAAGCCCACGGTCACATCTCCAGGGAGCGCAGCGCCTCGGACCGCCGCAGCCACGTCGTCACCCTGACGGACCGCGGCCGCGAAGCCGTCGTTGCGGCCGCGGACATGGAGCGCTCGGTGCTCGCCGCCGCTTCGATCGATCCCGACTCCCTGCGGCACGAGCTGCAGTCCGTGGTCCGGGAACTGGCCAACCGCATGACCACGACGGAAGCGAAGGCGATCGTCACAGCGGTGGAGCCTACTGTGTCCGCCGAAGCCAACTAGGCCGCGGTCGCCCACTGGCGCCGACTAGTTAGGGCACTGCCGGCGCTTGCTCCGGACCCCGATAGCCCGGCGCGGGAAACAAGTAGCCACTACTGGGTTCAAGCCGGCCCTGCTGGGCGAGCATGAGGTCATGACAAGGTACGTCCTCGAAGCCAGGTCCCTGGAACATCACTGCCAGTGCTGCGGCGAATACGCCACAACTGTGTTCTGTGAGGGCTGCGACCCTCACGAAGAGGCGCCGGCGAAATCCTAGCCGCTGTTCGCCGGCAGCCGGTCCCGCCGCAACGTGAGTCCCGCGTTTGACGCGGGGCTGCATAGGGCTGTTCCCTGATCCAGCCCACCCCGTGTCCTGACCCCTCCCCGGGTGGAGGCTCGCATAAGGTTTTCCTATGGAAACGGTGCCACCGCCTGAGCTGGAAGGGCAGACCTCGATCAACGAGCTGCTCGACGAGCCGCTCGGCACTGAACCGATCCAGCTCGCGTTGCCCATCCATTTCCAGCTGGCGGCAGCCGGTCGGCGCTAGGCCCGGGCCAGCGCCGTAAGGGCGCGAGCTGTCCGGAAATCCCGAGGCGCCGATCCGTGGAACGTAGGATGTCTAGGATGCGAACGCGTAAGAGTGCCTCTTGGGCTGTCACGGCCCTGGCTGTCCTTGCCCTGGTTGCCTCCACTGCCCTCGCTATCGCCGCCCCGGCCGACGCCGAACCCTGCGGTCCGGTCGTGTTGATCCCCCTGGGCCGATGCGAGCCCTCGGCCACCCCCACCCCCACCCCGACGCCGTCGAGCACCGTCAAGCCCCCGGCTACGGCTCCGGCAGCACCGTCGGCACCGCCGGCCGCTCCGGCCGCTCCGGCACCCTCGTCCGCCGCACCCTCCAGCCCGACACCGGCCCCCTCCGCGAAAACCGCCGTCCGGGCGGCGCCCTCCAAGGCCCCGGTCCAGGGATCGGGCGCGGCCTCGGTCCCGGCCGGGGCCACTGCTACGCCCTCTGCGGCGGAGGGAACGCCGTCGTCGCCGCAATCCGCCGTTTCGGAGGCCCCCGCGGTCGTTGCGCAGGTTTCACAGGGCCGCGGTCCTGAACTGCGCGCGGGGGCGTTCCTGCTGGCGGCCGGAGGCCTGCTCCTGTCAGCCTGGGCACTTTTGGGGCTCAGGCGCCGCGGGGACCGGGCTCCCTAGTAAGGTCCCGGACAGCGTCGCGCGCCCCGCTCACAGGTTAGGAAGTTGCTGTCTGCACCGGCAGGAAACGCGCAGGAAAGACCAAGGGCTCCCGCAATTTGCGGCGAGACCCGATGCTTCTGGGTTAAAGTTCTTTCGGAGACCCGGGGCTGGTTGAGCGCGTACGTTTCCCGCTCTCGCCCGTCCGCCGGCCGACGCCGGCCATGCCCTGAGGACCCGCATGACCACAAGGCGTCTTTCCACGGCCGTCGCATCACTGGGCGCGGGCGCCGTCCTGCTCGGCACCCTCTTCGCCTTCCCGGCCGCAGCGGCTACGGATCCAGCCATCGATTCACGCCAGGTCGCCTCCCCCTTGACTGCCTCGGCGCCCCCCGCGGGGGCCAGCGGCCGCTTCGTCGTGAAGTTCAAGACCGGAACCGCCGGAACGGTCAACGCCCGGGCCAAGGCTTACGGTCAGGCGGCCAGGAGCTCGGGCGTCTCCGTCAAGGAGCTGCACGCCACGGCACGCGGGGCGGCCGTCGTCCAGGCCGACGGCGCGCTGACCCCTCGGGGGAGCGACAAAGTCCTCGCCTCCCTGCGCGTCCAGTCCAACGTCGAATACGCCGAGCCAGACACCTTCGTCCGCCCGGCATCAACCCCGAACGATCCGCTGTACCCGCAGCAATGGGACCTGTCCGAAGACACTGCAGGGATGCGCGTGCCCGCGGCCTGGGACACCACTTCCGGCCTGGGCGCCGTTGTGGCCGTCATCGATACCGGCATCACGCCCCACAGCGACCTGACGAACGTCCTCCCGGGCTACGACTTCATCTCCGACAGCACTAAGTCGAACGACGGGGACGGCCGCGACGGCGATGCCAGCGACGCAGGGGACTCCTGCAACGGCTCATCGTCGTCCTGGCACGGAACCCACGTCGCCGGGACGATCGGGGCGGCGGCCAACAACGGCCTCGGCATCGCCGGCGTCGCCTACTCCGCCAAGATCCTCCCGGTCCGGGCCCTCGGCACTTGTGGCGGCTACCTTAGCGACATCGCCGACGCCGTCGTCTGGGCCGCCGGGGGAACCGTTACGGGAGTCCCGGCCAACGCGAACCCCGCCAGGGTCATCAACATGTCCCTGGGCGGATCCGGCCAGTGCGGCAGCTACTTCCAGTCCGCACTCGACTACGCCGCCGCGCAGGGCGTCACCGTCGTCGCTGCCGCCGGCAACGAGAATTCACCCGCCTCCGGCTCCACCCCGGCCAACTGCAACAACATCATCACCGTCGGCGCGACCGGACGTGAAGGCAACAAGGCCTACTACTCCAACTACGGTCCCGAGGTCGACGTCAGCGCCCCCGGCGGCGACAGCTCCACCGGCCGGGCCAACACCATCCTCTCGACCTGGAACAATGGCACCACCGTGCAGGGCTCCGAAACGTACGGCTACATGCAGGGCACGTCGATGGCCGCGCCGCACGTGGCCGGCGTCGCGGCCCTCATGCTGTCCGCGGACCCGGCCCTCACCCCGGCCCAGGTCGAGACAATCCTCAAGGAGACGGCCAGGCCGCTGCCGGGCACCTGCAGCACAGGAGGCTGCGGCAACGGTCTAGTGGACGCGGCCGCCGCCGTCGGCTCCGTACTGCCAAGTGCCGTCCCCTACATCACGGCCGGCGTGCCGCGGATCGACGGGGACGCCGTCGTCGGACACGCGCTTACGGTTTCGGCGGGAACGTGGTCGCCCGAAGGAGCCTCACTGAGCTACCAGTGGAGGCGCGACGGCGTCGCGATCCCCGGCGCCACGGCCGTGACCTACCCGGCCGCGGCCACGGACGCAGGCGCCCTGTTGAGCGTCACGGTGACCGGCTCCGCCGACGGCTACAACCCGAGTGCGGCCACCACCAGTCCCGTCGTAGTGGTCCCGCAGCCCTCCCTCTCGGGGACGGCCAGGGTCGGCTCGACGCTGGCGGCCGGCCCCCAGGACTGGCCGGCCGACGTGGCACGCCAGTACCAATGGGTCCGGTCCGGCGTAGCGGTCAGCGGGGCTACCGGGACCCATTACACCCTCGGAGCCGGCGACCTTGGCCAGACCCTGAAGGTCCGGGTGACGGCATCGTGGCCCGACCAGAGATCGGCCACCCTTGACTCGCCTTCGTCGGCTGCCGTGGCGCGCGGTACCCTTACCGGCCCGACACCAATGATCAGCGGCACCCGCAAGGTGGGCTACACGCTCACAGCGGTGACGGGCACCTGGACTGCCGGCACGTTCCTGAAGTACCAGTGGTACCGCTCCGGTCTTCCCATCAGCCGGGCCACCGGGCCCAAGTACACCCTCGGGGCCGCCGATCAGGGGAAAATCATGCGGCTGCGGGTCGGCGGGATCAAGGCGGGGTACACCACCATCGTGAAGGATTCCGCCACGACCGGTGCCATCGCGGCGGGAACACTTGTTTCCACGCGGCCCTGGATCTCCGGTTCCGCCCGCTACGGGTACACGCTGACCGCCAACACGGGCACCTGGACCGCCGGCACTGCTTTCCGCTACCAGTGGTACCGGTCCGGCGCGGCAATCTCCGGTGCCACCGGCCGCTACTACCGGATCATCTGGGCTGACCGCTACGACGTCATGAGTGTGCGCGTTGTGGGCTCGAAGGCCGGCTACACCAGCCTGGCCCGGTACTCGGGGTACAGCGCCCCCGTCCCGTAAACCCCCGCGTGCCGCAAGAACCCGCGGCAGAGGAAATGCAGAAAACGGCGCCTGAATCCCGCGCAGGCGGCACCCCCGCATGTTTACTGGTAGCGGGGGCGGTGAGTTGTGTGCTGGCTCCGAACGGAACGTCAGCCGCCAGACTCGCCGAGAAGAAAGCTGGACCATGATCGAGGCATTCGGCCTTACCAAGACCTACGGGAAGCGCACCGCCGTTGACGGCGTCACGTTCACCGTCCGGCCAGGGCAGGTGACCGGCTTCCTGGGCCCGAACGGGGCCGGCAAGACCACCACCATGCGCATGATCCTGGGACTGGACCGGCCCACCGCGGGGCGGGTGCTGGTGAACGGACGGCCGTATGCCGGGCACGCGGCGCCGCTGCACGAAGTCGGTGCCCTCCTGGATGCCAAGTCTGTTCACCCGGCCCGCAGCGCTTTCAAACACCTGTCCGTTCTGGCAGCCACACACGGCATAAGCCGCAGCCGCGTCGAGGAAGTCATGGCGATGACCGGGATCTCGGAGACGGCCCGCAAGCGCGTCAAAGGGTTCTCGCTCGGCATGGGCCAGCGCCTCGGCATTGCTGCCGCACTGCTAGGGGATCCCCGGACGGTCATCTTCGACGAGCCTGTCAACGGACTCGATCCGGAAGGCGTCCAGTGGGTCCGCAACCTGGCCAAAGGCCTCGCCGCCGAGGGCCGGACGGTCTTCCTTTCCTCGCACCTGATGAGCGAGATGGCGCAGACTGCCGACCACCTGATCGTCATCGGCCGGGGCCGGATCATCGCGGACGCGCCCGTAGCCGAGATCCTTGCCCAGGGGCAGGACAGGGCGCTGGTGCGCAGCGACCAATCAACCCGGTTGCAGGCGGGGCTGGCAGCCAGCGGGATCCTCTTTCGCGAACTTGAACCGGGCCTCCTGGAAGTCTCCGGTGCCGAACCGCGGAAGGTCGCCTGGATAGCGCGGGAATGCGATGCACTGATTCACGAGTTGACCCCGGTCCGGGCGACGCTCGAAGAGGCCTTCATGGAACTGACCCGCGACGACGTCGAATACCGCTCCGCCGCATTGGCCGGGGCCGGAGAGGGAACCCGATGAGCACCACAGTAACCCCGAGCAACGGTGCCACTGCCGTCCCTCGCCGGGACAACGGGACCAGGCTCACCTTCCTCCGGGCCGTGCACGCCGAGTGGATCAAGCTGACCTCGCTGCGTTCCAGCTACGTCATCCTCGCCGTCGCGCTGCTCGGCATGGTCGGGGTCGGCATGCTCAAAGCGTTCTCGGTGGCAGACATGGCTGCCTCGTTCGCCGTCTACGGCGGGCCCGCTGGAGCTGAGCGGGAGGGCATCCTGAAGGAATTCAGCATATTTGCCCGCGAGGTCCCCGCAACCGGGATCATGGTCGCCCAGTTCCTGATCGCCTCCTTGGCCGTCATCCAGATCGGCTCCGAATACAGCACCGGCATGATCACCACGACGCTCACCGCCGTGCCACGCCGGATGACCGCCGTGCTGTCGAAAACGCTCGTCATCGCCGCAACCGCCTTCGCCACCGGCATCCTCGGAGCTCTCATCTCGTACGCTGTGGCCCAGCCGATACTGCAGCCGCAGGGTCTGGACTACGCACTTACCGCCGACGGTGTGGTCCGGAGCATTCTCAACGCCGCCGTCTTCCTGGCTCTGATCGCCGTCCTGGGCCTTGGCATTGGTGCCATGCTGCGCAACAGCGTCGGCGGCCTTGTCGCCACGCTGGGCATCCTCATGATTCTTCCGGTCATCGTTGCCATCTTGTCGGGCCTGGGGGACGCCTTCCAGGACGTCGGCCTGTTCCTGCCCGCGTCCGCCGGGGGCGACATGGTCGCCATCCGGACCTCGCCCGAGCGGCTAACCCCGGTCCAGGGCGGCCTTGTTGTGCTTGCCTGGACGGCAGCCGCAGTGGGCGGCGGACTCGCGTCGGTGAAGTACCGCGATGCCTGACAGCAACGCCTGACAGCAACGCCTGACCGGGTCGCCGCCGGCGTCGCATGTGTGTACGCTCCCGGCGGCCCTGGATGTCAGGGCCGCCGATCCATGCAAAACAAAAAACCCCGTCTTTCCGGTCAGACCGAAAAGACGGGGTTTTGGCTTGTGCACCCCCCGGGACTCGAACCCGGAACCCATTGATTAAGAGTCAATTGCTCTGCCAGTTGAGCTAGAGGTGCAGCTGTTGTTTTCGTTCGCCCCGGGCTTTTTATTTCCCGCGGTGTTCTCCGCAACGACATGAAACTCTACACGAGTTTTAGTGCAGTGTGAAATCGAGCGGCCGACGGGGCTCCCCGGCTAGTTGGTTAGCCCCAAAACCAGCACAAAATCAGGGTTTTGGCCGTTGCTGAGCGCCCAGAGGCGTCCGTCCGGGGCGAGCGAAACGTCGCGGATCCGACCATATTTGCCTGTGAAATAGGCCACAGGATCGCCGGCAAATTCGCCGCGCAGCGGTACCGCCCAAAGCCGCTGGCCACGCAGGGCGCCGAGGTAGGCCGTGTCGCCAACGATTTCGAGCCCGCTGGGCGAGGAATCCGCCGTCGAGGGCCACACCACTTTGGCGTCAAGGAACCCTTCGCGGTGCGGGGCTCCCGTCACCTCGGGCCAGCCGTAGTTGCCGCCGGGGACGATCAGGTTCAGTTCATCGTCTCTGTCCGGTCCGAATTCGCTCGCCCACAGCCGGCCCGCGCTGTCCCAGTCGAGCCCTTGGACGTTGCGGTGCCCGAGGCTGTAGACGGGGTTCGAGCCGAAGGGGTTGCCGGGAGCGGGTCTCCCGTCCGGGGTGAGGCGCAGGATCTTGCCGCCGAGGGCGTTGCGGTCCTGGGGTTGGTCGCGGCGCTGGGAGTCGCCGGTTCCGACGTAGAGGTACCCGTCGGGGCCGAACCGGATGCGGCCTCCGTTGTGTGTGGAGGCCTTGGGAATTCCGGTGAAGATGGTTTCGGGGGCGCCCAGATCCGGGAGGCCGTTCCCAGCGAGCCGGAAGCGGGCGATCCGGTTGTCCGGCCCGGCCGTGAAATACGCGTATAGATACCGGCCGGCCGCAAGCTGAGGAGAAAGGGCCAGCCCCAGCAGTCCGCCCTCGCCGCCGGGGATGACGCCGGGCACTTTGCCGACCGTCGCTGCGGGACCGCCGCCTGGCGGCACGGACTTTAGCAGCGCGCTGTCCCGTTCCGAGATAAGGGCAGTGCCGTCCGGCAGGAAGACAGCAGACCAGGGCAGCGTCAGCCCGGCGTCGATGCGGCCGGCAACTCTCAGGACGCCAGCAGCCGGCTCGCTGCTGGCGGGCGGGCTGCTGGCGGGCGGCGGGGGAGCGGGTGGACTGCCGGTGCAGCCGGCCGCGGCCAGGGACGCAGCCAGTACCGCCACCGCCGCTGCCCGGGCCGCTCGCCGCTGCGACCGCCGCTGCATTGCTACAGCCGGGAGCGGCGGGGCGGCCGGAAGCCCGCTGCTTCCGCATGGGCGGCGGAAAGGAACCAGACTTCTGCCCGGGTCTCCTCGTAGGAGGGGCTGGTCTCGTCGTGGTAGATCATCGAGGAGGCGTTGCCCTTGACGGTGAAGCCCTCCGGGCCACTTCCATCCGCGGCCGGCGCGGCAGATCCCTCGCCGTACGGCTGTTCAACGGCCAGATGCCCGGAGGGCGCCGCGGTGTGGCTGGCTGAGCCCTCGGTGAGTGCGGCCGATGATGCTGCCTGCACCGTCTCCAGCTCCGCAGCCTCGGCCGCGGCGGACTCCGCGCCGGGGAGGGTGGGGGCGTGTGGCTCGGTGTATTCGGCGTGGTGCACGGGGGTGTGTGCTTCCGGCGCTTCGGCGTGGGCGCCGTGGGCCAGGTGTTCGCCGTGGCCCCCGTGCGAAAGGTCGTGGTGCGTGGCGGCATGTGCCTCGGCCGGCGGCGTCTCCGACCACTGGGTCTCCCACTCGGAGCTGCCCGCTGCAGTGCCGCCCGTTGCGGTGCTGGCCGTTGCAGCGACGCCCGCTGCAGTGCCGCCCGTTGCGGTGCTGGCCGTTGCAGCGACGCCCGCTGCGGTGCCGCCCTCGGCGGGCGCGTCCTCCTTGGGAGCTCCCTCGGCTGTGGTGCTCCCCGCCTGTGCACCCGCCGCGTCGTCGTCGTCGGCGGTGGTTGGCGGCTGCGGCTCGGCGTTGCCAAATCCGGCGGCGGAAGGCATCCCCGTGGTCGCGGCCGCGGCGGCCGACGCGGCGGCGGTCCCGCCGGACAGGGCGCCGTCGTGGCTTGCCCGGTCCCCGGCAGCCCTCGACGAGGCTCCGGACCCGGTGGACGTCGGGGTTCCAGCGCCACTGCGGGCATTGTTGCGGTTCAGCTGCCACCACACGACGCCGACAATCACCACGATGACGATGAGCCAGATAATCCAATCCATAGCCGAATCCTTCTGTCCAGGCGGCAAGGTTGCCGCTGTTTGACGTTACGTCCGGCCCGACGCGGCTGTCCAGCGTTCCCGACGCGGCTGTCCAGCGTTCCGGACCGGCCCCGTGTAGCCTCGCATCATGGACTTCAAGCGACTGCGGATTCTTCGCGAGCTGGCGGACCGCGGCACCGTGGGGGCCACCGCCGAGGCCATGCGGGTAACGCCTTCCGCAGTCTCACAACAGCTCAAGACCCTGCAGGACGAACTCGGTGTAGTGCTTGTGGAGAAGTCCGGCAGGGGAGTGCGGCTGACTGAGGCGGGGCTGGCCATGGCCGGCGCCGCTGCGGAGGTCTCCACGGCCATGGCCCGCGCCGAGGCAACCATCGACACCTACCGCCTCGGCTGGCAGACGCACATCAAGGCGGCGTTCTTTCCGAGTGCCGCGGAAATGTTCCTGCCGGGACTGTTGCACCGCGTGAAGGAGATCGACGGACTGCGCTTCGAGGCGCATTTCGAGGACCCCGGCGTCGCCGGCTTCGCCGCGCTGGCCGCGGACTACGACATTGTCCTGGCCCACAGCGTGGACGGACCCGAGGTCTTCGCCCGCCAGGGCCTCCAGGTGATCCCCCTGATAGAGGAACCGCTGGACGTGGCGGTGCCGGCGGACCACGAACTGGCCGGCAAGGCGACGCTCAGCGCCGAGGACGTCGTCGGGTTCCCCTGGATGGGCGTGCCCGACGGTTTTCCCTTTGATACCGTCCTGCGGCAAATCGAGATGCAGGCCGATTCCCCGGCCCTGCGGGCGCAGCTCTTCCCGGACCTGCGGGTGCTGGAGGCGCTGGTCAGTGCCGGGCACGGGCTGAGCCTCCTGCCGCGCTACACCGCCCTGAAGAACCAAGGGCGAGGCTTTGTGCTCCGCCCGCTCCGCGGCGTCAAGGCCAGCCGAAGCATCGTGGCCCTGGCTCGTCCCGAGGCCGCCGCCCGGACCACCATCCAGCAGGTACTCATGCTGCTGAAGGCGGAGGCCCAGGCGGTCGCCGAAGCACCCGAGCTGCGTGACGCGGCTCACAGCATTTGAGTCGAACGAGCCGCGGAGTCCAATGGGTGAGACAAGCGTCCACTATTTGGGCGAAATATTCCCGGTTTTACGCTTAATGAGCCAGTCCGGCTCGTTGCTGCCGACGGCGGAGCCCTAGACTTTGAGCCATGAGTGAGGACACCCAAACAGCGACAGAGACCAAGCCGGACATCAAGCCCCGCAGCCGGGTCGTTACCGACGGAATCCACGCCGCGCCCGCGCGCGGCATGTTCCGGGCGGTCGGCATGGGCGACGACGACTTCGCAAAGCCCCAGGTGGGCGTGGCGAGTTCGTGGAACGAAATCACTCCCTGCAACCTTTCGCTGAACCGGCTCGCCCAGGGCGCCAAGGAAGGCGTCTTCGCCGGCGGCGGGTTCCCGATGCAGTTCGGCACCATCTCCGTCTCCGACGGCATCTCCATGGGCCACGAGGGCATGCACTTCTCCTTGGTGTCCCGCGAAGTCATTGCGGACTCGGTCGAGACCGTCATGCAGGCCGAACGGATCGACGGCTCGGTACTGCTGGCCGGCTGCGACAAGTCCCTGCCGGGCATGCTGATGGCGGCCGCCCGCCTGGACCTGTCCAGCGTCTTTCTGTACGCCGGCTCGATCATGCCCGGCTGGGTCAAGCTCGAAGACGGCTCCGAGAAGGAAGTCACGCTGATTGACGCCTTCGAGGCTGTGGGCGCCTGCGCCGCGGGCAAGATGAGCCGCGAGGACCTCGACCGCATCGAAAAGGCCATCTGCCCGGGCGAAGGCGCCTGTGGCGGCATGTACACCGCCAACACCATGGCCTGCATCGGCGAGGCCCTGGGCATGTCCCTTCCGGGTTCCGCCGCCCCGCCCTCGGCCGACCGCCGCCGCGACGTCTTCGCGCACAAGTCCGGCGAGGCCGTCGTCAACCTGTTGCGCCTTGGCATCACCGCCCGCGACATCATGACCAAGAAGGCGTTCGAGAACGCGATCGCCGTGACCATGGCCTTCGGCGGCTCCACAAACGCGGTGCTGCACCTGCTGGCCATCGCCCGCGAGGCCGAGGTCGAGCTGAGCCTTGAGGACTTCAACCGGATCGGCGACAGGATCCCGCACCTGGGCGACCTCAAGCCCTTTGGCCGCTACGTGATGACCGACGTCGACAAGATCGGCGGCGTCCCGGTCATCATGAAGGCCCTGCTCGACGCCGGCCTGCTGCACGGCGACTGCCTCACCGTGACCGGCAAGACCGTCGCCGAGAACCTCGCCTCGATCAACCCGCCGGACCCGGACGGCAAGGTGCTCCGCGCCATGGACAACCCGATCCACAAGACCGGCGGCATCACCATCCTGCACGGTTCGATGGCTCCGGAAGGCGCCGTCGTGAAGAGCGCCGGCTTCGACGCCGACGTCTTCGAAGGCACCGCCCGCGTTTTCGAGCGCGAACAGGGCGCCCTGGACGCACTGGACAAGGGCCAGATCAAGGCCGGCGACGTCGTCGTGATCCGCTACGAGGGCCCCAAGGGCGGCCCGGGCATGCGCGAGATGCTCGCCATCACGGGCGCGATCAAGGGCGCAGGCCTCGGCAAGGATGTCCTGCTGCTCACGGACGGCCGCTTCTCCGGCGGAACCACGGGCCTGTGCATCGGCCACGTCGCACCGGAAGCGGTCGACGGCGGCCCCATCGCCTTCGTCAAGGACGGCGACCGGATCCGGGTGGACATCGGGGCCCGGACGTTCGACCTCCTGGTGGACGACGCCGAGCTCGAAGCGCGCAAGGTGGGCTGGGAGCCGCTGCCGGCCAAGTTCACCAAGGGCGTGCTTGCCAAGTACGCCAAGCTCGTCCACAGCGCCTCCACGGGCGCCTACTGCGGGTAATACCTGCCCAACTGGCTCGCATTAGTTGTCGTTATGGGGCCCCATAACGACAACTAATGCGAGCTACTTGGGAGAGGCGTTCAAAAAGTGGACAATGGAGTCCACATCGTGAGACAGGGGCTTGGCTCGTTGACACCTGTCTTGCTCAGAGGGAAAACTGAACTCATGATCGAGATCGTTACCGCGGGCGTCACTTCAGGTGTCTCCGTCGTACTTACCAAGCGCGTGGCTCCATAGCCCGACTGGTAACGAACCGTCACGCGCAAACCCCTCGAAGAGCCGCCAAGGCTGAGGGGTTTTTTTATTACCCGTAGTTCCACGATCACAGTAGATCCACCAAAGGAAGAGTCCGATGAGCAAAGGATCGCCGATCAGCCCCTCGCTGATGGCCACAAAGTCCGCTGGAGCCCACAAGGCTCCGGAACGCATCGAACGCCCGGCAGACGCCGGCGTCGAGCATGCTGCTGCCTCTCCCGTCCTTGGGCCGAACAACGTCGTACCCCCGACGGTGATGACCGGCTCGCAAGCAATCGTCCGCTCGCTCGAAGAACTCGGCGTCCAGGACATTTTCGGTTTGCCCGGTGGCGCGATCCTGCCCACCTATGACCCCTTGATGGCCTCCAAAATGAACCACATTCTGGTCCGTCACGAACAGGGAGCCGGCCACGCCGCGCAAGGCTATGCCATGGTCACCGGGCGGGTTGGCGTCTGCATCGCCACCTCGGGCCCCGGTGCCACCAACCTCGTTACCGCCATCATGGACGCCCACATGGACTCCGTGCCGATGGTGGCCATCACCGGGCAGGTCTCCAGCGGAGTCATCGGCACCGATGCCTTCCAGGAGGCGGACATCGTCGGCATCACCATGCCGATCACCAAGCACTCCTTCCTGGTGACCGACCCCAACGACATCCCGCACGTGATGGCCGAGGCGTTCCACCTCGCCTCGACCGGCCGTCCCGGCCCCGTCCTCGTGGACGTGGCCAAGGACGCCCAGCAGGGCCAGATGACCTTCTCCTGGCCGCCCAAGATCGACCTGCCCGGCTACCGGCCGGTGGTCCGCGGCCACAGCAAGCAGGTCCGTGAAGCGGCCAGGCTGATCGCGGCCGCCAAAAAGCCGGTGCTGTACGTTGGCGGCGGCGTGGTCAAGGCCCACGCGTCCGCGGAACTGCGGGAACTCGCCGAACTCTCCGGCGCCCCCGTGGTTACGACGCTGATGGCCAGAGGCGTCTTCCCGGACTCACACCCGCAGCACGTCGGCATGCCAGGCATGCACGGCACGGTGTCCGCCGTGACCGCGCTGCAGCAATCCGATCTGCTGATCACGCTCGGTGCGCGCTTCGATGACCGGGTCACCGGCATCCTGAAGTCCTTCGCCCCGAACGCCAAGGTCATCCACGCGGACATCGACCCGGCGGAGATCTCCAAGAACCGCACCGCCGACGTGCCGATCGTGGGCTCAGTCAAGGAGATCATCCCGGAGCTCAGTGATGCCCTGCGCCTCCAGTTCGAAGCCTCCGGCACCCCGGACCTCGGCAACTGGTGGGCCTTCCTGAACAACCTCAAGGAGACCTACCCGCTCGGCTGGACCGAACCCGAGGACGGCCTCAGCGCACCGCAGCGCGTGATCGAGCGGATCGGTGCCCTCACCGGCCCCGAGGGCGTCTATGTCGCCGGCGTCGGCCAGCACCAGATGTGGGCCTCGCAGTTCATCAAGTACGAACGCCCGCACGCCTGGCTGAACTCCGGCGGCGCCGGCACCATGGGCTACGCCGTGCCGGCCGCGATGGGCGCCAAGGTGGGGGAGCCGGACCGCGTGGTCTGGGCGATCGACGGCGACGGCTGCTTCCAGATGACCAACCAGGAACTCGCCACCTGCGCCATCAACAAGATCCCGATCAAGGTGGCGGTCATCAACAACTCCTCGCTGGGCATGGTGCGCCAGTGGCAGACCCTCTTTTATGAGGGCCGCTACTCCAACACCGACCTGAACACCGGCCATGACACCGTCCGGATCCCGGACTTCGTCAAGCTGGCGGACGCCTACGGCTGCGCCTCCTTCCGCTGCGAACGGGACGAGGACATCGACGCCACCATCCAGAAGGCACTGGCAATCAATGACCGCCCGGTCGTGATCGACTTCGTCGTCAGCCCCAACTCCATGGTGTGGCCGATGGTTCCCGCCGGAGTCAGCAACGACCAGATCCAGGTTGCCCGCAACATGACCCCGGACTGGGAAGAAGAGGACTGAACATGACCCGCCACACACTCTCCGTTCTGGTCGAAGACAAACCCGGTGTGCTGACCCGCGTCGCCAGCCTCTTCGCCCGGCGCGCCTTCAACATCAACTCCCTGGCCGTCGGCCCGACCGAGGTTCCGGGCATCTCCCGGATGACGGTCGTCGTCGACGCCGACGGCGAGCTGATCGAACAGGTCACCAAGCAGCTGAACAAGCTGATCAACGTGATTAAGATCGTCGAGCTCACCCCCGAATCTTCCGTACAGCGCGACCACATCCTGGTCAAGGTACGTGCGGATGCCGCAACCCGGCTGCAGGTAACCCAGGCAGCCGACTTGTTCCGTGCCTCAGTGGTCGACGTCTCCACAGAGTCGGTGGTCATTGAGGCGACGGGCCACCCCGACAAGCTCACCGCACTGCTTTCGGTGCTGGAGCCCTTCGGCGTCCGCGAAATCGTGCAGTCCGGCACCCTGGCCGTCGGCCGAGGGTCCCGTTCCATGAGCGACCGGGCCCTGCGCTCCGCCTAGGCGGCCGTGCCAAGCCTGCAGCAACACAGCAATACCCTGAATTTCCCCAGACAACACCAAAGAATCCATTCAAAGGAGACACCCCAGTGACTGAAATGTTCTACGACGACGACGCCGACCTGTCGATCATCCAGGGCCGCACCGTCGCCGTTATCGGTTACGGCTCCCAGGGCCACGCCCACGCCCTCAGCCTGCGCGATTCCGGTGTTGACGTCCGCGTCGGCCTGAAGGAAGACTCCAAGTCCCGCGCCAAGGCCGAGGCCGAGGGCCTGCGCGTTCTCAACGTCGCCGACGCCGTCGCCGAGGCAGACCTCATCATGATCCTCACCCCGGACCAGGTCCAGCGCCACGTCTACGCCGAGGACATCGCCCCGAACCTGCAGGCCGGCGACGCCCTGTTCTTCGGACACGGCTTCAACATCCGCTACGGCTACATCAAGCCGCCGGCCGACGTCGACGTCGCCCTCGTCGCACCCAAGGGACCGGGCCACATCGTGCGCCGCGAGTTCGAAGCCGGCCGCGGCGTGCCGGACCTGATCGCCGTCGAGCAGAACGCGTCCGGCAAGGCCAAGGAACTGGCCCTGTCCTACGCCAAGGCGATCGGCGGCACCCGCGCCGGCGTCATCGAGACCACCTTCACCGAAGAGACCGAAACCGATCTCTTCGGCGAGCAGGCTGTGCTCTGCGGCGGCGCCTCGCAGCTGATCATGTACGGCTTCGAGACCCTCACCGAGGCCGGCTACAAGCCCGAGGTTGCCTACTTCGAGGTGCTGCACGAGCTCAAGCTGATCGTCGACCTGATGGTCGAGGGCGGTATCGCCAAGCAGCGCTGGAGCGTCTCTGACACCGCGGAATACGGCGACTACGTCTCCGGCCCGCGCGTTATCACCCCCGAGGTGAAGGAAAACATGAAGGCCGTCCTCAAGGACATCCAGGACGGCACCTTCGCCAAGCGCTTCATCGACGACCAGGACGCCGGAGCCCCCGAGTTCAAGGCCCTGCGCAAGAAGGGTGAAGACCACCCGATCGAGGCCACCGGCCGCGAACTGCGCAAGCTGTTCTCCTGGATCAAGAACGAAGACGACTACACCGAAGGATCAGTGGCCCGCTAAGGCAACTGGCCGGCAGGGGAGCCGGACACCCGCACCGGGGTCCGGCTCCCCTGCGTTCAGCACCACCCGCAACATCTGCACCACCGACGTTTCACCAAAATCCCCACCTGAATACAAGAGAGCTAAAGAGGTCACCGGTGACAAGCACCAAACCTGTCGTACTCCTCGCTGAGGAACTTTCGCCCGCCACAGTCGAGGCCCTCGGCCCGGACTTTGAAATCCGCCAGACCGACGGAGCCGACCGTTCCCAGCTGCTCTCCGCGATCGCCGACGTCGACGCGATCCTGATCCGCTCCGCCACCCAGGTGGACGCCGAGGCCATCGCCGCCGCGAAGAACCTCAAGGTGATCGCCCGCGCCGGCGTGGGCCTGGACAACGTCGACATCAAGGCCGCCACCCAGGCCGGCGTCATGGTGGTCAACGCCCCGACGTCGAACATCGTCTCTGCCGCCGAACTCACCGTCGGCCACATCCTCAGCCTCGCCCGCCACATCCCGCAGGCCTCCGCCGCGCTCAAGGACGGCGAGTGGAAGCGCTCCAAGTACACCGGCACGGAGCTCTTCGAGAAGAAGATTGGCATCATCGGCCTCGGCCGGATCGGCGCCCTCGTCGCGGCCCGCCTGAAGGGCTTCGACACGAAGATCCTCGCGTACGACCCCTACATCACCTCCGCCCGCGCCGCCCAGCTCGGCGTGCAGCTGGTGACCCTGGACGAGCTCCTGGCCCAGTCGGACTTCATCACCATCCACATGCCCAAGACGCCCGAGACCGTCGGCATGCTCGGCGCGGAGGCCTTCAAGAAGATGAAGAGCAGCGCGTACGTCGTCAACGTCGCCCGCGGCGGCCTGGTGGATGAGGAAGCCCTGTACGCGGCACTGGAGT
Source organism: Arthrobacter sp. 10N410 (assembly GCF_056394945.1). Lineage (NCBI taxonomy): Bacteria > Bacillati > Actinomycetota > Actinomycetes > Micrococcales > Micrococcaceae > Arthrobacter > Arthrobacter sp. 10N410. The sequence continues at coordinate 129,394 of NZ_JBFTIP010000006.1, forward strand.
CCGGCGAGATCGCCGGCGCCGGCGTCGACGTGTTCGTCAAGGAGCCCAGCACCGACCTGCCGTTCTTCAAGCTCGACAACGTCGTGGTGACCCCGCACCTGGGCGCGTCCACCGACGAGGCCCAGGAAAAGGCAGGCGTCTCCGTTGCCAAGTCCGTCCGCCAGGCCCTCGCCGGCGAATTGGTGCCAGACGCCGTGAACGTAGCCGGCGGCGTCATTGCCCCGGACGTGCGCCCCGGGATCCCGCTGATCGAGAAGCTGGGCCGGATCTTCACCGCAATGACCCACGCTTCGCTGACCCAGTTCGACGTGGAGGTGGCCGGCGAAATCTCCTCGCTGGACGTCAAGGTCCTCGAACTCGCGGCCCTCAAGGGCATCTTCGCCGACGTCGTGACCGAACAGGTCTCGTACGTCAACGCGCCCGTCATCGCCGAGCAGCGGGGGATCAACGTCCGGCTCATCACCACCCCGGACACGGAGTCCTACCGCAACGTCCTGACCCTGCGGGGGGCCCTGAGCGACGGCAGCCAGATCTCGGTGGCCGGCACGCTGACCGGGCCCAAGCAGATCCAGAAGCTCGTCGGAATCAACGGTTTCGAGGTCGAAATCCCGATCAGCGAACACCTCGTGGTGGTGGCTTATTCGGACCGTCCGGGCGTGATCGGCACGATCGGGCACATCCTCGGCATGAACAACATCAACATCGCCGGCATGCAGGTGGCGCGGCAGGCGGAGGGCGGCCAGGTGCTTGCGCTCCTGACCATCGACAGCTCCGTGCCGCAGCAGGTGCTGGAAGCGATCAAGGCCGGAATCGGCGCCGATATGGTCCGCGAGGTCGACCTCGAGGACTAGGTCCCCAGCGTGGGCGCCTGCGGCGGCAACACCGTCGCAGGCGGCCACGAATGAGCGGCCGGTCTGCGTACAATGGCTAGGTCCGAATTTCGGATTTGGCCGGCAGACCGGCCTTTACTTTTGCACACCCGGCCGGGGACGCCTTCATTTCCGCGCGGAATGAACAGCGGTGTGCGCACGCAATCCAGCTTTCAGGAGCCCAATGAACGCCGTCCAGAGGTTCATCAGAAGCAGAGTGCTTTTGCTGACCGCGTCCATTTTGATCGTGGCCATGTGCCTGTCCGTGCTGGTGCAGGGCCAGTCGCAGGCCGCGCTGAACCGCACCGTTGACCAGAACTCCCGGGGGCTCTACGACGTCCTCGTCCAGGCCAAGGCCGACGACAACGGCGGGCTCATGCAGCCCGAAATCGCCACCGGCCAGGGCGGCATCAGCTTCGAACAGCTGGACTCCATCCGCAAGCTTTCCGGCACCTCGGTCGCGGCTCCGATCAGCCTCGTTTCCCGGGTCTCGCAGAACCTCGAAACCCCGCGCCTCGACGCTACCGACTACCTCGGCTACAACGCCGGACTGGCCGGCACCGCCGGTGACCCCAGCGCCACCGATCCGTCCAAGTGGCCCGCCGCCGAGTCTGTCCTGAGCGACACGGCCAAGAAATACCGCCTCACCGCCAGTGCCGTGAAGTCGGACGGCACGTCCGATCAGACCCTGTTCAAGACGACCGCCGAGGGCTCCCTCGGCAAGGCCAAGCTCATCGAAGAGGAAGTGGCCGGCGGCAAGAACGTCCGGATCGCGGGCCCGGAAGGCGAGACCGGAATCAAGTTCCCCGCCCCGGCCGGCGGCTCGGAGCACAACCTGTTCAACCTCTCGGTTTCGCTGCCGCTGGCCCCGCAGGTGACCGAGTCCGTCGTCGCCGTCGATCCGGTCTCGGAGCGCGCGCTCCTGGGCGGCTCCGGCGACTTCCTCGCGCCGCTGGAGAAGGCGCCCCCGGCCGACGCCCGCAATGCCGGCGCGATCGGCCGCCACTTCGAAAGCCTCTTCACCAGCGGCATCAGCATGGAACAGCTCAAGGAAGGCCCCGACTTCCTTGGCGTCAAGCTGAAGTACTGGGCCCCGCTGATGACGCAGTACCAGCAGGCCAAGCGCGCCGGTCAGCTGACCGACGATTCGCAGGCGATTCCGCTGATCGTCCGGTCCGGCACCTCCCTTGACCTCAAGTACTCCGTCAAGATCGAGGAAATCGACGACGCCGGCAACGTCACCAAGGACGTCGGCACCGTGACCCGCTCACTGGACAAGGACTACCTTCCCTTCGTCTCCAAGTCCCCGTTCGCCCTGGAGTGGCCCGGATCCAAGGACCTCTCCAAGCTGCTCGGCGACACCGGCAGCTTCGGCCAGGGCCTCTACAACCCCGCGACCTGGAGCACCGACTTCGCCGCCGCGCCCAAGTACAAGGACGGAAAGACGGCCGGCAACGGCGCCGTCGACAAGTCCGCGGTCCCGGGCGACTGGGTCACCGTCAACCGGCTGCCGGAGAAGGGCGCCAACGACGCCCCGGTGGACCAGACGCAGCGCACCCCGGTCGACGAGCGCTCCTACCGCGAAAACCTTGCGACCGGGAAGAAGCCCGCCACCCCGCTGGCCATGGTCTACGGCACCTTCGATCCAGCCAAGGTCCAGGAAGCGGCCGGCGACGTCAACCGGCTTCCGCTCGGCGGCTATGACCCGACCCCGTTCACCCTGACCAAGGACGCCGACGGCAAGGACGTCGAAAAGACCGCCCTCAAGCCTTCACTCAGCGGTACCGGCCTGGTCAGCCAGTCGGCCGGCGCCATCACCGACTACTACGGCCTGGCCGCGGCCCGCGGCTACGAGAAGAACGCCTCCGTGATCGACGCCGTGCGCGTCCGTGCCAAGGTCGACGGCAGCTGGAAGCAGGCCCAGCCCGAGGTCGAGAAGCTTGCCAGCGAGATCCGCGACATGGGCCTGCAGGCGACCGTGGTTGCAGGCTCGGCCCGCGAGGACGCCAGCATCTTCGTGCCCGGCTACTCCAAGGACGACGCCGGCAAGGAGTCGCCGCTGGGCACCGTGCAGCAGTCCTGGGTTCGCCAGGACGCCGCCGACGCGGTCTCCGGCTCGCTGACCGGCACCAACCTCACCCTGCTCTTCCTGACCCTGTGCGGGGCCGCCCTGCTCACCGGCGCCTCCACCGTCAGCTATGTCCGCAAGCGCCGCCGCGAGGCCGGAACGCTCCGGGCCATGGGCTGGACGCAACGCAAGATCCGGTCCTGGGTGCTCGCCGAGTTCGGCGTCGGCGCGGCACTGCTGGCCGTCGCCGGGATCGCCCTGAGCCTGCTCAGCTGGAACCCTGCCACCGCGGTCGTCTCCGCTTCGGTCCTGGTCCTCTACTGCGGCGCCGCCTACTTCGCGGCGCAGCAGCTGCGGCACCGGGAGGTCATCGACCAGGAACCGCAGCACGATGAACGGCTCATCCCCGTCGATTCGCCGCTGACCTTCGCCAGCCGGCAGCTGAGCACCAACAAGTTCAACACCGGCTCCCTCGCCGTCGCCGTCGGCGTCTTCGGTGCCGCGGTGGGCGGACTCGCCGCGCTGCTGATCGACATTCCGCGTGCCGCGGGCGCCAGCGCCCTCAGCGGACTGGCCGCGGCCAGTATCGCGATGCCGAGCATCATCCTGGGCGTGTCCGGCGTCGCCGTGGGCCTGCTGTTGACCATGGTCACCGGACGCTTCGAACTGGGGGCCAAGCGCCAGTATCTCGGGATCCTGCAGGCGATGGGCTGGAACCCGGACATGCTGGGCCAGGTCCGCTTCTTCGAAAATGCCATGGTGGGAGCCATCGCCGTGCCGCTGGGTGTCCTTGGCGCCCTGGGCATTGGCTTGCTCCTCGCCCCCTATGCCGCACTCTGGGCCGGAATCGCCGGACTCGTGGCTGTACTTTGCTGGATTCCGATTGCAACGAAAGTGGTCCAATGACTAACGAGCTGAACCTGACCAGGGCGGCCCGGAACCGGATGCCGGAGAGCACCGGGAACGGCGGCCACCAGACCCGCGCCAACACGATCGTGAAGGCCACGGACCACGCCACACCGCTGGAACTGAGCAACATCACCATCCACTACGGCGGCGGCAAGGGCGGCGCGGAGGCGGTCAACGTCGTCGACGACTTCAACATGACGCTGCACGCCGGCGAAATGCACTGTGTCGCCGGCCGCTCCGGCTCGGGCAAGACCAGCATCCTGACCGTCGGCGCGGGCCTGACCCTGCCGACGTCGGGCCGGGTGTTCTGGGAAGGCGACTCGCTCGAAACCATGGGCGACGACGAAATCGCCGACCGCCGCCGTGCGCTGATCGGGTACGTCGACCAGGGCGGCGCCCTGATTGACGGCATGAGCGCGCTGGAGAACGTGCTGCTTCCGGCCGTCCCCGACGGCGAAGTGGAACAGCGCCGCGACATGGCCAAGGACCTCCTGGACCTCGTCGGCCTGGGCCGGCGCATGCGCCACCGTCCCGCCCAGCTCTCCGGCGGCGAACGCCAGCGCGTCGCAATCGCCCGGGCCTTGATCCTCGGCACCCGCGTGCTGGTGGTCGACGAGCCCACCGCGAGCCTGGACCGCACCTCGGCCAACCGCATCATCAGCATCCTCAAGGACACGACGTCGGACGGCATCGCCGTCCTGGTCGCTTCACACGACCACGAACTTGTCCGCCAGAGCGATACCCTGACCGAACTGATCTAGGTTAATAACGTGACGCCTTCCGAAAAAACCCCGTTCTACATCACCACGGCCATCAGCTACCCCAACGGCGTGCCGCACATCGGCCACGCCTACGAGGTCATCGCCACCGACGCGATGGCGCGGTTCAAGCGGCTGGACGGCTATGACGTGTTCTTCATGACCGGCACCGACGAGCACGGCCTGAAGATGCAGCAGACGGCGGAAAAGGAAGGCATCCCGGTCAAGGAGCTTGCCGACCGCAACTCGGCCGCGTTCCGCCAGATGAGCGATGATCTGGGCATCTCGCTCAGCCGCTTCATCCGTACCACGGACCCGGACCACTACGAGGCGGCCAAGGCGCTCTGGCAGCGGATGGAAGCCAACGGAGACATCTACCTCTCCAAGTACGCCGGCTGGTACTCGGTCCGCGACGAGCGCTACTTCGTCGAGGACGAGACCGAGGTCCGTGAAGACGGCCTCCGCTACGCCTCCGAAACCGGCACCGAGGTGACCTGGACCGAGGAGGAGAGCTACTTCTTCAAGCTCTCGGCCTATCAGGACAGGCTGCTGGCCCTCTACGCGGACCACCCGGACTTCGGCGCCCCGCACAGCCGCTTCAACGAGGTCATCAGTTTCGTCAAGGGCGGCCTCGAGGACCTCTCGATCAGCCGGACGTCCTTCAAATGGGGTGTGCCGGTGCCGGGCAACCCGGACCACGTCATGTACGTCTGGGTCGACGCGCTGACCAATTACCTGACCGGCGTCGGCTTCCCGGACACGGGTTCGGAGAGCTTCCGGAAGTACTGGCCCGCCGACGTCCACGTGATCGGCAAGGACATCTCCCGGTTCCACGCCGTGTACTGGCCGGCATTCCTGATGTCCGCCGGGCTGGAACTGCCCAAGCGTGTGATGATCCATGGCCACCTGCACAACCAGGGCATCAAGATGTCCAAGTCGCTGGGCAACGTGGTGGCGCCCGCTGACTGGGTGGCGCAGTACGGACTGGACCAGGTCCGCTTCTTCCTGCTCCGCGAGGTGCCGTTCGGCGCTGACGGCAACTACAGCCACGACGCGATTGTCGGTCGGATGAACTCGGACCTGGCGAACAACTTCGGCAACCTGGCGCAGCGTTCCCTGTCCATGGTGGCGAAGAACTGCGAGGGCCGCGTCCCGGTCCCGGCCGGCTTCAGCGCAGAGGACGCCGCACTGCTGGGCCAGGCCATGGGCCTGCTGGGCATCGCCCGCGCAGCGTTCGAGAAGCAGGAATTCAGCCGCGCGCTCGAAGCCATCTGGAACGTGCTCGGCGACACCAACGCCTACTTCGCCGAGCAGGCTCCGTGGGTGCTGCGGAAGACCGACGTCGAACGCATGAACACCGTTCTGTACGTCACCCTCGAAGTGTTGCGGATCGTCGCCATCCTCGCCCAGCCGGTCATGCCGACGGCGGCCGCGGCCATCCTTGACAGCCTCGGCCAGTCCGAAGGGGAAGCCCGCGACTTCGCTGCGCTGGAGACCCCGATCGAGGCCGGGACGCCGTTGCCTGCCCCGGCCCCGGTGTTTCCCAAGTACGAGGAGCCCGCAGAGGCGTAGCCCCAACTGATCCCCCGCACCACCCCGCGAGGTGACAGTTCACGGCAGTGTTCGCCCGGAACACCGCGGTGAACTGTCACCTCGCTTTTTTGCGCCCAAGTAGTTTCCCTTTCGTAACGGGTGCTCCGGGAGTGAAAGCGGGCAGAGATTACTCGGGACTCTCCGAGTTGCCCCGGCATACGGTTACGGCGTTAGCGGTCTGATGAAGCCCTTGGGGGAGTAACTCATCACTCACCCTCAATGTTCCAGGCCGGGGACTCGCACACCCGGTCGCCGATGTTGCTCCGCTGGGTGCCGTCAGGTCGAAAGTCGACTCGTGATGGAGCAACCAAAAATGAGACGAACTATCGCAACAATGGGGATTTTAGGTCTGGCACTGCTGGGTTCAGCGGGCACGGCCAACGCCGCTGCTGTCGGCGGCGGTGACACCGGGAGCGGGGAAGTGACATCCTCGCCCGGCACGGGCGGCCCTGGCCAGGCGCCTGGCTCCGGCCAGCCCGGCAACCCGGGCGCACCGGACATCGCGGGGGCACCGGACAACGCGGGGGCGCCGGATGCGCTGCCGGGTCCGGTGACCATCCCGCCCGTGGCCTCGGGTACGCCGGACAACTCGGAGAAGCCGGACCCCCTGCCGGGGCCCGTGACGATCCCGCCAGTGGCCGATCCGCCGGCCAACGGCGGGACTCCAGAGACTCCGACCGTTCCGGTGACCAACCCGCCGGCAAACGGCGGAACGCCAGACAATTCGCACCAGCCGGGTGACAAGCCGGACGGCTCGCACCAGCCGGGTGACAAGCCGGGTGACAAGCCGGACGGCTCGCACAAGCCGGGTGACAAGCCGGGTGACAAGCCGGACGGCTCGCACAAGCCGGGCGACAAGGGCGACCATGGCGAGCACGGCGACCACGGCGACAAGGGCGACCATGGCGACCACGCAAACTGGCCCGGCAAGGACGATAAGTGCGAGCCGGGTGACCGTGGCGACAAGGGAAACCACGCCGGCTGGCCGGGCAGGTGGGATAGGGGCGACCATGGCGACACGGCCGACCGCGCCGACTGGCAGAACAAGTGGGACAAGGGCGACCGCGGTGACAAGAGCGACCATGGAGACAGGGGAGACCGCGCCGACTGGCCGAACAAGTGGGACAAGGGCGACAAGGGTCATCACCACGGCGATGACTGCGACTGGCCGGGCAAGTGGGACAAGGACGAGTGTGAGGATCCGCCGGCACACGAGCCCAAGAACCCGCCGGCTGTGAAGCCCGCAGCGCCGCCCGCAGCGAAGCCTGTGGCACCGCCGACCGGCGCGGCCCAGGGTGCTCCCGTGGTCAACATGGGCTTCAACGTCCAGACGGCGGTGGCCGGCACTCCCAGTGCCGGAATTCCGCTTTGGCTCTCCGTGCTGACCGGACTCCTGACAGCGGGGGCCGCAACGGCCCTGCTCCGGGGCATGGTCCGGAGCGGTAACGCCAACAGCTAAGGAAAGATGCGGGCCGGTTGCCGTTGTGCAGCCGGCCCGCACAGCTACTGCCCTCGAGCAAGCACTGCACCAGGAGCTCTCATGGCCCTTCGCCGTAATGCCGATCATTCCGTCGAGACGGCACCGCGTGGACTGCTGCTGGGTGGCCGGGACAAACTGGTGCTGGTCGCCTGCATCGTTGGGCTGCTGGCGGCGTGGCTCGTCTACGCGGCCTTCGGTCTCAATGCCGGAGGTAGCGGCGCCGCCGGGCCCGCAGCGGGACCCATTCCTACGGCCACCGCAGCAGCGCAAAGCCCGGTTCCGTCCGCCCCTGGACCCACCTCGTCTGCTCCACAAAAAGCAGCCCCCAAGGCGGCCGTCCGACGCACCGCCCCGCCGGCGCCGGGCCCGGCTGCGGCCGCCCCGCAGCGCATTTCCTATCCCGCAGCGCGGATGGACGTGGTGATTCATCCCCTGCAGCCCAGCCAGAGTGAAGCTGCAAGCCAGAGCATCGTTCCTCCCGAAACCATGGACGGCTACTGGCTCACCCCCTTCGGCGTGCCAGGTGTCGGGTCGACAAACACCACCTACGTCGTCGGCCACAGCTGGCAGGGCGTCGACGCGCCCTTCAACCACCTGAGCACGATGGCCGCACCCGGCGACAAATTGACGGTACAGACGGCCACCGGCGTCATCACCTACAAGGTGGATTCCGTGACCACCTACCTCAAATCGGGCCTGAAGGACAGCCCCATCTGGTCCGTCGTCCCCAATCGACTGGTCCTGATTTCCTGCTATACCGGGGACCTCTGGGGAAAGAACGTGACCGTGGTCGCGTCCCCGGTTGCGGCCGGCTGAGGATTCCCCGCCGCTCTTCCGAATATTGAGACAATTTGACCAGCATGTGGATGCCTTGGCTACCCTGAAAACATGAGCGCATCCACGATTGATCTCGCAGTCATCCCCGGCGACGGCATTGGCCCGGAAGTTACCGCCGAGGCACTAAAGGTCCTGGAGAAGGCCGCCGCCGCCGAAGGCATCGACCTGAAGCAGACCCACTACCAGCTCGGCGCCCAGCACTGGCTGGAGACGGGGGAGACGCTGCCGGCGGAAACCCTCGCCGACCTCCGTACCCGGGACGCCATTCTCTTCGGCGCCGTGGGAGCCGCCCCCGGCGACACCCGGATCCCCTCCGGGATCATCGAACGCGAACTGCTGCTCAAGCTGCGCTTCAGCCTGGACCACTTCGTGAATCTGCGCCCCTCCAGGCTGTATGCCGGCGTCGGCAGCCCGCTCGCGAACCCGGGCAACATCGACTTCATCGTGGTCCGTGAAGGCACCGAGGGGCCCTACGTCGGCAACGGCGGGACTTTGCGGGCCGGCACCCCGCACGAGGTCGCCACCGAGGTCTCGCTGAACACCGCCCACGGTGTGGAGCGTGTGGTCCGGGATGCCTTCCGCCGCGCCAACGAGCGCCCGCGCAAGAAGCTGACCCTGGTGCACAAGCACAACGTCCTGGTCTTCGCCGGGCACCTCTGGAAGCGGACCGTGGAAGCAGTGGCGCAGGAATTCCCCGAGGTCAGCCACGACTACCTGCACGTGGATGCTGCCACGATCTTCATGGTCACCGACCCGGCGCGCTTCGACGTCATCGTCACGGACAACCTCTTCGGTGACATCCTCACCGACCTTGCCGCCGCTATCACCGGCGGCATCGGCCTCGCAGCCTCGGGCAACATCAACATGGACCGCACCGCGCCGTCCATGTTCGAGCCGGTCCACGGATCGGCGCCGGACATTGCCGGCCAGCAGAAGGCCGACCCCAGCGCGGCCATCCTGTCCGCAGCGCTGTTGCTGGACCACCTGGGCTACGCAACTGCGGCACGGAAGATCGAGGCGGCCGTGGCCGCCGACGTCGAAAGCCGGGACGGCAGTTACCGGAGCACCGCCGCCATCGGCGACGCGATCGCCGCCGCCCTCTGACACCCGGGCGTAAGCTTGTTGCGAATCACCAAAATGCTGCCGTGGTCCGAGGATGAACCACGTTCATACACCAGGCAGCCGACCGTGGAGGAACCATGACCCAGACTGCCCATGGCGTCGAATTCAGCCAGCGGCTCTCGGCAACCCCGAAGTCCGCTGAAGAGCGTGCAGCCATCCTGGCCAACCCGGGATTCGGCGACCATTTCACCGACCACACCGCGATCGTCGACTACAGCGTCGACGCCGAGGGCAAAGGCGGCTGGCACGATCCGCGGATCGAACCCTACGGTCCCATCATGCTTGATCCTTCCGCAGCGGTCCTTCACTACGGCCAGGAGATCTTCGAAGGGCTCAAGGCCTACCGCCACGCCGACGGCTCCATCTGGACGTTCCGGCCCGAAGCAAACGCCGCGCGCCTGAACAAGTCTGCGCGCCGGCTCGCCCTCCCGGAGCTTCCGGAGGAATACTTCCTTACCGCCATCCGCGAGCTCGTGTCCGTGGACCGGGAATGGGTCCCTTCCGGCGACGGCGAGGCCCTCTACCTGCGCCCCTTCATGATCGCTACCGAGGCCTTCCTGGGCGTCCGGGCTGCCCGCGAAGTGTCGTTCCGCGTCATCGCCTCTCCGGCCGGCAACTACTTCGGCGGCGAACTGAAGCCGGTTTCCATCTGGATCTCCCGCGAATACGCCCGTGCCGGCCGCGGCGGCACCGGCGCCGCCAAGTGCGGCGGCAACTATGCAGCCTCCCTCATTGCGCAGCAGGAAGCCGAGGCGCACGGCTGCAAGCAGGTCCTGTTCCTGGACCAGTTCAACGACAACGCCGTCGAGGAACTCGGCGGAATGAACGTCTTCTTCGTGATGAAGGACGGCTCGCTGGTGACCCCCGCGCTGTCCGGGACCATCCTGGAGGGCGTCACCCGCTCCTCCGTGATGCAGGTCGCCCGGGACATGGGCCGCGAGGTCACCGAGCGCAAGATCACCCTGGATGAGTGGCGCGACGGCGTCGCCTCCGGCGAGATCACCGAGGTCTTCGCCTGCGGCACCGCAGCCGTCATCACCCCGATCGGCGTGCTCAAGGACGATACCGAGTTCATCGGCTCCGAGGACGCCAAGGCCGGCGAGACCACCATGGCCATCCGCCAGCAGCTGCTCGGCATCCAGACCGGGACCGTGGAGGACACGCACGGCTGGCTGACCCGCCTGGCGTAGCCCGCAGCAACAAGTACGACGGCGGTCCGCACCTTCGGGTGCGGGCCGCCGCAGTTTGCGGCCGCCAGCCAACACACCCTTAAGGTCCGGAAGTCCCTGTTTTCCTGCCGGCCGCAGCGCCACACTGGAGCCATGACTGGGCTGATACAGGTTCTGGGCATCGTTTTCGGGATCGTCCTGATCGCCGTCGGCATCCTGGAGTCGTTTTTCTTCCGTGAACAGCGGTTCTACCGGCTCTTCCTGATCGAACCGGAAGACGTCGCGGCGGTGCGGATGTGGACCTTCAACCTCGGCTTCTACAACATGATCTGGGGCGTGGGCGCGATTATCGGTGCGCTCATGCTGACCGGTGCGGAGCCGGCGGCCGGCCGAACCCTCCTGTTATTCACCGCCGTCGGCCACGTCCTGCTGGGCATCATTCTGGTCCTGTCCGAGCGCCGGCTCTGGGCCAGCGCCCTCGCCGAGGCCCTTCTGCCCGCCGTCATTGTCGTCCTGCTGCTCCTTTGAGCGTCCCCGGTGGGAAGATGGAAGAGTGATTCCCGATGATGCCCGCGCCCTGGTCCGCAGCACCGAGCTGACGCGGTTCCGCCTTGCCCCGAACCCGGGTCCGATGAGCCTGCACGGCACCAACTCCTACGTCGTGGCCGCCCCCGGCTCGGCCGGCGTCGTGGTGGTGGATCCGGGACCCCTCGACGAAGACCACCTGCGCGAACTGACCCAGTACGGCGCCGTCGAACTGATCCTCATTACGCACCGCCACGCCGACCACACCGCGGCCGCGGCACGCTTCGCCGAACTCACCGGAGCCCCCGTCCGCGCCGCAGACCCCGCACACTGCCACGGGGGAGAGCCGCTTCGGGAGGGCGAGGTGCTGCATGCCGCCGGGGTGGAAATCCGTGTGCTGGCGACACCTGGCCACACCTCCGACTCGGTTTGCTTCCACCTGCCCCAGGACGGAGCCCACGGCGCCGTCCTCACCGGGGACACGATCTTAGGCGTCGGCACCACCGTCCTGGATTACCCCGACGGCAAGCTGGGGGACTACCTCGAGTCCCTGGACCGGCTGGAAAGCCTGGGTCCGGCCACCGTCCTGCCCGCCCACGGCCCCATGCTTCCGGCGCTGGACAGCATCGTCCGCGCCTACCGGGACCACCGGCAGGACCGCTTGGCCCAGATCCGCGCCGCCCTCGCCGGGCTCGGAGCGGAGGCGGGCGTCGAAGAAGTGGCCGACGCCGTCTACGCCGCCGTCGACCCGGCTGTCCGGCCCGCGGCGGAACTGTCCGTCGCCGCCCAACTCGATTACCTGCGCTCACGTGGCCCCTCCTGAATCGCGCAGCCCGGGGCTTGCCGCCTGAGACGGTACGCTAGGAACCATGCGTATCGCCCGGTTTGTAGTCGATTCTGATCCCATGTACGGCATTGTTGAGGGCCAGCCCGGCAGTGAGGAAGTCACTGTCATCAATGGTGACCCCTTCTTCCACGGTGTGGAGCGGACCGCCGTCAAGCACAAGCTGGAGGACGTCCGCCTCCTCGCCCCGATCATCCCGCGCAGCAAGGTCATCGGCGTCGGGCGCAACTTTGTGGAACACGCCCGCGAGCTCGGCAACGAGGTGCCGGCGCAGCCGCTGCTCTTCCTCAAGCCCAACACCTCGGTGATCGGGCCCAACGATCCAATCATCCTGCCGGAGTTCTCCGAGGAGGTCTCCTTCGAAGCCGAGCTCTGCGTCGTGATCGGCCGGATCTGCAAGGACGTCCCGGAGGAGCGCGTCGACGACGTCGTCTTCGGCTACACCTGCGGCAACGACCTCACCGCCCGGGACGTCCAGAAGACCGACCTGCAGTGGGCACGGGCGAAGGGCTTTGACACCTCGGCGCCGCTGGGGCCGTGGATCGAGACCGAACTGGACACCGAGGACCTGCAGATCCAGGGCCGGCTTAACGGCGAGCTCCGCCAGGACGGCAGCACCAGCCAGATGATCCGCGGCGTCCGCGAACTCGTTTCCATCGTCTCGCAGGCCTTCACCCTGCTCCCCGGCGACGTCATCATGACCGGCACCCCGGCCGGCGTCGGCCTGGTCAAGGCAGGAGACCGGTTCGAGGTCGAGATCGAGGGCATCGGCCGCCTCTCCAACCCGGTAGTCCGCCGCTAACCGCCCAGCGCGGAACAAAACCGCGCCGATTTCGGACAGCCGCACCGTGGACCCACGGTGCGGCTGTCCGTTTCCGCAGCGGAATCCGACGGCGGGCACGCGGTAAAGTTGGTACCACTATGACTACTCCTTCTGCGCCCGACGCCGCCTCCAGCACCGCCACCACGGAAATGACCCGTGAAGTCACCGCCGAAACCCCGGTCCGCGTCCGGTTCTGCCCGTCGCCGACCGGCACCCCGCACGTCGGCTTGATCCGCACGGCCCTCTTCAACTGGGCCCACGCGAAGCACACCAAGGGCACCTTCGTGTTCCGCATCGAGGACACGGACGCGGCACGCGACTCGGAGGAGAGCTACCAGCAGCTGCTCGAGGCGCTCAAGTGGCTCGGCATCAGCTGGGAAGAGGGCGTGGAAGTGGGCGGCCCGCACGAGCCGTACCGCCAGTCCCAGCGCCTGGACCTCTACAAGGACGTCGTGGCCAAGCTCCTGGAGGCCGGCTACGCCTACGAGTGCTACTCGTCCCCGGAGGAAGTCGAAGCCCGCCACCGCGCCGCCGGCCGCGACCCCAAGCTGGGCTACGACAACTTCGACCGGAACCTGTCCGAGGAACAGCTCGCTGCGTTCAAGGCCGAGGGCCGCAAGCCCGTACTGCGCGTGCGGATGCCCGACGAGGACGTCACCTTCACCGACATGGTCCGTGGCGAGATCACCTTCAAGGCCGGCAGCATCCCCGACTACGTGATCGTCCGTGCCGACGGCTCGCCGCTCTACACCCTGGTCAACCCGGTCGACGACGCCCTGATGGGTATCACGCACGTGCTGCGCGGCGAGGACCTGCTCTCCTCCACGCCCCGCCAGGTCGTCCTGATCCGCGCGCTCATGGAGATCGGCGTCGCCAGCTACCTGCCGGTCTTCGGGCACCTGCCGTACGTCATGGGCGAGGGCAACAAGAAGCTCTCCAAGCGCGACCCACAGTCCAACCTCTTCCTGCTCCGGGACCGCGGCTTCATTCCCGAAGGCCTGCTGAACTACCTGTCCCTGCTGGGCTGGAGCCTCTCCGCGGACGAGGACATCTTCACCGTTGAACAGCTGATCGAAAACTTCGACGTCAATGACGTGCTGGCCAACCCGGCCCGCTTCGACATCAAGAAGGCCGAAGCGATTAACGGCACGCACATCCGCATGCTGGACCCGGAGGACTTCCGCGGCCGCCTGGTTCCCTACCTGCAGTCCGCCGGCCTGGTCGGGGAGCAGCTGAGCGCCCGTGAGGAGGAGATCCTCGCGGAAGCAGCGCCGCTGATCCAGGAGCGCATCTCGCTGCTCGGCGAAGCGCCTGAGATGCTGGCCTTCCTGTTCAAGGCCGACGACGCGATCGACGTCGCCGACGACGCCCGCAAGGGCCTCCCGGAGAACCTGACCGAGGTGCTCGACGCGGCCCTGGCAGCGCTGGAACCCGTGGCCGACTGGACCGCGGACAACATCCAGGCCGCCCTCAAGGAGGCCCTGGTGGAAGGCCTGGGCGTGAAACCGCGCCTGGCGTTCGGCCCGGTCCGCACGGCCATCTCCGGGCGCCGGATCTCGCCGCCGCTGTTCGAGTCCATGGTCATCCTGGGCAAGGATTCGTCCCTGGCCCGCCTGCGCGCGTTCCGCGGCTGATGAACGGCGGGTCCGGGTCCGGGAGCGGGATCCTCGCCGCCGGTCTGGACGGCATCCGCGGGGTGCTATTCGACATCGACGACACCCTCGTGGACCTCGAGTTCGCGATGACGACCGCCCTGCGGGATGTCAGCGAGCACCTCCTTCCCGGTCTCGACGAGGCCGGCTGGGAGCGGTTCGGGCGGATCTTCACGCGGGAGACGACCCATTTCTACGACCGCTACCTGGCCGGCGAACTGAGCTTCAACGAACAACGGCTGCTGCGCGGCCGGGCCGCGCTGGGGCACTTCGGCGTCGAACTCGAGGAGGGCGAGCAGGCCCACCACTGGGTGAGCTCCTACGCCAGCCGCCAGCACAGCTACATCCGTGCCTTTGACGACGTGGCACCGCTGCTGGACGCGCTCGACGCCGCCGGAGTTCCGTACGGGGCGGTGAGCAACAATGTGCACGACTACCAGCGGGTGAAGCTGGACGCCGCCGGGCTGGGGCGCATCGGCGTCCTCGTGGGCACGGACACGGTCGGCGTGCCCAAGCCGGATCCCGCGATCTACCTCGAAGGGGTGCGCCGGCTCGGAACCGGGGCCGGCGAAACGCTGTATGTCGGCGACAACCGGCTTCTCGACGCGGAAGGCTCGACGGCGGCGGGCCTGCTGGGCGTGTGGCTGAACCGCGGCGGGGAGCCCGCCGCAGGCTTCTCCGGGCGCGAGATCGGTTCGCTGCTGGAGCTGCTGGCGTGAGCTTGCCGGCGCCTGTCGCCACAACAAAACGGCCCCGCCGGAGGATCCAATCCTCCGGCGGGGCCGTCTGCGTGACGGGCTAAGCCGCTTCCTGCGCGAGACGCCGTTCCTGTGCCAGTCGCCGGTTCCGCAGCGCCAGGTAGGCGCCCACAGCGCCCAGTCCGAGGAGCGCCACGAGACCCAGGGCCACTGCCACGTCAGCCTTGATCATGTTCGACGGCGACACCGCAGCTGCGCTGGAGTACAGCGTTCCGGTGCCTGCCGCCAGCCGGGCGTTCCCGTCGGCGAGCTTGCCGGCGCCGGTGGACAGCTGGGTGGAGCCCGAGGCCAGCTTGGTGCTGCCCTCGGAGAGCTGCGATGCTCCGCTGGCGAGGGCCGTGGAGCCCTTCAGCAGGCCGGGGTTGGCCGGATCCGCGGGGTCCCCGGCAATTCCGGTGTGCAGCGCCTGCGTGCCGTCCGCCAGCCGGGAGGTTCCATCAGTCATCCTGGCGGTGGCCTTGAGCAGGCCGGGGTGTTCGGGATCGCCCGGAACGCCGTCCATGCCGACCCGGATCTTGGCTGTGCCGGCGGCCAGCAGTTCGGTGCCCAGGACGACGCCGGGGCTGTTGGGATCGCGGCTGTTGAGTTTGCCGGCCAGGGTGGCGAATCCGGCCGTCAGCTTCCCGGTTCCGGCGTGGAGCTGGCCCGCTCCGGTGTTCAACTGGGCGCTCCCGGCCTCCAGCTGGCCGGCGCCGGACTGGAGCCGGCCCGCGCCGCCTTGGAGCTGGGACGCGCCGGCATCCAGCCGCTGGGCGCCGGCGAGGATCTTCGCAATCTTGTCCTTGACCACTGCCAGCGGCACGAGCCCCTGGACCGGGTCGTTGGCGGCCGCCTGCAGCAGCTCAAGCGCCTGGGCCAGCGCGGCGGTTCCGGTGCCGGCTTCAGGATTGTTGTTCGCTCCGCGGTAGCCCTTCAGCTGGTTGGTACCCGCCTTCAGCTGGTCGGTCCCGGCTTTCAACTGAGTGGCGCCGGCAGCGAGGCGGCCGGTCCCGTCGGCCAGTTTGGCCGCCCCGGCGTCGAGCTGGGTGGCGCCGTCGGCGAGGTTGTTCGGCGCCGTGCCGGAAGCGGTGGGCGTCAGGGCGGCGGAGAGCTGCACCGCCCCGGCGGCAAGCTTCTGCGCGCCGTCGTCCACCTTGTAGACGCCGGGTGCCAGTTTGTTGTTGACGTCCGTCTGGATCTTGACGGCCCCGGTGGCGAGGCTTTGGGCTCCGGCCTGCAGCTTCTCCGCGCCGGGGGCGAGCTTGTCCGCGATCCCGACCTGGATCTTCGCGGCGCCCTCCGAGAGTTTGCCGGCGCCAACGTCGGCCTGTCCGGCGCCGGTGGCAAGTTTGCCTGCGCCATCCTTCAACTGCTGTGCCCCGGCAGAGGCCAGTCCGGCCCCGTCATTGAGCCTCGCGGATCCGTCCGTGATGCGTCCGGTTACCAGGGTGTAGAACCCCAGTAGCGCGATCAGCAGGAGGGCCAGGATGGCGATGGCGATCTGTTGCGCCCGGGTGCGGGTTGGGACGGTAGCGGCACGACTCTGTGACACGGGTTGTTCCTCTCGACGATCTCGCCGGCAACGGCTCTGCTGCCGGCCCCCCGCAACTGTGATGCAGCTAACATCCAAAATTGGCCGTTATTCTGCCCGCAATTGAGTGGGGGAGGGGGTTGTTACTCGTTGGTAACTTACCGAGCGTAAACTTGGCGGAGCCGGATTGGCAAGGGTTTTTGCGGAGGAATCCCAAAAAGCGACGCTTGGAAGGGTCGGGAGGGGGTGCTGGCGGCGGTGCGGGCCGAGGCGGCGCCACCGATTTGTGCAAGGGAAAACTCTCGGGTAAAGTAATTACTCGTGCTGAGGCGCTGGGAGCGCGGGTTTCGACCTGCGGAACCGGCCCGAAGGTTCCATTGGGATATGGTGTAATTGGCAACACTACGGTTTCTGGTACCGTCATTCTAGGTTCGAGTCCTGGTATCCCAGCTCTGAATAATCCGCGGTTTTCCGCGGTGAATCAGGGGTTCCAAAGCGGCCTGGCCGATTTGGAACCCGCGCCGAGTTTATGAAATACTGACTTGGCTTGAACGGCAGAGATGCTGTTTGGAAAGTACCTGGCCCCATCGTATAGCGGCCTAGTACGCTGCCCTCTCACGGCGGTAACGCGGGTTCGAATCCCGCTGGGGTCACCATCGAAACGGTCCCGGGCATCAGCCCGGGGCCGTTTTCCGTTGCCGCGACCAACCTCCTGGACGCCGGCGGCCGTGCCCCGCCCGGCCCAACTGGCATGATGATGCAGTGAGCTCCAACGAAAGCACCGGCCTCCCCGGACCGCAGACCCCCGCCGCAAGCCAGGGCGCCGCCGTCGAGTTGCTTGAGGCTGTGCGGCGGGAACTGTCCACGGTGTCGTTGCCCCTGGCGTTGCCCGGGGCCGATACCGCGCGGCTCGACATCCGCCAGGTCCTGGCCCAGCTGGATGACTACATCCTGCCCCGCTACCGCAGCCTGGATGCGCCGTTGCTCGCCGTCGTCGGCGGTTCAACCGGCGCGGGCAAGTCCACGCTGGTTAACGGCCTGGTGGGCCACCCGGTGACCCGGGCAGGGGCGATCCGCCCGACCACCCGCCAGCCCATTTTGTTGCACCACCCCGGCGACGCCGAATGGTTCGAGGACCAGCGCGTGCTGCCGAGCCTGAGCCGAATCCGCGGAACGGTGGTCGCCGCGCCGCTGCCCGCACATCAGGCGGGCCCCACCCCGGACGCCGCCGCCGTCACCTCCCTGGTGCTCGCCGCGGACCCGGCCGTCCCGCAAGGCATCGCTCTGCTGGATGCCCCCGACGTCGACTCCATCTCGGATGACAACCGCCGGCTCGCCGGTCAGCTCCTCGCGGCCGCCGACCTGTGGGTGTTCGTCACCACTGCCAACCGCTACGCCGACGCCGTCCCTTGGCGCCTGCTGCTGGACGCCGCCTCTCGCGACATCATGGTGGCCATCGTTCTTGACCGCGTGCCGGCGGCGGCAGAGGAGGAGGTCAGCGCGGATCTCCAGGCCATGCTCAGCCGCGAAGGCCTGGGTTCCGCGCGGCTCTTCGTCGTGCCCGAGGTGGCGCTGGACGCCATGGGGATGCTGCCCGTCGACGCCGTCGCGCCGCTGCGCAGCTGGCTCCAGGAACTTGCCGCCGACGCGGCCGGCCGCGCGGCGATTGCCCGCCGGACGCTCAACGGCACGGTCAAGGCGCTGGGCGGCCGGGTCGAGGCCGTCGCGGACGCTGTGGCCGCCCAGCACCGCGCTGCCGGGCTGCTGGCCACGGACGCCAGCAGCGCGTACGAGGACGCCGTCGGCCGGATCCTCGACGCAACCCGCGACGGCGCCCTGCTGCGCGGTGAAGTCCTTGCCCGCTGGCAGGACTTTGTGGGCACCGGCGAGTTCTTCCGCGTCATGGAGCAGAACATAGGCCGGCTGCGGGACCGGATGGGCGCCTTCTTCCGGGGCGAACCCACCCCGGCCGTGCGGGTGGAAACTGCGATCGAAACAGGCCTGCAGGCTGTCATCCTTGACGAGGCCGCCAACGCCGCCGAAGACGCCGACCAGCGCTGGCGCTCCGACCCGGCCGGCCGCCAACTTCTGGGCACCGACGACCTCTCCGGCACCAGCGAGGGCTTCGCCGACGCCGTGGCCGCCGAGATCCGGGCCTGGCAAGGCAGCCTGATGGAGCTGATCCGGACCGAAGGCCAAGGCAAACGGAGCCAGGCACGCTGGCTCTCCTTTGGCATCAACGGTCTCGGCGCGGCACTGATGATCGTGGTCTTCTCGATGACCGCGGGCCTGACCGGCCTGGAGATCGGTGTGGCCGGCGGAACCGCCGTCGTGGGCCAGCGCGTGCTTGAAGCCGTCTTCGGCGAGGATGCGGTACGCCGGCTGGCTAAGACGGCGCGCGAGGATCTGCAGGTGCGCTGCCGGCGGCTGTTGCAGGCAGAGCAGCAGCGCTTCCTGGCACGGCTGGAGGTGCCCGACGGAGTGCCTCCGGCGATCCTCGCGGAGCAGGCCGCTGCGCTCGGCCGGCTGGCGGCCTCGGCATGAACCGCCACACCGCCGCCAAGCAGGCCTCGCAGCTGCACCGCCGGCTGGAGGCCCTCAACGAGGCCCGGGAGCTCGCCGCGGGCGCCCTGCCCGAGGAGACCCTGGCCGAGGTGCTCGGGGTCCTGGAACGGGCGAGTTCCCGCCGCTCGCTCTCGGCTGACCACACCGTGGTGGGCTTCTTCGGCGCGACCGGCAGCGGCAAATCATCGCTCTTCAACGCTGTCAGCGGCGAAGAAATCGCGACCGCAGCGGCACGGCGCCCCACCACCTCCGAGCCGTTGGCCGGCATCTGGGGTGCCGAGGGCAGCGACGGACTTCTCGACTGGCTGGACGTCCGTACCCGGCACCACGCCGCGGCGGTCCCCGGATTCGCCGACGAGACCACCGGGCTGATTCTGCTGGACCTGCCGGACTTCGACTCGACCCGCGCCGAAAACCGGGAGATCGTGCAGCGCATGGTGGGCCTCGTGGACGTCCTGGTGTGGGTGCTGGATCCACAAAAGTACGCCGACGCCGCGGTGCACATTGACTTCCTGGCCCCGCTGGCCTCGCACGCGGCCGTCACACTCGTGGTGCTCAACCAGGTGGACCGCCTGCCCGAACATGAGGTCCGGCCGGTGCTGGAATCCCTGAAGGGCATCCTGGCGCGGGACGGCCTGGGCAAAGTCCAGGTGCTGGGCGCCTCGGCCGTTGTCGGCACCGGCGTGGACAAGGTCCGGGCCGCCATCCGCCAGGTGGTCATGCAGCGGCTGGCGCTCTCGCAAAGGCTCGCCGCGGATGTCGACAGGGCCTCCGCGCGGCTTGCCGAGGCTTCGGGTGCGGGCGAGGCTGCGGGCGTCAAGGGAACCACCCGGGAGCGGCTGGCCGGGGAGTTGGCCGTCGCCGCGAACGTGCCGCTGGTGGTAGATGCCGTGGCACGGTCCTACCGGCAGGAGGCAACGCGCCGCACCGGTTGGCCGGTGACGCGCTGGCTGGTCCGGTTCCGGCCCGATCCGCTGCGGCGGCTGAACCTGCGACGGACCCAGGCGCGCCCGGAGCTGAACCGTACCTCGCTGCCGCCGGCCGGGGCCCCGGAGCGGGCCCGCACCGACGCCGCCGTGCGGGAGTTTGCCGACGCCGCGTCCGACGGCGCGCCGGGGCCCTGGCGCGCGGTCATCCGCGGTGCCGCCCGCGAGGGGAGAGAGCAGCTACCGGACGCTCTGGACCAGGCGATCGCCGGCACTGATCTTAAAGCCGGGCGCAGTTCCTGGTGGTGGACCGCCTTCAACGTGGTCCAGTGGCTGGGGCTGCTCGTTGCGCTCGGCGGCCTGGGCTGGCTGGGGGTGCTGGCCGCGCTGGGCTACTTCCAGCTGCCCGTGCCGGAGATTCCGCGAATCGAGGGCTGGCCCGTCCCCACCATCATGGTGGCCGGGGGAGTGCTGCTGGGCATCGTGCTGGCCCTCGCAGCAAGATTCATTGCCGGCGCCGCGGCGCGCGCCCGTGCGGCGGCCGCCAGGAAGCGGCTCCAGGCCGCGGTCGCCGCCGTCGCGGAGGAACTGGTGGTGGATCCGGTGGAACTGGAGATCAGCAGGCTCAAGTCCTTCAATGCCGCCTTGAAATCCGCGGCAGGCTGACGCCGCTCAGACAGTCAGCCGCCCAGCCAGTCGCCAGGAGTTCAGCGGCGTCGCGGACCTTGACCAGGGTCCTCAGGTTGCGCGTCGTGGTGCTGGCCTTGTACTTGGCCTTGGCGGAGAGCTTGCTGAAGGGGCTGTCGAGGGTGCCGCCGGCGGGAGCCAGCCACGCCACGGCCTCGGGCCCCAGCCGCGTCAGCTCCACCCCCTCGAGGGCGCTGCCGGCGTCGAACAGCTCGGAAAGTATCCCGGTATCAGAGGAGAGGGTGACATAGCTGTGCGTCGCGGTGTCGTCCGCCGGGTAGGGGCAGGCGTCGACGAGTTCGGCAACCCGGGAGGCTTCCAGCACCACCACCCAGGCGTCGTAGCCGAAAGTCTCCCGGAGGCAGGCCTCGAACTCGGCTTTCACGCCGGCCGCCGGAAGCTCACTGGCCAGCACCACGTTGCCGCTGGCCAAAAGCGTTTTCACGGCCGAAAACGGACGTGACTTGAGGGCCTCTTTGAGCTCGGCCATCTTGATATTGATTCCGCCCACGTTGACGCCGCGGAGGAAGACCGCATAGCTGTTCATGGCCACAGCCTAACTGCGATGTCCAGCGTTCCCCCGCGCAGGGGGCGTTAGTCGTTGGTCTTGCGCAGCGCCTCGGTCAGGACCCGGGCGGCGTTGCAGACCACCTCGGCGTGCAGGCGGCCGGGCTGGCGGGTCAGGCGTTCGATCGGGCCGGAAATAGAGACGGCGGCGATCACCCGTCCGGACGGGCCCCGGACCGGCGCCGAAACGGAGGCGACCCCCGGCTCGCGTTCGCCGAGGCTCTGTGCCCAGCCCCGGCGTCGTACTCCGGCCAGGACGGTGGGCGTGAAGCGGGCGGCCTGGAGGCCTTCGAGCAGGCGGTCGTGGTCTTCCCAAGCCAGCAGTACCTGGGCGGCGGAGCCTGCCTTCATGGAGAGCTGGGTGCCGACCGGGATGGTGTCCCTGAGGCCGATGGGCCGCTCGGCGGAGGCGACGCAGACGCGCCAGTCGCCCTGGCGGCGGAAGATCTGGGCGCTCTCGCCGGTGGCGTCGCGCAGCTGCATCAGCACCGGACCGGCGGAAGCGATCAGCCGGTCTTCGCCGGCTGCGGAGGCGAGTTCGACCAGCCGGCTGCCGAGCACGAAGCGGCCCTGGATGTCGCGGCTCACCAGGCGGTGGTGGACGAGCGCCAGCGCGAGGCGGTGCACCGTAGGCCGCGCGAGCCCGGTGGCCGCAACGAGCTGCGCCAGGGTGGTGGGGCCGGCCTCGAGCGCGTCGAGTACATGGGCCGCTTTATCGATGACGCCGACGCCACTAGAATTGTCCATGTAATGATATTGCCGTCTCAATATCTGAGATGCAAATCATTGCGCTGGCATATTTGACGGCAGTGCTGATTCAGTGGAGATCAACAACCAGCCGGAACGGGACCGTCGCGAAGCGATAGAGACAGTCACGCGGCAAAACAGCAGTGAAGGGAGCAGGCCGTGGCAAAGACATTGGCCGAGAAAGTCTGGGACGCACACGTGGTGCGCAAGGGGGACGGCGAAGGCGCCAACGCCCAGCCGGATCTCCTCTTCATTGACCTCCACCTCGTGCATGAGGTGACGTCCCCGCAGGCTTTCGAGGGCCTGCGGCTCGCCGGCCGCAAGCTGCGCCGGCCGGACCTCACCATCGCCACCGAGGACCACAACACTCCCACGCTGGCCATCGACAAGCCAATCGCGGACCTCACCAGCCGGACCCAAATCGAGACCCTGCGGAACAACTGCAAGGAGTTCGGCGTCCGCCTGCACTCCCTGGGTGACGCCGAGCAGGGGATCGTGCACGTGGTCGGCCCGCAGCTGGGCCTCACCCAGCCCGGCATGACCGTGGTCTGCGGCGACTCGCACACGTCAACCCATGGGGCTTTCGGGGCGCTCGCCATGGGCATCGGCACCTCCGAGGTGGAGCACGTCATGGCCACCCAGACGCTCTCGCTCAAGCCCTTCAAGACCATGGCAATTAACGTTGAGGGCACGCTGCGCCCCGGTGTGAGCGCCAAGGACATCATCCTGGCCGTCATCGCCAAGATCGGCACCGGCGGCGGGCAGGGCTACGTACTGGAATACCGTGGTTCCGCGATCCGGGCATTGTCGATGGAAGCCCGGATGACCATCTGCAACATGTCCATCGAGGCCGGCGCCCGCGCCGGACTGGTCGCCCCGGACCAGACCACCTACGACTACATGCACGGCCGCCCGCACGCGCCCCAGGGCGCGGACTGGGACGCCGCCGTCGAATACTGGAACACGCTGCGGACCGACGACGACGCGACGTTCGACGCCGAGGTGGACCTCGACGCCGACACGCTGGAACCGTTCGTGACGTGGGGGACCAACCCGGGCCAGGGTGTTTCCCTGTCCGCCAAGGTGCCCTCGCCCGCTGACTTCGGCGACGAGAACGCCAAGGCCGCCGCGGAACGCGCGCTGCAGTACATGGGCCTTGAAGCCGGCACGCCAATGAAGGACATCCGGGTCGATACCGTATTCCTGGGCTCCTGCACCAACTCCCGGATGGAGGACCTCCGGGCGGCGGCGGACATCATCCGCGGCCGGACCAAGGACCCGGACATCCGGATGCTGGTGGTGCCCGGTTCCGCCCGCGTCCGGCTCGAGGCAGAGGCCGAGGGACTGGACAAAGTCTTCACCGACTTCGGTGCGGAGTGGCGCTTTGCCGGCTGCTCAATGTGCCTGGGCATGAACCCGGACCAGCTGGAGGTGGGGGAGCGTTGCGCCTCCACATCCAACCGCAACTTCGAAGGACGCCAGGGCAAGGGCGGACGCACCCACCTCGTCTCGCCCGTCGTGGCAGCGGCGACGGCGGTCCGCGGCACGCTGAGCTCGCCGTCGGACCTGGACCCTGTGTCCGCATCCGCTGGCCGCCGTTCCGCCTCGGTGTAGCGCCCACCCCGACTGCACCGATCCACACAGCCACGAAGGATCCGCCATGGAAAAGTTCACCACCCACACCGGAATCGGTGTCCCGCTGCGCCAGAGCAACGTCGACACTGACCAGATCATCCCCGCCGTCTACCTCAAGCGCATCACCCGGACAGGGTTCGAGGACGCACTGTTCTCGGCCTGGCGCAAGGACCCGGCGTTCATCCTGAACCAGGAACCGTTCAGCGCCGGCTCCGTTCTGGTCGCCGGACCGGACTTCGGCACGGGCTCCTCACGCGAGCACGCCGTCTGGGCGCTGAAGGACTATGGCTTCAAGGCCGTGCTGTCCTCCCGCTTCGCGGACATCTTCCGCGGCAACTCGGGCAAGCAGGGATTACTGGCCGCCGAACTGGCGCAGGACGACATCGAACTGATCTGGAAAGTGCTGGAAAACGCTCCCGGCACCGAGGTCAGGGTTGACCTGGTCTCCAAAACGGTCGAATGCGGCAACGTGGTCGCGCCGTTCGAAATCGACGACTACACCCGCTGGCGCCTGCTTGAGGGGCTCGACGACATCGGCCTGACCCTGCAGCACGAGGAAGACATCACCGCTTACGAGGCCACGAGGCCGTCGTTCAAGCCCACGACGCTGCCAGCCAAGCTGTCCTAGGGGCGGTTGCTGCAGTTGTACGAGTGCCGCCGTCGGGTTGTGAGACCCGACGGCGGCACTTTTGCGTTGCTGTAAGCGGCCCAGGGCTCACTCACGATTCCTCAGTCTTCGACGTCCTGGACTGTTCTGGACAGCAGGCAGAACTCGTTGCCCTCGGGATCAGCCAGTACCACCCAGCTCACGTCCGGGCCCTGGCCCACGTCCGTGCGCCGCGCCCCGAGGGCGAGCAGGCGTTCCAGCTCCTCGGCGGTGGATACACCGTCAGCCCGCAGGTCGAAGTGCAGCCGGTTCTTGACCTTCTTGCTCTCGGGCACTGCGATCACATCGATGGAAGGCCGGGACTTGTCCCGGGGCGCGATGCTGATGATGTCGCTATCGTCTTCGACAACATGCCAGTCGAGGACGGCGCACCAGAAGTCGGCCACCACCTTTGGCCGGACGGCGTCGATTGCAATGGCGGCTAGTTGGCTTGGCATGGCCCCACGATAGCCCAGCACCCCCTGCCGTGGACAAGGGGGCCTTCGACCAACCACGGACGCAAATGTCCATACAACGCCGTGGCCGGGCGGCATGTTTATGCAGCCAGTCGCGTCGCAAGGCGGACGACCATGATGGCCTTGGCCCGGTGCCTGAGCATTCTGTTCTGGAGTGGAGGCTTTGGAGGGTCGTTGGTGTCCCTGTCCTCTCCGGAGTGCGGTTGCGGCCGGCAGGTGGCGTCGGTTCCCGGTAGTGGCGGGGCGGTGGAGTGGTAGCTGTGGCCGGTGGGGGTGGTGAGTTGGAGGGTGTGCCGGGGTCCGGGGCGGGGTTGTGCGTTCCAGCCGGGGGTTTCTTTGGTGTGGTTGCAGGCTTCGCAGAGTCCGGCGCCGTTGGCTGCTGTGGTTGCGCCGCCGGTGTGCCAGGGGATGATGTGGTCCAGGTGGCGGATCGGGGCGTCGCAGTACGGGGTCCGGCAGGTGTCGTCCCGGGCCTGGATTAACCGGCGCAGCCCGGGCGGGAAGATCCGGGCGCGGGAGTCCATGGCCACGAGTTCGCCGGTGGCCGGCGCGGTGTAGAGCCGGCGGACCCAGAGGGCGAAGGCGCGTTCGCCGGCCGAGCCGCCGGCCGCGTCCGCAGTGCCGGTGCCCGCGTCCCTCAGCAGGGCCCGGGCCCACCCTGCTGGGACGATGCCGTAGCCGGGGAGGCTGGCGGGTTCGCTGTCGGCCTGGAACAGGGTGCGGTCGGTCATGATGAGCTGGATGTCGATGCCGCTGATCCCGCCGGCTTTGCCGGTGGTGCGTTCGACCAGGGCATCGGCCATCAGCTGGCCCCGGGAACGGGGATCCCCGGCGGCGCGGGCAGCGTCTGCGTGCCGGGTGAGCGCGGCGTGCACGGCCACTCCCTCCGCGACGGGCAGCAGGGCGGTGAGGTAGCACATGGTGTCGGGGGCCGGGCGGAGGCTGACGTGGCGTTCGGTTTCGGCGCGGCCGGCGCGCCCGGTGATGGAGCGCGGGTCCCGCCGGTGCGCGGCGGCACGGGCCGCGGCGATGATGGCGCGGTCCCCGGCGCCGTCGAAGGTCCCGGCGTCGGGGGCGAGTTCATCGTCGACGGCGGCCCGGTCCGCGGGGGACAGGCAGGCGGTTTCGCGGACCAGGAGGGTGGCGCGCCATTCGTTGAGCTGGCCGGTTTCCAGGGCGGCGAGGGTGTGCGGCATTTCGGTGACGAGGGCGTTGGCCAGGCCCAGGAGTCTCCCGCCTTTGGCGGGGGATTCGCGCCGGGCGAGGGCGAGCTGCGCGCCGACGCCGGCGCCAAGCTGGTCGGCGGGAACCCCGGCCAGGGATTGTTCGCGGCGCTGGGACAGGTCGAAGGCGACGGCGTT
>NZ_JBFTIP010000007.1:0-132676 GCF_056394945.1 Arthrobacter sp. 10N410
GCTTCGTCCCAAGAGTCTTGAGCTGAGCAACATCTGCACCCCAAATAGCCATTCGAAAAAACTCCTTAGTTCACCGGACCCGAAACTCTCGGCATCCCCAGCGGCCCCCGGCTGATCCGGAAGATCCAATGCCTCGAACCTACCCTGCCTCGCAAAAAACTGTCGATGGGCAGGCCTCCCCATCGGGTTACTTGCCGAAGCTGCGCAGCCGCAGCGAGTTGGCCACCACCAGCACGGAGCTGGCCGCCATCGCCGCGCCGGCGATCATTGGGTTGAGCAGGCCCAGCGCAGCAACCGGAATGCCGATGGCGTTGTAGAAGAAGGCCCAGAACAGGTTCGTCTTGATCGTGGCCAGGGTCCGGCGGGACAGCTCGATGGCCCGCGCGACCTGCCCCAGATCGTTGCCCATCACGGTCAGGTCCGCGGCTTCGATGGCGACGTCGGTGCCGGAGCCCATTGCGATGCCCAGATCCGCCTGGGCCAGCGCTGCGGCGTCGTTCACGCCGTCGCCGGCCATGGCCACCGTGGCGCCGCCGGCCTGCAGCCTCCGCACGGCGTCGACCTTGCCCTCCGGCAGGACCCCCGCGAAGACGTCCTCCGGCGGGATGCCGACGGCGGCGGCCACCTGGCCGGCCACCGCGGCGTTGTCGCCGGTCAGCAGGATGGGCCGCAGCCCCAGCTCCCGAAGCCGGGCGATTGCCGCAGCGGAGCCGGGCTTCAGCGTGTCGCGCAGGCTCACGATGCCCGCCGGTTCGCCGTCCACGGCCACCCAAATGGCGGTGGCCCCGGACTGCTCGGCGGCGGACAAGGCTTCGCGCTGCGCTCCGGAGACCGCAACGCCGTTCCCCTGCAGCCAGCCGGACCGGCCCACCGTAACGAGGCAGCCTTCCACGCTGCCGCGGACACCGCCGCCCGGGGCCGAATGGAAGCCGACGACGGCGGGCAGCCGCGCGTCGTCGCCGCGCCCACGCTCCGCGCTGAGCGCCGCTGCCGCGATGGCCCGGGCGACGGGGTGTTCGGACGCGGCCTCCGCTGCGCCGGCGAGCCGCAGGACCTCGTTTTCGCTGAACGGGGCGAACGCGCTGGTGCCGGCGACGGCAAGGTGCCCGGTGGTGACGGTGCCGGTCTTGTCCAGCAGGATGGTGTCCACGGTGCGGGTGTCCTCGAGCACCTGCGGGCCCTTGATCAGGATGCCCAGCTGGGCGCCGCGGCCTGTGCCAGTGAGCAGGCCGACCGGGGTGGCGAGCCCGAGGGCGCACGGGCACGCGATCACCAGCACCGCGACGGCCGCCGTGAAGGCGGCGCGAAGCTCGGCGTCGCTGACCTCCGGCCCGGCCAAGAGCAGCCACGCACCGAAGGTGAGCGCGGCGATGGCGAGGACCACGGGGACGAAGACGGCGCTGATGCGGTCTGCGAGCCGGGCGATCGGGGCCTTCCCCGACTGCGCCTGGGAGACCAGCCGGCCCATCTGGGCCAGGGTGGTGTCGGCGCCGACCCGCGTGGCGCGGACCAAGATCCGGCCGGAGGTGTTGATGGTGGCCCCCGTGACGGGGCTGTCCGGACCGACTTCAACCGGCACCGATTCCCCCGTCACCAGGGAGGCGTCAACGGCGGAGGCGCCCTCGATGACCACGCCGTCGGTGGGGATCTTCTCGCCCGGGCGGACCACGACGACGTCCCCGACCCGGAGCCGGTCCGCGGGCACCGGGAACTCGGTGCCGTCGCGGAGCACGGTGGCATCCTTGGCGCCCAGATCCAGCAGGGCCTTGAGCGCGTCACCGGCCTTGCGCTTGGCGTTCGCCTCCAGGTAGCGGCCGAGCAGCAGGAAGGTCGTGACGACCGAGGCGACCTCGAAGTACAGGCCGGCCGAACCCATGCCCTCCATGCCCGGGTGCTCGGTCAGGCGGGGATCGGCCAGGAGCTGCCAGGCCGAGAAGATATAGGCAGCGGATACGCCGATCGACACCAGCGTGTCCATGGTGGATGACAGGTGCCGGGCGTTCACTGCCGCGGCCCGGTGGAACGGCCACGCCGCCCAGCTGACCACCGGCAACGCCAGCGCGGCGGCAACCCAGCCCCAGTTCGGGAACTGGACGGCCGGGAGCATCGAGAGCACGAAAACCGGGACGGTGAGGGCGGCCGCGACAACCAGCCGGGGCTTCAGCGTCGCCGCAGGTCCTGCGGCAGCCTCCTCGGCCGGGGAGGCAGGCTCCCGCAGGGTCCGCACCGTGGCCTTGTAACCGGCGGCGTTCACTGTCGCAGCGATCTGCTCGTCTGAGATGTTGGCCGGGACGGTGACCCGGGCGGACTCCAGCGGGAGGTTAACCGAAGCCTGCACGCCGTCGAGCTTTCCCAGCTTGCGCTCGACCCGGCCGACGCAGGAGGCGCAGGTCATGCCCTCGATGTCGAGTTCAATCACCCGGCTTCCGGACTGGTCCAGCAGTTGCGCGTTGCTCACGGTATGTTCTCCTCGGTCGTGTTCGGTGAAGTCCTGCTCAGGTCCTGCTTCCGGGAGGCCGCCCGGCGCCGGGCTCAGGCCTCGTTCGCGACCACCAGGTAGCCCGCCTCGGCGACCGCTTCGCCGATTTCGGCGGGCGAGAGTGCCTTGTCGGAGGTGATGGTGACGGTGGAGATCCCGCCCGCGTTGAGGTCGACGTCGACGCTTTCGACGCCCGCCAGCGCTTCAAGTTCTTCGGAGACGGAGGACACGCAGTGCCCGCAGGTCATCCCGGATACCTCGACGGTGGTGGAAACGGTGCTCATGGCTTGCTCCTTGGTGGGGGACTGGTTTACCAGTCCGGTCGTGTTGTGGGAGGTGTGGTGAGTGGTGTTGCCGCTACCGCAGCAGGCGCCCGATGGCATCGGTGGCCTCCTTCACTTTGAAGTCGATGGCTTCGGCGCGAAGTTCCGGATCCGGTTCCGCGGCCGCCCCGACCACGCAGTGGCCGATGTGTTCTTCCACCAGACCGAGGCTGACGGCGTGCAGGGCCTTGGTGACGGCGGCGACCTGGGTCAGGATGTCGATGCAGTACTTGTCCTCATCGACCATCCGGGCAATGCCGCGGACCTGGCCCTCGATCCGCTTGAGCCGCTTGAGGTAGGCGTCCTTGTTGGCGGTGTAGCCGTGCTGCTGGGGCAGTGCGCCCTCCAGGGGTGCCACGCTGGAGGCTTCGGACTCGTTCATCCCATCAAGTTATACCCCCCAGGGGTATCTGGCAAGTACCCTCCGGGGGTACCGTGCCGGGAAAGGGAATTCTGTCCGGAAATTAAAGAGCTCCGGAGTGCGTTATTGGGGGATACGCACTCCGGAGCAGCTATGGGGTAGGGGTTTCCCGCCTACGAATACAACCTTACTTGGCAGTAGAGACCATGCGCCAGCACCTCGAATAACTACTTTCGCTTTATTTTCCCGGGCCGGTCAGGAGCCGCGGCGGGGCCTGCCCGCCCCGCTGGATCGCACCGGGACGATGAGGACCGGGCGGTCCTGATGATGGCTGAGCCAGGCGGCCACCGATCCGTTGAGTGCAGCAGTGAGCCGGTGCCCGGGTCCGGGTTCGGGAGTACCGACGATGATCATGGCCGCACCGGCGTCCGCCGCCAGCCGGCCGAGCG
This sequence comes from Arthrobacter sp. 10N410, assembly GCF_056394945.1. Taxonomy (NCBI): domain Bacteria; kingdom Bacillati; phylum Actinomycetota; class Actinomycetes; order Micrococcales; family Micrococcaceae; genus Arthrobacter; species Arthrobacter sp. 10N410. Next base: position 3,613 of record NZ_JBFTIP010000007.1, read on the forward strand.
CCCGGGCGGGATCCCCGGCCAGGGTCCGCAGGTTCCATTCCACCCCCGGGACATCGCAGACGGCGGCGATCTCGGACCGCAGCCGCTCGGTGGCTGCCCGGATCTCCGCATTGTCGGCCTCCGGGTGGAGCGAGAGCCGGTGCGCGGACCGGGCCGGATCCCACTCCACGAGGTAGCTGGCCTCGTCCACGTAGGCACAGACCAGCGGGGCGGAAAGGCTTCTCGCCAGTGTCACCGCCGTTTCAAGCACCTCCGGGGGCTGGCCCGGGAGGACGCCGACAACCAGAGGTGCTGGGCTCATGCGCTCTGCGGGCATACCCAATTCTTGCCCCGGCTCTTCCGGCCCGGCTAGGGCCTTCCTCCCTTGATCGACTCCGGCGCCGGGCCTACGGTTGGAGGACACGGGAAGGGCGGCAGCGGTGGAAATCTTCATGTGGTGGCTGGACCTGGACCTTGCCAGCAAGGAATGGCTGCGCGGCAACCTGCGGGCCGAGGAGTTACCGCTCCCGGTGCTGCAGGGCATCGCCGAGGCCGGCGGCCCGCATCCGGACAAGGCCACCGGCGTCCTGAGCGCCGCGGACTGGGACTTCGTCGAAACCCAGTCTGAATTCGTCGATTGACCCCCGAAAAACCATTGCGGCGGCCGGGCCGCGGTGGTTGCATGTAGGGCATGGCTACCGCAGAAAGTTATGTCCTGGCGATCGGCACCAAGAAAGGGCTCTGGCTGGCCAGCAGCCCGGACCGGCAAAACTGGTCCCTCTCCGGACCGCATTTCCTGATGAGCGAGATCCCTAGCATCGGAATCGACACGCGCGAAGGCCGGACCCGCATCCTCGTCGGGGTCCGCTCGGAACACTGGGGACCCACCGTCTTCCACTCTGACGACCTTGGCGAAACCTGGAACGAGCCGGAAAACGGAGCCATCCGCTTTCCCGAGGACACCGACGCCGCGCTGGAGCGCGTCTGGCAGATCCACCCCGACGCGGAGTCGCGCCCCGGCGTCGTCTGGGCCGGGTGCGAGCCGATCTCGGTCTGGAAATCCACCGACGGCGGCGAACACTTCGAGCTCAACCGCGGCCTCTGGGACCACCCGCACCGCAGTGAATGGGGGGCCGGCTACGGCGGGGCGGCGGCACATTCGATCGTCGTCAACCCGGACGGGGAGAAGGTGCACGTCGCCATGAGCACCGGCGGTGTCTACCGCTCGCTCGACGGCGGGACGTCCTGGGAGCCGCGGAACAAGGGGATCTCGGCTTACTTCATGCCCGATCCCAACCCCGAATTCGGCCAGTGCGTCCACAAGATTGCCGCCGACGCCGCGGTGGACGGGCGCCTGTACGCGCAGAACCACCACGGCGTCTACCGCAGCGATGACGACGCCGAGAACTGGGAATCGATTGCCGAGGGCTTGCCGGCGGACTTCGGCTTTGTCATGCTGACGCACCCGCGCCGCGCGGGCACAGCCTGGGTCATCCCGCTGAAGGCCGACGGCGAACGGATCCCGCCCGGCGGAAAGCTTGCCGTGCACCGGACCGACGACGCCGGCGCGAGCTGGAAGCGGCTGGACGCCGGCCTGCCCGGGGCAGAGTTCAATTCCGTGCTCCGCGACGCGGCCTGCGTCGACGCCGCCGAACCCGCCGGAGTCTATTTTGGGACCCGCGGCGGCAGCGTCTACGCCAGCGCCGACGAAGGCGAACACTTCACCGAGGTCGCCTCGCACCTGCCCGACGTGCTGTGCGTGCGGGCCGCGGCTGTTGTCGGCGCCCCGGCGCCTGCGGCGCGCGTTGCCGCGGCTTCCGCTTGAGGCTAACTGTGCCTGAGATCAGTGTGCTGCTTCCCAGCGTCCTCCAACCGCTGGCCGGCGGGCAGTCCATCCTGACTGCGCCCGCGGACGGGGCCGTAACGGTCCAATGGGTGCTGGATACTGTGGCCGGGGACTTCCCCGCCCTGTCCCGGCGGCTGCGGGACGAAACCGGAGCCGTCCGCCGCTACGTGAATATATACGTCAACGGGAATGAAATCCGGCGGCTGCAGGGCCTCGGCACGGAAGTGGCGCCCGGCCAGGAGGTCCTGATCATCCAGTCCGTCGCCGGCGGCTAGCTCGTTAGGCCACGCGCCAGAGGGTGCACTCGTCGGCGTTGACCGCCTTGCGCGTGCCCGATTGCCGGTCCAGGATCCAGACGACGCCGATCCCCGGCGCCGTTTCCTGCACGCTGCCGCGGCGGATCACGACGTCGTCGTAGTTGGGGCCGACGCGCAGGCGGGCCTCGATCTCGTCGCCGCGGTGCAACTGATCGAGGGCGCGGATGCGGGTGGTCTGGGCTTTGGCTTCCTTCAACATGGCGGGCCTCCTGGACTGGAGCTGGTGCCTGCTCTTGCCGGCACTTCCAGTGTCCTGCGCCATTGTTGCCGCTGCGTTTCGGCCCGGTAAGCGGTGGGTTAGTTTTCCGGGCCGTCCTGATTTCCGCGCCAGGGCCGCCGGCTCAGGGGCACGCAGGCTCTGTCGTGGAAATCCGCACGACGGTCGGCCGCTAGCCCCCGGCTGGCCGCCCGGGGGTCGACGTCGGCGGCCGGCCCGGACAGAATGGGCCGTATGCGACTGCCGCTGATGCCCCCGATCGCGCCGATGCTGGCGAAAGCCGTAAGCGCCCTGCCGGAGGGTTCGATGAGTTTTGAGCCCAAGTGGGACGGATTCCGTTCCATCATCTTCCGCGACGGCGACGAGGTGGAGATCGGCAGCCGCAACGGCAAACCCCTGACCCGGTACTTCCCGGAGCTCGTGGAGTCACTCAAGGCAAACCTCCCGCCGCGCTGCGTTCTCGACGGCGAGATCGTCCTGGTCGGCGCCGCGGGGGACCGCCTGGACTTCGATGCCCTCCAGCAGCGGATCCACCCGGCGGCGAGCCGCGTCCGGCTGCTCGCCGCCCAGACCCCCGCAAGTTTCGTTGCCTTCGACCTGCTGGCCCTCGACGACGAGGATCTCACCGCCCGGCCCTTCGGGGAGCGCCGGGCGGCCCTCGAGCGGGTGCTCGCGGACAGCTCCGCGCCGGTGCACTTAACCGCCGCCACCGCGGACCGGGACACCGCGGCGACGTGGTTCCGGCAGTTCGAAGGCGCCGGCCTGGACGGGATCGTGGCCAAGGCGCTTGACTCCAGCTACCAGCCGGACAAGCGCACCATGTTCAAGGTCAAGCACGAACGCACCGCTGACTGTGTCCTCGCCGGTTACCGGGTGCACACCTCCGGCCCGGACCGGATCGGTTCGCTGCTGCTGGGGCTCTACGACGACGACGGCGTGCTCGCCAACGTGGGTGTGGTGGGTGCGTTCCCGATGCAGCGCCGCAAGGAGCTGTTCGAGGAACTCCAGCCACTCGTCACCGATTTTGCCGACCACCCGTGGGCGTGGGCCAGGCAGGAGGAGGGGGCCCGGACGCCGCGCAACGCCGAGGGCAGCCGGTGGAGCGGGGGCAAGGACCTGGGCTTCACGCCACTGCGCCCGGAGCGGGTGGTGGAGGTGAAGTATGACCACATGGAGGGCGCGCGTTTCCGGCACACCACCCAGTTCGTCCGCTGGCGGCCGGACCGGGAGCCGGGGTCCTGCACCTACGCCCAGCTGGAGGAGCCGGTCAGCTACGACCTGGCCGCCGTGCTGGGCGCCGGCCAGGGCTGAACTCCCGCCGTCGGGCGGTCCACACGACGCTCCCGCCCGGTTCTTCCGCCCGCAACACCGCCGACACGCGGAAAAACCCGGCGTGCTCACCGAACACGCCGGGCTTTTCCAATAAGAACTGGGCGGGAGCGTCGCGGATGCCCTTGCCCGTCGAGGGCCTTAGCGCAGGCCGAGCTCCTTGGTGGGAACCTTGAAGGTTTCCTTGGCGGTCAGCGCGGAGATGGCGGCGATGGCGCAGATGATCCCGGTGAAGATGGTGATCTGAACCCAGCCACCGGGCTTGATGCCGCCCATGGCCGCCACGATTGCCGGGGCGAAGCCTGCCATCAGGAAGCCGAGCTGGGTGCCGATCGCCAGGCCGGAGAAGCGGACCCTGGTGCTGAACATTTCGGCGTAGAAGGACGGCCAGACGGCGTTGGAGGCCGCGTAGCCGAAGGAGAAGAAGCCGATTGCGGCCAGGAACATCAGCGGGACGCTGCCGGATTCGAGGCTGAGCAGGAATACCGGGGTCAGCAACGCGCTGGAGAGAGCGCCGTAGATGAAGACCGGCTTGCGTCCGATCCGGTCGGCCAGCTTGCCGAAGAGCGGCTGGGTACCGAGTGCCACGAGGTTGGCGCCCACGACCAGCCACAGCGTGACGGTGCCGTCCACGTTGGCGACGTTCTTCGCGTAGCTGATGGCCAGGGTACCGAACACGGTGGAGACGGCGGCGATGAAGGCGCAAGCGACAACGCGGAGCACGTCGCGCCAGTGGTGCTTCAGCAGGTCGGCGACCGGGAGCTTGGAAATCTGGGCGCTCTTCTGGGCCTCCTCGAAGGCCGGCGGCTCGTGCAGGGTGCGGCGGATGAAGAAAGCAACCACGACGACGACGGCGCTGAGCCAGAACGGGATGCGCCAGCCGATGCCGTACTTGACCTCGTCAGGCAGGGCAAGGACGGGGATGAAGACGAGGGCGGCAAGGATCTGGCCGCCCTGGGTGCCGGTCAGGGTCCAGGAGGTGAAGAACGAACGGCGGTTGTCCGGTGCGTGCTCCAGGGTCATGGAGGAGGCGCCGGCCTGCTCACCGGCGGCGGAGAGGCCCTGGCAGAGCCGGGCAATCACCAACAGCACGGGGGCCCACCAGCCGACGGTCTTGAAGTCCGGCAGGCAGCCGATCACAAAGGTGGAGGCGCCCATCAGCAGCAGCGTGAACATCAGGACCTTCCGGCGGCCCACCCGGTCACCGAAGTGGCCCAGGATGACGGCGCCGACGGGACGGGCCACATAGGCGAAGCCGAAGGTCGCGAAGGACATGATGGCGGCGTTGGCGTCCGCGTCCGGGAAGAAGACCTTCGGAAAAATCAGGGCGGCGGCGGACCCGAAAATGAAGAAGTCGTAGTACTCGACGGCGCTGCCCAGGAAGCTGGCGAGGGCCGCCTTCTTAGGCGTCCCGGCCGGTGCGGCAGTGCCCGGCGTCGTAGACGGGAGTGTCTGGCTCATGGTGTTCCTTTGATGTGACGACGTTGTCGCGGATGGATCGGGAGGGTCCTGCCGGCCGGTGGCTTCAAGTGTGCGGCAGCCAGTGGACCGAGGAAAGACCCGGACTAGTAGCCACATGGTGGGAGCTACTTGTGCGATGTAGCAAGCATGGCTGTGAGCGCGGTCACTTGTCAAGAAAAATAATCACGATCTAGCAATAGCTCTCACTATGTGAGAACATCGATGCATGAGTGTGAATCAAGACACAGAGCCGGACCTCGCTGCCGGGGCCCCCGATGAAGAGACCGCGAAGCCTGCGCGCCCGGCCAAGGAGGACTCGCGCACCGATATGGTGGGCAAGGCTCTGGGCCTGCTGGTCCTGCTCGGCGATGAACCCCGCGGAGCCAGTGCCGCGGAGCTCTCGCGCCGGGCGGAACTGCCCTTCAGCACCACGTACCGCCTGCTCGGTTCGCTGACCAGGGACGGCTTTGTGGACTACGAGCCGGACGGCCGCCGCTATCATCTGGGCCTGCGCGTCTTCCAGCTCGGCCAGCGGGTATCCAACCACCATGGCTTCGCCGGCACGGCGCTTCCCATCCTGCGGCGCGTCACCGAGGAGACCGGCGAGGCCACCATCCTTTCGGTGCGTGACGGAAACCACCACCTCACCGTCAACAAGGTCGACGGTCCGCAGACTTTCCGCGTCACCTCCGATCCGGGCCACCTCGGCGCGCTGCACACTACCTCGGTGGGCAAGGCGCTGGTTGCGTTTGCCGACGATGCCACCCGGGACCGCCTGGTGCAGGACCTCGAGCTGGAGCCCCTGACGGAACTCTCCATCACGGACCGGGATGCGTTCCGGGCCGAAATCGAGCTGGTCCGGAAGCGCGGCTACGCCACCATGGACGAGGAAAACGAGCTGGGCATGCGCGCCGTCGCCGTCCCGGTCTTCAACTCCCAAGGCCACGCCTTCGCCTCGCTGGCCACCGCTGTGCCCGTCTTCCGGATGAGCATGGAGGCCCTTGTGGCCCTCGTGCCGCTGCTCCAATCCGCCGCGGCCGAGCTCTCGGCCCGGCTGCCCCAGCAATGAAGAAATATATGTTCGCAATAAGAACATCAGTGCAATATGTGAACACTTGCGGTAATGTAATCCCTACCACCCGGCCTGCCGCCCACATTGCGGCCGCCGAGTGCCGTTGTCAAAGGAGCTAGACGGATGAGCAATCGAGCAGAGTCCTTCCTCGTGGGCCTCGTAGGCGATGGCGTGACGCCGTCCCTCACGCCCCCCATGCATGAACGCGAAGGCGATGTGCAGGGCCTCCGGTATCTTTACCGCCCCATTGACCTCACCGAACTGGGCCTCCCCGGCCAGGCCGTCGGGGAACTCCTGACCGGCGCCCAGCGGCTCGGCTTCAACGGATTGAACATCACCCACCCGTGCAAGCAGTTGGTGCTGGAACACCTCGACGAGATCTCGCCGGACGCCCGGCGCCTCGGTGCCGTCAACACCGTGACCATCCGCGACGGCCGCTTCATCGGCCACAACACCGATTTCTCCGGCTTTGCCTCCGCCCTCGCCTCCGGCCTGCCCGGGGCGAAGCTGGACCGCGTCGTGCAGCTCGGCGCCGGCGGCGCCGGGTCCGCTGTCGCCTACGCACTGTTGACTGCCGGGGTCCGGCGGCTGGACCTCGTGGACACCGACGCGGCCCGCTGCGCGGACCGGGCGGCCGAACTGGCCGGGTTCTTCCCGCACAGCCAGGTCACGGCCCGGACGACGGCGGAGCTTCCCGGGCTCATGCCGCTCGCCGACGGGCTGGTGCACTGCACCCCGGTGGGCATGGCCGCCCACCCCGGTGTCCCGCTGGACATGTCCCTGCTGGAACCCCGGCACTGGGTCGCGGACATCGTCTACCGGCCGATCGAGACCGAACTGGTCCGCGAAGCCCGCGCCAAGGGCTGCGAGGTGCTCGACGGCGGCCGGATGGCCGTGGGCCAGGCAGCCGACGCGTTCCGGATCTTCACCGGCCTCGAAGCGGACGCGGACCGGATGCGGGCCCACTTCCTGGAGCTCGTGGCTGCCGAGGAGGTGGCCGCCTGATGCGCACCGGAATCGCCACCGTCTGCCTCTCCGGCACCCTGAAGGAGAAGATGCACGCCTGCGCCGTCGCCGGGTTCGATGGGATCGAGATATTCGAGCAGGACCTCGTGACGTCCTCGCTGAGCCCGGAGGAGATCCGATCGATGGCCGCGGACCTGGGCCTCGGCCTCGACCTGTACCAGCCGTTCCGCGACTTCGACAGCGTGCCGGAGGAGCTGCTCGCCGCCAACCTGCGCCGGGCGGAGGCCAAGTTCCGGCTGATGTCCCGGCTGGGCATGGACACCATCCTGGTCTGCTCCAACGTGGCCACCGCCAGCATCGACGACGACGAGCTCCGCGCCGGGCAGCTGTCCCGGCTCGCCTCGCTCGCCGGCGAGCACGGTGTGAAGGTCGCCTACGAGGCCCTGGCATGGGGCAAATACGTCAACGACTACGAGCACGCCCACCGCCTCGTGGAACTGGTGGACCACCCGAACCTGGGCACCTGCCTCGACTCGTTCCACATCCTGTCCCGGGACTGGGACACGGCCCCGATCGAGCGGTTCAACCCCGAGAAGATTTTCTTCGTCCAGGTGGCGGACGCCCCGAAGCTGTCCATGGACGTGCTGTCCTGGAGCCGGCACTACCGGGTCTTCCCGGGCGAGGGGCAGTTCGAGCTCGCCAAGTTCATGGGCCATGTGGTCCGTGCCGGCTACTCCGGCCCGGTCTCGCTGGAGGTGTTCAACGACGTCTTCCGGCAGTCCGACGTCGAGCGCACTGCGGTGGATGCCATGCGTTCGCTGATCTGGCTCGAGGAACAAAGCGCACAGTGGCTGGAGGCGCACCCCTCGGCGCCAGAGGCGGCCGAAACGGCCGCCGGGACCGCCGGCCGCCGTCGTCATCCGATGGAACTGGCCACGCTGCCGCAGGTGGCCGAACCGGCGGGCTTCAACTTCGCCGAGGTGCGGGCCGCCGACACCGCCGCCCTGGAGACCCTGCTGGGCCAGCTCGGCTTCGCGTTCAACGGCCGGCACCGGACCAAGAATGTGCAATTGTGGATCATGGGCCACGCGCGCGTGATCATCAACGAGGAAGCCCCCGCCGCGGCGGAGACCGCCATTGCCGCGGCCGGCTTCGACGTCGACTCACCCGTGATCGCCGCCGCCAGGGCGCAGCAGCTCAAGGCCCCCGCAGTGCCGCGCAAGAGCCAGGCGAACGAGGAAATCTTCCAGGGCTTCGCCGCCCCGGACTCCACCGAAATCTTCCTGTGCCAGGGCAGTCCGGACGGGACCGCCGCCTGGGTCAACGAGTTCGGCACGCCCGCCGGAACTGGAAACGCCACTGGAGGCGGCGCTGCCGGCGCAGCCGCAGGCAGGGCTGCGGGGCCGCAGGCCGTGATCGACCACGTCAACCTCGCCCAGCCGTGGCAGCACTTCGACGAGGCCGTGCTCTTCTACACCAGCGCTCTGGCCCTCGAGCCGCAGCCGTACGCCGAAGTGGCCAGTCCCACCGGGCTGGTCCGCTCCCAGGTGATGACGACCCGGGACCGCGGAGTGCGGCTGGTGCTGAACCTGGCCCCGCTGCACCAGCAGGACGGCGGCCAGGACGCAGCCGGCGGCGCACCCACCGGAATCCAGCGCCGGACCTACCAGGAACACATCGCGTTCGCGGTGGATGACCTTGTGGCCACGGCCCGGGCCGCCCGCGGCCGCGGCCTGGACTTCCTGCGCATCCCGGCGAACTACTACGAGGACCTGGACGCGCGTTTCGACCTGGATCCGGGGTTCCTCGCCACCCTCCGCGAGCTGAACCTGCTCTACGACCGTGACGCCGACGGCGAATTCCTGCACTTCTACACCGCGACCGTCGGCAGCGTGTTCTTCGAAATGGTGGAACGCCGCGGCTCCTACGACGGCTACGGGGCCCCCAACGCCCCGGTCCGGCATGCCGTCCAGTACGACCATCTGCACCAGCTCAAACTCACCGCCTGACCGCTCCCGGCCAGGTTCGACCCACCCCAACGAAAGGAGGCTGCTGTGCCTGAAGAAATCAACCTCGAAATTTTCAACGCGGACCCGATCACCGAAGACGTGTCCGACGCAGCGCCCGAGGCCACACCGCAGGCCGCCGCGCAGGCTGTTCCGGCCCTGGACACTGCCGCGGAATCGCAGCAGATCCTCAGCGACGAGATGAAGGCACTGGGCGACGCCTACGCGCAGGCCCGCCTCAACGGCGCCGCGGCGGAAACCCAGCCGCGGCTGGACTACCCCCCGTACCGCAGCAGCATCCTCCGGCACCCGACCAAGAGCCTGCAGCATGCGGACCCCGAGACCATTGAGCTGTACTCGCCGGCCTTCGGACACATGGACGTGCACGCCCTCGAATCCGACCTCACCATCCAGCACAACGGCGAACCGATGGGCGAGCGGATCATCGTCTCCGGCCGCGTGCTCGACGGCGACGGCCGGCCGGTGGCGGGCCAGCTGGTGGAAATCTGGCAGGCCAACTCCTCGGGCCGCTACATCCACAAGCGCGACCAGCACCCGGCCCCGCTCGACCCGAACTTCACCGGCGTCGGCCGCTGCATCACGGGCGCGGACGGGTCCTACAGCTTCACCACGATCAAGCCCGGCGCCTACCCGTGGAAGAACCACCTGAACGCCTGGCGGCCGGCCCACATCCACTTCTCCCTCTTCGGCCAGGAGTTCACGCAGCGGATCGTCACGCAGATGTACTTCCCCGGCGACCCGCTCTTCGCCCTGGACCCGATCTACCAGTCGATCGTGGACCAGGACGCGCGGGACCGCCTGGTCGCCAGCTACAACCATGATCAGACCAAGCCGGAGTGGGCGCTGGCCTACAACTGGGACATTGTCCTGACCGGTTCGAAGCGGACCTGGACCGAGAACGAGGCGCTGGGCGCAGAAGGAGACGACCATGAGTAAATTGACCCCCACACCCGGCCAGACGGTGGGCCCGTTCTACGGCTACGCACTGCCCTACGCGAAGGACCGGGAGCTGCTGGCCCCCGGGTCCGCCGGCTCGATCCGCCTGCAGGGCACCGTGTTCGACGGCGCCGGCCATCCGGTCCCGGACGCCATCCTGGAGATCTGGCAGGCCGACGCCGAGGGCCAGGTCCCGCAGCGCACCGGCTCCCTGGTCCGTGACGGCTACACCTTCACCGGCTTCGGCCGCAGTGCCGTCGGCAACACCGGCGTCTTCACCTTCACCACCGTCAACCCGGGCCCCACCGCGCCCGGCGCCGCACCGTTCATCTCCGTGGTCGTGTTCGCCCGCGGTCTGATGAACCGGCTCTTCACCCGCGTCTACCTGCCGGAGAACGAGGAGGCCCTCGCCGCGGACCCGCTGCTGTCCTCCCTGGAGCCGGAACGCCGCCGCACCCTGATCGCCCGGCGCGATCCCGACGGCGGCCTCAGCTGGGACATCCGGCTGCAGGGCGAGGGCGAGACGGTGTTCCTCGATTTTGAAGGCGACGGCGCTAAAGCCAGTAGCGTCGAGGATGCCGGCGTTCAGGACGCTTCGCAGTGACGATTCCCAACGGTGACGCCGCTGCCGGCCGGGACGGCGATTTCGGCCTGCTAAGCCCCGTGTCGGCGTCGCCCCGGGTGGCGGCGCTGACCGGGGACCGCGCGGTGCTCGCCGCCATCCTCCGGGTCGAAGCCGGCTGGGCCGCGGTCCTCGAGGAAGCGTCCCTGGCCCCGGCCGGGTCCGCCGCCCTCGTGGCGGAGGCCGCCGACGTCGGACGCTACGACATCGCTTCAATCGCCGTCCGAGCCCAGGGCGGCGCCAATCCGGTGATCCCGCTGCTTGCCGACCTCCGCAAGCAGGTCACGGCCCTCGACACGGCCGGCATCGGCGCCGGACGCGCCGTGCACACCTCGCTGACCAGCCAGGACGTGCTCGACTCCGCCCTGATGCTGCTGGCAGCCGGAACCGTTGGGGAACTGCTCACCGACGTCAAACGCACGACGGCGGCCCTCGCCGCCCTCGCGGAGCGGCACCAGCAGACGCTGTGCGTGGGCCGGAGCCTGACCCAGCACTCGCTGCCGTTCAGCTTCGGGCTCAAAGCCGCGCAGTGGTTCCACGGGCTCGCCGCTGCCGCGCGCCGGCTCGAGGCACTGGAGCTGCCGGTGCAGACCGGGGGAGCCGCCGGAACCCTGGCGGCCGGCACCGTGCTGACCGAAGGCTCGGCCCTCGCGCCGCTCGACCTGGCCGACCGCCTGGCCGCCCGGCTGGGACTGGCCGCTGCCCCGGCGCCCTGGCACACCAACCGGCTCGCGGTCACCGCGCTCGGCGACGCCCTGGCAGCCGTGACGGACGCCGCTGGCAAAATCGCCGCCGACGTGCTCTTCCTGAGCCGCCCGGAGGTGGCCGAACTCGCCGAACCGCGGGCCGCGGGCCGGGGAGGCTCCTCGGCCATGCCACAAAAGCAGAACCCGGTGCTGTCCGTGCTGGTCCGCAGCGCCGCGCTGCAGGCACCGGCGCTGGCGGCGCAGCTGCACCTCGCGGCGGCCAATTTCAACGACGAACGTGCCGACGGCGCCTGGCACAGCGAGTGGCCCGCGCTGCGTTCCCTGCTCCGGCTGGGCCTGGGCGCCGCCGGACAGCTCCGCGAACTGGCCGAGGGCCTGCAGGTCTTCCCGTCGGCGATGCGCCGGAACCTGGACCTGTCCGGCCCGCTGCTGCTCTCCGAGGCGGTGACTGCCGCCGTCGGCCCGCTGCTGGGCGCGGACGGCCCACGACGGCTCCAGGACGTGGTGGACCAGACCCTGCAGGCGCCGGCGGCCGAACAGCCAAGCACCTACCGCAAGCTGCTCCGCGCGGCCGTCCCGGCCGAACTGCTCTCCGACGAGCGGCTTGAGGAGTTGCTGGACCCGGCCAACTACCTCGGCCAGGCCGCCGAAATCTCACGACGCATCCTCGCGGCGTGGCCCGACTTCGCGGCGGCCCTGCCCCAACCCATCGAACCGAACCAAGCGACCGAAGAGAACGGAGCCCACCGTGGCTAGACCAACCGTCAAGGCCGTACTGCTCTCGCCCGTGCGCGAGCTCGGCGATAAGCCCCTCCTCGTGGTGGGCCCGTCGCTGGGCACCTCCACGCTGCTCTGGAGCCAGGCCGGCGCACTGCTAGGCAACGACGTCGACGTCGTCGCCTGGGACCTGCCCGGCCACGGCGTCTCCCCGGCCGCCGCCGAATCCTTTTCCGTCGCCGAACTGGCCGACGCCGTCATCGAACTGGTCGACTCGATCGCGCCCGGCGCGCGGTTCCACTACGCCGGAGTCTCCCTCGGCGGGGCCACTGGCCTGCAGCTGGGCATCAAGCACGGCGAACGGCTCAAGAGCCTGTCCGTGCAGTGCAGCGGCGCGAAGATCGGCACCCCGGAAGGCTGGCTGGAACGGGCCGAAACCGTCCGCAACCAGGGCACCGGAGTGATGATCGAGGGCTCCGCCCAGCGCTGGTTCGCGCAGGGCTTCATGGAGCGTCAGCCCGAGCTCAGCAGCCGACTGCTGCACACCCTGCGGGACGCGGACCGGTTCAGCTACGCCTTCTGCTGCGAGGCCCTCGCCGGCTTCGACGTGCGGGACGAACTCGGCAACATCCGGGTCCCCACCCAGGCCCTGGCCGGCGCCGAGGACACCGTCGCCCCGCCCTCGTTCGCCGAGGAGATCGCCGCCGGCATTACCGCCGGCGGGGGCACGGCCAGCGCCGCGACGCTGGAGGGCGTATCCCACCTGGCACCCTTCGAGGCCCCGGGGCACGTGGCCGAACTGCTGCGCAGCCTGATCAGCTGGACCGAATCCCGCGGAGCCGCAAAGTGACCGGCCCCCGGCCCGGCGGCCCGCAGGCCGGCCCGGAACGGAACGGCGTCGTGCAGCCGGACGCCACCAGCCAGGAGATCTACGACGGCGGCATGAAGGTCCGCCGCGAGGTGCTCGGCGCGGCCCACGTGGACCGGGCCAACGCCAACAAGGATTCCTTCACCGAGGACTTCCAGGACATGATCACCCGGATCGCCTGGGGCGGGATCTGGACCCGGCCCGGGATCAGCCGCCAGATGCGCTCCGCCGTCACCATCACCGCGATGGTGGCCCACGGCCACTGGGAAGAACTCGCGATGCACATCCGTGCCGCCATCACCAACGGCCTGAGCAGGGACGAGATCAAGGAAATTTTGCTGCAGACCGCCATCTACTGCGGCGTTCCCTCCGCCAACACCGCCTTCAAGACCGCGCAGCAGGTCTTCCACTCCATGGACGAGGCCGCCCCACCCAACTAGCTCGCAATAGTTGTCGTTTTGAGGGCTGAAAACGACAACAACTGCCAGCTACTTGGGCCCCACCGAGAATTCAGAGGAAATCATGATTCAGGCTTTTGTTTACGACGCCGTGCGGACCCCGTTCGGCAAGTTCGGCGGCGGACTTGCTGGCGTGCGCCCGGATGATCTGGCCGCGCACGTGATCGGCGAGGCGGTCAGGCGCGCCCCGGGCCTGGACGCAGCGCGGATCGACGAGGTGGTGTTCGGCAACGCGAACGGCGCCGGCGAGGAAAACCGCAACGTGGCCCGGATGGGCACCCTGCTGGCCGGGTTGCCGGTCTCGGTCCCGGGGACCACGGTCAACCGGCTGTGCGGTTCCTCGCTGGATGCGGCGATCATCGCGTCCCGGCAGATCAACACCGGGGACGCGGAGCTGATGCTGGTCGGCGGGGTCGAATCGATGTCGCGGGCGCCGTGGGTGCTGCCGAAGACCGAGAAGCCCTACCCGGCCGGGGATCTGTCCCTGGTCTCCACCACGCTGGGCTGGCGGCTGGTAAACAAGGACATGCGCCCGGACTGGACCATCTCGCTGGGCGAGGCGACCGAACGGCTGGCCGAGAAATACGGGATCACCCGCGAGGCGCAGGACGAGTTCTCCGCCAACTCGCACAACCTCGCCGCCGCGGCCTGGGACGAGGGTTTCTACGACCGGCTCGTCACCGCGGTCCCGGGCACGGACCTGGTCCGGGACGAGGGCATCCGGCCCGGATCCTCGGCGGAGAAGCTCGCCTCGCTCAAGACCGTGTTCCGGAGTGAGGCCGGGACCGTGACGGCCGGGAACGCGTCGCCGCTTTCGGACGGCGCCTCCGCGGCGTGGCTCGGGTCCGAGGACGCCGCCGAGCTCCTGGGCCTGGAGCCGCTGGCCCGGATCGCCGGGCGCGGCGTGCATGCGAACGATCCGCAGTTCTTCGGCTACGCCCCGGTGGAGGCCGCGAACAAGGCCCTCGCCAAGGCCGGGATCGGCTGGGACCAGGTCGGCGCCGTCGAGCTCAACGAGGCGTTCGCCGCGCAGTCCCTGGCCTGCATCAACGCCTGGGGCATCGACCTCGCAATCGTGAACCGGCACGGCGGGGCGATCGCGATGGGCCACCCGCTCGGCGCCTCCGGCGGACGCATCCTCGGCACCCTGGCCCGGTCCCTGCAGGCCTCCGGCGAACGCTGGGGCGTCGCCGCGATCTGCATCGGCGTCGGCCAGGGCCTCGCCGTCGTCCTCGAAAACATGACCGTTGCCGGAACCAACACAGGAAAGGCCTAAGGGAATGCTCAACTTCGTAGATACCGTCGGCGAGGCCGTCGCCGGGATCCAGGACGGTTCCACCGTGATGATCGGCGGTTTCGGCAACGCCGGGCAGCCGTTCGAACTCATTGACGCCCTGATGGACTGCGGGGCCACGGACCTCACAGTGGTCAACAACAACGCCGGCCAGGGCGACCAGGGCCTTGCACTGCTGATCAAGGAGGGGCGGGTGAAGAAGATGATCTGCTCCTTCCCGCGTCAGTCCGACTCCTGGCACTTCGACGCCAAGTTCCGGGCCGGGGAGATTGAACTCGAACTCGTGCCGCAGGGCAACCTGGCCGAACGGATCCGCGCCGCCGGCGCCGGGATCGGCGGCTTCTTCACCCCCACGGGCTACGGCACCATGCTGGCCGAGGGCAAGGAAACCCGCTTCCTGGACGGAAAATGGCAAGTGTTCGAGACCCCCATCCACGCCGACGTCGCGCTCATCAAGGCGCTCACGGCCGACGGCAAGGGCAACCTCGTCTACCGCAAGACGGCCCGCAACTTCGGCCCGATCATGGCCGCCGCGGCCAAACACAGCATCGTCCAGGTCTCCGAGATCGTCCCGACGGGCGGCCTGGACCCGGAGGTCATCGTGACCCCCGGTATTTACGTCAACAGCATCGTGAAGGTGGCCTGATGAGCAGCGCGACGAGTATCCAGACGTCCGACAAGCCGCTGGGCCGCGACGACCTCGCCCGCCTGGTGGCCCGGGACATCAGCCCCGGCTCCTTCGTGAACCTCGGCATCGGCCAGCCCACGCTGGTGTCCAACTATCTCGAACCGGAGCAGAACATCACGCTCCACACCGAGAACGGCATGCTCGGCATGGGCCCGGAAGCCACCGGCGACCAGATCGACGGCGACCTCATCAACGCGGGCAAGATCCCCGTGACCGAACTGCCCGGCGCCTCCTACTTCCACCACGCCGACTCCTTCGCGATCATGCGCGGCGGCCACCTGGACATCTGTGTGCTGGGTGCCTTCCAGGTCTCCGCAACCGGTGACCTCGCCAACTGGCACACCGGCGCACCGGACGCGATTCCCGCCGTCGGCGGCGCCATGGACTTGGCGACCGGAGCCAAGGACGTCTTCGTGATGATGACGCTGCTGACCCGCGAGGGTGTGTCCAAGCTGGTGGAGTCCTGCAGCTACCCGCTGACCGGGATCGGCTGCGTCACGCGGGTCTACACCGACAAAGCCGTCTTCCTGACCGGCCCCGACGGCGTCCAGGTCCGGGAGACCTTCGGCTGCACCCTCGAGGAACTGCAAGCGCTCGTGCCGGTGCCGCTCACCGCCGCCGCCTCAGCCTGACCACCCACGTGCGAACGAACGCTTGGGGCCCGGCCGGAGAGCCGTTTCGGGGCCTCAAGTGTACGTTCGCGCGTATAAAGTGATGCGTGATCGAGAGGCGTGAAATGACTGAGGCAGCAAAGGCCACCCGTGCCGACGGGGCGCCCGCAGCCAGCGACCAGTACGTGCAGTCGCTGGCGAGGGGACTGGCGGTGATCCGGTCCTTCGACGCGGAGCACCCGCTGATGACCCTGACCGAGGTCGCGGCCCGGACCGACCTCACCCGTGCCACTGCGCGGCGTTTCCTGCACACGCTCGTCGAGCTCGGCTACGTCCGGACCGACGGCAAGGCGTTCGCGCTGACCGCCAAGGTGCTGCAGCTCGGTTACGCCTACCTCTCCGGGCTGTCGCTGCCGCAAATCGCCCAGCCGCACCTGGAGGAGCTGTCCCTGAAGCTCGGGGAGTCGACGTCGGCCGCCGTGCTGGACGGGACGGACATCGCCTACATTGCCCGGGTGGCGACGCGGCGGATCATGACCGTCGGCATTACCGTGGGAACCCGCTTTCCGGCCTACGCCACCTCCATGGGCCGGGTCCTGCTGGCCGCCCTGCCGCCCGCGGAGCTCCAGGAATACCTGGACGCGGCCCGGATCCGGCCGCTCACCCCGCGCGCCATCGGCACCCGCGAAGAACTGCTGGCGGAGCTGGCCACCGTCCGGGCCCAGGGCTGGTGCCTGCTGAACCAGGAACTGGAGCTCGGGCTGATGTCCCTGGCGGCGCCGATCTACGACGGGCCGGACAAGGTGGTCGCCGCCATTAACGTCTCCCTGCAGGCGCAGGCCGTTGCGGCGCAGCCGGACCCGGAGGCGTACTTGGATTCGGTGCGCGAGGCCGCCGTCGCCACCGCGGAACTCATCTCCGCGGACCTCTCCGCCGGACGCTGACGCTGCCGGACGCTGACTGGTCCTAGCTTCGGCGGGACTGGGCGAACAGTTGCCGCAGCGTGAAGAAGCAGCCCAGGGCGCTGAACAACAACGCCATCAGGAACTCGCCCTTTAGGCCCTCGACCAGGTCCGTGTTGTTGGCGAAACTGTAGCCCAGCAGGTCCCAGGCCTGCGGTTCGAACAGCAGTGCCAGCGGTGAGCCTCCAAGGTAGTCGGCCAGATCCAGCCAAATGGTGCCGAGGAACGAGAGCAGCACCGTCGCCACTGTCACGGCCACGACAACCCAGGCGCCGCGCCTCGTCATGGCGCCGCCGCTGCCCACGGTGCTGCCGGCGACATACAGCCGGGCGGCGCCGGCCGCCGTCACGAAGGCCACAATCGAGGCCATCCAGCCAAGCTTCCACAGGATCAGCCACAGTCCGACGCCGACCGGGATCACGGCCAGGGCAAAGACTGCGCCCCGCACCGAGTGTTCCAGGGACTCCGTCCGGATCCGGGGAAGGGGCAGCGGTGGCAGCTGCGCCTGCCGGCGTTCGGAGGAATCCGGCCAAGGGGCCCCGTCCGGCCAGCGCTGACTGTAAGACGGCTCGGCCCTGCCGAAGGATTCGGATTCTTTTCTGGCGTCAGAATTTGCGCGCTCTGTCATCATTCCCCCAAATGAGATGAGTGTCCCGGCCCACTGTATGCCGGTAAATCCCGCTTAGTCTGGCACACAAAGGGAGGGAATTGATGATTTGAGCGGCTTTATTTCCGCCCGGGCGTCAGCCGGCGGACTCCGCCGTCGTCGACACCGTGATCGTGACCCCCGCCGCGTCGTCACGGATTCTGAGGTGCAGCGGCCGGTCCACGAGGCTGGCGTGCATGTCTTCGCTGTCTTCCGGGGCAAGTTGCTCCGCCAGCCGGGTCAGGGCCAGCGCCATCGCCCGGCCCCAGTCGTGCGGATCCCTGCTTGAGGCTTCGGCTTCGGCTGAGTAGTTTTCCTCTGGTTCGGTCATGTGGCCGCCTTCCGCGCCTGGAACGCGGCCACCCCGGCGGTTCCGGGACGGCATCCGGCCAGGCCGGCACGCTTCAGTTCCTAAACATGGCCAGTGTAGTGACCCGCCGGACAGCGCGTCCATGATT
This sequence comes from Arthrobacter sp. 10N410, assembly GCF_056394945.1. NCBI lineage: Bacteria > Bacillati > Actinomycetota > Actinomycetes > Micrococcales > Micrococcaceae > Arthrobacter > Arthrobacter sp. 10N410. The sequence continues at coordinate 21,794 of NZ_JBFTIP010000007.1, forward strand.
CGCTGCCATGGCGCGCAAGTTATGCCGCCCCACCCCGATAAGATTTCCTTGCGGGGCCTATCCCGCCACATGCCCGAAGGACGCCATGCCCCAGACCAATGCCGCCCAAGACAATGCCGCCCAGGACAGTTCCGTGCAGCCCAAGCGCGCCGCCGTGATCATCAACCCCATGAAGTCCTCCGGCGAGGATTTCAAGGCTGCGTTCTACCGGCTCTGCGAGACGCAGGGCTGGAAGGAGCCCCTCTGGCTCGAAACCACGGCCGAGGACACCGGACTGGGCCAGGCGCGTGAAGCGCTCGAAGCGGGGGTCGACGTCGTGATTGCCGCCGGAGGTGACGGAACCGTCCGCTGCGTGGCCGAGGTCCTCGCCGGCACCGGCACGCCGATGGGCCTGGTCCCGATGGGCACCGGCAACCTGCTGGCCCGCAATATCGGCGTCGACATCACTGACCCCGTGGCCGCCAGCTACGACATCCTGAACGGCTCAGACATCAAGGTCGACGTGGTGAAGGCAAGCCTGGACCACGCCCGGGACGAACAGCTTTTCCTGGTCATGGCCGGCCTTGGCTACGACGCGGCGATCATGGCGAACACCGTGGACGAACTCAAGGACCGGGTGGGCTGGCTCGCCTACGTCGAGGCCGGCATCCGGCACCTGCCCGGCAAACCGGTGAAGGCGCAGATCAGCATCGACGGGCAGCACCCGGTCCGGCGCCGGATCCGCAGCGTGATGGTGGGAAACTGCGGCCAGATCACGGGAGGAGTGGAAGTATTCCCCGACGCCAAAATCGATGACAACATTCTCGACGTCGTGGTTCTGGCCCCGAAAGGCAAGCTCGGCTGGTTCAGCGTGCTCGCCGGCATGTTCGGCCGCAAGAACGCCAAGAACAAGTCGGTCGAGTATTTCGCCGGCAAATCCGCGGAAATCACCCTCGACCATGAGCAGGAATTCCAGCTCGACGGCGACCACATTGGCAAGGCCAAGCACCTCAAGGTCGCGGTGGAGCACGAGGCGCTGACCATCCGGATGACGAAGGCGGCCTAACCGTTCCGGGCCCGGGACCCGGAGCTACCGCCAGGTAGTATCCGGGCCGTGCCAGGCCGTTGGGTGAAGGCCTCGGCGGGTTCGGCCGGCCGGTGCGGCCGCCCGAATTAGCGGCTGTGTTTCCCCGAGAGCTCGACCGTGCGACCGCCGGGGAGTTCGGATGTGTCTTCGCCGCGGTCGGGATGCCCGGCGGTCCCGCCGTCGGCGTCGGGATGCCCGGCGGTCCCGCCGGTGCCGGCCAGCCCGGCCAGCAGGTCGCGGATCTCCGCCAGCAGTGCGGTGTCGGCCGGGACCGGGTTCTCCTCCGGCTCCGCGGCGGCCAGCCGGTGCTTGACCATCCTGTTGATCCGGTTCATCGGAGCCACAAAGATGAAGTACACCACCGCCGCGGTGATGAGGAAAGTCACGAATGCCGTGAGGACGGCACCGATATTGACGAAGGTCTTCGCATTTCCGGGCCAGACGTAAAAACCGAGCCCCTGGGTTTCGACGCCGCCGGCTGCCGCGATGATCGGGTTCACGATGTTCGTGGTGAACGCCGTGACCAGGGCGGTGAACGCCGTACCGACGACGACGGCGATGGACAGTTCGATCACGTTGCCGCGCAGGATGAAGTCCTTGAATCCTTTGAGCATGGGTCCTCCGGAAGATGCCGTGTGGGTGGTTCAACCGATAGACGCTACCACCATGCCGATCCCCCGCTTGTTCCGTTGAATGGAATTCGAAGCCTGCCGGCCGCGGTTGCCGGCGTACGATTGAGCTGGATGCCAGTGCCGCCGTCGTTTTCAACCGACTGCAAAGGAAGACCCATTCCACCTGTGAAACCCGCGACATTGTTCGGCGAGATGTTCACCATGGCTCCAGCCAACAAGGACCACCAGGCCGCGGTCCGTTGCGCCGTCGGCGTCTTCGTCCCGCTGATCACCCTCGTGCTGCTGGGCCGGCTGGATCTGGCCATCTTCGCCTCCTTTGGGGCCTTCGCCGGGATCTACGGCCGGAACGAGCCCCACGGCCGCCGCTTCGTGCTGCAGTTGCGCGCCGGCACCCTCATGCTCGCGGTGATCCTGCTCGGCGCCCTGGCGGCCCGCGCCGGGGCGGCGTTGGCGCTCACGCCGTCGGGCACCGTCTGGCTGCAGGTCCTCGCGACCACAGTGGTGGCCGGCGGCTGCTCCCTGATCGTCGCCTGGTGGCGGCTCCGCCCGGCAGGATCGCTTTTCCACATTTTCGCCTTCGCTGCCATCGCCTCCATCCTCAGCCAGCCACCGCTCTGGCAGGGCATGCTGGTGGCCGTCCTGACCGTCGCGCTCTCGCTCCTGATCGGCTTGTCCGCCCGGGTCGCCCCGAGCCGCCGGAAGCCGTGGTCGTGGCCCCGGCCGGTCCGGCTGACCACAGCGGAGCGCCGCGTTGCCTGGCTCGAAGCCGTGGGCTACCTCGTGGCGGCCGGCCTGGCCGGCACCCTCGCGACCCTGGCCGGCGAATGGCTCGGCTTCGGCCACAACTACTGGGCCATGGTGGCCGCCGTCGTGCCGCTCGTGGGGCACAGCACGCGTCACCGCGTCAGCCGCGGCGTTCAGCGCATCATCGGCACCGCGCTCGGACTGGTGCTGCTGGCCGCCATCCTGCTGCTGCAGCCGGCCCCCTGGCAGACCGTGCTGGTGATTGCCGCCTGCCAGTTCGGCGCCGAGATGTTCATCGCCCGCCAGTACATGCTGGCCCAGGTCTTCGTCACCCCGCTGGCGCTGATCTCGACCCTGCTGGTGGCGCCCGTGCCCGCGGGGACCCTGCTGCGCGACCGGTTCCTGGAGACGGTCATCGGAGCCGCCGTCGGCGTCGCCGTCGTGCTGGCGCCGGCCCTCTGGCGCCGGGTGGCCGCCGGCCACCGTTCAATGGAAGACTGATCCCAGGCAGTCAACAATTCGGGGAAGCGGGAAGCGTGGCCAATTCCGGGTCGGGGGACTCCGTGGTGGACCGCGTGGTGCGCCTGATCGAGGCCTTCCCCGAGGGCTCTGCCGCCCTGCAGCTCTCCGAACTCGCGGACCGGGCCGGCCTGCCCCTGACCACCGCCCACCGATTGGTCCGGCAGCTGGCCGGGCACGGGCTCCTGGAGCTCGGCAGCGGGGGGTCGGTCCGGCTGGGGCTGCGGCTGTGGGAGCTGGTCAACCGCAATTCGCCGACCCTGGCCCTGCGGCAGGCGGCGATGCCGTTCATGGAGGACATCCAGCAGGTGCTCAACCAGAACGTGAACCTGGCTGTCCTGGACGGCTGGGACGCCTTGTTCGTGGAGCGTCTGTCGCGCCGCGGCTCGGTCGCCAACCGGGCGAAAGTCGCCGGGCGGATGCCGGTGCACCTGTCCTCGGCCGGGCTGGTGTTGATGGCCCACCAGCCGGCCTCGGTGCAGGCGGCATACCTGCGCCAGTTCAACGACCCCGCAGGCAGACTCCGCGCCGGGGACCTCCGCTCGCTCCTGGCCGAGGCCGCCGAGGAAGGCTACGCCCAGCTGGCCGGCGTCGTGGACCCCGACACCTGGGGGATCGCCGTCCCGGTGCGGGACGCGAGGAAGCGGACCGTCGCTGCCCTCGGCGTCGTGGTTCCGCTGCGGGAGATGCGGCTGCAGGCGCTGGTGCCGGCGCTGCAGACCGCGGCGCGGGGCATCGGGCGCCGGCTCGGGGACTCCCGCACGGCGGCCGAATTCCGTTCAACGGAAGACCTGTAACGCAGATCACTGCTCCGGGCGCACACTGTTAGCCAGAAGACCGATCCGGTCCGGAGCCGCGGCGTGCGGCCGACAGCTTGGCGCGCCGCTCCGGGCCCCGCAACGAAGCGAGGACAACATGGCAGCCCGAAAAGTCATCACCACCCAGGTGGCCATCGTGGGCGGGGGCCCCGCCGGGCTCATGCTCTCCCACCTGCTGGCCAAAGAGGGCATCGAGTCCACCGTGGTCGAACTGCGCAGCCGGCGCGAAATCTCGGAAACCGTCCGTGCCGGCATCCTCGAGCACGGCACCGTCAACCTCCTCGTGGACACCGACGTCTCCGATCGCGTGCTGCGCGACGGCGACCGGCACGACGGGATCGAGCTGCGGTTCAACGGGGAAAGCCACCGCATCGACTTCCAGGACCTGGTTGGCGAGTCGGTCTGGCTCTACCCGCAAACCGACGTCTTCATGGACCTCGCCGCGCGCCGGGAGGCCGACGGCGGCGACGTCCGGTACAGCGTCACGGACACCAGCGTCCATGACATCGAGGGTTCGCCGAAGGTGTGGTTCACGGACGCGGACGGCACCAAGATCGAGCTTCAGGCCGACTTCATTGCGGGCGCGGACGGCTCGCGCAGCCACTGCCGTGTCCAGATTCCCGAGGCTGACCGTAAGTGGTACTTCCACGAGTACCCCTTTGCCTGGTTCGGCATCCTGGCCGAGGCGCCGCGCAGCTCCGACGAGCTGATCTATGCCAACTCGGAGAACGGCTTCGCCCTGATCAGCCAGCGGACCGAGACGGTGCAGCGGATGTACTTCCAGTGCGACCCCGGCGAGGACGTCAACAACTGGGACGACGAGCGGATCTGGGAGGCGTTCCGCAGCCGCGTGAACGGCAACGGCTTCGAACTCAAGGAGGGCCCGGTCATCGACAAGACGGTCCTGAAGTTCCGCAGCTTCGTGCACGCCCCGATGCGGCACGGCAAGCTGTTCCTGGCCGGGGACGCCGCCCACACCGTCCCGCCCACCGGAGCCAAGGGCCTGAACCTGGCCATCCACGACGTCAAGGTGCTGTTCGAAGGCCTGGACAGCTTCTACAAGACCGGCTCCACGAAGCTCCTTGACCTGTACAGCGACCGCGCCCTGGACCGGGTCTGGAAAGCGCAGCACTTCTCCTACTGGATGACCTCCATGCTGCACACCCAGACCGGAGCCGACGACTTCGCCCGCGCCCGCCAGCTCGGCGAACTCAATTCGGTGGTGTCCTCGCGGCACGGCCGCGCTTACCTTGCCGAGGCCTACACGGGCTGGCCGGCAGGGAACTAGGACGTCCTCCGGGACTCCGGCAGCTCCGCATCTTTCCATCGACAGCACCCCGGGCCAGGACTAGCCTTTAACCGTCCCAGCATGACCCGACAAGGACGACGGAGAGGTGTCCGATCATGGGAAACGCAGAGAATGTTGAACTGGTCCGGCGGGGGTACGAGGCCTTCAACGCAGGGGATATGGCGACCCTCAGCGAGCTGTTCGCGGAGGACGCAGTCTGGCACGTGGCCGGAAGCGGCGTGCTATCGGGGACGAAACAGGGCCGCGACGCCATCCTGGCGTATTTCGGCGAACTGGGAGCGCGCACGCAGGGAAATTTCCAAGCCAAGGTCCAGGACATCGTGGGCGGGGAAAGCCACACGGTCGCGATCCAGCAAACCCACGGGGAGGGCAACGGCAAGACCCTGGACATGGGCACCGTCATCACTTTCGTGGTCCGCGACGGCAAGATCGCCGAGGGCCGGGAGTACTTCGAGGACACGGCCAAGTCAGACGATTTCTGGACCTGACGGTCCGGGCCCGGCGGCACTGGCAACGCAGGCACTGACAGCGCAGGCGGCACGCAGCGACGCGCGGCCTCACGCCATGGCGGTGTGCGCGGCGCTGTGCGAATCGATCGGCTTCGCGTAGCAGTACGAGTGCTCCACGCCGATGTATGGGCCGAAGTTGGGCACGGCCACAAAGCCCGAGTTCTGGTAGAACTGCCGCCCGTCGGTCTGCGCCGACCCCGCCTCAGCGGTCAGGGTGGTGACGCCGAGGGCATGGGCGTGCCCCTCTAGCGCCGCCAGGATGGAACTGGCCACGCCCGAACCTCGCGTGTACGGCAGCACGTAGAGCCGCTTGATCTCGGCGGTGTGCTCGTCCAGCAGGCGCAACCCGCCGCAGCCCACCGGCTGGCCCGACGCCTTGTCGTGCGCCACCAGGAACACCGCGGTGTCGACTTCCGACGGCGGTGGCCCGGACTCGTGCCCGCGGTGGCCGAAGCGGGCGTCCAGTTCCGCCTGCTGGGCTGCCCGCAGGTCGGCTCCCACCGGGTTGGACCAGGGGACCTGCCGGATGTTGAGCCGCGGGTTGGTCTGCATCGCTGCCTCGATTCGCCGAAGGGTTATGCAGACCAAGGCTATGGAGCGGCGGTTTCCGTGGTGTTTCGGCCACGTAAGGGCTTCGAGAACTCGGTTTCCGCGATTTCGACGAGTCGGCGCACATTCGGCGTCCGGAAACGCCCGTCCGGCACGGAAACGTCTAAGCGGACGGTTCGGCGGGGCGGCCGGTTGGGTCCTCCGCCGTCGGGTCCGCCAGGGCCAGTCCGCCCACCGGGCTGTCGTCCCAGTGGATTAGCCGCCAGCCGGCGTCGGGATCGCCTTCCAGCGCCACGATGCCGGTGTTGGCGAGCACGTGCCGCGCGGCGAACTCCGCCTCGACATTGGCGGCACGCAGGCCGGTCCAGACCCGGATCGCGGCGCCGTGGCTGACGACTGCGACGGCGGCGTCCCCGGCGGCGGAGGCAGCGGCGGCGATCCTCGCGATCGAGTCGTCGTAGCGTTCGAAGAAATCGTGGCCGCTGGGGCCGGAGGGCATCCGCCGGTCCAGTTCGCCCGCCGTCCAGGCGAACACTGTGCCGAGGTAGCGCAGGTGGGATTCGCGGTCGGTGAGCTTCTCCAGCGCCCCGGCTTCGATTTCCCGCAGCCCTCCCAGCACCTCAATCTCCAGCCCGCGGGTGGTGGCGAGCGGTGCGGCCGTGAGCTGGGTGCGGACCAGGGTGGACGCGTAGAGCAGTCCGATCTTTTCGTTCGCCAGGGAGCGGGCCAGCGCGGCCGCCTGGCGTTCGCCCAGTTCGGTCAGTCCGGGGCCCGGATGGGCGGTGTCCAGCTGTCCCAGGACGTTGCCCGGGGTCTGGCCGTGACGGATCAGCAGAAGCCTCATGGCAGCGATTTTACCGGCTGGGCCGGGGCCCGGCGCGGCCCAGCTTGCCGCCCGTGATTCCGGCGGTCAAGGGATCCGGACCGTGGCCTGGATCGGGGCGTGGTCGCTGGGGTACCGGTCGTCCAGCCGGAAGGTGTTGACCGCGGCCTCCGCGACCTGGATCTCCGGCGTGACGGCGATCCAGTCGATGCGGCTTTCGCCGATGACCGGGTCCTTGTAGTTCGGGAACGTCCCGTACTCCGGAGTCAGCCGCTGCTTGGCCGCGGTCCAGGAGTCCCGGAAGGTGCCGCTCCCCACCAGGGTGCTGTACGCGCCGGAGGCACCGGCGTCGGCGTTGAAGTCGCCCATCAGCACGGTCGGCAGCCCCGGCTCGAAGCGTGTTGCGTGCTCCACGATGGCCTCGGCGCTGCGCAGCTGCGCGTTCTCGGACTCGTGGTCGAAATGGGTGTTGACCACCATCAGCTCACGTCCGGTGTGGTTGTCTTCGAACCGGCCCCAGGTGGCGATCCGGGTGACGTGGTTGCCCCACGTCGCCGAGCCGGCCACCGTGGGCGTGTCAGAGAGCCAGAACTGGTCCCACGTCCGCAGCTTCAGGCGGCGGGCGTCGTAGAAGATGCAGGAGTGCTCGCCCCGGCGGCCACCTTCGCGGCCGTGGCCGATCATCCGGTAATGGTCCGGAAGGGCCTCGCCGATCACGGCCAGCTGGTGCTCCAGGCCCTCCTGGATGCCCAGCACCTCGGGCAGCTCCTCGGCCAGTACGGCCTGCAACGCCGGAACGCGCTCCGGCCAGTAGTCGGCCTGGCCCGGCAACGTCGCCGCGATGTCGCAGCGGATGTTGAAGCTCATCAGGCTCAAGGCAGCCGGGTCGGCCGCGGCGTCAGCAGCCGCGCCGGCTCCTGGGCCGGGGTCGGCGTCGGGACCGGCCGCTGGGCCGGGGTCGGTCAGAACGGTCCGTGCTGTCGACGGTGCGTCGCTCGGCAAGGGGTCTCCTCGGGTCGGTAACAGCCCCAGCTTCCTTTCTGAAGCTGGCCAGTCCTCGACGGCCGCGTAAACGGCGGCCTGCCGGAAGGTGAATTCGGGGCGAGCACGGCTAGGCCAGGTGGTCGACCAGCTTGTCCGCGATGCCGGTGTACTTGCCCGGGGTCAGCGCCAGGAGGCGGGCTTCGGCATCGGCTGACAGGCCCAGGCCCTGGACGAATTCCCGCATCCGGGCGGCGTCCACCCGCTGGCCGCGGGTCAGGTCCTTGAGCCGCTCGTACGGGTTTTCCATGCCCGCGACACCGGCGATCGCCTCGGCCCGCATGACCATCTGGATCGCCTCGCCGAGGACCTCCCAGTTGGTGTCCAGGTCCCTGGCGAGCACGTCCTCGGCCACGTCCAGGCGGTCCAGGCCCTTGGCCACGTTGGAGATGGCCAGCAGGGAGTGGCCGAAGGCCACGCCGATGTTTCGCTGCGAGGAGGAGTCGGTGAGGTCGCGCTGCCAGCGGGAGGTGACCAGCGTGGAGCCCAGTACGTCCAACAGGCCCGAGGAGATTTCCAGGTTGGCCTCGGCGTTCTCGAAGCGAATCGGGTTGACCTTGTGCGGCATCGTGGAGGATCCGGTGGCTCCGGCAACCGGGACCTGCGCGAAGTAGCCGATCGAGATGTAGCTCCAGATATCGGTGCACACGTTGTGCAGGATCCGGTTGAAGCGCGCGACGTCGGCGTACAGCTCGGCCTGCCAGTCGTGGCTTTCGATCTGCGTGGTCAGCGGGTTCCAGCCCAGGCCCAGGCCTTCTACGAAGCTCTTGGCGACCTGCTCCCAGTCCGCCCCCGGCACGGAGGCGACGTGGGCGGCGTAGGTGCCGGTCGCGCCGTTGATCTTGCCGAGGTACTCGGTCCGGGCAATGCGGTCCAACTGGCGGGTCAGCCGGTGGGCGATCACGGCCAGTTCCTTGCCGAGCGTGGTGGGGGTGGCGGGCTGGCCGTGCGTGCGGGACAGCATCGGGACCGCGCGGTTGGCCTCGGCCATCGCGCTGATCTGCGCGACCAGCTTGCGGGCCGCGGGCAGCCAGACGTCCTCCACGGCGCCCTTGACGCCGAGCGCGTAAGAGAGGTTGTTGATGTCTTCCGAGGTGCAGCCGAAGTGCACCATGGCGGTCAGGTGCTCGATTCCGATGCCCGGCAGCCGGCGGCCGATGTAGTACTCCACGGCCTTGACATCGTGCACGGTGACGGCCTCGATTTCGGCCAGTTCGGCGACCGACGCGGCGTCGAACTCGGTGACGATGGCCCGCAGCTGCTCCTGCTGCCCCGCGCTCAGCGGTCCGGCCCCCGGCAGGACGTTGTTGTTGGTCAGGTGGATCAACCACTCAACCTCGACGGCGACCCGGTCACGGTTGAGCGCGGCCTCGGAGAGGTAGTCCACCAGCGGCGCGACCGCCGACTGGTAGCGGCCGTCGAGCGGGCCGAGCGCGATCTGGTGGTCGGACGCGGCGAGGGCCAGGCGTCCGGACGGCGTGCGGGTCTCAGCTGTGGCGGCAGTTTCAGGCATGGTCCGATTCTTTCACGAAGTGCCGCCGGGCCTTAAGCGGGCAGTTCCTTATGACATTTCCCCCCGCGGACGGGACCGTTCCGCCCCCTGCGCGGGCGGCAGCTTTTCCACATAGCTGTCCCGGCCGCTTCCGGCGCCGCTGGCCGGCCCCTAGCGTCGAACCCGGGACTGAACTGCGAATGAAAGGGGCCCGGACCATGAGCGGCACGTTGACAGCGGCGGAGGCGGCGGCGTGCGCCTCACGCAGCTACGAGGTCCAGCAGCTAGCTGCCAGGGTCGCGTCATGTGCGGACCAGGGCGGTGCCGCCTTGGCCGCACTGAGCCGGCTGGAACTCCACGGCTGGCAGTCCCCGGCCGGCCGCGCCTACCGCTCTACGCTGTCGCTTCAGTCCGCAGCCTTGCGGCGGGGCCGGGGCGGGCTGCAGGACGCGGCAGCGGTGGTCCTGCGGCACGCCCAGAACGTGACGCTTTCGTCGGGACGGCCGGGGTACTGATGGCGGAGGCGACCCCGGCGGGCTCCGGAGACGTCCCCCGCCCCTCCGCACCGCCCCCGGACGGGATGCTCCGGATCCGTGGCGGGATCGGCGGCCTCAGCTTCCAGTTCGAGGAACTGCTGGCGGGCGCGGCGGCCCTGGATGGGGTGGTGCGCCAGCTCTACGCCCTGGAGGCGGAGGCCGACGGCGTCCGCCGCGCGCTGTTCGACTACCAGCCCGACTCTTACCGCAGCGGCAGCGACGCCATCATCGCGGTGGGGGAGGCCGGCCGGGACGTCAGCCGCGTCAGGGCCGAATTGGAACACATCGCCGCCCAGGTCCGGGCCAGCCACCGGGAGTACGAATTCACCGAAGCCCGGAACGCCTTGCTGCTTCGGATGGGGCTCTCCGCCCCCGGGTACGGCTCCCCGCAAAGTCTCTTCGCGCTTCCCGGGATCCGCGACCAGGTCGAACACGGCGTGGCCATGGCTCCGCGCAGCCTGGCCCTCCTGTTGGGCCTGCCCGTTCCCCTGGCCGGGGCCGTCGGCGCGCTCAGCGGGCCCACTGACGTCCGGCGCGCAATCCGGGACCTGGCGGCCGCGCCGGGACTGGGGTTCCTGAAACCGCGGCCGGTCACAGTGGTCGGCAGCGAAACAGCCGCCGCGGACGTGGACCTCTCCCCGGCGGGCCTCTTGCGGCGGGCGGACGCGGTGGGCCGGAACAGCGGCGACATTGAAGTCATCCGGGTCGACGGCGGCAGCCGGCGCGCTTGGGTGGTCATCATCCCGGGAACCCAGCTCGGCGGGCTGCCCGCGGGAACCAACCCCTTCGATACGGCAGGCATCGCCGAGGGGCTCGGCTACGATTCGCAGGCAACCACAGCGGCCATCAGGCAGGCACTGCGCGAGGCCGGTGTGGAGGCGGGCGAGCAGCTCGCCGTCGTCGGCTACAGCCAGGGCGGCATCCACGCCATGAACCTCAGCAGGGACAAAGCCTTCCTGGCCGAATTCGACCTGAAGTTCGTACTGACCGCCGGTTCCCCGGTGGGCGGCATCACCCCTGAGCCGGGCATCGGCAGCCTGCACCTGGAGCACCAGCACGACTGGGTGCCGGGAGCCGACGGACTGGCCAATGCGGACACCAAGGACCGCGTGACCGTGACCTTGACCAATGACCTGGTCATGCCGCCGCCGCAGGATTTCGGTCTCGGTCCCGGCCATCGGCTGGAAAACTACACGGCCGGCGCGGAGGCGGTCGCGGCGAGCCGGGATCCCTCGCTGCGGGCATCCACCGCCGCACTGGCCGCCGTGGTCGGTGCCCGCGGCATCGCAACGGTGACCCGATTTTCCCTGCGGCGCGAACCGCAGCCGGCGCAGGGCGTGGTCACGGCTCCGGGGCCCAACCGCTCGACCGGCGTATTGCCCTCAGCCCGCGTCGCGACGGACGCACGACCCGCTGCGGCCCCGGCTGCGGCACCGGCTGCGGCGGGGATGTCCGGCTAGGGGCTGGACGGGGAGTGCCGGCGGGAGTGTCCGCGGAGGGCCGGCTAGCGGCGCCGGCCGCCCGGGAGCCGCCCGGCGACGAGGGACACCACGGTGATGATGATGGCTGCGAAGACCGCGGTCCAGAAGAAGGAGTCGATGGTGAAGTGCACCGGCGTGTAAGAGCTCAGCCAGGAGGTGAGGTACAGCATCGCGGCGTTGATGACGATCGTGAACAGCCCCAGCGTGAGGATGGTCAGTGGTAGCGACAGCAGGCTGACCAGCGGCTTGACGAGGGCGTTGACGAGGCCGAAGATCAGCCCGATAAACAGGTACGCCAGGATGATCCCGATCGTGTCCGTGCCCTGCGTGACGCCGCTATTGGCCACGGCCCCGGTGGTGGCGGACGTGGAAATATCCAGCCCGGGGAGGATCCAGCTGGCGATCCAGAGGGCCAGAGCATTGACGATGACCCGCACGAAGAGTGAGCGCATGGCCCCATGCTGTCACATCACCGGTCGTACCGGCAGGAGGGCGAAGTAGGCTAAGAGGCATGACTTCATCAGACAAGCAGGCCGGAGGGATCCGCCCGCGGCCGGTAGTAGACCTCCTTCCCCGTTACGCAGCCGGAAAACCGCCGGTCCCGGTCGAGGGGCTAGTGAGCTACAAGCTTTCCTCCAACGAGAACCCGCTGGCTCCGATCCCTGCAGTGCAGCAGGCCATCGCGGCGCAGACCGACTTCAACCGCTACCCGGACCCGTTGAGCAGCAAGCTGCGCGGTGCGCTCGCGGGCTTCCTGGACGTCCCCGCCGAGGACATCGTGACCGGCGCCGGCAGCCTCGGTGCGCTCAACCAGCTGCTGGCCACCTTTGCCGGCCAGAACGACGACGGCAAGGCCGACGAGGTCATCTACGCGTGGCGTTCCTTCGAGGCGTATCCCATCAGCGTGGGCCAGGCCGGCGCCGAGAGCGTGCAGATCCCGCTGACGGCCGACGGCCGGCACGACCTGGACGCGATGGCTGCCGCGGTGTCGGCCCGCACCCGGATGATCCTGCTGTGCACCCCGAACAACCCCACCGGCCCCATTCTCACGACCGAGGAGACCGAGCGGTTCCTCAAGATCGTCCCCTCGGACATCGTGGTGGTCATCGACGAGGCCTACCAGGAGTTCGTCCGGGCCGAGGATGCCGTCGACGGCATCGAGATGTACCGCAAGTACCCGAACGTCGTCGTCCTGAGGACCTTCTCCAAGGCGCACGGCCTGGCCGGACTGCGCGTGGGTTACAGCGTGTCCCAGCCGGACCTCACCCAGCACCTGCGCGTCACCGCGACGCCCTTCGCGGTTTCCCAAATCGCGGAGGCGGCGGCTGTCGCCTCGCTGCAGCACTTTGGCGAGGTTGTAGAAAGGGTACAAAGCCTGGTCGATGAGCGGGACCGCGTGACCGAGGGCCTGCGTGAGCTCGGCTGGTTCGTACCGGACGCCCAGGGCAACTTCGTCTGGCTTAATCTGGGTACCAACAGTGCGGAATTTGCCGCACTGGCGGGGGAGCGGGCACTGTCGGTCCGGGCCTTCGGCAACGAGGGGGTGCGGGTGAGCATCGGCGAGGCCGAAGCCAACACCCGTTTCCTCGAATTGTGTGCGATCTATACAAAACCCCCACAGCGTTCCTAGCGCTTAACACGAAGTCCGCCGAAGGTACGCTGCGGATAAAGTAGGGACGAGTAAGCCAAAATATATGCCGGACCTGGAATGCATGCCCGGTCCGGCATATATCCCAGCGATTGCGGCGCATTCGGATGCGGCAGGCAAGGAGACGGTATGGGCGCCACACATCTGCCCTCTACCGAGTTCGACGGAACCGACGTGGATGACCAGCTCGAGGCGCAGGCCGAGGCGGTGCTGGGCGACCCCGCTGTCCCGATGGTCCAGCTGCTGGGTCCGGACGGCACCCTGAGCTCGGATCCGGTGTTTTCCGAGTACGCCGCGCGGCTCGACGCCGGGAAGCTCCGCGGTTTCTACGCGGACATGGCAAAGATCCGCCGTTTCGACGTCGAGGCCACCGCGCTGCAGCGGCAGGGCCAGCTGGCCCTGTGGGTCCCGCTCACCGGCCAGGAAGCGGCGCAAATCGGGTCCGGCCGGGCGAGCCAGCCGCAGGATTACATCTTCCCGACCTACCGGGAGCACGGCGTCGCGCTGACCCGCAACGTCGACCTGGCCGAGCTGCTGCGGCAGTTCCGCGGGGTGTCCAACGGCGGCTGGAACCCCAAGGACACCAACTTCCACCTCTACACGCTGGTCCTCGCCGCCCAGACGCCGCACGCGGTCGGTTACGCAATGGGCATCCAGCGCGACCAGAAGCTCGCCGCGGCCCAAACGGCAGCCGGGGAGGCGCCGGCCGGTTCACAGGCGCCCAAGGCCGCCGTTATGGTCTATTTCGGCGACGGTGCCAGCTCCGAGGGCGATGTCCACGAGTCCATGGTCTTCGCCGCCTCCTACAACGCCCCCGTGGTGTTCTTCTGCCAGAACAACCACTGGGCCATCTCGGTTCCCACCGCCGTCCAGACCCGCATTCCGCTCTCCAACCGCGCCAAGGGCTACGGCTTCCCGGGCATCCGGGTGGACGGCAACGACGTGATCGCGGTCCACGCCGTCACCGAGTGGGCCCTCGAACGCGCCCGCGAAGGCACGAGCCCGGTGCTGATCGAGGCCTTCACCTACCGCGTCGGCGCGCACACCACCGCCGACGATCCGACGAAGTACCGCGGCTCGGATGAAGAGGCGCAATGGCGGGCGAAGGATCCGCTGGAGCGGCTCGAGAAGTACCTGCGCGCCGAAGGCCTCGCCGACGACGCCTTCTTCGAGCAGGTCAAGGCCGACGGCGACGAGCTGGCGGCGTACGTCCGCAGCACCATCCACGACCTGGGAACCCCGGACATCCGGACAGCCTTCGCCAACACCTACGCCGAGGCACACCCCCTGGTGGCCGAGGAGCTGGCGTGGTTCGAGGAATACAGTGCGGGCTTCGCCGACGAGGCAGACGGAGCCGAGGCAGGCGCTGCCGGGTCCGAAACGGCCGCGGCACACACAGAGGGGGCGGTGCGACGATGACCACCATGACCATTGCCAAGGCCATCAACGAGGGCCTGCGCGCGACGCTGAGCAGCAACCCCCGGACCCTGCTGATGGGCGAGGACATCGGCCCGCTCGGCGGCGTCTACCGCGTCACCGACGGCCTGATCGGGGAGTTCGGCGCCGACCGCGTCGTGGACACCCCGCTCGCCGAGTCCGGCATCATCGGCACCGCGATCGGCCTGGCGCTCAGCGGCTACCTGCCGGTCTGCGAGATCCAGTTCGACGGCTTCGTCTTTCCCGGCTTCAACCAGATCACCACGCAGCTGGCGAAGATGCATTCGCGCAGCAACGGCAACCTCACCGTCCCCGTCGTCATCCGGATCCCCTACGGCGGCGGCATCGGCTCGATTGAACACCATTCCGAGTCCCCCGAGGCGCTGTTCGCCCATACCGCCGGGCTGCGCATCATCACCCCGTCCAACCCGCACGACGCCTACTGGATGATCCAGCAGGCGGTCGACTGCCTGGACCCCGTGATCGTCTTCGAGCCGAAGCGGCGCTACTGGCTCAAAGGCGAGGTCGACACCGACTCCCCGGGCCAGTCCGCGGACCCCTTCAGGGCCCATGTGCTGCGTGAGGGGTCGGACGCTACCGTCGTGGCCTATGGCCCGCTGGTTCCCGTGGCCCTCGCGGCCGCCTCCGCGGCGGCCGAGGACGGCCACAGCGTCGAGGTGATCGACCTGCGCTCCATTTCGCCGATCGATTTCGACACCGTCACGGCCTCGGTCCGGAAAACGGGCCGGCTGATCGTGGCGCATGAGGCGCCGACCTTCGGCGGTATCGGCGGCGAGATCGCGGCGCGGGTCAGCGAGCGGGCCTTCCATTCCCTCGAAGCCCCGGTCATCCGCGTCGGCGGCTTCCACATGCCCTACCCGGTCGCCAAGGTGGAAGAAGACTACCTCCCGGACATCGACCGCATCCTTGAGGCGCTGGAACGCGCCCTCGCCTACTGACGGGGACCTCCATGACCGTGAACAAGTTCAACCTTCCTGACGTGGGCGAGGGCCTGACCGAGGCCGAAATCGTGTCCTGGAAGGTCAAGGCCGGTGACACCGTGGCCGTCAACGACGTGCTGTGCGAAATCGAGACCGCCAAGTCCCTCGTGGAGCTTCCTTCCCCCTACGCCGGAACTGTCACCGAGCTGTTAGTCCCGGAGGGCGTGACGGTCGACGTCGGAACGCCGATCATCAGCGTTTCCGACGCCGCCGCCGAACCCGCCGCGCCGGCCGCAACCCCGGCCGCTGCCGCTGCGCCGGCGCCCGAGGCGCCGATGTACGGAAAGCTGGAGCACGACGCGTACGACACCGCCGAGCCGGCCGGGCCCCCGGCCGGCGGCCCGCTGGTCGGTTCCGGTCCGAAGGCCGACGCCGTCAAACGGCGCCGCCGGATCTCCGCGCCGGTTGCGGCGGCCTCCGCCCCCGCCGTCGAACGGGCCGGGATCGAGGCGCACGACATCTGGATCAGCCCGTCCGCGGCCACCCAGGCTGAACCGCCCGTCGCGGCGGAAGCCGAAGCTGTCGACCAGCGCCCGACGCTGGGCGGGGCCATCACCGGCCTCGTCAACCGTGTCCTGGCCAAACCCCCGGTCCGGAAGATTGCCCGCGACCTCGGCATCGACCTGGCCGACGTCGTTCCCACCGGCGCGCGCGGCGAAGTGACCCGTGAGGACCTCGTCAGCTATCAGGCCCAGCGCGACGCCGAGCTGGACCAGGCGGATTCGTTCTGGGGCAAGACCGGCCGCCCCCAGGAGCAGCGGATCGAGCGCATTCCGGTCAAGGGCGTCCGCAAGGCCACCGCACGGGCGATGGTCGAGTCCGCCTTCGCGGCCCCGCATGTGAGCATCTTCGTGGACGTGGACGCCAGCCGCACCATGGAGTTCGTCAAGCGGCTCAAGGCTTCCCGCGATTTCGAGGGCATCAAGGTTTCGCCGCTGCTGATCCTCGCCAAAGCCGTCATCTGGGCCGCCGCGCGGAACCCCAGCGTCAACGCGAGCTGGGTGGATGCCGAGGACGGCAGCGACTCAGCCGAGATCCACGTCAAGCACTTCATGAACCTCGGCATCGCGGCCGCGACCCCGCGCGGGCTGATGGTGCCCAACATCAAGAACGCCCAGGATCTCTCGCTGAAGGAACTGGCGCTGGCCCTCAATGAGCTGGCCACCACCGCCCGGGCGGGCAAGACCCAGCCGGCGCAGATGCAGGGCGGCACCCTCACGGTCACCAATATCGGCGCCCTGGGCATCGACACCGGAACGCCGATCATCAATCCCGGCGAGGTGGCGATCGTGGCTTTCGGCACCATCAAGCAGAAGCCCTGGGTGCTCGACGGCGAGGTGATCCCGCGCTGGATCACCACGCTCGGCGGTTCGTTCGACCACCGGGTGGTGGATGGAGACCTGTCGGCCCGCTTCATGGCCGACGTCGCAGCCATCCTCGAAGAGCCCGCACTGCTGCTGGACTGAGCCGGGCGGCCGCCGGTCCGGCCCCCGCTCCGGGGCGCTGGCCGCCGACGCTCCTGCCCAGTTGTTCCCGGCCAGTTCCTGGCCAGTACCCGGCCGGGCGGCGGGATCCCGCGGTTCTCCGGCGCCGGCGCGGACCCCGCTGCAGTAGAGATGCCCAAAAACCGGGCGGGAACGCGGGGTCCGGGCGTGTTGCGCCTAGTTCGACCCGTAGGCGGCGAAGGTCGAGAGCAGCTCGGTCATGCCCGGGTCGCTGCCCCAGCCGGCAACGGCGGCCGCTGCGGCAAACACCACGCCGGCGAAACCGAAACTGCCGGCCGTGACCGCGCCCAGGAACTTCCAGTCCTCGCGCAGGATGCTCCGGACCGTATCGGGCATCCGCAGCGCCGGGGAGATCAAATTGGGGGCGCTGTCCACCGAGCCGTCGTCGAGGTACGCGACCACCCGGCCGGCGGCACGGTCGACCCGCATCGTGCTGATGTGGTTTCCGTGGCGGGCCAGCAGAATGTCGTGGCCGACGAGCTGGCGGCGCTGAAGAACAGGCATGGTTTCTCCCCGGGAGGTGGCGGATAGGTCTGTCCGCACCATCGGGGGCACCTCCAATTTTACCGCCGCGCGCCGCGCCGTCGCCGGTAATTCCGGGTGAGGCTGCCCACGACAGAGGGTGACCGCGGTCAAATCCAGGCGAATCCTGTCCCGGAACCGCGCGGCGGCACTAGAGTGGCACCAGCCGCCGCCGAGCCGGCGAACGCCGATCAAAGGAGATTTTGCGTGTTCTCGAGCCCGTTCCCCGCTGTAGAAATTCCCGACGTCAGCCTTTACGAGTACCTCTTCGGCGGCCTGGAGGAGGCGGACCTGGACCGGGTCGCCGTCGTCGACGGCAGCAGCGGAGCCGAAACCAGCTACCGCGAGCTGCGCGACCGGATCAACGCCCTCGCGGGCGCCGTCGCCGCCCAGGGGCTGGGCATCCACGGCGTCGCCGCCATCCTATGCCCGAACATCCCGGCGTTCACTGTCGTGTTCCACGGCCTGCTGCGGGCCGGCGCCACCGTCACTCCCGTCAATTCGCTGTACACGGCCGATGAGATCGCGAAACAACTCACCGACGCCGGAGCCAGCTGGCTCTTTACGATCTCGGCCCTGCTGCCCGCCGCCCGGGAAGCGGCCGGCCAGGTGGGCATCCCCGCGGAGCGGCTGGTGGTGCTCGACGGCGCCGAGGGTCACCCCTCGCTGACGGAGCTGCTCGCCAGCGGCGCACCCGCCCCGGATGTCAGCTTCGACCCTGCCACCCACCTCGCCGTGCTGCCGTACTCCTCGGGCACCACCGGACGGCCCAAGGGCGTGATGCTGAGCCACCGCAACCTCGTGGCGAACGTGGAACAGTCGCGCGGGCTGCTCAAGGTCCTGCCGGACGACCGGCTGCTGGCACTGCTGCCGTTCTTCCACATCTACGGACTCACGGTGCTGCTGAACCTGGCCCTCCGGGAACGCGCAAGGCTGGTCACCATCCCGAAGTTCGACCTCGCGGAATTCCTGCGGATGGTCCAGGACCACAAGTGCAGCTATCTCTTCATTGCCCCGCCGGTTGCCGTGGCACTGTCCAAGCACCCGCTGGTGGCGGAATACGACCTCAGCTCCGTGCACACCGCGTTGTCCGGCGCGGCGCCGCTGGACGGCGAACTGGGGGCGCGGCTGGCCGAGCGGCTGGGCTGCCGGGTGCTCCAGGGTTACGGCATGACCGAGATGAGTCCCGTTTCCCACCTGATCCCGGTCGACGCGACGGACGTTCCGGTCAGCTCGGTGGGCTACACCGTCCCCAACATGGACTGCCGGCTGGTGGATCCGGCCACGGGCGAGGAAATCGAGGTCCCCGCGGAGGGAACAAGCGCCCCGGGCCACCTGCTGTGCCGGGGGCCCAACGTGATGCTCGGTTACCTGAACCGGCCGGATGAGACGGCTGACACCCTCGACGCGGACGGCTTCCTGCACACCGGGGACATCGCCACGGTGCGGGCGGATGGCGTGGTGTCGATCGTGGACCGGCTCAAGGAATTGATCAAGTACAAGGGGTACCAGATTGCGCCGGCCGAGCTTGAGGCGCTGCTGCTTACCCACCCCGGCATCGCCGACGCCGCCGTGGTCGGAACCGCCGACGCCGACGGCCAGGAGGTGCCGATGGCTTTCGTGGTGCGCCAGCCGAACGCCGAGGGCGAGCTGCTGGACGAAGCCGGGGTGCAGGAATTCGTAGCCGCCCGGGTGGCGCCGTTCAAGAAGATCCGGCGCGTGGAATTCATCGAGGCGGTGCCGAAGTCCTCGTCCGGCAAGATCCTGCGCCGGATGCTGAAGGCAGTGGATGCCTAGGACAGCAAAGCCGGCGCAGCAGCCCTAGGGCTGCTGCGCCGGCATCTGCAGTTGCGCCGCTACTCGGGGCTGTCGGTCTTGGCGATGTAGACGTCGCAGGGGGCGCCGTGGGCCACGCTGTTGGCAACGCTGCCGAGGACGCGCCCCAGGCCGCGCATGCGGCGGTTGCCGACCACGATCATCTGCGCGTCGGAACGTTCCGCCTCGTGGATCAGCGCTTCCGCGGGCTTGCCCCGGGCTGCCGCGTAGGTGACGTTGATCCCGGCCGTCCGGAGACTGTCGGCTACACCCTTGGCCACCTTCTCGGCGTCGTCGGCGTCGGAAACAATCCACCGGTCGCTGCCGCTGCCGAACACCTCGGTCCGGTCGCTATCGAACGCGCTGACCACGTGCAGCGTCGCGCCGAGCGAGACAGCCAGGTCCCGGGCCGTTTGGGCCGCCTTCAGGGCAGTCTCGCTGCCATCGACGCCGACAACGATGATTCCGGTCATAGGGGACTCCTCTGGTCAGGCATGAATACGTCAGGCGCCGTTCAGTCAACAGCAATAGTTCAGGCTACAACGCCGCGACTGCTTCCCGCAGTACCGGCGCCAGACGCCGGACGCCTTCCTCGATTGCGTCCGGCGGCACCGCACTGAAAGCGAGCCGCAACTTGTTGGAGGGCTCGTCCGAGTGGGTAAATGCTGCACCGGGAATGAACACCACTCCGGCTTCGATGGCCTTCTGCAACAGCGGGTAGGTGTCGATGCCCTCGGGCAGCGTGACCCAAATGAAGAAGCCGCCCTGCGGGCGTGTCCAGTTCAGCCCCTCGGGCATGTACTTCTCGAGGGCTGCGAGCATGGCCTCGCACCGCTCCTGGTACAGCCCGCGGTAGGTGGCAATCTGGCCGCGCCAGTCGTAGTCGCGCAGGTACGCGGAGACCAGCATCTGGTTGAGCGTCGGCGGGCACAGGGTGACGGCTTCCGAGGCGAGGTAGTAGCGGCGCTGCAGGTGCGCCGGGACCAGGGCCCAGCCGATCCGCAGTCCCGGGGCGAAGATCTTGGAGAAGGAGCCCATGTAGATCACATCGTCCGGGTTGCCGGCCCGCAGCGGGGTCAGCGGTTGGCCGTCGAAGCGCAGCAGGCCGTACGGATTGTCCTCCAGGACCAGAATATTCGCGTTGCGGCATATATCGACTACCTGCTGCCGGCGTTCGGCGGCGAGCGTGATACCGGACGGATTGTTGAAGCTAGGGATCGTGTAGAGGAATTTGACGTTCTTGCCCGCGGTCTGCAGGGCCGCGATCCTGGCCTCGAGGAGGTCCGGGATGATCCCGTGCTCGTCCATCGGCACCGTGCCCACCTCGACCTGGTAGGCCTCGAAGGTGTTCAGTGCACCGACGTAGGTGGGATCCTCCACGAGGACGACGTCGCCCGGGTTGCAGAAGACCTTGGTCGCGACGTCCTGGGCGGACTGCGAGCCTGCGGTGATGACGACGTTTTCGGGCTTCGCGTCGAGGATCCCCTCGGCGGCCATGACCTCGCAGATCTGCGCGCGGAGCTCTTCGGTACCCTGCCCGCCGCCGTACTGCAGCGCCGTCAGGCCGTGTTCGGCGATGATTTTCGCGGCGGACTGGCCCAGCCGCTCCAGTGGAAGGGACTGGAGGTAGGGGCTGCCGCCGGCGAGGGAGACCAGGCCCGGACGCAGGGAGATGTCGAAGACGTCCCGGACGGCCGACTGCTTGATATTTGCTGCGCGCTCCGAGAAAAGCCTCTCGTGGCGGTGGGCGGACGTAGCCGCCCGTTCGATTGCGTCAATTGCCTCGGCCGGAAGGAGCTCTGCGGCGGCATCAAGTGTTTCGTGGGTCACAGTCCTAGGATACAGGCCCGCGTTGTCACGGGGAAAACTTTTGTTCACAAGAACGGCCAGGGGATCCCGGACACAGGACACCCCCGGCAGTGGGGGGCGCTGCCGGGGGTGTCGGTCTGTGATGAGCCTGCTTAGGCGGCGTCGGCGGTACGGGCTTCGGCCAAGGCTTCGAACACGCCCTTGATCTGCTCCACGACCTCGGCGTCGTCCTTCGGGTGGACCTCGGCGAAGCGGACCATCGAACCGGGGACGGCAAGCTTGACGTCTTCGAGCACCTTGGCGCCGGCGATGCCGACGGCCTTTCGGGCCTCGTCCTGGGCCCAGACGCCGCCGTACTGGCCGAACGCGGTGCCGACGACGGCGGTGGGCTTGCCGCTCAGGGCGCCGGCGCCGAAGGGCCGGGAGAGCCAGTCGATGGCGTTCTTCAGCGGTGCGGGAACGGTGCCGTTGTATTCCGGGGTGACCAGGAGCAGGGTGTCGGCGTCGTTTGCGGCGGCACGCAGCGCTGCGGCGGCGGCGGGAACCTGGCCCTCGACGTCGATGTCCTCGTTGTAGAACGGAATGTTGCCGAGGCTCTCGTGGATGACGACGTCGACCTGCTCGGGAGCGTTGAGCTGGATGGCTTCAGCCAGCTGGGCATTCGTGGAGCCGGCGCGCAGGCTGCCGACCAGGGTGAGAACGGTGTTGGTAGTCATGTGAACTCCTTGAAACGCGCCGCGGAGATTCCGGCGGCTGGATGGTCGCGGAGGCTTTGATGGCCTTCACCAAAGCTAAACGGACTGCGGTCCGCTTATTATTCCCCCGGGGCTAGAATGGGCGTTGTGAGCCTCATCCCAATTCGGCCCGGCGGGCAAGCAGACGACCCCCCGGCCCACTCCGGTAATCGTCCCGGCGTCCGGGGCGCGGCCGAGTCTGAACGCCGGGATGCCGCCCGCAACCGTGAATTGTTGCTCCGGGCCGCCCGGGAATTGATTGAGGAGTGCGGGGCGGACGGCCTCACCATGGCGTCCCTGGCCGGGCGCGCCGGCGTGGGCAAGGGGACCGTCTTCCGGCGCTTCGGCAGTCGGGCGGGACTCATGATGAGCCTGCTCAGTGATGCCGAGGCGCAGTTCCAGGGCCGGTTCATGTTCGGGCCGCCGCCGCTGGGGCCCGGTGCGCCGCCCCTGGAACGGCTGATTGCCTGTGGCGCGGAACGGATTGCCTGGGTGCTGGAATTTGGTGAACTCGCCCGCGCCGCGGATGCGTCCGCCCACAACCGGTTCGATGTGCCCGCCGCCGTGCTCTGGCACCGGCATCTGGAACTGCTGCTGCGCGAAGCCGGGGTCAGCGCGGATCCCTGGCTGATGGCGGGCGCCCTGAGCGTGACCCTCGAGCCGGAGCGCATCCTGCATGCGGTGCGGGTCCACGGGGTCGCCCCGGACCGGCTGGTTGAGTCCTGGCGGGAGCTGGCCACCCGGGTGGTGCGCGGCGCGTAGGCTAGCCGACCCGCGCGGAGACTGCCAAGTCAAATCAATTCAAATGAGTTATTCATAACGATCTGGTAGTGGGCATACCGTTTCGCCCCCTTTCGCGCGCCTCCCCGCAATTTCTATGTGGTAGTTTCCTCTGGAATGTGACCCGCAACATAGCCCGGCTGGGCTGGCCGCAAGGCCTGCGGGGGGCCAGGCACCCGCTGGCCGAGATCCCGGATCGGCAGCGGACACCCCGCTGCCTTATGGGGGGACGACGGAAGGATCCACGCTGTGAATGTTGTAACGACCCCGGCCTGCGGACAGGCTGGCCCAGCCCGTGCGGTGGCCTCCGGAACCGCGCAGACCACGGCGATCCTGAACTAGCCCCATGCTCCGATACCTTGCCAAACGTGCCGTCACGTATGCATTCATGATTTTCCTGACCACCAGCGCCGGGTATTTCCTGGCGGTCACCAGCCTGCAGCCGGCGCTGCTGGAGCAGGAAAAAATTCCGCGCCCCACGCCGGAACAGGTTGCCAACTCCTTCCGGCTCAAAGGACTGGACCCGGCCCTGAGCCCTTGGGAACGCTACGTGGACTGGCTCACCGGAATCGTCACGCGCTGGGACTGGGGACGCAGCCCCAACGGCGCCTTCGTGAACGCCGAGTTCGGCGACCGGGTCTGGATCTCCACCCGGCTGTTCCTGGCTTCGATCATCCTCACCCTGATCATCGGCGTCGCCCTCGGCGTCTACACCGCGGCCCGGCAGTACAAGTTCTCCGACCGCGCGATCACCTCGTACAGCTACCTCGTGTACATCGTGCCGGCCCCGATCGCCTACTTCCTGGTACAGCTCGGCGCCATCAACATCAACGAAACCGTGGGCGACCGGATCTTTTTCGTCACCGGCATCTCCACACCCGGGCTGGACGGTGACGGCTGGGTGCAGTTCGTCGACATGATGGCCCACTACGCCGTGCCGACCTTCGCGATCACGATCGTGGGCTGGGGCGCCTACCAGATCGCCCAGCGCCAGTACCTGCTGGACAACGTCAACGCCGACTTCGTCCGCACCGCCCGGGCCAAGGGCCTCACCCGCAACCAGGCCATCAGCCGGCACGCCCTGCGGGTCTCGTTCATCCCGGTGGCGCAGAGCATCGCCTTCACCATCCCGGCCATCTTCGCCGGCGGCTTCTTCGCCGAGAAGATCTTCGCCTGGCACGGCGTCGGCTCCTGGAGCATCGACGCGATCGCGCTGCAGGATGTCAACGCGGCCACGGCGACACTCGCCTACGGCTCCGTGATCTTCGCGATCGGGGCGATCCTCGCCGACTTCGCCACCACCCTTGTCGACCCGAGAGTGCGGGTGCAGTAGCCATGACGAACTTGAACGCCATCGATCCGGCCGCCGTCGCGGAAGAAGCCAAGATCGAGAACAACGACGTCGTGATCGCGAAGTCGCGGATCATCGTGCGGCGCTTCCTGCGCAACAAGACCGCCGTGACCGGCCTGGCGATCTTCGTCCTGCTCACCGTGCTGTCCCTGATCGGCGGGATTTTCTCCAGCTGGGACAAGGAGACGATCGACCCCTTCAACATCGGCATGGGCCCTTCCTCGGAGCACCTGCTGGGCACCTCCCAGGCCGGCATCGACCTGTACGCCCTGACCGTGGAAGGGACCCGGGTCTCGATCCTGATCGGCCTGGTCGTCGGCCTCGTGTCAGTGCTGATCGCCGCGGTGTACGGCTGCACCATGGCCTACTTCGGCGGCAAGGTCGACAAGGTGATGCTGTTCATCCTGGAAGCCCTGATCATGATGCCGGCCCTCCTGGTCGTGGCCGTGGCCACGAGCGGCGGCGGCAACGGGCTGCAGCAGAACCTCCCCAGCTGGCTGCTGCTGATCATCGTCCTGCTGATCTTCAACTGGATGGGCACCGCCCGCCTGATCCGCTCGCTCTCGATGTCGCTCATGCAGCGCGACTTCGTCAAAGCCGCCCAGTACATGGGCATCCCCGCGCGCCGCATCGTCTGGCGCCACCTCGTGCCGAATATCGGTTCGCTGCTGGTCCTGGACATCACCCGCGGCGTGACCGGCGCCATCCTCGCCGAGGTCGCGTTCTCCTTCATCGGCATCGGCATCAAGGTCCCGGATGTGAGCCTGGGCGTGCTGATCGGCCAGGCGACCTCCCAGGTCTCCACCTTCCCGTGGATGTTCTGGGTGCCGCTGACCGTGATGTTCCTGCTGACCGGTTCGCTCGCCATGATGAACGACGGTCTCCGTGACGCGTTCGATCCCAGCTCCAGCTCCATTGGCAGCGCCAAGGAAAAGAAGAAGACCTCATGAGCAGCGATACCACCGCCACCGACCTCAGCACCGCCGAACGGCTGCACGTGGCCGGCCTGCACACCGCCGGCGGGCACTACGCAGATGCGCCGGCGGGTGCCGTGCTCTCCGTCCGCGACCTCAACGTCCGCTTCAACACCGAGAACGGCGTGGTGCACGCTGTGCGCGGCATCGACTTCGACCTGATGCCGGGAAAGACCCTCGGGATCGTCGGCGAATCCGGCTCGGGCAAGTCCGTCACCTCGATGGCCATCATGGGCCTGCTGCCGGATACCGCCGAGGTCACCGGCTCCGTCCGGCTCAAGGGCCAGGAACTGTTGGGGCTCAGCGACAAGGCCATGTGCCGCTACCGCGGCAACGAGCTGGCCATGGTCTTCCAGGACCCGTTGTCCTCGCTGACCCCGGTCTACACCGTAGGCAACCAGATCATCGAGGCGCTCACGGTGCACAACCCGACCATGAGCAAGCAGGCCAAGGAGGCCCGCGCCGTCGAACTCCTGGGCATGGTGGGCATTCCCAGCCCCAAGGACCGGCTCAAGGCCTTCCCGCACGAATTCTCCGGCGGTATGCGCCAGCGGGTGATGATCGCCATCGCGATTGCCAACAACCCGCGCGTTCTGATCGCGGATGAGCCGACGACGGCGCTCGACGTCACCATCCAGGCGCAGGTGCTCGAGGTGCTGCACACCGCGCAGGAGGAAACCGGCGCCGCCGTCGTGATGATCACGCACGACCTGGGCGTCGTAGCCGGAATGGCCGACGACATCATGGTGATGTACGCCGGCAAGCCGGTGGAGACCGGCAGCGTCGACGACATCTACTACAACCCCAGGATGCCCTACACCATGGGGCTGCTGGGCGCCGTTCCCCGCGTCGACGTGGCCGAGAAGACCTCGCTGGTGCCGATCGAGGGCATCCCGCCGAACCTCATCCACGCGCCCACCGGCTGCTCCTTCGCCCCGCGCTGCCCGCTGGTCAGCGAGGCCTGCCTGCAGGGCGAACCCGAGCTCTGGCCGGTCAGCGGCACCGGCGACGGCACCCTGGAGCACAAGGCCGCCTGCATCAAAACCGATTCCCTTGCCACCGAGGTGGACGTCCACGAAATCTTCCACGCCCCCGCGGTGCCCGTCTCCCGGTTCGACGCGGTGCCCCGGGCCGAGCGCAAGGCTGTCCTGGAGCTCAAGGACGTCAAGAAGCACTTCCCGCTGATGAAGGGCGCCCTGCTCAAGCGCCGGATCGGCACGGTCAAGGCCGTGGACGGCCTGAGCTTCGACATCCGCGAGGGCGAATGCTTCTCGATCGTGGGCGAGTCCGGCTGCGGCAAGACCACCACGCTGCTGGAAATCATGGAATTCCACCGCGACCAGGACGGCGAGGTGACGATCGGCGGCCTGAGCAACAAAGCCGCCTCGGACGCCAAGACCAAGGCCGCCATGCGCAAGGAACTCCAGATGGTGTTCCAGGACCCCACCGGCGCCCTGGATCCGCGCTTCACCGTCTACGAGGTGCTGGCCGAGCCGCTGGAGAACTCCGGGATGGCCAAGCCTGCGATCCGGAAGCGGATCATGGAGCTGATGGAGCTCGTGGGCCTCCAGCCGGACCACGTCAACCGCTTCCCGAACCAGTTCTCCGGCGGCCAGCGCCAGCGCATCGGCATCGCCCGCGCCCTGGCGGTGAACCCCAAACTCGTGGTCCTGGACGAACCGGTGTCCGCGCTGGATGTCTCCGTCCAGGCCGGCGTCATCAACCTGCTCGACCAACTCCGCGCCGAACTCGGGCTGAGCTACCTGATGGTGGCCCACGACCTGTCCGTGGTGCGCCACATCTCCAACCGTGTGGCCGTGATGTACCTGGGCAAAATCGTGGAAATCGGGGACGTCGACAGCGTCTTCGACAACCCGCGCCACCCCTACACCCGCGCCCTGCTCTCCGCCATCCCGGTGCCGGACCCGCAGCTGGAGCGCACCCGCGAACGCATTATCCTGCAGGGCGACCTGCCGTCGCCGCTCGATGCGCCGAAGGGCTGCAACTTCGCCACCCGCTGCCCGGTCTTCGCCGCACTCCCGGCCGCCAAGCAGGAAAAGTGCCTGACCCTGGAGCCGCCGCTGGAAACCGCGACGGCGCCTGCCCCGGCCACCGGCCCCCGGACCGACGCCTCGCCGTCGGCCTCCACAGACCAGCAATTCGCCTGTTTCTACCCGGACGGCGAACTGGACGCGGACATGTTGGTTGTCCACGAGTCCCTCTGACGCACCAAACCGCACCTGAACCACAACTCGCACCAAAAATGAAGGGGATCATTATGAAGAATCTGACCAAGATCGGCGGGGTGGCCGCCGTAGTGGCAGCCCTCGCGCTGACCGGATGCGGCGGAGGCGGCGCCACCACGACCGCCGAGAGCGCCAAGGCCCAGGACGCCAACGGCGACCTCAACAAGCTCGTCAGCGTCAACGCCAAGAAGGCCGACGAACTGAAGCAGGGCGGCACCGTGACCCTGCCGGTCGGCAACATCGGCCCGGACTTCAACGGCTTCTCCAATGCGGGTAACTCCGCGGACAACACCGAGCTGCACTACCCGATCGACGAAGCCGGTTACGTGGGCTGCTGGAAGCTCGACTTCGACGGCACCGCGAACCTGAACAAGAACTTCTGCGAAGACTTCAAGAGTGAGGTCAAGGATGGCAAGCAGACCATCACCATCAAGATCAACCCGAAGGCCGTGTACAACGATGGCACCCCCATCAACGCCGCTACCTTCGTCAACACCTGGAAGATGCTCAACGGCAAGAACAAGGACATCGACATTGTCTCGTCCGGTGCCTACGAGTTCATCGACTCCGTCAAGGCCGGCAGCAGCGACAAGGAAGTCATTGCCACCACCACCCAGCCGGTCTACCCGCTGAGCGACATCTTCGGCGGCTTCATCCCGCAGACCGTCAACACGCCGGAGCTCTTCAACACCGGGTTCTCCGGCCAGATGCACCCCGAGTGGATGGCCGGCCCGTTCAAGGTCGACAAGTTCGACTCCGCGGCGAAGACCGTCACCATGGTCCCGAACGACAACTGGTGGGGCGAAAAGCCGGTTCTGGAAAAGGTGGTCTTCCGCCAGCTCGAGGCCAGCGCCGAGATTGCAGCGTTCAAGAACGGCGAGATCGACATGGCTGACGGCCGCACGCTGACCAAGTACAAGCAGCTCGAAGGCTCCAAGAACTCCGAGGTCCGCCGCGGCCAGCGTCTGTTCGCCGGCGGCCTGAACCTCAACGCCCTGAAGGCCCCGCTGACCGACGTCGCCGTCCGCAAGGCGATCTTCACCGCCGTCGACCGCCCGGCCATCCGCGCCGTGCGCTTCGGTGGCTTGAACTGGGAAGAGGAAAGCTCAGGATCGATGATGCTGATGCCGTTCTCCAAGTACTACCAGGACAACTACCCGGTCAAGGATGTTGGCGCCGACGCGGCGAAGAAGGCCCTGACCGAGGCCGGCTACGCCCCCAACGCCAAGGGCATCATGGAGAAGGCCGGAAAGCCCGTCTCCTTCAAGATCACCAACTTCGGTGACGACCCCACCTCGCTCGCCACCGTGCAGACCCTGCAGAAGCAGCTCCAGGCCGCCGGCATGGACGTCGGCATCGACCAGCGCGGCGACGCCGACTTCGGCAAGGTTGTGGGCAGCCGCGACTTCCAGCTCACCATCAGCGGCTACACCGTGGGCTCGGACGCGACCTCGGGTGTGAAGCAGTTCTACGATTCCAAGACCAACGAAAACCAGCTCGGCGACGCCGAACTGGACAAGGAAATCAAGGACCTCGCTTCCATCCAGGACGATGCCCAGCGCAACAAGGCCGCCATGGAGGTCGAGAAGAAGCACATGGCGAAGTACTTCTCCATGGGCGTCATCATGAACGGCCCGCAGATCTACTTCGCACGCACGGGCCTTGCCAACTATGGCGCGTCCCTGTTCCAGACCCCGGACTGGAGCCTCGTCGGCTGGCAGAAGTAAGCCTTCCCTTCCGACGCTCCCTCACCTAGGGCAGCAATCCAGGCGACCCTCCCCACTCTGCGGGGGAGGGTCGCCTGCGTTGTTGCCGGGCCTGAGGGAGCCCCGGGCGGGCGGGTAACGTGGACGCATGGCACCTTCCTCCCCGCCCGTCCGCACCGCAGTCGCCGGCTTCGGCCTCTCCGGCAGCGTGTTCCATGCGCCGCTGATCGCGGCCAACCCGGCTTTTTCCCTCGACGTCATTGCCACCTCCGACGCGGGCCGGAAGGCGACGGCCGCCGCGGCCTACCCGGCGGCCAGGGTCGTCGATACCCCGGCCGCCGTCCTCGAACTCGCCGGCGGGCTGGACCTGCTGGTGCTGGGGACTCCGCCGGCCACCCACTACCCGCTGGCCAAAGCCGCGCTGGAGGCGGGCCTCGACGTCGTCGTTGACAAGCCCTTCACGGTGCGCAGCGCCGAGGGCCGGGAGCTGATGGACCTGGCCGCACGGCTGGGCCGCGTACTCACCGCCTTCCAGAACCGGCGCTGGGACGGCGATTTCCTGACCGTGCGCGCCCTGCTGGAGAGCGGCGTCCTGGGCACGGTCACTCGCTTCGAATCACGCTTCGAGCGCTGGGCGCCGAAGGTCACGAAAGCGTGGAAGGCGGCGGCCACCCCCGACGACGGCGGCGGGGTGCTGTTCGACCTCGGCACGCACCTGCTGGACCAGGCGCTCGCGCTCTTCGGCCCTGCCGCCGTGATCCACGCGGAACTGGCGGCCCGGCGGCCCGGGGAACGGGCGGACGACGACGTTTTCGTGGCCCTGCGGCATGATTCCGGGGTGACGAGCCACCTCTCGATGAACCTGCTGTGCGCCCAGCAGGGGCCGCGCTACCGCCTGTTGGGCAGCGACGGCGGCTTCACCAAACACGGCGTGGACCCGCAGGAGCCTTATCTCGCCGCCGGCGGGAGTCCGCTCGACGCAGCCTACGGCGTGGAGGACCGCGAGTGGGCCGGCCTGTTGGGCCGCGACGGCCACCTGGACCGCCTGCCCACCGAACGCGGCGCGTACCCGGAGTTTTACCGGATCCTCGCCGAGAAAATCATCGACGGCGGCACGTCCTCGGCTCTGCCGCTCCCGGTGGATCCCGCCGACGCCGTCGAAGTGCTGCGGCTGATCGAACAGGCCCGGGAGCTCGTTTAAACACCCATCGACTGCTCCGATAACGCCGTTTGGGGGGTCCAAAAGGGCGTTCACGGAGCAGCCGATGCCGGTGGAACTTACGCGGAGACCAGCTCGTGCCAGTCCGCGACCAGGGGCAGGTTGTGCGCCTCGGAGACCGAGCGGTGCGCAACCTGGCCGGCGGCGATGTTGAGGCCGGCAGCGAGGGCGGCGTCGCGCTCAAATGCGGCCTTGACGCCCAGGTTGGCCAGCGAAACCGCGTAGCGCAGCGTGACGTTGGTCAGGGCGTAGGTGGAGGTGTTCGGCACGGCGCCGGGCATGTTGGCGACGCAGTAGAAGATCGTGTTGTGGACCTTGTACGTCGGTTCCTGGTGCGTGGTGGGGTGCGTGTCCTCGAAGCAGCCGCCCTGGTCCACGGCGATGTCCACCAGCACGGAGCCGGGCTTCATCCGGGAGACGAGCTCGTTGGTGACCAGCTTCGGGGCCTTGGCGCCGGGGATCAGCACGGAACCGATCACGAGGTCGGCGTCGACCACGGACTTCTCGATCTCGTAGGCGTTGGAGGCGACCGTCTTCAGGCGGCCCTGGTACTGGGCGTCGAGTTCGCGCAGCCGGTTGATGTTGATATCCAGGATGGTGACGTCGGCGCCGAGGCCCAGGGCCATGGCGGCGGCGTTGGTGCCGGCCACGCCGGCGCCCAGGACTACGACCTTGGCCGGGCGGACGCCCGGGACGCCGCCGAGCAGCACGCCCTTGCCGCCGGCCGGAGCCATCAGCGAGGTGGCGCCGACCTGCACGGACAGGCGGCCGGCAACCTCGGACATCGGGGCCAGCAGCGGCAGCGTACGGCCTTCCTGCACGGTCTCGTAGGCGATGGCGGTGACGCCGGAGTTGATGAGCTCCTGCGTCAGTTCCGGCTCGGCGGCCAGGTGCAGGTAGGTGAAGAGGATCAGGCCCTTGCGGAACCGGTGGTATTCGGCCTTGACCGGCTCCTTGACCTTCATGACCATGTCGGCGCGGGACCACACGTCGTCCGCTTCGGCGACGATCTCGGCACCGGCAATGGCGTATTCCTCGTCCGTGATGCCGGAGCCCAGGCCTGCGCCGCGCTCGACCAGGACGGTGTGGCCGTGGTGGCGGAATTCGTGCACGCCGGCGGCCGTGATGGCGACGCGGAATTCGTTGTTCTTGATCTCTTTGGGGACGCCGATGATCATTTTTGGGCTCCAGTGGTGGTGGCCGCGCGGGCCGGGTGTGCGGGGGAAGTCGTGATTCCAGAATAGAACCGGCTGTGAGGCAGGCGACAGGGCCGCCGGTCCCGCCCCACGCCGCAACCGCGTGTTTCCGGGAATTTCCAAAAGCTCGGCTCGACAACTGTCGAGTCAGGAAACGTCAGGTGTCGCCTCTTGTTCGTCGCCGTTCCGTTCGGCTCCGGGACCCGCGGGGCAGTAATGTGGCAGCATGCAGCAGCAGGACGTAGAGCAGCTCGTGGAGCGGGTGGCCCAGCGGCTCGGGCGCGGGCTCTCGCTCGAAGACCTCGACGGCGTCCTGCTCGCCTACAGCTCCAACCAGTCGCACGCGGACCGGGTCCGGGTGAACTTCCTGCTCAGCAAGCGCGTCGCGGCGGACGTCAGCGCCTGGCAGCTCTCGCACGGCATCGCGACGGCGGTGCGGCCCGTCGTCGTGCCGGCCAACGAGGAACTGGGCATGCTGGGGCGCGTCTGTGTCCCGTTGCTGGTCCGCGGATTCCGGGTGGGCTACCTCTGGGTCCAGCTCGACGCCGCGGAGCCCACCGCGGGCACCGTCCTGGCCCAGTTGCCGGAGGTGGCGCGCGAGCTGGAGGAGCTCTCCGCCCTGCTGCTGGACTCGAACACTGCCGAATCCGAGTTCCGCCGCCGGCGCGAACAGGAGTTCCTCGCCGCCTGCCGGGGCGAGGCGAACGCCGTCGCCGCCGTCGCGGGCTGGAAGGAAGTGCAGGGCCGCGGGCCGTGGCAGCTGGTGACCGTCCTCGACGCCGACGGCTGGGCGGAGGGTTCGGACCCGATCGCCTCCACACTGATCCACAGGTCCGCCGCGCTGCAGGCCACCATCGGTGTGGACGCGGCACTGTTCAGCGCGGGGACCGAGACACACGCCGTCGTGCTGTTCAAGGAATCCACCGGACGGGCCAACCACGCCCAGGTGCTGGTCCACTACCAGCTGGAACTGGCCAAGCGCGCGGGCCGACCGGTCCGCCGGATCATCCTCGGCACCTCCGAGGGCTTCTCCCGGCCGCGGGAACTGGCCGAGGCGTACCGGCAGTCCCGGCAGGCGGCGCAGGCCGCGGCCGTGGACCCCCAGCTGGGCGAGCTGGTGGACTGCCGTGCCACCGGTCTCTACCAGTTGCTGGCCTCGGCCGGCGGCGGGGCCGGAGCCTGGGCGGATGCGGGCTCGGTGTACTTCCGGATGCTGGAGGACCACGACCGGAACGGTGAACTGCTGCCGGTGCTGGAGCTTTTCTACGATAACGACAGTTCGGTCCAGGAGGTGGCGGCCAAGCTGCACCTGCACCGGAGCAGCATCTACAACCGGCTCGGCAGGATCCGCCAGGTGCTGGGCGTCGACCCGCTCAAGGGAATGGTCCGGCTGGAACTGCACGCGGCGCTGAAGGCGCGGCGCTGGGCCCAAAGGCCAAGGATCTAGGCTGCCCCGGCTAGCGGTCGTCGCGGAGGGCGGAGTCCTGCTCGCTGTCTGGGCGGGAGGCCAGCGGCCGCGCCGCCTCCCGAAGCGCATCGGGCGCAGTCTCCCGCGCTGTGCGCCTCCGGCGCGATATCCGGCTGTCCATCCACAGGGCGACGGCCACGAACGCGACGCAGCTGGCCATGAACGCCGCGGTGTTGTTCAGCCCCATCACCGTTCCGAGGATGCCGGTGAGCACCATGGCGGCGATGCCGGCCAGGATGTGCCACCCTCTGAACTTACCCACAATTCAAGCGTAACCCCGGCCTCTGCCGCGTTTCCGCGCCGGGACGGGATCGTTGTTTGATCCTTATCACGCCGTCACGAAGCATCCGCGCCGCCGCTGTCATTGCTGTCAGCTGAGTCGCCGACGGCCTCGGGTGCCGCATTTTCCGCGGCGGTTTTCTTCTTTTGCGTCTCCAGCCACGCCATGATGTCGGCCAGCCGGATCCGCCGGTGCGTGCCGCGGTACTCGACCGGGATCTCGCCGCGGTCCGTCATGTTCCGCAGGTACGTGTGCGAGATGCCCGCCAGCTCCGCCGCCTTCGACGTGGTCAGCATCTCCTCCACGCTGCTGACGGTGACCGACTCGCCCCGGCTGAAGCGGCCCAGCAGGTCGACGACGGCGTCCCTTGCCGCGGGCGGCAGGCGGTGCACGGTGCCGTCGACGAAGACCGTGATGTCGTTGCTGCCGTTGAGCGCGTACTGGAGTTTTTGTGCGTCCTCGGCCGGGAGCCCGGCGGTCACCCGGGGAGCAATCAGTGTCATGGAGTGCATCCTAGCGCCCCGGGTGCGGGCTCACGCTCCGGTTACAGACCCAGTTCTTCCAGCACCGGCAGCTTGGCCCGGACCCAGGCGCGCGCCTCTGTGGCGCTCGGGGCGGAAAGTGCCAGCTTGGCCAGCTCCTGCGCCTCGGCCAGGGTCACGGTCTTCAGCACCGCTGCCACGGCCGCGATGGAACGCGCCGTCATCGACAGGGTCGTGACGCCCAGCCCGGTCAGCACGACGGCGAGGGCAGGATCCGCCGCGGCCTCACCGCAGACGCCCACCGGTTTGCCGTGGCCTTCGGCGGCGGAACCTTCGACCGTCAGGCCCACGAGCCGGAGCACGGCCGGCTGCCACGGGGTGTTCAGCGCGGCGAGCGGGCCCAGCTGCCGGTCCGCGGCCATGGCGTACTGGGTCAGGTCGTTGGTGCCCAGGCTCGCGAAAGACACTTCCCGCAGGATGGCCTCCGCGGTCAGCGCCGCGGACGGCACCTCCACCATGACGCCGGGGGTCTTGATCCCGGCGGCAGCGCACAGGGACGCGAATCGTGCGGCTTCCTCCGCCGTCGAAATCATCGGTGCCATCACCCAGACGTCCGCCTCGGATTCCTGCTCCGCCAGGGCGATGGCCTGCAACTGGCGTTCCAGCACTCCCGGGGTGGTGAAGTCGGTCCGGTAACCGCGGACGCCAAGGGCCGGGTTGGGCTCGGTGGCGTCGGTCAGGAACGGGAGCGGCTTGTCCGCGCCGGCGTCGAGGGTGCGGAGCACCACCTTCTTGCCGGGGAAGGCGTCGAAGACGCCCTTGTAGGCGGCGGACTGCTCCTCCACGGTGGGTTCGGTATCCCGTTCGAGGAAGCAGAACTCGGTCCGGAACAGGCCCACGCCCTGGGCGTTGAGCCCGGCCGCGGCCACGGCATCCTTCGCCCCGCCCACGTTGGCCAAGAGCGGCACGAGGTGGCCGTCCGCCGTCGCACCGGTACCGTCAAAGTCCGCCAATAGCGATGCGGTCGCGGCCCAATGCTCCGCGGCGGCGCGCTGGGCGTCGTCCGGTTCAGCCGTGATGGTCCCGGCGGCCCCGTCGACGTAGACCTCTGTGCCGTCCGGCAAGGCGTCGACGCCGGCGGCAGCGACGACGGCGGGCAGGCCGAGGGAGCGGGCGATGATCGCGGTGTGCGACTGCGGGCCGCCGCCGGCGGTCAGCAGTGCGAGCACCTTTTCGGGATCGAGCGTGGCCGTGTCCGCCGGCGCCAGGTCCTCCGCAATCAGGATGAACGGGGTGGCGGCGGAGGGGATGCCCGGGGCGGGCACGCCACGCAGCTCGGCCACGATCCGCGCCCGCACGTCCAGGACGTCGGTGGCCCGCTCGGCCATGTAGCCGCCGAGGTTGTGCAGCATCTCCGAGACGGACGCGCCGGCTTCCCAGATGGCGCGCTGGTTGGAGGTCCCGCGGCCAATCAGCTTGGCGGCGGACTTCAGCAGCATGGTGTCGGTCGCCATCAGCGCGGTGGCCTCCAGCACGGCCTTGCCGTCGCCGCTGACCGTCTCGGACCGCGCCTTGAGCTCGTCGTGCACGGCCTTCGCCGCCGCCTTCAGGGCCGCTGTGGCCTCCTCGGCGGAGACGCCGGCCGGAAGCTGTTCGCCCGCCGGCGGCTCACTGACCGGCTTCGGCATCTGCCGGATGGTGCCGATGATCCGGCCGGGGCTGACGCCTACTCCTTGGAAGTTCTGCACTGAAAGTCCTCATTCTCTGCCGTGAGCCAGTAAGTCAGTCCAGGTGCCGCCACTGAACCGCTAGATCCTAGATTTCCTGCGGCTGTCCACTACGTCAACCGGCAACTTGCGGTACCTGAAAAAAGTGTATGTGATGCACTTCATATAGCGTTGCTATAGGTGCTAGGGTAGCGGTTATGAGTATCGAAGGCCAGCTGCCGCCCAAAATCCGGCTGCTGCGTGCAGCTGCGGGATTGCTGGCCAAGTCCGGGGGAGCCGCGGTTTCCACGCGCCAGATCACGCAGCTGGCGGGGGTGACTGCCCCCACCCTGTATCACCACTTCGGTGACAAGGAGGGGCTGTTCGACGCCGTTGTGGCGGCAGGATTCGAGGAGTACGTGGCCGGCGAGCGAGACTTCGCTCCGTCCGGGCAGCCGCTGGAGGACATCCGGCGGATGTGGGACCAGCACGTGCAATTCGGGCTGAAGCAGCCGGAACTGTACCTCGTCATGTTCGGCAACATCCGCCCCGAGAGCCGTCCCGCCGTTGTGGCTGACGCCGAGGCGCTCATGGAGGAAATGCTGAACAAGGCCGCGGTCGCCGGCCAGCTCAACGTCCCGCCCCGGGAGGCGGCGAGGAGCATCCTGGCTGCGAACGTGGGCGTGACCCTCATGCTGATCACGGAGAAGGCACCGGAGCGCAACCTCGAGCTCTCCGCCATGACCCGCGACGCGATGATCTTCGCGGTCTCCACGGAACAGGCCCGGCAAGCCGGGCCGGAAGACTCCGGGAAGTCCCCGGTAGTGGTAGCGGCCATCGCCCTGAATGCGGCGCTGCAGGCCTCGCACTCGGACCAGCTGTCCAGCTCTGAACTCAAGCTCTTTCTCGAATGGCTCCACCGGATCTCCACCAGTTCCACCAGCTAGCTCGTCGAAAATATCGGACAATCCTGCGGTGCAGCAGGAATCACGGTTAGGAAATCACATGGCAACAGAGACCGTTGCGAAACCCCGGACCAGTATCAGGGTCGGTGTGCAGAAATTTGGCACCTTCCTGTCCGGAATGATCATGCCCAACATCGGCGCCTTCATCGCCTGGGGCATCATTACCGCCTTCTTCATCCCGGCGGGCTTCACCCCCAACGCCGACCTGGCCAAGCTGGTCGGCCCGATGATCACCTACCTGCTGCCGCTCCTGATCGGCTACACCGGCGGCCGCATGGTCTACGGCGTGCGCGGCGGCGTGGTCGGCGCGGCGGCCACCATGGGCGTGATCGTCGGAACGGACATCCCGATGTTCATCGGCGCCATGATCATGGGGCCGCTGACGGCGTGGATCATGGAGAAGATCGAAAGCCTCTGGGAGAACAAGGTCAAGCCCGGCTTCGAGATGCTGATCGACAACTTCACCGCGGGCATCGTCGCCGCCGTCATGGCCATCTTCGGCATGCTGGTGATCGGCCCGGTGGTGAAGGCCTTCAGCAACGGCGCCAGCGCCGTCGTCGAGTTCCTGGTCAACAACGGCCTGCTGCCCTTCACGAGCATCTTCATCGAGCCCGCGAAGGTATTGTTCCTGAACAACGCCGTGAACCACGGGATCCTGACCCCGCTGGGCACCGAACAGGCGCTCGCCCAGGGCAAGTCCATCCTGTTCCTGCTTGAGGCCAATCCCGGCCCGGGCGTGGGCGTCCTGCTCGCTTACATGATCTTCGGCAAGGGCATGGCCAAGGCTTCGGCCCCCGGCGCCGCCCTGATCCAGTTCGTCGGCGGCATCCACGAAATCTACTTCCCGTACGTGCTGATGAAGCCGATCATCATCCTCGCCGCGATCGGCGGCGGCATGACCGGCATCTTCACCCTCGTCCTGACCGGTGCGGGCCTGCGCTCCCCGGCCGCCCCGGGAAGCATCCTCGCGGTCTTCGCCGCGACCCCGCCGGACAGCTACTTCGGCGTGGCCTTGTCCGTGCTGCTGGCCGCGACCGTGTCCTTCCTGATTGCCTCCGTCATCCTCAAGTCCAGCAAGGACGTCGAGGGTGACGAACTTGGCGCCGCGACCACCCGGATGGAAGCCATGAAGGGCAAGAAGAGCTCCGTCTCCTCCGCCCTCGTGGGCGGCGGTGCGGGCGCCGGCGGCGTCGCGGTGCTGGCCGGTCCGGTCAAGAACATCGTCTTCGCTTGCGACGCCGGCATGGGCTCGAGCGCCATGGGCGCCTCGGTGCTCCGCAACAAGATCAAGGCCGCCGGCTACCCGGATGTCAAGGTCACCAACTCCGCGATCGCGAACCTGAGCGACACCTATGATGTCGTCATCACGCACCAGGACCTGACCGAACGGGCCAAGCCCGCGACGTCCGGCGCCGTCCACGTCTCGGTGGACAACTTCATGAACTCGCCGCGGTACGACGAGATCGTAGAGCTGGTCCGGACCAGCAACGCGCCGGCCGACGCCTCCGGTGCGATGGCGGGTGCGGGAACGGGTGCGGCCGTGGCAACGGCATCCGCTCCGGAAGCGGAGCCCGAAGCCGGGCCGTCCGGCATCCTGGTGGCCGACAGCGTGATCCTCAGCGGCACGGCAACCACCCGTGACGCTGCGATCGACGAGGCGGGCCGGCTGCTGCTGGACCGCGGCGCCGTCGACGCCGGCTACCTGGACGCCATGCATGAGCGCGAGGAATCCGTCTCGACCTACATGGGCAGCTACCTCGCGATCCCGCACGGCACCAACGCCGCCAAGGACCACATCATGAAGTCCGCGGTCTCGGTGATCCGCTACCCGAACGGCATCGACTGGAACGGCAAAGAGGTCAAGTTCGTCGTCGGCGTCGCCGGCATCAACAACGAGCACCTCCAGATCCTCTCCTCGATCGCCAAGGTCTTCACCAACAAGGCACAGGTCGCGCAGCTGGAGGCGGCCACCACCGTCGACGAAGTGCTCGACCTGTTCGGAAAGGTAAATTCCTAGTGAAGGCTGTTCATTTCGGAGCCGGAAACATCGGCCGTGGATTCGTCGGACTGCTGCTGCACGAGGCCGGGTATGAGGTGGTGTTCGCGGATGTCGCGGATGCCCTCATCACCCAGCTCGCCGCGGCGGACAGCTACCAGGTCCACGAGGTGGGGGACAGCCCGGCCGTGCGCACGGTGGACAACTTCCGCGCGCTGAACTCCGGCACCCAGGAAGCCGACGTCGTCGCGGAAATCGCGACGGCGGACATCGTCACCACCGCGGTGGGCCCGCACATCCTCAAGTTCGTGGCACCCGTGATCGCCAAGGGGATCGCGGCCCGGCCGGCCGGGCTGGCGCCGCTGCAGGTGATGGCGTGCGAGAACGCGATCAACGCGACCGACATCCTGAAGTCCGAAATTTCCGCCCAATGGGATCCGGCCGCCGGTTCGCTGGATGCCGCCGCCGTGTTCGCCAACACGGCGGTGGACCGGATCGTGCCCAACCAGGAGGCCGGGCAGGGCCTGGACGTCACAGTGGAGACGTTCTATGAGTGGGTCATCGACCGGACCCCGTTCGCGGGGAAGGAACCAGCCATTCCGGGGGCGACCTTCGTGGACGACCTGGCGCCCTACATCGAGCGGAAGCTCTTCACCGTGAACACCGGGCACGCCTCGGCCGCGTACTTCGGCTTCGAAGCCGGGCTGTCCAAGATCTCCGAGGCCATGGCGGACCAGGACGTCGCCGCCGATGTGCGCGCAGTGCTCGACGAGACCAAGGAACTGCTGGTGGCCAAGCACGGCTTCAACCGCGAGGAGCAGGAAGCCTACGTGCAGAAGATCCTCGGCCGGTTCTCCAACCCGCACCTTCCGGACACCGTGAACCGGGTGGGGCGGGCACCGCTGCGCAAGCTCAGCCGGCACGAGCGCTTCATCGGTCCCGCTGCGGAGTTGGCCGAGCGCGGGATTGTCCCCGAGGCACTGCTTGGTGCAATCGCCGCCGCGCTGCGCTTCAACGACCCGGCCGACGCCGAGGCCGTGGAGCTGGCGCAGATCCTGAACTCCTCCACCCCGGAGGACGCCACGACGAAGATCACCGGCCTGGACTCGGGGCATCCGCTGTTCCCGGCCGTCTGTGCCCTCGTCGAGGAAGCCAAGGCCGCCGTCTAGCCGGACGCTTCCTCACCTTTCGCGGAAAAACAACGGGCCCTCCCTCACACCAGGTGAGGGAGGGCCCGTCGTTTAGGCCGTGGATCTGCGCGGGCGTCGCCCCAGGCCCGGCAGGCCCGGCAGGACCGGCAGGAGCTGCCGAAGCGTCAGACGCGGCTGGCGGCGGCGGTTTCGCCGTCGGCCATCGCCTTCCATTCGGCCACGCGCGCCTGGTGCAGCGGCGAGCGGCGGACGACGGCGAACGCGGCACCCAGGACCGCGAACCAGAGCGGCGTGACCAGCAGGGCCACAAGGGTGTCCGGCTGCGTGGTCAGCGCCCAGACCAGGAACGCGAAGAACGCAAACACGACCCACACCATGGGAATGCCGCCGGGCATCTTGAACGTCGAGGCCGCGTGGAGTTCCGGCCGGCGCTTCCGGAACACGAGGTAGCTGGCCAGGATGATGCTCCAGACAAACATGAAGCAGACGGCGGACACGGTGGTGACCATGTCGAAGGCCACGCCCACGTCCTTGCCCGCATACAGCAGCGCGACGCCGGCCAGCAGCAGCACGCAGGACAGGAACAGCGCGTTCTGCGGGACCTTGCGGCTGGAGAGGCGGCCGAAGAGCCTGGGGGCGTCGCCGTCGTTGGCCAGGCCGTAGACCATCCGGGAGGTGGAGTAGATGCCGGAGTTGGCCGAGGACATCGCGGAAGTCAGCACCACGAGGTTCACCACCGTGGCGGCCATGCCGAGCCCGGCGAGGGAGAACATGGCGATGAACGGGCTCTGGCCCGCCTTGAAGCCGGTCCACGGGGTGACGGACATCAAGATGATGAGGGCGCCGACGTAGAACAGCATGACGCGCAGCGGGATCGCGTTGATGGCGCGGGGCAGGTTGTGCTCCGGGTTCTTGGTTTCGGCCGCGGCGGTACCCACCAGCTCGATGCCCACGAAGGCGAAAACAGCGATCTGGAAACCGGCCACGAAGCCCATGAACTCCTTGGGGAACAGGCCGCCATGGCTCCACAGGTTACTGAAGCCCGCGGTGCCGGCGTTGGAATGGAAGCCGGTGAAGATCATAACCAGGCCCACAGCGATCAGCGCCACGATGGCCACGATCTTGATCAGGGCGAACCAGAATTCCGTCTCACCGAAGGCCTTGACGGTCGGAAGGTTCAGCAGGAGCAGGATGATGATGGTCGCGATCCCCGGGACCCACAGCTGGATGCCGGGCCAGAGCTGCTCGGCGTAGCCGGCAATCGCGATCACGTCCGCCACCCCGGTGACCACCCAGCAGAACCAGTAGGTCCAGCCGGTGAAGAACCCGGCCCAGGGGCCCAGCAGGTCGCCGGCGAAGTCGCTGAAGGACTTGTAGTTCAGGTTGGACAGCAGCAGCTGGCCCATGGCGCGCATGACGAAGAACAGCATGAAGCCGATGATCATGTACACGAAGATCACGGACGGTCCGGCCACGGAAATGGTCTTGCCGGAGCCCATGAAGAGGCCGGTGCCAATGGCGCCGCCGATGGCCAGGAGCTGGATGTGCCGGTTGCTCAACGAGCGTGCAAGGTGGGGCTCGGTGTCCCGGCTGGAGGCAGTTCTCTGCTCCGCGGTTGTCTGTTCGGGCATGTCAACAATCCTTCGTGTGGTCCGCCGCATTGGTGACGGCGGTTACAAATCAGCCTTTCTAAGGTACAGCTTCGAAGGCCGGGCCCCCTGCCGAACGTTTCATCGTTGCGTCATGGCAAGCTGGGCGGGTGACTACAAATTCGGCGGACCAGGCCGCCCTGCTAACATTCGGCGTCGACGGCGGGACGTTCCGGCTGCGCCCCGCCGCCCGCGCGGACCTGCCCGCCATTCTCCGGCTGCTCGCCGACGACCAGCTGGGCTCCTCGCGCGAGGATGCTGCGGATCTGGCGCCGTACCAGACTGCCTTCGACGCGATCGACGCCGATCCGGCCCACCTGCTGCTGGTGGGGGAACTGACACCGGAGCGCGGCGCCGGGCCCGGGGTGGTGGCGACCTTCCAGCTCAGCTTCCTGCCCGGGCTGTCCCGGCGCGGGTCGTGGCGTGCCCAGCTCGAGGCCGTGCGGGTCGCCGGCGAACTGCGGGGCCAGGGCGTCGGCGCCGCGATGGTGCAGTGGGCGCTCGGGGAGTCGCGGCGGCGTGGCTGTTCCCTGGTGCAACTCACAACGGATAAGTCGCGGACAGCGGCGCACCGATTCTACGAGCGGCTGGGGTTCGCGGCCAGCCATGAGGGCATGAAGCTGCTGCTTTAGCGGCCGTGCCGGCGGCAGCGGCACCATTGACTCTTAGGGCGCCTAACTGTTAGGCTCCCTAAGTATGAGTGAACACCCGCTGCCGGATCCCGGCCTGCTCGTCCTCTCCCGGGATTTCCGGGAAGCCCTGCGCCACAGCATCTACCTGGTCCGGCGCTTGGACGCCGACGGCGAACTCAGCTCTGCCCAGCTCAGCACTCTCAAGATGCTGCTGGACAGCTCCGAAGACAGCGCCCAAGACAGCGCCGGGGCCAACGGCGTGCGGGTGGGTGAGATTGCCCGCAACCTCGGGGTCAAGGTTCCCAGCGCCACCGAGCAGATCATCAAGCTCGAACGGGCCGGGCTGGTCCGGCGTGAGGCGGATCCGGCCGACTCCCGGGCCGTCCGCGTCAAGCTCACCGCCGAGGGCCACGCCGCCGTCGAATCGGCCAACGCCCGCCGCAACGCGGTCATGGCAGGGATCCTCGGCTCACTCACCGATGCGGAACGGCAGGCCCTCGCGGCCGCCATCCCGGTGATCGGCAAGATCAACGAGAGCCTGCAGCCCTGACAGCCAGGCCACTGCCTGCCAGGAACAACGACAGCAAGAACCCACAACCTTAGGAGCGCCCTCCATGGACGGCCAGCTCACGGCCCCCGCGCCGGAAGCAACATCAACCCTTGAGGCCGAAAAAGCCTCGCTACTCAAGCAGCCCAAGGCGGTCTGGGCCACGGCCCTGGCGGCGGTGTTCGCGTTCATGGGAATCGGGCTGGTGGATCCCATCCTGCCCGCCATCGCAAAGAACCTTGACGCCACCCCCAGCCAGGTGTCCCTGCTGTTCACCAGCTACTTCATGGTCACCGCCATCGCCATGCTGATCACCGGCTTCGTCTCCTCCCGGATCGGCGGCAAGCGCACGCTGCTGGCCGGCCTCGCCATCATCGTGGTGTTCGCCTCGCTGTCCGGCCTCTCCGGCAGCGTGACCGAACTAGTCGGCTTCCGTGCCGGCTGGGGGCTGGGCAATGCCCTCTTCGTCGCCACCGCCCTGGCCGTGATCGTCGGCGTCGCCAGCGGCGGCGCCGGGACCGCCATCATCCTCTACGAGGCGGCGCTGGGTCTGGGCATTTCACTCGGCCCGCTGCTGGGCGCCCTGCTCGGTGGGTGGCAGTGGCGGGCCCCGTTCTTCGGCACCGCCGTCCTGATGGCCTCGGCCTTCATCGCCTTGATCGCCCTGCTGCCCAAGACCCCGCTGCCGGAACGGAAGGTCCGGCTCCGGGACCCGCTGCTGGCGCTGGGCCATAAGGGCCTGCGGACGACGGCGGCCAGCGGGCTGTTCTACAACTACGGCTTCTTCACCATCCTCGCCTTCACCCCGTTCATCCTGGGGATGGACGCCTACGGTATCGGCGGCGTGTTCTTCGGCTGGGGTGTCGCCGTCGCCGTCTTCTCGGTGTTTGTCGCCCCCGCGCTGCAGCGGCGCTTCGGGGCTGTCCGCGTGCTGAGCGGCACGCTGGCGCTGCTGCTCCTGGACCTGGCCGGCCTCGGCCTGGCCGCGGGGCACTCGGTGCCCGCCGTCGTCGTCCTCGTGGTGGCCTCCGGCGCCCTGCTGGGGATCAACAACACGATCTACACCGAGCTGGCCATGGGCGTCTCCGACTCGCCGCGGCCCGTGGCCTCGGCCGGGTACAACTTCGTGCGCTGGATGGGCGGCGCACTGGCGCCGTTCGCCGCGGCGCAGCTGGGTGAACACTTCGGGCCCCAGGTTCCGTTCTTCGCCGCGGCGGTCGCCATGGCGCTGGCGATCGCGGTGGTCCTCGGCGGGCGGCGGTACCTGAGCACGCACGAGCCGCACCTGGTCTAACCCGCCGGACCTACAGTTGAGGCCCATGTTCCGCGGAACATGGGCCTCAACTTTTTGTTCGTGCAATGCCGCGGGGGCTACTTCTTGGCGGAACCCTTCGGCACGAACAGCGTCTCCGCGTGCTCCAGCGCCATGCCGTTGGTTTCCGGCACCTTGAACATCACGAAGAAGAACGACGCCGCCGCGAACAAGGCGTACATGGCGTAGGTCAGCGGCAGCGAGGCTGCCGCCATCACGGGGAAGCTCAGCGTGATGGCGAAGTTCGCGATCCACTGGGCGGCCGCGGCCAGGCCCAGGGCGCGGGCGCGGATCCGGGACGGGAAGATTTCACCCAGCAGCACCCAGACCAGCGGGCCCCAGGAGGCGCCGAAGCTGATCACGAAGACGTTGGCGGCCACCAGGGCGGCTGGGCCCCAGGCGCCCGGGAGCGTGATCGCATCGCCGGATCCGGTGGCGGATCCGAAGGCGAAGGCCATGGTCGCCAGCGAGACGGCCATGCCGATGGAACCCGCCAGCATGATGGGGCGGCGGCCGATCCGGTCCACCAGTGCGATGGCGACCAGGGTGACCAGGATGTTGGTGATCGCGGTCGCCACGGAAATCGTGAGCGAGTCCTTCTCCTGGAAGCCCACAGCTTTCCAGAGCGTCGTGGAGTAGTAGAAGATCACGTTGATGCCGACGAACTGCTGCAGCACCGACAGGATGATGCCGATCCACACCACCGGCTGCAGGCCAAGCGCCTTGCCGCGCAGGGAGCCCTTCTGGCCGGCGAGCTTG
Organism: Arthrobacter sp. 10N410; assembly: GCF_056394945.1. Lineage (NCBI taxonomy): Bacteria > Bacillati > Actinomycetota > Actinomycetes > Micrococcales > Micrococcaceae > Arthrobacter > Arthrobacter sp. 10N410. Next base: position 66,203 of record NZ_JBFTIP010000007.1, read on the forward strand.
TCCTCCTCGATGGCCTTCTTGATGTCACGCAGGTGGCGGTCGGTGTCCTCGTCCGGCGCGATGGATTCGAAGACCTTGAGGGCGTCCTCGTCCTTGCCCTTGAACACGAGGAACCGCGGCGATTCGGGAAGCGTGAAGGCGATCCAGCCGTAGACGACGGCCGGGACGGCGCCGGCAATGAACATCCAGCGCCAGGCCTCGATGCCGAACCACAGGTTCTGGTCGGCGCCGCCGGCGAAGTTGGCGAACACGGCGTCGGAGAGCAGCGCCGCGAAGATACCGGTGGTGATGGCGAGCTGCTGCAGCGACGCCAGCCGGCCGCGCACGTGGCGGGGTGAAATCTCGGAGATGTAGGCCGGGGCGATCACCGAGGCGAGGCCGATTCCCAGGCCCCCGACGAGGCGCCAGAAGATCAGGTCCCAGACGCCGAACGCGAAGCCGGTGCCGAAAGCGCTGACCAGGAACAGCAGCGCGCCGAGCTTCATGGCGGGGATGCGGCCGTAACGGTCCGCGACCTTGCCGGCCAGGTAGGCGCCGGCCGCGCAGCCAAGCAGGGCGACGGCGACGGCGAACCCGGTCACGGCCTCGCTGAGCGCGAATTCTTCCTTGATGGCGTCGACTGCGCCGTTGACAACCGAGGAATCGAAGCCGAAGAGGAAGCCGCCAACGGCGCCCGCCACGGCCAGCCAAATGACCCGCTTGGGGATCTTGGCGACGGTCTGGTCTTGGGTGGTGGTCATGTGGCTCCCTCGGCAATTCGTGGTCAGCGGCTCACGCCGCAGCTACCCAGTCTGACACCGGGGATGCCGCGATGCACGTCACAGGACGGGAAAATGAGAGCAAGCTTACAATTCCGGAGGAGATGCGCCGCGCGGCCCACCTGCGGCGTCACGCCGGACCCACTTTCGACGTCGGCGGACCTGGAAGGCCGCGTCCCGGCGGCCAAAAGCGTGGGCAGGCAGTCCAAAAGACTGCCTGCCCTGACGTGCTGCGGCGTGTGCCCTAGTGCGCGGGGACTGCCTCCTTGGCGGCGGCCTTCGGGTCCGTGAGCTTTTTGTTCGGCAGCGCGAAGCTGATCAGGAAGGCGATGCCGGTGAGCACGGCGGCGGTGAGCATGACGGCGTCGATCGACTGGGCGAATCCTTCGGTGATCGGCCGGGTCAGGCTGGCGTTCGCGGTGTGCAGCCAGCTTGTGTCGTTCAGCGAGTCGTTGCTGGCGCCGTTCTTGAAGAACTCGTAAAGCTTGGCGTTCGCGGGGTCGGCGGCAACGGCCGGGTCCTTGAGCACTTTGAGGTAGTCCGCGTTCTGCGCGGCGGCTTTCATGCCGGTGGCGATCTTGTCCGCTGCGAGGCTGAACAGCATCGAGATGAACACCGCGGTCCCCACGGCACCGCCCATGGAGCGGAAGAACGCGGCGGAGGAGGTGCCCACGCCCATGTCCTTGGCCGGAACGGAGACCTGCATGGCGAGGGTGAGCGGCTGCATGCAGAAGCCCAGGCCCAGGCCAAAGAACACAGCAATCGCGCCGGGGACCCAGAGCGGCGTATCCACGCCCAGCGAGAGTCCCATAACGACGGCGGCCGCGGTCAACACGGCGGTGCCCAGGATCGGGAAGATCCGGTAGGTGCCGGACGCCGAAATGGTCCGGCCGGCCGTGATGGACCCGGTGAGGATGCCCACCGTGAAGGTGATCATCATGAGCCCGGCCTCGGTGGGGGTGAGGCCCTTGACCAGCTGGAGGTACATCGGCAGCATCGCGATCGCACCGAACATGCCGACGCCGATGATGAAGTTCAGCAGCGAGGAGAGCCCGAAGGTGATGTTCTGGAACAGCCGGAGGGGGATCAGGGCGTAGTCGCCGGCGCGCTTCTCGGCCAACAGGAACGCGACGATGCCGATGATGCCGAGTCCGTAGCAGAGGAAGGCCCCGGTGGAGCTCCAGCCCCAGGTCCGGCCCTGTTCGGCGACGAGCAGCAACGGCACGATCGCCAGGGTGATGGCGGCGGCGCCCCAGTAGTCGATCTTCTGCTTCAGGTGCTTGGCCGGCAGGTGCAGGTAAAGGAAGACGACGGCGAGGGCGGCCAGGCCGATCGGGATGTTGATGAAGAAGACCCAGCGCCAGCCGTCAAAGCCCAGGATGTTGGCGGAACCGGCAAAGGCGCCGCCGATCACCGGGCCCAGCACGGAGGAGATGCCGAAGACGGACATGAAGTAGCCCTGGAACTTGGCGCGGTCCTTCAGCGCCACGATGTCGCCGATGATGGTCAGCGCGAGGGCCAGCAGGCCGCCGGCGCCCATGCCCTGGATGCCGCGGGCGATCGCGAGCTCGGTCATCGAGTGGACCGAGCCGGCGTAGAGCGAGCCGGCCAGGAAGATCAGGATCGCGGCGAGGTAGAGCGGCCGCCGTCCGAAGATGTCGCTGAGCTTGCCGTAAAGCGGCGTGCTGACGGTGGAGGTGATCAGGTACGCCGTCGTTGCCCAGGCCTGCAGCGAGAGGCCGTCCAGGTCGTTGGCGATGGTGTAGATCGACGTGGACACGATCGTCTGGTCCAGGGAGGACAGGAACATGCCGAGCATGAGGCCCACCATGACGGTGATGGTCTGACGGTGCGTCAAGACCTCTCCGGGCAGGTGTGAGGACGTGGTTTTGGACATAACCGCTCCAAGGGGAAGTTTTTTGGGGTCAAGCAGGAAGGTTGCTTTCAGTAACTATCTTAGGGCCTGCTTTGTTCCCGCCCGCACCGGCTCCTTGGGCGTTGCCGTCCAGTTCCCGCCCACCCGCTCAGCGTTCCAGCAGGATGCCGTCCGGGTCGCACCAGATCAGCTGGCCGGGCCGGACGGCGACGCCGTCGATGTCCAGCTCGACGTCGGCCTCCCCGGCGCCTGCCTTGGCGCTCTTGCGCGGGTTGCTGCCGAGCGCCTTAACCCCGAGCGGCAGGCCGGCGACCGCCACCCGGTCCCGGATGGCACCGTTGATCACGACGCCGGCCCAGCCGTTCTCCACGGCGCTCGCCGCGATCAAATCCCCCATCAGCGCGGTGCGCAGCGAGCCGCCGCCGTCGACCACCAGGACGGCGCCGTTGCCCGGCGTGCCCAGCATGGCCTTGACCAGGGCGTTGTCCTCGAAGCAGCGGATGGTCCGGACCGGTCCGCTGAAGTGGGTGTGGCCGCCGAGCGACTGGAACTGCAAGGAGATGGAGTCCAGCTCCTCGCCACGCTCGTCGTAGAGGTCGGCGGTGTTGACGGGATTTGAGGGCTGGTCTGGCACTGGTTCTCCTTGGCTGGGTGAATAGGTGGTGGGCGTTGCTGCCCACGATAGTCTGGGCCCACACTGATCATCAGCTTCAGTCACCAGTTCCGGGGGGAACCACATGAGCCTGTCCAATGCCGCGGCACCGGCCCTTGCCGAGCCGGAACGCCGTGTCCGCCCGGTCTGGACGGCGGGTGTGGTCTTGGTCAACGTGGGCATTAATGCGGCCTTCTTCGGCCCGCTGCAGGTGCTGCTCGGCCAGCAGGCGGCGGCCTTCAACGAGGGCGAAAAGGAGGCAATCCTGGCCCTCGTGACCGGGGCGGGGGCGGCCGTCTCGCTCGTGGCCAACCCGTTGTTCGGCGCCTTGAGCGACCGGACGGTTGCGCGCCGCGGCCGCCGCGTGCCGTGGGTCCTCTTCGGTGCCATTCTTGGCGCGGCCGCCCTCACGGCGCTCGCCGGCGCCCCGAATGTCGCCGTCATGACCATTCTCTGGTGCCTCGTGCAGGCCGGCTGCAACGGAGCCTACGCCGCCATCACCGCCGCCATCCCGGACCGGGTGCCGGTACCGCAGCGCGGCACCGTGGGCGGGCTCGCCGCAATGGGCCAGACCGTGGGCATCCTGATCGGCGCCGTGATCGCCGCCGTCGTCTCCGGCAACTTCGCGCTCGGCTACGCGTTCTGCGCCGTGGCGCTGCTGGCCGGCGTCGGACTGTATTTCTTCCAGAACGACGACGTCGCGCTGCCGCGGCACGGCCGCCCGCCGTTCAAGCTGGGCGAATTTGCCAGGAGTTTCTGGATCTCCCCGGCCCGATACCCGGATTTCGCCTGGGCCTGGCTCACCCGCCTGCTCGTGAACATCGGCAACCACATGGTGACGCTGTACCTGCTGTTCTTCCTCACCGACGCCGTGCGCCTGCCCCAGACGCAGGGCATCGAGGCGGAGTTCGGCGTCCTGATCCTCACCGGCCTGTACGCGGTCATGGTGATCATCACGAGTGTGATCGGCGGCCGGCTCAGTGACCGGATGGGCCGGCGCAAGCCGCTCGTTATCCTCTCCTCGGCCGTCATCGCGGCGGCCGCGCTGATCCTCGCCTTCGCACCGACCTGGCCGGGGGCGCTGATCGGCGCCTCGGTGCTGGGCATCGGCTTCGGCTCCTACCTCGCCGTGGACTTCGCCCTGATTACCGAGGTGCTGCCGACGGCGCTGAACCGAGGCAAGGACCTGGGGGTCATCAACATCGCCAATTCGCTGCCGCAGGTGATCGCGCCGCTTATCGCCTACCCCTTCGTGGCGCTCTGGGGAGGGTACGTTTCGCTGTACGTCGCGGCCGCGGTGATCGGCCTGCTCGGCGCTGTCTTCGTGGTCAAGATCAAGGGCGTGGACTAGGCGTTCCGGGGGTCCGTGTGACTGGCAAACGGCCCCACACCGTGCCGTATAGTGGACGGGATCGCCGAGGCAGTGCTGTGGACTAACCCTCCCGGCTGCCGAGAAAAACGACCCCGGAACGCTGCTGATGCCTGAATTTCCTTCAGATCTTCCACCAATGGCCCCGCCGCCCACCCTGCCCCGGCAGCGCCTGCGCTATGCGCGGATCCTCGACGTCGCAGCCGGCTTTGCCCGCAAGGGACTCGACTCCGTGGTTCTCTCCGAGGTGGCAGCCAGGGCGGACGTACCGCTGGGCACCCTGTACCGCTATTTCCCCTCCTCGGCGCAGCTGATGCTGGCCCTGTACCGCAAGCAGCTCGGCGAGCTGCACCTTGGCGAATGGCCGGCGGGGACCAGGGTGCCGGTGCACGCCCTGGTGGGCGCGGTGATGGAAATCTTCCACATGCGCCTCATGCAGCCTGCAGTGGAGCAATGCCTGACCCGCGCGGTCTACGCGAAGGACACGGACACCACCCGCCTGCTGCGGGACATTGACGCGACGGCGGAGAAAGCAGTGACCGCGGTCAGCGGCGACCCCGCCGTCTCGCGGGTCCTGCTGCTCACCGTCACCGGCCTGGTGCAGTCCGTCCGCTGCCGCCGGCTCTCGCTCTTCGAGGCCGAAGAGGACCTGAAGAAGGCCTGCTCCCTGCTGTCCCGGGGGCGCCAGGCCGCCCAGCCGGTCTAGACCAGTTACCGGAATGTGTCCGGCCGAATCTCCGGCCGGCGACCGCGTTGCTTACCATGGCAGAACCGGAGCGGCGCGAGCGCCAGCACTTCCGGAGCTTCACCCGCAGGCCCGCCACCCCGGGGCCGCCGCCGGAGTTCCGCCAGACCATCTCGGGCACCCTGTGCCCCAGCAGCCAAGTGCCGTATGCCCACGGTGAGCCCCAGGAGACAACGACGTGTCCATTGAAACGACCATTCCCGCCGAACCCACTGCCCCCGAAGGGGCCGCAGAAGCGCCGGTAGCGGCGCTTAGCGACGAGGAGATCTTCGCCTCCCACCAGGGCGGCAAGCTCTCGATTTCCAGCACCGTCCCGCTCGCCAGCAAGCGCGATCTGTCCATCGCCTACACGCCCGGCGTCGCCCAAGTTAGCCGCGCCATCGCAGCCAACCCGGAACTGGCCAAGACCCTCACCTGGGCCCAGCGCCTCGTGGTCGTGGTCAGCGACGGCACCGCAGTGCTCGGACTTGGCAACATCGGCGCCAGCGCCTCGCTGCCCGTCATGGAAGGCAAGTCCGCCCTCTTCAAGGCGTTCGGCGACCTCGACTCCATCCCGCTTGTCCTCAACACGACCGACGTCGACGAGATCGTCGAGACTCTGGTCCGGCTGCGTCCCAGCTTCGGCGCGGTTAATCTTGAGGACGTTTCGGCGCCGCGCTGCTTCGAACTCGAGGAAAAGCTGATCGAAGCCCTCGACTGCCCTGTCATGCACGATGACCAGCACGGCACCGCCGTCGTCGTCCTCGCCGCGCTGACCGGTGCCGCGAAGGTGACGGCCCGCGAGCTCAAGGGACTCCGCGTGGTGGTTTCCGGTGCCGGCGCGGCCGGGATTGCCGTCGCCGAAATCCTGCTGACCGCCGGCATCGACGACGTCGTGCTGCTGGACTCCCGCGGCGTGATCAACCGGGACCGCGCGGACATCGCCGCGGACCCGGCCAGCAAGAAGGCCCAGCTGGCCGTCCGCAGCAACCCCCGCGGCGTCTCCGGCGGCCCCGGCGAGGCGCTCCTCGGCGCGGACGTGTTCATCGGCGTCTCCTCCTCCCGGCTGGACGAGGAGCACTTGAAGCTGATGAACCACAGTTCGATCGTTTTTGCCCTTTCCAACCCGGATCCCGAAGTGCTGCCGGAGGTCGCGTCCAAGTATGCGGCCGTCGTCGCCACGGGCCGCAGCGACTTCCCCAACCAGATCAACAATGTGCTTGCGTTCCCAGGCATCTTCCGCGGCGCCCTCGACGCCGGTGCCCGCCGCATCACTCCGGCGATGAAACTCGCCGCGGCCCGCGCCATCGCGGACCTGGCCGAGGACGATCTCTCTGCCGACTACATCGTGCCGAGCCCGCTGGACCCGCGTGTGGCCCCGGCCGTGTCGGCGGCCGTAGCCGCGGCGGTGGAGGCGGAATAACCAGCCGCCGCCGTGGCCAACCCTAAACTGGGGGCATGAACCCCGAGATCATCGTGACCGTCCTCTGCGGGCTCGCCATTCTGGTGGGCGTGGCGGGCATCGTCATCCCTGTGCTCCCCGGCAGCATCCTGATCGGCCTCAGCCTGCTGGCCTGGGCCCTGTGGGGCGGTGCCGGAACCACCGGCTGGGTGGTCTTTGGCGTTGGCCTGGCCTTGGTGCTGGCGGGAATGGCGGCCAGCGCCGTGCTGACCGGCCGCAAACTCAAGGAACACCGCATTCCCAGCCGCAGCGTGGTGACAGGCCTGGTCTTTGGGGTGGCGGGCATGTTCCTCATCCCGGTGGTAGGACTCTTCGTGGGGTTCGCCGCCGGCCTGCTACTCAGCGAATCCCACCGCACCCGGGATTTCCGGTCCGCCATGACCACCAGCTGGGCGGCCTTGAAGGCCACCGGTGTGGGCATGCTGGTGGAGTTCGGTCTGGCTTGCCTTGCCGCGAGCACCTGGGTGATCGGCGTCTGGGTGGCTGCCGCCAGTTAGCCCTTCCACCGGCTGCCAAGGGTGCACTACTAGCATGGAAGAATGAGCGCCGGACAGTCCCCAGGACCCATCTATCGCGACACCCGTGACCTCACCCCGTTCGGCGTCCCGCAGGTCCGCACGCCGGTGCGGGACATCGCAGACGGCGTCGGCGGCATCCTGCATACCGCCCTGGGCGGCCGGAACGGGGCGCTGCTCAGCGTGGACGGCGCCACCCCCCGGCTCAAGCGGATGCCCGGAAAAGCGGCGAAGGCGGTGTACGAGGCGACCTTCCACAACACCGACCCCAACCGGCTGATCGCCTTGGGCCGCGCCTACCCGGGCTGGGCCGGGCTTTGCTACGTGCTGGCTGGTCTCCTGGCGCACAAGCAGGGCGGCTACCTGCGGGCCTCGGAGCTCCTCCAGCGCGGACTCACCACCGGGAACGACGACGACGCCAACCGGTTCGCGTCCGGCTATCTGACCCGTGTGGTCACCCGGGTCGAAGTAGCCGAGCGCATCGAGGTTCCGGTTCTCTTCAGCGAGGAAGCGGTGTTCCTCGCACTTTCGCACTCCCTGCGGGAGACAGGCCACCTGGAGGCAGCGCTGCAAACCGTGGCCTCGCTTCCGCCGTCGCTGCCCGCGGCCCTGGCCCGGTGCTCGGTGGCGTTCTCGATGGGCCGGGACAAGGAAGTGATGGTCTGGACGGAGGGGCTGCTGAATGCCGACGACCTCTCGGCCGCGCTGCTGCTGATCCGCGCCCGGTCACTGCGCCGCCTTGGTGCCGCGGCGGCCTCCCAAGCGGCGGTGAAGGAAGTTCTCCGGCGGCGGAAGACCCACCTGGCACTCCGAAATGATGCCCTGACCGACCGCGCCTTGCTGCTCCTGGACAACGGCCGCAAATCACTGAATCCCCGCGACTGGCTGCGCGGCCGGCCCGCCCAGCTGGAAACTTTCGAGGTCATCCGCAAGGACGTGGAGGAACGCAGGCTTTGGGAACAGGAATGGAAGCAGTTGAACGGGGAATGATGCCGTCCTGGCGGTTGCCGGAAGGCTACTGCCAGATGGTCTGCGCAGCCAGCGGCACCAGCTGTTCGCCCAGCAGCACCAGGCCCAGCGCCACCATGATGATTCCGCTGGCCAGCGTCACCCGGCGGGCAGCGCCGGGCCGGGTGTGCAGGAGCTTCCGGGCCAAGAGCGCCACGCAGCTGTAGACCACGGCCACCAACAGGACAAAAGTGAGCCCCAGCAGGCCGGACTGCAGCGGCACGGACAAGGCGGCGTCGGTGCTGACGAACTGCGGGACCAGGGCAACGAAGAAGAGCAGCCCCTTAGGGTTGATGCCGCTGGTGCCCATGCCCTGCAGGAAGACCCGGAACTGGTTGGCCTGGGCCGGCGCGGTGGCGGCTTGGCCGCCGAAGCTGGCGCCCCGCCAGGAGCGTACCGTGCTGACGCCGAGCCAGAGCAGGTAGCCCGCGCCCGCCACCGTAAGCCAGCCCAGGAGCCCGGGCATGCCCGTGATCACGGCGGCCAGCCCGGCGGCCAGGAGTGCGGTGTGTACGACGTAGCCGCCGCAGAGGCCGGCCACTGCGGGCACGAAACTGCGGTCCTTGAGCCCGGCGGCGATGGAGTAGGCCCAGTCGACGCCCGGGGTGCAGGCGAGGGCCACGGCGACGCCGATGAAGGCGAGGAACAGCTGGGGGTTCACGACGGACTCCTGACGGTGGGCTCTAGGAGTAAGCCTAGGAATTTTCGGGCCAAAAGTGCTTACTGATTTCGCCCGTAAAGCCGTGCCGACGGTAAGGTTATTGCGTGATTGACCATATTGACAGAAGTATTTTGCGCAACCTCCGTGAAGACGGCCGGATGACTGCCACGGCGCTCGCGGCGAAGGTCGGGCTCACCGTGGCGCCGTGCCACCGGAGGCTTCGCGAGCTGGAGACGTCCGGCGTCATCCGCGGTTACCGCGCCGACATCGATCCGGCCGCCGTCGGGCTGGGCTTCGAAGCGATTGTGTTTGTCACGCTGCGTCAGGTGGACCGCGCCACCATGGAGATCTTCGAGAACCGCGTGGCGGAGAACCCCAACATCGTCGAGGCCCAGCGGCTCTTCGGCGAGCCGGACTATCTGCTCAAGGTCATTGCAGAGGACCTCCCGGCGTACCAGCGCTTTTACGACGCCGAGCTGACCTCGCTGCCCGGCGTCGAGCGTCTAACCTCGACGCTGGTCATGAAGAACCTGAAAGCGAATACCGGCCCGCCCGTGTGATCCGGGCGGTTAGCCTTCCAGCAGCCCTGTGGTCCGGTAGGGGATGACCTCGCGCAGGAACATGCTGGTGGACGTCCGCACAATCCCCGGACACAGCCGGATTTCCTCGGAAACCCGGTAGAGATCGTCGGGGCTCGTGGCGACCACCCGGATCAGCAGGTCGGTGTCGCCTGCGGGCGCATGGCATTCGAGCACCTCCGGGATGTTCCGTAACGCGGCGATCGCCTCATCCAGGTGGCTCTGGTCCAGTTCGGCGCTCACCGCCGCTGCCACTCCGCGACCCAGTGCGGAGGGCAGTACCCGGCTGCTGTTCGGGCGGAGCGCGCCCGACGCCGTCATCCGCTCGAGCCGGGACTGGACAGTTCCGCGGGCCAGGCCCAGTTTCTGGGCCAGCACCATGATGGGGACCCGCGGGTCAGCATCCAGGGCCAGGAGGATCCGGCGATCCGTCGAGTCGAGCTGCTGCAATCTGACCACTTCCTGCCAATAGTCGAAGCTCTCAATGGTCAATCTGACCAACGAGCGCGGTGCCTGTTGCACCAACTGTATGGCTACTGCTCAAATAGTGGCAACAAGGGATGCGGGCCACCGCCGGCACCCGAAGGCTACAGATCCCCCGGCACACCTCCCGGACCCTGGATGAGGCATCCCGCAAGGAGCCCGCCGCTGATTGACTCTTGTTCACGCATCGTCTTTCCGCACACCCTTAACGGCAAGAGCCCCTGAGCCCCCGACGTCGGATGTCCGAAGTCATCGGTGGCTGAGGGGCTCTTGTGTTGCGCCGCATAGGCTTGTCCCATGACATCAGCCGGACGCTTCGCCCCCAGCCCCTCCGGCGAGCTGCACGTGGGCAACCTCCGTACGGCCATCCTCGCGTGGCTCTTTGCCCGGTCTACCGGCCGACGCTTCCTGATGCGGGTCGAGGACCTGGACCGCGCCCGCGCGGGTGCCGAGGCCGGGCAACTCCGTGATCTGGCGGCGATCGGCGTGGACTGGGACGGCGGCGTCGTCCGTCAGACGGACCGGGAGCACCTCTACGCCGCCGCGATCGACCGGCTGACCGCGGCCGGGCTGACCTACGAATGCTTCTGTACCCGCCGCGAAATCCAGGAGGCGCCGTCCGCCCCGCACGCCCCGCAGGGCGCGTACCCGGGCACCTGCCGGAACCTGGGCGAGGCCGAGCGTGCGAGCAAACGGGCGGTCCGGCCTGCGGCGGTCCGGCTCCGCGCGGCCGTCGCCGAGGCGACTGTTCGGGACGTGCTGCACGGCAGCTTCACCGGCGTGGTGGATGACTTCGTGCTCCGCCGCAATGACGGGGTCACCGCCTACAACCTGGCCGTGGTGGTGGATGATGCCGCGCAGGGGGTCGACCAGGTGGTCCGCGGCGATGATCTGTTGCCATCCACTCCGCGGCAGGCCTACCTGGCCTCCCTCTTGAATATTCCCGTTCCGGAATATGCCCACGTGCCGCTGGTGTTGAACGCCGACGGCGCCCGGCTGGCCAAGCGTGACGGTGCGGTGACGCTCGCGGATCTTGCTGCCGTGGGGGTCGCCGTCGATGAGGTGCGGGACGCGCTGCTGGAATCCCTGGGTTTGCCTGCGGGATCCCTGCGGCAGGCGCTGGCCGTGTTCGATCCCGCGGGCCTGCCGCGGGAGCCGTGGGTGTGGCCGGGGATGGGCGGCCCCGACGCGTAGGCTGGAAGCATGTCAGAACCAGAGTTCATGGAAGCGGCCGCGCCGAAGACCGGGTTTACCGTCGAGACGGCCAGGGTCCTCGCCGAGGTGGCCCACAACCGGCAGAAGGACAAGCTCAAGCGGCCCTACCGCGAGCATGTGATCGCCGTCGGCGATGCGCTGGCCGACTTCGATGACGACATCCGGATCGCCGGATACCTGCACGACATCGCCGAGGACACTCCGATGACGCGGCAGGCGCTGCTGGAGATGGGGGTCCCCGAACGGGCCGTGGACATCATCGAGCGGGTCACGAAGCGGCTGCACGAGAACCCGGACGACTACCAGGCCGGCATCCGCTATATCGCCGAGGACCACGATGCCACCCTGGTCAAGATCGCCGACAATGCGCACAACTCCCTGCCCGAACGGGTCAAGGCGCTGGCGGAGAAGTGGCCGGACAAGCCGCCGGTCACCCGCTACGACGAGGCCCGGCCGGTGCTGTACGCCGCGGTTCCGGTGGAGGAAACCCGCAAGATCCTGGCCCGGATCAACCCGTGGTTGCTCGAGGAGCTCGATGACATGCTCGACGAGGCCGACGACACCGACTACGAGAACCTCTCCTACGACGGCAACCCGGAGGGCTAGACCCGGCCCAGCAGGTCGATGTCCTCGAGGAACTCCTGCTGCACTTCCGCGCTGACGGTGGTCCGGGTGTCCGCGATCGCGTCGAGGTAGTCCTGCGTCGCCGGGCCCTTCCGGACCGCCTCGCGGACGGACGCGCCGCCGTCGTCGTACACGGCTTTCTCAAGCGCACGCTGGGAGGCGCTCCGGGCGGCGTATTCGATGTCGGCGGGAGAGAAGCCCTCAGTGCGATCCACCAGCAGCTCCACGTCCACATCGTCCACGACGGTGGCGGGGATGAAGCGCTGCCACATGGCCTCGCGGGCCAGGCGGTCCGGCAGGCCGATCGGGATGACGTAGTCGAAGCGGCCGTGGCGCAGGAACGCGGAATCCAGGGCGCGGATGAAGTTGGTGGCGCAGACCAGCAGCCGGCCGGGCTGTTCGCGGAAGGCCGGAATGATCTTCAGCAGCTCGTTGGTGACGCCCTGCAGCGGCGACGGCGGCTCGCCGGAGCGCTGCGAGGCGATCTCCTCCACCTCGTCGATGAACACGACGGCATGCTCCAGCTCGGCAATCTCCAGGAAGGTCTCGCGCAGGGCCCCGGCCAAGCCCAACGGGTCGGCGGCGAGCCGGGAGGGGAAAACCTCCACAAAGGGCCACTCCAGCCGGGACGCAATCGCCTTGGCGAAGGTCGTCTTGCCGGTGCCCGGAGGGCCGAACAGCACGACCGCGCGCGGCGGGACCACGCCATACTCGTCGGCCAGGTCGGCTTCGGCCAGCGGCAGGACGAGTCGGCGCTCCAGGAGTTCCTTCTCGTTGCGCATGCCGGCGACGTTTTCCCAGAGGTCGCGGGCCAGGATCCGCCCGCCCAGCTGGCTCAGCGGCTCGAGTTCCTGGCGCTGCACCGGGATCTTGCGTTCAAAATAGCGCAGGTTCTTCTTCAGCACGAAGCCGCGGCTCAGGAAGGCCTCGACGCGGGTTTCGGACTCCGGCATGAGGGCGGAGAGCTTGTTCAGCCCGTGCGGGGCCATCCGGTTTTCCACGGAGGCCAGCAGCGAGGTGCCGATTCCGCGGCCGCGGAACTCGGGCAGGGTGGCCAGGAAGACGATCCAGCCCTGGTCGTGCGCGGCGCGGCCGACGGCGGCACCCACCACCTGCTCGCCCTGCACCGCGACGACGGCGTGGTCCTTCTCGCACGAGGCCAAGACCTCGGAGAGTGCGTAGACCGGCTCGACATTCGTGGCCTTGAGGGATTCCCAGAGGTGCAGGATCCCGTCCAGGTCGGCCGAATGGAAATCCCTGATCCGCCAGTTGGTCATGAGGTGTCTCCCGGGTGGTTCGTCGCTGAGCCAAGTGGAACTGTTGTTCCGAGCTTAGGCGACAGGCACCCGGCGGGAGCGCTCCGGTACTCTCCGTTACGCCGCCCGTCCACCCAACTAGCTCGCAGTTGTTGTCGTTTTGAGCCCTGAAAACGACAACAAGTGCGAGCTAGTTGGGCGGCGGCGGCCCGGTTCTATTCGTTCCCGGAGTTCCCGGAGTTCCCGGAAGGCCGGTTGGCCACCAGCGGGTACGGCCCGGTGAAGCCGTCGCGGACCGCGGCGATCTCCAGGATGCGGTGCCGGCAGAGGCGCCACCCGAGCATCAGAAGCGGGACGATGACCACAAGGGACGCTATGGTCCAGGTCCCCACCGGCGAGTCGAACGCCATCAGGACCAGCACCGCGAGCAGGAACGCGAGCGTAATCCAGCCTGTGACGGGTGCGCCGGGCATCCGGAACGCGGGCCGGAGCAGTTCCCCGCGGGCTGCCAGCCGGGCAAGCTGCATCTGGCACAGGACGATCATGGCCCAGGTGCTGATGATACCCAGCGACGCAACGTTCAGGACGATCTCGAAGGCCTCGGCCGGGACCACGGCGTTCAGGATGACGCCCAGCACGGCCACGCCGGCAGTGAGGGCGATTCCGCCGTAGGGCACGCCTGCCTTGTTCATCCGGGCGGCGAACTTCGGCGCGGACCCTGAAACGGACATGGACCGCATAATCCGGCCGGTGGAGTACAGGCCGGCGTTGAGCGAGGAGAGGGCCGCGGTCAGGACCACCAGGTTCATGATGGCGTCCACGCCGTCCACACCAATGGAACCGAAGAACGTCACGAACGGGCTTTCACCGGCCTTGTAGGAGCTGTAGGGGAGCAGCAGCGAGAGCAGCACGAGTGAGCCGACGTAGAACACGGCGATGCGTACGATCACGGTGTTGATGGCGCGCGGCATGATCTTTTCCGGGTTTTCCGTCTCGCCCGCCGCCGTGCCGATCAGCTCGATCGATGCGTAGGCGAACACAACGCCCTGCATCACCACGATTGCCGGCAGCAGGCCGTTGGGGAACAGGCCGCCGTTGTCCGCGATCAGGGTGAAGCCGACCTCCTGGCCGGCGACGGGGGTGCCGAAGATGACGAAGTAGATGCCGACTATCAAAAAGGACACGAGCGCCACGACCTTGATGAGCGCGAACCAGAATTCGAGCTCGCCGAACACCTTCACGCTGATGAGGTTCAGGCCCAGCACCAGGATCAGGGCGGCAAGGGCCCAGGTCCATTGCGGTACATCTGCGATCGGCGCCCAGTACTTCTTGAAGAAGTTCATGTACAGCGCGACGGCGGTGATGTCCACGATCGCGGTCATGGCCCAGTTCAGCCAGTACAGCCAGCCGGTGACGAACGCGGCCTTCTCGCCGAAGAATTCGCGGGCGTAGGAGACGAAGGAGCCTGATGACGGCCGGTGCATCACGAGTTCGCCGAGTGCGCGCAGGATCATGAACGCGAAGAACCCGCAGAGGGCGTAGCTGATGATCAGGGCCGGTCCGGCGGTGGCGAGTCGGCCGCCGGCGCCCATGAACAGGCCGGTGCCGATGGCGCCGCCGATCGCGATCATCTGGACCTGCCGTGGTTTCAGGCCTTTGTGGTAGCCCTGGTCTTCGGCATGGAGTGCGGCCTCGGAGGCGTGGGCATGCGCCGGAATGGTGTGGTCGGAGATGCCCTGCTGTGGGGTTGGCTGTTCTTGGGCCGGCGGTTTTTGGGCGCGGGCAGTCTCTGGATAGGTCATGGGGGTCCTTCGGGGTTCGAGGGGGCGCTACTTGCTCAGGTTGGCCAGTCGCTGCGGGCTGAGCAGTTCGGTGAGCTGCTCGGCGGTGAGCAGCCCGTGTTCGAGTACGAGTTCCGCGACTCCCTTGCCGGTGGCGAGGGCTTCCTGCGCGATCGCCGTGGCGGTCGCGTAGCCCAGCTGCGGGTTGAGGGCGGTGACGAGGCCGATTGACTGTTCCACCGTCAGGCGGAGCCGTTCGGTATTGGCGGTGATACCCCGGACGCAGCGGGCCGTGAGGGTGCGGCAGGCGGCTTCCAGGTGCGAGATGCTCTTGTGGAGGCTGTGGACGATGATCGGTTCGAAGGCGTTGAGCTGGAGCTGGCCGGCTTCTGCGGCCATGGTGATGGTGACATCGTTGCCGATGACCTCGTAGGCCACCTGGCTGACCACCTCCGGGATGACCGGGTTGATCTTGCCGGGCATGATGGAGGAGCCGGACTGCACGGCCGGAAGGTTGATTTCGCCGAAGCCGGCGCGCGGGCCGGAGGAGAGCAGCCGGAGGTCGTTGCAGATCTTGGACAGTTTCACGGCCACCCGCTTCAGCACCCCGGAGAGGTGCACGAAGGCGCCGACGTCCTGGGTGGCCTCGATCAGGTCCGCCGCCGTGACCAATGGCAGGCCGGTGATCTCGGCAAGGTGCCGACAGGCGGCCTCTGCATAGCCCGCCGGGGCGTTCAGACCGGTGCCGATCGCCGTGGCGCCGAGGTTGATCTCGTGGATCAGCAGGTCGGCTTCGGCCAGCCGGAGCCGGTCCTCGCCGATCGTGACGGCGTAGGTGCCGAACTCCTGCCCCAGCGTCATGGGGACGGCGTCCTGCAACTGGGTGCGGCCCATCTTCACCACCGTGCGGAATTCGACGGCCTTGGCGGCGAAGGCATCTTCCAGCTCGGTGAGGGCTGCCAGCAGTTCCCGGGCGGCGAAGATCGTGCCGAGTTTGACCGCGGTGGGGTAGACGTCGTTCGTGGACTGGCTGAGGTTGACGTGGTCGTTGGGGTGCAGCCGTGCGTAGTCGCCCTTCGGGTGTCCAAGGATTTCCAGGGCCCGGTTGGCGATTACCTCGTTGGCATTCATGTTCGACGACGTTCCGGCACCGCCCTGGATGACGTCCACCACGAACTGCTCGCTGAGTTTGCCGCTCATGACATCGGTGCAGGCGTCCTCGATGGCACGGGCGCGCTCGGCGTCGAGCAGCCCGAGCTCGTGGTTGGTGCGGGCGGCAGCCAGCTTCACGGCGGCCAGCCCTCGGACCAGGTACATGTTGGAGGACAGCGGCTGGCCGGTGATGGGGAAGTTCTCTACGGCCCGAAGGGTGTGGACACCCCAGTAGGCGTCAGCGGGAACATCCCGGTCGCCCAGGAGGTCATGTTCGGAGCGGAAGTCGGCGGGTTCGTCGAGCGGGGTCATGGCGGTCCTTATAGGGCGTGGGGGTCGTTGAAAGTTACGTGGGCGGCGAGGAAATCGGTGGCCTGCAGCAGTCCGACGGGCCGGCCGCCGCCCAGCACAGCTGACGTGGTGAGCCCCGTCAGAGGCGAGGTGTCGACGTCGAGCGCCTCCAGCAGGCGCACGGTGACAGGCATCCGGGCGCGGTCCCCGCCGTCGGAGATTTTGACGGCGACGGCGCGGCCGTCCGGAAGGCCCACGAGCTGGACGCCCTCAAAGCCGTCCTTCGCGAGGAGGCCGGGGACCAGGCGCATCAGTGCGGTGACATCTCGGTCCTCGCCCGCCACCATCCCGGGGTGGCGGCGCATGGCGTGGGCCACGGCAGCCTCCGCGCTGTCGGATCCCTTTGCCGAGGCCAGCTGGCCGAAGGCGCGGGCCATGCCGCGCAGGGTCAGGGCGAACAGCGGGGTGCCGCAGCCGTCGGTGGAGGCGCGCTCAGGCTGCTCGCCGGTCAACTCCGCCACGGTCCGGGCCACGAGTTGCTGCAACGGGTGCGCCGGGTCCAGGTATCCCCGGACGGGCCAGCCGTTGACGAGGCAGGTGGCAACCATCGCGGCGTGCTTTCCGGAGCAGTTCTGCGCCAGCCGGGTGGCCTGGCCGCCGCCGCCGAGCCATTCCTCGCGTTCGCGGACGCCGTAGGGGAGGTCGGTGCTGTTCTCAAGGTCAGCGGGGTTGAGGCCGTACAGGTCCAGGATGCGCAGCGCGCCGTCGCGGTGGACGGTGGCTCCGGAGTGGCTGGCGGCGGCCAGGGCGAGGAGTTCCTCCGGGAGGTCGAGGCCGGCGCGAACCATGGCGACCGCCTGCAGGGGCTTAAGGGCGGAGCGCGGGTAGAACGGGGCGAGCGGCTCGCCGGCGGCCAGGAGGGTGCGGCCGTCCGCCGCGGTGGCGATGGCCGAGCCGTAGTGGACGCTCTCGGCCATGCCGTCGCGGGTCTGGACCGCAAGGGGGACGTGCTGCGGGAGCCTCGCGGGGGCCGCTGGAGTTGGAATGTGCGCGACGGCAGGGGAAATCATTGCGTCCTTAGCAGTGGAGGTGTTCGTTGCTGTTCAAGGTGCTGTTGCTGGGTCTGCCCGCTGGGCCGGATCACACGCCGGCGTGGGGATGCAGGATCGAGGCGAGGGCAAGACCAACGGCGTGCAGGTGCTGGCTCATGGCGATTCGCGCTGTTGCTGCGTCGCCGCCCTCGATGGCGGCCAGGATGCGCCGGTGCTCTTCATCCGAGGCGTGCTGGCGGTCCGCCACCATATTCAGGGTCTCCGACTGATGTGCCAGGGCCTCGCGGATGTCCGCGACGACGTTCTCGAAGACCTTGTTCCGGCTGGCCTTCGCGATCAGGGCATGGAAATTCGAATCCAGGCCAACCCACACTTCGGGGTCGTCCTCGGCGGTCATGGCCGCGACGATGTCCCGCATGGTGTCCAGTTCCTCCGGCGAACGGCGTTCCGCGGCGAGCCCGGCGGCCGGAACTTCGATGTGGGGGCGGGCCTCGGTGAGGTCCAGGGCGGAATACTGGCCCAGGACCAGGTCTTTGGCCACATGGTCGGCGACGACGAAGGTGCCCCGCCCGGTCCTCGTGACGGTAAGCCCCAAGGCGTTGCAGGAACGCAGGGCCTCGCGGACCACGGAGCGGCTCACGCCGTACTGCTGGGCGAGCGTGGCTTCGGAACTCAGTTTGGCGCCGATGCCGAGCTTGCCGGATTCGATCTCGGAGCGCAGGACGTTAAAGACGGCCTCGGCCGCGCTGAGGCGGGCGAGTGGTTGTCCGGCTGTCCGGCTGTCTGACAGGTTCACCTCTCAAATATGGCAGAGGTCACACTGGGGTGTCAACCGGCTCCCACGCCCGGGAGCCGGCCGAGCGGACACTTGGGCACACTCCGAGGGCCCGGTCAGGGCTACAAGTGTCCGCTCGGACCCGGCAGCTGAGCCTAGAGGCCGGCCAGCAGTCCCTTCATTTCCTTGATTTCGTCCGTCTGGGAGGCGGCGATGTCCCTGGCCAGTTTGATCGCGTCCGGGTTCTTGCCGCTTCGGACCTCCGCGTTGGCCATCTCGACGGCGCCCTCGTGGTGGGCGATCATTTGGGTGAGGAACAGCTTCGCGGCCTCGGTGCCCGTGGCGGCGTCGAGCTGGCGGATTCCGTCATCGCTCACCATGCCGGACATGACGTGGCCTCCCGGCATTTGGGTGGATTCGTTCCAGCTCCGGAGCCAGCCGGTCATCCGTTCGATCTCCGGCCCCTGGGCAGCCTTGATGCGGCCGGCCAGGGCGGTCACCTTGGGGTCGATGCCCTGCTCCTTGAGCATCATCTCGCTCATTTCGACAGCCTGGGCGTGGTGCGGGATCATCCCCTGGGCGAACATGGTGTCCGTGCCGTTGTGGTCCGCGGCTGCGGGCGCGGAACTCGATCCCGCGCTGCCGTGGTCCATGCCGGGCATGCTGCTGCCGGAGCCGGTGCTGGCGGAGCAGCCGGCCAGGGCGATGATCGCGGCGAGGGCGGTGGCGGAGATTGTCAGTGCTTTGTTCATCAAAATTCTGTCCTTTGGGAATCCGGCGTGCGCCGGCGGCGGACGATGCGAGCCTAAGGGGTGCGCACCGTGTGGAGGCGTGGGTGCCGGCGAAGCGCGGCACGGATCCCCTTTACGTCCGGCTAATGGACAGCTCGTTCGGCGTTGGCGTGGAGGGGAGGTAGGAGTTGGCGGCGAGCTGGTCCACTTCCGCCGCGCTCCGTGGCCGGAACGTGAGCAGTGTTGTCCCGGGCAGGGGCGCGCTCAGGGACGCGCCCGAGGGGGCCGGGGTGCACGACGTGTGTGCCGCGTGCTGTTCGCCGCAGCCTCCACCGCAGACGCACGACGGCGGCGTCGGAGTTTCGTGATGGATCGCCTGGCCGGTGTGCGCGGGTGCAGTATGGCCGGCAGCTGCGTGGAAGGATGCAGAATGGCCGGACGCTGGGGCGGTCTGGACGTGCTCAGCCGAGGCGTGCGCTCCCTGGGTGCCAGCGAGGACGTGCATGCCGAGAAGCCCGGCAAGCACGGCGAGGATGCCGGCCAGCAGGGCGAAGCGGAGGAGGCAGGCGGCCGGATCATGCTTCGATGCTTCGGTCACGTCGCACCTCCTTTCAGGCTGATGTCCCGCAGTTCAGGCTACCGGTGATCAACGATGGCTCCGCTGATTGTGTTCCAGCCACCCGCGGCCAGCCCGGTTAACAGTTGGACCGACGCGGCGGGTGTGAAAGTATCTGCGTATGAATGCAGATATGCGGGTTGATGTCGAAAGCCCCCACGTGGAGCTGGCCGTCGAAGTATTTTCCATGCTGGCCGACGCCACGCGGGTCCGGCTGATCCTCGCTCTGGGGAACGGTGAGCTGCCGGTTAACGCCTTGGCGGAGCAGGTCGGGAAACCGGCCTCTGCCGTCTCGCAGCACCTGGCCAAGATGCGGCTGGGCGGTATGGTCGCCACCAGGCAGGAAGGCACCAAGGTCTTTTACCGGTTGCAGAATGATCACGCCCGCCAGCTGGTGATGGATGCGATCCACCAGGCCGAGCACGCGCTAGGCACTGCCCCGGGACACGGCGCATGAGCGGGCCGGGGAACGCAGTGGGCCACAACCGCCACGGGGAACACGACGGCCACGATCATCCGCATGATCACGACCACCCGCACGAGCACGACCACGAGCACGAGCACGGCCACGAGCACGAGCACGGCCACGAGCACGAGCACGGCCACGAGCACGAGCACGAGCACGGCCACACCCACGCCCCGGGGCTGAAGGGTTGGCTGCACGAGCTCTTCGTCCCGCATTCCCATGACGCCGCGGACTCCATCGACGAGGCACTCGAGTCCAGCGCCCAGGGCATCCGCGCAGTTAAAGTCTCGCTGCTGGGCCTGGGCGCCACCTCGCTGTTCCAGCTGGCGATTGTGCTGATCAGCGGATCGGTGGCGCTGCTGGCGGACACCGTGCACAATTTCTCCGATGCGCTTACCGCGGTGCCATTGTGGATTGCGTTCCTGCTCGGCCGGCGCAAACCGACGCGTACCTACCCGTACGGCTTCGGCCGCGCCGAGGACCTGGCCGGACTCTTCATCGTCGCCATGATCGCCCTCTCCGCGGTCGTGGCCGCCGTCGAATCCATTCGCCGCTTCTTCGAACCGCAGCCCGTGCAGAACCTCGGCTGGGTCCTCGCTGCAGGCCTCGTCGGCTTCGCGGGCAATGAGCTGGTGGCGATCTACCGGATCCGGGTCGGCCGGCGGATCGGGTCCGCGGCGCTGATCGCCGACGGCGTGCACGCCCGGACTGACGGCTTCACGTCCCTCGCCGTGGTGGCCGGTGTCATCGGCGTCTGGCTCGGCTTCCCGTTGGCGGATCCGATCGTGGGGCTGCTGATCTCGGTGGCGATCATGGTGCTGCTCTGGGGCACCGTGCGCGACGTCGGGCGGCGACTCATGGACGGCGTCGACCCCCAACTGAGCGATGCGCTCGCTGGCGTCGTCCGGGAGCACTCGCCACTGGGCGGGACCTCCCGGCTGCGCTGGTCCGGCCACCGGCTGCACGCCGAGATCACGGTCCCCCTCAGTCCGGACGCCCGGCTGGCCGATCTTTCCTCGGTGGCCGCGGACCTGGAAGAGGGCGCCAAGGCGGCGCTGCCGCACCTCGGCTCGGTGACGGTGGTGCCGTCCATAACGCAGTCCGCTTAGCCGGGGTCAGATCCCCAGGGAAGCGAGGCTCTGCCGCAGGGTCTCGGCCGAGTGGTGGAGGGAAGCGAGTTCGCCCTCGTCCATGGGTGTCTCCAGGACCGCGCGCACGCCGCCGTTGCCCACGATGCTGGGCAGTGAGAGGGCGATTCCGTCGATCCCGTACTGCCCGCCCAGCACCGTGGAGACCGGGAGCACCGCGTTTTCCGAGCGCAGCAGCGCCTCCACGATCCGGGCACCGGAGAGGCCGATCGCGTAATTCGTGGCGCCCTTGCCGGCGATGACTTTGTAGGCGGCCTGCGTGACTTCGCGGGCGGTTTCGGTGAGGTACCCGGGGGTGAAGATGCGCTCGCCGTCGACCTTCCAGTCCAAGATCGGCACCGGGCCGATGGTCGCACCGGACCAGACCGGGAATTCGGTGTCGCCGTGTTCGCCGACCATGCTGGCGTGCACGCTGGTCACGGACACGCCCGCGCGGTGCGCCAGCAGCCAGCGCAGCCGCGAGGTGTCCAATACGGTGCCGGAGGAGAAAACCCGGGCGGTCGGCAGCCCGGTGATCTTTTGCGCGGCCACGGTCAGCACATCACAGGGGTTGGTGACAAGCACGTAGACCGCGTCCGGGGCGTGTTCGAGCAGTTGCGGCATGAGCTGCTCGAGGATGCGGACGTTGGTGCCGGCCAGGTCCAGGCGGGTCTGGCCGGGCGCCTGTTTGGCCCCCGCGGTGATGACGACGACGTCGGCGCCTTCGGTGACGCTGATGTCCCCGCCGCCGTTGACGGTTGCCGCCGCCGCCGTGAACTGGGTGCCGTGCGCCAGGTCCAGGACCTCGGCCTCGGCCTTGGCCGCGTTGACGTCAAAGAGCGCGACGTGGCTGGCCGAGCCGCGGATCAGGGCGGCGTAGGCCAGCGACGTGCCGACGCTGCCGGCGCCGACGACGGCCAGTTTGGATCCGGAGCGTGCGGTCATAAGCCTCTCCATCTTGCGCGGTCAGCTGCCGGGCGGCACGACGGTGCCCGCGGTTTCGCCGCCATCAATGACGAATTCGGCACCCGTGACGAAGGAGGATTCCTCGCTGGCCAGATAGACGGCGAGCTGCGCGATCTCGGCGGGTTGGCCGATCCGGTGCAGGGGCACATGGCCGGTGTCGAAGGTCATGCCCTCGGTCATGGGGGTCTGGATGACGCCGGGGTGGACGGAGTTGACCCGGGTCCCGTCCCGCCCAAGGTCGAGTGCGGCCGCCTTGGTCAGGCCGCGCACGCCGAATTTCGACGCGGTGTAGCCGGCGAGGTTCTCGTAGCCGCGCAGTCCGGCGATGGAGGAGACGTTGATGATGGAGGAGGAGCCCGCCCTGGCCAGCGCTGGGGCGGCGGCCTTGATGCCGTTGAAGACCCCGGTGAGGTTCACCTCGATGATCCGGGCCCACTGTTCGTGCGGGTAGTCGTCGATCCGCCCGAAGTTCACGATGCCGGCATTGTTGACCAGGATGCTCAGGCCGCCGAAAGCGGACACGGCCTCGTTAACTGCTGCGTCCCAGTCCGCCGGGCTGGTCACGTCCAGGTGAACGTAGCGGACGCCGTCGCCGAGTTGAGCCAGTAGCTGGGCGCCGTCGTCGTCCAGCACGTCGCCGACGACGGCCGTCGCCCCTTCGTCAAGGAAGCGCTGCGCGATCGCGGCGCCAATGCCGCGGGCGCCGCCGCTGATCAGTGCGACTTTGCCGTCCAAACGTCCCATACCGTTGTCCCTTCGAGCTGCACCAGTCAGCGCTGTATCCGTCTGCGACGGGCCGGCCGTGATGCGGTCAGCTATCCCAGCTTGGCTGGGGGAGACGTGGTTGGGCAGGGCCGTTGGGCCCAAGGGCAACGTCGGCAGGCGGCGGCGAGCCGGCGTCGTGTGGCCCCTAGAGGTGCTGGATCCCCGCCCGCTGCATGGCGTCCTTGTAGACTGCGACGTTCTTGGCCAGGAGTTCTTCCTGCTTGGCCGGCGATACGGCAAAGGCGCGGCCACCCAGCGCGGTGGCTTTGTAGATTTTCACGCCGCGGTTCTTCAGTGAGGAGTGGTAGGTCTTTTCGAACAGCGTCAGGAAGGCGTGGGCGTCGGCACCGTGGGCGATGATCGCGGAGGTCCGCTTGTTGATCTTCATGAACTGGCGGAAGGGCCGCAAGCCGTCGGTCTTTTCCTGGACGTTCAGGGCTGACGGGAGCTCCGGGTCGCGGACCCAGGGATAGGCGTTCCACGGCATCACATAGCGCGGGTCGAGTTCGACGGCTTCGTAGATGGAGGTGGCGCGGCGGGCTGCCTCGTCCTCGTTGAAATGCGAGACGAACCCCGATTCGCAGCCCTTGCCGGGCGCAATATGGAGGGTCACGATGCGGCACTCGTCCTCATCATGGACGGGGTCGATGTACGGGACCACAGATCCCGGCTTCTTCTCCATCAGTTCGTCGCAAAGTTGGGTCACGGCCGCGATGTTCGGTTCCTGCAGCAGAGTCTTCTTTTCGTCCCAGTCAATCGTCACGATTTCTCCCTCAGCACTCGGCGTCCAGAATCAGGCGTCTTGTTCCACTCTACGCTTCTGTGCCGGAGGGTGTTTTCGTGCGGCCCGGAAGAGGCAACGGACCCCTAGCCTCGGCTTCTGGGCAGGCGTACGCTTAAAGCGCCTGCAGGTAACCACTTGATTAAGCCGGGTCGTTCTGGACATGAAAATGTCCGAGCCGTCTCATAGCGAGATCGCGAAGGTACCTGCAGGTCCTGTGTTTAACGGATTTTTGGCCTTTAGCGGATACATGGCGGCCTGCCGCCCTCCCCGAAGTCCCTCAGCAAGCCGCGGACGGCCAACCTCGTCCCTAAGTCTCAGGCCGCTCTCAGTCCTGACCCGCCCGAGCTTCAGCACCTTGACGAGGTGTCGAATTTCCCGACGCTGGCCGAATGTCGCAGTCGACCCATATGCCCCTCCCGGCAGCGGCGGGGCGGTGGAGTGGTAGCTGTGGCCGGTGGGTGTGGTGAGTTGGAGGGTGTGCCGGGGTCCGGGTCGTGGTTGTGCGTTCCAGCCGGGGGTTTCTTTGGTGTGGTTGCAGGCTTCGCAGAGCCCGGCGCCGTTGGCTGCTGTGGTGGTGCCGCCGGTGTGCCAGGGGATGATGTGGTCCAGGTGGCGGATGGGTGCGTCGCAGTACGGGGTCCGGCAGGTGTCGTCCCGGGCCTGGATTAACCGGCGAAGCCCGGGCGGGAAGATCCGGGCGCGGGAGTCCATGGCCACGAGTTCGCCGGTGGCCGGCGCGGTGTAGAGCCTGCGGAGCCAGAGGGCGAAGGCGCGTTCGTCGGCCGAGCCGCCGGCCGCGTCCGCAGTGCCGGTGCCCGCGTCCCTCAGCAGGGCCCGGGCCCACCCTGCTGGGACGATGCCGTAGCCGGGAAGACGGGCGGGTTCGCTGTCGGCCTGGAAGAGGGTGCGGTCGGTCATGATGAGCTGGATGTCGATGCCGCTGATCCCGCCGGCTTTGCCGGTGGTGCGTTCGACCAGGGCGTCGGCCATCAGCTGGCCCCGGGAACGGGGATCCCCGGCGGCCCGGGCAGCGTCTGCGTACCGGGTGAGCGCCGCGTGCACGGCCACTCCCTGGCCGACCGACAACAACGCCGTCAGGTAGCACATGGTGTCGGGGGCCGGGCGGAGGCTGACGTGGCGTTCGGTTTCGGCGTGGCCGGCGAGCTGGGTGATGGAGCGCGGGTCCCGCCGGTACGCGGCGGCACGGGCCGCGGCGATGATGGCGCGGCCGCCCGCGCCGTCGAAGGTCCCGGCGTCGGGGGCGAGTTCTTCGTCGACGGCGGCCCGGTCGGCGGGGGACAGGCAGGCGGTTTCGCGGGCCAGGAGGGTGGCGCGCCATTCGTTGAGCTGGCCGGTTTCCAGGGCGGCGAGGGTGTGCGGCATTTCGGTGACGAGTGCCTTGGCGAGGCCGAGGAGTCTCCCGCCTTTGGCCGGGGATTCGCGGCGGGCGAGGGCGAGCTGCGCAGCAATGCCGGTGCCGAGCTGGTCGGCGGGAACCCCGGCCAGGGATTGTTCGCGGCGCTGGGCCAGGTCGAAGGCGACGGCGTCCCGGGCCTGCCGGGCGGCCAGGGCGGACTTCAGGTCCTCCAGCTCGCGTGTTTCGTCGATGAGGGCCGCTGCGCTGGCCGGGGCCGGGATTCCGGCCAGGATCCGCGCGAGGTCCGCGACCGTTGCGCTGTCCGCCGGAGCCACGTCGGGCCCTTGCTTGCCGTCCATGGAATCCAGTCAATCAGGCACCTGTGACAATTAAGGCGGCCGAGAAACCGCCGCCTCCGTAGGCACCAAGAGCACCGCCACGCCTAAAAGCCCAAGCCAAGGAACCCATGCCGATCAACAGACAGTCACTGAAGCAGGACGGCTTCACCGGGTTCCGGGCGCTAACGGAGTTGGACATCAACCGGATCCCCCAGAAACCCGGCATCTTCGCCGTGCTGCTGCCCGAGAGCCCCGGGCCGGGTAGCGCCCGGCCTCAGTTCCTCGCCAAGAGCACGGCTGGCATCTTCAAGAAAAAGGATCCAACCCTCAAGCCCGAGGCGCTCGACGTCGAATGGGTCGATGGTGCCGACGTCCTCTACGTGGGCAAGGCCGGGCCGGGCAGCAAAGGCAACCGGGGGCTGCGCCGGCAGATCCAGGAGTTCGTGGACTTCGGGAAGGGCAAGCCGCCGGGCCACTGGGATGGGCGGCTGATCTGGCAGCTCGCCGCCGCCAACAAGCTGATCATCGCGTGGAAGGAGCTACCCGTGGACCAGCTCGCCGCGGCCGAAGCCGGCTACCACGCCGCGTTCATCGCAGACCACGGCAGGCTGCCTTATGCCAACATGGTCCAGGCCCGCGTCAAGGGCGCCTAGTCGTTAAGGGCGCCTAGGCGCACCCAGCTAAAACCCGACGCGGTGCGTGAACCGCCCCGCCACCAGCGTCGCGGCCACCGGCATCGCGGCAAACTCGGCGTCGGAGGCGGCCAGCGGGTCGGCGTCGAGCACGACGACGTCGGCAGGGTCGCCGACGCTGATCCGGCGCCGTCCGCGCGACGACGCAGCCAGCGCCTCCTGCCGGGTCAGCGCCTGCTCCGGGTGCCACGGACCGCGGCCGTCCTGCCGGGCCCGGGTGGTGGCGGCAGACATGGCCGTCCAGGGTTCCAGCGCCGCGACCGGAGCGTCGGAGCCAAGTGCCAGCGTGGCCCCGGCGTCGAGCAGGGAGCGCAGCGGGAACGCCCGCTCCGTCCGGCCGGCCCAGTTGGAGTCGGCCGCGTCGCGGTCATCGAGGGCGTGGGCAGGCTGCACGCTGGCGGTGAGGCCGAGTTCGCCGAACCGTGCGAAGTCCTGCTGCCGGACAAACTGCGCATGCTCTATCCGGCCCGGTATCCCGGCTGCCGCGAAGGCGTTCAAAGCCACCTCGTTGGCGCCGTCGCCGATCGCGTGTACCGCGGGAACGAACCCGGTGTCGCGGGCCCGCACCAGCAGCTCCAGCAACTCCGGCTCGCTGACCGTGAGCAGTCCGCGGCCGCCGTGCGGGTAGGGGTCCACGCAGTACGCCGTGCGCGTGTTCAGTGAGCCGTCGATCAAGACCTTCAGCGGACCCACCCGAAGGAGTCCGCCGCCCTCCGGAACCTGCTGGCCGGTCCGCATCCCCGCGCCGACGGCTCGGTCCAGATCCTGCGGATAGACCCCCGCATCAACGCGGAAGGAATCGAACCCCGCCGCGATCCGCCGCAGCCACGTATCCCGGTTCCAGACCATCTCGAAGTCGACAATCCCCACGATGCCTCGCGCAGCGGCTGCCTTCCCGGCGTCGCGGACCATGGCGTCGACCGCGGCGTCGGGCAGTCGGCCCAACTCCCTGGTGAGTTCAAAGGCCGGATCCTCGCGGAGCAGTCCGTCCGCACCCACGGCCACGCCGTAGCGCCCGGCGGCCGCGGTGTTGAGCCACACGCAGTGCAGATCGTGGCTGATCAGCGCCGTGGGGACGCCGGCGGTTGCGCCGTCGAGCAGTTCAAGACTGGGCATGTCCGCCCAGACAGCGTCGCGGAATCCGACGCCGACGAGCGTCCGGCCGCCGGCCGCGGCGCCGCCGTAGCCTCTACCTTCGGCCGCCCCGGAACCCTTTTCATTCAGCTGGGATTGCACGACGGCGGCCGCTTCCCGAGCGGAGCCTGCGCCGGAAAGATCGATCCGGCCCGCGGCGAGGGCCCACTGGGTCATGTGGACATGCTCGTCCCACAGGCCCGGAATCACGAAGCGCCCGTCCAGGTCCACCACGTCGAGACCGCCCGCCGATGCCTCCGCCGACGGACCCCGCGAGCCCGCGGGCACAATCCGAGCAACAATGCCGTCCGTAATGAAAATGTCACACAGCGTCATTTCCCCCGGCTGCCGGACCGAGGTGAGGGCAAGACCCGGCTGAGCGGCGGAAACGGCATTTTTCGGCATAGGAACAGGCTAGGGCCACCTGGGGGTGGCAACAATTCGCGCACCACTGGTCACTGCCAACACACGCCTCCCAGTCGCCCGAGCCCCGGCGCGTGCAAGGGACTTTCGCCCCCTTGCCCGCGAACAGCACGGAGGTCATTCTGAAATTGGGGCGGTTCCTGCACGGCCATGGGGGATGAACCGCCTGCAAGCATTTTCGGTCTCGCTAGGACCCTGGGGTGAGGAAATGGCATTTGCACTTTCCAGCTTGGGCAGGAAAGGCAGGAGACCATCCAACATGTCTAGTCAATATTCTGTCGCAGCCGATGCGCACACGACGACCGCCACTACGGCTGCGCAGCGGGGGAGCTCTGAGAACGCATGAGCCCGCTGCGACACTTGAACCAAGCCAGCCGCGCCCGGTCTTTCCACGCACACCCCTCCCACGGCGATCCGCGGATTAAGGTGGTCATCCGGATCGACCCCGCGGAGGAGTCCGCGCGCGTCGAGGTTCGCGGCGTCGTCACGACCGCCAACATCCGGGCTCTCTACGTGGTGTGCCGCCGGGTGACTTCCAGACTCGCAGGCTACGAGATCATCGTGGACCTGGCGCACGCCCGGGTCACCGCGGCAGCTTTCGAGGAACTCCGCGAGCACGCCCGCCAGTCCATCGTTTCTTCCGGCATTGACTCGTCTGTCACCCCCTGCCGCCTGCGGATCGTCGATCCGCACGTCATCCTCAGAACCAAGGAGCTCGCATGAAAGCCCTCGTGTACGGCGGCCCCGGCCAGAAGTCCTGGACGGACGTCCCGGATCCGAAGATCCAGAATCCCAGCGACGTGATCGTCAAGGTGGATACCACCACCATCTGCGGCACGGATCTCCACATCCTCAAGGGCGACGTGCCCGCCGTAACCAAGGGCCGGATCCTCGGCCACGAGGGCGTAGGAACCATCACCGAGACCGGGTCCTCCGTGACCGGACTGAAGGTGGGGGACCGCGTCATTATTTCCTGCATCAAGTCCTGCGGGCACTGCGCCAACTGCAAGACCGGGCTCTACTCGCACTGCATGGGCGAGGAAGGGCAGTCCGGGATCGGCTGGATCTTTGGACACCTGATTGACGGCACACAGGCC
The DNA here is from genome assembly GCF_056394945.1 of Arthrobacter sp. 10N410. Classification (NCBI taxonomy): domain Bacteria; kingdom Bacillati; phylum Actinomycetota; class Actinomycetes; order Micrococcales; family Micrococcaceae; genus Arthrobacter; species Arthrobacter sp. 10N410. The sequence continues at coordinate 94,931 of NZ_JBFTIP010000007.1, forward strand.
GAATACGTCCGCGTCCCCTACGCCGAAAACTCGCTCCATCTACTGCCGGAGGGTGTGAGCGACGAGCAGGCAGTGATGCTGTCCGACATCCTGCCCACCGGGTTTGAGATCGGGGTGCAGTACGGCCGGGTCAAGCCCGGCGACACCGTGGCCGTGGTGGGTGCCGGCCCGGTCGGGCTTGCAGCAATCGCCACCGCGGGTCTCTATGGCGCCGCCACCATCATTGCCATCGACCTCGACGCGAACCGACTGGAAAAATCACGCGAGTTTGGCGCCACTGACGTCGTGCTTTCCGGGGACGCCGACTGGAAGGACCAGGTCATGGTGCTCACTGACGGGCAGGGCGTGGACGTGGCGATCGAGGCTGTCGGTATCCCGGCAACCTTCAGCATGTGCACCGACATCGTCCGTCCGGGGGGCAACGTGGCCAACGTGGGAGTGCACGGAAAATCCGTGGAACTTCACGTGGAGGACCTCTGGATCCGGAACATCAACATCAGCATGGGTCTGGTCAATGCCAACACCACCCCGATGTTGCTCAAGCTGGTAGCCCAGGACAAGGTGCCGGCAGACAAGTTCGCCACCCACCACTTCAGTTTCGACCAGTTCATGGACGCCTACGACACCTTCGCCAGAGCCGCGGAAACGAAGGCCCTGAAAGTGGTGATCACCGCATGAAAGCCCACGTTGTCTACGATTCGGCGTTCGGCAACACCAAATCCGTGGCGGAAGCCGTCGCCGGCTCGCTCGGCGAACTCCACGCCACACCCGTGCCGGTCAACGAGTTTTCCCCCGACGACCTGGCTGCGGGGGACCTGCTCGTACTTGGAAGCCCCATCAACGGCTGGCGTCCGACGCCGAAGATCACGGAGTTGCTCTCGACGCTTGGGGACGGCCATCTTAACGGGGTCAAAGCGGCAGCTTTCGACACCCGCGTCCGGATGTTCGTCCACGGCGACGCGGCGAAGAAGATGGCGCACGCGCTCCGGGACAACGGCGCCGACATCATTTCCGAGCCTATGCCCTTTTACGTCCAGGGCAGCGAGGGGCCGTTGCGGCCCGGCGAAATCGAGAAGGCCGCACGATGGGGCAAGTCACTGCTGGAGGCGTTGGAACGGCCATGAAACCGGGCCGGATTGTCATGCTGGTGCTCGGCACGCTTGCGGCGCTGCTGGGACTGGGACTTCTCGCCGGGGCCGGCTTCACCGGTTGGGCCAATTACCAGCAGCGCGACGGCGGCTATTTCACCACCCCGTCCGAGCGCTACACGGTGGACTCTTACGCGTTGACCTCGCCGCGGCTGAACGTCATGACCGACGCCGGACCCGCCGGAGTCGACCCGGCCGCGGCGGCCGGCAGCGTGATGCTGCGCGGCTCCGCTGCGGACTCGGCGCAGCAGATCTTCATCGGCATCGCTCCGCAGGCAGATGTGGCCGCCTATTTGAGCGGCGTCAAACATTCCGAGCTGACCGAGGTCCGCTTCTCGCCTTTCCGGGCCGAGTACCGTGATGTGTCCGGAACCAAGCCTCCCGCCCGGCCTGCGGATCAGAAATTTTGGACGGCGTCCGCCACCGGGGCCGGCAGCCAGGAACTCAAGTGGGACCTGCGCTCCGGGAACTGGGCGGTCGTGATCATGAACGCCGACGCGAGCAGCCCGGTTTCTGTCGACCTCCGCGGCGGTGCCCGCTCGGACCTCCTCTGGCCAATCTTCCTCGGGCTACTGATCGGCGGCATTGTGTTGCTGGCGGTGGGTGTCCCCCTGATTGTGGCCGGCGCAGCCGGGCTGGGACGCGGCAGGCCGCCGCAGGGTCCCGGGCAGCAGCCTGGGGCTCCTTACGCCGGCGCTCCACACGCCCCGGCTCCTTACACAGGTGCTTCCTACGCCGGCGCTCCCTACGCAGGTGCCCCGTACTCGGCGGGACCGCTGCCGTCCGGCGCCCCTCCCGGGGGTTATGTCTATCCGGCCCGGCTCAGTGGCTATCTGGACCCGCAACTGTCCCGCTGGCTGTGGCTGGTCAAGTGGTTCCTGGCCATCCCGCACTACATCGTGCTGTTCTTCCTTTGGTTCGCCTTCGTCGTCACCACAATCGTGGCCGGCTTCGCGATCCTTTTCACCGGCCGCTATCCGCGCTCGCTGTTCAACTTCAACGTGGGCGTGATCCGCTGGAGCTGGCGGGTGGCCTTCTACTCCTACGCGGCGATCGGCACGGACCAGTACCCGCCATTCACGCTGGCCCGCACCGGCTATCCGGCGGACTTCGACGTCGACTACCCGGAGAAACTGTCCCACGGCTTAGTGCTGGTGAAGTCCTGGCTGCTGGCCATCCCGCATCTGCTCATCGTGGGGGTCCTCACCGGCACCACGAGAGTCTGGGGCAGCCGCGAGGGTTACTGGGACGACGGGCAGTGGGTCCAGCAGAACGCCGGCATCTCGCTGATCGGGCTGCTGGTGCTCATCGCGGGCGTCATCCTGTTGTTCACCGGCCAGTACTGGCGCGGGCTGTTCGACCTGCTGATGGGCCTGAACCGCTGGATCTACCGCGTCATCACCTACGTGGCCCTCATGCGGGACGAATACCCGCCGTTCCATCTGGACATGGGGCCCACCGATCCGGGCGACCTCCAGCCGGTGCCGACCGCCGGCCCTCCGCCGGCCCCCGCGTACGGCCAGCAGGCACCCAGCCCGGGCCAGACTGCGGCCCAGGCCGGAACGCCCGAGCAGCAACCCGGGCCGCCGGGCTTCTATGGGATCGGCGGCCCGTCCGCGGCTGTTCCTCCGGAAGTTCACGAGGGGAGAGGCGGCCCGGAGGTCCCTCCGCGTCCCTAGGCCACCCCAGATCGTCTCCTGCGGCAGCCGGGCACCTCACTGAGGAACCCGGCTGCTGGACTACGTCCGCTGGGCACGCACAGTCCTCCTGCAAAACATTTCTACATGCATCTGCATCCAAACGGCTCCACGCGCCGGTAGTAGGGGTGTAAGCAAATAATCGCCCGCTCCCCGGGCCGTTGAAGGAGATGTAAATGCGTACCAGCCTTTTCAGTGCAGGCGCCGTGGCAATCGCGGCAGCACTCACCCTTGCCGGCCCCGCCCAGGCGGCCGAGCCCGACGCCCAGCTTTCCGTCCTCCACGGAGTGCCGGGGTTGACCGTTGACGTATGGGTCAACGGCGAACGCACCTTGGATGACTTCGCCCCGGGGACCCTGGCCGGTCCGCTGGCCCTTCCTGCCGGGGCCTATGAACTTGCCATCACCGCCGCAAATGCCAAGGACGCCTCTGCCCCCGTAATCGGTCCCGTGAAGGTCAACCTCGCCGCCAGCGGCAACTACACGGCCGTTGCCAACCTCGACGCTGCGGGCAAACCGACGGCCAACTTCTTCACCAACGACGTGTCGCAAATCGGTCCCGGCAAGGGCAAGCTCACTGTCCGCCATACGGCAGCGGCGCCGGCCGTGGACATCCTTGCAGGCGGCGCCCCCGTCATCTCAAACCTGGCCAATCCCAAGGAGAAGACGCTCACCCTTGACCCCGGGACCCTGTCCGTTGCCGTTGCCGCCGCCGGCACCACGGCTCCGGTGATCGGCCCGGCCGACGTGACTGTCGCCGAAGGCACCCACACCGTGGTCTACGCATGGGGCAGCCTCGCGGACAAGAACCTGAAACTGGCCGTACAGAAGATCGAGGGGCTGCACTCCGCTCCCGGCGGCGTTCCGGGCGGACGCTCCGGCGCCGCCGACGCCGGCACCGCACCCTTCGGTCAGACAGCCGCGACTGTGGGCATCGGTGCCGCGGTGATGCTGCTGCTTGTCGGCGGTGTTGCTGTGGCCCGCAGGCGGCCGGCGTTCCGCCGCACCCGCTAGGACGCGAACGCCCACGCCGGCCGCCCGGACACCCCGGGCGGCCGGCCCTTGGGCTCCCCACGGGAGGAGGAAGAATATGCTGCGCAAGACGGCGAAGGCCACCTGGCGTCTCCACGCCGATGTTCCGCAAAGGTCCGCCCAGCGCTCCGCCGCGCGGATCGCGGCATCCGCCGCCACGGTGGCGCTGCTGATCGCCGGTTGCGCCGCCCCCCGGTTGAGCTCCGCTCCGCTGCCTTCGGAGACAGCCGGCCTGGGGACTGCAGCCCCCGGCGCCGGCCAACCCGGCGTCGAAATACCGCCGCAAACCCGGCCCACGCGGCCTGTGCAGGTCGCGCCGGCTCCCGCCCCAAAGTCAGCGGTCCCGAAGTCACCCATCCCGGTCCGGCCGGCGGCCCCGGTGGCCAGCCCGGCCAAGGACCCGGCCCCGCGCTTCCTGACTGTCGCGGGAACCACCATCAACATGGCCATTGTGGAGGTGGGGGTCAGCCCCGACGGGGCCATGGAGATCCCGGAGCCCTTCAACCAGGCCGGCTGGTACCGCTTCGGGCCTGCTCCCGGGGCCGCCGCCGGCACTGCCGTGGTGGCGGCGCACGTCGATACCACTTCCGAGTCGGCGCCGTTCTCCCAGCTCAAGTCGTTGCCGGCCGGCTCCATCGTCACGGTCCAGCGGCACGGTGCCGCGCCCCTGGCCTATCGGGTGATCCGGGTGGAGCTGATGGCCAAGGACGCGTTCGACGGCGCCTCCGTGTTTCGGCGCGACGGGCCGCCGCAGCTGAAGCTCGTGACCTGCGGGGGCAGATGGCTGGACGAACAACAGGACTACGGCGACAATGTGATTGTCACGGCGGTGCCGGCGTGATCCAGGACGCAGCGCTCATTGTCGCCGCCAGCAGGGGGAAGGAGCCGGGCTTGGCACCTTTCGAGTCCCCCTCCGCCTGGGACGCGCGACTGAACGAGGCGTTCGCTGCCGGGGACGAAACCGCGCTGGCAGAGGCGTACCGGCAATTCTCACCCCTGGTGCACACCCTGGCCTTGCGCTCGCTGCGCGACAGCGCCGCGGCCGACGATGCCACCCAGGAAGTCTTTATCCGGGTCTGGCGCTCGCGGTCCGCGTTCGATCCCTCGAAGGCGCGGCTGCCGGCGTGGATCGTCGGCATCACGCGGAATGTCATTGCGGACGCCCAGGCGGCTACAACGCGGGAAACCCGGAAGGTCCTGGCCGCCGTCGAACACTCACCGGACCCGGGCCAGGCCGCCGGGCACGCGGCGGCCGAGCTGCTCGCCGACCGGCTGCTGCTGGATGGGGAACTCGAGCGGCTGGGCGAACCGCAAGGATCCATCCTCAAGCTCGCTTTTTACGACGACCTGACGCACTCGCAGATCTCACAGAAACTGGACCTGCCGCTTGGTACCGTCAAGAGCCACATCCGCCGCAGCCTGTCCGTGCTCAGAAGCCGATTGGAGGTAGACCGTGCAACATCTTGATCCGGAGTCCCTGAGCCTGCTGGCACTTGGCGAGGAGCTCGGGGACGACGCCGCGGACCACCTCCGCTCCTGCGCCGGCTGCGCAGCGGACTTTGCGGGGCTCCGCCGTGCCGTGGTCGCGGCCAAGCCGGGACCGGACGCCGTCGCGCTCGAAGCGCCGGGACCGCAGGTGTGGGCAGGAATTCACAGCGCGCTGGGGCTTTCCCCCGCCGTCGCCGCAAACCCGCTCGCGGCCTCCGATTCGCCGGCGCCGTCGCCGTCGCCGTCGGCGTCGTCGGAGTCGCCGGTGTCACCGTCACCGGCGCCGCTGCCCTCCAGGGAAGAGCGCGCCGCCCGGAAACGGAAGCCCGGCGGGGGCGCGGGCTGGATGCGCCGCCCCGGGGTGTGGCTGGCGGCCGCCGCCGCCACAGTCCTTCTGGCGGCGGGAGCCTTCTGGTCCGTACAGCAGAACCAGGCGCAGGTGACCCCGTTGGCCCGCGCCGAGCTCGCCCCGGTCGATCAGCACTCGGCCACCGGATCGGCCCGCGTCGTCGAGGCCAAGGACGGTCAGCGCACCCTGGAAGTTCAGGTCAACAAGAATGAGGCCCGCGGGTACCAGGAGGTCTGGCTGATAGCGCCGGACCTGTCCCGGCTGGTGAGCCTTGGGGTCATGACCTCTGATTCGGGCACCTTCCCGGTGCCGGCGGGCCTGAACCTGAGCGAGTACCCGATCGTGGACGTGTCCGACGAACCGGTCGACGGCAATCCCGCGCACTCCAGCGTGAGCATCGTGCGCGGAACCCTCGTGTCCTGAGCCGTTCGTCCCGTTGCCACCTGACCCCTTGTCACCTGACCCCAGCGAGAACATAGTTGAGGGAATTCACCACTCCGCGGCGGGAGGCAGGGAACGATGCTCACTAACCAAGTGCCGGCTGGCGGCCTACTGCAGGGCAAGACCGCGCTGATCTACGGCGCCGGCGGTGCGATCGGCGGAGCGGTGGCACGGGCCTTTGCGGGCGAGGGCGCGACGGTGTATCTCGCAGGCCGCACGGAATCCAGGCTGGAGAAAGTCGCGCGGGACATCAGGGAGCAAGGTGGAACGGCGGAAACCGCCGTCGTCGATGCCCTGGACGAGGAGCAAGTGGACGCCTTTGTGGACTTCGTGGCGAAAAAGTCCAAACGGATCGACATCTCGTTCAACGTCATTTCCTTCGGCGATATCCAGCAGCCCCTGATGGAAATCGACGTCAATGACTTTGCCCAGCCCATCACACTGGCCACCCGCACCCACTTCCTCACCACCAGGGCCGCAGCGAGCTACATGATCAAGCAAAAGTCTGGCGTCGTGCTGATGTTCGGCGGCTCGGGCCCGCAGACCCTCGCCGGCCTCGGCGGCTTCAAGGTGGCCTTGGATGCGATGGAGGGCCAGCGGCGGCAATGGGCCCTGGAACTGGGGAAGTCAGGGGTGCGCGTCGTCACCATGGTCACCGGCGGCATCATCGAGACCATTCCCTGGCAGGTGGAGGAGCGCGAGGAGATCGTGGTGGAGATCGCCAAGGCCGCGCACCTGAACCGCACCGCCACCCTGGTGGACGTCGGCAACGTGGCGAGCTTCATCGCCTCGGACAAGGCCGGCGCCATCACCGATGCCACCATCAACATCTCTAGCGGCGCGATCGTGGACTACTAGCGGTTCCCGTCCCGATCGTCAGGATCGGTGCGGACTCGTCCGGCGGCTATTCCACAGTGACTTTGACCCGCTGGACCACATTGTTGCCCATGCCCTGGTAGTTCCAGACCGGCTCGAGCGGCTGGGTGGCGCCGCTGGAGTCCGTCGCGCGGCAGGAAAGTTCGTGCTGTCCGGGATCCGCCACCCACGGCATCGACCATGCGGACCAGGCGAATGGCGCCGCGGGATGTTCCAGCTGCGCGGGGGCCCATTTACCGTCGATTCCCACCTCCACCCGCTGGACGGCGCCGTGGCCGGACCAGGCCCGTCCGGTCAGCATCACCGGGCCCGCGGGCAGGAACCGCTGCCGGGTGAAGAAGTCCGGGATGCCCGGCGGAACCATGAGCGAACGCACCTTGATCCACCTGACCGGAGTGCCGGCGTCGTCCGCGTCTTGCTGGTAGCGGTACGCGACGGACTGCTGGAACCCGTCGAAGGGCTTGGTCAGCACCTTGATAGCAGACAGCCACTTGACGCTGGCCATGCCGTACCAGCCGGGGACGACGAGCCGCAGCGGGTAGCCGTGCTGCGGCGGCAGCTCGGCGCCGTTCATCCGGTACGCCAGCACGACGTCGGGCCGCAGCGCTTCGCTGACCGGCAGGCTGCGCGCGTACTGCTGGCGCACGCCGCCCTGGATCCCGGCGTCGGCCCCGGTGAACGCGACCTCGACGGCGTCCTCGTCCACGCCGGCCTGGGTCAGCAGGTAGGCCAGCGGCACCCCGGTCCAGACGGCGGTGCCGACGCCCTCCATCATCCAGGGCTGGCTCAGTGGCCGCGGTTTGAGCAAGGCCCGGCCGTTGCCGGCGCACTCCAGCGTGACCGGGACGCTGATGCTCGGTGCGCGGCGCAGGGCCCGGAGGTTCAGTTCCAGCGACCGCTGCACCGCGCCGCCAATCCGCAGGTGCCAGCTGTCCGCGTCGATGGCCGGGATGTCGAAGTGGTCCAGCAGGTAGTGCAGCCCGGGCGGTGTCACGTCGTTCCGGAGGGCCTCCAACGGCATCGAGTGGTTCCGCACTGCAAGCTGCAGCTCTTCGGCCGTGAGCGGCCCATGGCTGGGCTCACCGGCGTGCGCCGCCAGCTTTTGCGTTTGCCGGCGCCGTGCCATGACCGGTGAAGTGTGCTTGGACAGTTGTTTGGGCATGGGACTGCGATTCTGTGTGCTCTTCGCGTTCCTTCAGGTCTACGCCGCCGCCCGGTAGGCGTCAATACCGGGCCGCGCGCCGGCCCGCCTAGGGCCTGCCGCCTAGAGTGAGTGCGCTTCGGCGAGGAAGTCCGCCAGTCCCAGCGGCTCCCGCCCGGTCAGTTCGTGCACGGCCGACGTCGGCCCCGCGAGCTCGCCGGCGGCGATGGCGGTGTAGGTGCTGACCCAGGCGTCCACTTGCCAGGGCGGCGCTCCATAGGGTTCCCGGGAGGCGTACGCCTCTTCGAGGGTCTCGTTGTGGTACCTGATGGTGCGGCCGGTGCCGGCGGTCAGCAGGACGGCGGCCGCGGTCAGCGAAAGGTCCTTCGGGCCGGTCAGGTCATAGCTCCGGCCCACGTGCAGCGCTGGGTCCCGCAGCACAGCCAGCGCGGAACGGGCAACGTCCGCCCGGGCCACGGCTGCCATCACGCCGTCCCCGGCGGGGCCGCGGATCACACCGTCCGCGCCGGCCAGCAGCGGCAGGAAGTCCAGGTAGAAGTTGTCCCGCAGGATCGTGTAGTCCATTCCGGAGGCCTTGATCCGCTCCTCGGTGGCATAGTGGTCCCGTCCCAGCGTGAAGGTGCAGTCCGGGGCGGCGCCGAAGAACGAGGTGTACACGATGTGCTGCACGCCGGCCTCAGCCGCCGCGTCGACGAAGGTGTAGTGCTGCTGGAGCCTGTCCTCGGCCTCCGCCGCGGAGACCATGAAGAGGGTCTTCACCCCGGCCAGGGCGGTTCTTGCCTGTGCGGCGTCCGCGTAGCTGGCGAGGACGGGAACGGCGCCGTCCAGTTCCGGTGCCCGGCCGAGGTCGCGCACGAGCAGCCGCTGGGCGCTTCCCGCGGCGGCCAGCAGCCGAGCCACCTGGCCGCCGAGGTGGCCGGTGGCACCGGTGACAGCGAGATCCGGCAGAGTCTGCACGGGCTAGGCCTCGCGGGAGGCCGGCGACTTGGTCTGCGCCGGGTCCCGTTCGGCGAGGGAACCGATGGCGGCGTCGATCTTGTCCATGATGGCCGGGTCCAGTTTCACGCCGGCGGCGGCCACGTTTCCGGCGATCTGCTCCGGGCGGGACGCGCCCATGATGGCGGATGCCACATTCTTGTTCTGCAGCACCCACGCGATGCTCAGCTGTGCCATGGTCAGCCCGGCCTCCTCCGCGATCGGCTTGAGCTGCTGCACTCCGGTCAGCACCTCGTCGGACATCCAGCGCTCGATCATCCGGGCGCCGCCCTTGGCGTCCGTGGCGCGGCTGCCCTCGGGCGCGGGTTTGCCGGGGTGGTACTTGCCACTGAGCACGCCCTGGGCCATGGGGGACCAGACGATCTGGGACAGGCCCAGCTCCTCCGACGTCGGGACCACCTCGGCCTCGATGACCCGCCACAGCATGGAGTACTGCGGCTGGTTGGAGATCAGCTGGAAGCCAAGGTCCTTGGCGAGGGCATGGCCGTCGCGGATCTGGTTGGCCGTCCACTCACTGACGCCGATGTACAGCGCCTTGCCCTGCCGCACGATGTCGGCGAAGGCCTGCATGGTTTCTTCCAGCGGCGTCTCGTAGTCATAGCGGTGGGCCTGGTAGAGGTCCACGTAGTCCGTCTGCAGCCGGGACAGCGAGCCGTTGATGGATTCCATGATGTGCTTGCGGGAAAGTCCAAGATCGTTATGGCCCTTGGGCCCGGTGGGACCGAATACCTTCGTGAAGATTTCCAGCGACTCCCGGCGCTCGTCCTTGAGCGCCGCACCCAGAACCGTCTCGGCTGCGGTGTTGGCGTAGACATCCGCCGTGTCAAAGGTGCTGATCCCGGCGTCGAGCGCTGCCCGCACGCACTGGGTCGCGACGTCGTTCTCCACTTGCGAGCCGTGGGTGAGCCAGTTGCCGAAGGTGATTTCCGAAATCTTGAAGCCGCTGTGCCCGAGGTATCTGAATTCCATGGGTTCCAACGTAGCCCAGATGCCTGCCAGGGGTAAGGGTTCAGCTGGCCTTGCGTTCTGTGTTCTGCCCCTGGGCCGGCCGCGGGCTTTGCCGCTGGCCCGGCTTGGCCGGCTGGTGTTTGAGCATGGCGAGCGAGCCGGTGTCCAGGATTGGGCTCGTGGCCGGAACCGGGGGCTTCTTAAGGCCCAGTGGCGCGGCAGCCGGGACGCCGTTCCGGTCCATCGCGGACTCGACCAGGGGTCCCACTTCCTTGATGTCGCGAGCCGGGGCCTTGGGGCTCGGGAGCTCGCGGACTGAGACCTTGATTTCCGGAGCGGCTTCGGCCTTGGCCCGCGCCCTGGCACGGGCATCGGCACGCTCGACGGCGGCGGCCCACTCCGGGGACAGCTGGGGCTCCTTGCGGGCCGGTTTGGCTGGCTTAGCCGGCCTCGCGGCCTTGCCGGCGGCGGCACTAGGTTCGACGGCGATCGTCTGGCCGGCCGGTTCGCGTGCTGACTTCAGGCCGCTGGCGAGGGCCGCGACGGCGATGGCCAGCAACCGGCCGATTCCGGCAAGCAGCAAGGTGATGACGAGGGCAAGGAAGAGGCCGAAGAACATGACGAGGGCAACACCAAGGGTGCCGAAGAAGGTCAGGTTCATGGCGATCGTTGTCGGGTCTTCCACTTCGCCTCTCCAATCCAGCCTGCAGTGAGGTCCGTGCCGCAATCGTTCCGCCGGGCAACAGCCCTTCTTAACCATACGGACAATTTCGAACTGACACGCAGGTAATGGCCTTACCGGGCACTATGTGTCCAAGCTGATACCTTCGGCAACCCGCACGGGGACTCCCGCGTCCCCGCCGCCGCGAATGCCGCCGTCGGAATCTCAAATCCGGCCGGGCGTCTATAGTCGGAAACAGACCACGCCGGACCCGCCCGGCCCGCCGGAAGGATCCCTTTGACGCACGCCCAGGCCGCCAGTTCGGAGCCCCACGACGCCCCGTACCAGGGCAACTGCCCGTGCCTATCCGGCGAGCAGTATGGCGACTGCTGCGGCCGGTTCCACCGCGGCGACGCGGAGGCCCCCACCGCGGAGCAGCTGATGCGTTCCCGCTACAGCGCGTTCGTGGTGCTTGATGCGGCCTACCTGCTGCGGACCTGGCATCCGGACACACGGCCGGCCCAGCTGGAGCTGGATCCGGCCGTGGGGTGGCGGCGCCTGGACATCGTGTCGACGGGCCGCGGCGGCCCGCTGGACACCGAGGGGACCGTCGAGTTCAAAGCGTATTACCGGCACGACGGCGAACGCGGGGTCCAGCACGAAACGAGCCGTTTCCTGCGCGAGGACCGACGCTGGTACTACGTCGGCGCGGTCACTCTCGCCTAGCGCTCCTCGACGGTTTCTATCGGGGCGAAGCCTGCGCGGTCCACCTTGCGGTGGAAGCGCATGCCGGCAAGGCCGCCGAGCATCGCGCCGATGAGGGCCACCACGGCAATGACGACCGCGGCGATCATGCTCGTGGCGGTGAGGTCGCCCTCGTTGACCGGGATGCGCGGGAAGCTGTTCAGGTTTGCGAGGACGTTGAACTGCTGTCCGGCGGTCATGGCAAGGATGGCGACGACGATGGCCGCGATCAGTGCCCAGATCCACACCATCAGGCCCTGGCGGGCGCCGTTGAAGCGGGCCATCCGGCCGGCCACGTAGCCGCCGCAGTAGTAGGACACAAAGAGGATCACGAGCAGGGCGATGATGCCTGCGATTCCCACACTCTGGTTCTGCGAGGCCTGGTTGACCGCCTCGTTGACGTTGGTGTTGGTGGCCAGGCCGACGGCGGTGCCGGCGGCGGCGACCAGGGCGGTGAGCAGCACGGCCATGCCGGTGGCGGCAAGCCAGCCGAAGAACGCGGAGCCGATCTTGACGCCGCCGAACTGCTCCTTCTCGCGGGCCACCACGGTTTCGCGGGTGGGCACCTCTTCAACGACGGTGTCGTCTGCGAGGCGGTCATCGCGGGTCCCGTGGACCACCCGGTCGTCGCGGCTGGCTGTGCCCGCTGCGGCGGCGCCGGTAGCAGCGGTGCCCGCGAGCGGAGCGGCGGGGAAGGCACGGGTGTCGTTCGCGCGCTCGGCCCGTGCCTCCGCCCGGTCCTCGGCGCGGTTTTCGGCTCGCGCCTCGGCGCGGCGTTCCGCCTGCTGGTCGGCCGTGACGGGCTGTTCCGCAGTCACGCCGTCCTGGCGGGCGTCGTGGATCCGGGGATCCCGGTCAACGATTGCGTCTTCCTCGCGTGCGCGGCGGGGAAGGCGGTCTTCGGGGCCTGCTGTGCTGCTCACGATGGCTGCTCGCTTTCATTGGTTGACCCGAACCCATAATTTGAACCGGGCACTGCAATGCTTCGACCGTCATCAGGTCTTGATTCCACCTAACCACGGCAGCCGCGCCAATAGCAAGGATGCTTACTATTCATGCCAGAGCGTGGCCGCACCGGCATCGCCCCACGTCAGCGGTACTTTCGGTGCAGGTTCTCCTTCACCGAGGCGCGCGGGCTGGCATCCGCAATCCAGGGGCCGGTCCCCTCCGACTGGTCCAGCACGCCCGCCTCAAGCCATTCGAAGTCCCCGGCGAGGACCTGGCGCGTGAGGGCGCGGTCGCCGTCGTCGGTGTTGCGCCAGAGTTGGTCGAAATACTCCTCGACGCGGACCCGCGCCTGCTCGCAATAGGCGTCGGCGAGCTCGTAGGCCGAGGCGCCTCGTTCCGGGGAGGTCCGGAGCAGCATCTCCGCCCGCGAGCAGCAGGCGGCCATCGCGAACAGCTCCGCTCCGATGTCCACGATCCGGCCCAGGAACGCCTGCTTGTGTTCCAGCTTTGCCTGCCAGCGGCCCATTCCGTAGAAGGTCTGCCGCGCCAGCCGCCGCGACGCGCGTTCCACGAAGCGCAGCTGCCTGGCGAGCCGGCCGAAGTCGCCGTAGGAGCGCGGATCCATCCCGGTACCGGCCACCAGCTTCGGCAGCCAGCGGGCGTAGAAGCCGGAGGCGCCCACCGCGGCCTTCGCCTTTTCGGACAGACTGGCGTCCTCGGAGGCGAGCGCACCCGCGGCGGCCAGATGGGCGTCCACCGCCTCACGTGCGATCAGGAGCCGCATGATTTCCGAGGAGCCCTCGAAGATCCGGTTGATCCGCAGGTCCCGCAACTGCTGTTCGGCCGGTACGGCGCGCTCGCCGCGCGCCTCCAGCGAATCGGCGGTTTCGAAGCCTCGACCGCCGCGTATCTGCACCAGTTCGTCGGCGATCCGGCAGCTGATTTCGGTGGACCACAGCTTGGCGAGGGCGGCTTCGATCCGGACGTCCTTCTGCCCGGCGTCGGCCAGCTCCGCGGACAGCTCGAACACGGCGTCCAGCGCGAAGGCGCTGGCGGCGATGAAGGCGATCTTCTTGCCCACCGCCTCGTGCTCGCCCACCGGGCGGCCCCACTGGGTGCGGGCGTTGGACCATTCCCTGGCGATTTTCAGGCTCCAGCGGCCGGAGGCAACACAGAGTGCGGGAATGGAGAGGCGTCCGGTGTTGAGCGTGGTGAGGGCGATTTTCAAGCCCTGTCCAACACGCCCCAGCCGGTTGGCGGCCGGCACCTGGACCTGGTGGAAGCGGGTGACGCCGTTTTCGATGCCGCGCAGGCCCATAAACGCGTTGCGGTTCTCCACCGTGATGCCGGGGGAGTCCATTTCCACCACGAAGGCGCTGATGCCGCCCTTGTGCGCGGTTCCGTCCGCGTCGGTGTGCGCGGGGACGAGCGCCATCACCACCACGAGTTCGGCGATCACGCCGTTGGTGGTCCAGAGCTTCACGCCGTCCAGCGTGTACGACCGGCCGTCCTCGGAGGGGACGGCGGTGCTGCCCATCCGGGCCGGATCGCTGCCGACGTCGGGCTCGGTGAGCAGGAACGCCGTCACAGCGCCGGAAGCGCAACGCGGCAGGTACTCGCGCTTTTGCTCCGGCGTGCCGAACACCTTGACCGGTTCCGGGACACCGATCGACTGGTGCGCGGACAGGAGGGCACCGAGGCTGGGGTGGACCGAACCCAGCAGGGCCAGCGCCCGGCCGTAGTACACGAGGGAAAGGCCCAGGCCGCCGTATTCGCGGGGGATCTTCATGCCAAAGACGCCCAGGGCCGCCAGCCCGGAGAGGTATTCGTCGGGGATCTTGGCGTCGCGCTCGATAGTTCGGCCGGACATGGTCCGGCAGAATGTGGTGAGCCGCTCCATGAACGCTTCGCCGCGTTCGACGTCGTCCGCCGGCGCCTGCGGCCAGGGGTGGATGAGACTGAGGTCGAAGCTGCCGAGGTAGAGACCCTTGGCGAAGCTGGGGCGGTCCCAACTGGTTTCGCGGGCGGCTTCGGCGATGGCCCGGGCATCTGCCGCGGTGGCCTCGGGACCGATCTTTTGCGCGGCCACCGGAACTTCGGCGGCGGAGCTGTCGGTGGCCGGATCTTCGGTGGCTGGGTTGTCGACGGCGGAGCTCATTGGGCATCTCCTCTAACCGGGTTGTCCGGCTCGAGCCCTGGATCCGCCGCGGGTGGAGGACCCTTCAGCTGTCCCGCAATACTACCCGCGGGTAGGTGCCCGTGCTAGGGGAGGACTGCCCTATTAGTTCGCCGGGGAATTCTCCCGGGAGCTCCACCGTGGCGGCGTGGTGCAGCAGCCGGTCCCAGCCGGCGTTGATGCCGTGGACCAGGCCGAGCAGCACACTGGCAGCCACGAACCAGGACAGCCGGGCTGCACCCACCAGCATCAGGGCCGCGAAGGCCGCGGCCATGATGAAGAGGGCTATCACGAGGGCGAAAACCAGCGTCCCGACGAACACCATGGTGGCCGTTTCCACTGCGCTTAAATCGAACTGCATTCTTCCTCCTGCACCGACGCTCCGGCTGAACCAGTAGCCCGAGCGTAGGGTGCCGGAGGGGAACCCAGCCAGAGTCTTGAGGCGCGTCGTGAGGCCTTGATACGGGATCGAAATGCTACCCGGGCGTAGGTCACGGAGTGGTCGCGGAAACCTCACCCGCAGCCCGGTCCTCGCGCCTGCTGACCCGCTGCGCGAGCGGTTCAGCAGGGATCAGGGATTGGGAGGCCCTGCGTTAACCTTGTAGTTGGCAGTTTTCTTAGATCCGCTGCCCGACCCCACCCTCGGCAGCGATTGGAGAATTGCGTGTCCCGTTCCGCTGTGTCCTCCGCCGACGCCATCAGCGCCCGGCTCCGGGACCTCGAACTCCTTACGAAGGGGCCGGCCTGGGCGCTGACCCGGTCGGCGCCGTGGGTGATCGCCGTGTTGCAGGCATCCTTCACCCGCACCCGGCCGCAGCTGCCGCTGGAACAGTTCCACGCCGACGTCGACGCTTTCCTTGAGCAGCTCCGGCGCCAGGAGCCGGGTCTGGGCGGATCCGCCAACGGCAAAGGCTTTGGCGACGAGTGGACCCGCAAGAACTTCCTGACCCGGCGGAACCAGTCGGGCCAGATCGTGTACGAAGTCACCGAGCCCGCCGCCCGCGTCCTTGCCTTCCTGGACAGCCTGTCCAGTGAACGCTCCACGCTCAACGGCTCCCGGCTCGGCACGCTGCTGGGCGACGTCGAGAAGCTCGCCAACGAGACCAACCCGGACCAGAGCGCCCGGCTGGAATCGTTGGAGGAGGAGATCGGCGAACGCCGCCAACTGATCGAGGAGATCAGTTCCGGCGAGTTCGACGGACTGCTCGACGACGAGGAGGCCGTCGAAGCGGCCGGCAACATCCTGGACCTCGCCGCGAGCCTGCCGGCGGACTACAAGAAGATGCGTGACCGGATCGAGGAGCTGGTGGGCGAGCTGCGGAACCAGATCATCGAAGAATCCCTCAGCAAGGGCGCCACCATGGCGCAGGTGCTGGAGGCTGACAAGCGGCTCCGGCAGAGCCCGGAGGGCAGGACGTTCCGGTCCTTCACCGCCTTCCTCGAGGACCCGCAGCAGCAGCTTCGCTTCCGTTCCGCGATCGGGGAGGTGCTCAGCCGGCAGTTCGCGGACGAACTCAGCCAGGACGAGCGCGAGACGCTGAAGAACCTGGTGGCCGAACTGCGCAGCCAGCACAGCCAGATCCAGCGGATTTACGGCAAGCTCAGCGAAAGCCTCAATACCTATGTCCAGAGCGACGACTACCGCCAGTCCGTCCGGCTCCGAAAAGTGCTGCGGGAGGCCGAGCAGGCAATCCGATCGCTGCCCTACGAGCGCGAACGACCCGGCCTGGTCCGCGGCCCGGTGCTCTTCAACGCCGGTTTCGAATCCCTGGCCATGGTCAAGCTCTTCGACCCGGACGAGTTTGCCGCGCCGCCGAAGCTGGCCGACCCGATCGCGTTCAGCGACTCGGACCGGGTGCGCTCGCCGCGGACCGGCAAGGCCAGCCCCGAGGCGATCCGCGCCGCGTCCGCAGGCGCCTCCACGCTGGCCGAGGCCTGGGCGCAGCTGCCGGAGGGGGAACGCCACATCAACTCCATCCGGGCCCTGCTCTCGCACGCCCTGCACCAGGGCGCCGGCTTCGACCGCGAGGCCTGGGAGCCGCTGGACTTCGAACAAATCGACGGCTCCACCCGCACCGCCTACCTGCCCGTCGTCACGCTCAAGAAGGATTGAAGATGACCGAACTTTCCCAGGAAGTGCACGAGATGGAGCCGGAGCAGGAGCCGCAGCACGCGCCTCAGCACGTGCCCGCCGACCCCTTCACCGTCACCCCGCGGGACACTTTCGTCGACGGCGCCGCCCTCTTCCCGGGGGACACCGGCGTGCTCCCGATGAAGGTCCGCCAGGCCCTCGTGAAGCTCCTCAAAGGCCCGTACATCGACGGCGGCCGGGACGAGAAGCTGTGGACCACGCTGCTGGACAACCAGCTGATCCTGCGCAGCCGGCTCTCCGAGCTCTTCCTGACGCTTCAGCTGGACCACGAACGCAAGGTCGCGGTGCTGCGCCCGGTGGACCCCGAGGCGATCGGCGGCAGCACCCGTTCCAGCATCCTGCGCCAACAGCGGGCCCTGAGCCGGGTCGAAACCATCGTGCTGCTCCGCCTGCGCTTGCTGCTGGACCGCCATGTCACGGCCCAGACCGACCCCACGATCACGCGGGAGGAAATCGCCGACCTCGTGGCCCACTACCAGCCCTCCGGCCAGCAGGACGCCCTGCGCGATTCCGACGTCGTCAATCGCGCCATCACCAAGCTCCTGGCCCGCCAGCTCCTCCTCACCACCGGCCTGGACGAGGTCTACACCATCTCCAACGCCCTCCCGCTCGCCCTCCCCTTCGAAAACATCGGCGACATCCCGGCCCAGATCGAGGCCCTGATCGCCGCCTCCACCGACCCCTCCGGCACCGAACCCCTGATCGAGCTCGACGGCGAGCATCCGGAGGAGGACGACTCGGACGACGACGGCGACGCCGGGGACATGCGGCAGCATGCGTCTAAGCGAGGAACGAGCGAGCATGCAGAGCATGTCGCCGGTGGGGCCGCGCAAGGCGACCACACTGAAGAAGCGGAGGAAGCCAAGTGAGCATCGCGACCATGCTGCCAATGGGTGAGCTCACCAACCCCGGCCAGATGCGCCTCGCCCTCGTCCAGGTCGTCAACTGGGGCACGTTCCATGGCGCCCACACGATGCATGTGGACCGCAACGGCACCCTGCTGACCGGCAACTCCGGCGTCGGCAAGTCCACGCTGTTCGACGCCATGCTGCGGGTCTTCGACGCCCGGCCGCGCTCCAACGAGGCCGCCGCCCAGCGTGCCGGCGGCGCGGTCGAGGACAAGCGGACCACGTTCACGTACATGCGCGGCAAGGTGGGGGACAAGGCCGTCGGCGAGGGCTCGGCGAGTGCCTTCCAGCGCCCCGGGGCCACCTGGTCCGCCGTCGCACTGACCTTCGACAATGCCGCGGGCACCCGCGTGACCATCTCCGCGCTGTTCGATCTGCCGAAGAACGGCACCGAGTCCAGTGTGGGCCGGTACTACCTGATCGATAACAGGCCGCTGGACCTGGCCGCGCTTGAGGGCATCGCGGAGAAGCGGTTCACCAAGTCGGCGCTGGACGCGCTCTTCCCGGAGGCGCAGATCTTCGACGTCCACAAGGCCTTCGCGGAGCGCTTCCGCCGCCTGCTGGGGATCAACTCGGACCAGGCGCTCCCGCTGCTGCGCGTCATCCAGGCCGGTAAGGGCCTTGGCGGCAGCGTCAACACCTTCTTCCGCGACCAGGTCCTGGATGCGCCCGCCACGCTGGCCGCCGCGGACGACGTCGTCGAGGAATTCAGCAACCTGATGTCCATCCGGCAGCGGCTCGAGGACGTCCGGCAGCAGCGCGACCAGCTCGCTCCGGTCCCCGGACTGAACAAGGAGTATGCGCAGTCGCTGCTCGACGCGAACCGGCTCCGGGAGCTCGCAGGCGAGGAATTCGAGGCCTATAAGCAGCAACTCGCCGTCACCGTGCACGAGAAGACGCTCGCCCGGTTCAAGGACCTGGCCCAGGCGAAAGCAAAGGAACTCGGGGCTGAACGCGGCGTCCGCGACGGCCTGGCCAAGGAACTGCGCCAGCTCGAGGCGGACTACAACAACCAGGGCGGCAACGCGATCTCCGCGATCGAGCAGTCGCTGGAGAACGCCCGGGTGGGCCTCAAACTCCGCCAGCAGGTGGAGGAATCCGCCCGCAAGGCCCTGACGGACGCCGGCCTGGAGCTCGAATGGACCGCCGCCGGCTGGGAGCAGGCGCACGAGCACGCCGCCGCCCGCTCGGCCGAGCTCAAGGACGACTCAGAAGCGCTCAAGGAGCTGCGCTTCGAGGCCTTCGACGGCCACGCGACCAGGAAGCGGGAACTCGCCGCGGCCCAGCAGGAACTGGTCTCGCTCAAGACGCGCAAGTCCCTGCTGCCGCCGTCGAGCATCGAAAACCGCAGCGCCATCGCGGCCGCCACCGGTGTTCCCGAGGAGCAGATGCCCTTCGGCGGCGAGTTGATCGACCTCGCCGAGGGCCAAGAGCAGTGGCGTCCGGCGGCCGAGCGCGCGTTGCGCAGCCTGGCCACCACGCTGCTGGTTCCGGGCGAGCACTTCGCCGCCGTCACCCGCTACCTCAACGACCACCCGGTCCGCGGCGCGCTGCGCGCCGTGGACGTCTCGAAGCCGCTCGCCGGCGGTGCGCTGGCCGTGCAGGACGCCGCCGACGGCGAGCTGCTGACCAAACTGGACATCCTTACCGCCGGGCCGGCCGCCGAGCCGGGCGAATGGATCCGGGAGCGGATCGCCCTCGATTTCGCCTACCCCTGCGTCGAGGACCCGGACGAGCTGGCCCGGCTGGACAAGGGATTGAGCCTGGGCGGCGTGGTCAAGCGCAACCGCCACACGGTGGAAAAGGATGACCGCTTCACCTCCCGGCAGGACTACGTCCTCGGCTTCGACAACGCCTCCAAGCTCGAACTTGTCGCGGCGCAGGTCGAGGACCTGCAGCAGGAACTCGCCAAGGCGGCCGAACTGGCCCAAAGCCGGGAAGAATCCCACCAGGGCATGACCCGACAGCTCGACGCGCTGCGCCGCGTGGCGGATGACCACCGGACCTGGGAGCAGGTTTCGGCAGCGGTCGCGGCGGACGAGCTCGCCCGGATCGAGCAGCGGCTCAAGGACGCCCTGGCCGCGCAGGCCGATCTCGAACCGCTGCGTGCCAACATCGAGGCCGCCCGGCAGAAGCACCAGTCCAGCACAGAGGCCGCCGCCGTGCTGCAAAGCGAGTACAAGGCCCTCGATGCGCAGCTCACCTCGGCTGACTCCCTGCTGGACGCCGCACGGCAGCGCCTGGCCCAGCAACCGCCGTCGGACGCCACGGTCGAGGCGCTGGCGCCGTACTTCACGGACTTTGGCGAGGTGCTGGAGATGCACGAACTGGACAACTTGGCCAACCAGGTCCGGACCCGGCTGCTGGCCGAGCTGCACGCGGCCGACTCCCGCGGGCAGGCCACCTCGGAACGGCTCACGCGCATCTTCGAGGGCTTTGTCCGCGAATGGGGCACGGCGATCTCCGCGGACCACGGCACTTCGATCGGCGCCGCGGGGGAATTCGAGGCCCGCTACCACGCGATTGTCAGCGACGGACTGCCCGCGCAGGAGGCCGAGTTCCGGCAGTTCTTCAACCAGCGCACGCACGAATCCTTCAGCACGCTGCTGCACCTGCTGGACGAGGAACGCCGCTCCATCACCAGCCGGATCCTGCCGCTGAACGGCATCCTCTCCGAGGTGAACTTCCACGAGGGCAGCTTCCTGGAACTCGACATCAAGCAGACCCTCCCCGCCACGGCGAAGCAGTTCAAGGACGCAATCCAAAACGCGCTGAAGGTCCGCCACACCCGGACGGGGAAAGCTGCCGTGCCTGCCGCCGGGGCGCCCGGGACGGAGACGGACGAGGACGCCGAGCTCACCAGCCGCTACAAGTCACTCGAAACGCTCGTGAAGCGGCTCGGTTCGCAGACTCCCGAGGACCGGCGCTGGCGCGCCGAGGTGCTGGACGTCCGCGGCCATCTCTTTATCCAGTGCAAGGAGCATCGCGAGGTGCAGGGGTCCGGTTCCAAGGCGGCGGCGAAGGGCGGGAAGAAGAAGAAGACCGAGGTCTTCATGCACGCGGACACCGGCTCGATGTCCGGCGGCGAGCGGCAGCGCTTCACGGCCTTCATCATGGCCGCGGCACTGAGCTACCAGCTGGGGATCGCGGAGCAGGGCTTCACCACGTACGGCACGGTGATGATGGACGAGGCCTTCGTGCTGGCCTCGGAGGAATTCGCCGGCGCCGGCATCAAGGCGCTGCACGAGTTCGGGTTCCAGCTGCTCCTGGCCGCGCCGGAAAACGTGATCGACCTGTCCCGGCACCTCGGCTCGGTCACCGAGATCCTCCGGGACAAGCGCACCAACCGCTCCGGCGTCCTGACGGCCCCGGTGATCGCCCCGGGGTCCGCCTCGGAGGGCACATGGCGCTCCGAGGCGAACCCGGTGGACATCGTCCTGCGCTGACCTGTTAGGGCAGCCGGCGCTGCGGTTGCCGGCGCTACGTTCCCCGGACGCGGTCCAGGAACTGCGCGGTCCGCCCCGCCAGGCCGTCGATCTGTCGGCGCACGACGGCGGCCGGATCCGGGTTGATCTCGTTCACCGGAGGTTCTACCCGCACATTGCGGCAGCAGCCGAATTCGGCACAGATCAGGGTGCCCACCGTGTTGCCGTTGCGGCCGGACTGCCCGGCACGCTTGGCCACCCAGAGCAGGACGTCGTCCTTGGAGAAGATGTCTCGGCACAGCTCGCACAGGACCGAGCGGTTCTTCTTGGCGCCGCCCTCAGGGGCCCGGAGCATGATTCCGGTGGGACCGTTCGCGCCGGGCAGCACCAGATAGCCGCGCAGCGGCATCTTCCCGTCGCGCCAGCCGAGGAAGTCCAGGCTTTCCCAGTCCAGGATGTCGAAGTTCTTGGGCAGGTTGAGTTTGGCGGCTTCTGACCGGCTCGCATTGATGAAGGACGTGCGGATCTGCTGGGCAGTGAGTTTTTGCATGACGGAATCTTTCGGAATCGGATGGTTCCAGCCAGGCGGGGAAGAAGTGCGCCAGGGCCGGTAAATGGGCAGGGGACTGCCAGCCTTCGACTCCGGTTGGGACCGGGCGTTACCGCGGAATCAGTCCGCGCCGGGACCGGATTGCCGGGGAAGGGCTGGCAACTGTGCCGCGTAGCAGGCCAAAGAGGCCACCCCGCTGACCGTGGCAGCAGTCATCATTGCGATGCGCATGCTCACTTCCCCTATCCATCAAAGTTCACAATTCCACGGCCGGTTCGGATTCACCGGTCGGGCCAATCCTTGCAAACCTCCCTGACGCCTGTCCAGTTTCAAGCCACACCCAGGCAGCGGGCCCTCAGGGTGATTAGGTTACTGAAGTCTTGCGTAATTAGACAAAGGATAGGCTAGCCTTACTTAGGTTCGCATCACTTACCTAAGGAGTTCCGTGGCTTCCGCCGACTTCCCCCGCCCCTCGGGCCGCCCCACCCTCCGTCGCCTAAGCCGCCAAGCACTCAGGGCCGTGGCGCTCCTGGCCGCCGTGGGGCTGGGCCTGGCGGCCTGTTCCACCGGACCGGCGTCGACGACGGCGACCGCCCCCGTTCCGGCCGCCGGCTCGGGGTTCCCGGTGACCATCAAGCACGTCTTCGGCGAGACAACCATCAGGGACCAGCCCCAACGCGTCGTCACGGTTTCCTGGGTCAATGACGACGTCGCCCTGGCCCTTGGCGTGGTCCCGGCAGGGGTGCCCAAGAACGAATGGGGCGGCAACGCCCAGGGGTCCACGCCGTGGAAGGACGCGGCGCTGGAAAGGCTGGGCGCCGGGTTCGGCTCGGCGAAAGCCCCGGCCCAGTACTCCGAGGCGGACGGCATCAACTTCACCGAGATCGCCAAGCTCAACCCGGACGTCATCCTTGGCGCCTATTCGGGCCTGACGGAGGAGGACTACAAGAAGCTCAGCGAGATCGCGCCCGTCGTGGCCCAGCCCGAGGTCGCCTACGGCACGTCGTGGCAGGATTCCACGGCCATCATCGGCAAGGCGCTCGGCAAGGAGACGGAGGCCTCCAAGCTCATTGCCGACACCGAAGGAACCATCAAGGACAAGGTCTCGCAGTACCCCCAGCTCGCCGGCAAGACCTTTATCTACGGCAACCTCGAGCCGGCCAAGAGCGACGGGATCAATGTCTACACCGCCAATGACAACCGCCCGCGCTTCCTCAGTGAGATCGGCATGAAGCTGGCGCCCATCGTGGCGGACAAGTCCAGGAACTCCAAGGAATTCTTCATCCCGTGGTCGGCCGAGAAGGCCAACGAGCTCAGCTCGGACGTCTTCGTGAGCTGGGTCCCGGATGCGAAGACCGCAGATTCCATCAAGAACGACGCCCTGCTGGGCCAGATCCCGGCCATCAAGAACGGCGCGCTCGTCGCCGACTCGGACAACACGCTCACACTGTCCATCTCGGCGTCCTCTCCGCTGAGCCTGCCCTGGGCGCTGGACACCTTCCTGCCGCAGCTGGCCGGCGCAGCGGACAAAGCCGCCGGCGCGGGGAAATAGGTCCCTTCGATGACCATGCCCACGACGACGGCGCGTCCCGACGCGCCTGCCGCGACGGCCGGGGCGGAAACACCGGCATCGTCCGGTGGCTCCGGTGCCCGCCGGGGCGAGTGGCTGCTGGCCGCCGTCGTCGTGCTGGCGCTGGTGGCCGCCGCATCGCTTGCCATTGGCGCCCGAGGCCTCAGCCTGGGGACCGTGTGGGAGGCGCTGACGGCGTTTGATCCAGCGGACGGCGACCACGCGGTCGTTCATGCCCGCCTCCCGCGCACCGTCCTTGGCCTCCTCGCGGGCGGGGCCCTGGGGCTTTCCGGGGCGGCGATGCAGGGGGTGGCCCGCAACCCGCTCGCGGACCCGGGGATCATCGGCGTCAATGCCGGCGCGGCCCTGGCGGTCGTCACCGGGATTTACGTCTTTGGGATTTCGGCGCTGTCCGGATACATCTGGTTCGCGTTTCTTGGCGCCGCCGCGGCCGCCGCCCTCGTGTACGCGATCGCCTCGCTGGGCAGGGACGGCGCGACGCCGGTCAAGCTTGCCCTGGCGGGCGCCGCCCTGAGCGCGGGGCTGTATTCGCTCATGAACGTCATCCTGGTCTCCAGCCAGGACACGCTGGACCGTTTCCGGTTCTGGCAGGTGGGCAGCATCGCCGGGCGTGACTGGTCCGCGATCCACGCCGGATTGCCCTTCCTGCTGCTCGGTACGGCCATTGTGCTGGGGACTGGCCGGCACCTCAACGGGCTGGCCCTGGGCGAGGACCTCGCGAGCGGCCTCGGCCAGCGGGTGGGCCTGACCCGGGGCATCACGGCCCTGGGTGTTGTGCTGCTCTGCGGTTCGGCAACGGCCCTGGCGGGGCCCATCGGCTTCGTGGGGCTCGTGGTTCCGCATGCCGTCCGCTTCCTGACCGGACCCGACTACCGCTGGATCCTGCCATTCTCCCTGGTTGTGGCCCCGGTGCTGCTGCTCGCCGCCGACATCGCCGGCCGGGTGGTCCTGCTGCCCGGCGAGGTTCCAGCCGGGATCATGACAGCCCTGGTTGGTGCGCCTGTTTTCATCTGGCTGGTCCGCCGAAGCAAGGGGGCCGGGCTGTGAAGACCGCACCACGCACGGCCCTCCTGGCCCTCGCCGTGGCAGGAATTTTCGCCGCAGCCGTCCTGCTGGGCAGCTACACCGTCACCGTCCCGGACTTCTTCCGGATTCTGGCCGCCCACCTCACCGGCGGAGCCAAGATCCCGGGCGCGAGCTTCATCGTGATGGAGCACAAGCTGCCGCGCGCCGTCGTGGGCGGCCTGGTCGGTGCGGCGTTTGGCCTATCCGGCGCACTCTTCCAGACGATGCTGCGCAACCCCTTGGCCAGTCCGGACGTGATCGGAATCAGTTACGGCGCCAGCGCCGCGGCGGTTACCGCGATCGTTCTCTTCAGTGCGTCCGGGGCCATGGTTTCGGGAGCGGCACTCGCCGGGGCGCTCGCCGTTGCCGGCATCATTTACGCAATCGCCCGGCGCGGGGCACTCGGCGCCGCGGCAGACCGCGGGGACGCGGCAGGCAACCGGCTGATCCTGGCCGGAGTGGGCATTGCCGCCGCACTGCAGGCCGTGGTCAGTTTCCTCATGACCCGGGCGGACATCCGGACGGCGGCCGACGCGCTCGTCTGGCTCAACGGATCGCTCAACTCCGCCAGCTGGGGGCGGGCCGGGGTCCTCGGCCTTGCCCTGCTCGTGCTGGTCCCCGCAGCTGCGGTCCTCGCGCGGCCGCTGCGCATCCTGGAACTCGGCGAGGACACCGCTGCGGGCCTGGGCGTCCGCGTCGGCCGCACCCGGCTCGCCGTCGTCGTCGCCGCCGTTGGCCTGTCGGCCGTGGCGACCGCAGCAGCCGGACCCGTCGCCTTCGTGGCGTTCCTCGCCGGTCCGATTTCCCGCCGCTTTGTGCGCAAGGCGAGCCTGCCGGCCTCGGCCCTGGCCGGGGCGCTGATCGTCCTGGCCGCAGACTTCCTTGCGGCGAACCTCGCACCGCTCGTGCTCGGCGGGACCGTACTGCCCGTCGGTGTCGTTACCGGCGCCCTGGGTGCACCGTTCCTGCTGTGGCTCCTGGTCACCGCCAACCGAAAGGACGCCTGAGATGGCAACCCTGAACGCCTCCGGCCTGACGCTGAAATACGATCAGCGGACCGTCATCGAGGACCTGAGCACCGAGATTCCCGAGGGCAAGGTCACCATGATCGTCGGAGCCAACGCCTGCGGAAAATCGACGCTGCTCCGGGCACTGTCCCGGCTGCTCAAACCAGCGTCCGGCACAGTGACTCTTGGCGGCAAGGACATCCACACGAGGCCGGCCCGCGAGGTTGCCCGCGTACTCGGCCTGCTCCCGCAGCACCCGACTGCGCCCGACGGCATCACGGTCCGGGACCTGGTGGGCCGCGGCCGCTTCCCGCATCAGGGCTTCTTCCGCGGCTGGTCCGGCGGGGCATCCCCGGACGATCGGCGCGCGGTGCTCAACGCCATGTCCGCCACTGACACCCTGGACCTGGCGGACCGCTCCGTGGACCAACTCTCCGGCGGCCAGCGTCAGCGTGTGTGGATCGCGATGGCGCTGGCCCAGGAGACCGAGGTTCTGTTGCTCGATGAACCCACCACCTACCTTGACCTCGCGCACCAGGTGGAAGTCCTGGATCTGCTGACGGACCTGAACCGCCGGCGCGGCACCACCGTGGCGATCGTGCTGCATGACCTCAACCTCGCAGCACGCTACGCGGACCACGTCATCGCCATGAAGGGCGGCCGGATCGAGGCCGAAGGGGACTCCGGGGCTGTTATCACGGAGGCCCTGGTCCGCGACGTCTTTGGACTGGAATCCCGGGTGGTGCCCGACCCCGCCTCCGGCACACCGCTGGTCGTCCCCCTCGGCCGCCACCACACCGCACCCGCCACGTCCGCCCATGCCCCCTCCGCCCATGCCCCCTCCGCCCAGCACCGAACCCGCAACTGGAACTGATCCCATGACTGAAACGCCTTCCCCGTCCCCTGCCTCCGCGACGGTGACAGTTCTGCCCGCCGCCGAGCCCATGGCCAGGGCGTTCGACGTCCGCGTCACCGCCGTGGAACAGCTCAGCCCCAACTTCCGCCGGATCACCTTCGGCGGCTACTCGCTGCGGCACTTCGGCGTGCACGGAAACACCCTGGACCTGCGGATCAAGCTCATGATTCCCTCCCGGGCCGCCGACGGCAGCGACATCCCGCTGCCCGAATTCCGGACCGAGAAGCCCGGCTGGTACAGCGAATGGCTGGCCCTGGACCCGGCTGTCCGCGGCGCCATGCGCACTTACACCGTGCGGCAGGCACGCCTGGATGCCGTCTTCCCCGAGATCGACGTCGACTTCGTGCTGCACCTCGACGCGGCCGGCCACGGAGGCCCCGCCGCCGAGTGGGCAGCCCGGGCAAGGCCGGGTGACGGCTTGGTCCTGATCGGACCCAACAACCGGGCTGCGCACTGTGTCACGGCGGAAAGTTACGCCGGCATTGAATGGCGTCCGGGACTGGCCCAGCGGGTGCTGTTGGCGGGGGATGAAACCGCGGTTCCGGCGATCGGGGCCATCCTGGAAAGCCTCCCGCCGTACCTAAGCGGCCAGGCCCTGCTGGAGGTGCCCTCCGCCGCCGACTTCCAGGACCTCGTCTCACCCGCCGACGTCGCCATCACCTGGCTGGCCCGCGGGAGTGCGCACGGGCGCCTGCCGCACGGGGCGCGCCTCCAGGCGGCTGTTCGTGCGGCCGTGCCGCCGCCGGGCTGGGTGGCTGCCACCGCGCAGCCCCGCTCTGTCGGACCGGACCCCGAGGACGTCAACGTGGACCGGGACATCCTCTGGGAAACCCCGGCACGGCTGGACGCGACGGCCATCAGGACCGGCCGGAACCCGGACAAGCCGGCCGGTGCCCTGCCGTTCTACGCGTGGATGGCCGGTGAGGCGGGCACCGTCAGGGAGTTGCGGCGCTACCTGGTGCGGGACGTGGGGATCGACCGGAAGCAGGTCGCGTTTATGGGGTACTGGCGGCTGGGGAAAGCGGAACTCTAGGCCGATTCCCCGGACCGCCGCACCCGTTGTGCCCCCCACGTTAACCCCGACGTCGTCCGGCGGGACTACCGTGGCGCCATGGCCGAGAACCTTCCAGCCCCGGGCACTCATGGACGGCGGCTCTTCGTCGCCCTGGGGGACTCGTTCACCGAGGGCGTGGGGGACCACAGCAAGCGCCTGCCCAACGGGGTCCGCGGCTGGGCGGACCGGGTTGCGGAGAAGCTGGCGAAGGCGGAGCCGGGCTGGGAGTACGCCAATCTCGCCATCCGGAGCAAACGGCTTCGCCACATCATCGGCGAGCAGCTGGAACCGGCGCTTGCCATGGAACCGACCCTGGTGACCCTGTACGCCGGCGGCAACGACATCCTGGACTTCGGAACGGACATCGAAGACCTGATGGATGATTACGAATTCCTGGTGGCGAAGCTGGCCGCCAGCGGAGCCACGGTGGTGCTGTTCACGGGCTTTGACGTGAAGGTCTCGGTGCTGCTGGAGCCGCTGAAGCGGCGCAACGCCCTATACAACCGGCGCGTCCGGGAGCTGGCTGCCTGGTACGGTGCGGTGCTGGTGGACTACTGGTGCTTTGATGCCTTCCACGACCCGCGGATGTGGGATGCGGACCGGCTCCACATGTCCAAGGCCGGCCACAAATACCTTGCCGCGCAGGTCCTGGACCAGCTCGGCGTGCCGCACAACATCAGCCCCAAGGAATGGGGGCCGCCGGACCGGCTCGGGCTCCGGGACTGGGAACGCCGGCAGCGCCGCTGGGTGCACGACTGGGTGCTTCCCCTCTTTGGCCGCAAGCTGCGCGGCGTCACGCTGGGGGATGAGCTCAAGCCGCGCTGGCCGGACCCGGTGAGAGTCCCGCGCAAAGGCGGGCTGAAAAAGCTGCTGGCCGGCTGAGCTAGCTGTCCAGCAGGTTTTCGTACCCGGGGGCGACACGGCTGGCGTGGAACTCTTCGACGTCGAAGTCGGCCACGCCGTTGACGTAGAAGGGGTCCTTGGACAGTGCCGCGTCCAAGTCGGCGCGGTCCGCGTTGGACAGCAGGAGGCCGCCGGT
Source organism: Arthrobacter sp. 10N410 (assembly GCF_056394945.1). Lineage (NCBI taxonomy): Bacteria > Bacillati > Actinomycetota > Actinomycetes > Micrococcales > Micrococcaceae > Arthrobacter > Arthrobacter sp. 10N410. The sequence goes on from NZ_JBFTIP010000007.1 coordinate 123,303, forward strand.
GCGGGGGATCTTGCGGCCTGCCACCATAAAGACGCCGCGGTCGAATGCATCCTGCAGCCAGGCGACGTGCGCCGGCAGGTGGAAGTCGACGATCTCTTCGGGCACCTTGTAGGTCAGGGAGACTACGTACATAGCGCCAGCCTACCGCCGGGCGGCAAGAAGGCAGGAACCAAAACCGGCCCGATGTTGAACCGTCAAGCATCGAGGCTCCTAGAATGGAGCCATGACCGAACCGCGCTGGCTCAATGCCGACGAACGCCGCGCCTGGCTGGCCCAGCTGAGCATCAACACGCTGTTGCCCGCCGCGCTGGACACGCAGCTGCATGCGGCCGGGAAACTCTCCCTGTTCGACTACAACGTCCTGGCCATGCTCTCCGAAGCCGAGGGCCGGTACCTGCCGATGAGCGAACTCGCGGCGCGCACCAGCGCCTCGCTGTCCCGGCTCTCGCACGTGGTCACCAAACTGCAGAACCGCGGATGGCTTGAACGGCGGCCGCACCCCGGCGACGCCCGCGTGACCACGGCACACCTCACCGAGGCCGGCATGGCCACCATCGAGGTGCTCGCCCCGGGTCATGTCGAAGCGGTCCGCGCGCTGTTCCTGGACGCACTCGATCCGGACGACATCGCGGCCTTGGCCCGTATCGGCGAAAAGATCGTGTCCCGGCTCGACGCGGGCCACTGGATCCTGCGGGAGAACAAACGGGCCTGAGACCCCGGCGCGGCCAGCGGCCCGGTGTCCCCTAGTCTTGGCATTATGGAATCGCCGATCGACAGCTATCTCCGCCAGATCCACGCCGAGATCTCGCTGCTCAAGGACGGCAAGCCTTACAGCAGCATTCCGGCCATGGCCAACGTGGATCCGGACAACTTCGGCATCGCCCTCGCTACCGTTGACGGCAAGGTGTACGAAATCGGTGACACCCGCGAGGAATTCACTATCCAGTCCATCTCCAAGCCCTTCACCTACGGACTGGCACTCGAGGACCTTGGCGCCGAGGCCGTGGATGCCAAGGTCGACGTGGAACCGTCAGGTGATTCCTTCAACGAGATCTCCCTCGCCGAAGGGACGGGGCGGCCTGCCAACGCGATGATCAACGCCGGGGCCCTCACTGCCACCTCCCTGATTAGGGGATCAGGCGGGCAGTCCGGGTTCAAACGGATACTCAGCACGTACTCCGGGTTCGCAGGCCGTCAGCTCTCGGTCAACGAGCAGGTCTACGAATCCGAGCTCAAACACGGCCACCGCAATACAGCCCTCGCCTACCTGCTTCGCTCCTTCAACATCATCGAAGACGACCCGACACCGGTTCTGCAGGATTACTTCCGGCAGTGCTCGGTCCTGGTCAACTGCTTCGACCTCTCGATCATGGCGGCCACGCTGGCCAACGGCGGCCGGAACCCGCTCAGCGGCAAACAGGTGCTTGAGATCGGGCCGGTGGAGCGAGTCCTGTCCGTCATGATGACCTCTGGCATGTACGACGACGCCGGCGCCTGGATCAGCAGCGTGGGGATGCCGGGCAAGAGCGGGGTAGCGGGCGGCATCATCGCCGTGCTGCCCGGCCAGGTGGGCCTGGCGGTCTACTCACCGCCGCTGGATGAGCACGGCAGCAGCGTCCGCGGGCTGGCCACCGCGCAGCGACTCTCCCGCGACATGGAACTCCACTTCGTCCGGGCGGCCCGGGCGGGCCGGTCCGCCATCCTCGCCGCCTACGACGTCACCGAAACACCCTCGGGCATCCGCCGCAACGACGAGGCCGCCGATGTCCTGCGTGCCCACGGCCACCGGGCCCGGGTGATCGAACTCAACGGCGACCTTCTCTTCGCCGGGACTGAATCCATGGTGCGTGAGGTCAGCGGCCTGGCCGACGACGTCGAGCTGGTGATCCTGGACATGCGGCGCACGGACCAGGTCAGCGAGGTCGCAGTGCGTACGCTGGCCAGAATGAGGCAGGGGATGGCCGACGCCGGGCGCGACCTGGTGCTGGTTGAGGCGGACGGGTCGGTCACCGAAGCCCTGGCAACGTCAAGCGAGCGCCCGGTTCCGTCCTTCACAACACGGAGCGCCGCCGTCGAATACTGCGAAAACCGCCTGCTGGAGCGCCACGGGGACCATCTGCTGATCCCGGACCACGTTCCCGTCACCGCCTCGCCCGCGCTGGCGCCCCTGGAGGAAGCGGAGGCGGCGGCGCTGGAAGCGCTGATGACGCCGAAATTCTATGGCGACGGCGACGTAATCCGGCGTGTAGGTTTGCGGTTCGGCGGGGTCTACTTCATCACCTCCGGAAAAGTCAGCAGCACGTCGCCCGGGCCCACCGCGGACCGGGTCAAGCTGAACACCCTCAGCGCCGGGATGACCTTTGGCGAACTGGCGCTGGGCAGCGGCAACCGGCAGGAAACCACCGTCCGGGCAGTGGGGCCGGTAGAGGTCATGGTGCTCAGTGTGGAGGCGATCGCCGAGCTGGAAGCCGCCGACCCTCACCTGGCCATTGCCTTGTGGAAAGCCCTGACCCGGGATGCTTACACCCGGGTGGAGCAGTACCTGCGAGAAACGGCGGTCCGGATCCGCGAGTAGCAGCTGCGGCGATTCCCCGGTGTGACCCACCCAGGGGGCTCTGGCAGACTGAATCCATGGATTTCACAGCCCGCTACGTTGCACTCGGAGACTCCTTTACCGAAGGCGTCGGCGACGACCACCCGGCCCGCCCCAACGGCGTGCGGGGCTGGGCCGACAGGGTGGCAGAGCAGCTGGGCGCGGCCGACCCGGGCTTCGGCTACGCCAACCTCGCCATCCGCGGGAGGAAGCTCCGCCAGATCATGGCCGAACAGGTGGACGCCGCAGTCGCACTCAAACCCACCCTGGTGAGCATCTACGCCGGCGCGAATGACATCCTCCGTCCCAAGATCGACATCGATGACCTGCTGGTGGAATACGACGCCGGCATCCGGAAACTGAAGGCCACCGGTGCCACCGTGGTGATGTTTACCGGTTTCGACGCGCGCGGCTCCAAAGTCTTCGGGACCATGCGGGGGCGGACCGCCATCTACAACGAACTTGTCCGCGGCATCGCCGGAGACCACGATGCCCTGCTGGTGGACTACTGGCGCTTCAACGAGTACTACGACTGGGGCATGTGGGCGACCGACCGGATGCACATGTCCGCTGCCGGCCATGCCAACATGGCCAGGCGCGTCCTCACCGTGCTGGAGCACGACCACTCGATCGATGTGCCGCCGATGACGCCGGTCCCGGAGCTCAGCCGCTCCGAGGCGCTCCGTGCGAATGCCCGCTGGGTGCGCGAGTTCGCCGGGCCCTGGGTGGTGCGCCGGGTCACCGGCAAGTCCTCCGGCGACGGCCTCTCGCCGCGGTATCCTCAGCTCACCCGTCTCTAGTACGACGCCCTCTGGCCCGACGCCCTCCCGCCCCAAGGAGCAGTAACAGGATGAACAGCAGCCCCCTCACCTTTCCTGCCGGCTTCCTGTGGGGTGCTGCCACCGCGGCCTACCAAATCGAAGGAGCCGCCCACGAGGGAGGCCGCGGGGAATCCATCTGGGACGTCTTCTGCCGCGTGCCCGGGGCGGTCGCGGATGCGCACAACGGCGATGTCGCCTGCGACCACTACCACCGTTCGGCCCAGGACGTCGGGCTCATGCGGGACCTGAACCTGGCCGCCTACCGCTTCTCCATCTCCTGGGCCCGCTGCATGCCCGACGGTGTGACGCCGAACCCCGAGGGCATCGCGTTTTACTCGCGGCTGGTCGATCAACTGCTCGCTGCGGGCATCACGCCCTGGATCACGCTGTACCACTGGGACCTGCCGCAGGCGCTGGAGGACAAGGGCGGCTGGGCCGCGCGGGAAACGGCTGAGCGCTTTGCCGACTATGCCGCGGTGATGCACGAGGCCCTCGGTGACCGGGTCCGGATCTGGACCACGCTCAACGAGCCCTGGGTCTCGGCCTTCCTCGGCTATGCTGCGGGCATCCACGCCCCCGGACGGCAGGACCCCGCCGCGGCGCTCGCGGCGGTCCACCACCTGCTGCTGGGCCATGGCTTGGCCGTCCGCGCGCTCCGCCGGCAGGATCCTGAGGCGACCCTGGGAATCACGTTGAACCTGACGGTGGCCGATCCGGCCGACCCGGGCCGGGATGGGGACCTCGACGCCGCCCGGAGAGTTGACGGACAGTCGAACCGGATGTTCCTGGACCCGCTGTTCCGGGGTGAATACCCGGCCGATGTGCTTGCCGACGTGGCCCACCTCGGCATGGCCGAGGTCGTCCGGCCCGGGGATCTCGACATCATTTCGCAGCCCCTCGATCTGCTGGGCGTCAACTACTACCACGGGGACGCATTCACCAAGGATCCGGCGCCGCACCCCGGACCGGCCGGAGGAGCTCCCGCGTCGCCCTTGGTCGCGGCCGACGGCGTCCGGCAGGTGCCCCGCGGACTGCCTGTCACCGGAATGGGCTGGGAAATACAGCCCGAGGGCCTCCGCCGGCTGCTGAACCGGCTGCAGCGTGAATACACCGGGCCGGCCGGGGTCCCGATCTACATCACGGAAAACGGCGCCGCCTTCGAAGACGTTCCGGACGCAGATGGCTTCGTGGATGACCAGGCACGGCTGGCGTTCTTCGATAAACATCTGCGGGCAGTCCACGAGTCACTGGCGGACGGCGTGGACGTCCGCGGATATTTCGCATGGTCCCTGCTGGACAACTTCGAATGGGCCTTCGGCTATCACCAGCGCTTCGGGTTGGTCCGGGTGGACTACGAGACGCAGCGCCGCATCCCCAAGGCGAGCGGTCTTTGGTACTCGCGTGTTGCGGCGTCGAACGCGCTGCCAGCCGCGGGCGGGTAGCCGGCCCGGTCAACAGCGACGGGTGGGGGGAGCGCCCGCGCCGAACCCACGTCAGGCGCGGAACCCCGGCGTCGCGAGGATGCCCCCGTCGGTCCGAATGGCGAGCACCTCAACGTCCCAGCCGCTCGTCGCCCGGTTGAGCATGCGGACCCCGCCCGCCACGATGGCGGTCGCGAGCACATCGGCGGTGAGAATGTCCGCCGCGGCGACCGAGACTTGGCTGAACTCGCTGACGCCGGAGCCGCGGGTCCAGATGTGGTCACCTCGTTCGGCGGAGCCGGAGGTGGCCAGGGCCCCGATGCCGGTGCTGCCGCCCAACGGGTAAGCGGCGATCAGGGTCGTGCGGTCCTGCGGATCCACGACGCCGGCCTGCCACGCCGCCCGGCTGCCCACGATGGGTGAACCGGCCACCAACACGTCACCGCCGGCGTTCAGGCACCAGTCGGCCAGCCCCCGTGACTGCAAGAGGGCCCCCGCTTCCTTGATCGCGAGCCCTTTCACCAGCCCGGAAAGGTCCGGCACTCCGTCCGGACGTTCCGGCGTGAACGCGCCCTCCGTCTGGAGGCGCCATTCGGCCGCGTCGGCGTAGCAGTCCCGGAGTTCCTGCGAGGCCTCCCGCAGCGAGAGCTCCCCGGCCGCCAGCCTGCTGGCCTCGGAACCGGGCCGGTAAAGGCTGAAGCGGGCGTCGAGTTCCCCGAAACGCTGTTCGACGACGCCGGCGGCCTCCGCCAGCGCCGCTTCGGCGTCCGCCGTCCAGTCCTCTGGTCCGAGGGGAACGGTAAGGCTGACGACCGTCCCCATGCACCGGAAGGTCTTGGCCTTCAGCTCCGGCCGGACCAGCTCAGACGTGGGCTGCATCGAGGGCCGCCTGGAGCGAGGTCAGGTAAGCATCACTGGTGACGGTGGCTCCGCTGATGGTCTGCACGTTGGCCGACTGGGCCTGGAGCACCTCAGCGCGCAGCAGGGGTGCGGCGTAGTTGCTGATCTGTACCGACCGGCCGCCGTCGTCGGTGAGTTGGAGTGCGGTGACATCCGAGATGGTGCCGCCGCTGACGGTGATTTGCACCTGGACCGGACCGAAGCGGGTCTGCACGACGTCGCCGGTAAAGGTTCCTCCGGCCTTCGCTGCCGCGCCGGTCGAGCTGGAGGAACCCGTGGTTCCCGTGGCTCCGGAGGACGGCGCGGAACTCCCCGCCGAACCGCTCGAGCCCGACCCGGTGGTGCCCGCCGTGGTGCCGACGGCGCTGGCCGTGTTCGCTACATGCGCTCCCGACTGCCAGCCGGCCACAAGGATCCCGACCGAGGCCAGGGTTGCTGAAACTACAGCGCGAATTCTCACCAGTCGAACCTTTCGTAGTGGAGTTGCTCTTCCCGCACGCCCGCCCGGCGCGCGTCATCCAGGACGTTTCTTGCCCAGTCCGCGGGGCCGCAGACGTAGACGTCTGCGTCGGCGAGGTTTGGTGCGTAGCTCGCCAGCCGGTAACCGGAGCGAGCCTCGGTTTCCGGTTGCCAGGTTTGGACGCCCCGCGGCCGGCGCCCGGTCAGATGGAATAGGGTCGCGCCACGGCGTTGGCAGAGCTCGAGGATTTCATCGCCGAGGTACAGACCGGACCGGCTGTGGCCGCGGAGGATCACGGTCGCATCGCCCGGCGCGAACGGAGTGCTCTCCAGCAGGGCGCGGATGGGGGTGATGCCGATGCCGGCACCAATCATCACAACGTGCTGCCGGCTGCGGGCGGCGGTGCTGAAGAGCCCGTACGGGCCTTCGATCGCCACCCGGGTACCGGGCTTCAGCCGGGCCAGGCTCGCGGAGCCCCTGCCAAGGTTCCGGACCGTAATCCGCAGCCGGCCACCGCCGTCGGCGTCGAACTGCAAGGGCTCAGCGGAAAGGCTGAACGGGTGCGGGTGCCACCACTGCCCCGGGGCGAGAAAGCGCCAGATGAAGAACCGTCCACCGCTGCCGGCCAGCTCGTCGAGATGCCGGCCCGTCATTTCGATGCTGACCACGCCGTGACCGGCGGCCACCACCCGGCTTACCCGCAGCTGATGCCGGACCGTGGCGACAATGGGCTCGAGAACCCGGTAATGCAGCAGCGCGGCGCCCGTCGCGATGCAGATCGCAAGCCAATACCAGCGCTGCCAGGTGCCTTCGGCGAAGAGTCCACCAACGCTGAACTGGTGCGGCAGTGAGGTCAGCACGGCGGCGTAGGTCAGCAGATGGACGACATACCAGAACTCATAGGGAAACCGACGGCGGACGGCGACCAGGGAGGTGACGACGACGGCGATAAAAAATGCCATGGACACGAACGCCAGCCACATGTCGGGGACCTTGACCCACAGGGCCACTGACTCGCTGATCGGGTCAAGCCCCTCTGCCAGCCCGTAGCCGAGCGCGATCAGAACGCCGTGCGCCAGCAGTAGGTACAGGGACGGCTTGCCGAGTTTTCGGTGGAATTCAAGGGCGCGGTCATGGCCAACAGCCCCGTCGATGACGGGGAGGCGTGCGGCGAGGAGCAGCATGAGCAGCACCAGGTCCATCCCGGCGAGCCCCGCGACGATCCCCATCGCCGTGAACGCTCCGGCGACGCTTGAGAATCCGGCGACGCCGCCGTCGGCCAGCCACAACGCCACGGCACCGGCCACCGACGCCCATGCGATCACGGTGAGCAGGTCTGCCTTGAACAGCCGTTTGCGGTACTGCCCCTTGAAGGGGTTGCCGGCGGCAGGCGCCCGTCGGGCCGCGGGCTGCAAGGCAGTCTGGGTTGGTGTGTTCATGGATCCAGAATCTGCCCGTTGCCTTTCATTTTGCTGTGAAAGGACTGCGCCGCTGATGTGACTTGCCTGCGCGGGGACGGCCGCCGCTTATACACCCTGCGGGCCCGGATTGGTCTTTAATTCGCCAAGCTCGTAGACTTGGTAGGCGCTAGGTGGCGCGGAGCGTGTGCAATTGCTCCGGTTGGCGGAAATGGCTGAGGAATCAGGCACTCCCGGTGGCCGGTAGTTAGGGGCTCAAGTTGCGTGCACTCCTGTATTCGCCCAGTATCCCGGCACTTCGCAGTGATTCCTTTTGGTTATCGCCGCCCGGTGCCTGTGACCCACAATCTTCGCCGCAGTGAGGACTGCAGCCGGTTCAGCCGGCTGTCGGACTGCTGCGGAACGCAGGTGGGGCTGGCTGCGGACGCCGCCGATCGCACGGCTATGCGGAACTCCGCCAGCCGTTTCATATTATTTTCATTAGGAGAGTCGTCATGGCAGCACACTGCCAGGTGACCGGAGCCGAGCCGGGCTTTGGACACAGCATTTCGCACTCGCACCGCCGCAACAAGCGCCGGTTCGACCCGAACATCCAGAAGAAGCGCTACTGGGTTCCGTCCCTGCGCCGTAATGTCACCCTGCAGGTCTCTGCACGTGGCATCAAGACCATCGACGTACGCGGCATTGACGTAGTCGTCGCCGCCATCCTGGCACGAGGAGTGAAGCTCTAGTGGCAAAGGACAAGGACGTACGTCCGATCATCAAGCTCAAGTCGACCGCGGGCACGGGTTACACCTACGTGACGCGCAAGAACCGTCGTAACGACCCGGACCGCATGGTCCTGCGGAAGTACGATCCCAAAATCCGCCAGCACGTCGAATTCCGAGAGGAGCGCTAAACACATGGCTAAGAAGTCAATGATCGCTAAGAACGAACAGCGTAAAGTCATCGTCGAGCGTTACGCTGCAAAGCGCCTCGAACTGAAGAAGGCTCTGGTTGACCCCAACTCAACCGACGAAGCACGCGAAGCTGCACGCCTCGGCCTGCAGAAGCTGCCCCGCAACGCCTCGCCGGTCCGCCTGCGTAACCGCGACATCATCGACGGCCGCCCCCGCGGCACGTTCCAGAAGTTCGGTATCTCCCGTGTTCGCTTCCGCGACATGGCTCACCGCGGTGAGCTCCCGGGCATCACGAAGTCTTCCTGGTAATTCAGCACTCCTGAAGCCAGTGGCTTGAAGAAGGGCCGGCAACCATTTGGTTGCCGGCCCTTCTTGCGTTTAAGCCGGTGTTGCGCACGCCGGCTCCTCGTCCCTCGGCCTCCGCCCACCGCCGCCCACGGTGTCGGCACCACGCGTGGCCCCGGTGACGGAGCCCACACCGACACTTTGGATGCCGGACCTCGACTTCCGGCGCCCCGCGGGCCGTTTTGGCGCGGATTTCCGGGGCTTGTGGCGCGGGGAGGTGCTTGCGGGGGCCGATTTGTATGGGGTCGGGTTGGTGTGTAAAGTAGTTCGAGTCGCCGCCGCTGAAGCGGAAAGATAGCGACCGACCCCCTGATAAACGGCCTGGAAAATGGCGTGGAATGTTGCGCGCTTTATAAGGGTGGGGACCTCCTGTGGAATTGTGAATGGCGGAAACGCCGGTTTGCAAAGCTTCATGGATTCGGGTAAGTTTGAAAAGTTGCTCCGGAGCGATCCTGGACCGTTGGGTTTGGGTGGTGCCGGGTGTGTCTGTTGTTTGAGAACTCAATAGTGTGCCAAG
>NZ_JBFTIP010000008.1:0-128867 GCF_056394945.1 Arthrobacter sp. 10N410
GAGGGCTCCGGCCCCAGGTCATGGTCACCATCGATTACCGCGACCTCCTCGAACGCCTCCAACGAGACACCGGCACGGCCGCCGACGGGGCCGGCCAGGTCAGCGCCACCGGCCAGTTCGAGCGGGCCGGAACCACCGGACCGGGCCAGCTCGGCCGGGTCGGAGCCACCGGACACGGCCCCGGGACAGTCCCGCTCGGGTTCACCGGCACCGGGACGCTGGCCTTCACCGGCCCCGTCACCGCCGCGACCATCCGCAAAATCGCCTGCGACGCGGACATCATCCCCGTCCTGCTCGGATCCCAGGGCCGGATCCTGGACATCGGCCGCACCACCCGGGTCTTCCCGCCCCACCTCCGCAAAGCCATCACCGCCCGCGACCAGGGCTGCTCCTTCCCCGGCTGCACCATCCCCGCACCCTGGTGCGAAGCCCACCACATCAACTACTGGTCCACAGGCGGCAGCACATCCACCGACAACGGAACGCTCCTCTGCTCCCACCATCACCACCTGACCCACAAAGAACAATGGACCATCCAGATCCGTGCCGGGATCCCCTGGTTCATCCCGCCACCCCACCTCGACCCACGCCAAACACCCCGAAGAAACCACTACTTCAGATGCTGAACCACGCACCCGACGTCGGCGGTGAAACGGGGCACGCGGCGCGGTATCACGTGTCGAGGACGAAAATCCCGTCCGGGCCGTTGGCGGTGCTGCAACCAGAGACGGCCAGGCCGCACATCTTGGCGGCGTACGCAGCATAGTCCGGTCCGTGGGTCACGGAATCAGTCTGCTACGGCGGTCGCCGACGTCTTCCGCGGTCAGCGGCGCCAGCGGTACGGCGTCGTCGTGGACACCCGGACCAGGCCGTAGCGCTCCAAAATCGGACGTGAATATTCGGTCGAGTCACTGTGGATGAGCGTCTTGCCCAGCGACATCGCCGCGCGTGCACGGGCTGCGGTGACCGCGCGGTAAATCCCCCGGCCGCGCCATTCCTCGCGTGTGGCGCCGCCCCAGATGCCGGCGAAGTCGGTGTCCGGCACCGGTTCCAGGCGGCCGGCGCTGACGATCACGCCTTGGTGCTCGGCGACCCACAGCTCCATCCCGTCGCCGCGGGCCATTCGGCGCAGGATTGCTTCAGCGTTTCCGTCAGAGGCGGGGCTGCCGAAGACTTCGTCCTGCATGGCGCTCATGGCGCGGATGTCCGTTTCGTCCGTAACCCGCCGCAGGCTCACCCCGCGCGGCAGGTCCACGTCGACGTCGAGCGCGCTGGCATCCCCGATCATGACCGATTCTGTCTCGTCTGGCTCAAACCCGTTCTCGAGCAGCGCCTCGTGCAGCCCGGGCGCATTGTCGTGGCCCCGGGTTTTCCATTCGACCCGCACGATTTCCGGATCCGCGCGGTAGAACGCCACCGTTTCTGCCACCCACCGCGCGATCTTCGACGCGTCGGCTCCGGCCAGATCCTGATAGGTCACGAATCCGCGGCCGCCCGCGAAGGTCACCAGCCGCAGCGGGCCCAAACGCTCGACGGCGACCGCACTAGGGGTCTCCGCATCGGTGCGGAGTTGCTGATCGTACGCCGTAAGGAGTTTCAAATTCGTCATCGGACCTCAGGCTACAGCGACGCCGCAGTTACGGGCCGCGTCACTGGATCTGATGGCAGGATTCGTGGTCATCGCCCGCTAGGGTTGGCGTGATGAAGCGAGCTGTCATTCTTGGGGGTACAGGTGTGTTGGGACGGGCCATCGCGCGACGCCTGCTGGATGCCGGTTGGCAGGTGGAAATCACGGGCCGGGACGCGTCGAAGATGCCGGCAGTGCTGCGCGAGGCGGGGGCCACATTCGAGTCCTCCGACCGGAGGAACGACGCAGACCTTGCACGAACCGTGGGCAACGGAGCGGACCTCTTGGTAGACGCCGCCTGTCACACGGCGGCGGACGCCCTTCTGCTACTCCCCCATCTGGCCGATGTCGGGTCGGCGGTCATGCTATCCAGCAAAGCGGTCTACATCGACGACGCCGGCAACCATGTGAATTCCGACGTGCCGCCAAATTTCCCGCTTCCTATCAGGGAAGACCAAGCGACCATGCAGCCGGGGAACGGTGACTACGAATCCCGCGAGGGATACGGCGCCAACAAGGTCGCTGCCGAGCACGTCCTCCTGGACAGCGGCCATCCCGTGACTGTAATCCGCGCCTCGAAGGTTCACGGTGAAGGAGCTGCCCGGCCGAGGGAATGGATGTTCGTCAAGCGGGTCCTCGACCGACGGCCTGCGGTGTTCCTGGCTTCTAAAGGGGCCGGAGGCGACCACACCACAGCCGCCGTCAACACAGCGGCCCTGGTCGAAACGATCGCAGCCCGCCCCGGCCAACGGATCCTCAACAGCGCAGACCCCGACGCCCCTACCGGTCTGGACATCGCCCGCACGATCGCGGACCGCCTTGACCACGAGTGGGAAGAAATCCTCCTCGATTCCGACGCCCATCCGGACCTCGGCGCGCACCCTTGGAACTTCACTCCGCCGCTGATCCTCGACACGCAGGCGTCCACGGCTCTCGGCTACCAGCCCGTTGGAACCTACGCCCAAACTGTCACTGCGGAAATCGACTGGCTACTCGCCAACCCGGCCAACCAGCCGGGCCCCGCGGAACCGTTCTTCAACCACCTCACCGACTACGCCGCTGAAGACGCCTTCCTCGCCGCACGGAGCTAGGATCCGATCCCGGCCCGGCACCTGCAGGCGCTGACCGAAACCGCAGCAGCGTCCTGGCGGAGTCCGGAGGGAAAGCAGCACGCTCCGTCAGGGGTATCCCGCAAGGAAAATCCTCGGCCCCGGCCCTACGCTTATTGTGGCCTCCGTCCTACGCTTAAGAGCCTAAGGCTCAAGTCTCTCCGCTCGGCATGGATTCGAAGGTGGGCCACCCAATGGGCAGTCATCTCATGGCAATGGAGCAAGTGCACCGGGGCCCTCTCTTCTGGCCGCGAAGGATTCTGGTTGCGCTGCACGCCGCAATGGCCGCGGCACTGGCGACGGTTGTTGCCCTCGCAGGCTGCACGGCGATGGCAACGTCCGCGAAGGGACAGTACGTTCCGCAGACCCGGACGTATTACATCGGGGCGGACGAGGTCGACTGGAACTATGCGCCGTCCGGAATGAACCAGGTCACGGGCGCAGCCTTCGACAAAACAGCGGCCGTCTTCACCCAGCGCGGCCCCCGGCGCATTGGCGCCACCTATGTGAAGGCGCTGTACCGGGAGTACACGGACGCGTCCTTCACCAAGCTCAAGCCGCGCAGCGCCGCCCAACGGCATCTCGGCATGCTCGGCCCGGTCATCCGGGGCGTCGTCGGCGACACCATCAAGGTGGTCTTCAAGAACAACCTCGACCGTCCGGCTTCCGTGCACGTCCACGGCGTGTTCTACGACAAGGCCAGCGAGGGCGCCCCGTACGACGACGGCACCGGGGCGGCGGACCATGGGGACGACGCCGTACCGCCGGGACACTCCTACATTTACAGCTACAAGGTGCCGGACCGGGCCGGTCCCGGGCCGATGGACGGGAGTTCCGTGATGTGGATGTACCACTCGCACAAGGACGAAGTCGGAGACGACTACGCCGGCCTAGTCGGTCCGATGGTCATCACCAAGACCGGCGCCGCCCGCGCGGACGGTACCCCGAACGATGTGGACCGCGAGTTCTTTGTCCAGTTCAAAGTCAGTAACGAAAACGCCAGCCCGTACCTCAAGCGCAATATCGACCGCTTCGCCGGCGACCCGCGTTCGGTGGCGCCGGCTGATGAAGAGTTCGTCGAGAGCAATCTGATGCACTCCATCAACGGGTACGTGTACGGCAATCTGCCGTTAGATGCGCTGACTATGAAAAAGGGCGAACGGGTCCGCTGGTACCTGATGGGCATGGGTACCGAGGTGGACCTGCACACACCGCACTGGCACGGAAACACCGCGACGGCGCTGGGTATGCGCACCGACGTCGTGAGCCTGCTGCCGGCAAGCATGGTGGTGGCCGATATGGTTCCCGACGACGTGGGTACTTGGCTCTTTCATTGCCACGTCAACGACCATCTGACCGCCGGTATGTCGGTCCGGTACCGGGTGGCGGACGCGGCGAGCACCGGCAGCGGCAGCGGCAGCAGCAGCGACCATTCCGACCACACGCCGTAGCAGACAGGCGCGGCCGGTTTTTGGGAGAGTGACGGCCCGCCGGGAAGACCCAGGGTCGGTACGCTCGGGCAATGGGAAACTCCGAGAACCTGGCCGGCGTAAGAACCGCATATGACACGGTGGCCGAGGCTTATTCAGAGGCGCTCCCGGACACCAGCTTTGAAGCGCCGCTCGATATGGCGATGATCAACGACTTCTGCGCGCGGATTCGCGCTGCCCCGGGACGGAAAGTGATCGACGCCGGATGCGGCGCCGGACGATTGAGTGTCCGCTTAGCCGAAGCGGGGCTCGACGTTACAGGCGTGGATCTCTCACCGGGGATGGTCCGGCAGCAGCCCGAAGCCATCCTCGTGAAGACCCGGCCCCCACTCGGCGTGGGCCTCAAGCCAGGCAGCGCGCAAACCTAGAGAAGGAACAGTCAGGGCTGGCATACCGGCACTATATCGATGCTTCCGGCACCAATGCCGTCCGGCCGGCGCGGTAAAGTGTCACCGGAAGATTCCTTCCCGGTCCCGCCACACATTCTTGAAAGGCTCGCTGCAATGAGCATGCTCGGCACCAAATGGAAGCTCCACGGAAACGGCAAGTCCATCCGCCCCGGCGAGGTCGTCAGACCGGATGAGCGCCTCGCGTGGCCCCTGACAATCGGCGTGGGCATGCAGCACGTTGTCGCCATGTTCGGCGCCACTTTCCTGGTGCCGATCATCACCGGCATGCCGCCGGCCACCACGCTGTTCTTTTCCGGCATCGGCACCCTGCTGTTCCTGGTCATCACCAAGGGCCGGGTGCCCAGCTACCTCGGCTCCTCCTTCGCGTTCATCGCCCCGATCATGGCCTCCCAACAGCAGTACGGGATTCCCGGCGCGCTGGGCGGCGTGGTGCTGGCCGGCGTCGGGCTGGCCATCATCGGCGCCATTGTGCAGAAGTTCGGCGCGGGCTGGATCAACCGGCTGATGCCGCCGATCGTCACCGGCGCCATCGTGGGGCTGATCGGCCTGAACTTGGCCCCCGCCGCCAAGAACAACTTCGACGCCGCCCCCATCACCGCCCTGGTCACCCTCGCGGTGATCATCGTGGTCAGCGTCTTCTTCCGCGGCATCCTTGGCCGCCTCAGCATCCTGGTCGGCGTCGTGGTGGGCTACCTCGTCGCGATGATCCGCGGCGAGATCAACTTCGACAAGGTCGACGCCGCCGCCTGGGTCGGGCTCCCGCACTTCCAGACCCCCGAATTCCACCTCGGCGTCGTCGGCCTCTTCGTCCCGGTGGTGCTGGTGCTGGTGGCGGAGAACATCGGCCACGTGAAGTCGGTCTCCGCCATGACCGGGCAGAACCTCGACGGCGTGTCCGGCCGCGCACTGATGGCCGACGGCGCCGCGACTGTCCTCGCCGGCCTGGGCGGCGGATCCGGCACCACCACCTACGCCGAAAACATCGGCGTCATGGCCGCAACGAAGGTCTATTCGACGGCGGCCTACTGGGTGGCCGGCATCTTCGCCGTCGTGCTGAGCTTCTCGCCGAAGTTCGGCGAACTCATCGCGACCGTCCCGGCCGGCGTGCTCGGCGGCGCAGCCACCATGCTCTACGGCATGATCGGCGTCCTGGGCGTGAAGATCTGGGTGCAGAACAAGGTCAACTTCTCCAACCCGATCAACCTCACCACCGCCGCAGTGGCCCTGATTGTCGGCATCGCCGACTACACCTGGACCATCGGCGACCTCAAGTTCACCGGCATCGCCCTGGGCTCCGCGGCCGCCCTGGTGATCTACCACGGCATGAAGGCCATCGCGAAGGCCCGCGGCACCGTGGCCGAACCGGAGACCGAAGACGCCGCGCCCGTCGCAGCGGCCCGGGCTGCCGTCAATGCCGCGGCGAAGCGCTCTCCGAAGAAGCGCCGCTAGCCGCCGGCAGGCACACAACCCGCTGCACAAAAGGCCGGCGCCCTCCCACCATGCGGTGGCAGGGCGCCGGCCTTCGGCGTGTCCGCGGCGGTCTAGCCGGCGTCGAACGATTCCTTGTCTTCGCTGTCACGGTCCTTCGGTGACTGCTCATCCGGCAGGTCCGTGCCGCTGCCGTCCGGAATCCCGGCGGCGTCCTGGCCGGACTCGGAGGAGAACGGCCGGCCCGGCTCGGGCTCCTCGGTGTTGGCCGCGTCCATCTCCGCGTCCGATGAGGGCACCGCGCCGCCGCTTTCGGCTGCCGCTTCGTTGCCCTGCTCGAATCCGGCTTCGCTGCTTTCGTTTTCCGCGTTCATCTGTTCCTCTGTTCCTCCGAAGCGTCCGGCTCCGGGTTCTCCTGCACTGTCCTGGTCTTCGGCCCCGAACTGGCTCAGGTCCGGTGTCCCCGCCGGGTAGGTCTCGCCGTCCGGGCTGTCCTGGTTGAGGCCCGCGGCATCGAAGGCCTCTTCATCGCGGGGCTGTGCAAACGTCTTCGCGTCACCGCCGGGCAGTTCCTGCTCGGCGGTGGGGGTTCCGTAGCCGCCCGCTTCCTCTTCGATGGGGCGTCCTTGCTGGTCCTGAGTCATGTCGTTCCTCCTGCTTTCTGGCATTCGGCCGGTCGAATCTGGATGATCGGGTCTGGAGTCCAGCCGCGCCCGGGAGCGCAGCCTTTCCGTGTTTTCCACCGTACCCGAAAAATCCTCAGTAAGCTTAGTACCGACCTGAATTTGTGTTTCGGGCCAAGT
This sequence comes from Arthrobacter sp. 10N410, assembly GCF_056394945.1. Lineage (NCBI taxonomy): Bacteria > Bacillati > Actinomycetota > Actinomycetes > Micrococcales > Micrococcaceae > Arthrobacter > Arthrobacter sp. 10N410. Next base: position 6,868 of record NZ_JBFTIP010000008.1, read on the forward strand.
TGACCGCCATCCCGTGCCGGGCGCACGCAAGGGGGTCGCAGGTGAAACTTGAAAGGGAGCGACGATGCCCAACGCCGAAGAAACCCGGAACGATGGCCGGGACGAAACCTTCGACGAGAAGATGGACCGCAACTGGGCCGAACTGCTGCAGGAGCTGCGGGTTCTTCAGACCGGCGTCCAGATCCTGGCCGGTTTCCTGCTGACCTTGCCGTTCCAATCACGCTTCGAGACGCTGGACGGGTTCCAGCTGACCCTCTACCTCACCAACGTTGTCCTGGCAGCCCTAACCACCGCACTGATCCTGCTGCCGGTGAGCGCGCATCGCCGGCTCTTCCGCAAGGGGCTCAAGGATACCCTCGTGGCCAGTGCGGACCGGATCGCGAAAGTGGCCCTGGCCGGCGTCGCACTGCTGAGCGTGGGTACTTCTGCGCTGGTCTTTGACGTGACAGCGGGACGGACCGCCGGACTTACCGCCGGCGGCGCGCTGCTGGCCGTACTGTTGATCCTGCTCGTGCTGATTCCCAACAGGCTCCGCCGCAAGACCGGACGGGGGTAGGCCATGAACGGAACTGCACCTCACACGATCCACCCAGAATCGGGAGCAAGAATGCGCAAGTGGGCCAAGGAACACGGACTGCTGCTGGCGAACATCGGACTTTTCGTCGTCTTCTTCGGCGGCATGGTCATCAGCGGGGCCGCCGACTACAGCGAGGACCAGCTCGCCCACGGCCAGGCCGCCGTCGGAATCTTCGAGTATCTGGGGACCGGAGCGTTCCTGGAGGCGACCTTCGAGAACTGGGAGTCGGAGTTCCTGCAGATGGGCATGTACGTCATCCTGACGGTCTTCCTCTTCCAGAAGGGTTCCTCCGAGTCGAAGCCGATGGGGAAAAAGGCCCCGCAGGACGAGGATCCGCGGCAGGCCACGATCAAGGCGGCGACGCCGTGGCCGGTGCGCCGCGGCGGTTGGGTGCTGAAAATCTATGAGCACTCCCTCTCGATCATGTTCCTGCTGCTGTTCCTGATGTCAGTCGCGCTCCACGCGGTAGGCGGCAGCGAGGAGTACAGCCAGGAGCAGCAGGCCCATGGCCAGCCCCCGGTCACCGTGCTGGGCTACCTCGCGACGAGCCGGTTCTGGTTCGAGTCATTCCAGAACTGGCAGAGCGAGTTCCTGGCCGTCGCGGTGCTGGTCGGCGCTTCCGTGTATCTGCGGGAGAAGGGATCCCCGGAGTCCAAGCCGGTGGCCGAGCCGCACTATGAAACCGGCGCCTAGGGCGGAGGCTCTCCGGCTTCGCGGCTCAGGCCCCTTCGAGCACCTGGCTGGTGGCCCAGGCCAGGTACTTCGCGGCGTTGGCGATGGCATCGGCGGGGCTGGGCGCCACGTCCAGCAACTGGGCGGCGGCGACCACCCCGTGGCGGTCGAGGTCCTCGGGGGTGACGAGAATCCGGCCGGCGACCATGATGACCGGGATGCCCAGGTCGCGGGCAGCGTCGGCCAGGGCAATCGGCGCCTTCCCGGCCAGCGACTGGGAATCCAGGGAGCCCTCCCCGGTGATCACCAGGTCCGCGTCCGCGAGCTTCGCGGCAAGCCCGGTTAGCCCCGCGACAAGTTCAAAGCCGCCCTCCAGCGCAGCGTTGCCGAAGGCCAGGAACGACGCCGGGAAGCCGCCGGCGGCGCCAGCGCCGGGGACGTTGACGTCACGGCCGGTGGCCTGCCGCAGCACCGAGGCCCAGTTGCGCAGCCCGGCGTCGAGCACCTCCACGGCCTCCGCGTCGGCGCCCTTCTGGGCGCCAAAGACGTGCGCGGCGCCGTCGGCGCCGTAGAGCGGGTTCTGCACGTCCACTGCAATCCTGAACTTCACGGCCGCCAGCCGCGGATCCAGTCCGCTGAGGTCCACGGCGACCACGTCGCCGAGCGAGCCGCCGCCGAGCGGCACCACATTGCCGGCGGCGTCCACCGGCTTGAGGCCCAGGGCGCGCAGGGCGCCGCTGCCGCCGTCGGTCATGGCCGAGCCGCCCACGCCAAGCACAATTTCGGTGGCGCCGGCGTCCAGCGCGGCCGCGATCAGCTGCCCGCACCCGTAGCTGTGGGCCCGCAGGGCGTTGGCCGGCGTCGGCTCCATGTGTGCGAGCCCGGACGCCTGTGCCGTCTCGATGACGGCGGTCGCCCCGCCGAAGGCGTCCTGGCGGATCGCCCAGGCCGCGCCGATCGGCGCCAGAATCGGCCCGACGACGGCGTTCAGGCGCTCCTCGTACCCGGCAGCGACCGCCGCCTCCAAGGTGCCCTCGCCGCCGTCGGCCACGGGGAACTGGACGGCCTCGGCCTCGGGGTAGACGCGCAGGGCGCCCTCGGCAATGGCGGCGGCGGCCTCGGCGGCAGTCAGGGAGCCCTTGAACTTGTCAGGGGCGATCAGGATACGCATGGCTCCATCCTGCCAGCCCGCGCCGACAATTCCTTTCCGAGACAAGGCCGGGAGCGCCGGAGTAACGTGGGCACTTCCGGGCCGCCCGGGATCCTCCCGCGGACGGCCGTGGCAGTTCCGGCCCGCCCCGCGGGCCGGCGAGCAGGAGGTAGCGGTGAGCAACATCGGACACACCGGCGGCAGCTTGCCGGGCATCACGGGACTCGTACTGGTCCGGCACGGGGAAAGTGAAGGCAACGTTGCCGCCACCCTCGCGCATCAGGCCGGGGCCCAGGTCATAAACGTCCCGGCGCGCGACGCCGACGTCGGACTCTCGGACACCGGCCGGGAACAAGCGCTGGCGCTGGGCCGATTGCTGGCCCTCGTCCCCGAGCCGGGCCGCACCGCCGTATGGTCCTCCCCCTACGCCCGCGCCCGGCAGACCGCCGAACTCGCAGTCCAGACCGGCGGATGGCGGGTGCAGATCCGGCTGGACGAGCGGCTCCGCGACCGCGAACTCGGCATCCTGGACATGCTGACCTCCGCGGGGGTGGAGGCGCGGCTGCCGGAGGAAGCCCAGCGCCGGCGGTGGCTGGGGAAGTTCTACTACCGGCCGCCGGGCGGCGAATCATGGGCCGACGTCGTGCTGCGGCTCCGCTCGCTGCTGGCCGACCTGGATCGTGACCATGCCGGAGAAGAGGTTCTGCTGGTCTGCCACGATGCCTTGATCGTGCTGTTCCGCTACATTCTGCAGGGCCTCTCGGAGTCCGAGCTGCTGGACATTGCCGCCACGACCAGCATTCTGAACGCCTCCGTCAGCCGCTTTGTCCGCACCGACGGGACGGGGGCGTGGGAGCTCGAGAGCTTCAACATGGCAGACCATCTGGCGGAGCAGGGCGTTCCCGTCACCGAGCACGCAGGGGACGCCGATGTCCACCCGCGCTAAGTCATCGCCCGCGGTGCAGCTGACACCCACTCTGCTGCGCGGCTGGCCGCTGCCCGGCGGCGGCTCCGGCAAGGACGACCGCGGTTCGGTGCTGGTGGTGGGAGGCGCCCGCAAGACGCCGGGGGCCGCCCTGCTCGCCGGCGTCGCGGCCCTGCGCTCCGGCGCCGGCCGGCTGACCCTGGCGGTGGCAGAGTCGACGGCGGTGCAGCTGGCGGTGGCATTCCCGGAGTCCGGCGTCGTGGGGCTGCCGGAAACGGGCCACGGATCGGTTAAGGGCTCCGGGGCGTCGCTGCTGGCAGACGAGGCCGGCGCCGCTGACGCCATCCTCGTCGGACCCGGCCTGGACGACAAGGACGAGACCCTGTCGTTGCTGCGGGCGCTGCTGCTGCCGGGCCGGTCGCGGCCGAAGCGCGGACCCGCCGTCGTCCTCGATGCCTATGCACTGGGCTGCCTGCCCGAACTGGCCGGCGAACTGCAGCCCTGGGCCGGCCGGCTGATCCTGACCCCCAACGTCACCGAAGGCGGCATCCTGTTGGGCCGGGACATTGAGGATCTTCAGCGGGACGTGCCTCGGATCGCCGACAAGTACCAGGCGGTGGTGAGCTGCCAGGGGGTGATCGCGGAGCCCGGCGGGAACCTCTGGGAAATCACCACCGGACACAGCGGCCTGGGCACCTCCGGAAGCGGCGACGTACTGGCCGGAGCCATCGCCGGCCTGCGGGCCCGCGGGACCACCGATGCGCAGGCCGCCTGCTGGGGCTCCCATCTGCATGCCGCTGCCGGCGACCGGCTGGCGAGCAGGCTGGGCGGACTCGGCTATCTGGCGCGCGAGCTCTGCGATGAGCTGCCGGCGCTGATGGTGGAACTCAGCAGTTAAGCGGTGCGCGCGGCCGCCGTTGGTCAGGGCAGGGCCTCAGTCCGGCCACTGCCCGCGTTCCTGCAGGACGGCCTTCAGCACGTCCGCGCGGTCGGTGACGATCCCGTCGACGCCGAGGTCCAGCAGGCGGTGCATCTCGGCCGCCTCGTTGATGGTCCAGACATGGACGTGCAGGCCGTGGCGGTGGGCGCGGCGGACGAACCCGGCCGTCACCACGGGCACGGCCCCGTAGCGGACCGGCACCTGCAGGGCGTGCACGTCGTGGAGCGCACGTGCCGTCACCCGGCGCAGCAGTGTCGCCGGGAGCAGCGGCCCCAGCAGCACGAAGAGGGCGTTGGAGGCCATGCCGGCGGAACTTGCGGCGGGCCGGCTCAGGCGGCGCAGCACGGCGCGCCGGCGGCGGTCGGAGAAGCTCGCGATCAGGACGCGGTCATGCAGGCCATACTGCTCGATCGCCGCGGCCAGGGTGGCCACCGAGTTCCAGTCCTTGACGTCGAGGTTCAGCCGGACCTCCGGAAACTCCGCGACCAGCTCCTCCAGCAGCGGGATCGGCTCGGTGCCGGCGATCCTGGCCCGGGCCACCGTTTCGGCCGGGAGCTCGGAAATCCGGCCGCTGCCGTCCGTGACCCGGTCGAGGGTTTCGTCGTGGAAGAGCAGCAGGACGCCGTCGGCGGTGGTGTGCACGTCCGCTTCCAGGTAGCGGTAACCGAGTGCGACGGCGGCGCGGAAGGCGGCCATCGAGTTCTCGGCGCCCTCGGGCGAGAAGCCGCGGTGGGCCATCGCCACGGGCGCGCCGGCAGCGCCGCCGGGGGCGAGGAAGGGGTGCGGGAGGGTCACTCTTGAAGCGTACCGGAGCCGGGCCGGCCGTTGCCGGAACGCGGGCTCAGGAGCCGTGGGGCAGGATCTCCACCCCGTCGCTGCAGTGCAGCAGTGTCCGGCCGCCGCCGTCGAGGTCCACCCACACAGTGGTGTGGTCCGGCGTCACCGCGTCGACGAACCCGCCGGTCTCGAACCCGGGCGTGAGCCGCACCCGGACCCGGTCGCCCTGGCGCAGGCTCTTCCAATGCGCGTCGGGATCCACCCGTCGGAGCGGCTGGTCATCAGTATGTCGGTTGCCGTACCTGGCCATGATTGCCCCACCATCAGTCAAGAGATCCGTTCGGTCACGCCAGCCTAGGCGGCCAAGGTGAACGGCAGTTGTCCGTCAGCTGGGAATCCCGTGTCCGCCGGGCGGCGTGGGTTACGGGAGCCGGACGCCCAGCTCGGCGAGCTTGGCTTCGAGGATCTGGGCCACGCCGTCGTCGTCGAAATGCGGTGCCTGCTGGCCGGCCGCACGGATGGCTTCCGGGTGTCCGCTGGCCATGGCGTAGCCGTGCCCGGCCCAGCGCAGCATCTCGATGTCGTTGGGCATGTCGCCGAAGGCCACGACCTCCTGCGCCTGAACGCCCAGGGACGCCGCGTATTCGGCGAGGGTCACGGCCTTGTTGACGCCGGGCAGCGACAGCTCCAGCAGCGCGATGTTGGGGGCCGAGTGTGTGGCTGCGGCCAGATGCGCGACAGCGGGCGAAACCTCGGCGAGGAACTCATCCGCGGTGCCTTCCCGGACGACCGCGAGGAACTTCACGACGGCGTCGTCGGCGCGGAGCGTGTCCTGCAGCGGGGCGGGCGTGAATTCGGCGAGCAGTCCGCTGGAACCGGTGCCCAGGAACCCGGGTTCCAGGTGGAAGCCGGTGAGGGTCTCCGCGGCGAACAACGCGGAAGGACGCAGCCGCTGGATGATTCGGCGGGCTTCGAAGACGGCGTCGAGCTCCAGGGCCCGGGCGGACACCATACGGTCGGCCTCCAGGTCCCACACCACCGCGCCATTGGAGCAGATCACGGTTCCGGTGTGGCCGAGTTGTTCCTGCAGGGGGTGCAGCCAGCGCGGCGGACGGCCGGTGACGAACACCAGTTCCACCCCGGCGTCGCGGCAGGCGTGGAAAGCGCGCACGGTCCGGTCGCTGATTTTGCCGTCGTGGCCCAGGATCGTTCCGTCAATATCACTTGCTACCAGCCGCATACTGCCAGTCTACGTTGGCCGCGCCCGCGCCATTTCGACGGTTCCCTGCCCGCAGGGCGGTTGGAATCGTCGAGGGCGCAGGGAAGCGTCGAAACGGGGGACGCGGATGGGCTGGTTCCGCTGCATACGACGACGCCGGTCAGTGCCGTTCGTACAGTCCGGTCAGGCTCGCCCGGGCCAGGGTGTGTGGGCCGAGCTTGGCTTCCAGCTTGGCCGGGGATGCGCCGGCGTCGAGCCCGGACTTTTCCACGTTCAGGGCGTGCACCGTGATGACGTAGCGGTGCGGGCCGTGGCCCTTGGGCGGGGCGGCCCCCAGGTAGCCGGCGGAACCGCCGTCGTTCCGGAGCTGGAAGGCGCCCAGCGGCAGGCCGCCGCCGTGCCGCGATCCCGCCCCCGCGGCCAGCGAGGTGACGTCCGCCGGGATGTCCAGCACGGCCCAGTGCCAGAAGCCGCCGTGGCCCGGCGCGTCGGGGTCGAACACCGTGACGGCGTAGCTTCGGGTGCCGGCCGGAGCGCCGCTCCAGTGCAGCGGCGGCGATTCATCCTTGCCGCCGGGACCGGTAGCGGCGCCGCGCTGGGCCGCCGGCAGGATCTGGCCGTCCTCGAAAGTGTCGCTGCTTAGGCTGAAGGCTGCCATGGCTTCCTCTCAATTGCTGGTTAGGCCCGCACTTTCCGGGCCCAGTTCCATCCGGTTAAGTTCGGCCCGGGTGGGCGGGTTGGCCCCGGCACGGGAGACCGTAACGGCGGCCGCCGCGGCGGCGTGGCCCAGGAGTTCGCGCAGGCTCCCGGCGGATAGCTCGCGCAGCTCCTTGCGGTTCTGGGCTCCGTTGAGGCCCAGGTCCACGACACCGGAGAGCAGCGCGGCCATGAAGGAATCCCCGGCACCGACGGTGTCCGCCACCTTCACCGACGGGGCCGCGACGCGCGCCTCGCCGGCGGCGTTGACGGCCCACGGTCCGGCCGCGCCGCGCGTGACCACCACCATGGCGGGGCCCTCCGAGCCGCCGAGCGAGAGCCACCGGCGGGCCGAATCCAGCGGATCAACGCCGGGGTAGAGCCATTCGAGGTCCTCGTCGGAGGCCTTGACCACGTCCGCGAGCGTGACAAACTTTTCGGCCTGGTGGCGGGCGTAGTCGGCGTCGGTAATGATGCTGGGCCGGCAGTTGGGATCGAAGCTGATGGTCGCCGAAGGATGGGCATGCTCGACGGCGGCAAGCACCTCCGCGGCACCCGGCGCCAGCATCGTGGCAATCGAGCCGGTATGCAGCAGCGTGCTGCCCTGCAGCATGAACGGCAGCCGGTCCGCGAGGCCGGGGAGCTCCCAGGCGAGGTCGAAGGTGTAGCTCGCGGCGCCGTCGTCGTCAATCAAGGCGGTTGCCACCGACGTCGGCAGTTCGTCCGGACCCAGCGGGAGCAGCACCGAACTGGACTTGAGGTGCGCCGCGACGGATTCCCCGTAGGCGTCCCGGCCGTAGCGGCCGATGAACTGCACCGGGTGGTCCAGCCGGGCCAGGCCCACCGCGACGTTCAAGGGGCTGCCGCCGACGTGGGCCTGGATACCTGAGGAGCGCTGGACAACATCAACCAGGGCCTCACCAATGACTGTGAGCATGCTCATACTCTGCCAGAGAACGCCGCCCGGCGCCGCCCCAACCGGTGTTTTGGTACGATACCCCCAGGGGTATAGCCTTAAGGAGTGCCCACCCCTGACACCCAGCCCTCGCCCCGCCGCGCCGGCGCGCCCGGCGCCGTGATCCTGGGGCTGCGCCAGAATATTGCCCAGTTCATGCTGCTCGTTGCGGTCAACGCCCTCGTCGGGGGCACCCTCGGCCAGGAACGCACCGTGCTGCCGCTGCTCGCCAGCGACGTGTTCCATCTCGACAAATACACGAGCGCCCTGACTTTCGTCCTGGCCTTCGGACTGGCCAAGGCAGCCACCAACTACTTCGCCGGGACGCTCTCGGACCGCTATGGGCGCAAGCCGGTGCTGGTGGCCGGCTGGCTGATCGCGCTGCCCGTGCCGCTGCTGCTGATCTTCGGCACCAGCTGGTCCTGGATCGTGGCCGCCAACGTGATCCTGGGCATCAGCCAGGGCCTTACCTGGTCCACCACGGTGGTCATGAAAATGGACCTGGTCGGCCCGAACCGGCGCGGCCTCGCGATGGGATTCAACGAGGCCGCGGGCTACCTTGGCGTGGCCGGCACGGCCCTGGTTACCGGCTACCTCGCGGCGTCCTACGGCCTGCGGCCGGCGCCGTTCCTGCTCGGCGCCGCCTACATCGCCCTGGGGCTCGGCCTGTCCGTGCTCGCCGTCAAGGAAACGCACCACCATGCGAAAACCGAGGCCGCAAACCACGTCGACGCGCACAGCGGTGCCGGCGCGGCGCTCAGCACCCGCGAAATCTTTACCCTGACCAGCTTCCGGGACCGCTCGCTCTCCTCGGTGAGCCAGGCCGGGCTGGTCAACAACCTCAACGACGGCCTGGCCTGGGGCCTGTTCCCGGTTCTCTTCGCCGGCGCCGGCCTCTCGATCGAGCGCATCGGCATCCTCGCCGCGGTATACCCGGCGGTTTGGGGAGCGGTGCAACTTATCACCGGCGCCGCCTCAGACCGGCTGGGGCGCAAGTGGCTGATCGCGGGCGGCATGTTTATCCAGGCCGTGGGCCTGGCCATCGTGGCGGCCGGCCATGGCTTCGAAATTTGGCTCCTCGCGGCCGTCCTGCTCGGCGTGGGCACGGCGATGGTCTACCCCACCCTGCTGGCGGCCATCGGCGATGTGGCCCACCCGCAGTGGCGGGCGCGTTCGGTCGGCATCTACCGCTTGTGGCGCGACGGCGGCTTCGCCGTGGGCGCGCTGCTGTCCGGGATACTCGCGGACGCCTACGGCATTCCGGTGGCGATCGCCGTCGTCGCCGCTTTGACGGCGGCGTCCGGGCTCGTCGTCGCGGTACGGATGCGCGGCACCGACCACCGCGCCTAGCGCCGGCCCGCGCCGGTTCAGCGCTCCGCGCAGGTTCAGCGCTCCGCGCCGCCCTCCTGGTAGACGTCGGGAATGCCGTCATTGTCCGAGTCCCGCCGCTCCTCTTCCTCCGCCTGCCGGTACTGCCGGTTGCGGGTGCGGAGCACCACGCTCGCCAGCAGGGCGGCCAGCAACGACGCCGCCAGGATGCCGACCTTGGCGTGGTCGTCATGGACGCTGCCATTGCCGAAACTGAGCTCCGCTACCAGCAGCGACACGGTGAAGCCGATCCCGGCCAGGATCGAGACGCCGAACACGTCGATCCACTTGAACGAGTTGTCCAGCCGCGCCTTGGTTACCTTGGTGAGCAGCCAGGTGGTGCCCAGGATGCCGGCCGGTTTGCCCAGGACGAGGGCCAGGATGACGCCCACGGCGACCGGGTCCGCCAGCGCCGAGCCCAGCCCGCCCCAGCCGCCCACGGCAACGCCGGCGGAGAAGAAGGCGAAGACCGGCACCGCGACGCCGGCCGAGATCGGCCGGAACCGGTGCTCGAAGATTTCCGAAAGCCCCGGTCCGGCTTCCGGTCCCCCGCTGGCCTGGGAGCGCAGCACCGGGATCGCGAAGCCGAGCAGGACGCCGGCCACGGTCGCGTGGATGCCCGAGGCATGCACCAGGGCCCAGGTGGCCAGGCCGAGGGGCAGCAGGATGAACCACGCCGCGGGGGCCTTCAGCCCGAAGAAGCGGCGGTACCGGTGCGCCAGGTAGGTGTACAGGCCCAGCGGCAGCAGGGCCAGCAGCAGGGGGGCAAGCTGGAGGTCGCTGGAGTAGAACACGGCAATGATGGTGATGGCGATCAGGTCATCCACCACGGCGAGGGTGAGCAGGAAGATCCGCAACGCACTCGGCAGGTGCGAGCCGATGATCGCGAGGACCGCGACGGCGAAGGCTATGTCCGTGGCGGTGGGGATCGCCCAGCCGCGCAGCGTTTCCGGACTGCCGAGGTTGACGACGGCGTAGATCACCGCCGGGATGATCACCCCGCCGGCGGCCGCGGCAACCGGCACGATCGACTTGTCCAGCTGGCGAAGATCGCCGGCCACGAACTCGCGCTTGAGCTCCAGGCCGACCAGGAAAAAGAAGATGGCGAGCAGTCCGTCGGCCGCCCAGGCCCCCAGGCTGAGGTCCAGGTGCCAGGGTTCGTAGCCGATCTTGAAGTCGCGGAGCGCAAAGTAGCTCTCCGACGCCGGCGAGTTGGCCCAGATCAGCGCGGCGACGGCCGCGAACACGAGCAGGGCTCCGCCGACGGTTTCCTTTCGGAGGATTTCGCCGATGCGCAGGGATTCGGCGTAACTGCCGCGACCGAAGATGGTCAGGCGCGGCGTGCCGGCCTGGGGCGCGGGAGGAGGTGTGTGGCTCATGCGGAAGTCCTAAAATTTGGGTCGACTGAACTATGCCGACCAGACTTCCCGGCGCACCAGATCCCAGTCTACTTGCCTACGGCATCGTGCTGAATCGTTCCGCCTGTGACTTGGCACCCTGGACGATGATCTGGTCCTCCTCATAGAGGACCGTTTGCGCCGTGGTGTGGCCCCAGATCCCGCCGGGGCGCTTGACGGCCACCACGGTCACGCCGAATTTCTCCCGCAGTCCCACGACCCCGAGCGGGCGGTCCCGGACGATAGCCGGAGGGCCCGTCCGGATCATCACAAAATCGTCCTCGAATTCCACGTAGTCGAGGATGGAGCCGAGGACCAGGTGGGCCACCCGCCTGCCCATGTCATGCTCAGGCCGGATCACGTGCTCGACGCCGAGCTGGGCGAGGATTTCGGCGTGCGGCTCGCTGATTGCCTTCGCCCAGATCTGCGGGCGCTGGAATTTCAGCAGCCGCGAGGTGGTCAGGATGCTGGCTTCAATGTCGGAGCCGATGCCCACCACCGCGCGGTCAAACTCGTGCACGGACAGCTGGCGCAGCACCTCCTCCTTAGTCGAATCGGCCCTGACCACATGGGTGAGGCGCCCGTTGAAGGACTGGACAATTTCCTCGCTGGCGTCCACCCCGAGGACCTCGGTCCCCTGGGCCTCGAGCTCCAGGGCCAGGGAGCCGCCGAAGCGGCCGAGCCCAATGACCACCACCGAGGACGCCTTGGTGCTGGCGGCCGCAGTGCGGGCGGCAAAAATGTTCTTAGCCAATGAGCGGCCTTTCCTTGGGGAATTCGTAAAGCAGGGGCCGTTCGCGCAACGCGAGGGCGGCGCCGAGGGTCACCGGCCCCAGCCTGCCGACGAACATTAGCAGGATCAGGACCAGCTGGCCGGCCGGCGGCATGGCGGCGGTGATGCCCGTGGACAGGCCCACTGTCGCGAAGGCGGAGACAACTTCGAAAAGGATCCGCTCCTGGCCAAAGTCGGTAATGAGCATCAGGAACATGGTGGATCCGACCACCAGGGCGATCGCGAGGAGCACCACGGTGATCGCCTGGCGGTGGACGGCCCGGGAGAGCCGTTTCCCGAAGATGTTCACGGCCGTGCCGCCCTGGAGTTCGGTGCTGAGGATGAAGAAGAGCACGGCGAAGGTGGTGATCTTCAAGCCGCCGGCGGTTCCGGCCGGGCCACCGCCGATGAACATCAGGATGTCCATGCCGAGCCAGGACACGGGATGCATCTGCGAGATGTCGATGCTGTTGAAGCCGGCGGTGCGGGTGATGGCGGACTGGAAGAAGCCGGCGAGCACGCGGTCACCGGCCGGCAGCGCGCCGAGTGTGGCCGGGTTGGTCCACTCCACCGCGGTCAGGAAAACGGTCCCGCCGGTGAGTAGCACCGCCGAGCCGACCAGGACCAGTTTCGTGTTCATGCCCCAGAAGATCGGGCGCCGGTACTGCCGGACCAGTTCAAAGAGGACAGGGAAACCAAGGCCGCCGATGATCACCGCCGCGGCAATCGGAAGGCACACCCAGGGGTCGCCGACGAACCCCATCAGGTTGTCCGAATACAGGGCGAAGCCGGCGTTGTTAAAGGCTGACACCGCATGGAAGATGCCACGCCATACGGCCTCGCCGGGCGGGTAGCCGTAGCCGGCCATGAAGCGGGCCGCGAGAATCACGGCCAACAGCGCTTCCACGATCAGGCTGATGCCGAGGACCCCCACCAGCACCCCGCGGACGTCGCCGAAACCGGTGCTTTTGGTCTCCGCGGCGGCGGACAACCGGGATTTCAGGCCCAGCCGACGGGCGGTCAGGACCCCGAGCAGGGTGCCGAAGGACATCACGCCGAACCCGCCGATCTGGATCAGCATCAGGATGACCACCTGGCCGAAGCCGCTCCAGAACACGGGCGTGTCCACGGTGCTCAGGCCTGTCACGCAAACGGCTGAGGTGGCCGTGAAGAGGGCTTCCAGGAAGGTGGCCCCGCCGTCGCCGGTCTTCGCCACCGGCAGGGACAGCAGTCCGGTCCCCGCGGCGACGGCGCCGGCAAAGCCCAGGACGATCACCTGGGCGGGATGGCTGGGCGCGAAGGCGCGCGCGAACCTGGTGAAGCCCGCCACGGGGGCACGGAGCACCGCGGGAACTTTCACATGCATGGGGCCACGCTATCACCGGCGCCGGGCTGCTTCGCCGGGCCCTTTCGGGCGGCCGCTCCCGGGGGCCGCCTCGGCCGGTTCAGCCCAGCAGTTGCTGCACGAGCTCGCGGCATTTCCGGTAGGCGGCCGCCTTCGGGTCGATCAGCGCGAAGTGGTCGCCGGGGACCTTGAGGAACTGGACCGGGGCGCCGCAGGCCTTGGCCGCGGCCGAGTAGGCCTCGGACTGGCTCATCGGCACAGTATCGTCCTCGGTGGTGTGCACGGCGTACACCGGAACCCGCAGCGGCACGGCGCTCATCGGGTCGGCGAACTTATGCCGTTTGGGGTATTTTTCCGAGGAACCGCCCAGGAAGTTGCTCACCGCGCCGTTGCTCAGGTTGAGCCGCTCCGCCTCGGCCAGGTTCAGCAGCCCGGACTGGCTGACGACACCGGTAAGGTGCACCGCGCCGTCGTCGTCCTTGCGCTGCAGCTGGCGGTCCGCGTCCGGGGCGCCGAGCTGGCCAAGCCGGCTGCGGCCGGCCGCCCAGACGGCCAGGTGCCCGCCGGCGGAGTGGCCGAGCGCGACGACGCGGTCCAGGCCGAGGCCGTGTTCGTCGGCGATGTCGCGCAGCTTGTCGATTCCGGCGAGGATGTCCGCGAAAGTGTGCGGCCAGCCTCCGCCGTTGCCGGCCCGCCGGTACTCCAGGTTCCAGGCGGCCACGCCGTGCGCAGCGAGGTCCTTGGCCAGCGGTTCGCCGAGTTCGGCGCCGTACTGCGAACGCCAATAGCCGCCGTGGATCACCACGACCACGCCCCTGGGCTCGGCCGCGTCCGGGAGGAAGAGTTCCCCCCACTGGCTCGGGTCGTCGCCGTAGTGGTACTTCTGCCGCTTCACTGTGTCCTCCTTGGGGCCCGGTGAACAGGCAGCGACCGCCCCCAGTGTCGCCGCCGCTGCGGCCGCCAATAGAGTCCGACGCCGCACATCAGCCATCTGCAGAGCCTACCTTGGGCGCCGCGCGGCGCCGTTGAAGCCGGCGCTGTATTGCCGCCACACGGTGACGGGCCGGGCTGGCTGTCACAGCTGCGCCGTAAGCTAGGCCCATGGCTAGCAACTGGGAGCGCCTTGACCCCGCGCTGCGCGAATCCGTGCAGGACAACGTGGAACTCTATGAGCGGGTCCGTCCTGCCCTGAAACTGGTCACCCGCGAAGTGCTGCTGACGCTGCGTGCCATGCTCAAGGGCACGGAGGTGACACCGCTGTTCGTGACCGGCCGGACCAAGACGGTGGAGTCGTTCCGCGAGAAGATTTCCCGCATTGAGGAACCGCTGGAGCCGGGCGGGCCGCCGGTGCTGAAATTTCCGGACCCGTTCCGCACGCTCAATGACATGGTCGGCATCCGCGTCATCACCAAGCTCCCGGCCGAAAACGCCGTCGTCGCCAACCTGATCAAGCGCCAGCGCCAGCTCTTCGACTGCCGGGGCGACCGCGAGAAGGACATCGGCTCGATCGAGTCCGGAACCTACGGCTACTCCAGCCGGCACCTGATCCTGCGGACCATCCAGAATGATGCCGTCAAGGAGTACCAGCAGGCCTTCAACCCAGAGGCGCAGCCCAACGGCAGCTACTTCTTCGAATGCCAGATCCGGACGGTCTTCGCGCACGCCTGGAGCGAAATTGAGCACGACATCCGGTTCAAGGCCGAGGATCCGCGGGCATGGACCCCGCATTTCGACCGCCAGTTCACCGCCACGGCCGCCATGTTGGAGACCGTGGAGGGCGCCTTCGCGGACCTGCATGAGCGCTACGAGGAGGTCCGCAGCTACTGGGACATGGACGGCGAGGGCGCCGCGCAGCTCACCCCGAACCGGATCCGGGACGTCTGGCGGACACTGCTGCCGCACGTGGACCGCAAGGTCGACGACGACTGGGGCTGGGCCGCCGAGTTGATGGCCGCGCACGGCTTGAACCAGACCGTGCAGCTCGCGGGCCTGCTCAGCGCCAACCGGATCACCGAGGTCCGTAAGGCCCTGGACCACCGCTACTCCCCCGGCCCAGACCGGCTGCTGGACGACCTGCTGCTGTGGCAGTACGGAACGGCGCACATCGACCTCACCGCGGAACCGGCCGACGCCGTCCCGCACCCGCGGCGCGACAGCCTGCTGCGCCGGCTCAAGCAGATCGAGCGCTACCGGCTGACGCAGGGCTAGGGCTGGGGAATCGGCGCCTCGCCGATGCGTTTGCGGCTTAGGAAACTGCCCCGCCAAAGCGCCTGACGTAGCGACGCTGCCAGGGCGTCTCCACGGCGGTGCGCCGGTAGTTCCGCCGCACGAAGGCGACAGCTTCGGCGGGCGGGACGCCGTCGAGCACCGCGATGCAGGCAAGAGCGGTGCCGGTCCTGCCCCGGCCTGCCCAGCAGGCCACCTCGACCCGCTCCGTCTCCGCGCGCCGCCACGCCTCCCGGAAGGCGTCTAGGGCATCGGCGTCGTCGGCGGGAACATGCAGGTCCCGCCAGCGGACCCAGCGGGAGTCCCACTCCGTCGGATGCGGGCGACTGCCCAGCAGGTACAAGCCGAATTCGGGCCGTGGACCGGACGGGAACGGCGCCAGCAGGCCCCGGCCACGGATCAGGCGTCCGGAAGGAAGACTGAGCACACCGGGTTGACCCGGTTCCCATGTCTGCGCCATAGTCCCGAGCGTAGCCCCTCCCGGTACCCGGTTGAAGGACCCCAAATTAGGGCCAGACGGGTCTGGCGGTAACCGATCCCGGTCCTTAGAGTGGCCGGAACTCAAGAACCGCTGAAGGGAATCCAAGGATGTCATTCCAGGCGTACCTCGACACGATCGAGGACAAGACCGGGCTTACTCCCCGCCAGCTCCTCGAGCTCGCCCGGCAGAAGGGCTTCGCGGACGCGCCCGCGCAGGCCGGGGAGATCCTCGACTGGCTGAAGACGGATTACGGGCTGGGCCGCGGCCACGGGATGGCACTCGTCCACGTCATCCGGCAGGGCCCCGGCATCAGCAGCAAGCACGTTGGCGCCACCGGCGCGCACAGCGACGAGTCTGACACGCTCTGGCTCGACGGGAAGGCGTCCAAGCCGTCCTCGTAGCGCCCGGTTCCTAGTGCCCGGCGCCGAGTTTGCCGCCGAGGCGTTCGCGCATGTGGACGCTGGCGTCGTTGAGGCCGACGACCAACACGTCCTTGCCGTGTTGGTGGTACTTCTCGGTGATGGCGTCCAGCGCCGCGATGGTGGAGGCATCCCACAGATGTGAGGCATGCAGGTCGATGACCACGCGCTGGGGGTCCAAGGCGTACTCGAACTGGGTATAGAGGTCGTTTGAGGAAGCGAAGAAGAGTTCCCCGTCGACCCGGTAGGTGGCGACGGGGCCGCCGTCGACCTCTGCCACGGTGCGGTGCACGGTAACGAAGTGAGCGACCCGGCGGGCAAACATCACCATCGCGACCAGCACCCCGACGCCGACGCCGATCGCCAGGTTGTGGGTGGCGACGGTGACGATGACGGTGGCGACCATGACGGCGGTTTCGCTCTTGGGCATCATTTTCAGGGTCCGCGGACGGATACTGTGCCAGTCGAAGGTGGCCACGGAGACGAAAATCATCACAGCAACGAGCGCGGCCATCGGGATCAGCGAGACGATGCCGCCCAAGGCCACCACCAGGATCAGCAGGAAGACACCGGCCAGGAAGGTGGAGATCCGGGTGCGGGCGCCGGAGGCCTTCACGTTGATCATGGTCTGGCCGATCATTGCGCAGCCACCCATGCCGCCGAAGAACCCGGTGACGACGTTTGCCACGCCCTGGCCCCAGGCCTCCCGGGTCTTGGGCGAGCGGGTGTCCGTGATGTCATCGACCAGTTTGGCGGTCATCAGGGATTCGAGCAGCCCCACGAAGGCCATGGCGAGGGCGAAAGGGAAGATAATTTGCAGGGTCTCGAGCGTGAAAGGCACGTTCGGGATGAAGAGCGCGGGCAGCGAATCGGGCAGTGCGCCCTTGTCCCCCACGGTAGGGACGGCGACGGCGGCGAACACCGTGATGAGCGTCAGCGCCACGATAGCGACCAGCGGGGCAGGGACTGCCTTGGTGAGCTTGGGCAGCCCGAACACGATCAGCAGCCCCAGCGCCGTCAACGGGTAGACCAGCCACGGGACGCCGATCAACTCCGGCAACTGCGAGAGGAAAATCAGGATGGCCAGCGCATTGACGAAGCCCACCATCACCGAGCGCGGGATGAAGCGCATCAGCTTGGCAACCCCGGAGAGTCCCAGGATGATCTGGAACAGGCCGGCCAGGATCACCGCGGCGACTAGGTAGTCCAGCCCATGGGACTTCACCAGCGGGGCGATCACCAGGGCGACGGCTCCGGTCGCAGCCGAAATCATTGCCGGCCGGCCGCCGACGAAGGAGATGGTGACGGCCATGGTGAAGGACGCGAAGAGCCCGATTCGCGGATCGACGCCGGCGATAATCGAGAAGGCGATCGCCTCCGGGATCAGGGCCAGCGCGACGACGAGTCCGCCCAGGACCTCTGTCTTCAGCCGCCGAGGGGACAGCAGGGCGCCCCGGACCGATTGCAGCTGTTCGGGAGTGAAGGCCGGGGAATTCCCGGCGGTTTTGACGGCCATCGCTGGCTCCGTTCAGGGTCAGGAGGCGCGGCAGGGCCCCTCAGTTGCGAAGAATGCGGGGGCGCAGCACTGCGCCGGCAGGGAGCGGGACCGGCCTTGGCGGTCGCACCACTCCCCACAAACTCTACCCTAACGTGATGGTAGAGTTTCAACCGGACGAAGGAAGGGGCCCCATTGACGGACGCGAGCCGCAGCACCATGCACATCGGCGAACTGGCAGAACGCACCGGACTGTCCTTGCGGACTATTCGCCATTACGACGACGTCGGGCTGCTCCCCGCGACGGCCCGCACCGGGGGCGGCTTCCGGGTCTATTCCGAGTCTGACGCCGCGCGCCTGATGCTGATCAAGCAAATGAAACCGCTGGGCTTCTCCCTCGAGGAGATGGCCGAAATCCTGGGCCTGCTAAGTACGGAGGCCGCCGGCCCCGCTGACACTGCTGGCGCCGACGCCCGGCTGGCTGAATTCCTGGAACGGGCCGAACACCAGCGCGCCAAGATGGCCCGCAACCTGCGCCAGGCGGAGGAGTTCATCGCCATGCTGGGCCAGCGAACCCCGTCGCCTAACCCCGCTAGCCCGGCACCGGGGCTTTAAATCTGACATACTCGTCCGCCGATTGGTCATAAAGTGGCCGCATGGCGGACGCTGGTGGCACCATGCTTGGATGCTTGAGGCAACCAAATCCCCACAGTCCGCACCGGAGTCCCGCACTGACGCGGCCACCCCGGTCAATCCGGCCCTCGCCGCCGAGGCGAAGATCGCCCGCATTGCGGTCAGCGTTTTCCCGCTCCTGGTGGTGGTGGCCGGCGTCGCCAGTTTCCTCCTGCCGGGCGCCTTCAAACCGCTCGCTCCGAGCGTGCCGTACCTGCTCGGCATCATCATGTTCTGCATGGGCCTGACCCTGACCCCGCCGGACTTCGCCTCCGTGGCGAAGCGCCCCTGGGCCGTGGTGCTGGGCATCGTGGCGCACTACGTCATCATGCCCGGCGCCGGGTGGCTGATCGCCCAGGCACTGCACCTTGAGCCGGAACTCGCCGTCGGCCTGATCCTGGTCGGCTGCGCCCCGTCGGGCACGGCGTCGAACGTGATGGCGTTCCTGGCCAAGGGCGATGTGGCCCTCTCGGTGGCCGTCGCCTCCGTGTCCACGCTGATCGCCCCGATCGTCACACCTTTGCTGGTGCTCTTCCTGGCCGGGTCCTACCTTCAGATCGACGCCGCAGGCATGGTGCTGGACATCGTCAAAACCGTGCTGCTGCCGGTAATCGCCGGCCTGCTGGCCCGCCTGTTCCTGAAGAAGGTCGTCGCCAAGGTGCTTCCGGCGCTGCCCTGGGCCTCCGCCGTCGTCATTTCGCTGATTGTGGCAATCGTCGTGGCGGGCAGTGCGAACAAGATCGTGGCCGCCGGCGGCATCGTCTTCCTCGCCGTGGTGCTGCACAACGGCTTCGGCCTGGGCCTGGGCTACCTGGCCGGAAAGCTCGGACGCCTGGACGACAAGGCCCGCCGCGCCCTGGCCTTCGAGGTGGGAATGCAGAATTCCGGCCTCGCGGCGACGCTGGCCACGGCCCACTTCAGCCCGCTGGCGGCCCTGCCGTCGGCCGTGTTCTCGCTCTGGCACAACATCTCCGGCGCCATCGTGGCCGCCTGGCTGGCCCGGCGCCCGCTGCGCGAGGCCTGATTCCCGCCGGGGCCCTTCCCGGTTCACATCGATTGCTCCGGCAGCCGTTCCGTGACGCGGCGCTAAATCTGCCTTGCGGTGGAAGCTCGGGGTCAGCAGGATGAAGTAGACCGGATTCAATGCACGGCAGGGAGGTGGAACTCGCTCATGGACGACCAGTACACAACTGAACGGGACAGCTTCGGCAGGCTGCTGGCGGACCGGCAGGTCTGGCGGCAGGCCACCACGATCCCAGCAGCCGGCGAACTGACGGCACGCTGGCTGGAGGGCCGGAGCCAGTACCAGCCCGGAACGTTCACCCCCGGCATCGATGCGGAGACGGAGGCGATCGCCGGCCAGCTGGCGGCACTCAACCGGAACGGGCTGTTCACCAAGGAGTCGCAGCCCGGGCTCCGCGAGGGCGGCAACGTCCAGCGGGCCTACGTGACGGGCTACTGCACCCCGGAGTCGGCGGGCAGCCTTCTGGACCTCTCCTCGCGGACGGAACTGGTGACGGTGGCACACGCCCCGGGGGAAATGAGCCGCGCCTCGATTCCCGTGACACTGCAGGACGCCGAGATCGTTACCGTGCTGGGCACCAGCGAAAGCCCGATCGAAGCGGACCAGCTCAAAGACTGGTCCGCCGAGGCCAACGAATCGCTGGCGCTGGTGCTGGCCGAGTCCTGGTACGTCGAGATTTTCGACCCCGTCTGGGGCCGGGACGGTGTGCTGCTGGCTGCCGTGCTGGACGCACTGGCACAAAGCTGACGACGGCGGCTGCCTCAGCCGATGCTGGCTGCCTCGTCGAGCGTGCGCGATTCGAAGTGCTCCAGCATCTCGCGCATTGCGTCCACCCCCTGGGTGAAGGTGGCTGATGCCCGCCACTGTTCAATCTGTTCGAGTGATTCCCAGGGGCCGGTGCTGATGAACCGGTTCCTGACGTCATGGTCGTGCATCAGCACGGCCTTGGTGTTGGGATAGTCCTCCTGCGTTTTCCTCGCCAAATCCCGCCAGGCCTGGACAAAATCATTCTCGCGTCCCGGGTGGACCAGCCAGATTCCAAGCGTGTAGACAGACATGGCTGCCGCCTTCCATTCTCCGTACGGGGTTGATACCGCCGATTATGTTCCCGGGACGCGCGTGGCGGTAGGGCCGGACTGCCCGGCGGTGCGGCCGAAAGCTCGGAAGGCGGCCCGCTCGACGGACGAGCATGCCCAGCCCTGAGCGCCGGGGTTGGACATAGTGGCACTATGTCCACCCGCCGGCTCGGGAGGTGGGCATGTCCCGCGGCTACCCGATCAGCGCCAGCACCGCTCCGGCCGTGACCACGCCGCCGGCTTCGGCCCGGACGTCGGTCACCGTTCCGTCCCGGTGTGCGGCAACCTGGGTTTCCATCTTCATCGCTTCGAGCACGACGACGGGTTCCCCCGCCGCGACCTCGGCCCCCGGCGCGACGAGCCACTTCACCACGGTCCCGGCCATGTGGGCCCGCAGTTCCCCCGGATCCGCGGGCGCGGCAACGCCGCCGTCGGACGCGGTCCCCGGTGAGCCCTCCAGCGAGCCCCCAAGCGAAACTCCGCCAGGCAGCGCCCGGCCGGACCGCGCCCAGCCGTCCAGCAAATCCGCCGGCAGCCCGACGGCGAGCCGCTTGCCGTCGACCTCGACCGTGATGGTGCGGCGTTCGCCGTCGGGCGCAGTGGTGCTGTAGCCGGGGTCGGCCGGAATCCGGTCAGCGAAGTCGGTTTCGATCCAGCGGGTGTGGATTCCCAGCCCGGCCTCGGAGGTGAAGTCCGGGGACTCCAGCACGGCCCGGTGGAACGGCAGCACGGTGGCCACCCCGGTGATGCTGAGCTCCGCGAGGGCGCGGCGGGCGCGGCGCAGGGCCTGCTGCCGGTCCGCGCCGGTGACGATCAGCTTGGCCAGCAGCGAGTCGAACTGCGGCGGGACAAACGAGCCGGAGCGGACGCCGGAGTCGAGCCGGACCCCAGGGCCGGTGGGGCCGGAGAACCCGGTCACGGTGCCCGGCGAGGGGAGGAAGCCGCGGCCCACGTCCTCGGCGTTGAGCCGGAATTCGAAGGAGTGGCCGCGGGGTGCCGGGTCCCCGGTGAGGCGCAGCGGCTCCCCGGCCGCGATGCGGAACTGCTCCTGCACCAGGTCGATCCCGGTGGTTTCCTCGGTGATGGGGTGCTCCACCTGCAGGCGGGTGTTGACCTCCAGAAAGGCGACCGTGCCGTCGGCGGCGACGAGGAATTCCACCGTGCCGGCGCCGGAGTAGCGGGCTTCCCGGCAGACCGCCTTGGACGCCTGGTAGATCTGCTCGGTCTGCGCCTCCGTGAGGAAAGGTGCGGGGGCTTCCTCGACGAGTTTCTGGTGCCTGCGCTGCAGCGAGCAGTCGCGGGTCCCGACGACGACGACGTTCCCGTGGGTGTCCGCCAGGACCTGGGCCTCGACGTGGCGCGGCCGGTCGAGGTAGCGCTCCACGAAGCACTCGCCGCGGCCGAAGGCGGCGACCGCCTCGCGGACGGCGGAGTCGAAGGCCTCCTCGATTTCGTCGAGCGCGCGGACCACCTTCATGCCGCGGCCGCCGCCGCCGAAGGCCGCCTTGATCGCGATCGGCAGTCCGTGCTGCTCGGCAAAGGCGCGGGCCTCGGCGGCGGAACCGACCGGACCGTCGCTGCCGGCCACGAGGGGTGCCCCGGCGCGGACGGCGGTTTCGCGGGCGGTGATCTTGTTGCCAAGCAGCCGGATGGCGTCGGGCGCGGGCCCGATCCAGGTCAGTCCGGCGTCGAGGACGGCCTGGGCGAACTCGGCGTTTTCGGACAGGAAGCCGTAGCCGGGGTGGATGGCGTCGGCGCCGGATTCGGCGGCCGCGGCCAGCAGTTTGGGGATGTTCAGGTAGGTGTCGGCGGGCGAATTGCCGCCCAGGGCGAAGGCCTCGGCCGCGGCGGAAACGTGCACCGCATCGGCATCGATGTCCGCGTAGACGGCGACGGACGCCAGCTGGGCGTCGTCGCAGGCCCGGGCGATCCGGACGGCGATTTCGCCGCGGTTGGCGATCAGGACCTTGCGCATCAGTTACTCACTTCTTCGTCGGGGGCTTGTTCGGCGGGGATGTCGGCGGGGCTGTGGTCGGAGGTGGCGGGGCCGGTGGTGCCGGAGTCCGCCCAGCGGAAGCGGATGGTCCCGCCGATCGGGACCTGCGCGGCGAGGTCCAGTTGCGAGTCGACGACGACGGCGATCACGGGGTAGCCGCCGGTGATGGGGTGGTCGGCGAGGAAGAGCACCGGCAGGCCTTCGGGCGGGACCTGCAGCGCACCCGCGACGGTCCCTTCGCTGGCCAGCTCCCCGTCCCGGGTGCGCTGCAGCGGTGTTCCGTCGAGCCGCATGCCCACCCGGTTGGACTGCGGCTTGACCAGCCACTCCTGGGCGGTAAGCGACTCCAGCGCCTCGGCGTCGAACCAGTCAGCGCGCGGGCCGGGGACGACGTCGAGCACGGTCACCCCGGTGCCGGGGAACTCGGGCTGCAGTTCCGGGTGGCCGACGACGCCGGACTCGGAGTCGCCGCCGGAGGCCAGGAGCTGCCGCGCGGTCAGCGGCGCCGGGCCGATCCCGGACATCGTGTCGGTGGAGCGGCTGCCGAGGACCGGGGCGGCATCCACGCCGCCGCGGACCGCGAGGTAGCTGCGGAAGCCGCTCTCCGGCGCGCCGATGCTGAGCGTCTCGCCGTCAAGCAGGGCGAACGGGGTGGCCATCGGCACGGTACGGCGGTCGGGCTCCGCGTCAGGGCGGCCCGGGGTGGTGATGGCCAGTTCCGACGGCGCCCCGGCGACGGCCAGGACCTGGTCCCCGACGGCCTGGACCGTGAGCCCGCCGGCGGCGGTCTCGATCGCCACTGTCTCAATACCGGCTGCGCCGGGCGCGTTCCCGACCAGCCGGTTGGCGCGGCGCAGCGAGGCGCGGTCCAGGGCTCCGGCGGCGGAGACAGCCAGTCCGGAGTGGCCGTGGCGTCCGAGGTCCTGGATCAGGCTCTGCAGGCCGGGCGAGACGATCCGGAGTCCCGAAGTCACCTCCGGCGCGGGGGTCTCGGGCTGCGGTTCCGGGGCAAGCGCCACCGTCTCCCGGACCGCGCGGAACTGGATCCGGTGGCCGGGCGCGGCCAGGGCGGGCTGCTCGCGGTCCAGGTCCCACATCCGGGCGGCGGTGTGGCCGATCAGCTGCCAGCCGCCGGGTGAGCGGCGCGGGTACACGGCCGAGTACGTTCCGGCCAGCGCCACGGCACCTGCGGGAACGGCGGTGCGCGGGGAACTGCGGCGGGGAACGTTGAGGACTTCGTTCTCCCCGACGAGGTAGCCGAATCCCGGGGCGAAGCCGGCGAAGGCCACCGTCCACTGCTGGCGGCAATGGGCGGCGATCACGCCCTCGATCCCGAGCCCGGTCAGCTCCGCCACTTCGGCGAGGTCCGCGCCGTCGTACACGGTGTCGATGACCACGAGGCCGCCGTCGCGCTGCACCGGGGCGGTGAGGTCGAGCTGCAGCAGCTGCGCGGCGATCCGGCGGGCGGCGACGGGCGAGTCGGCCGTAACCATGACGGTTTCGGCGGCGGCGAGCACGTCCAGTTGCCCGGGCAACGGGTGCTCAAGGAGCAGCGCCTGCAGCGCCAGCACGCCTTCGGTGCCGGTGAGTTCTGCGAGCACCGCGCGGGTGCCCACCGCCCGCACCGCGTTCACTTTGTGGACGGCCGCCTGCCGCGCTGCCACCGTTTCCATTGCTGTCTCCATCATTGCCGCCGTCTCCAGGGTCCGCGCCGTTTAGGCGCGGGCTTCCTGCAGCAGCCGCTCTTCCTCGGCTGTCTGCGGGTTCCGGCCGATCGCCAGGCCTACCACCGTCACCACGGCGGAGACCGCGAGGTAGCCCGCGATCAGGAACCAGTTGCCGGTGGCGGCGTAGAGCGCCGTAAAGACCAGCGGGGCAATGGCGCCGCCGATCACGCCGGCGAGGGTGTAGGCCAGCGAGCTGCCGGCGTAGCGCAGCCGGGCCGGGAACTGCTCGGTGATGTAGGCGGCCTGCGGGCCGTACATGAACGCGTGGAAGGCAAGGCCGATTACGACGCCGATGGTGAGCATCAGCACGGACTTGCCTTGGATCATCAGGAAGAACAGCGGGATGTAGAGGGCCGTGCCAACGGCGGCGATGCCGTAGACGAGGCGCCGGTTGAAGCGGTCCGTCAGCGCGCCGGCGGCCGGGATCAGGGCGAGCTGGAAAGCCGAGCCGATCAGGATGGCGCCGAGGACGTTGCCGGTGGTCATGCCCAGCTGCTTGGTGGCATAGAGGGCGACGAAGACAGTGAAGAGGGAGTAGAGCACGTCGGGGCAGATGCGGGACAGGGCGGCTGCCAGCAGCGCGCGGGGTTCCTTGGTGAAGACCTCTTTGATGGGGGCCTTGGGGGCCTCGCCGTGGGCCTGGATGGCCTTGAAGACGGGGGTTTCTTCGAGCTTGAGTCGGATCAGGAGGCCGAAGACCACCAGCAGGGCGGAGGCCAGGAAGGCCACGCGCCAGCCCCAGGACAGGAACGCCTCGTTACTGAGGGTTGCCGCGAGGAGGGCCAGCACACCGTTGGCCATCAGGTTGCCGGCCGGCGGGCCGATCTGGGCTGCCGAGGACCAGAAGCCGCGCTTGCGGGCGTCGCCGAATTCGCTGGAGAGCAGGACGGCTCCGCCCCATTCGCCGCCGACGCCGATGCCCTGCGCCAGGCGCAGCAGCACCAGGATCGCCGGAGCCGCGACGCCGATCGCGGAGTAGTCGGGGAGGGCGCCAATGAGCACCGTGGCGACGCCGATAAGCATCAGTGTGACCACCAGGACGTGCTTGCGGCCGATCTTGTCGCCGAGCCGGCCGAAGATGACGCCGCCGATCGGGCGGGCCAGGTAGCCGACGGCGAAGGTGGAGAAGGACAGCAACAGGCCGACCAGCTCGTCGCCCACCGGGAAGAAGATCTTGGGGAAGATCAGCGCCGACGCCACGGAGTAGATCGCGAAGTCGTAGTACTCCAGCGAGGTGCCGGTGAGGCTTGCGATGTAGGCCTTGAGGGCGCCAGGGGGCAGGTTCCTCTTGCCGGGCCTCTTGCCGGGCCTCTTGCCGGGCCTCTTGCTTGCGGCCGGGGCGGCCTGGTGCGGTGCGGTCATGATGTTCCTCCAGATGCGGGTGCTGCCTGTGCTGGGTGGGTGTGCTGAAGTCGCGCCGGGCTCAAGACGCAGCGC
This sequence comes from Arthrobacter sp. 10N410, assembly GCF_056394945.1. NCBI lineage: Bacteria > Bacillati > Actinomycetota > Actinomycetes > Micrococcales > Micrococcaceae > Arthrobacter > Arthrobacter sp. 10N410. The sequence goes on from NZ_JBFTIP010000008.1 coordinate 32,214, forward strand.
CGGTGAGGCTGTTGGTGTTCCTAGATGAATGAGGCGGTGCCGATGCCGGCAGCGCTAAGCGCTTCGCGAACCGCGGCTGCCATGGCTACGGCTCCCGGGGAGTCGCCGTGGACGCAGATGCTTTCGGCCCGGATTTTCAGGATGGAGCCATCGATGGTGCGGACGGCTGAATCGGTGGCCATCCGGAGGACATGTTCGGTGACCTCGGTGTGGTCGTGCAGCACGGCTCCGGGGAGGGTGCGGGAAACCAGGGTGCCGTCGCGGTTGTAGGCGCGGTCCGCGAAGGCTTCGGTGACCGCCCGGATCCCGGCCGCCTCTGCCAGGCGAAGCACTTCCGAGCCCGGCAGGCCCAGGATGGGCAGGTTCGGATCCACGGACTTCACCGCGTCGACGACGGCCCGCGCCTGCGCGGTGTGCGCGACGATCGCGTTGTACAGGCCGCCGTGCGGCTTGACGTAGCTGACCTGGCCGCCTTCCGCGGCGGCCAGGGCCTGCAGCGCACCGATCTGGTAGACGACGTCGTCCGCCAGCTCGTTCGGATCGATGTCGAGGAAGCGGCGGCCGAAGCCGGCCAGGTCGCGGTAGCCGACGTGGGCGCCGATCCTGACGCCGGCGGCGACCGCCTCGCGGCAGGTCCGCCGGATGACGCTGGGGTCTCCGGCGTGGAAGCCGCAGGCCACATTGGCGCTCGAAACGGAGCGGAACATTGCTGTGTCGTCACCGAGGCTCCAGCGTCCGTAAGACTCGCCGACGTCGCTGTTCAGGTCGATGGTGTTTAGCCCGGTGTGTGCCATTTGTGATCCTCGTCTCAGTGCTTGGCCCCCTCTTAGGATGCACTATCCCGTCGGATTGTTCAACAATCCGACGATTCCTGTTTTGGACAATCGTGTACATTCGGCACTATGACGACTTCCGAAGCCGGCCCGCGCGCCCTGGCGGCCGCGGCGCGGCTGCGCATCGCCGTCCCCTCCGTGGCGGACCGGGTCGCGGCCGAACTCCGCCAGCAACTGGCCGACGGAGTGCTGCTGCCGGGCACCCGGCTGACCGAGTCGACGATTGCCGAAGACCTGGGCGTCTCACGCAACACCGTGCGGGAGGCCTTCGCCGAACTGGCCGCGGAGCGCCTGGTGGTCCGGCAGCCCAACCGCGGAGTGTTCGTGGCCAGCCTGGCCCCCGGCGACATCCACGATGTGTACACGGTGCGGCGCGCCGTCGAGGTCGCAGCCCTGCGCGGCGGAGGCACTCCGGAGCGGGTGGCCGCGGTCCGTGCCGCGGTCGAGGAAGGCAAGGCCGCGGCGGCCGCCGACGACGAGGAGGCTCTGGGCACCGCCAACCAGCACTTCCACCGCGCGATCGTGGCGCTGGCTGGCAGCCGCCGACTGGACACGATCATGTCGCAGGTTCTCGCCGAGATGCGGCTGTTCTTCCACAAGGCCACCGTGGACGCGCACTTCTACCGGAGCTACCTCGACGACAACGAGCACATCTGCGCCGCACTCGAAGCCGGCGAGCCTGACCGCGCAGCGGAGCTCCTGCTGGCCTACCTCGACCGCTCGGAACAGAAGCAGAGCGCCGTCCACGGCGCGTGAGGTCCCCGGGCGGCGGCCGTCAGGCGGATGTCACAGGCATTCGTCCACGATCTTGCCGGCCACTCCGCCAATGATGGTGCCAAGCCCGGCACCAGCGGCCCCCCCGAGGATGCCGCCGATCGCGGCGCCCGCCCCCGCCAGGGTCTCCTGCCAGTTCCCGCCGGACTTTTTGTAGACAACGCCGGTGCTGCCTCCGCCACCGTCCTCCGTAACGTCGCCGGACAGATAGGAGCCAGCCGACGCCGATGCGAAGGCGAGCGCTACCGGGCTGGCACCTGGTTGCAGGAGCAATTGGTCATAGGATTTCCGGACCTCGTGGTACGCCGCGGATGCCTCCTTCTTGCCGGAGCTGGCGGCAAATCCTTCCTCACAAATCCGGACCAGGACCGGGAGGTCCGCTTCAGTGATCAGCCCCATCTCCAGGAGCTTGTCCAGGATGATTTTGGTTGCCTTCAGCCGGTCGCCTTTGGCCTCCCGCATGATGCGTGCGGTCTCCCGTGAAACCGCGAACTGCAGGTCTCCTGCACCGACTCCCAGCACCTGCTTTTTGTCCAACATTGTGCCCACCTCCATCAACTAGCGTCCTGCAAGTGCGCACAGGTTACGCCCGGCCCGGATGAACCGGAAGACCTTGCGGATTGCCGGGTGGGCCCGGCCGGGCGGAGCATTCTTGCTAGGCTGGCGGGATGAATCGACGCCTCGCCGCCCTGTCCGCCGCATCACTCATGATCGTGCTTTCCGGCTGCGGCCAGGTGCAGCAGGCCGCCGAGAAGGCCGTCAACGACGGCGCTTCCCAGGTCGCGACCGCGGCCGGCAGCGAGATCAAGAAGCAGGCCTGCTCCCTCGTGGCGGACGGCCTGGTCAGCGTCCAGGACAAGAAGGCCCTTGGCGGCCTGGTGGCCGGCGCCCAGGGCGCCGGAGTGCCTGCGGAGATCACCACCCCGCTGAAGCAGATCGCGGATTCGGGCGACCAGGTGCCGGCCGATTCGGTCAAGGCCCTACAGGACGCCTGCGCCAAGTAGCTGGCAGTTGTTGCGAGCCAGCTGGGTGGGCTGGCTAGCGCTTTCCCTTTTTCCGGGATCCTTTGCCGCGGCCCTTGTCCGGGTTCGGCGCGTACCGTTGCGCCACCTTGGGTTTCTTGACTGCGGGCCCGCGCCGGTCCGGCTTCGGCTCGCGCTTGGGTTTCTCCTGCTGGGCCGAGGGCTGCCGGGAACTGGCCGCGGTGCGGCCGCGGACGATCCCGATGAACTCCTCGATCACCGCATCCGTTGAATCGCTGGGCCAGGCCAGGGCGATTTCGGTCGTTGGCGCGCCGGTAAGCTTCCGGGCCACCGTGTCCTTGACGTTGAAGTGCCGCGCCACAGACATCGGCAGGATGGCCAGCCCGGCACCGGTGGCCACCACCTGCAGCGCCTGTTCGGGTCCGCCAAGGGCAGCCACATCGAGGAACGTCTCGGCGGCCAGGTCAGCCAACGCGACCTCCTCGAACACGGAGATCTCATGGCCCTTCGGCGCCACCACCACGGGTTGCTCTTCGTAGAGCGGGATGACGCTCAGGCCCTCGCGCTCCACCGGCAGGCGGACGAAACTCAGGTCCGCCGAACCGTCGCGCAGCACCGCGAGCTGGGCGCCCTCGTCGGACATGAACGAGTGCAGCGGAACATCGGGCATCCGCTCTTCCCAGCGTCGGATCCATTTACCGGGAGTCACGCCGGCAACATACGCGAACCTCAGTTCCCGGCTCTCGGGTACCGATTCGTCGTGGGGCTGGGCTGTTTCTTCTTCTGCGGGCACAGGTTCACAGTACCGTCAGTGCCGCAGGAGGCTCCCGCCCCGGTGCCGCTTTGGTCCTGCTTTGATGCCGGTTTGGTGCCCTGCGGGCGCCCCGCCGGATACCCTTGAACCATGACCTCTGCAAACTCCCAGTCCATGAAGCCGGCCACCGTTGCCAAGAAGCTTGGCATCTACCTGCCCGCTACACCCCAGGAGTTCCAGGATTCGGTTATCACCCGCGCTGATTTCGCCGAGCTCCAGGCCAATCCGCCGGAGTGGCTCGCCGAACTGCGCCGCACGGGCCCGCACCCGCGCCCCGTCGTCGCGCAGAAACTCAACGTCTCCATCAGCGGCCTCGCCCGCGGCGGCGTCGAGGAGGCGCTGACGACGGCGGAAATCACCGCGCTGCTGCAGGCCCCCCCGGCCTGGCTGGTCGCCGAGCGCGCCACCCACGCCGCGGTCCGCGCCGAAGCCCAGCGCGTCAAGGACGACGCTGCCAAGAAGGACGCCAAGAAGGCCCGCGCCAAGGCCGAGTAGCCGCTGCCGTTTCGACGGTTCCGCGCCCACTCGACGCCGCTAACCGCGCTGCCGGCAGACAACCGTCGAAACGGCGCTGCCGTCGCTTAGTCCTGGTGCAGCTGGACGTAGTTCCCGCAGCCGTCGTCGAGCACCACGCTCGTACCCCAGGGTCCGTCTGAAGGTTCCGCCTGGAAGATGACACCCTTGGCCGTCAGCCGCTCGTACTCCGCCCGCACGTCCGGTACGCCGAGCACGATCGCGGGCAGACCGGCGTCGTGAACCGCATTCATGTACGCCGCGCCGATAGGGTTGTCGCTGGGCTCCAGCAACAGCCCCGCGGACTCTCCGCCGCCGGGGTCCTTGATGATGTAAAGGTTCTGTTCCGGCAGCGCCATGAGCGTTTCGAACCCCAGGATTCCGGTATAGAACTCGTGGGCCGCCGCCGGGTCCTTGACGTGGATACTGCACATCTTCAGTCGCATGGGCCCTAGGCTACCCGGGACGCACCCCGGTGGGAACCGCGTGGGAACCGGCCATTGACGGCCTGCGCGGGATGGATTCCAATGGAAGCAGCGGAACTGCACCCGCCCGGGACGGGTTCCGCAGGAGGTGCGCCATGCCGTCACTATCAGGCTCCGCCCCGCTGGGGGCGTGGCAGTTCGCGTCCCTTGCCTTCCTCGTCGCGGCCGCGGTGGCCGGCACGGTCTACCTCGTCCGGAAGCACCGGACGTCCGACGGCGGGCTACCGGACGCTGTGTTCTGGGACGGTTTCGCAGGGATCGCGATCGTCGCCCCCGCTGTGCTCCTGCCATCGCTGGTTTCCCCGTGGACCGGGCTCATGCTCGCAGCCGTGGCCGTTATGACGGCTGCTGCCAGCTACCGCTGGACGCCTAGGCTGTTCCGCTGGCAGGAAGCAAGGCGTACCGCCCGGGGCGCCGCAGCCGCCGATGCAGCCGCGGCCATCCGGCACCGCGCGGTCCTCGCACGGTGGCAGCGCTACGAACTGGACCCCGCATTCTGCATCGATTTCCCGGCCATGAGCGATCCGGCCCGGCCGGAAACCGCCGCGATGCTGAAGGCGATGAAGGCGGCCGAACGGCTACGCCACGGATCCGGCCCGGACGGCCAGGCACCCGGCGGCTACAGCACCGCCGTCGACCGGCTGGAACAGGCACTGGCGGAGGCAGAGCGCGCCGCCGGCGCGTTGCGGGTTTCCACTGAAGGGGCACGATGACTGACGTCACGATTATCGGCAGCGGCAACATGGCCCGGGCGATTGGCCTGAGGGCGGTCGCGGCCGGACGCTCCGTCCAGGTCCTGGACCGGAGTCCGGACAACGCCGCCAAGCTTGCGGCGGAGCTGGGTCCGGCTACGACGTCGGGCGGCCTCGGCGATGTGCCCGAGGGCGACATTGTGGTCCTGGCCCTCTACTTCGAACCGGCCAAGGAAGTCGCAACCCACTACGGCGACACGCTCAGCGGCAAGACGGTGATCGAGATCAGCAACCCGGTCAATATGGAAACCGGGGACTCGCTGGAGGTCGAACCGGGGACCTCGGCGGCGGAAGAGATCGCCCGGCTACTGCCCGGAGCCCGGGTGGTGAAGGCCTTCAACACGACGTTCGCGGGCACCCTGGCGGAGGGCTCGGCGAAGGGCATGGCGCTGGATGTCTTTATCGCCTCCGACTCAGAGGCGGCCCGCAATGAGGTGGCGGCCTTTGTCGCCGCGGCAGGACTCCGGCCCCTCCAGGTCGGGGCGTTGCGGCACGCCCGCGAACTGGAGGGGATGCAGCTGCTGGTGATCGGCCTGCAGCTGAACCCTGCCTATGAATCCTTCAATTGGGGGACGGCGCTCAAAATCATCGACTGACAAAATCATCGACTGAGATGATCGGCTGAGCAGCGCCGCCGGCCGGGCCGGCCTAAAGTTCGACCGTACCGCTTTCGCCGACGCTCATCCGGCTGTTGGTGACCTTCGACTTCACCCACTGCAGCACAGTCGCGGCCGTTCCGCCCGGGCTGGTCCAGTACTCGGCCGAATCGGAGTCCACGCGCAGCAGTACCACCTCGGGGGTGTCCGGCCCGTCCGGGAACCATGCCTCTACAGCCTGGTTCCACCGGTCGCGGATGGCCTGCCGGTCCGTGACCACTTCCGCCGTACCGGCCACCGACACCCACTCGGTGCCCTTGCCGAAGGACACATTGACCGCGGGGTTGGCCTTGACGTGTGCCACCTGCGAGGTGCCCTCCGAGGTGAAGAACCACATGTCGCCGTCGTCCTGGACGTCCTGGACGGCCAGCGGGCGGCTGACGAGGGCGCCCTGCTCGTTGATAGTGGTGAACATCCCGATCCGCGAATCGTTAATAATGTCCGTCACCTTGCTGATGTCCTGTGCGTCCGACATGCGCTCACCTCGTCCTTGATCCAACGGAGGAAGGTCCTCCTGCCGCCAGCCTATTGATAAGTGTGCTTACTTTTCAAGGCGCACACGCAGGGCTGGTGGAAGGAGGACCTTCGACTGTCCGGATTCCGGCTTACTTCTGGTCAGTTGCCGCGGGTCAGGACCTGTCCCTTGAAGAACTCGGGGCGGAGTTTGGCCATCACCAGCATGAGCACCGCACCCAGCAGGATGACGCCCATCCCGAGGATGAACACCAGGCCCAGGCCGCCGACGGATGAACCGGAGCCGTACTCCGGGTCCATCGAGTCGTAGGCGGTCTTAAAGAACATCACCAGCAGGATGACGCCGCCCAGCAGCGGAGCGAGGAACTTGAAGAAGAAGGAGTGCGCTCCACTGAAGGCCTGGGCGCGGAAGAACCAGACGCAGGCCAGGGCGGTGATGCCGTAGTAGAAGCAGATCATCATGCCGAGGGCCGTGATGGTGTCCCACAGCGCATTTTCGGAAAGGGTCCGGGTGACGACGTAGAACACGGCGGCGGCCACGGCCGAGGCGATGGTGGCGTAGCTCGGGGACTTGTAGCTGGGGCTGATCTTGCCGAATTTATGCGGCAGCGCCTTGTAGTGGCCCATCGACAGGAGGGTGCGGGCCGGGGAAACGAAGGTGGACTGCAGCGATGCGGCCGAGCTGCTCAGGATGGCCAGTGACATCAGGATCGCGAAGGGGCCCATCACGGGTCCGGCGAGGACCGCGAAGATGCTGCCCTGGTTCTCCGGGTTGCCGGTGCCGAGGCCCTCGGTCCCGACGCCGGCGAAGGCCAGGGTGGACAGCGCGACGGTCATGTAGATGATCACGATGACCAGCACCGTCACGGTGGCCGCGCGGCCCGGGGTCTTCTCCGGGTTCCGGGTCTCCTCGTTCATGGTCAGGGTGACGTCCCAGCCCCAGTAGATGAAGATGGACAGCGAAACGCCGGCCGCGAAGGCGGAGAAGGATTCGACGGCGAAGGGGTTGAACCAGTCCGGCGCGATGGCGGTGGCGTCAAAAGCCGTGCCGTTCGCCACGTGGCTGAAGGCCGCAACGGCGAACCAGCCCAGCACGAGCAACTGGAAGGCGACCAGAACGTACTGGACGGTCTTGGTGGTTTCCATGCCCCGGTAGGAAATCCAGCACGCCAGGGCAATGAAGACCAGCGTGGTGGCGATGTTGAGCGGCAGGTTGGTGGTCAGGTCCGCCAGCTCCGGGTTGCCGAAAAGCTGGGCCAGCATGAGGTAGAAGAAGTCCACGGCGACGGCGGCCAGATTGGACAGCACGATGATGGTCGCCGCGATCAGCCCCCAACCACCCATCCAGCCGATCCACGGGCCGAAAGCCCGCGAGGCCCAGGTGAACGAGGTGCCGGCGTCGGGCATGGCGTTGTTCAGTTCGCGGTACCCGAAGGCCACCAGCAGCATGGGAAGGAAGCCCACCAGGAAGATCGCCGGAAGGTGGACGCCGACCTCGGAAACCGTCGGGCCCAGGGCCGCGGTCAGGGTGTACGCCGGTGCGATGCAGGAGACGCCGATGACGACGGCGCCGATCAGCCCCACCGATCCGGCCTTCAGTCCCTTCTCGCTCAGGCCGTGGTCCTGCTTGCTGTGTGCTGCGGCCTTGGCGGTCGCGTGTTCAGTGCTCATGCTTGTGCCTCTCGGGAGGTGTCAATCGACGGTGATTGGTTCTGGTGCTTGAGCTCGTAGTCGCTGGGGACCACGATCATCGGCACCGGCAGGGCGCGCAGGATGCGGTTGGCCGTGCTGCCCAGGAAGATGGAGCGGCTCCGGGCGAGGCGGCTTGATCCGATCAGCAGGATCTCGCCGTCTTCCCAGTCCAGCCGGTCCACGGCCTCTTCGACGCTGCGGCCCTGGGCCACCACGACGTCGGCCTTCGCGGCCGGCGCGGCGCCCGACGAAGCGGCCGGGAGGGCTGCCGCGAGGTGCTTGTTGGCGTACTCGCGGGCGGCATCTGCCGCCTCGTCCGAGTCACCGGCATCCAGGGTCAGCAGCGACACGACGCGCAACGGCACCTCCCGGTTCACTGCCATGGAGACGGCGAAATCCAGCAGCTTCTCGGCGCCGGCACGGCTGCCGAGCCCGCAGCTGACGCGGGTAAGCGCGTCCCGGCGGTGGTAGCCGTGCGGAGCCAGGGCCACCGGGACCGTTGCAGCGTGCAGCAGCGCACTGGCCACGGAGCCGACGGTGAAGCGCTTGAACAGCCCGCTGCTGGTGGCCCCGATGATAAGCATGTCGGCCTGGAACTCGTCGCAGGCCTCGATGAGGGTCTGTGCGTCGGATTCCCCGCTGCGCACATGGGCCTTGGCGGGGACGTCCGCCGGGATGAGGGAGAGGGCTTCGTCGAGCCATTCCCCCGCCTGCTGGTGCAGGTAGCTGTCATAGCCCGCGGCGGGCGCGTGGGCCGCGTTGAACACTCCGGCATCCGGGATGGCCACCACCAGGTCCAGGCTCGCTCCACGGCCGCGGGCCAGGGAGACGGCCAGATTGACGGCATCACGGCCTCTGGCATTGGCGGAATACCCCACTACGTAACGCATCTGGCCGACCTCTCTGACTTCTTGGATAGGGTTCTGGGACAAGGATTGATTTGAAGGGACGTGCTATTCGGGGGCTAGCGGGCGGCCGGCATGCGGTCGGCCGCGGCGGTGATCCGGGCGGCTATCCGGCGCCCCATCCGCACTGCGCCGTCCACGTGCTGGTACCCCTCGGCCGCGAGGTCGGAGGAAGCCCAGTAGATCGGACCCACCGGCGCGTGCTGGTCCTTGCCGTAGCGGTGCAGGCCGCCCAGGTCATAACTGGCGGCGTAGGCGCCTCGGGTCCATTCCTCCGAACCCCAGTCGGACTCGTAGTAGACCTCCGGCTCGAGGGCCTTCTCGCCCAGGAAGCCGGCGATTGATTCAAGGATGGCGCGGCGTCGCTCCGCCGCGCTGAGCTCGAACATGGCGTCGGCCTTTTCGTCCGAGACGAAGCCCACCAGGGTGCCGCGGGGGTCCTCGTGGTTGGTGTTGTCGTAGACCTCCTGGACCAGCGCGTCCGCCCCGAAGCAGGTGCCGGACAGTCCGTCCTCGCGCCAGAACGGGGTGCTGTAGACGGCGTGCACCTTGATGACCAGGCCGAGGGACTGGTGCTGGTGCATCTGGTGCTGGCGGCGGGGCAGCGGCGGGTTGTAGGAGACCCGGGAGTAGAGGTTCGGCGGCACAGCCATGACCACGAAGCGGGCGTTCACGGTGGCGCGGTCCGACACTACGGTCACCCGGTGTCCGGTGCCACTCTCCTCCCAGTTGATCGTGCGCACCGGGCTGGAGAGGACGACGTCGTCGCCGAGTTCCGCCGCCTGCAGCAGCGAGACCTGCTGCATGCCGCCGACGACGCGCTTGTCCAGGATGAAGTCCTCATCGGTGAGGTGGGTGAAGGAACCCGCCGAAGCCGCCATCAGGACGGCCTGCAGGGCGGAGAAAGCGTGCGCGGGCTTGGTCAGCATGCCACCGGCGATGAACAGGCCGATGTTGTTGCAGGCTTCCTCGTCGGAGGAGTTCTGGCGCAGCCAGTGGTGGAAGGAGATGGTGTCCAGTTCACGGGCCTTGGGGTGCGCCCACGGCTCGGTGGCGCCGATTTCCGCGGCGAGCGAGTCCAGCAGCGCGGTCAGTTTGTCCATCTCAGCGGCAGTGGTGTCACTGACCGGGAAGGAGTCCCCGGTGTACAGCGTGCGCTTGCCGTCGGCACCGATGTAGACGGACTGGCCGTCACGGTAGCGGTCGTAGGTCTTCAAGCCGAGCTCATCGAGGAGCTCAAGCAGCGCCGTCTGGTCCGGCGAAACCCACTGTCCGCCGATCTCCAGCATGGCGCCGTCAATCGTGTCCGTCCAGGTGCGGCCGCCCACCCGGTCGCGGGCTTCCAGCACGGCAACGCTCAGGCCGGCCTTCTGCAGCTCCCGTGCTGCGGTCAGCCCGGCCGGCCCGGCTCCAACGATGACGACGTCGCGGTCAAGTTCCAGCATGATGTCCTCTCTGTGGCCGCGGAGTGATGCGAACCACTAAATGAATGCCATTCATTTAGTACGACTATAGCGGTAACGTTGGAAAGAGGGAAGACCCCGGCGCAAGATCGCATCCGGTGGAATAATCCGTGGAATAGTCCAGAGGACAGCCCAGTAGAAAGGCCCGCAATGCCGGCAGCCAAAAGCGCCACCGCGGATCCGCACCGACCCGACGCCAAACCGCGCCGCCGGGTGGGCAGGCCCCCCTCGGCCGTCCTCGACCAGGACGGCATCACCGCGGCCGGCCTGCAACTGGTGCGCAAAAGCGGCTACGACGGCTTCACCATGGCAGCCCTGGCCCGCTCGCTGAACGTGGCGCCGTCGGCGCTGTACAACCACGTGTCCTCAAAACGGGAGGTGCTGGTCCTCATCCAGGACCACCTAACGTCATTCGTGGACGTGTCGGCCTTCGAGACCGAGCCTTGGGACCAGGCGGTGCGCGATTGGGCCTGGAGCTACCGCGACGTCTTCTCGCGGCACACCCCGCTGATCCCGGTTATTGCGGTGCTTCCGGTGGCCGACGCCCCGAAGACCCTCGCCATGTACGAGGCCGTCAGCGCGGGGTTCCGCCGGGCAGGGTTCCCGCAGGAACGCATCATCTCGGCAATCGTGGCCCTGGAGTCCTTCATCTTCGGTTCCGCCTACGACGTGACGGCACCGGCGGACATCTTTGATTCCGGCAGCCTGGCGGCCGAGACGCCGAACTTCTCCGCCGCCGTCGCCAGCCTGGGCGAGCAGGGCTACGCGAACCAGGCGGACGTGGCCTTCGGCCTGGGACTCGAAGCGCTGATCGCGGGCTTCGGGGCGCTGCGGGGGTAGGACGGTGGCGCCGGACCGGCCGGGCGGCCCAACGAAGCCCGGAATCTGACTGAGACGCGACATCAAACAAAAAGAACCCCGGTCCGAAGACCGGGGTTCTTTCATTTGCGTGCGCGAGGGGGGATTTGAACCCCCACGCCCTTTCGGACACTGGCACCTGAAGCCAGCGCGTCTGCCGTTCCGCCACTCGCGCGCAACTTCTTTCACCTGGCAGAGGCCCGAAATCCGGACCAGCAACCTCGTAAAAGCAGCGAGATCAAGCATAACGGACAACTGCGGGAAAACACCAATCGGGACTCCGGGGGCGCCAAACCGCCGCAACGAAGGCACCCGGAACCCGCCTGCCCAGTCCCCCGCGGCGCCAGCCCACCCGCAGTGGGCTCCCGGACATCCGCGCACGTCAGGGCCGGTCAGACGCAAATATCCCGACCGCAGCGGCGGGCCGCATTAAGGCCATTCCCAGCCTTGCCCAGTAGTATCTGATGTAGGAGTGCCCGGATACGGCGGACTCCCGCGAATGTTGGAAACCGAGTTCCGGAACAAACGCTGCCCCGCAGCTGCCAGGAAAGGAGAAGGACCATGGGCTTGCTGGACAAAGTCGAGCGCGGCATCGAAAAGGCCGTCCGCGGAGTCTTCTCCACCGGTTCCCGCGCGCAGGTTGAGCCGGTCGAGATCGCCAGCCACCTCCGCCGCGAAGTGGACAACAAGGCCCTCACCGTCGCCGCGGGACGCACCCTTGCTCCCAACGTTTTCGACGTCCTGCTCAGCGGCGACGATTTCCAGCGGGCCCAGGAGTGGGGAACCCCGCTCGCGGAAGAACTGTGCGACGTCGTCATCAACCACGTCCGCAGCCAGGGATACACCCTCCAGGGTCCGGTGCGGATCAGCTTCCGCCGCGACGAGGACCGCCGGGCCGGCGATTTCGAAATCACGTCCCGGACCGAAAAGGCCGGTGGAGCCCCCGCCCAGCCCGGCGGCCAGGGCACCATGCCCGCAGCCCCGACCCGGCAGCCCGGCCGCCTCCAGCCGGTGCTGGACATCGACGGCCAGCGGTATTCGCTGAATGCACCCTCGGTGGTCCTGGGCCGCTCCTCCGAAGCGGACATCCTGATCGACGACACTGGAGTGTCGCGCCGACACCTGGAGATCCGTACCGGCCAGGGCGCAGCGCAGGCCATCGACCTGGGCTCAACGAACGGCAGCTACGTGAACGGCCACAAAGTGGTGGGCAGTTCGGAACTCACCGACGGCGCCACGATCACGATGGGACGGACCAAAATCATTTTCCGCCTGATGCCCGCCAACCCGGGCGGCCGCCCGTGAGTGAACTGACCATCACCGCCCTGCGCTTTGGTTTCCTGATCCTGCTCTGGGTGCTCATCTTCAGCATCGTCTCAGCCATGCGCCGCGACCTCATGATCGGCCGCAAAGCCGCCGCCGGTGCCCCCACCGCACGGCAGGTGCGCCGGAACCCTGCACTGGCCGAACCTGCCCCGGCCCCGGTGAAGCAGCAGGCCCGCCAGCTCGTCGTCACCGAAGGCCCGCTGAAAGGCACCACCCTTCCGTTGGCCGCGAGCCCCATCCTGCTGGGCCGGGCACAGGAAGCCACCCTGGTCCTGGAGGACGACTACGCCTCCGGCCGGCACGCACGCCTGTTCCCGCAGGGCAGCCGCTGGTTCATCGAGGACCTCGGTTCCACCAACGGCACGTATCTGGCAGATCAACAGCTGACCCGGGCACTTCCGGTGGAGCTGGGTGTCCCCGTGAGAATCGGCAAGACGGTCATTGAATTGAGGCCGTAGCCATGGCTGCCCCCGAATCCCCCGCAGACAAGGCAGCAACTGCCCCGAAGCGGCCGCTCATCATGCGCTACGCCGCGCGCTCCGACGTCGGCCGCGTGCGCGCGAAAAACGATGACTCCGCCTACGTCGGCCGCCACCTCGCCGTCGTCGCGGACGGCATGGGCGGGCACGCCGGCGGTGACGTAGCATCCGCCGCCACCGTCCTGGACATGATCCATTTGGACCGCGATGACTACGACGCGGAGGCCGGCGAGGCCGACACCGTCCTGGCTGACGAGATCCAGACCGCCAACTCGCTCCTCTCCGAGCTGGTCCACATGAACCCGAAACTCGCCGGCATGGGGACCACCGTGACCGCGCTGCTGCTGGCCGGAGGCAAGCTCCACTTCGCGCACATCGGCGATTCGCGCGCCTACCGGCTGCGCAACGGCAAGTTCGAGCAGGTCAGCGTGGACCACACCTTCGTCCAGCGGCTCATCGACGAGGGCCGGCTGCGCCCCGAAGAGGCCGAAACGCACCCGCACAAGAACGTGCTCATGCGTGTCCTCGGCGACGTCGACGCCAGCCCGGAACTCGATCTGGACGTCCTCGACGTCGAACCCGGGGAACGCTGGCTGCTCTGCTCCGACGGGCTGAACTACGTTGCCGGCCACGTCGTTGAGCGCACGGTCCGGGAGACCAAGAGCCTGCGTGAGTGCGCCGAAAAGCTTGTAGACCTCACCCTGGAGGCCGGCTCCCCGGACAACGTGACGGTCGTCATGGTGGACATCGCGGAACAGACGCCCGACGACGTGAACACCGCCGCCGTCCAGGTCGTCCCGGCAATTGTCGCCGCGACAGCACTGGCATCGAAGACCGCACCGCCGGCCGCACCACCGGCCGGCAGTGCCGGCAGCACCTATGCCGGCAAGGCTTCCGAGAGCGCCAAAGACGACAACTCGGCCGGCAGATCAGACAAAACCCCGGAGGAGGCCGCCGGCCCGGCCAAGGAGCCAGAGCCCTCCACCGATCCGCATCTCGGCGAGCACCTGTCCGCCGAAGTCCTGCGTGAGGAACTCTCAACCCGTCCGCATGAACTCGTCGGCGCGGCGGCCTCCGCCGCGGCCTCCGGCTCCATCCCCTCCATCGCTGGCCGCACGGTGGCCCGCCGGGCCGCAACGGTGTTGACGCACAAGGCGGAGCCGGACAGGGAAGACGCCGACGAGTACAAACCGCCGGTCAGGCGCCGGCGCTGGCTGACAATCTCCATCGCCGCGGCGATCGTGGCCGTGCTGGGTATCGGCCTCTGGCTTGGCTACGCCTGGACGCAGACCCGGTACTACATCGGGGAGCACGATCAGCGAGTTGCCATTTTCAACGGGGTTTCCCAGCGCTTGGGCCCCATTCCGCTTTCCACCCTCGAGACGGTGACCGATATCCGGATGTCTGACCTGCCAGAGTTCTCGCAGCAGCGTGTACGCCAGACCGTTCCCGCGCGGGACCTCTACGACGCGCAACGGATCGTCAAGAACCTTGAGCGCACCGGCACGACGGCGCCGGCCGACGAGTGCCTGACCCCCTCCCCCACGCCGAGCGCCAGCGCGACCGGGCGGGCCACATCCGGCGCGGCCGCCCGTTCCAAATCGGCTTCCCCGACCCCGACGCCCTCGCCGTCGCCGAGTTACTGCGAGGGGGGCAAATGACGCCGATCGATCCCACGCCCAAGCCGCGCCGCAACGCCGAGCTGGTGCTGCTGGTCCTTGCCCTCGCGGTGGGGATCGGTGCCAACGCCCTCGTCGGCGTCGACCGGCAGAAGGCCTTCGACACCGATTTCTGGTTCCAGTCCGGCCTGCTCACGGCCGCGGCGCTGGCCTTCCATCTGGTGCTCCGCATCCGCGCAAAATATGCCGATCCGGTAATACTTCCCCTGGTCGTCGCGCTTAACGGCCTTGGCCTGGCAATGATCCACCGCCTCGACCGCGTCGGGGAAGACACCGGCAACAACCAGCTGCGCTGGACCCTAGTGGCGATGGCCGTGGCCATCGCCGTCATCTGGTTCCTGAAGGACCACCGGATCCTGCGCCGCTTCACGTACATTTCCCTCGCGGTCAGCGCGGTGCTGCTGATCCTGCCGCTGGTCCCGGGGATCTCCGCCGGCGAGGTCCTGGGCGCGAGTGTCTGGATCAAACTCGGGTCAATGACCTTCCAGCCCGGCGAAATCGCGAAGATCACCCTCGCCATCTTCTTCGCCGGCTACCTTTCCTCCAACCGGGACCTCATCCTGCTGGCCGGACGCAAGATCGGGCCCCTTCAGTTCCCCCGGTTCAAGGACATGGGCCCCATGATCACCGCCTGGCTGGTCAGCATTGGCGTGCTGATCTTCCAGCGCGACCTCGGCACCTCGATCCTGTTCTTCGGCCTGTTCCTGGTGATGATCTACGTCGCCACCAGCAGGATCAGCTGGGTGATCATCGGCGTCGTCCTGATGGTGGCCGGCGGCTTCGTGGCGTCCAAGGTCTTCTCGCACGTGGCACTGCGGATCGACGGCTGGCTCAATGCGTTCACCGAGGAGGTCTACGGGCGGGAATTCGGCGGCAGCCGGCAGATCGTCGAAGGCCTCTTCGGCATGGCCAACGGCGGCCTCGTCGGCACCGGCCTCGGCCAGGGCCGCCCCAACCTCGTCCCGTTCGCCAACAGCGACATGATCGTCGCCTCCTTCGGCGAGGAACTCGGGCTGATCGGCGTCTTTGCGATCGTGCTGATGTATCTGCTGCTCTTCACCCGCGGTTTCCGCGCCGCGCTCGGAACCCGGGACGCGTTCGGCAAACTGCTCGCCACCGGATTGTCCTTCGCCATCGCCCTGCAGTGCTTCGTGGTGATCGGCGGCGTCACGCGCCTGATCCCGCTGACCGGCCTGACGACGCCTTTCCTGGCGGCCGGCGGCTCCTCCCTGCTGGCGAACTGGATCATCGTTGGCCTGCTGCTGATGATCTCGCACACCGCACGCGGGCCGGTGGACACCACGCCCCTCCCGCCGGGCCAGGATCCTGGGCTGCAGAATGAGACTCCGGCCATGCCGCCGAAGCCTGCCACGGCACCGGCCCGCGGCACCAGCACCAGTCCAGACGCTCCCACCGAGGCGGTGAAACTCCCGTGAACCAGGCCATTCGCAACTCCTGGATCGCCGCGATCGCGATGTTCGCGCTGATCTTCGGTGCGCTCAGCTATGTCCAGGTGGTGGGCGCCGATGAACTCAAAGCCAACGCGTGGAACAAGCGCACCTTGCTGCAGAACTACTGCAACGACCGCGGTGCCATCATCGTCGGCGGCAAGCCGGTGGCGCAGTCCGTGGCGGGCAGCGAGAGCTGCCAGTTCCAGCGCAGCTACGCGCAGCCGGAGCTCTACGCCGGCATCACCGGCTATTTTTCGAAGAACTACGGCCTGACGGGCATGGAACTGGCCATGAACGAACAGCTCGCCGGCAGCTCGGACCAGTTGTTCCTGGACCGGGTCGGCCAGCTGTTCCTCGGCAACCAGCCCAAGGGCGCCTCAGTCGAGCTGACCCTGGATCCGAAAATCCAGAAGCTTGCCTATGACCTGATCCCCGAGGGCCAGCGCGGATCGATCGTGGTGTCCAACCCGAAGACCGGTGCGATCCTGGCCATGGTGTCCAAGCCCTCGTATGACCCCAATCTGGTGGCCACCCAGGATTCCGACGCCGAAGCGGCGAACATCACCAAGCTGAACAAGATCCCGGGCATCAACCTGAACCAGTCAGTGAGCGGTCCCACCGGCGCGCTGCTGGCTCCGGGGTCCGTTTTCAAGATCATCGACACGGCGGCGGCCCTGGGTTCCGGCAAGTACAACAAGGACAGCGTGCTGCCCAACCCGGCCGAGATGCCGTTCCCGGGGATCCAGTACAAGCTGCCGAACTACGCCGGCGGCAACTGCTACACCCGGAACACCGCCTCGTTCGCGTTCGCCCTCCAGCAGTCCTGCAACACCCCGTTCGCCAGCATCGCTATCGACCTGGGCCAGAAGGCGATCGAAGAACAAGCCAGCAAGTTCGGCTTCGGGCAGGACTTCGGCGACCAGCTGAAGCTCCAGATGGCAAAGAGCACTTTCCCGAGCGAGCCGCTGGACGACGCCGGGCTGGCGCAGTCGGCCATCGGCCAGCGGGATGTCCGTGCCACGCCGCTGCAGATCAACATGATGACCGCGGCCATCGCGAACGGCGGCGTTCAGATGAAGCCCAACCTGATCAAGGCCCTGCGGTCCCCCGATCTGCGGATTCTCAACGAGCCCAAGCCCGAGGCACTCCGGACCTCCACGAGCCCGGAAATCGCCCGCCAGATCAGCGAATGGATGACCAGCGTCGTCAGCGAAGGCATCGCCCGCGGCGCCGCGGTGCCCGGCGTCGAGGTGGCAGGCAAGACCGGCACGGCCGAGCTCGGCACGGGCCTGAACAATTCATGGTTTACCGGGTTCGCCCCGGCGAATGACCCGCAAGTGGCCGTCACGATTGTCATGCAGGGCGTGGACATCACCACCGGCGCAAATCTAACCAGTCCGAACGCGAAGAAGATTTTTGAGGCGGTGTTGAATAAGTGAGGCCTACATCGGGAATCACCCTCGGCGGCAGATTCCAGCTGACCACACGCATTGCGATCGGCGGCATGGGAGAAGTCTGGAAGGCCAAGGACCTGATCCTTGGCCGGATCGTCGCGATCAAGGTCCTCAAGGAGGAATACACCGGCGACCCGGGTTTCCTCCAGCGTTTCCGGGCCGAAGCGCGGCACACCGCCCTGCTGAACCACGTGGGCATCGCCAACGTTTTTGACTACGGCGAGGAAGAAGGCTCCGCCTATCTCGTCATGGAACTCGTTCCCGGACAGCCGCTCAGCAGCATCATCGAGCATGAGCAGGTGCTCTCACCGGACCGCACCCTGTCGATGATCTCCCAGACGGCACGGGCCTTGTCCGTCGCCCACGCCCAGGGCCTGGTGCACCGGGACATCAAGCCAGGCAACCTGCTCATCACCCCGGACGGCCGGGTCAAGGTCACCGACTTCGGCATCGCGCGGCTGGCCGACCAGGTTCCGCTGACGCAGACGGGCCAGGTGATGGGCACGGCCCAGTACCTCGCCCCGGAACAGGCCACCGGGCAGACCGCGACCGGCGCCTCCGACATCTACTCGCTCGGCGTGATCGGCTACGAATGCCTCACGGGGCACCGTCCGTTCTCCGGCGAATCCCAGATTGCGATTGCGCTGGCCCAGGTCAACGACGCCCCGCCGCCATTGCCGGACAGCCTGCCCAGGCCGGTCCGCGCGCTCCTGATGTCGATGCTGGCCAAGGACCCCAAGAATCGCCCGGCCGATGCGATCAAGCTCGCCGAAGCGTCCGATGCCATCCGCAACGGCGACATCGCGGCCGCGCACGCGGCCGTTCCGGGCATGCTCCTCTTCGAAGCAGCCACCGGCCCCATTACCGCACCGGTGAACGTCCCCACCGCAGCGACGGGTGTCATCGGCGCCAGCGCGGCTGAGGACAAGTCGACGTCGGCGCTGCCGGTGATCGGCGCCGCCGGCGCGGGTGCCGCAGCCGGGCTGGCGGCCGGGGCCGCCGCGGCAAGCGGACACGGCGCACGCAGTGCCCTGTCCCGCGCGGATGCGCTGGCCGCGGAACGCAGCTGGATACCTGAGGAAGAGGACTATGACGGCTACGAACCGGAAGAGGAAGAGCCACGGCGGAAAGGCCGCAGCCCCTGGACCTGGCCGCTGATCGCCCTGATCCTGCTCGTTCTGTTTGCCTTGGTGGGAGTGGTCCTGTCGCAGGCCGGGATCCTGTTCCCCTCGTCCCCGGCCGCCACCAGCTCCAGCGCCAAGGCCAGTACGACAAGCGCCGCGCCGACGTCCAAGAGCCCGAGCCCCAGCCCCTCCAGCAGCTCGGCCACGCCAACCGAGTCGACGCCGGCCGCCATCAACCTGATTCCGGATGCATACAAGGGCCGCCCCTATAACGATGTCCGGGCGGAGCTGAACGGCCTGGGCCTTCAGGTCAAGGGCAACCCCATCGCGGACCCCTCCGCCCCCGACACGGTGATCGACATCGATCCCTCCGGCCCCGTACAGCCGGGTGAAACCATCACGGTGAGCTACTCCAAGGGACCGGAGAAGGTTACCGTTCCGACGCTGGAAACGGGGGCCAGCGAGGCAGCCGTCCAGCGCGCGATCGAGGGGGCCGGGCTGCGCTGGCAGAAGGGTGCTCCGGTCGAAGGCGACGGAACGCAGCAGGAGGGCACCTTTGTCAGTTCCGAGCCGGGATCAGGCGAGAAGGTCCCCGCCGGTTCCGTGGTCACCTATCACCTTGCCACCGCGCCGGCGCCCGTCTCGGACTCTCCCTCGCCGAGCGTCAGCACCACCAAGTAGGCGCCCGTGTCCACTTCACCCCGCACTCCATCGCACCGGGAGGACAGCAGCCCGGCGTCGGCCCAGCGCGTCCTCAGCGGGCGCTATGAGCTGGGTGAGCTGATTGGCCGCGGCGGGATGGCAGACGTGTTCCGCGGGATTGATACCCGGCTGGGACGAACCGTGGCCATCAAGCTGCTCCGCCCGGACCTGGCGCGGGACCCGCAGTTCCAGGCCCGGTTCAAGCGTGAGGCCCAGGCCGTCGCGGCGCTGAACCACCCTTCCATCGTCGCCGTCTTCGACACCGGGGACCATGCCGTCCCCGGTGGCCACGACGACACCGTGCGGGTGCCGTACATCGTGATGGAGTACGTCTCGGGCAAGACCATCCGCGACCTGATCAGGGCCAAGGAAGTCACGATCGACCAGGCCATAGACTTCTCGCTGGGGGTTTTGGCCGCCCTCGATTACAGCCACAAGGCCGGGATCGTGCACCGCGACATCAAACCGGCCAACGTCATGTTCTGCCCGGATTCGAACAGCGTGAAGGTGATGGACTTCGGGATTGCCCGCGCCATGGCCGACTCCTCTGCGACCATGACGCAGACGCAGGCCGTGGTGGGAACGGCCCAGTACCTCTCTCCCGAACAGGCACGCGGCGAAACAGTCGACGCGCGCAGCGACCTGTACTCGGCCGGTTGCCTGCTCTACGAGATGCTGACCGGACGCCCGCCGTTCGTCGGCGACAGCCCGGTCTCGGTCGCTTACCAGCATGTGCGTGAGATTCCGGAACCGGCCAGCAGCCTGAACCCTGAGGTTTCCGCGGCGCTGGACAGCGTGCTGGCCAAAGCCCTGCAAAAGAACCGGGCCGACCGGTTCCAGGACGCGGCTGCATTCCGGCGCGCGCTCCGGGCGGCCCGCAGCGGCGTCGCCGTGGCGGCCCTGCCGGCCAGTGAGGCGCCGACAGACCCGAACAACACGGTCGCGGGCACGGAGCAGGCGCCGCCCACGGCCGCCTTCGCCTTGACCGGGGCCAAGTTCCTCGATGACGTCCCTTCCGGCCGCATCACGCCGCAACAGACCGCCGCGGAGGACGAGGCACTCGCCCAGTCCGGCTCGGCCCCGCACGGTCACCCCGACACCGACAGTCTCGAGCTGAGCCTTCCGGCCGAACGCGAACCCACCCCCCGGCAAAAGTCCCGCCGCCGGATGTGGACGGCGACGCTGCTGATCTTCACGCTGCTGGTATTGGCCGGAGGCGGCCTGTGGCTCTACAACATGGTCAACCAGCGGCCTGCGCCCATAGCCAAGGTGGACGTCCCCGCGGTGACGTCGCTGACCGAATCCGAGGCGCTGCAAAGGCTCTACAACGCCGGGCTCAAGCCCCAGTTGAAGCGCATCCAGCACGAGACCGTCCCCAAGGGCATCGCCGTCGGCACCGTGCCCACGGCCGGGAGCTCGCTGGAAAGCAATTCCGAGATCACCCTCAATATCTCCGAGGGCCCCAGTGTGATCACCATCCCCGCGGACCTGCCGGGCCGGACCGAGGCGGATGCCCGGGACGAGCTGCGCCGGATAGGGCTGACCGGTGCCCCGAAAACCACCCTGGACAACAGCCCCAATGTGCCGGCGGGCATCGTCATCACGACCAACCCGGCGCCGGCGCAGACCGTGGCCGTGGACAGCACGGTGGAACTCATCGTGTCCACCGGCAAGGTTGCGGTGCCGCAGCTCATCGGCCTTCCGAAGGCGGAGGCGCAGGCTGCACTGAAGAAAGTCGGCCTCCTCGCCATCATCAAGGAAGTCGAAAACACGCAGGTCCAGCCGGGCAAGGTGACGGCGCAAAGCGACGCCGCGCAAGCCGCCGTCGAGCAGGGCAAGGCGATTACCGTAACCGTGGCAAAGGCCCCGCCGCCTCCGCCCCCGCCGACGCCGACCCCTTCGCCCACACCTTCGCCGACCCAGACGGACGTCACGGAAGGCGTCGGCAAGCTGCTGGGGCCCGGCGCCTAGCAGCGCGCCGGGTTCAGTGCTGGATGAGCGGGCTCAGGGCCGCGGCCCGCGCCGCGGCCCCCGCCATGCCCAGTGACTCAAGCCAGTTCCCGAGCATCAGGTAGCCGCCCTCGGTGAGCACCGACTCGGGGTGGAACTGGACGCCGCAGAGCGGTGCCGCGCGGTGCTGCAGTCCCATCACGACGCCGGTGGCCGTCTCAGCGGTGATCTCCAGGATCTCCGGGATGCTTTCCCGCACGGCGGCGAGGGAGTGATACCGCGTCGCCGTGAACGGCGACGGCAGGCCGCTGAAGACGCTGGTCCCGTGGTGTTCGACGAGCGAGGTCTTGCCGTGCATCAGTTCGGGGGCGTGCGTAACGCGCCCGCCGTAGGCCTCCGCCAGCGCCTGGTGTCCGAGGCAGACGCCCAGCATGGGCTTGTTGTGGCTGCCGCACCACTTGATCAGCTCGATGCAGACACCTGCGTCGGCCGGCGCACCGGGTCCGGGCGAGACCAGGACGCCGTCGCGGGCTTCGGCCATCTCGATCGCCTCGGCAAGCGTCACGTCGTCGTTGCGGACCACGGTTGTCTCCGCGCCGAGCTCCTGGAGGTAGCCGACCAGGGTGTAGACAAAGCTGTCGTAGTTGTCTACGACCAAGATTTTGGTTGTGCTCATGGGTGCCTTGCTAAGCCAATCGTCGAATCAGTGAACGGGCTGAATTGCGCCATCCAGGGAAAAAGGAACTGAACCATCAATACCAGCACGCCGGCCAGCAACACCAGCGATGTGACGATACGCAGCCATAGCGGTCCGGGAAGCCCGCGGAAGATCCATCCGTACATCGTCTAACCCTCCCCGAGGGTGCGGGCCACCTGGGCTGCTATTTCGGCCGGTGGCCCCGCGGAAGCGGGCTGCCAGCGCTCCAGCAGGGAATAGGCGATGATCCGCTCCTGCGAACCGAAGCGCGGGTTGCAGCTGGTCATGGTGAGGTAGCTTTCCGTCGGTTTGGCCGAGGGCTGCGCCGGGACAGGCAGCAGGACGTCCGTGGCGGAAGGCAGAACGATCTCGCTGTTGCGGAACCGGTAGACGTAGTAGCCCTCCCGGGTCTGCACGTAGATCCTGTCGCCCGGGACCAAGGAGTCGATATTGTCCAGGACAGCTCCATGGGTCTGCCGGTGCCCCGCCAGCGCAAAGTTTCCCGCCGCGCCGGGCATCGCGGTGCCGTCGTAGTGTCCGAGCCCCAGCGAGTCCAGTACCTCGGGCGTGGTTCCCTGCACGACGGGCCGCGTGTACCCGGCGCCGAAGCGCGGCACGTAAACGACGCCGATCGTAGTGCCGGCTGCCGGCTCGGAAGCGACAGGGGCTGGACCCGGGCCGGCGGAGGCAGGGCCGGCCGAACCGTCCACGCCGGTGCTCGCGCCACTGGGCCGGGGGGCGCCCGGTCCGTTTAGCTCCCGCGCGAAATCCTTGACGACCTCGCGTTGCCGGGCATCGGCGTCGAGGTTGGTCCACCAAAGCTGCCAGGCGACAAACAGCAGCAGGACCACCCCTGCCGTCAGGAGCAACTCCCCGGCAACTTGAAGGGCGCGGGACACCGCGCTCCGCGGAACTTCGCCGCCGCCCCGCGCAGGCGCGGCCAGGGATTCCGCCTTCTCCTGCAGCACCGTGGCCTCTCCTCTGGGCGTTCGCAGCGGGCGGAGTGTGGCCTTAACTACAGCTAGAATTGGCTGCGATTAGGATTTCAAACTCCACCAAGAGCGCGTTGACCGCCGGCTGTTCCTTTTCTTGCAGGATATCAAGCCGAGGCACCCGCTCCTCATCCAGCCCGCCAAGGAGGACCCGTGCCCGAGTCGAAGCCGCGAAAGAGGACTGCCAGCGTCGCGCAGCAGACTTCTGCGACGCAGGCCTATAAGCCCAACCCCGTCTGGTTCAAGCCGGTGATGTTCGGCCTGATGATCATCGGACTGCTGTGGATCATCACCTTCTACATCAGCGAAGGCACCCTCCCGGTCAGGGAGTGGGCGTCGTGGAACATCGTCGCCGGATTCGGCATCGCCATCGTCGGCTTCCTGATGACCACGCGTTGGCGTTCCTGAACCCCGCATTCCCCTTCGCAGCAGGCCGGCACACAGAGTGTGCCGGCCTGCTGCGTTAAGCCCGCGCCGTTAGCGTCGGCTGGTCGGGCGATAATGCTGGAAGGCAAACTCTCCAGCAAAGGATTCCAGATGACCCCCGACGTCAGTGGCTGCATCATCGGCGACGATGGATTGACCCGGCCGGCCTGGGCAGCCACAGACCCGCTCCTGCGCGACTACTACGACAGCGAGTGGGGGCTCCCGGTCCGGGACGAACAGGGGCTCTACGAACGGATCAGCCTCGAGGCGTTCCAGGCCGGCCTGTCCTGGGCGACGATCCTCCGCAAGCGCCCCGCCTTCCGCGCCGCGTTCGCCGACTTCCACCCTGAGACAGTGGCCGCCTTTACCGAGGACGACGTCGAGCGCCTGCTGCAGGACGCCGGCATTGTCCGCAACCGGCTCAAGATCCGGGCAACGATCACCAATGCCCAGGCCACTGTGGACCTCAGGGACGACGGGGGGCTGGTGGACTTCGTCTGGGGCTTCCAGCCTGACAGCACCCCGGAGCCGACGGCCCTGACAGAGATTCCCACGAGCTCCCCGGAGTCGGTCGCGTTGTCCAAGGCCCTGCGCAAGCGCGGCTTCGTGTTTGTCGGCCCCACCACGATGTACGCCCTGATGGAGGCCATCGGGATGGTCGACACCCATCTGCTCGACAGCCACCGGCGCGGCACCTCGGGCGTCTGGCTCCGCTAGTCGCAGCCCACCGGGTCCACAGCTGTGCACAAGCAGCCCAAAGTTATCCACAGCCTGTTGATACCCCGGGCGGATCGCGGCCCGGGGAAAACGGTCCGCGCTGGCCCGCCCGCGCACCCAAATCAGGGGATAGAGACCCGGTCCCTCCGCTGAATCACAGACCTGTAAGTTATTAACACTGTGGACGGTCTGTGGATAACCGCAGTCGGAGCCGAGTGTGGCCGCCTTCGACCCATTGCCAGGCCGGTTGCGCCGTCGCCCAGCTCTCCACTCTGTGCACCGGGTTGCATCGGGTGTGCCTTGGGATACTTGTCCACTTAATAACAGGCCGCTACCCACAACTTATCCACAGCTGGGGATAAGTGGCCGCTGGCCGTCGCCCGGCAGCCCCGGAAAAGCCCGGAATGGCGCGTTTTCCACGGCGAAACTCAGAGGATCAAGTTATTAACAATGTGAACAACCCTGTGAATAACGGCCTATAAATCAGATAAATAGGACCCCTCCCGCGATCGCAGTCGCTTAGGCTCCCCTGGCGTGCAGGACTGGGAGGGCCTGGAAGGGTGTTTCCGGCCCTGGCGGCTGACGGCGGCAGCAGCGGCTGGAGCAGGGGCTGGCCGGGGGAGACGGGTCCGCCTGGGCTGACGGTTGTGGCGGGTCCGCGCGGAGAGTCCCCGGGCGCGCTGGGTCCGGCCGGAGGTTGTCCACTTAACCACAGGCGGTCCCCAGCAAGTTATCCACAGGTGTGGAGAGTGGCGGGTGGGCTGCGCGGGATTTGCCAGCTGTGGCGGTCAGATCCGGCATCGTCGGTTGAACTACAGGCATGTAAGTTACCAACAATGTGGATAACCCCTGTGGAAAAGTTTCACGCCGGAGATGGCGCGTAACATACGGGGGCAGTGCTTACGGAAAAGCGCGGCGGTTTTGGACCGGCGCATCCCGGACCCGGGGCGCCTCCGTCCGGAACCGTAGCGGAAACCCACGGCCCTAGCGCAGAGCGGGTCGCCTAGGCCGGCAGCGAGGTGGCCGCGGCGTGCAGGGCGGTGGCTGCGACGAGCAGGCACAGCACCACGGCAAGTCCGGCGGCCTGAAGGAGCCCTTGGCGACGGCCCCGCGGAACGTAGGCGATCACCGCGGCGCTCAGCGCTCCAGTGATGAGGCCGCCAAGGTGGGCCTGCCAGGCGATCTGGGGGATGACAAAGCCAATGACGCCGTTGATGGCGATCAGGACCCATAGTTGCCTGGTGTCGCCGCCGCGGTGGCGCTGGACCACCAGCATGGCGCCGAAAAGGCCGAAGATGGCGCCGGAGGCACCGACAACGCCGGTGAGGGCCTGGCCCGGTGCGTAGGCCGGTGTCAGCAGCAGATAGCCTACGGATCCGCCAACGGCTGACAAGAGATAGAGCGCCAGGAAGCGGACACGCCCGAGGAGGGGTTCCAGCGCCTGGCCGAACATCCACAGCATGTACATGTTGAGCACGATGTGGAGGATGAAGCCTTGCGAGTGAAGGAAGGCCGAGGTCAGCATCCGCCAAGGTTCGAAGGCGCCGTAGGCGGGGTTGGCGTAGACCGTGGCGAAGGCGAAGTTCTGGTAGATCCCGTCGTTGGGAACTATCCACTGCAGCACGTAGACGAGGACGCAGGCTGCGATGATCCCTAAGGTGGCCAGCGGCTTCCCCAGGGCGGCGGCGCCGCCGTAGACCGAGCGGGCCGTCGGCGTCGTACGTTTGGTTTCGTTGACACAGTCAACACACTGGAATCCGACGGCGGCCGCCCGCTGGCAGTCGGGGCACGCAGGGCGCCCGCACCGCTGGCACCGCACGTAGGCGGGCCGGTCCGGGTGCCGGGGGCACACCGGAATCTGCGCGGACGGCTCTGCCGCCGGAATTCCGTAGCTCATGGCGTGGGCTAGAGCTGTTCTACGTCAATGCTGTTGATGACGACGTCCTCGACCGGGCGGTCGCCCATGCCCGTGCGGACACCTTCGATGGCGTCGACGACCTTCTTGGACTCATCGTCCGCGACCTCGCCGAAGATGCTGTGCTTGCCCTGCAGCCAGCCGGTCGGGATGGTGGTGATGAAGAACTGGGATCCGTTCGTGCCGCGGCCCATCTGGATGCCCGCGTTGGCCATGGCCAGCTTGTAGGGCTCGTTGAAGGTCAGCTCCGGGTGGATTTCGTCGTCGAACTTGTAGCCCGGCCCGCCGACGCCACGGCCCAGCGGGTCGCCGGCCTGGATCATGAAGTCCTTGATGATGCGGTGGAAGATGGTGCCGTTGTAGAGCGGCGTGCCGGTCTTGTCCTCACCGGTTTCCGGGTGGGTCCAGGCCTGCTCACCGGTGGCCAGGCCGACGAAGTTCTTGACGGTCTTGGGCGCGTGGTTACCGAAGAGGTTGACGACGATGTCGCCCAGGCTCGTGTGAATGGTTGCTTTTGCGGTTGCGATGGCAGTCATGGCCCTATTCTTCCACGGCAGGGGTTCGCGCACAGGGCCGCAGAGTCAGTTCCGCGCTGGGTGAAATCCAGCCGAAATCGGGCCTGAGAATAGCCGGTGGGGTCCCGGACACGTAGGCTAACTGCAGAACCGTCACATTAATCGGGAGGTAGTTGTGAAGAAAACGGATCGTATTGCCCGTGAGCTGGAGCAGTCAGTCAGCACCGCAGTAGAAAACGCCAAGGACTGGGCAGGCCCGCGGGTCGAAGCAGCAGTCGACTGGGCTGTTCCGCGTCTGCAGCAGGGCCTGGACACCGCTTCTCCCAAGATCCAGGAGGGCCTCAAGTCGGCGGCCCACAACCTGGCCGACGGCGTCGCCACTGTGACCCCCCGCATTCAGGACGGGCTGGCCCAGTTGGCGCCGAAGATCCACGATGCCGTCGAAAGCGCCACCCCCCGGCTGCACGATGCCCTGGACAAGGCCACCCCGGTGATCGCCAACGCCCGTGACCGCGTCGTCGTCGAATACCTGCCCAAGCTTTCGGACCAGATCGGCCACGCCTCCGACGCCGTGCACCGCACCCTGGAAGGCGCACCGGCACACGTGGACGCTGTGGCACAGCGGCTGGTTGACTCCGGTGTTGTCCACAACATCCAGGGGCAGGCGCAGTCCGCCGGCCAGCAGATCAAGGCCGCCGCCGCCGAAGCCAGCCGTGCCGTCACCGGTGAGCTTGGCAAGCCGCAGAAGCCCAAGCACCGCGGCTTCCTTATCTTCGGCGTCATCGCCGCGGCCGTGGCCGCCGGCGTCGCCGCCTGGAAGGCATCCAAGCCGATCGAGGACCCGTGGAAGACGCCGGCCCCGGTCACGCCCGTGACTCCGGCCCCAGTTCCGGCCACTACGGTCAGCGACGTCAAGGAGACCGTGAAGGAAAGCGTCAGCGACGCCGCCGACGCGACGGTTGCCGCAGCCGACAAGGCGGCCGAGGCTTCGGCGGATGCCGCTGACGCCGCTGCAGCCAAGTCGGGGGATTCCTCCGCGAAGGTTGCGACCGACGCCAAGACCGCGGTTCGCAATATCGCAGCGAGCCTGAACGGCGACGACAAGACCAAGTAGCTCCTGGGCTGCCGGTGAACCAGCCGGCAGCCTGAGGACTGCACTTCAAGGAGGGGTTCCGCTGCCGGCGGGGTCCCTCCTTTTGGTTTGCCTTTAGCCGCCCGGGATGCCCGTCAACAGGCCGCAAGAACGGTGCAGGTGCTAAATTTGGGGGGATGTCACCCGATGAACCCTCTGTGGATGCCCCACACGATGCTGAGCAGCCCCCGGCTGTCTCCATCGTTATTCCGGCGTACAACGAGGAAAGCGTCATCCGGCAGTGCCTGATTGCCGCCGTCTACCAGTCCGTCCCGGCGCACGAGATCATCGTGGTGGACAACATGTCTAAGGACCGCACCGCGGAGATCGTCCGCCAGATGCAGCTGGAGTACCCGGAGAGCCCGATCATCCTGCTCAGCCAGGACACAGTCCAGGGCCTCATCCCGACCCGGAACTTCGGCCTGGACCACGCCAGCGGGGATGTCCTGGGCAGGATCGACGCCGACTCGGTGCTGGAACCGGACTGGGTGGAACAGGTCCAGCAGGCCTTCGCGGACGCGTCAGTGCATGCCGCCACCGGGCCCGTTGTCTACTACGACATGCCAATGCGACGCTTCGGCCTTAAGGCCGACGACAAGATGCGCCAGCTCATGCTCAAGCTGGCCAAACACCAGTACCACTTCCTCTTCGGCTCCAACATGGCCCTGCGCCGTTCCGCGTGGGAGACCATTCGGCTGGAGACCTGCCGCGATGAGAAGGATGAGATGCATGAGGACATCGATCTCTCCCTTCACCTTGCCGACCACGAGCTGCGGATCCAGTACTGGCCGCAGATGGTGTCCGGGATGTCAGCGCGCCGGCTCGAGGATTCGCCCCGCGACTACCGTTACTACGTCACACGCTTCGACCGCACCTACAAGGCGCACAACGTCAAGAAAATGGCTCTGAAAGCGCCCATGGTGGTCTTCTTCTCGGTGTACTTCCCGGCGAAGCTGCTGCGCGCCATCCACACCGTCAACACGGCCCAGCCGGCCCGCC
Organism: Arthrobacter sp. 10N410; assembly: GCF_056394945.1. Classification (NCBI taxonomy): domain Bacteria; kingdom Bacillati; phylum Actinomycetota; class Actinomycetes; order Micrococcales; family Micrococcaceae; genus Arthrobacter; species Arthrobacter sp. 10N410. Next base: position 60,974 of record NZ_JBFTIP010000008.1, read on the forward strand.
GCGGCGGCCAGTAGGGCCCGTAAGGCTCGCCGGCGCACCCGCGGCCGCCGCCGTCGTCAGTCCGTCCCCAGCTCCGCCAGCCGGGCGGCAGCACGCCGCACCGCGCGGGAGCGTCGCTGGCCCATCACGACGACGGCGAGTCCCACCAGGATCATGCCCAGGCCGGCATAGGTTCCGGCCGGCAGCGTCTCGCCCAGGAAGGCCGCCGCCAGCAGCGCCGCCCCCGGGATCTCCAGCAGGATGATCATTGAAACCAGCAACGGGCTCATCGTGGCGAGCAGGTGGTTGAACGCCGTGTGGCCCACCAGCTGCGCGCAGACGGTGATGGCCAGGATGCCCAGCCAGCCGGTCGCGTCGAAGCCCGCGAGCGGCTGCCCGGTGGCCAGGGCCAGCACCGCCACGACGGCGGCACACATGCCGTAGCAGAGTGTCGTGTAGACGCCGGTGCCCATGGTCTGGCGGGCCTTGCCGCCGGCCAGCGTGTAGATGCCCGCCAGCACGCCCCCGGCAACGGCGAGAAGATCCCCAACCAGGGCTTGCGGCGAGCTGCCCATGTCAAAGCCGGTGATGGCCACAACACCGCCGAAAGCGAGGCCGAGGCCGGCGAGGACCTGCCAGCGGTGCCGGACCCCGCGGAAGAGCTGGAACACGGCGATCCAGCCCGACTGCAGGCAGACCAGGGCGGTCGCTGCCGCCACCGACGTGAGCTGCAGGGACGTGATGAAGCAGGCGAAGTGCAGTGCCAGTGCCACCGCGGCCGCCAGCGACCAGCGGAACTCGCTGCCCGTGACCCGGCCGAACTGGCGGGGCTGGCGAACCAGCACGGGCCCGGCCATCACGGCCGCTCCGATGGCGTTGCGCCAGAAAGCGATTGCGAGGGCGCTGACGGACGTGGCGCCCAGGGTGGCGGCGATCAACGGGCCGGAGGAGGCGACACCCAGCACGCCGAGGGCGGCGAGGAAGAAGTTCACGCTCCAACAGTAGTGTGCCGGCGGGGGCGTCCAGGTTCCGCGCCGGCCCGTTACGGGAAGCCTCGAGGGCTTAACGCAAAAGGTCCCGGCCAGCGTTTCCGCTGGCCGGGACCTTTCCTATGGTGGAGGCACGGGGACTCGAACCCCGAACCCCCTGCTTGCAAAGCAGGTGCGCTACCAATTGCGCCATGCCCCCATAAGAAGCAACCCGTCAATCATACCCCGCTGCCGGAGAGCCGTTGCCAGCTTTCCTGCCGGGGTTCCGGGCTAATCAACCGTGTCGGTCGACTCGCTCCAGACTGCCTTCCGGGCTTCGGATTCCTGCACCTTCCTGTAGAGCAGGACGCCTGCGATCGTGGCTGCAACAACCAGCAACTTCTTCACATGCACCCCGTTCCGGTCCAGTTTCACGTGGACCTTTACAGGAACCAGTACAGGTTCCGTGGGCGTACCAGGACTTGAACCTGGGACCTCTTCGTTATCAGCGAAGCGCTCTAACCGCCTGAGCTATACGCCCCGATGCCTCATCGGGCCGAGATATGACTTTACAGCACATCCCGGCCCGATCTCAAATCGAGGCATTTCCCCGGAGAATATCCGGGAAAACTACGGGTTCTAGTCGTCCGTAAGGGTGACGCCGATGCCGCCCACGAGGGTGGCAGCGATGTTGTACAGCACCGCCGAAAGCATCGACAGGGCCGTCAGCAGCACCACGTTGATCACCGCGATGATCACCGCGAAGGAGGCAACCTGGCCGAGGGAGGCGACCTTCTTCAGTTCGAAGCCGCCGCTTTCGGAGCCGGCCAGGGTTCCGAGGAGCCCGTCCACCTGGTCGAAAATGCCGGTCAGGTCCAGGACGGTCCAGAGCACGATCGCGGCGACGACGGTCACGATGCCGAGCGCCACCGAGAGCAGGAAAGCCATCTTGAGCACGGACCAGGGGTCGACCTTGCTGATCAGCAGGCGCGCGCGGCGGACTTTCGCCTTCGGCGCCGGCTTAACCAGTCCCGGAGTTCCCTGGGCAGGGCGCTGGCCGGAGGCTTCCGGTCGCTGTCCGGCTGCTGCGGGACGCTGGCCCGGAGCGGCCGGCCGCTGTCCTGGGACAGCGGGACGCTGGCCGGGGACGGCGCCGGCCGGTCGCTGCTGCGGACGCGACGGGGCGTTCACCCGCGGGGCGGCAGCCGGCTGCCGCATCCCGCCGGGGCCGCTGCTCGACTTGGGATATGAGTCGGAATTGCTCACGCGTTACCTCCGGTATTGTCTTCGTCCAGCTCGGCATGGCCTGATGACTCATCTGACTCCGGGGCCGGTACTGATTCTGTCTCTGCGGACCCCTCGTGTGATCCGGTCTCTCCAGCCAACGTTACGTCATCCTGCTCCGTAGCCCGACTTTCATCGCCGCTTTCGAGGGCTGTTTCGTCGGTCTCGAGGCCGCGTTCGCTGTTGCGGGCCACCGCGATGATGCGGTCGTTCTTGTCCGGTTTGGCAAAGATCACGCCCATGGTGTCGCGGCCCTTTGCGGGGACCCCGGTCACGGAGGAGCGGACCACCTTGCCTCCTTCCATGACCACCAGGACTTCGTCTTCCTCGTTGACGATCAGGGCACCGACGAGGTGTCCGCGTTCTTCCTGGTACTTGCCGACCTTGATGCCGAGTCCACCGCGGCCCTGGAGACGGTATTCCTCCACCGCGGTCCGCTTGGCGAAGCCGCCTTCGGTGACGATGAAGACGAACGATCCGTCCTGTACGACGTCGGCCGCCAGCAGTTCGTCGTCCTCGCGGAACTTCATTCCGGTGACGCCGGACGTTGCCCGGCCCATCGGGCGCAGTGCCTCATCCGTGGCCGTGAAGCGGATCGACTGGCCCTTGCGGGAGACCAGCATCAGGTCATCCGTTTCGGACACCAGCTGTGCCGAGACCAGCTCATCGCCGTCGCGCAGGTTGATGGCGATCACGCCGGCGGAGCGGTTGGTGTCGTAGTCCTCCAGCCGCGTCTTCTTGACCAGGCCGCGCTTGGTGGCGAGCACCAGGTACGGGGCGTGCTGGTAGTCGCGCAGGTCCAGCACCTGGGCGATGTGCTCGTCCGGCTGGAAGGCCAACAGGTTCGCCACGTGCTGGCCCTTGGCGTCGCGGGCCGCTTCCACCAGTTCGTACGCCTTGGCACGGTACACGCGGCCCAGGTTCGTGAAGAACAGCAGCCAGTGGTGCGTGGTGGTGACGAAGAAGTGCTCCACGACGTCGTCGCCGCGCAGCTGGGCGCCCTTGATGCCCTTGCCGCCGCGCTGCTGCGACCGGTAGTTGTCGCTGCGGGTGCGCTTGACGTAGCCGCCCCGGGTGATCGTGACGACCATTTCCTCTTCGGGGATCAGATCCTCGATCGACATGTCGCCGTCGTAGCCCATCAGGACCTTGGTCTTGCGGTCGTCGCCGTGCTTGGCCACAATTTCGGCCAGCTCGGTGCTGATGATCTCGCGCTGGCGCTCCTCGGAGGCAAGGATCGAGTTGTATTCGGCGATCAGGGCTTCGAGTTCCGAGTGGCGGTCCTGGATCTTCTGCCGCTCCAGGGCGGCAAGCCGGCGCAGCTGCATATCCAGGATGGCCCGGGCCTGCAGTTCGTCGATGTCCAGCAGTTCCATCAGGCCGTCGCGGGCCGCTTCGGTGGTGGTGGAGGCACGGATCAGGGCGATGACCTCGTCCAGCGCGTCCAGCGCTTTGAGGAGGGCGCGCAGGATGTGCGCTTCCTCCTCCGCCTTGCGCAGGCGGTACCGGGTGCGCCGGGCGATGACGTCCATCTGGTGCGTGACCCAGTGCCGGATAAACGCGTCGAGGCTGAGCGTGCGCGGAACCCCGTCGACGATTGCAAGCATGTTCGCCGCGAAGTTGTCCTGCAGCTGGGTGTGCTTGTAGAGGTTGTTCAGCACCACCTTGGCGACGGCGTCGCGCTTGAGCACAATGACGAGGCGCTGGCCGGTGCGGCCCGAGGTCTCGTCGCGGAGGTCGGCGATGCCGGAAATCTTGCCGTCCTTGACGAGTTCGGCAATCTTGATCGCCAGGTTGTCCGGGTTGGCTTGGTACGGCAGCTCGGTGACCACGAGGCAGGTGCGGCCCTGGAGTTCCTCGACGTTGACGACGGCGCGCATGGTGATGGAGCCGCGGCCGGTCCGGTAAGCGTCCTCGATGCCCTTGTGGCCCAGGATCGTGGCGCCGGTCGGGAAGTCGGGACCCTTGATCCGCTGGATCAGTTCTTCGAGCAGCTCTTCGCGGCTGGCGGTCGGGTTGGCCAGGTACCACTGGACGCCGTCGGCAACCTCACGGAGGTTGTGCGGCGGAATGTTGGTGGCCATGCCGACGGCGATGCCGGACGAACCGTTAACCAGCAGGTTCGGGAAACGCGCCGGCAGAATGGTCGGTTCCTGGTTCTTGCCGTCGTAGTTGTCCTGGAAATCAACGGTTTCCTCATCAATGTCCCGGACCATTTCCATGGCCAGCGGTGCCATCTTGGTTTCGGTGTACCGGGGAGCCGCGGCGCCGTCGTTGCCGGGCGAACCGAAGTTGCCCTGGCCGAGTGCCAGCGGGTAGCGCATGGTCCAGTCCTGGATCAGGCGGACCAGGGCGTCGTAGATCGCGGTGTCGCCGTGCGGGTGGTACTGGCCCATGACCTCGCCGACCACGCGGGCACACTTGTTGAAGGACCGGTCGGGGCGGTAGCCGCCGTCGAACATCGCGTACAGCACGCGGCGGTGGACGGGCTTGAGTCCGTCGCGGACGTCCGGCAGCGCTCGTCCGACGATGACGGCCATGGCGTAGTCGAGGTAGGAGCGCTGCATTTCGGTCTGCAGGTCAACCTGTTCGACGCGGTCGGTCAGCACATCGGTGTCAAGAACGGTGCCTTCGAGCACGGGTTCCGCGCCGGATGCGGCTGGAACCTCGGGTGTTTCGTCACTCATAGTCTATATTTTCCGTTTCAGGTATATATCGGTTCTGGAATATTTAGGGCCTTGGCCGCTAGATATCGAGGAACCGAACGTCCTTGGCGTTCTGCTGAATGAAGTTTCGGCGGGATTCGACGTCCTCGCCCATCAGGACGGAGAAGGTCTGGTCCGCCGCCAGGGCGTCGTCCATGGTGACCTGCAGGAGGGTGCGGTGGTCCGGGTCCATGGTGGTGTCCCAGAGTTCCGTGTAGTCCATCTCGCCGAGGCCCTTGTAGCGCTGGATGCCGTTGTCCTTGGGGATACGGCGGCCGGCGGCTTGGCCGGAGACCAGCTTCGCGTCGCGTTCCCGGTCGCTGTAGACGTAGTCGTGCGGGGCGTTGGACCACTTGATCCGGTACAGCGGCGGCTGGGCCAGATAGACGTAGCCGTTCTCGATCAGCGGGCGCATGTAGCGGAACAGCAGCGTCATCAGCAGCGTGGTGATGTGCTGGCCGTCGACGTCGGCATCGGCCATCAGGACGATCTTGTGGTACCGGAGCTTGGCCAGGTCGAAGTCCTCGCCGATGCCGGTGCCGAACGCGGTGATCATGGACTGGACTTCGGCATTGCCGAGGGCTTTGTCGAGCCGGGCACGCTCGACGTTCAGGATCTTGCCGCGCAGCGGCAGGATGGCCTGGGTCTCGGGGTTGCGCCCGCGCTTGGCCGACCCGCCGGCCGAGTCACCCTCCACGAGGTAGACCTCGCACTTCTGCGGGTCCTTGGAGGAGCAGTCGGACAGCTTGCCGGGCATGCCGAACGATTCCAGCGGGCTCTTGCGGCGCGCGTTGTCGCGCGCCTTGCGGGCGGCCATCCGGGCCTGGGCCGCGGAGATGGCCTTGCGGATCACGTCGCGGGCCGGGCCGGGGTTGCGTTCCAGCCAGTCGCCGAGACCGTCGGTGACGACGCGCTGCACGAAGCCCTTGACCTCGGAGTTGCCGAGCTTGGTCTTGGTCTGACCCTCGAACTGCGGTTCGGCGAGCTTGACCGAGATGACTGCGGTCAGGCCTTCGCGGATGTCGTCGCCGGTGAGGTTGTCGTCCTTTTCCTTGATGATGCTCTTCTCCCGCGCGTAGCGGTTGATGAGCGAGGTCATCGCGGCGCGGAAACCCTCTTCGTGGGTTCCGCCCTCGTGGGTGTTGATGGTGTTGGCGTAGGTGTGGACGCTCTCGGAATAGGCGTTGGTCCACTGCATCGCCATTTCCAGGGCGATGTGCCGTTCCGTGTCCTCGGTTTCGAAGGCGATGACGTCCTCGTGGACGACGTCGACCTTTTTGCCGGAGTTCAGGTGCTTCACGTAGTCCAGCAAGCCGTCGTCGTACTGGTACACCACGGTGTGGAACTCCGCGGGGACTTCACCTTCGGTCTCGACGACGTCGAGATCCAGGTCGTCATCGTCGGACGGCTCCGCGGCCGCGCGGCGCTCGTCGGTCAACGTGATGCGCAGTCCCTTGTTCAGGAACGCCATCTGTTGGAAGCGGGCCCGCAGGGTTTCAAAATCGAACTCGGTGGATTCGAAGATGGTGCCGTCCGGGTAGAACGTCTGGGTGGTTCCGGTTTCCTGGGTTTCCTCGCCCTTGACCAGGCTGCCCTGGGGCTTGCCGCCGTCGGCGAAGGACATCCGCCAGACGTGGCCCTGCCGGCGCACCTCAGTGTCAACGCGGCTGGAGAGCGCGTTCACCACCGAAATGCCGACGCCGTGCAGGCCGCCGGAGACCGCGTATCCGCCGCCGCCGAACTTTCCGCCGGCGTGCAGGATGGTCATGACAACCTCCACCGTGGGCTTGTGCTCGGTGGGGTGCATGTCCACGGGGATGCCGCGGCCGTTGTCGACGACCTTGACGCCGCCGTCGGCCTGCAGGACGATCTCGATGTGCGTGCAGTACCCGGCCAGCGCTTCATCGACCGAGTTGTCCACGACTTCATAGACCAGGTGGTGCAGGCCGCGCGGACCGGTGGAACCGATGTACATGCCGGGGCGTTTCCGGACCGCCTCCAGGCCCTCAAGCACCGTGATGTCGCTGGCGCCGTACTCGCGGGGGGTCACCGCCTCCGCAGGGGTGGCCGCTGAAGCACCTTCCGCCGCTGGGTCCGCTGCCGGGAAATCTGTATTGTCGTTAGCCACAGGCGCTTTCGACTCCTCTATGTTCGTTGAAGGCCGGCCGTCGCCGCTTCCGAAGAGGAACGGTTACCGCCAACAGGCACGTCACTGTTGGCACCGCTGCATGGATCGCCTCAGCCAATTCCGCGCAAAGAAATTGCGTCGGAAACGGACTCAGTCGACGTTTCACCGGCGCCCAGTTATCTACCACGATTCTACCGTGTTATAGGAGGGATTCCCGCATTCCAGAGGCCCAAACGGCAGCTAAAGTGCCGCTGAGAGGCCGTTGGCTCCGGCTGCACGGCTCCCGGGGTCCTCCGGTTGGGTTCCTATACGCGTCTGGGGCGTTGGAGCGCCCTACACGGCGCTTGCGGATTTTTCAATAGTCTTGGAAGAAGTGCTTCATACCCGGCGGTGCTGACTGGACCGCGGACCGCGCCGCGGGCTATCCGTAAGTGTCGCGCGGGCCGCGGCCGTTGACCGTCCGGGCACCCTTGCGCCAGCTTGGCGCCGCGGGACCGAGCACCTGAATGCTGGTCACGACGCCCTCACCCAGTTCCATGCGGAATTTTTCCAGCAGACTCAAGCTGAGCAGGCGCAGCTGGGTGGCCCAAGCCGTGGAATCGCAGCGCACGTGGAGGGTCGTGTCGGTAAAGCTCTCCGGTGTGCAGTGTGCGGAAATTTCCGGTCCCACCAGGGCCGGCCATTGCGCCATTACGGAACCGACAGCCACAGGTGAGCTCCAGCCCCGTTCCGCGACGAGCCGTCCCACCACCTTGCCGAGCCCCAGCGGGTCCCGTCCGGTGCCGTGGAACTGGCTGAATCCGCGGGTGCCGGCACTGCGGGCCGGCTTTTGGGTGCTGCCCGGCCTTGGGGGCGCCTTCCGGCGGATTTCTCCCCGGGCTGCCGCGGCATCGCGCATCCGGTTCAAAGCTGCCTGGGCGGCGTCGATGTCATCGGGGTCGCGGCCCGGCTGCAGGCCTCCGTCGGTATCCTTATTCATCGCTTGTCCGGCTCATCGATTCCTCCCGGAATGACCTTCACCCGCCGTCCGGCCAATTCTGCCGGGATGTCCTCCTCGACGGCGGCGGTCACCAGGACCTGTTCCGCGCCGGATACTATTGCCGCCAGTTTACGCCGCCGCTGGACGTCCAGTTCGGCAAAAACGTCATCAAGGATCAGGATCGGCGCGGAGCCGCCGGTGCGTGCGTCGTCCAGCATCACATAGTACGAGGCGAGGCGCAGGGACAGGCACATGGACCACGTTTCCCCGTGCGAGGCATACCCCTTGGCGGGTGCCTGCCCCAGGACCAGTTCCAGCTCGTCGCGGTGCGGGCCCACGAGCGAGATTCCGCGTTCCAGTTCCTTGCGGCGCGAGGCCGCGAACGCTTGGATGTAGCGTTCGGTGAGTTCCTCCACACTCAGCCGGCGGAGGTCCTCGAGGCTGGCCGGGGCGTCAGCGGCTCCGCCCGCTGACGCTTCGCCGTCGTCGTCGAGCACCCCCTGCAAGGTGGAGCGGTAGACCGCTCCGGCCTCCTTGGACCCGTCAGTGAGCTGGGCGTAGGCGTTCTTAAGATGCGGCTGCAGCAGTTCCACCAGCTCAAGCCGGGCGTGCAGGAGTTCCGCTCCGGCCCGAGCCATGTGCTGGTCCCAGACATCAAGCGTTGCCTCGTGGCCGGCGGTGAACTTGCCGGAACGGCCGGATTTGAGCAGCGCGTTGCGCTGTTTCAGCACCCGGTCGTAGTCGCCGCGCGTGGCGGCGTGCCGGGGAACGAGACTGACCAGGAGCTCATCCAGGAAACGGCGCCGGTTGGACGGATCGCCCTTGACTAGGGCGAGGTCTTCCGGGGCAAAGAGAACCGTCTGGCAGATCCCCAGGATGTCCCTGGCCCGGACCGGGTTGCTTCGGTTGATGCGTGCCCGGTTGGCGCGGCCGCCGTTGATTTCCAGCTCCAGCACGGTGGACTCTTCGCCGCGGACCAGTTTGGCGCGGATCATTGCACGCTCGGTGCCGAACCGCAGCAGCGGGGCATCGGTGCTGACCCGGTGCGAGCTCAGCGTGGCCAAGTAGCCGATGGCTTCCATCAGGTTGGTCTTGCCGATGCCGTTGGAGCCCACAAGCACCGTGACACCGGGTTCCAGGCTGAGGTCAACCTGGGCATAACTGCGGAAGTCTGTCAGCGAAAGTTGTTCGAGGTACACGCCGGTTGCAGGATTCCAGGGACTACTTGGCCGGCCGGGTCGCGTGGCCGCCGAACTGGTGGCGCAGGGCGGACACCATCTTCATGGCAGGCGAGCTGTCTTCGCGGGAGGAGAAGCGTGCGAACAGCGCCGCCGTGATGGCCGGGGCTGGCACCGCGTTGGCAATGGCTTCCTCCACCGTCCACCGTCCCTCGCCCGAGTCCTCGACGTAGTCGTCAATGGATTCCAGTCCGGGATCCTCGTCCAGGGCTTTGACCATGAGGTCCAGCAGCCAGGAGCGGACAACGGTGCCCTTCTGCCAGGCCCGGAAGGTGCCGGGCAGGTCGGTCACGATGTCCTTCGCCGCAAGGAGTTCGTAGCCTTCCGCATAGGCCTGCATCAGGCCGTATTCGATGCCGTTGTGCACCATCTTGGCGTAGTGTCCGGCGCCGACGCCGCCCACGTGCACGAAGCTGTCCGCGCGGTCGCCTTCCGGGCGGAGTGCGTCAAAGACCGGGAGTGCCCGTTCGATGTCGGCAGGATCACCGCCGGCCATCAGTCCGTAGCCGTTCTGCAGGCCCCAGACCCCGCCGGACACCCCGCAGTCCGCAAAACGGACGCCCTTTTCGGCCAGCGCAGCCGCGTGCTTCTGGTCCTCGGTGAAGCGGGAGTTGCCTCCGTCGATCACCAGGTCACCGGCGTCGAGCTTGTTGCCGAGTTCGCTGATGACGGCGTCGGTGATCTCGCCGGCGGGAACCATGACCCAGATCAGACGCGGCGCCGGCAGTGCGGCAATCAGCTCGTCAACGGTGGCCACGTCGGTGACATCCGGATTGCGGTCGAAACCGGTGACCTGGATTCCACCCTTGCGCAGGCGTTCGCGCATGTTGAAACCCATTTTTCCAAGGCCGATCAGTCCAATGTGCATAGTGCGGGTTCTCTTTCTGCATTGGGTGTCGGTTGTCGATTTGGGGCCCAGAACGACAACAACTGCCTGGGCCCACGCCGCCAGGGTTCCCTGGCCGAGCTTGCGAGGCGAGGGTGGCGGTGGGGGCTAGTTGGGCAGACGGACCGGCATGACCAGGTAGCGGTAGTCGTCCTGGTCCTCGCCGTCGGCGTCCTGCTGGGCGGTGATCATCGCCGGCTTTGGCGCCGTGGTGAAGGAGAACCGCACAAACTTGGTCTCGATGACGCTCAGGCCCTCGATGAGGTAGTGGGGGTTGAAGGCCACGGTGATGTCTTCGCCGGTCAGCTGGGCTTCGAGCTCTTCTGAGGCCTGCGCGTCTTCACCGGTTCCGGCGTCAAGGTGCAGCTGTCCCTGGGTGAAGGCAAGCCGGACCGGGGTGTTGCGTTCGGCCACAAGCGAGACGCGGCGGACGGCTTCGACCAGTTCCTGGGTCTGCACGGTGGCGTGGATCGGGGTGGAATCCGGGAACAGCGACCGGATTTTCGGATAGTCGCCATCGACCAGGAGCGACGTCGTGGTGCGGCCGCCGCTCTCGAAACCGATCAGCCGGCTGTCGTCATCGGCGAGGGCGAGGTTGATATCGCCGCTGCCGCCGAGTGTCTTGGCCACTTCGTTGAGGGTCTTGGCTTTCACCAGGGCGCTGGTGGAGATGCCCGGAGTTGCGGGCTTCCAGGGCACTTCGCGCATGGCGAGGCGGTAGCGGTCGGTGGCGAGCAGCGTGATGAGGTCGTCCTCGATCTCCATCCGGACGCCGGTGAGAATGGGCAGCGTGTCGTCCTTGCTGGCCGCGATAATCACCTGGGAAACGGCCTGCGCGAACGAATCGCCTGGCACGGTGCCACTGATCGGGGGCAGCGCGGGCAGCGGCGGGTATTCCGCCTCCGGCATCGTGGCCAGGTGGAAGCTGCTCCGGCGGCAGGTCAGGGTGACTTTGTTGCCGTCGGTTTCGATTTCGACCGGGGCGGAGGGCAGGCTGCGGCAAATGTCCGCGAGCAGGCGGCCGGAGACCAGGATCGTGCCCTCGGTGGTGATGTCAGCGGGGATTTCCAGGCGTGCCGAGGTCTCGTAGTCAAAGCTGGAGAGGCTGACAGTGCCGGCTTCTGCCTTGAGGAGCAAACCGGAAAGCACGGGAACAGGCGGCCGCGGAGACAACGACCGGGCGGTCCAGGTCACGGCTTCGGCCAGGACGTCCCGTTCGACTCTGAACTTCACGGAAGGGTGCCGCCTTTCATTGCTGCTGACAAAAGCTAAAACTCACAGGGCCATGGCGACCCCGGCGCGCTGCCGGATCCGCCAAAAAGGTAAGTGCATGCACTCCAGGTCTTTCTCCGCCGCTGTCCGTTTCCGGGTTGCGAATGACAAGAGAGTGTCCGGGACGGACGCACTGCAGACAGCTTAGCCCCAAGATCCTAGTTCTCCCATCCCCGGGTTACACCAGTGTGGTTCCGGAGCGGGCTTCCGGGCCGGGCTTCCGGAGGGCCTGTGCTGGCAGGTGGGGGGTCGGAAGGAAACTGTTGTTTGAGGGAATTTCATTTTCTTGGGATTAGTAGTGTTAATAACTGCTGTGGAAACTGTGGATAACTCGGTCTGGCCGTGCGTTTCCGGGGTTAAGCCCTGTTCATGGACTGTGGGTGGAGCAGGTTTTAAACAGGGTGTGGATGGGGACAACATTTTCGGGCGTTGCGCCGATCCACAGGCGCCTTAAGGGTTTTAAGCCCATTAACCGCGGTTGTCCCCTTAAGTATCCACAGGGTTGTCCACAGGCCCCTGTTAATAAGGTAAGAGTGCGCGGCGCCGATACTCAGGAATTGCGCTGCTGCTGCTTGATCCGGTTGGTCAGTTCAGTAACCTGGTTGTAGATCACGCGGCGCTCCGCCATCAGTTCGCGGATCTTCCGGTCCGCGTGGATGACCGTGGTGTGGTCGCGGCCGCCGAGCTCCTGGCCAATCTTGGGCAGGGACATGTCGGTGAGCTCCCGGCACAGGTACATCGCGATCTGCCGCGCGGTGACCAGGGTCCGCGTGCGGGACTTGCTGCAGAGTTCTTCCATGCTGAGCTTGAAGTAGTCGGCCGTCTGGGTGAGGATCTGCGCAGAGGTGATCTCCTGGGCGCCGTCGTCGGTGATCAGGTCCTTGAGCACCATTTCGGCCAGGGCCACATCCACCGGCTGCCGGTTCAGGCTCGCGAACGCCGTGACCCGGATCAGCGCACCCTCAAGTTCGCGGATGTTGCTGGAGATCTTCGAAGCGATGTACTCCAGTGCGTCGTCCGGGGCGGACAGGCCTTCGCTCAGCGCCTTCTTGCGCAGGATAGCGATGCGCGTTTCCAGTTCCGGCGGCTGGATGTCGGTCAGCAGGCCCCACTCGAAGCGGGACTTCATGCGGTCTTCGAAGCCGGCGAGCAGCTTGGGCGGCTGGTCGGAGGTGATGACGACCTGCTTGTTGTTGTTGTGCAGGGCGTTGAAAGTGTGGAAGAACTCCTCCAGCGTCCGGTCCTTGCCGGCCAGGAACTGGATGTCATCGATCAGCAGAACGTCCACGTTGCGGTAGGTGGTCTTGAAGCTGGTGCCTTCATCGTCGCGGATGGAGTTGATGAAGTCGTTCGTGAATTCCTCGGAGTTCACATAGCGGACCCGGATGCCGCTGTAGAGCCGGCGGGCGTAGTGGCCGATCGCGTGCAGCAGGTGGGTTTTGCCCAGACCTGAGTCCCCGTAGATGAACAGCGGGTTGTACGCCTTGGCAGGCGCTTCGGCGACGGCGACGGCGGCCGCGTGGGCAAAGCGGTTGGAGGAACCGATCACGAAGGTGTCGAAGACGTACTTCGGATTGAGCCGACCGAATTCGTGGGAAGTGCTCGGCAGCATTGGCTGCGGCTTCAGTTCCACCATGGGGTCGGCGACCAGGGACAGTTCGGCCGTTGGTTCGGGCTCGACATGCAGTGGCACCAGATCGGTGTCGACGTCGATCGCGCAGCGGATTTCGTCGGAAAAGACATCCCGCAGGGCGTCGTCGAGGGCTTCCTTGACCTGGGTCTGGAGTACCTCGCGGGTGAGTTCGTTGGGTACGGCCACCAGCAAGGTTGAGCCGATCAGTCCCTGGGCCTGGGCGAGGATCACGAAGCCACGCTGCCGGGGAGTGACCCGGTGGTCGTTCTCAAGAAGGCTGACAACCCGCCGCCAGGAACTTCCGACGGTGTTTGCTTGGTTGGCTTCGTCTACCGTCATCAATCAGTTCCTCAAACCTTGCTTGCCTGCGTTACCTGCAGCCACGAGGCCTGAACCAGACTGCTGGCCCCGGCTTAATCCACAGGGTTGTGCACAGTCCGTGGATAATCGGCTACTGGGACACTCTAGGGGATGAAAAGACTAGAAGATAGCTGGGATCAGCCCTGTGGATAATTACACTGGTGTGGTTCCAAATGCGGGGGCGTGACCCACTTCATCCACAGGCTGGCGACCGGGTTAACCACAGCTGGGGACAGGCGGCTGAACACCTCCCGGTTTGACTCTGGGGGCGCTTTTCCCCTAACGTTGTGAAGTCCTTTGTGTCCGCTTTTCGCCTCATTGAATCTCTCCCCGACGCCTGCGTCTTGCGAGTCGAGGGTAGCGGCACATACAAAACTTAGCGTCGGCCAGTTCTTCCCCTTTTTTGATCGGGTGGGCGCACCTTTGATCCACTGGAGTAACTAACGTGAGCAAGCGGACTTTTCAGCCGAATAACCGCCGTCGAGCCAAGAAGCACGGCTTCCGCCTTCGTATGCGTACCCGTGCCGGCCGTGCCATCCTGGCAGCCCGTCGTGGCAAGGGCCGCACCGAGCTGTCGGCCTAAATAACTGACTCGTCGGTCACCATCCCTATGCGAGTTGAACGGTGCTAGCCACCCGGAACCGTCTGAGGACCCCTACCGATTTTTCAACAACTGTACGTTCCGGCGTCCGCAATGGACGCCGGAACTTAGTGTTATATACGGCAGCTCTCGCTGCCGATGAACCAAGCCGGATCGGTTTCATCGTTTCCAAGAGTGTTGGGAACGCTGTTGTCAGGAACCTCGTTAAGAGGAGACTAAGAGAAGCCGGCGCCTTGTCGCTGCAGAAATATCCCAGCGGGTTCGCTATCGTGGTCCGGGCACTGCCCGCCTCTGCGGCCGCCGGCTGGGATGATCTGTGCAGCGACTATGACGCCGCTTTGGAGACGACCATGAAACGCTTGGGCAGCCGCCTTCCACAGGCCGCTTCTACAGTTTCTTACGAGACAACACAGGAAGGGACCCCGCGTGCGTAACTCGACTGCCGCCGTCGTCCCTGTTTCTGAATCCCGCGTCAAAGCGGCCGTAGCCTGGCTCGGCCTTGCGGTCTGGAACCTGCCCCGCAACATCTTGATCCTGCTGCTGATGGCCTACCGCAAGGTGGTCTCGCCGCTGTACGGGCAGGTTTGCCGGTTTTTCCCCAGCTGCTCGGCGTACGCGCTGGAAGCGGTCACGGTGCATGGCGCCGTCAAGGGAAGCTGGCTCGCGGCCCGGCGCCTGGCGCGCTGCCACCCATGGAATTCCGGTGGAGTGGACCACGTCCCCGCCGGGCACCGGGAGTGGCCGGATGGCCACACCCCCAGAATTGTTGTGCTGAACAACCCGGATAAGTACCTGGCTGCTCAGTCTGATGGAGAAGGCCGCTCGGCGGCCTGACGAATAGGGATATCGTATGGACTTCTTTGAAACAATCATGTTTCCGTTCAAGTGGCTGGTTTCCATCATTATGGTGGGCTTCCACGATGGACTGAGCGCCATCGGCCTCCCGGCCGCCAACGGCTGGACCTGGACGCTGTCCATCATCGGGCTGGTGCTGGTCATCCGCGCCGCCCTGATCCCCGTGTTCGTCAAGCAGATCAAAGCCCAGCGCGGCATGCAGCTGCTCCAGCCCGACCTGAAGAAGCTTCAGGACAAGTACAAGGGCAAGACCGACCAGCTCTCCCGCCAGGCCATGGCACAGGAACAGATGGCCATGTACAAGAAGCACGGCACCAACCCGTTCTCGGCCTGCCTGCCGATGCTGATCCAGATGCCATTCTTCTTCGCGCTCTTCCAGGTTCTCTCCGGCATCAGTAACGCCAAGACCACCGGCAAGGGCATCGGCGCGCTGAGCCACGACCAGGTGGTGCAATTCGACGAATCCAGCATTTTCGGTGCCCCGCTTTCGGCATCCCTGCTGCACGGCGGTGGCGGCAACCAGATGGCGGTCTGGATCCTCTCGATCGTGATGATCCTGGCGATGACAGCCTCGCAGTTCATCACCCAGAAGCAGATCATGGCGAAGAACATGTCCGAAGAGGCCATGGCGAGCCCGTTCATGAAGCAGCAGAAGATGATGCTGTACGTCCTGCCGCTCGTCTTCGGCGTCGGCGGCATCAACTTCCCCATCGGTGTCCTGATCTACTGGACCACCACGAACCTTTGGACCATGGGCCAGCAGTTCTTCGTGATCCGCCGGATGCCGACGCCGGGCTCCCCCGCCGCGAAGGCCCTGGCCGAGCGCCGTGCCGCCAAGGGACTGCCGTCCCTGCCCCTGATGGGTGCCAAGAAGGCCGACGCCGAGGCTGAAGCGGCCGCCGCGGCGGCCGCCGTCGCCGCGAAGAGCCAGCGCATCCAGCCCCAGCGCAAGAACAGGAAGAGGAAGTAATGTCTGCCGAGAGCACCGAACACGCTATTTCCGCCGAAGCCCCCGATCAGGACACTTTCCAGGACGACGTGCAGGTAGACAGCAACCAGGAAGCCGGGGACGAGTCCCAGGACGCCGCTGCCGGTTCCGGAAAGGGCACCTCGGCAAGCCGCCTGGAGGAAGAGGGCGACGTCGCCGCGGACTACCTCGAGGAGCTCCTGGACATCGCCGACATCGACGGCGACATCGATATTGAGGTCCGAAACGGCCGCACCTACATCTCCATCGTTGCCGAGGAAGACTCCTCGGGACTGGAGAGCCTCGTTGGCGCCGACGGCGAGGTGCTCGAAGCCCTTCAGGAACTCACCCGCCTTGCGGTGCTCTCCGCCACGGAGAACCGCTCCCGCCTCGTGCTGGACATCAACGGCTACCGTGCCGACCGCGCCGGTGACCTGCAGCAGATCGCCGAAGACGCCATCGCTTCGGTCAAGGACACTGGCAAATCCGTCGCGCTGGCACCGATGAGCGCGTACGAGCGCAAGATTGTGCACGACGCCGTTGCCGATCTCGGATTCGTCAGCGAATCCGAAGGCGAAGGCGCCGACCGGCACATCGTTGTCTCCGCAGACTGAATCCGCGGAGTAGCTTGATGGTGGAAATTACCGCGGCCGAACTGAAGGCCGCAGAGTCTATTTTTGGCGACCGGCTTGAACTGGCAAAACGCTACGTTGAGCACCTGGCCACGTCCGGCACCGAACGCGGGCTGATCGGGCCCCGCGAAGTGCCCAGGTTGTGGAGCAGGCACGTGCTTAACTGTGCCGTTATTGAACGCGAGATTGCCCAGGGAAGCCACGTTGCCGACGTCGGCAGCGGGGCCGGGCTCCCGGGTCTTTGCCTGGCCATTGCGCGGCCGGACCTGGAACTAACGCTGATCGAACCGCTGGAGCGGCGGGTGATCTGGCTGCAGGAAGTCGTCGATGACCTGGGGCTCGAAAACGTCACCGTGATGCGGACCCGTGCGGAACTGGCCGTGGGCCACGTGAGCGCCGACGTCGTCACTGCCCGGGCTGTTTCTGCCCTCTCCAACCTCGCCGGGCTCACCATTCCGCTGCTCGGAGGCAAGGGCGAGGTCGTCGCCATCAAGGGGCGTAGCGCCGGCGAAGAGATCGAGAAGGCCGCCAAGGTCATCCGGAAACTCGGCGGGGTGGAGACCTCTGTTGTGGTCGTCGGCGAAGACCTCCTCGAGGAACCCACGACCGTAGTCCGAATCGTTGTGAACAAGCCTCGAAAGATTGCGTAGCACCCGCCCGGTGCCCTCGGTCTTGTTTAGGAAGAGGTTAGGCTAGTAACCGGCAGCAAAAGCCGAATGAGAGCGAGAGTGTCAAGTGAGCAGTAGCGAAGCCTCCACACAACGGATCCCCCCGTTTGTGTCCCTGGGGTCAGCACGGGCCTTTTCCGCGCCCGCGGTCGCTCACAATATCTCGTCCAAACAAGCTAAATCGGTTGCGGACGTCACTGTCGCCGCCGGCGTTTCACGTGAAACCTCCGTCGCTTCCGTCGGCAACGTCTTGGACTCGATCGACGATTCCAGCCCGATTGCCCGCGAGCTTGCGCATGAGAACAAGCGTCGGGAACGACTGCTGGGCCGTGAACTGCCGAAGCCGGAGAAGACCCGCATCTTCACCGTGTCCAATCAGAAGGGCGGGGTGGGTAAGACAACCACCACGGTCAACATCGCCGCTGCCTTGGCTGCCGCTGGCCTGAATGTGCTGGTGATCGACATCGATCCGCAGGGTAACGCCTCTACCGCCTTGGGTATAGAACACCACGCCGACGTCGACAGCATCTATGACGTCCTCATCAACGATGTGCCGCTGCAGGACGTCGTGGCACCGTGCCCGGACATCGACAAACTAATTTGCGCGCCGGCCACCATCCACCTTGCCGGCGCTGAGATCGAGCTCGTCAGCTTGGTCGCCCGTGAGCAGCGACTCCGGCGGGCCATCGATGTCTACGCCAAGGAACGCGCCAAGAACGGCGAGGAACGCCTCGATTACATCTTTATTGATTGCCCGCCGAGCCTGGGACTTCTGACAGTCAACGCCTTCTGCGCGGCCGGTGAGGTCCTCATCCCGATCCAGTGCGAGTACTACGCCCTTGAGGGACTGAGCCAGCTGCTCAAGAACATTGAAATGATCCAGAAGCACCTCAATGCCGATCTGGTGGTCTCCACCATCCTGCTGACGATGTACGACGGGCGTACCAATCTCGCGGCCCAAGTGGCAGCGGAAGTCCGTGAACACTTCCCGGAGCAGGTGCTCGGAGCTGTGGTTCCTCGGTCGGTGCGAATTTCCGAGGCGCCGAGCTATCAGCAGACCGTGATGACTTATGATCCTTCCTCCAGCGGCGCTCTTTCCTATTTGGAAGCCGCAGCGGAAATTGCTGAACGTTAGAATCTTCTCAACATTGCACTAGCCAGAGCCGGGTTGAGCCGGGCTCTTCCACTGGAGGGATTTATCCATGAGCGATAAGCGACGCGGCCTTGGCCGTGGACTTGGCGCACTGATTCCAAGTTCCGCCTCGGCTAACGCCTCCGGAAGCGGTTCTGCCCCGTCCCGGCCGGTGGATCTGTTTTTTCCTGAGGCCAGGAAGCGGACCCCCGACACAATGCTGACGGAAGAGACCCCGGAAGCGACGGAAGCCGCTGCAGACAAGACGACGGCGTCTTCTTCTGCGACCGCTGCCGCGGCTACGGCTGCCCCGGACGAAACTGCCGGCACGGACGAAACCGCTGCGCCGGCTGGAAAGCCTGAGCCGGTTCGCTCCGGGACGAAGACTGCGACGAAGCCTGCGACAAAGGCTGCGACAAAGAACCAGCCTGGCCCGGCCCAGACCGGCGGCGCGGCTGCGAAGAAGGCCGCAGCGCCCAAGGACTCCGCAGCCCGGAACGACTCCCGGACTGCGGGTAAGACCGACTCCCGGCCGATGCCCGCGGCGGACGCGGTTGCCGATGACAACGGCGTTGATCTGATTGAAGTTCCTGGCGTCCGTTTCGCGGAAATCCCTGTTTCGGACATCCACCCCAACCGCAAACAGCCGCGCTCCGTCTTCGATGAGGACGATATGGCGGAGCTGGTGCACTCGGTTCGTGAAATCGGCGTGCTCCAGCCAATTGTGGTGCGTACATCAACCGAAGAAGGTGGCGAACCCTACGAGCTCGTCATGGGTGAGCGCCGCTGGCGTGCCGTACAGGCCGCCGGACTCGACACCATCCCGGCGATTGTCCGCGACACCACTGATGATGACCTGCTTCGTGACGCCCTGCTCGAGAACCTCCACCGAAGCCAGCTGAATCCCCTGGAAGAGGCTGCGGCGTACCAGCAGCTGCTGGAGGACTTTGGAACCACCCATGAGCAGCTTGCTGATCGGATCGGCCGCTCCCGGCCCCAGGTCTCGAACACCCTCCGCCTGCTGAAACTCCCGCCGCTTGTTCAGCGTCGTGTAGGCGCCGGCGTGATTTCGGCCGGCCACGCTCGTGCCCTCCTTGCTCTTCCTGACGCCGCTGCGATGGAGCGGCTTGCCCAGAAGATCGTGGCAGAGGGTATGTCGGTCCGCGCCACGGAAGAGGCTGTGACGCTGTACCAGAGCCCCGCTGCGCCGACGAAGAACAACATCCCCCGTCCGGGGGCACGCCACGAACGACTCGATTACCTGGCGTCGTCGTTGTCCGACCGCCTGGACACTAATGTGAAGATTTCCCTGGGGGCCCGTAAGGGCCGCGTCAGCATCGAATTCGCCAGCGTTGAGGATCTGAACCGGATCATGGACGTTCTCACCCCTGGTGCACCGAGCTAACTCTCAGCGCATTTGCTCAAGATGGGGCCTGTTTCACGTGAAACAGGCCCTTTTTTGTGTGTTTGCCGGCATACAGTTTCCCGAATTGCCATTCTGGGCAACCGCTCGGTTTGTGCGCACTTGGACGTTCCAGGTGTGGATCATCCACCCACAGATACCTGCCAACGCTGGCGGGCCGGCCCGGTGACCCCTCTCGGCCCTCCCGTGGGCACGCAGGGCCCGTCGGTTCCGTTCGTGGCGCTCCGCGTGTGCTCGGCGGCAGCTGGGACGTCTCCATTGCCCTACAGGGCGCGCGCCGGGACGGCCTGTGCTCTGGGATGGTCTCAAGTACGGGCCAAGGTGCTGCAGAACGCAGGAACGCACTGCAGAGCGGAGCAACGTACGTAAGGCCCGTGCGGGGCGGGAGTGATGGTCCCTTTAGCGCCTTCGGTCGTTCATCGGGCCCGGTTGTCGAGCCCGCCGGCCAGGCGGCTGTGAACTTGCATGAACAACAACGCGCCGCAATGACCTCAGCTGCCAGGTGGAGGGGTTACATATTTGCGCGGGCCCACACAGTATGTTTCACGTGAAACACGTGGGACGAGAGGGGCAATGTAGCCGCGACGCGCGCAGTCCCGCAGTGTGGGACCAACGGGGCAAGGCGGACCACCAAAAGTACCGGGTTGGCGGCACCTTCGGCATTATGTCGCGACGTTAGCAAGTCCTGTGTGGGCGGGTGGCAATAGTTGGATACGCCCAAGTCGCACCAACGGCCCCGGTGTGGTCGGTACGAGCCGATCACGAGGCCGGATCGGCGTCCTGCCGTCCTTACGAGCTTGTTTTGGCCTCCCGATGGATGCCATGATGGGGGCTCAACCGCAGCGGCTTGCCTGTTTGATTGTCTTGCTGTTGTTCCCCTAGCAGCCCAACTTGGGCATCTCCGTTGCGTTGCTCGGTCCACGTTGGGCGGCTGGCGCAGCCTCCTAACCGCAGTAGTAGTGAGCCGCGGTCGCTCTCGCCGGCAGTCACAGCTCACGGTAGGAGCGCCGCGGAGGGGATCGGACGTTGGCCGCCGTCGCTCCATTATCTTCGGGTGTTTCACGTGAAACATTCCGAGGGTGCGGACTCCCAATAACGAGGGCTGGATCAGGTTCGCCGACGACATTGTGTCGGTTGATGGAATCACGCCAACGGAAACTATCCCCGCAAGTCTGAGTGGCACCACGTTGAGGGCGGTTTGGACTTAGCGCGGCCCGAGCTCAGCCGAGAAAGGGCCCCGATGCCGCATTGGGGCCGGGTACGGTGCTCAATCGCGTCTGCACTCCCCCTCCCGTACCGGAACCTGGGTATGCGTTAGTGTTCGTCGAATGTCGGTGAGCATGGCTCAATCCGTCGAGGTGGCGCCCAAGCGCCTGGGCTACGACCTCTTGGCTGGCCGCATTAGACATGCGCCAACCCACGGACCCGGCCTTGGGAGATGCATTTGCGCCGGCCCAAGGACCCGGTGGTAGGAGGTGCGTGCGTGGCGCCGAACGAACCCCGCCGCAGGAAAAGCTTTTCGGCGGTATGGGGTCGCGCGTGTCGTGAGACCTCACCGGCCCTACCGCGTGCTCTTCCTGGCCATGACGAAGCTCCCCACTCCGCCGGTAGACGGCAGGTGGCTGCTGACTTCGCTGGATCGTCCAGTACGGCAGGCGGAGATGCCCGGATTCAGGCAGCAGCTGAGCCTCCCAGGCGCAGTGGCGACCCGTGGTGACGGCACAGACTGGATGTGTGGGACGATGCTGCGCGGTGTGCGGGGCAGTAGCTATTGACTCCCCCGTCCTCCCCCTCGCACCGTAGACTGTCCCGTCGACCAGCCGCGACGCCGGGTCGAGCGTCAATGTGGCATCCGGCCGGAGCGGGAGCAATGCATCTCTTAGACACCCTCTTGGCACGGCCGGGCATATTCCTGGATCGGGTATATCCGCTGTGAGTCGGTCGGCTTTCCTCGATGCGGGCTGCGAAGCCATCGTAGGTCCACTCTCCCCAATGCCGTTGCCGGCAGGGCTAGTGCTCTACTTGATAGCTCTCCGGTCGGAGATTCCACTGCTGGCGGTGCACCGGCACTCGTCGCAGGCTGTAACTGGAGCGGTGGATATCGCTGTGGATAACTTTGTGGATTAGTTCCCGGCGTCAGTGGACAGTGGGACCTGGAGGCAGGTCTGCGTCTTGGCCACATAACGCGCCGGTCGATGGCCCGCCGTGTTTGGCCATATTGTTTCACGTGAAACACAGCGCTCCACATGCGGTCGCCACGGATGAAGACCGAAAATGCTTATAAAATCCACATAGTCTGGTTAAATTTACGGCCGTCCAGCGCAATGCTGAGTGGTGAAGCAGGCCGTCCGATGTCTCCGGATCTGGCGTGCTGAAAGCAGGGTGCCTGTCGACGCCTACATTTGAGCCTTGACAGCCCAGAGGCTGGTGCCAAAGGCCCTGTGGATAGCGCTGTGCGTAATGTCTCAGTGCTCTGTGGATAACTGTGTGCATAACTTCTGTGGGGAAGAAGCTGTGAACTCGCTCGTTCCCTCTCACTCAACACCCGGTCAGTACTACAGCGATCGGGATCTCAAGATCATGGGCAGGCCCAGCCAGGTAGGACAGCGTCCGCAGCTGCTGTCCCAATTCGATCGTAGGGACGCTCTCGGTCCCGTAGGGGCTATGACAGATCGTGGGACCCCGCCCGGCAGGAACGGTCGCTTCGCCATGGGTCCTACTGCACACGGACACTCCAGACCTCGAGCACGGTTCCTGCGCTCGTACCTCTCTGGGCTGGCCATTTGGCGGAGGGGTTGCTACGGCTTCCGCCCAAGGATGACGTCCTCCCCAGTGTCTGGCGTCGTGTACTTGCTTCCCGAGGAGCATGTGAGTCCCGTGCCGGCCGCGTACGCGAGGGCGCACTGGGCGATGCCTGCGCTGTTGCTTCGCCGTACAGAAGTCCTCCGGGAGCAATTCAATGCACGTCGTCGGGCTGGCGTCCGGGCCCGTGCCGGAGGGCCGCAGTCGCCCAGCTGACGAGAGCGATCCGGGCCTGCACTTGTCCTGGTGAGCTTTCGGGCCTGGCTCCCGGTAGTGGCCATAGTCTTCTTCGTTGAGTCCAGATTCTGGCTGCGAGATTTGGTATAGATCGTCGGACTATAACGGCCGGTCGATTGGTTTGAGTCAGACCGCGGATCCCTCACGGTGCTTGCGAACGCAGGTAGCCAAGCGCCGAAGATGCCTTCCGCAGCCACCACGGCCCGCTCTCCGGAGTGTCGCCGGAAATCATTGCGCCCCCCGCCTTCCGATCATGTCCGTCCTGTCAGCGGGCCTTCCCCAGAGTTTGCTGCCCGAGTGGCAGGCCAGCGTCATATCCCCATCGATAGCCTTGCGGTGAACGTAGCGCCTGCCAGGGTGCGGATGGTGCTGCGCAGGAATGGGACCGAACTGCCCGTAGTCCCCTGGCGCCGAGGGCAGGTGCCTTCCCGGCAAGATATTCATCCGCCTATCCAAGGAGCTTAGGAGGTGTCGAACGTAGGGCGGTCGCTTGAGCGCTACCACCTCGAAGCTGACCGGTAGCCGGAAGGCGTCTTCGGCGATTCATCGTAGAGGCTGTGCGTCGTGGAATGCGTTTGCTGGCGGACCTATGGCGGCTGCTCGTCACTGCCCCGGCGGAGACCCAGTGGGTGGAAAAGAACTGCCAAGGGGTTCCTAGGCGGTGGTAGTGGGGGTGGGCGAGCGGGGGTTTCACGTGAAACATGGTCGGACGGGCTGAGCGTTGGGAAGCGGTGGGATGCCTGTGATCGGTGCTGAGGTACTTCCGCAGCGCGGAGGGAAGGAAGGTCGATGGCCAGTTTGCTGCGTAGACGGGTCCCTACGCTGGGTGTTTCTTGTTTCGTTTTCGCTGGCGTTTGGCGGCATCTCATGGAATGGGACCGCGAGACGGCGGCTGGCTAGGAGCTGCATTGCGGGTGAGCGCACGGTGCCACCACGCGCCCGAGGTCCCCATAGCGGGGTATCGATAGTGAACTACCGTTACAGCTCAAACAGAAGAGCGGAAGGATGTAGGGTTGCTCTCGTTCTGGGGTAGCGGCGATAGATTGTTCGACGTGTCCGAAGGATCATGTTTCACGTGAAACATGATGCGGCGGCGTGGAACGTGCATTGATGCAGCAAATGGGCCCGGCGCTAGGATCTCGGTCCTGTGCGATCGTTTATCAACACCTTCATCAGGGATATAGATCGCCCTATCCACGCTCCAACCGGCGGAATGCTCGCGTGCGGTGACACTGTGTTGAGATGCAGCTGCGGCAATTTTGGACAGCATCTCTGTCCCCTTCCAACGTCCTGGGGCCCTGTGCACTAGGGGCCCTGCAATGCACGGTTTCGAAGGTGGCGCTGGCGAAGACGCGCAAACACGGAACCTCTCGGAACCAGCAACCGGACAACGGTTTCACGTGAAACATGACCATGCCCGGCGGCGGTAGCACATCAGGAAGGGCGGGGACCGCGCAAGTTTAGATCTTCGACCCAATACAGCTATGAAGATCGGTACAAAGGGGCCAATTCCGACCCCGATTGGTTGCTTTTGCACCACGCCCGCCCCACCAGCACGTGAAGGTCGTGTTTCACGTGAAA
The DNA here is from genome assembly GCF_056394945.1 of Arthrobacter sp. 10N410. Taxonomy (NCBI): domain Bacteria; kingdom Bacillati; phylum Actinomycetota; class Actinomycetes; order Micrococcales; family Micrococcaceae; genus Arthrobacter; species Arthrobacter sp. 10N410. Next base: position 85,304 of record NZ_JBFTIP010000008.1, read on the forward strand.
CATTGCTCACGGCGCACGGATTCGTACCGCGCAATGCGGGAAGCGCTCCATTCACACGAGTCACCACGCACACTGCTGATCTAGCCGGAGGATGCCGCAGCTTGGCGTCGCGCAGCTCGGGGTGGGAAGCGCCGACACAACGTTGGGATTCCGAGCCCGCGCCGTCGGCGAGCCACAGCCAGCTCCCCGTGCGTACACCTCGAACGGCAATCTCGCGCCTACCCCTGGTAGGGCCCGGTACTTGCACAGAATCGCGTGCTATCTTGGCCAAAACTAACGCATCAAACAACAGAATAGTGTTGCTTTCCAGCAGCAGGCCCGAAGATCTTCACGGAGGTGGCGTGGGACAGGCCCGGGCCGGTCCGGAGGTACACAGGCGAACTCCTCAAGAGGGGCAGCTCCGGCGGCGGCAGGCAACCCTGCCCAACTCCGGCATGCACCCGGCGGCCTAGTCCGCCTGGCCGCCTAGTCAGCCCGACGGACTAGGCCTGGTGCAGACTCGGCCCGGCCATCCAACGGCCGACCTGGTCCTCTGTCCGCCCACTCCCCGCCCGCCCGGGCATCTACCTGCCGCCAAGACTCCGTGGCATAAGCCCATGCTCTTGATCGCCGCACGCACCCAAGTAATTGCTCCCTCCGGCACGCAGCCGCAGAGTGGGTTAGCCCGTCAGACGTGGCCTCCCGAGCTTCGGCCCTTCAATCCGGCTGGCCGGCACAGGACAGTGCGGAGCCCCGCGGTGCCGGCAACCAAAAAACGCTGGCCCCTACTCAGTGAGTGGAGGCCAGCGTTACGGCCGGCCCCATGATCGGGCCGGCCGGGACGTTCGTTACGGGCTAGGACAGCACGTCTGCGAATTCCTTTTCAAAGAACTGCTTCGGCCTGGCGCCGATGACTGTGCTCTTCACTTCCCCACCCTGGAACAGGTACACGGCCGGGATGGAGGTGATGCCGTACTCAGCAGCGATGGCCGGGTTGTCATCGACGTTCACCTTGACGACGTTGACCTTCTCGCTGTACTCGACCGAGATCTCGTCGAGGATCGGCCCAAGCTTGCGGCAGGGACCGCACCATTCGGCCCAGAAGTCCACGATGACGGGCTTGTCGGCTCCCAGCACGTCGGTGCTGAAGCTAGCGTCTGTTACATCTTTAGCGTTGCTCATAACCTTGTCTTTCTCTTAGATGCTTGCCGTTCGCCGATCAGGCGGGGAGGTCTGCGAGGTAGTGTTCGACGTCGAGCGCGGCGACACAGCCCGAACCCGAAGCGGTGATGGCCTGGCGGTAGGTCGGGTCGATGACGTCACCGGCAGCGAAGACGCCCTTGACGCTGGTCTTGGAAGTACGGCCCTGGACGGCAATGGTGCCTTCGGGTGAAAGATCCAGTTTGCCTTTGACGAGGTCAGTGCGGGGATCATTCCCGATCGCAACGAAGACTCCAGTCACGGCGAGCTCGGTTTCGGTGCCGTCAATGAGGTTCTTCAACCGCAGGCCGGTGACTTTGTCGCCTCCCAAAACGTCTTCTACGCCGCTGTTCCAGATGAAGTTGATCTTCTCGTGGGCGAGGGCGCGGTCGGCCATGATCTTCGAAGCGCGGAGGGTGTCGCGGCGGTGAACCACAGTGACGGACTTCGCGAACTTGGTCAGGAACAGCGCCTCTTCCATTGCCGAGTCACCGCCGCCGATGACGGCAATGTCCTGATCCTTGAAGAAGAAACCGTCGCAGGTTGCGCACCAGCTCACGCCGTGGCCCGAGAGTCGTTTTTCGTTCGGAAGGCCAAGCTCGCGGTAGGCAGAGCCGGTCGACAGAATGATGGACCGCGCCTGGAAGGTCTCCCCCGTGCCGATGGTGACGGTTTTGATGTCGCCCTCGAGATCCAGTTCGGTGACGTCCTCAAACTGGATTTCCGTGCCAAAGCGCTCGGCCTGCTTTTCGAAGTTTTCCATGAGGTCCGGGCCCATGATGCCATCCGGGAAGCCGGGGTAGTTCTCGACGTCGGTGGTGTTCATCAGCTCTCCACCGGCGGTGACGGAACCTGCCAGGAGCAGCGGCTTCAGGTTGGCGCGCGCCGTGTAGACCGCGGCGGTGTAGCCTGCGGGCCCGGAGCCGACGATGATGACATCACGTACTTCGGACGCGGTGTTTTCTGCGTTGCTCACTAAACGGTGAACCTCTTCCTTTGTCGATGCGCCCGCCTGGGTGGCCGGCCACATGGCACAACTAATGTGGGCAGCTGAATATTCCACCCACACCGGGCGCGGCACAGCCGCGCCCACCACTCAGGGTACCGGTAGCCACGGGTTTGGACCGTTTGCTTTCCCGCGGTTACGGCCTGGGACGTGGGGCAGTTACTGGATCTTGATCTCGGCCAGGCGCAGGCCGTAGCCGTAGCGGGTCTTGGGTGCGGCCAGCTTGGGCAGGCTCTTGATGGCAACGATCACGTACTGTGCCTTGACCGGTTCCTGCAGCGGCATGGTGAGCTCCGGGGACGTGAAGCTGTTGCTGCCCACCTGCTTGGCGCCGTCGAGCGTGGGACGGTCGTTGGTGAAGATGCTGATGTTGCCGCCCGACGCGCCGAGCTGGCTCAAGGTCACCGAGGAGATCTGGGCCGGGCCCTTCAGCTTGACGACGAGCGGTACGCCGTCGGGAGCGAAGCCGCCCCAGCCGTCGGTGGCAAATTCCATGTCGGACCAGTAGCTGGCGGCGTTGCCGTCGTAGGTCTTGACCAGGTCGCCGTCGTAGGTAGCGGCGAAGTCGAAGTTGCCCTGCCGGGTGACTGACTCGATAGCGGGGGGAACCGCGGCCGGCGGCGCGCTCTGGGTAGCGGAGGGCGTGTCCGACTTCGTAGGCGCGCTGGTGGACGCCGTGGTCTTGGCGGCCTGGGGCGTGCTGCCCTTGAAGAGGCCGCCAAGGTTGGTGACGGCGAAGATCAAGCCAATGACCAGCACGGCGGCCAGCAGGGCGCCGACGAGCCAGCGCAGGGACCGCGGTTCGCGCCGGGGTGCGTCGTCGTCATCATCGTTGTCGTAGTCGTCGTAGCGGTCCTCGGAGGCACTCTTCTTCGCGAAAGCCGGGAAGCTTCCCGCCGCGCGACCTTCGCCGGCGCCCTTCGCACTGGCTGCCTGCATCGCCATCGTCCGCTGATCAGGCTGGGCGTCGTCGTAATCGTCGTCCTCCCAGCGGGAGACCTTCGGCGCCTCGGGGGCGGCCTCGCTCGGGACGGGCTGTGCGGCCTGAACGGGCTGGGCGGCCGTTGGCTGCGCGGTAGCTTCCTGCGGCGCAGTCTTCGGGGAGCTCGAAGCGTTGGCCGCGGCAGCACCGGCGGCGGCCCCGGCAGCTGCCGCTCCGGCACCACGGGCGCCGGCGGCCGGCGAGGCCGTCGGCGGAGCAGGAACGCGCTGCGCGGGCGCCGCCGACGTCGGGGGCAGCTGCCCGGCCTGGCGCTGCTGCTCTCCGTAGTTGATGTACCCGGCGTCGACTTCCTCGTCGTCGTAGAGTCCGTCGTAGGTCTCAGGTTCGTTGGAGCGTGGCTGGCCGAAGATTTCGCTGCCCAGCGTGTCGGTGAAGAAAGGCTCGACGTAGGGCGGGTTGGAACTCACCACGAGGTCCAGCAGGTCCGCGGCCGAAGTGTGGTTGGTGATCAGGTAGGTGGCAGCGTCGCTGACTCCAAGGTCAAGGATCTGGACGTGGCCGGGCCGCTCGCCGGTCGCCACTTCGCGGGCGCTCTGGGCGACCTGGTCGGCGTTGCCCGGGCCGGCTACGAGGATGCTCACCGGCCGATTCAGTACCTGATCCACTCCGTCCAGCACCAGATCCTGGTCATGCGAGGTCAGAACCATGGCAGTGACCTTGTAGCGGCCGCCAAGTACTGATCCGACATCGATCGGGTGGGACACGGGCTCCTCCTAGACTGTCCGGGAACTGCCGGCCTCGGCGACTTCGTCAGTCACCTAAGGCCCCCGGTAAAGCCGGTTGACCCTTGGTCTGCAACTCCCCTTGTTAGTCTTCGATCCTAGCCGATGCAGTGTCCGCGCCGCGTGATCCCGGCGCCGGGCGCATGAAAGGCGTCATTTCTTCCTTCGCCGGTCGAACGGGAAGTAAGGGTTGTGACCGGCCTGGCCCTGGTAGGTCCGGCGCCCCGGCAGCGGAATTTCGGCACGGCCCTGGCTGCCCTGGGCGGTGCCGGGGAGTTCCTCCTCGGGAAGGTAACCGCCGTCGGCCGCCCAGCCCCGGACATCCCCGCTACCCAGGTCGGGGCCGGCACGGAAGGAGGCGGCGTCGAATTCGCCCGAGATCCGGGGAATCAGGCCGGTATCCACCGATGTGGTGGCGCGTTCCGGCGCCGGGCGGGGCGGTGCCGGAACTTCGCGCGCGACGGCTTCACCGGCGCCCGCTTCGGCTCCAAGCTCCGGCGCGGTTTCCGGGCCGGGGGCGGCGGGAGTGCGCCGCAGGCGGCCCAGCAGCGGCTGCAGCAGGTCCTGCAGTTCCGTAACCCGGAGGACTTTCAGCAGGACAAAGTAGACGGCCAGCATGACGGGCCCGACGACGACGACCGTCACCAGGGCTGCGGGCCGGCTGCTCCAGGCGAAGCCGTCGGCCTGGTAGCTGCCCATCAGCCACAGGGCGCCAGCGCCGGCGATGGCCGAGCCGAGCGCGGCGTAGCCCATGCGGATATAGGAGCTGGCCACACGCGGACCGTCGAGGTGCCCGAGGAGCCGGCGCAGGAAGAAGGCGCTGACCATGACCGAGAGGATGTTGCCGCCGGTGTAGAGAACCGCGATCGCGAAGATGATCTGGTCAAAGGGCAGGAACTGGATGAAGAACGCCGACACCACGTTGACCAGGGCCAGCACCAGCTGGATGAAGAACGGGGTCCGCGCATCCTCGTTCGCGTAGAACACCCTGGACATCATGAAGTTCGCGCTCATGAACGGGGTGCTGAGCGCCAGGATGGTGAGCGTCTGGGCCAGCATGACGCCGTCCTGTTTGTGGCCGCCCGAGAAGAACATGCCCAGCGGTCCCGCGAGGGCGAAGAGCGCCAGTGCGCCGAAGACCGTGGCGACGGCCATGGTGCGCAGGCCATGGGACAAGGCCCGCCGGAGCTCGGCCCGGTTGCCGTCCTGGGAGGCGCGGGTCATGCGGTTGAACAGCACCGTGGCCAGCGAGAGCGCAATGATGGAGTGCGGGAGCAGGTAAAGCTGGCTGGCCACTTCGAGCACGGCGTTGCCGGGCAGGGTTGCCGCCGTGGCGTGGTCCCCCGCGCGTTCCAGCCGGAGCCGCTCGGCACCCGGGATCGTGGCGATGCGCATGACATAGAGGAACGCCAGCTGCCCCGCGGCCGCGGTGGCCAGCGTCCACACACTCAGTTTCGCTGCCTGGCCCAGGCCCACCCCGCGCCAGCCGAAACGCGGCCGCAGGCCCAGCCGCAGCCGGAAGACCGGGACCAGCAGGATAGCGGTCTGCGCCACCACGCCAATCGTGGAGAACCCCGCCACCAGGAAGGTCTGGAAAGAGCCCCAGTTGTCGAGCGTGTGCGGATTTATTTCGTTGGCGCCAAGGATTCCGATGAACATGCCCAGGCCGGCAATCGCGACAATATTGTTCAGGATCGGCGCCCACATGGCCGGACCGAAGGCGCCGTTGGCGTTGAGTACCTGGGTGAGCAGGGCGTACAGGCCGTAGAAGAAGATCTGCGGAAGGCACCAGAACGCAAAGGCCACAGCCAGCGACTTCTGCTGCGGCGAATAGCCCTGTGTGGTCAGTTCAATCACCCACGGCGCAAGGAGGGTCACCAGCAGCGTCAGGGAAAGCAGCACGACAACGGCCAGGGTCAGCAGGCGGCTGATGTAGTCCGCCCCGCGGTCCGGCGCCTTGCTGGCCTTGATGATCTGCGGCACCAGGACGGCATTGAACACCCCGCCGGCCACCAGCAGGAAGATCAGGTTTGGCAGGTTGTTGGCGTTGATGAAGGTGTCGGTGACCGTGGAGCCGAGGCCCAGGGCGGCTCCCAGCATCCAGGTCTTGCCGAAGCCCAGGAAACGCGAAACCAAGGTTCCGGCGGCCATGACGGCGCTGGACCGCGCCTCTCCGGCGTGGGCGGCCTGAGGGGCGGCAGTACCGGAGGTGACGGACTTTTCGGAATGGGGCTTGGCGGCAGACATTATCTTCATCGTCTCACCCGGGCGCGCCTTTGTGCGTAATCCGGACTCCCGGGCGGCGCGGGTTGCCGGCCGTCCGGCCGCCGGTGGTCCGGCGCGGAGAGGCCGCAGCCGGAAGCCTTAGCGGTGTTCGGGCAGGACTTCCCGGGCGAGGTCCGCGATGCGGCGCTCATTCGGAAAGGAGAGCTTGCGGGCGAGCTCGTGGATGGGGACCCAAGCGACGTCCACCGCTTCCTGGTCCGGATCGTTCTCGATCGTCAGTTCCCCGCCGGTGGACTGCAGCAGATAGTGATGGACGGTCTTGTGGACGCGGTGCCCGCTGACGGTAAACCAGTAATCGATGCTGCCGAGCGGTGCGAGGATCTTGCCCTCGATCCCGGTTTCCTCCGCAATTTCGCGGACCGCGGCTTCCTCGTTGCTTTCCTTGCCCTCCGGGTGGCCCTTCGGCAGGCACCATTCGAGGCGGCCGCCCCGGTTGAGGCGCGCGATGATGGCGACCCGCAACTCGGCGTCGGAGGTGTCCACCACGACGCCGCCGGCGGAGATTTCCTCGACGGTCGGCAGGGAAGCCTGTCCCGGGTGCTGCGCAGGCGCGACGTTGGCACCGATTGCCGATGGCAACGGTGCGTTTGTCCTCCTGCCGGGAGCGCTCGGTACGGGATGGGCCATGAAGTCCACTCTAACGACTCTTGCCCGGACTTGATGACCTAAACATGACAGGAAAGTGGCCGGGCGGAAAACTGGATTGACGCATCCGTCTCTTCGCACCGTGGCCACCGGCGGATCGAGGACCGCCATGGTGTGGTGCTGGCCGGGATTTCTGACAAGCTTAAGAGACTATGGCGCACGCACATCACCAGACTGACTCCCACACTGTCGATTTCCAGGTAGATCCGGTGGTCCTCGAGCTTGGGCAGCGCTTTGTCGACGCCGGTCACGAACTCTCCCTGGTGGGCGGACCCGTCCGCGATCTCTTCCTGGGCCGGGTCTCGCCGGACCTGGACTTCACGACGGACGCGACGCCGGACCAGACGGTTGCGCTGATCAAGAAGTGGGCGGACAACTACTGGGAGATCGGGCGCGCCTTCGGGACGATCGGCATGCGCAAAGCCGGGTTCCAGATCGAGATCACCACCTACCGCGCGGAGGCCTACGATCCGGAATCGCGCAAGCCCGTGGTGGCGTTTGGATCCTCGCTCACCGATGACCTGCTGCGCCGCGACTTCACCATCAACGCCATGGCCCTGCGGCTGCCGACGCTGGAGCTGGTGGATCCGTTCGGCGGCGTCCGGGACCTGCACTCCTCCACGCTCGCGACTCCCGGCTCGCCGGAGGACTCCTTCTCCGATGACCCGCTGCGGATGATGCGCGCCGCCCGCTTCGCCGCCCAGTTGGGCGTGAGCGTGCACCCGGACGTGCGCCAGGCGATGACGAAAATGGCCGAGCGGATCAAGATCATCTCCGCCGAGCGCGTGCGGGACGAACTGGTCAAGCTCATCTGCGCCGCCCGGCCCCGGACCGGCGTGGACCTGCTGGTGGAGACGGGGCTGGCGGAATTCGTGCTGCCCGAGGTCTCCGCCCTGCGCCTCGAATCCGATGAGCACCACCGCCACAAGGACGTGTACCAACACTCCCTGCAGGTCCTGGAACAGGCCGCGGCGCTGGAATCGGAGGCTGACGGGCCGGTGCCCGGCCCTGACTTCGTGTTGCGGTTCGCTGCCCTCATGCACGACGTCGGGAAGCCCGCCACGCGCCGCTTCGAGCCCGGCGGGGCGGTGAGCTTCCGCCATCACGACATGGTGGGGTCCAAACTCACCTCGAAGCGGATGAAGGCGCTCCGCTTCGACAACGACACCATCAAGGCTGTGGCCAAGCTGGTGGAGTTGCACATGCGCTTCTACGGCTACGGCGATGCGGGCTGGAGCGACTCGGCGGTCCGCCGCTACGTCACCGACGCCGGCCCGCTGCTGGAGCGCCTGCACCGGCTGACCCGCTCGGACGTGACCACCCGCAACCAGCGCAAGGCCGAGAGGCTCGCCTTCGCCTACGACGACCTTGAGGCGCGCATCGCCGCCCTGCGCGAGCAGGAGTCCCTCGAGGCCGTCCGCCCCGACCTCGACGGCGGCCGGATCATGGCGCTGCTGGGGCTCAAACCGGGGCCCGTGGTGGGGCGGGCCTACAAGTTCCTGCTGGAGGAACGGATGGAACACGGACCGCTGGAGCCAGCCGTGGCCGAAGCCAAGCTGCACGAATGGTGGGCGGCGCAGCCGGAAGCTGCCGCCGTCGACGTTTCCCCAACAGAGGAGTCCTAAGTGATTGCACCTTCCAACGCCCCCCGCCCGCAGCTCTGGATCCTGCGCCACGGCGAAACGGAGTGGTCCAAGAGCGGGCAGTACACCGGCCTGACCGACCTTCCGCTCACGGTGGAAGGCGAGCAACAGGCCGTGGAGGCGCGGAAGGTGCTCGACGCCGTCGACTTCGACCTCGTCCTGACCTCGCCGCTGCGCCGGGCACGACGGACCGCGGAACTCGCGGGATTCCCGGATGCCCAGCAGGAGCCACTGGCCGTGGAGTGGGACTACGGCGAGTACGAGGGCATCAGTTCCGACCTGATCCGCAAGGACAATCCCGACTACCTGATCTGGACCCACGGGGTTCCCAACGGGGAGTCCCTCGACGACGTAGCCGCCCGCGCTGACAAGATCGTGGCCCGCGTGCTCGAGTCCGGCCTGGACAATGTGCTGATCGTGGCGCACGGACACTTCTCCCGGATCCTTACCGCCCGCTGGCTGGGACTCGACGCCCACGAGGGCCGGCACTTTGTGCTTGGAACCGCGAAAGTCTGCACGCTTGGCTGGGACAAAAAGACACCTGCCGTCGTCAGATGGGGACTATAAAACCCCGCTTGGAAAAGTTTTTGCAGAATCTTTATGAATTCTGTGGCCAACGGGCACATTCATGATGTATTTTTATTCCTGACCCCAGAGCGACTTGCCGGGGTCACGGCGCGCGTCGCCCGGCCAGTCAGCCGGAGCCACGGCAGAACAGAAAAGGAGGTTGGGAAAATGATTACTTTGACTAGCGGATGGATGTACACCTTCACCGCCACCCCGGCCTCTGTCGTTGCCGCGCGCCCGAAAGTCGGACTGCCCGCCTGCTGATTTCCGCGCTCCCGGCCTGAAGCCGGCGCAGAAGGATTGCCAGGTCCATCCCTCCGGGGTGGCCTGTACGGAACGGTCTGACCCAGCGGAACCACGCGGTTGCGCAACATCCCCATAGTTCGGAACCCAGCTTCTTGTTGGGGTTGCGGCGCCATGCGTCCAGGGGCCATTCTTCCGCTTTGCGGAATCCCTCAATTAATACCGGGCATTTCTTTGCCTAATTAGGGTCTTATTCTTCCATTTCCAGGGGCCTTAATTGTCATGCCCAATTACTTTCCATTTCCGAAAGCAACGAAAGGTCAACCGTGACTATCGCAACGAGCTCCACCGCCCGCGCCGCCACCCGTCGGGGCCCGCGGAACCAACGTCTCCACCATGACTTCCGAGGGGAGGTGACCACCATGATCCGAAAACTGCAGGACGTACTGATCTTCAACTCGCACCCGGTGCGCAAGGACAAGACGCAGTTCAACGCCCAGCTGCTTGAGCAGCGGCGCGAAGACATCTTCCTCGCCATGCACCAGATGGGACTGATCCGCTGATGACAAGCATCGGAACCGATCCGCAAGGAGCTCACGCGGCGACGCGTGGGCTCCCCCATTTAACCGCCGTTCTTGCCGCCGTGGCCATCCGCGGACTTGCATCCGGGTCCTGCCGCCGCACAGTACGGCGGCCCCGGTAAGCTCGAGGCATGCAGGAGACAATGCCGCCGGAGAACCGCAAGCGGACCCGACTGGTAGTCCCAAGCCGCAGCGACCTGCTGCTGCGGAATTTCACCGAACTCATCGGTGGCCCGCTCGGCCGCCGCACGGCCCCCGGCGTCGTCTCCCCCGGGCTCTTCACCGTGGAACGGGTCCTCGTCCTGCTCACCGTCCTGGCCGCCCTGGCGGGGCTGCTGCTGAAGGGGTACTGCCGCAGCAAGGGCTGGGAATCCCCCGGCCAGTTCTACGCGACCTGCTACTCGGACTTCCCCGAGCTGTTCAAGAACCGCGGTCTGGGCGACGGGGCTTTCCCTTTTGTCACCGCAGGCAGCTTCTTCGAATATCCCGTGCTGATGGGCTTCATCGCCGGCGCCACTGCACTCCTGGTTCCCGGTGAGGGCGTCAGCAATTCCCGCGTCCTGGCCTACTTCGACGTCAACGCGACCCTGATCGCCGCCGTCTGGATCGTCACCGTGCTGGCCACCGCCCGCACCGCCCGACGCCGGTCCTGGGACGCCGCCATGGTGGCCCTGGCCCCGGGCATCGTCCTCGCCGGCTTCATCAACTGGGACATGTGGGCCGTCGCGCTACTGGCCCTGGGCATGTACTTCTTCTCCAGGAACAAGCTGCTTCTTGCCGGCCTATTCATTGGCTTGGGCACCGCGACCAAGCTCTACCCGCTGCTGATCCTGGGCGCGGTCCTGCTGCTGGCGCTCCGCACCGGCAAAATTCGCGCCTTCCTGGTCACCGCCGGCGCCGCCGTCGCGACCTGGCTGGCCGTTAACATCCCGGCCGCCGCGGGCGACCCGGCCGGCTGGAAGTACTTTTACCAGTTCACCGAATCACGCCCGGCGGGCTACAGCTCACCCTGGTTCGCCTACAACCTGGTGGCCGGACGCCTGGGCTGGAAGCCGCTGGAAGCCGAGGTCATCAACGGCCTGGCCCTCAACCTCTTCCTGTTCGCCTGCGTGCTGATCGCCGCCCTTGCCCTCGCGGCGCCGCGGAGGCCGAGGCTGGCCCAGCTGGTGTTCCTGATCGTGGCCGCCTTCATCCTCACCAACAAGGTGTATTCGCCGCAGTTCGTGATTTGGTTGATCCCGCTGCTGGCGCTGGCACGGCCCAGATGGCGGGACTTCCTGATCTGGCAGTCCATTGAGGGCCTGCACTGGGCCGCCATCTGGATGTACCTCGGCCAGGTGACCAGCGGCGGCGCCACACAGCACAACATCGACATGCCGTACTACGTCCTTGCCGTCCTCGCCCACATGCTCGCCACCGGCTACCTCATGGCGCGTGTGGTGTGGGACATCCTCGACCCGAGCTACGACGTCGTCCGCCGCGGCGGCACCGATGACCCGCACGGCGGCCCCTTCGACGGCGCCGCCGACTGGCTGCGGCTGGACGTGCGGCGCCCCGCAGCGTCCGTGCTGCCGTGGCGGCGCGCCCATGCGGACGCTGAGTCCCGTGCCTGACGTCGCCGTCGTCGGTTCCGGTCCCAACGGGCTGGCCGCAGCAGTGACAATGGCCCGGGCGGGGCTCGCGGTGCACGTCTACGAGGCGGCCGCTTCCGTTGGCGGCGGCCTCCGGACCACGGAACTCATCGAGCCGGGACACTTCCACGACGTGTGCTCGGCGGTGCACCCGATGGCCCTGGCCTCGCCCTTCTTCCGTGAGTTCGAGCTGTCCGGGCGGATCCGGCTGGAGGTACCCGAGCTCTCCCACGGTGCACCGCTTGACGGCGGCCGGGCGGCGCTGGGTTACCGCTCGCTGGAGCGGACGGTGGCGGCCCTGGGCCGCGACGGCGAAGCTTACCGGCGGCTCATGTCCCCGCTGGTGGACCGGCTCGAGGGCGTTGCCGATCTGACGCTGAACCAGCTGCTGCGGATACCGCGGCAGCCGGTGGCGGCCGCCATGTTCGGACTACGCACCCTCGAGCAGGGTACCCGCTGGTGGGGCGCGAGGTTCCGGGACGAGCTGGCTCCGGCCCTGCTCAGCGGGGTTGCCGCGCATGCCGTGGCCCCCCTGCCGACGCTGCCCGCGGCCGGCGCAGGCCTGCTGCTGGGTGCGCTGGGGCACGCTGGCGGCTGGCCGATCCCGGTAGGCGGATCCGCAGCCATCGCGCGGGCGATGGTGGCGGACATCGAGGCCCACGGCGGTGTGGTGCAGACCGGGGTGCGGATCGGCTCGTTGGCGGAATTGCCTCCGGTCCGGGCCACCCTGCTGGACGTGGCACCCCCCGGACTGCTTCGGATTGCCGGCGACCGCCTGCCGCCCGGCTATACCCGCGCCCTTGAGTCCTTCCGCTTCGGCAACGCCGCGTGCAAGGTCGATTTCATCCTCTCCGGTCCGGTTCCGTGGGCCGCTGCGGAACTCGCCGACGCCGGCACCGTCCACGTGGGCGGCACCCGGGCCGAAACCGCCGAGGCGGAACACCTTGTGGCCGCCGGCCGGCACCCGGAACGGCCGTATGTCCTGGTCTCGCAGCCCTCCCGCTTCGATGCCGGCCGCGCCCCCGCCGGCCGGCACATCCTCTGGAGCTACTGCCACGTTCCGGCCGGGTCCACCGTGGACATGGGCGAGGCCGTTACCGCGCAGCTGGAACGTTTCGCCCCCGGCTTCCGGGAGCTGGTGGTGGCCTGCCGCGTGACGACGGCGGCGGGACTCGCCGACTACAACGAGAACTATGTCGGCGGCGATTTTAGTGCCGGGGCGATGGACCTGCGGGGCATGTTCCGCAGGCCGGTGCTCAGCCCGGTGCCGTGGCGGACCCCAGTTCCGGGCTTGTACCTCTGTTCCTCGTCGACGCCGCCCGGACCGGGAGTGACCGGCATGCCCGGCCTCCACGCCGCCAGGCACGCCTTGAAAGACATCTTCGGGATGCCGGTCCCGGGGCTGGGCCGCCAAGAGGCCAGTCAGGGCCCGGCCGACCCCGCCTAGGGTGCCGGCGCGAGCATTCCGGCGGCCGAAAGGCGGCCGTCACGCATCGTCGCCACGGCATCGGTGTAGGAAAGCATCCCGGTGTCGTGCGTGACCATCAGGGTCGCCACGCCGAACTCATCCGTGACCTGGCGGAGCAGCCGGACGATCTCCGCGCTCCGCTCGTGGTCGAGCGCCGCCGTCGGCTCGTCGACCAGCAGCACCGCGGGGTCGGCCATCAGGGCACGGGCAATGTTCACACGCTGGCGTTGGCCGCCGGAGAGCTGGTGCGGGCGTTTGTCGAGCACGGATCCGAGGCCCACCCGTCCCAGCAGTTCCGCGGCCCTGATCCTCGCAGCGCGGAGCGGCTCGGCCCGCAGGTGGGCGGCGATCACGAGCTGTTCGGCCGCGGTAAGGGACGGCAGGAGGTTCGGCTGCTGGAAGATGATGCCGATGCTGTCCCGTCGCAGTGCGGTCCGCCCCGCATCCGGAACGGCGCCGGCGTCGCGGTCCGCCACGATGACTGACCCGGCCGTGGGCCGGACCAGGGTGGCGGCCACGGCCAGCAGCGACGATTTTCCCGAACCCGAGGGCCCCACCAGCGAGACGAATTCGCCACGGTGCACCTCCAGGCTGACGTCGTCGAGGGCCCGCAGGACCCCCTCGCCATCTGGGTATTCCAGCGTGACGTTGCTGAGCTTCAGTGCGGTTTCCATACATATGCCTTTCAAGGAATGTTCGTGTGCTCGGGGAAGGGCGGTGGGCGCCGGGGTTTTCAGTTGCCGCCGAGCGCCAGCAGCGGGTCGATGCGGGTGACGCCCCGCACCGCCAGCGCGGCGCCCGCGAGGCCCAGGACGACGATCCCGGCGATCGGCAGCAAGGTGGTTTGCGGTGTGGTGAGGAACGGGGCGGCCCGCGCGGCGAGCAGGCCGCCGAGTGCACCCGCCGTGCCTCCGGCGGCTGCCCCGGCCACGAGGACGACCGCGGCCTGCACCATGGCGTCCTTCAGCACATAGTTCGAGGAACCGCCCAGGGCCTTGAGCACAGCGATGTCCCGCGTGCGTTGCACAGTCCACACGGTCAGGAAGGCCACGATCACCAGCGCGGAGATGCCGTAGAGGAATGCCTGCATGAGCACGAGCGAACCGTTCTCGCTGCGGTAGGAGCCAAGCGCCTGGAAGGAGCCCTCCCGGGTGGCGCTGACTGTTCCGGCCGCCTGGTTGGCTGCGGCGACATCGACGTCGGCGCCGTCGTCGAAGCTGACCGCGATCACGGTGCCGAGGGCTTCTTTCCCGGCAAGGTGGGCCAGCTTCCGCCAGTCCGCCAGCGTGGTCCAGACGACGCCGGTGTGCGAGTACCACTGCTCCGGCACCACGGCCGATACCGACAGTTCGGTGCCGCCCACCGCGACCCGGCTGCCGACGGTGAGGCCGAGCTCCTTGGCCAGAGCGGTCCCGACCACCACGGTGCCCTCGGCCGCCGGGGCCGGGGAGAGGCTGCTGCCGGCGCCGGTGCCGAAGACGGCCACATTCGCCGTCCCGGTCGGGACTCCCCCCGCACCGAGGGCCTGCAGCCGGCCCTGGCTGATGCCCAGGGCCTCGGCCGTGCTGACGCCGTCGCGGTCGGACCAGCCGGCAACTTGGGCGCCGGTGACCTCGGATTCGGTGAAGGAGGCCTCGGAGCTGCTGCCGGCGGGTGCGCCGAAGACAAGCTGGTCCGCGGGCAGCCCCGCGATGGCGGAGGTCGACTGGTTGCCGAGCCCGGCGGTCAGTCCGGAGAGCATCACCAGCAGCAGGGTGATGAGGGCGACGACGCCGCCCATCAGGGCGAAGCGGCCCTTGGCGAAGCGGATGTCGCGGATGGCGAGAAACATGGGTGTCCTTTTTCTGGTGGTTGTTGGCCTCCCTTCCACTCTCCCGGCGCGGGGCGGCCGTGCCATCAGGCCTGGGGATGGTCCGCCGCGGCCGTCGGGTTGGTCCGGCAGTCAACCAAAAGGTTGATCCTGGCCCGCCGGGCCCCGGTTCAGCCCGTTTCCGGGGAACTGGCGGCCGCCCGGCGCTAGGCTGAAAGCATGGACGGCAGAAGCAGCGGGGCGGAGGGGAACCCCACGGACGCGGCCGTCATCCTGCGGGTCCTGCGGGTCAGCCTGCACGTGGGATTCGCCGTGCTGCTGCTCGTGGCGCTGGTCAGGCTGCTGGCGGCCGGGATCCACGGCGCCGGCTGGCTCAGCCTGGGCCTGGTCCTGTGCCTTGCCGGTGTTTACCTTGCGGGCACGGCGCTGGAGAAACGCCACTCGGTCCGGCCGGGACGCTTCGATCCGCGGCCCTATTCCACCTGGTGGCTGGCTGCTGTCTGCCTGCTCTGGCTGCTGCTGGTCTGGGGCAGCGCAGACTTCGTCTGGCTCGCCTTCCCGCTGTTCTTCCTTCAGCTGCACCTGCTGCCCAGGGGTCCGGCTCTGGCCGCAATCGCCGCCAGCACGCTGCTGGTGGTCACGTCGCTTTGGTTCCACAACGGCGGTCCGGGGAACGCCCTGCAGCTGCCGATGCTGCTCGGACCGGGTTTCGGAGCAGCATTCGCCGTCGTCACCGGCCTGGCCTACCGTGCGCTGTACTCGGAGGCAGAAAATCAGCGTCTCGCGGCTGAGGAACTGCGCCGCACCCGCGCGGAGCTTGCCCGCAGCCAGCACGACGCCGGAACCCTGGCGGAACGGAGCCGCCTGGCCCGCGAAATCCACGACACCCTGGCCCAGGGCTTCTCCAGCATCATCCTGATGGGACGCTCGGCCGAGCAGGCGCTGGAAGCCGGAGACACCGGGACGGCCCGGAACCGGCTCCGGACCGTCCAGGAAACCGCGGCCGCCAACCTGGCCGAGGCGCGCAACTTTGTCCGCGGCCTGCAGCCCCCCGAGCTTGAACAAAACCCGCTCGTGGACAGCCTGCGCCGGCTGTGCGAACAGACCGAAACAGAGGCGGCCGCCCGGGGCAAGGCCCTGCGCTGCCGCCTGGAAATCGACGGAACCCCGGCGGAACTTCCCAACCCGTACCGGACCACCCTGCTTCGCGCCGCGCAGGCCAGCCTCGCCAACGTGTGGGCCCACGCAGACGCCCGCACCGCCGTCGTAACCCTGTCCTTTTTGGGCACCGAAGTGGCCATGGACATATTCGACGACGGCGACGGCTTTGACCCCTCTGCGGTGCCGGACCGGGCCGACGGATCCGGCTACGGGCTGAAATCGTTGCGGGACCGGGTTGCAGCGCTGGCCGGGACCATCGACCTCGAATCCGCGCCCGGGGACGGCACGGTAGTGGCCATCCGGCTGCCGCTCGGGAAGGAAGAACCGTGAACCAAATCCGCGTCCTCCTCGTCGACGACCACCCCGTCGTCCGCGCCGGCCTGCGGGCCATGCTCACGGACTTCGAGGGCATCACCGTCGCCGCGGAAGCGGCGGACGGAGCCGCCGCCCTGGCTGCGCTGGCGCGCCTGCGCACCCTGGGCGAGCCGGTCGACGTCGTACTCATGGACCTGCAGATGGGCGCCGGCATGGACGGGGTCACCGCGACGGGCAGGATCAAAGCCGGCGAGGCCGGGACGCCAGGGCCGCCCGTGCTGATCCTCACCACCTTTGATACCGACGCGGACATCCTTGCTGCCGTGGAGGCGGGCGCGAGCGGGTACATGCTCAAGGACGCGCCGCCGGAGCAGATCCGCCAGGCGGTCCTGGCTGCCGCTGCGGGCCAGACAGCGCTGGCGCCGGAAGTAGCCGCGCGGCTGCTGGGGCGGATCCGGAACCCCGAGCCGGCCCTTTCCGCCCGGGAGATCCAGCTGCTCGAACTGCTGGCCACCGGCCTGGGGAACCGGGCCATCGCCAGGCAGCTGTTCATTTCCGAGGCGACGGTGAAGACGCACCTGGTGCACATCTACGGGAAACTGGGCGTGGACAACCGAACGGCCGCCATCGCTGTGGCCGCGCAGCGGCGGATCATCCGCCGGGGCTAGCCACAGGTGGGCGGCCTGCCCTGCGGGCCTGGTCCCTGTGACACGGAGCTGTCCGTGCCGCGGGGCATAATGGCGCCATGGGGAAAATTCAGAAGCTCTCGCTCGCTCTTGTCGGTCTGGTCTTTGGCGCCTCGCTCGTGGCGTGCGACGACGGCCGCTCCGGCGCCCAGGATGCGGCGAAGCAACTGGCCTCGGCAGTCGCGGCGCTCGACGTCGGTTCCGTGGCCTTTGACGGCAAGGATTCCGGCCAGGCGAACGAGCGGCTCAAGGCGGTCTTCAAGGCGCTTGACCCGGCAAAACCAACCGTTACCGCCGGGGACCTGGTGCTGGAGAAGGACACCGCCACGGTCCCGCTGGACTACAGCTGGAAGATCGGCGCAGGCGAGTGGAAGTACACCGTGTCCGCACAGCTGAAGAAGGCGGACGGCAAATGGCAGACCGTGTGGAGCCCGGAGCTGCTGGTGCCGGGCCTCGCGGACACTGAAGTCCTCGGTACCTCCAGCGATTCCCCGCAGCGGGCCGATATCCTCGGCGCCGGCGGCGCAAAGCTGGTCACCTACCGGCCGGTGGTCCACGTCGGCATCGACAAGGCGCAACTGGAAGCCGCGGATCCGGCCGGCCCCGCGGGCAAACTGGCGCGGCTGGTGGGCGTGGACCCCGCCGCCTACACCAAGCAGGTCACGGACTCCGGACCGTCGGCCTTCGTCGCGGCGATCACGCTGCGCCAGGCCGGCCGGACCATCACGGATGAACAAATCGCCGCGATTCCCGGCGCCCGGGCCATCCCGGACTCGTTGCCACTCGCGCCCACGCGCGGCTTCGCCCGCGCCGTGCTGGGCGCCGTGGGTGAGGCCAGTGCCGAGCAGATCGAAAAGTCCGGCGGTGCACTCCGGGCCGGAGACACCACCGGCACCGGCGGCCTCCAGCAGCAGTACGACGCCCAACTGCGCGGTACCAGCGGCATCCAGGTCTTCGCCCAGACCGAGGGCCTGACCGCGGAACAACGGCAGGAACTTCTCAACAACGGCCGCCGCGTCCTGTTCCAGGAGCCGATGAAGCCCGGAACCCCGCTCAAGACCACCCTGGACCCGCGGCTGCAGCAACTGGCCGAGGACGTGCTGGCCGACGTCGGTCCGGCGTCCGCCGTCGTCGCCCTCCGCCCCTCCAGCGGCGCGGTCCTGGCCGCCGCCTCCGGCCCCGGCAGCAACGGCTACGACACCGCCCTGCTCGGCCAGTACGCCCCCGGATCCATCTTCAAAATCGTGGACTCGCTCGCGATGTTCCGCAACGGGATGACCCCGGACTCCAAAGTGGACTGCCCGCCCACCCTCACCGTAGACGGCCGGACCTTCAAGAACGCCGAGGGCTACCCCGCCTCCTCGCTGGGGTCGGTAACCCTGCGCGACGCCTTCGCGCATTCCTGCAACACCGCCTTCATCAACGCCCGGGGCAAGGTCAGCCAGGCCCAGCTCGAGTCTGCGGCCACCTCCCTCGGTGTCGCCGTGGAGGCGCCATCGCTGGGCGCTGCGGCCTTCCTGGGATCGGTCCCGGGCGAGGCTGAAGGCACCGAACACGCCGCCTCCATGATCGGGCAGGGCAAGGTATTGCTCTCCCCGCTGGCGGCCGCCGTCATGGCCGGGTCCGTCGCCAAGGGCGCGCCGGTGTCGCCGCAGCTCGTGCTCAACCCGAACGCGGCGGCCGCGGGAAGTCCGGCACCCTCTGAGGGACCGACGGCGGTGCCGTCGTCGTCCGCCCCGGCACCCGCAAAGTCGTCCGGCAAACCGGTGACCGCCGCGGAAGCGGCGTCCCTGGCGGACATGATGCGCGCCGTGGTGACCTCGGGCCACGCCGGCTTCCTCGCCTCGGTGCCCGGTGCCCCCGTCGGCGCCAAGACCGGGACCGCCGAATTCGGCAAGGACAACCCGCCGAAGACCCACGCCTGGATCGTCGCCGTGCACGGAGACCTCGCGGTCGCCGTGTTCGTGGAAGACGGCGGCCTCGGCGCCACTACCTCCGGGCCGCTGCTCAAGGAATTCCTGACTTCCGCCGCCGGCTAACGGCGGACGGTCCGAAAGGGCCGTGGGAAGATTGCTGTGTGGCTCATATTGACGTTTCCGGCATCGACTACTTCCTCTCCGACGGCACCCAGCTGCTCAACGGGGTGACGTTCAAGGTCCCCGACGGCACCAAGACGGCGTTGATCGGGCCGAACGGAACTGGCAAGACGACGCTGTTCCGGATCATTTCCGGCGACCTCGTTCCGGACGAAGGCGTGATCGGCCGCTCCGGAAACATGGGCATCATGCGCCAGTTCGTCGGCCAGGTGCGGGACGACTCCACGGTCCGCGACCTGCTGGTCTCCGCCGCCCCGCCCGCACTCGCGGCCGCCGCGCGCGCCGTCGACGAGGCGGAACTGGCGATGATCGAGCACGACGACGAGCCCACCCAGATGAAATACGCACAGGCGATCGTGGACTGGGGCGACGCCGGCGGTTACGACGTCGAGACCGTCTGGGACGAGGTTTGCATGGCCGCCCTCGGCCTGCCCTTCGACCGCGCGCAGCACCGGCCGGCGTCGAGCCTGTCCGGCGGCGAACAGAAGCGGCTGGTCCTGGAGGCGTTGTTTGCCGGACCCGACGAGCTGCTGCTGCTCGACGAGCCGGACAACTACCTTGACGTCCCGGGCAAGCGCTGGCTGGAAGCCAAGCTCAACGATTCCAAGAAGACCGTCTTCTTTATCAGCCACGACCGCGAGCTGCTGAACAACGCCGCGGGCCGCATCGTGACCCTGGAGCCCGGCATCAACGGCGCCGGCGCCTGGATCCACGGCGGCGGCTTCGGCTCCTACGTCGACGCCCGCGCTGACCGCAACGCCCGCTTCGAGGAGCTGCGCAAACGCTGGGACGAGGAGCACGTGAAGCTCAAGGAACTCGTCAACATGTACAAGAACAAGGCCGCGTTCCGCTCCGACATGGCCAACCGGTACCACGCCGCGCAGACCCGGCTGGCGAAGTTCCTCGAGGCCGGCCCGCCCGAGGCGCTGCCGATCGAGCAGAACGTGCAGATGCGGCTCAAGGGCGGCCGCACGGCCAAGCGCGCCATCGTGGCCGAGAAGCTGGAGCTCACCGGGCTGATGAAGCCCTTCTCCACCGAGGTCTGGTTCGGCGACCGGGTCGGGGTGCTCGGCTCCAACGGTTCCGGCAAGAGCCACTTCCTGCGACTGCTTGCGACCGGCGGCACCGACCCGGAACGCGAGCACCTGCCCGTCTCCGATGTGGAGATCGCCGAGGTCCCGCACGAGGGCGCCGTGAAACTCGGCGCCCGGATCCGGCCCGGGTTCTTCGCCCAGACCCACGTCCGGCCCGACCTGCTCGGCAAGACCCTGCTGGAGATCCTGCACCGCGGCGACGAACACCGCTCCGGGCTGGGACGCGAGGCGGCGGCCGGGGCGCTGGACGGCTACGGCCTGGCGTCGCAGTCGGAGCAGAAGTACGAATCCCTGTCCGGCGGCCAGCAGGCCCGGTTCCAGATCCTGCTGCTGCAGCTCTCCGGCGCCACCCTGCTGCTCCTCGACGAGCCCACGGACAACCTGGACCTGCACTCGGCCGAGGCACTGGAACGCGCCATCGACCACTTCGAGGGCACGGTCCTGGCCGTCACGCACGACCGCTGGTTCGCCCGCACCTTCGACCGCTTCCTGGTTTTCGGCTCGGACGGCAAGGTCTACGAATCGGCCGAGCCGGTGTGGGACGAAAAACGCGTCGAGCGCGTCCGCTGAGGTAGCGCCAGCCGATGAAGTGATCATTTGATGATCAAATGATCACCGACTGGTATTATTTGCTCATGAACACGGATGAGCGGCATCGCTATATCGGCGAGCTCCTTCGCCACCGGGAACGCGTGAGCGTGGATGAGCTAATGGCCGCCTGCGCAGCCTCCGGCGCGACGATCCGGCGCGATCTGGACGGTCTGGCCGGTCACGGCGTCCTGCGCCGGGTCCACGGCGGGGCAGTCAGTCTGCTGCTGCAGGGCGAGAACCCCGGGTACGGGCAGCGCGAGCTGGAGGAGCACGCAGCCAAGGTGCGGATTGCCGCCGCGGTTGCGGCGATGCTCAAGGACCGTGGCCGTATCTGGCTCGACAGCGGCACGACGGCCACGGAGATCGCCCGACAGCTCCAGCAGCGCGACATGACGATCATGCCAATGTCGCTGAGGGCCGTCAGTGAACTGGCCGCAGACCAGGTCCCGGCCGGGCGCCGCCCTGAGCTCCTGTTGCCCGGCGGGAGCCTTGTTCCGGGCGAATTGTCCTTCCGCGGACCCCTGACGGAGGCAAATATCCGCTCACTGCGCTTCGACACAGCCGTGGTCACCCCCTGTTCGCTGGATCTCCGGGATGGACTGCTGGCCCATGATCTCGACGACGCCGCGGTGAAGCGCGCAGGGCTGGAATCGGCAGCCAGGGTGATCGTTGCCTGCTCCGGATCCAAATGGAACGCCAGTGGCATGGCCCTGGTGGCGACGCTGGACGCTGTGGACGCCGTCGTCACCGACAAGGCTCTCAGCTCCGACGAACTCACCCTCCTTGCCCAACACTCAGTGGAAGCAGTGATCGTATGACCAGGACCTCAACCGCCCCGCAATTGAAGGCGGCGGCCGCAGCGACCTTCCTGATCTTCGGGATCAACGGCCTCGTATTCGCCAGCTGGGCCGCCCGCATCCCCGCGGTGACCGAGATCCTGCACATCTCCTCCGGACAGATGGGAAGCCTGCTGCTGTGCGTCGCGGTCGGCTCGCTGATCGCGCTGCCGACCGCCGGGCTCGTGGTAGGCCGGCTCGGAACCGCCAACACCGTGCGCGCAGGCGGTCTGCTGGCCGCCGTGGCGGGCGCAGGGGTGGCGCTCTCGCTTGGCGCCGCAGCCGTCCCCGGTACGGCCATCTCGCTCTTCTTCCTCGGCATCGGCATCGGACTCTGGGACGTGTCCCAGAACATCGAAGGGGCCGACGTCGAACACCGGCTGGGCCGGACCATCATGCCGCAGTTCCACGCCGCGTTCAGCGGCGGCGCGTTCGTGGGCGCGCTGGTCGGCGCCGGTCTAGCGACGCTCGGCGTCGGGCTGCCGGAACACCTGCTCGCCATCACCGCCGTGGTGGCCGCCGCGACCCTGATCGCGCCGCGGTACTTCCTGCCGCACGCACCGGAGCAGGCACCTGCTGCCGGCGAGGCCAGGCCGCCGCGGGCCGCTTCCGCCTGGCGGGACGGCCGCACCCTGCTGATCGGCGTCGTCGTCCTCGGCGCCACCCTGACCGAGGGCGCGGGCAACGACTGGATCGCCAAGGCCTCCGTGGACGGCCTGGGTGCCGAGCAGTCCACCGGAGCCCTGCTGTTCGCCGTCTTCGTGCTGGCGATGACGGCCATGCGTTTCTTTGGCGGCCGGGCGATCGACGTCTACGGACGGGTCGCGGTGCTGCGGGCCAGCATGGCAGCCGCCGCGGCCGGGCTGGCATTCTTCGTCTTCGCCGGCAATATCTGGCTCGCAACGGCCGGCGCGGCACTCTGGGGCGTGGGAGCAGCCCTCGCCTTTCCGATGGGCATGTCCGCCGCGGCCGACGACCCCCGGCACGCCGCGGCCCGGGTATCGGTCGTGTCCACCCTCGGCTACATCGCGTTCCTTGCCGGGCCCCCGCTGCTGGGCTACCTCGGCGACCTGACGGGGATCCGGCTGGCGTTGCTGGCTATCGGGGCGCCGATTCTGGTTGCTCTGCTGCTCGCCGGCGCCGCGAGGCCCTTGCGCGCCAGCTGAGCAGCGGCCCGGGATCCAGCACCCGGGTCAGCGCCTCATCCAGGGGGCCCGCAGTAAGGTGGGGAAATGCGAAGCATACTGGGGAAAACGCCGCGCCGACTGGAGAAGCTGGACCGTCGACTGGTCCAGTCCCTCTCACGGGTTCCCGGCGGCGGCCACGACGACTTCTTCCGGCGGCTCTCCGCGGCCGCCAATAAGGGCAAGCTCTGGTTCGGGATTGCCGCGGTGATGGCGCTCTTCCCCGGCAAGACCCGGCGTGCTGCCCTGCACGGCGTGCTGGCGCAGGGTGTGGCCTCCGCGGTGACCAACCTTGTCTTCAAGACCCTGCTGCCCCGGGCCCGGCCGCTGCCAGAGCACCTTCCGGTCTTCCGCTTCGTTCATCCGCAACCGAGCAGTTCCTCCATGCCTTCCGGGCACTCCGCGTCGGCCGCCGCGTTCGCCCTCGGCGTGGGGCTGGTCCGGCCGGCGCTCGGCACCGCGCTGGCACCCGTCGCCGCCGGCGTCGCCTACTCCAGGGTGCACACGGGGGCGCACTGGCCCTCGGACGTCTTCTTCGGCTCCGCGATCGGGGCGGGGGCGGCCCTCGTGACGAGGAAGTGGTGGCCGGTCCGTCCCCCGTTCCCCGCGGTTCGGCGCACCCCGGTCGGAGCTGCCGCACTGCCCGACGGCGAGGGGCTGGGCATCGCGGTCAACACGCTCGGCGGCTCATACGCCGATGAGACGGCCGAGGCCCTGCAGAAAGTATTCCCTAAGGCGTATATAAAGGAAATTGCCCCCGAAGAGGATGTGGCGGCCGGAATCGAGGCGGTGGCAACACGTCCCGGCGTCGTTGCCCTCGGAGTCTGGGGCGGAGACGGGACGGTGGGCACCGCCGCGGCGGCCGCCGTCGAACATTCCTTGCCGCTGCTGGTGCTGCCGGGCGGAACGCTCAACCATTTCGCCCGTGACGCGGGCACCGGCACCCTGAAGGCCGCCATCGACGCCGCCGCCAAAGGGGAGGCGGCGCGAGCGGACATCGGGCACGTGTCGGTAGAACGGGGGCTGCCGGACAGTCCGGAGAAGCTGGAGCTGTCGATGCTGAACACTGCCAGCATCGGCCTGTACCCCAACCTGGTGCGCCGGCGCGAGCAGCTCCAGCCCGCGCTGGGAAAGCCGCTGGCCGGCGTCGTCGCCATGTTCCGGACCTTCGCCGCGGGCACCCCGAGCACCCTGGTCGTGGACGGGGTGCGGCACAAGCTCTGGATCCTTTACGTCGGCCGCGGGCGCTACTACCCCCGCGACCATGCCCCGCTGGTCCGGCCGGTGCTGGACGACGGCGTGCTGGACCTGCGCATGATCACGGCGGACGAATCCTTTGCCCGGCTGCGCCTGCTCTGGTCGGTGCTGACCGGAACCGTGGCGACCTCCCGGATCACCCACCTGCGCGAAGCCAGCCGGATCCGGGTGGAACCGGGCGACACGACCATGGTGCTGGCGGTGGACGGCGAAGTCATGCCGGGCGTCCGCGCCGTCGAGTTCTCGGTCAAGCACGGCGGGCTGGTGTACTACTCCCCGCAGCCGGAGGGCTGAGCGGCGGCCATGCCGCCATTGTCCGGATTACCCTGATTCAGCCCTGAATCAACCCTTAAAGCGGCGCATTCGCGCGGCGGCGTCGGTAGCGTGGTGGGTACACAACCACACGCGACGCAAAGGAACGCTTCCATGATCGAAGCACGAGGCCTGACCAAGGTATACGGCGAAAAAACCGCCGTCGCCGGAGTCAATTTCACCGTCGAGGCGGGCCGGGTTACCGGCTTCCTAGGACCCAACGGAGCGGGCAAGTCCACCACGATGCGCATGATCATGGGACTGGACCGGCCGACGTCGGGCTCCGTCACGGTCAACGGGGTGCCGTTCAACCGGCACCACGCGCCGCTGCGGGACGTCGGTGCCCTGCTGGACGCCAAAGCCGTCCACACCGGCCGCTCGGCCTACAACCACCTGCGGGCCATGGCCGCCACGCACAGCATCCCGAAAAAACGCGTGCACGACGTCATTGAAATGACGGGTCTGGCCGAGGTCGCCAGGAAGAAGGTGGGCGGCTTTTCCCTCGGCATGGGCCAGCGCCTCGGCATCGCCGCCGCCCTGCTCGGCGACCCGCAGACGATCATCCTGGACGAGCCGGTCAACGGACTGGACCCGGAAGGCGTCGTCTGGGTCCGCAACCTGGTCAAATACCTCGCCTCCGAGGGCCGCACCGTGTTCCTGTCCAGCCACCTGATGAGCGAAATGGCGGTCACCGCGGACCATTTGATCGTGATCGGACGCGGCCGGATCATCGCCGACGCGCCGATCCAGGAGATCATCACCGGCAAGGGCCAGGGGCGCACCCGCGTCCGCACCGACCAGCCGGACCAGCTGATGCGCCTGCTGGCAGGCACCGGCATCACCGTGCAGGTGCAGGACAACGAACTCCTCGAGGTCACCGGGCTGGAGCCCCGGCAGATCGCCCGCACCGCCCTCGACAACCACGTCATGATCTACGAACTCACCCCGCTCCGGGCCAGCCTCGAGGAGGCCTATATGGAACTGACCAAGGATGAGGTCGAATACCACTCACTGATCACCACGGGCGGCCACGCCCCCGCCCAGGCCGGAGGCAACTAAGCCATGAGCTCGACCACCCTTGAACCCAATCCCTCGAGCCGCGGGCCGCGCTCCGGCGCTGCAAACAACCAGGCAGGCGACCGGGCTGGCGACAGCCTCAGCACCGGCCCGGGCCCCAGCTTCCTGCGCGTCCTGAACTCCGAGGTCATCAAGTTCCGCACGCTGCTGTCCACCCTGATCCTGCTCGGCGCCACCATCGCCGTCATCATCGGGGTGGGAGCCCTTGCCGCCTGGGGCATCGGCCAGGCACTGCAGGCCTCCAACTCCGATCCGCAGCGCTCAGCCGCGCTGGCCGCGCAGGGCGACATCGCCGCGTCGGCGCCCAGCGCCGGCATCTCCTTCGCGCAGCTGATCCTTGGCTCACTGGCCGTCCTGATCATCAGTTCCGAGTTCACCACGGGAATGGCGCGGTCCACGTTCACCGCCGTCCCGAAGCGGATTCCGGCCTTGGCGGCCAAGCTCCTTGTTGTTGTGGTCTCCGCGTTCCTGGTCACGGCACTTTCGCTCTACCTCGCCGGCCTGGTGGCGGTTCCGATCCTGGACCAGTACGGCCACACCCTGGACGTCTCCAGCGGGCACTACTTCCGGACGCTGCTGGTCAACAGCGCCTACGTTGCCGCCGTCGCTGCGATCGGGATGGCCCTCGGCGCCCTGATCCGGAACTCCGCCGGCGGCATCATGACGCTCGTGGGAATCTTCTTCGTGCTGCCGATCGCGCTGCAAATTATCCAGGGCGACTTCGTCACGGAACTGCGCAAATTCATCCCGTCGAACACGCTGGCACCGTTGACCGCCGCCGAACACGTCCCGGACACGCTGGAAAGCTGGCAGGCCGCCCTGGTCCTTGGCGCGTGGGTGGTCATTCCGATCGTGCTGGCCGGCATCCTGCTCAAGAAGCGGGACATCTAGTCCGAAGCAGTGGTTTCAGGCACATTTCGGAATTGCCTCCCAGGCAACATCCTTTGCCTGGGAGGCTCTATGGCTGGAGGTCCGTCCCATTTTGGGGGGCGTAATCTGTGTGACTGCACAGAACTAAGCCTCTCTGCGGCGGTCTAGGGTGAAACGACATTGTGGTCCGCCGCACATCCTTGCCTGGCATCGCCGGCACTGGGGCGCGGGCCGACACCACCCACGAAGGACGGCGCTTCATGCAGGCTGACCAGCAACTCTCCAAATCCCTGAAACCCCGGCATCTGTCCATGATCGCCATCGCCGGCGTCATCGGTGCCGGCCTCTTCGTCGGCTCCGGCGCCGCCATCCAGCAGGCCGGCCCCGGCATTCTGGTGGCCTACCTGGCGGCAGGGCTCGTGGTCATCCTGGTGATGCGCATGCTCGGCGAAATGGCCGCCGCCAACCCCGAAACCGGATCGTTTTCCACCTACGCGGACAAGGCGCTGGGCCGCTGGGCGGGCTTCAGTATCGGCTGGCTCTATGCCTGGTTCTGGATCATCGTGCTCGGCATCGAAGCCACGGCCGGCGCCGCGATCATGCACCGCTGGGTTCCCGGCATCGACCAGTGGATCTGGGCGCTGGTCCTTATGGTGCTCCTCACGCTGACCAACCTGGGTTCGGTGAAGTCGTACGGCGAGTTCGAGTTCTGGTTCGCCTCCATCAAGGTCGCCGCGATTGTGCTGTTCCTGCTCTTCGGCGTCGCCGCCATCCTGGGCCTCGTCCCCGGCGTCCCCGCTCCCGGCCTGGACAACCTGACCGGCAAGGGCGGCTTCATGCCCAACGGTCCCGGCGCGGTGCTGGCCGGCATCCTGGTGGTCGTGTTCTCCTTCTTCGGCGCCGAAATCGCGACCATCGCCGCCGGCGAATCCGAGAACCCGGTCGACGCCGTCAAAAAGGCCGTCAAATCGACCGTTTGGCGCATCCTGGTGTTCTACATCGGCTCCATCGCCATTGTCGTGACCCTGCTGCCCTGGAACTCCGCCTCCGTGGCGAAGAGCCCGTACGTCGCCGTGATTGAACTCTTCGGCATCCCCGGCGCCGGCACCATCATGGACATCGTCGTGCTGACCTCGGTGCTGTCCTGCCTCAACTCCGGCCTCTACACCGCCAGCCGTATGCTCTTCTCGCTCTCCCGCCGCGGCGACGCGCCCCGCACCTGGATGCGGATCTCCAAGCGCGGCGTCCCGGCCGCCGCGGTGCTGGCCTCGACCGTCGTCGGCTTCATCACCGTGGGCCTGAACTACATCGCCCCGGACACCGTCTTCCTGTTCCTGGTCAACACCTCCGGCGCCATCGCGCTGTTCGTCTGGCTCGTCATTTCGGTCTCGCAGCTGATCCTCCGCCGCCGGATGGGCACCGCCGCCCGGGATCTGGAGCTGAAGATGTGGCTGTTCCCGTACCTGACCTGGCTCGCGATCGTCAGCATCGTCGCGCTGCTGGTGGGCATGGTGGTGCTGGACACCACCCGTGAATCGCTGCTGCTTTCGCTGGCCCTGGCCGCCGTCGTCGTGGGAATCGGTCTCTGGCGCTACCGCAGGCACGGCGCCTCCCCGGTGGCCGCACCCCAGCCCGCAGGCCTCCCCGCCGACGCCGAAACCCGCAGCGAGGATGCCCCCGCCGGCGTCGGCCGGTCCAAGTAAGCAGGCGGCGCTAGACTCGGAGCCATGCCTTCCTCCGCCACTGCTGCAGACCACATCCAGGACCTCGGCGCGTACGTCAGCGCGTCGCCGTCGAGCTTCCACGCCGTCCACGAGGCCGCCCGGCGGCTGGACGAAGCGGGGTTCACCGGCCTCGACGAACTGCAGCAGTGGCAGGGGGCCGGCGACGCCGGGTCGGCGGGGAAGTTCTACGTGATCCGCGACGGTGCCCTCATCGCCTGGGTGGTGCCCGCCGGCGCCGGACCCACCACGGGGTTCAACATCCTCGGCGCGCACACCGATTCGCCGTCCTTCAAACTCAAGCCCAAGCCCACCACCGGCAAGTTCGGCTGGCTGCAGGCCGGCGTCGAGGTCTACGGCGGTCCGCTGCTGAACTCCTGGCTGGACCGCGAACTGCAGCTTGCCGGGCGTCTGGTGATGCTGGACGGCACCCAGCACCTCACGGCCACCGGGCCGCTGCTGCGCTTCCCGCAGCTCGCCATCCACCTGGACCGGGCCGTGAACGAGGGCCTGGCCCTGGACAAGCAGCAGCACATGAATCCGGTCTTCGGCCTCGGCGATCCGGCCGGCGAGGACCTGCTCGGGCTCCTCGCCGAGCGGGTCTCCGGTGCCACCGTGGATCCCGCGCAGATCGGCGGTTACGACGTTGTCATCGCGGACACGCAGGCCCCGGCGGTGTTCGGCGCCAAGGGTGAATTTTTCGCCTCCGGCCGGCTCGACAACCTCTCCGCCACGCACGCCGGCCTCACCGCGCTGATCGCGCACGCCGCCGGTGAGGTGCCGGCGGACGGGCCTATCGCCGTGCTGGCCGCCTTCGACCACGAGGAAATCGGCTCCGCCTCGCGCTCCGGTGCCTGCGGCCCGGTCCTCGAGGACATCCTGGTCCGCATCTCCGACGGGCTGGGCGCGACGGCGAGCCAGCGGCGGCAGGCGTTCGCGGCGTCGTTCTGTGTTTCCGCCGACGCCGGCCACGCCGTGCACCCCAACTATGCCGAACGCCACGACCCGGCCAACCGCCCGGCCCTGAACGGCGGACCGCTGTTGAAGATCAACGCCAACCAGCGCTACGCCACGGACGCCGCCGGGGCAGCGCTGTGGGCCAGGCTGTGCACCGATGCCGGGATCCCGTACCAGGAGTTCGTCTCCAATAACGTTATGCCCTGCGGTTCGACAATCGGCCCGCTGACGGCCACCCGGCTCGGGATCAGGACGGTCGACGTCGGCGTCCCGTTGCTGTCGATGCACTCGGCACGCGAGCTGTGCGGCGTCGAGGACCCGCACCGGCTGGCGACAGTCACGGAACTGTTCTTCCGCACCGCCTCCCAGGCGGCTGCCTAGGACCCGGCGAGGCCAATCACGAGGTTGACGGTGGCGGCAAGGATGACGGTGCCGAACAGGTAGGACAACAGGCTGTGTTTGAGCGCCTCGGCCCGGATTGCATGGTTTTCCAGGGCAGTGTCCGACACCTGGTAGGTCATCCCGAGGCTGGTGGCGAGGTACGCGAAGTCGGTGTACTGCGGCGGCTCGGCCTGGTTGAAGTTGATGCCGCCCACCGCTGCCCCGGCCCGAAGCTCGGTGCTGTAGTAGAGGCCGGCATAGCGGACCGTGAAGAGTGTCTGCACGAGCATCCACGACAGTGCAACGGAGGCCAGCGCCAGCAGGCCGCTGCCAAGCCGCGATCCGCCGTTGTTGCTGTGCGAGTCGAGGACGACGGCGGCCACAGCCGCCAGGCTGGCGACGTTGGCGGCGAGGATCATCAGATCCGTGACGCTCCGGGACGGATCCTCCAAGGTGGCGTGGGCACGTGTATCGGCGGCGTCCAGCGGACCGATCACAATCCAGACCCAGAGCACGTAGGTGAGGGCGGCACTGCTCCAGGCGATCGCCGGGGCTTCCACCCAGTGTCCGGAGAGCCCCGACGCTGTGGCGGCGAGCAGTCCTGCCAGCACCATCACAGCAAACCGCAGCCGGCTGCGGTGGACGGGGGATGCGAGGGAACGGGGGGCGGAACCGGTGCTCATTCCCCGATCATGGCACAAGCGCCCATGCGGTTATCCACAGCGCCGCCGGGGAGCTTCCACCGACGGCGCGAGGAGTCTAGGGTGGCGGGACAGGAAATCGCGGAAACTGCCCCGGATGCACTAAGCTATTGAAGTCTGTGCTGCGCCCTGCCTCCGTTCCGGGGGCGATGCGCCGCGCAAGCACCGCAAATGAACCTCCTGTTACGGAAATGCCGTAACCGCTTAGCCCAAAGGAGGTGGGTTCACATATGCGTCCTTACGAATTGATGGTAATCATCGACCCCGAGGTCGAAGAGCGTACCGTTGAGCCAACGCTTCAGAAGTTCCTGAACGTCATCACGACCGATGGTGGAACCATCGAAAAGGTTGACATCTGGGGCCGTCGTCGCCTGGCTTACGAAATCCAGAAGAAGTCCGAAGGTATCTACGCCGTGGTGAACTTCACCGCTGAGCCGGCTACCGCCAAGGAACTTGACCGCCAGCTGAGTCTCAATGAGACCATCATGCGCACCAAGATCACCCGCCCCGAAGAGCAGAAGGTTGTTGCTGAGTAATTCAGCTCCACCCTTCAATCTTTAACCCCGCAGGAACGAACAAGGAGGACGTAGATGGCAGGCGAAACCACTATTACGGTCATCGGTAATCTCACCAATGACCCCGAACTGAGGTTCACACCGTCAGGTTCGGCAGTAGCGAACTTCACCATCGCTTCTACGCCCCGCACTTTCGACCGCCAGTCCAATGAGTGGAAGGACGGGGAAACCCTGTTCCTCCGCGCATCGGTATGGCGCGAAGCAGCCGAGAACGTCGCCGAGTCCCTCACCAAGGGCATGCGCGTCATCGTTTCCGGCCGCCTGAAGAGCCGTTCCTACGAAACCAAGGAAGGCGAGAAGCGCACCGTTATCGAGCTTGAGGTCGACGAGATCGGCCCCAGCCTGCGCTACGCCAACGCCAAGGTCAACCGCACCCAGCGCTCCGGCGGACAGGGTGGTCAGGGTGGCTTCGGCGGCGGTAACAGCGGCGGTTTCGGTGGCAACTCTGGTGGAAACCAGGGCGGCAACTCCGGCGGAACCTGGGGCGGCAACCAGCCCGCAGCGCAGGACGACCCCTGGGCAACGCCCGGGGTCAGCAATGCAGGCGGCTGGGGCAACGGCCCGGATTCCGAACCTCCCTTCTAAACAACATCTAAGGTCCGACGTCGTGACCCGCGAGGCAGCCGCACGGCAGCCCCGCGATGACCGCCGCGGATCACCACCATCCCGTGGATCAATATCCACGGGCTCCATCGAATAGGAGCTCCACGATGGCTAAGGCTGAACTCCGTAAGCCCAAACCAAAGTCCAACCCCTTGAAGGCCGCTGACATCACTGTCATCGACTACAAGGACGTAGCATTGCTGCGCAAGTTCATCTCCGACCGCGGAAAGATCCGCGCCCGTCGCGTCACCGGCGTCACGGTGCAGGAACAGCGCAAGATCGCACAGGCAATCAAGAACGCCCGCGAAGTTGCTCTGCTGCCTTACTCCGGCGCTGGCCGCGGCTAAGGAAGGGATTAACTAACATGGCAAAGCTCATTCTGACCCACGAAGTAACCGGTCTCGGTGCTGCTGGCGACGTTGTCGAGGTCAAGGACGGTTACGCACGTAACTTCCTGCTGCCCCGCAACTTCGCCCTGACCTGGTCCAAGGGCGGCGAGAAGCAGGTTGAGTCCATCAAGGCTGCCCGCGCCGCTCGCGAGCACGCTTCCCTGGAAGACGCTCAGAAGCAGGCCGCAGCACTGCAGGCCAAGCCGGTCAAGCTCGTTGTCAAGGCTGGCGAGACCGGACGCCTGTTCGGCACCGTCAAGCAGGGCGACGTGGCGGACGCTGTTGAGGCCGCCGGCCTCGGCCGCATCGACAAGCGCAAGGTTGAACTGCCGGCTCACATCAAGTCGACCGGTTCCTACCAGGCCAACGTCCGTCTGCACGACGACGTTTCCGCTGTGATCGAACTCGACGTAGTTGCAGGCAAGTAGTCTTTTCGACTAACTGAACTGCCGGGAGGCCCCCGCGTCCGGATTCCTTTGGGAAGCCGGACGCGGGGGCCTTCTGCGTTGCCAGCCCGGCGGGGTGCCGGTGATAGCCTTCGGCAGTGACTCCGACTACCGCACCCCGTCTCCGCCCCTTCACCCAGGTGGACGTCTTCAGCGCCGAACCTTACCGCGGGAATCCGCTGGCCGTCGTCCTCGACGCCGGGGACCTCGACGCCGACGCCATGCAGAGGTTTGCCAACTGGACCAACCTCTCCGAGACCACGTTCCTGCTGCCGCCCACGCACCCCGACGCCGACTACCGGGTGCGGATCTTCACC
This sequence comes from Arthrobacter sp. 10N410, assembly GCF_056394945.1. Taxonomy (NCBI): domain Bacteria; kingdom Bacillati; phylum Actinomycetota; class Actinomycetes; order Micrococcales; family Micrococcaceae; genus Arthrobacter; species Arthrobacter sp. 10N410. The sequence continues at coordinate 117,657 of NZ_JBFTIP010000008.1, forward strand.
GGCAGCGAAGAGTTTCCCTTCGCCGGCCATCCCACCCTCGGCTCGGCCCATGCCTGGCTCGAGGCGGGCGGCGTCCCGCTGCACGACGGAATCCTGGTCCAGGAATGCGCGGCCGGGCTGGTCCGGGTCAAGCGCGACGGCGGCCGCCTGGCCTTTGCCGCCCCGCCGCTGACCCGCTCCGGACCGGTGGCCGAGACGGACCTCGCCCGCATCGCGGCCGGCTTGCAGATGCCCCGGGAGGCGCTCCTGGACTCGTCCTGGCTCGTCAACGGCCCGGAATGGATCGGAGTGCTGCTGGACTCCGCGGAGCAGGTGTTGGCCATCCGGCCCGACTTCGCCGCAATGGCCGGACTCAAGGTGGGCGTGATCGGCCCCCATCCCGCCGGATCCGAGGTCGGCTTTGAGGTACGCACCTTCATCCCGGGAGACGCGGCCGCGGAAGACCCGGTCACGGGCAGCTTCAACGCCGGTGCGGCCCAGTGGCTGATCGGAGCCGGCCGGGCGCCGGAGTCCTACCTTGCGGCCCAAGGGACCGTGCTGGGCCGCGCCGGCCGGGTCTACATCGAGACGACGGGGGACGACGTCTGGGTCGGCGGGAACTCGATGAGCTGCATCGAGGGATTTGTCCTGCTCTAAGTGGCGCGGGGAGCCGTCGTTGATCTGTCAGATATGGCTGCTATTCGGCGGTCAAAAGGACCCGAAGTGATAGAGCAGCGGGGGAGGGAATAAAGAGGGCCGGCCGACCCTTCTACAGGTAGATGCAAATGCATATAGTTACCGAAACCGTGGACCAGCTGCAGGAGCACACCGTGGAAAGCCGCCGCATTACCGTTATCTCCGCCGGACTTGGCGTCCCGTCGTCGAGCCGCCTGCTCGCAGACCAACTGGCGGCCTCCGCTGAACGCCAGCTCGCCGCGGCCGGCTACTCCGTGAGCGTCGACGTCGTGGAACTGCGCGACCTGGCCGTTGAGATCGCCAACAACTTCGTGACCGGCTACGCCGCGCCGCGCCTGGCGGAGGTGATCGCCGGGGTGGAGGCCTCGGACGGCATCATCGCGGTCAGCCCGGTCTTCAGTGCGTCGTACAGCGGGCTGTTCAAGTCGTTCATCGATGTGCTGGATCCCAAGGCGCTGGACGGCAAGGCCGTCCTGCTGGGCGCCACGGGCGGTACCGACCGGCACCAGATGGTGCTGGACTACGCCATGCGTCCGCTCTTCAGCTACCTCCGCACCCGGATCGCGGCCACCGGCGTCTTCGCAGGCCCGCAGGACTGGGGAACAAGCGGCGACGGCGGCTCACCGCTTTCCGCGAGGATTGAGCGGGCGGCAGGGGAGTTCACCGGCCTGCTCGAAGGAGCGCAGCCGCGCCCGCAGCAGGCGCCGCTGGAGTCGCTGCCGTTCGAGCAGCTGCTCGCCGGGATCTCCGGCCGCAACTGAACTTATTCGGCGCGCCGTTCGTTGTTCGGGACATGAAATGTCCTGTGGATTCCGTAGACCTGGTAATGAGCGAACGAAGCGGCGTGGAGATCGACTACTGCCCGCAGTGCCGCGGAGTGTGGCTGGACCGCGGCGAGCTCGACAAGATCATCGACCGTGCGGCGGAGGGCTTCGGCGCCTCCGCCCCGTCTCCTCCAGCCGCACCGCCGGCGGCGGCACCGACTCCCCCGGGACACATCCCGCCGCCGCTCTACGCCCCGGAACCGCGCCGGGACGACCGCCGACCGGATGACCGGCGCTTTGACGACCGCCGCCATGACGAACGCCGGGACCGGCCCCGCTACGAGCAGCCGCGCTACGACGACCGACGCCGGCCCAAGAAGAAGGAGGGCTGGCTGGGGGAGCTGTTCGACTTCTAGCGTCCGCCTCCACCCCTCACTCCTCAAGCAGTGCGATGAACTCCTGGGCCTGCTTGAGGGAGATGTCCGAGTGCCGGGTCAGCGCGGCCGCTGCTGCCTCGGTGTCGCCGCTCTTGGCGAGGGTGCGGATCCGGCCGTAAATCTCGTCGTTGAGCATATTGCTACTGACCTCGCGGGTGACGTCGCCCTTGCTGGCGATCGCCCGGTAACGGTAGGGAAAGCGCTGCGGTGCGTCCTCGTCGTCGTCGTGGGCGGGCTGCTCGGGCGCCTGCCGGGGGCGGTAGGGCTGGGGGTGGGCCGCCAGGGCGCCCACCGCGTCCCGGGAAGCCCGGAGGCCCTCGCCGGTGGCTTCCAAGTACAGCTTGATGGCCGCCATCGCCTGACCCTGGGCAATCAGGGCGTATAGGCGCCGGTGCTGCTCCTGATCCAGCCGCGCGGCGGCAGTGCGGGCGAGCTCCGCTGAGTTGCGGACGGGCTGCGGCGGTGCGTCCTGCGGAGTTTGCGGCCGACGGCGCCCGATCGCACGTGCGGCAACTACGACGCCGAGGCCCACGAGAACGAGGATCAGGATGGGGACTAGCAGGGCTTCCATGGACTACAGCCGATCTACGTAATTCTTGGCGGTCAAAAGATCTGAGTGGGTGGCCTGCCTCAGCAGCTTGATGGCTTGGACCTTGTGGCCGGACCGGGCCAGGGCCTGGAGCTGCAGCGTGAACTGGGGATTCAGCTGGCCGCCGGGCAGGACCGCGCCGGGGTAGCCCGGCTGCGTCCTGTCGCTAAAGGGGCCCCGGCCGCCTTGCAGGGCCGCGCGGGCGTGCTCAGCCTGCTGCGACTGCTGCTGTTCGTTCTGGCTGGGGCGGGTCGCGGCATCCACCCGGGCGCGGGCCGCTGTGGCAGCCTTCACCTGGGCCTCGTAGTGGGCGCGGGAGCGCATGGCCAATTCCAGCTGGTAGCGCTCCGCGTCGGAGATACCGAAATTACGCGGCTTCAATGCCGCGGCGACTGCCCACAGCACGCCCGCGAGGATGAGGGCAGGCAGTATGACTATCAAGACATCGCCCATGGCCACAGCTTATGCCAGATAGCAGTTATCCACAGCATATTCGAGGTGTCGCATACAGGCCGTGCCCACGAGCGTCAATTTGCCGGCGTCCGGGTGACAAGCATCACAGAATTCGCATATTTGACCACTCCTGTGGCCCATGCGGCCAGCCGCTATCCCCAGCCGCCAGCCGCAAGCTGTGGATGAAGCTTGGCGAAAATAGTTTTTCATCCACAAGTAAAAACGGGTGTTTCCGCAGGTCAGGTAGCTATTACGGGTGAAAGAATTCTTCTATCCACAGGGGTTCCCACAGGCTGTGCACAAGCACGGGCCAGTAGTCCACAAGTTATCCACAGGAACGCCGGCTGGGCGGGTTGGTGCGGGCCCGGTCGGGGGATAACGTAGCGGGAGACCAGGTTGTCGGCACCGAAATCCGGCCCCGGCCGCAGGCCACCGCCGCAAGCCGCATTCCGGCGGCGCAGCGGTAACCCCTGCGGCCGAACCGCGGCGGTCCGGCGTGGTGGACGAGGCGGGTTTTGGATGAGGCGGTTATGCATAAGGCGGTCAGCGGCCCCGCAAGCTACCGCCGGTGCCGCTCCGCAGGACTGCCGCAGCCCGGGTGCCAGACAAAGTGTCGGAGCCTGCTGCTAGTAATGAACCGGTGGAGGCCTGCCGGATCAACGCCACGGCACCACAACACGGCATCACAACACGCACCACAACACGCACTACAACACGCACTACAACAGATGGCCTAAGCGCCGCCGGCGAATAGCATTCCGCCGGCACACAATGAAGGACGGCAGTTTTGTCAGTTACGCATCTGGACTCGGTCGAGGGCACTCGGGGAGCCGAAGGCAGCCGCAAGCCGCCGCAGGACATCCCCGCGGAGCAGTCCGTGCTGGGCGGCATGATGCTGTCCAAGGATGCCATTGCGGACGTCGTGGAGATCCTCCGCGGCCAGGACTTTTACCGCCCGGCGCACGAAACCATCTACGAAGCGATCATCGACCTGTACGGCCGCGGTGAACCCGCCGATGCCGTCACCGTCTCGGACGAGCTGACCAAGCGCGGCGAAATCAACCGGATCGGCGGCCCGGCCTACCTGCACGAGCTAATCCAGACCGTACCCACCGCCGCGAACGCCGGCTACTACGCCGAAATCGTGGCCGAACGGGCCGTCCTGCGCCGCCTGGTCAACGCCGGCACCAAGATCGTTCAGCTCGGCTACGGGCAGGACGGCGAGGTGGAGGACCTGGTCAACCAGGCCCAGGCCGAGGTCTACGCCGTGGCCGAACGACGTACCGCCGAGGACTACGTCGTCCTCAAGGACGTGATGGAATCCACCGTGGATGAAATCGAAGCGTCCGGGCACCGTGGCGAAGGCATGGTTGGTGTCCCCACCGGTTTCTACGAACTCGACGAGTTGACCCACGGCCTGCACCCCGGCCAGATGATCGTCATCGCCGCGCGCCCCGCCGTGGGTAAATCCACCTTCGCACTGGACTTCGCCCGTTCCGCGGCGATCAAGAACAACCTCGCCACCGTCATGTTCTCCCTGGAAATGGGGCGGAACGAGATCGCGATGCGTCTGCTGTCCGCGGAGGCCACGATCGGGCTGCAGGATCTGCGCAAGGGCACCATCAAGGACGAGCAGTGGTCCAAGATCGCCACCACCATGGGCCGGATGAACGACGCTCCGCTGTTCATCGACGACAGCCCCAACATGTCCCTGATGGAAATCCGCGCCAAGTGCCGCCGGCTGAAGCAGCAACACGACCTCAAGCTGGTCATCCTCGACTACCTGCAGCTCATGAGCTCGGGCAAGAAGGTCGAATCGCGCCAGCAGGAAGTCTCGGAGTTCTCCCGCGCCCTGAAGCTGCTGGCCAAGGAACTCCAGGTCCCGGTGATCGCGCTCTCGCAGCTGAACCGTGGCTCCGAGCAGCGCCAGGACAAGCGCCCCATGGTCTCCGACCTCCGAGAGTCCGGTTCCATCGAGCAGGACGCCGACATGGTCATCCTGCTGCACCGCGAAGACGTCTACGACAAGGAGTCTCCGCGCGCCGGCGAGGCGGACATCCTCATCGCCAAGCACCGTAACGGTCCCACCAAGGACATCGTGGTCGCATTCCAGGGCCACTACTCCCGCTTCGCCAACATGGCGGGCGACGCAGGCGGCGGGGGCTTCTAGGGCAGCGCCTTCGGGAGCAAGTGGTTGGGCAGCCGGTTTCCGGGTGCCCGGCCCCGGATCTCGAGCAGCGCCCGGGCATGGGCGTGCAAGCGCTTGTCCTCCTCGGACACCGGAACCCACTGCGGGATCGGGACGGAGGTTCCGCTCTGGTCGCGGGCCACCATGACGGTCAGGCAGTACGTGGTGAGGTTCAGTTCGTGCCCTTTGGGATCCCCGGAGCGGACATGGACGGCTATGTGCATGCCTTTTGTTCCCGTGTAGACCAGCCGCGCCTCCACCTCCACGAGGTGCCCGATCAGCAGCGGCCGGTAGAACCGCACGCCGCCGGAGAAGACCGCCACTGTGTCCTTCCCGCAGTAGCGCGAGGCACAAACGTAGGCCGCCTCGTCGATCCACTTCATGACGATTCCGCCGTGGACCTTGCCGCCCCAATTCACATCCGTGGGGGCGGCCATGAACCGCAGCGTGACGCGTTCGGCGGTTCCGGCGTCGGTGTACTCCTGGCCGCTCATGGCTTCGACGATGTCCTCGCGGACCTTGATCCGGGCCAGCGCATGCTCGCGCTGCTCAATTTCCGCCGGCGTCGTCGGTTCGAACTGCGGCACCGGAATCGGCTTGCCGTCCTCGCCCACCGCTACGAAGATCACCATGCACTGGCTGCGCATCGTGGCCGGCCCGCCCCTGGGATCGCCGGAGGAGACCACGGTGCGGATGTGCATCGAGGACCGGCCGGTGTAGACGATGGTTGCGGTAACTTCGACCATGTCGCCGCTGTTGACCGGATCTGCGAAGTGGATATTTCCCACATAGGCGGTCACGCAGTAGGACTTCGCCCAGCCGACGGCGGCGGCATAGGCAGCCTTGTCCACCCACTCCAGGACCGTGCCCGCGTCCACCGAGCCGCTGTGGCCCACGTCCATGGGGGCGGCCAGGAAGCGCAGGGTGACGGCGTTGGCGGAAATCTCGCTCATGGAAGCGAGTGTACTGACGGTCCGCCGAACCGTCGCCGGCGCCCGACACAAACCCGGCTCCGGCCGCCACAGACGCCGCCACGGGCGCCGGCACAGACGCCGCTGTCAGTACAGCGCCGGCGGCCGGGGACAACGGCGGGCGGCCACCAAGAAGTGACCGCCCGCCGTCGAACGCTGTTACTGCTGCCGCACCTAGGCCAAGGCGCTGAGCCTGGAGCCGGTGCGGCCGAAGACGGCCCCATCCACAGAGACCCTGCCAGCACCTACGAGCGCCACGGCCAGGGCCGCGGCGGCCAGGATCAGCACCAGCTCATAGCCACCCGCAGCGACAAATATTCCCGCCGAGGCATGAACCAGGAAGAGGGCGCCCAGCATATCGACTGCCAGCAGCAGGGCGAACACGCGGGTGAGCACGCCGAGGATCAACGCAATGCCGCCGGCCAGCTCCAGCGTGGCGACGGCCGGTGCGACAAGGTTGGCGGCCGGGACGCCCATCTGGGCAAACGCGGCTTGGGTTCCCGGGATGGTGAACTCGCTGAATTTCTGCCAGCCATGGGCGGCAAAGAGGAATCCGGTGACGACGCGCAGGATGATGCGGGCAGTGGTGGTGAGCGTGGGCTGGTTCATGGAAATACCGTTCTAACGTCTGGCAGGGGGCTGTCGGAGATGGCAGCCCGCACAGGTTTAGTTGAAGATTCAACTTCAAGTGTTCCGGCGCATAGTTGAAATGTCAACTAATGCGAAGCCGTGCGACGCCGCTAGGGTGGTTCCGTGCCCGCCTCCGCCCCGACTCCCGCAACACTTCCGCCGCCGGCAACCCGGCGTCGGGAAATCCTCCGCCTGGCCGTGCCGGCCTTCGGGGCGCTGATCGCCGAGCCGCTCTTCCTGCTCGCGGACTCCGCGATCGTGGGGCACCTGGGCGTGGCCCAGCTTGCCGGCGTGGGACTGGCCTCGGCGGTGCTGCATACCGCGGTGGGGCTGATGGTGTTCCTCGCCTATTCCACAACCCCCGCCGTCGCGCGCGCGATCGGCAACGGCCAGCTGCCCAGGGCACTCGCGGCCGGGCGTGATGGAGTATGGCTCGCGCTGCTGCTGGGCGTCGGACTCGCCGCGGCCGGGTTCTTCGCCGCCGAACCTCTTCTGGACCTGATGGGCGCCCGCGGCGAGGTGCGATCCTTTGCCGTGGATTACCTGCGCTGGTCCATGCCGGGCCTGGTGGCCATGCTGCTCATCTTCGCGGGTACCGGAGTGCTGCGGGGCCTGCAGGACACCCGGACTCCGCTGGTCGTGGCGGCCGCCGGCTTCACCGTAAACATCGTGCTGAACCTCTTCCTGGTCTATGGGCTGCAGCTCTCCGTCACCGGGTCGGCCCTGGGCACCAGCATTGCCCAGTGGGCCATGGCCCTGGTCTACGTCGTGATGGTGCAGCGCAATGCCCGCAACCACGGGGTGACCCTGATCCCCGACTGGCGCGGCATCCGGTCCCTGGCCAGGGTGGGGTCATGGCTGATGCTGCGGACGCTCAGCCTGCGCATCGCGATCCTCGCCACGGTGGTGGTCGCCACGGCCCAGGGGCCGGTGAACCTCGCCGCCCACCAGCTCGCGATGACCGTCTTCACCTTCCTGGCCTTTGCACTAGACGCCCTCGCGATCGCCGCCCAGGCCCTGATCGGCAAGGAACTCGGCGCCTCCCGCCCGGCGGCGGTGCGCGAGCTCACTGGAACCATGGTCCGCTGGGGGCTCGGCTTCGGGGTGCTGACCGGACTCCTGCTGGCCGCCGCGGCGCCGTGGGCGGGGCAGCTGTTCACCCCCGACGCCGGGGTCCGGTCGGCCCTCACGCTGGCCCTTTGGGTGCTGGCCGCCGGGCAGCCGATCGCGGGCTATGTTTTTGTCCTTGACGGTGTGCTGATCGGCGCCGGGGACGCGCGGTACCTGGCGATTGCCGGCGTCGTGAACCTTGCCGTCTACCTGCCGCTGCTGCTGGCGGTCCGGCTGTCCGGGGCCGACGGCGGTGCGGCGCTGCTCTGGCTCTGGGCGGCCTTCTCGCTGGGCTACATGCTGGCCCGCGCCGTCACCCTCGGGCTGCGGGCGCGCACCGACCGGTGGATGCTGCTCGGCGCCCACGGAGGCACCCACTAAACTGGGCAGGTGACTTTCCCCGCAGACCCCCAAGCCTCGACTGCCCTGCCCGCCGCCCCGGACGTGTGGAAGCCCGTGCTGCTCCGGGCCGCCATCGCGCTGGCGTTCGGCGCCGTGACGGTTTTCTGGGCAGCGCCCCCTGTTGCCGGCATGGGCTGGGCCGGGGGCCTTTATCTGCTCGCCACCGGGCTGGTGCTGCTCTGGAGCGTCAAAAAAACCGGTTTGCAGCACGGAGGCCGGACTGCCAAGGTCCTGGCCGCCGCGGGGGCCGTCCTGACCGGAACCGGCGCAGCCGTGGCACTGCTCCCCGGCAACCTGGTGTTCGGCATCATCGGCGCCCTCGGCCTGGGTCTCGCTGGCGCCGCGGAGCTCTACCTGGGCATGGCCGAGCGCCGCCGCTCCGTCCTGGCACGGGACTGGACCGCCTCCGGAGTGATCGGGCTGGGCGCTGCCGTGGCGCTGCCGTTCTTCATTGACCTCGGCCCGCACGCGCTGCTCGGCGTGGCCGGCGGAGGCGCGATCATCAGCGGGGTGCTGTGGACCCTGGCCGGGCTGACCCTGCGCCATGATGCGCGGGACGTATCCGCCGAGGCCGTAAACTAGTAGGAACAGGTTCTACCTTGCGTAGAACAACCGCAGTATCACGACTGCCACGCCAAGCCGGCGTTGGCGGCAGGAGGAAAGCACCTTGGCAGAACAGAATTCAGGAGAACGCCGCAGCCTGCGGACTTCGGTCAAGGGTCCTCTTATGTTCTCCGCGTTCTGGGCAGTGCTGGCCTTCTTCGCCGTCCTGATCTTCGCCTCCGGGGGCAGCGCCAAGGCCCCCCGCTTCGATTTGGCCTTTACCGGCGCCGGCATCGCCTTCATCGTGACCCTCGTGATTGCGGCCATGCTCTCGATGAGCTACAAGGACAACGCCGAGCACCTCGGCAAGGGCTCCGGCGTCAACCTGAGCTCCAGGAAGCCGGCCTCGTCCTTCGGCGGACACGCCGCCGAGCCGTCCCCCGACGCCGACGAGCGCGGCGACATCCGCTAGGGCGCCGCTTTCCGCGCCCGGTAGGCCGCGACGTGTGCGCGGTTGGCGCAGTTTCCGGTATCGCAGTAGCGCTTGGAACGGTTCCGGCTGAGGTCCAGCACGACGGCGTCGCAGTTGTCCGCGGCGCAGACCAGCATCCGGTCCATTTCCTTGCTGCGGATCACATCCACCAGCGCCATCGCGGCCTCGGTGCTCATCCTGTCGGCCAGCGGCGCCTCGGGTGTGGTCGCGTGCAGATGCCAGTCCCAGCCGTCGTGCTTCATCAGCTGCGGCAAGGCGTGGGCCTCGCGCAGCAGGCGGTTGACGGTGTCCACGGCGGTCCCCTCATCCGCCAGCCACAGCTCGGCAAGTTCGCCGCGCAGCCGGTGCACGCTGGCCAGCTCGGCGGCATCCTGGGTCCGGGAACCGCTGAAGCCCTCGGCGGTGAGGAAGCGGTCCAGGTCCGCGACGGTGGCCAGTCTTTCCTCCCCGTTCGCCGCCGTGTTGATCAGGCCGACCACCGAGCGCAGCGCAACCTCTGTGTCAGGTGCAAAAACCATCTTGACTCCTTACGTCGCCCGGGCGTACTGTCATGACCATAACCCAACTTTACTCCTGACAGGAGGCAGCCCGTGTCTGCCGCACGCCGCCCCGCCGGGGCTCCGGCCAAGAACCGCCCACAGCTCCGCCCCGCCGATAAGCCGACGCCGGACGCTCCGGGCTTCCTGGCCTCGGGCTTGGGAATGGCCCTGTTTTCCTCGGCGGTGTTCGGTCTTTCCGGCTCCTTCGCCAAGGCGCTGTTGGAGACCGGCTGGACGCCGGGCGCCGCGGTCACCGCCCGGCTCACCGGAGCCGCGCTGGTCCTGGCCGTCCCGGCCGTTCTCGCCCTGCGCGGCCGCTGGCACCAGCTCCGCGACAACTGGCTCACCGTGCTGTTGTTTGGCCTGATCGGTGTCGCCGCCTGCCAGCTGTTCTACTTCAACGCCGTCGCCCGGCTGTCGGTGGGCGTCGCACTCCTGCTCGAGTACCTCGCCCCGGTGATCATTGTGCTGTGGCTCTGGGCGGCGAGCCGGAAACGGCCGCGGCCCCTCACTGTGGCAGGAACGTTGCTTTCCCTCGCCGGCCTGGTCCTGGTCCTCGATCTGACCGGGGCGGTAAAGATCGACGTGGTCGGCGTGTTGTGGGGCATCGCGGCCGCCGTCTGCCTGGCTATCTACTTCTTCATCACGGCCAAAGAGAATGACACGCTGCCGCCGATCGTGCTGGCCTCCGGCGGCCTGATGGTGGGTGCGCTGGTCATGTGGCTGGCGGCGGCCACGGGGCTGCTGCCGATGGTGGCCAGCACGGCCGACACCAGGCTCGGAGCCTGGGTCACGCCCTGGTGGGTGCCGCTGCTCGGGCTGGTCATTCTTGCCACCGTGCTCGCCTACGTCTCCGGCGTCGTGGCCGCGCGGGCGCTCGGTTCGAAGGTGGCATCCTTCGTCTCGCTCACCGAGGTGCTGTTTGCCGTCATCTGGGCCTGGCTGCTCCTGGGCGAACTCCCGGGCCCCGTCCAGCTCCTGGGCGGCCTGCTGATTGTCGGCGGCGTGGTGCTGGTCCGGCTGGACGAACTGCGCGTCCCCGCCCGGCTGCCCGCCGAACTCGACCACGCCAACGACGTCGAGCCGGTTCCCTGAGGGACGGGTCCGGCTGCCAAGCGAACCGCTTTAAACGAACAGCCCGGACGCGGTTGCGTCCGGGCTGGTCTGGAGAGGGTTCCGGCTAGCGCGAGGAGGCGCTTTCCTGCTCGGTGGCGTTGCGGTTGGCCTGCTGGCTGGCCTGCTGCAGCGCCTGGGACACCCGGGTGAGGGCGGCAACGTGCTCGCCGTTCCACTCGTTGCGGAACTTCTCCGCGTCCGGGCCCAGCCACTGGGTACCGGCCAGGACCTTGGTCAGCATCGACCTCTGGTTGTCGATCTCCTGAGAACCGGCCTGCAGCTTCGTCCCAAGAGTCTTGAG
>NZ_JBFTIP010000009.1:0-113469 GCF_056394945.1 Arthrobacter sp. 10N410
CTCAAGACTCTTGGGACGAAGCTGCAGGCCGGTTCTCAGGAGATCGACAACCAGAGGTCGATGCTGACCAAGGTCCTGGCCGGTACCCAGTGGCTGGGCCCGGACGCGGAGAAGTTCCGCAACGAGTGGAACGGCGAGCACGTTGCCGCGCTCACCCGGGTGTCCCAGGCGCTGCAGCAGGCCAGCCAGCAGGCCAACCGCAACGCCACCGAGCAGGAAAGCGCCTCCTCGCGCTAGCCGGAATCCTCTCCAGATCAGCCCGGACGCAACCGCGTCCGGGCTGATCGTTTAAAGCGGCCCGCCCAAAGCCGCCGGGCACCGGCAGGCTGCGCCGCCCGGACCCGCTCCTGACCGGACAATGTCCGGGATCTAGGGCAGGATAGGTCTGTGAGCACAGGGAAGACAGCAGCAGATACCGAAACCCTCAGCCCGGCCGGGGAACTGGTCCCCTCGGAGGCCATCCGCGCCGAGTATGAAGAACTGGTCGAGGAGGTCCGCAAGCACCGCTTTGCGTACTACCAGGAGGACGCCCCGATCATCTCCGACGCCGAGTTCGACGAGCTCTTCCGGCGGCTGGAGACCATCGAGGCCATGCACCCCGAACTGGTCGCCAACGATTCGCCCACCCAGGAGGTGGGCGGCGAAGTCTCCGCCGCCTTCGCCGCCGTCGAACACCTGACCCGGATGTACAGCCTCGAGGACGTGTTCTCGCTCGAAGAGCTGGAGGCCTGGATCGCCAAGGCCGAGGCCGGCGTCGCCAAGCTCGGTAACGGCGGCAACCCGCCGTCGTGGCTCACCGAACTCAAGATCGACGGCCTGGCCGTGAACCTGCTCTACCGCGACGGCGTGCTCGTCCGCGCGGCCACCCGCGGCGACGGCTTCACCGGGGAAGACATCACCCACAACGTCCTGACCATCAAGGAAATCCCGCAGCAGCTCAAGGGCGGGAACTTCCCGGCCGAGATGGAGATCCGCGGCGAGGTCTTCATCCCGTCCAAGGCGTTCGCGGAATTCAACGAGGCGCTGATCGAGGCCGGCAAGGCGCCGCTGGCCAACCCGCGCAACGCCGCCGCCGGCTCGCTGCGGCAGAAGGACCCGGCGGAGACCGCCAAGCGGCCGCTCAAGATGTACGTGCACGGCATCGGCGCCCGCGAGGGCCTCGAAACCGTCAGCCAGTCGGACACCTACCGCCAACTCGCCGACTGGGGGCTGCCCACCAGCCCGTACTTCGAGGTGCTGCCCGGCCTGACGGAAGTGCTGGACTTCATCCGGCGCTACGGAGACAAACGGCACAGCCTCAGCCATGAGATCGACGGCATCGTGGTCAAGGTGGACGACTTCGCCACCCAGCGCGCCCTCGGCTACACCTCCCGGGTCCCTCGCTGGGCCGTAGCCTACAAGTACCCGCCGGAAGAGGTCAACACCAAGCTGCTCGATATCGCCGTCAACGTGGGCCGCACCGGCCGCGTCACCCCCTACGGCGTGATGGTGCCGGTCAAGGTGGCCGGCTCCACGGTGGAAATGGCCACCCTGCACAACCAGGAGGTCGTCAAGGCCAAGGGCGTCAAGATCGGCGACATCGTGGTGCTGCGCAAGGCCGGGGACGTCATCCCGGAAATCGTCGGGCCCGTGCTGGCCCTCCGCGACGCCCAGGACCCGCCGGTGCGCGACTTCGTCATGCCCACCGAATGCCCCGCCTGCGGCACACCGCTCGCACCGGCCAAGGAAGGCGACGTCGACATCCGCTGCCCCAATGCCCGGTCCTGCCCGGCGCAGCTGCGCGAACGCGTCTTCCACCTGGCCGGCCGCGGCGCCTTCGACATCGAGGCCCTCGGTTGGGAAGCGGCGATCGCCCTGACCCAGCCGGCCGAGCCCGACGTCGCACCGCTCACCACGGAGGCGAACCTGTTCCGGCTCACGCCCGAGGACCTTGCCGGGGTCCGGATCCGCCGCGAAAAGCGCTCCAAGGGCGTGGCGACCGGCGAGTTCGAGCTGGTGCCGTACTTCTACACCAAGGGCACGGCCAAGGTCCCGTCCAAGCCGACCGCCACCACCGAGAAGCTCTTCAACGAACTCGAAAAGGCCAAGACCCAGCCGCTCTGGCGCGTCCTGGTGGCGCTGTCCATCCGCCACGTGGGACCGCGGGCGTCGCGTGCACTGGCCACCGCCTTCGGAACCATGGATGCCATCCGCCAGGCCTCCGAGGAGGAACTGGCCAACGTCGACGGCGTGGGGCCGGTGATCGCCGTCGCGCTCAAGGAATGGTTCGCCGAAGACTGGCACCGTGAAATCGTGGACACCTGGGCCGCCGACGGAGTCCGGATGGAGGACGAGCGCGACGAGTCGACCCCGCGCACCCTGGAGGGCCTGACCGTTGTGGTCACCGGCAGCCTGGAGGGCTTCAGCCGGGACGAGGCCAAGGAAGCGATTTTGGTCCGCGGCGGCAAGGCTGCCGGATCGGTCTCCAAGAACACCAGCTACGTGGTGGCCGGTGAGAACGCGGGCACCAAGCTGGACAAGGCGGAACAGCTGGGCCTGCCGGTCCTGGATGAGGACGGCTTCCGCGCGCTGCTCGCTAACGGCCCGGCCGGGCTCGGCGACGACGCCGGCGCCGGGAGTGACGGCGAAGACCACCAGGAGGCGGGCGAGTGAGCTCCGGCCCGGAAGAATTTCCCGCGCCGGCCGCGTTCCTGGAACTGGCGCTGGAGGCGGCTGCCGCGGGCGCCGCGGTGCTGGCCGGCCGGAGTGCCGCCGCGCTGGGCGTGAGCAACAAGGGTGATTCGGGGGACTGGGTGACCTCCTTCGACCTCGCGTCCGAGGCCGCCGTCCGCGAGGTCATCACCCGGGCCCGGCCGGAGGACGCGATCACCGGCGAGGAGGGCGGCACCGTGCTGCCCGCGAACTCCAGCGGTTTCCGCTGGTCGATCGACCCGCTCGACGGCACCACCAACTTCATCCGCAACATCGTCTACTACGGAACCTCGGTGGCAGTGGCCGGCCCGGACGGCGCCTGGCTGGCCGGCGTCGTCCACGCGCCCGCGCTGGGGCGCGTCTACTATGCCTCCCGCGGCCACGGCGCCTGGCTCGAGGAGAGCGGGCAGCGCTCGCAGCTCTACGGACCGGTGCCGGGCCGGACCGGCCAGATCCTGGCGACGGGCTTCAGCTACGACAGGGGCGTCCGGGCCGAACAGGCTTCCGCGCTGGGCGGCCTTATGGACGGCTTCGCGGACGTCCGCCGGCTGGGATCCGCGGCGCTGGATCTCTGCCTGGTGGCGGACGGCACGCACGATGCCTACGGCGAACGCGGACTCAACGAACACGACTTCGCCGCCGGCGCCCTGATCGCCGAGGAGGCCGGCTGCTGGGTGCGCCGTCCCCGGCTGACCAGCGTGCTCGACGGCGGGCCCTCCGACGACGAGCGGCTCGCGGCATGGACCTGCGCGGGGCCCCTCGAGCTCTCCGGCAAGTTCCCGCTCTGACGGCACGTCCGGGCTGGCGCAGCCGGCCCGGCGCCTGATAGTTCAGTCACGGAAACCGCCCGTTGGTCCCTGGCCCGGCGCGGGCGCCCGTACCATAGACAGGTGCATTCGCAGATCCTCATTCGCCCCGCCGTCCCGGCCGATTACGACGCCGTCGCCCGCATCACCCGGGACGCCTACCTGGCCGCGGGCCACTTTGAGGACGCGGACCACCCGTACATGCAGGAAATCCAGCGGGTTGCCCAGCGGCACGGGAACGCGACCATCTGGGTGGCGGAGCGCGCCGGCCGGATTGTCGGTTCGGTGACCCTCGCCGTCGCGGGGGAGCCCTACGCAGACATCGCCCGGACGGACGAGCTGGAGTTCCGGATGCTCGTGGTGGACCCCGCGGTGCAGCGCAGCGGCGCCGGCAAAGCCATGGTGCAGGCCATCATCGAGCACGCCAGGTCCCTGCCGGGCATCACCGGCGTCGCCCTCACCACCGGCCTGACCTGGGAAAGCGCCCACGGCCTGTACCGGAAGACCGGCTTCCAGCGTGTCCCCGAGCGCGACTGGTTCGTCCCGGGCACGGACATCAAACTGCTCGTCTACCGCCTCGACCTCTAGAACCAGCCCCTAGCTTCGGACCGCTCAGGGTAGGGTTGCAGCCAGCACACCACCCCAAACCCACGCTGGAAAAACAGCACGAGTACGGCTGGAGGATCCATGGCACCGCACATCCCCGACACCATCGACGAGAAGTTGCTCGGCCTCTATCTGTCCGACCACCTGACCGGCGCCACCGCCGGACTGGGCCGGATCGAACGGATGGTCAAGGACTTCACGGATACCCCGGTCCACACCGAGCTCGCCACCGTGGCCGCGGAGATCCGCCGCGAGCGCGAGCTGCTCCGCAGCCTGCTCCGCGAGCTGAGCGTCCGCACCCGCCCGCACCGCCAGGCTGCGGCATGGCTCGCGGAACATGCGGGCCGGCTCAAGCTCAACGGCCGGCTGCTGAGCCGTTCGCCCATGACCCTGGTGCTGGAATCCGAACTGATGCGCGCCGCCGTCCTGGCCAAGATCGGCGGCTGGCAGACGCTGGAGGAACTGGCGCCGGAACTGGGTCTCGATCCGTCCAGATTTGCCGATCTCACCGCCGAGGGGCAGGCGCAGATCGAAGCCCTGGGCCGCGTGCACGAACACGCCCGCCGCAACGCCTTCCGCAGGGGACGCAGCATCACCGGCTGAGCGGCCGGTCGAGGGAGTTCCTAGCGGCCGGGGAGCGCGGGCACCCCGTAGCGGTGCTCCGGGCGGCCCGTCGTGCCGTAGCGCAGCTGGATGTCGACGGCTCCGTCGTCCGCCAGCGAGGAGAGGTAACGCTGCGCGGTGGCCCGGGAGACGCCCACGCGGGCGGCCACTTCCGCCGCCGAATACTGTTCCCCGGGTTCCAGCGATTCCAGCACCGCCGCCTCCGTGGCGGACCGCGGCCGCGCGGAGGCCGTGACGTCGCCCGGGATGAGGGCGCGCTTGGCCCGTTCCACCGTCTCCTGCGTGAGGTTCCCCGGCTGGGCCAGGATGCGGCGGTAGCGCGCGTAGGAGCGCAATTGCTGGGAGAGCGACTCGGCCGTGAACGGCTTGAGCAGGTAGCCCAGGGCACCGCGCCGGAAGGCGACCCGGATTGACGCCGCATCCGAGGCGGCGCTGAGGATCATGGTGTCCACATCCAGCTGGTGCAGCAGGTCCAGCCCGGAGGCGTCCGGCAGGTACACGTCCAGCAGCACCAGGTCCGGGCGGAGGCTGTGGATGGACTGCAGGGCCTGCGACGCCGACCCGGCGGGCGCCAGCGCCAGGAAGCCCGCCACGGAATCCACATAGGCCGCGTGGAGCTTGGCGACGTGGAAGTCGTCGTCCACAATCAGCACCCGGAAATCTTCAGACATCGTTGTCTCCTTCGGTCGAGTCGGCGATGGTCCCGGGGAGGGTCGCCATGAACACGGCTCCCGGCCCGCCGGGCGCACCCCGCTCCAGCACCGTCACGTCACCGCCGCGGCGCCGGGCCAGCTGCCGGGCCAGGGCCAGCCCCAGGCCCTGCCCGGCACCGGCCCGGGCGGGTTGCCCCGAGGTGGTGAAACCCTCGGCAAAAACGTCTTCCGCACCGCCGTCGGCACCGCCGCCGCCGGCAGCCGTGAAACCGTCGCCGCCGCCGGGCAGGCCGTCGCCGGAGTCGCCCACGATGATGTGCAGGGTGCCGGCGGCCCCGCCGTCGCCGGGTGCGTCCAGCACCTCGACTTCCACCCAGCGGTCGGCCGCGGCGCCGGCGACCGCGGCGTTCACGGCGTTGTCGATCAGGTTGCCCAGCACGGTGGTGACCTCCTGCGGCTCGATGACGTGGCCGCGGACCAGGGTTTCGGGGCCGAGCCGCAGGCTGACGCCGCGCTCGTCGGCTTCCACACCCTTGGCGCCCAGGAACGCCTGCAGGTAGGGGTCCTGCAGCAGCTCGGCCTGTTCCACCGGGAACTTCAACGGCCCGGTGGCCGCCAGCCGGGCCAGGTAGTCGCGCGCTTGCTGGTGCTGCCCGATGCTCATGAAGCCGGCGATCGTGTGCAGCTGGTTGGCGAACTCGTGGCGTTGGGCGCGCAGGGCGGTGGACATGGTCCCAACGGCATCGAGCTGGCGGGTGAGCTGCTGGAGCTCGGTCCGGTCCCGGAGCATGACCACCCAGCCCAGGTCCTCCCGGCCGTGCAGGGCCTTGCGGGCGCTCGCCACCAGCACGCGGCCGCCGGCCAGGAACTCCACGGCGTCGCCCTCGGCGGCGTCCGGCCTGGTCAGGGCCTTGAGCGGTACGGGCACCGGCGCCGCCGCCCAGCTGGTTCCGGCCAGGTCCGGCTGGGCCAGCATCCGCCGGGCCGCGGCGTTGAAGACGCTGATCCGGCCGTCGGCGGACACGCCGATCACGCCGTCGTCCACGCCCTGCAGGACCGCCACCTGGTCGTGGACCAGGGTGCTGATTTCCTCCGGTTCCAGCCCCAGGGTCAGCCGGCGGAGCCGGTGCCGCAGCAGGAACGAGACGAGGACGCCGGCCAGCAGCGCGCCGGCCGCCGTCAGTGCGATCGGGACGATGTCGCGGGCGAGGCTCTGGCCGATGGTCTCGGTGGAGTAGCCCACGCTGACCTCGCCCACCACGGCGGACGAGCCCGGCGCGAAGACCGGGACCTTGGCGCCGGCCGAGGGGCCCAGGGTGCCGGTGTTCCGGGTGGTGACCTCCTTGCCGGAGAGCGCCTCGGAGGGATCGGTACTGACCCGTTGGCCCAGCCGGTCGGCGTCGGGATGCGCCAGCCGCAGTCCGGTCTCGTCGGTGACGACGACGAACAGTGCGCCGGTGCGCGCCCGGGCGCCCTCCGCGGCGGCCATCAGCGGGCCGGCAAGCAGCTCCGCGGGCGGGGGAGTGCCGGGCCGTGCGCTGATCTGCTGCACCTCGGCCCGGACCGCCGGGTCCGACGCCACCGTGCGGGCCAGGGTCAGTGCCTGGTTCTCCGCCTCGCGGCCCAGCCGCTCGTACGTCAGCCAGGCGTGCACGGCGCTGCTGAGCAGCACCACGAGGGCCACAACCCCGAGCTGGAGCAGCAGGGTCTGGGTCGTGAACCGCAAGGGAGTGCGGCCTTTGAGGGCTCCCACGGCGGCCCTCCTTCGATGATCCGGTGACTTCAACAGCTGTGAGCAAAATGCGCAAAATGCGTCCAACAAGCAGTATGCCAATCAATTGAGGCAAAGGCACTCCCGTGACGCACGCCACCCTAACGTCTGTAGTGCGCATCACAGCGGAGTGGTGCGGAACACAGAAGAAGGAGCCGGCCGTGCTGGTATTACTTGGATTCGCCATGATTGCGGTCTTCATGGTGCTGATCATGACGAAGAAGCTGACGCCGGTACTGGCGCTCATCATCGTCCCCACCGTTTTTGGACTGTTCGCCGGCGCCGGCCTGGGCATCGGCCCCATGGTGCTCGACTCGATGAAGTCGATGACGTCCACGGCCGCGCTGCTGATGTTCGCCATCATCTACTTCGGCCTGATGATCGACGTCGGGCTCTTTGACCCGCTGGTCCGGTTCATCCTGCGCAAGCTCGGCAACGACCCGGCCAAGGTGGTCCTGGGCACCGCGATCCTCGCCGCGGCGGTCTCGCTCGACGGCGACGGCTCCACCACCTTCATCCTCACCACCGCCGCCATGCTCCCGGTCTACCTGCGGCTGAAGATGAGCCCCGTGGTCCTCACCTGCGTGGCCGGCCTGGCCAACGGCACCATGAACATCCTGCCCTGGGGCGGACCGACCGCCCGCGCCGCCTCCGCGCTGAAGATCAGCGTCTCCGACGTCTTCGTCCCGATGATCCCCTCGCTGGTCGCCGGCCTCGTCATCGTGTTTGTCTTCGCCTGGCTGCTGGGCCTGCAGGAACGCAACCGGCTGCGTACCGTGGCCCCGGAGATCTGGGCCGAGGACGGTCAGTTCGACGGCGGAGCCGGCGCCGGTGCAGCCGGCGGCACCGGCCGCTTCGGCTCCGGACGCAAGGTCACCGGCCCCGCCGGGGGAGCCCCCGCCGCCGGCGGCGGGTCCGCCGTCGCCGTGCTGGAGCGCACCGAAGACCTCGTCGACGAGCGCGACTCCGCCATGGCGGACACCGCGCTGGATCCCAACCGCAAGACCCTGCGTCCCCAGCTCTTCTGGTTCAACCTGGGTCTGACGGTCGCCGTGATGGTGACACTCGTCGCCAACATCATTCCGCTGCCGTTCGTCTTCATGGTGGGCGCCGCCGTCGCCCTGCTGGTCAACTTCCCCAAGGTCAAGGACCAGAGCGCCCAGCTGATCGCGCACGCACCCTCGATCGTCGCCGTCGTCAGCATGGTCATGGCCGCCGCGGTCCTCACCGGTGTCCTCAACGGCACCGGCATGGTCAAAGCCATGTCCGAATGGCTCGTGGCGATCATCCCGGCCGACATGGGCCCGTTCATGGCCGTCATCACCGGCGTCCTGAGCATCCCGATGACGTTCTTCATGAGCAACGACGCCTTCTACTTCGGCGTCCTGCCGGTCTTGAGCGAAACGGCCGCCCACTACGGCGTCGGCGCCGCGGACATGGCCCGCGCCTCGATCACCGGCCAGCCCTTCCACCTGCAGAGCCCGCTGGTGCCGGCCATCCTGCTCCTGGTCTCCCTGGCCAAGGTGGACCTGGGCGACCACCACAAGAAGGTCCTCTGGCGCACCGCCGTGATCTCCCTGGTCATGCTGGGAGTAGGGGTGCTCACCGGAGCCATCGGCGTCGGCTGACAAACCGCACGAGATGACAGTTCGCGGCAGTGTTTGCACAAAACATTGCCGTGAACTGTCATCTCGGCGTCCGACGGTAACAGCAGTTCAACCCACGTAGACTGGGACGGAAAATAATCCGAACTTGCAGGGGAGATCCATGGCTGCGATCAACCGCGACGACGTCGCGCATCTCGCGCGTCTCGCGCACATCGAGATGAGTGCTGAAGAGCTGGACAGGATGGCCGGCGAACTCGCCGTCATCGTCGATTCGGTTAAGTCCGTCAGTGAAGCCGCCGGTGATGACGTCCCGGCCACATCCCACCCGATCCCGCTGACCAACGTGTTCCGCGAGGACGTTGTGGGCCACACCTTCACGGCCGAGCAGGCACTTTCCGGAGCCCCCGACGCGTATGAGGGCCGCTTCAAGGTCCCGGCAATCCTGGATGAGGACTAAGACCATGACTGAAACCACCCCCGAGCTGTTCCGCCTCTCCGCGGCCGCGCTCGCCGAGAAGCTCGCTGCGCGCGAGGTCACCGCCGTCGAGGTCACCCAGGCGCACCTGGACCGGATCGCCGCCGTCGACGGCCAGGTCCACGCCTTCCTGCACGTCAACGCCGAGGAAGCCCTCGCCGTCGCCGCCGAGGTGGACGCGATCCGCGCCGCCGGCGGCGCCGCTGCCGAAGAGCTGCACGTGCTCGCCGGCGTCCCGATCGCGGTCAAGGACCTGATCGTCACCATCGGCCAGCCCACCACCGCCGGCTCCAAGATCCTCGAAGGCTGGCACAGCCCCTACGACGCAACCGTGGTGGAGCGCCTTCGCGCCGCCAGGATGCCGATCCTGGGCAAGACCAACCTGGACGAGTTCGCCATGGGCTCCTCCACCGAGCACTCCGCGTTCGGCCCCACCCACAACCCCTGGGACCTGGAGCGCATCCCGGGCGGCTCCGGCGGCGGTTCCGCTGCCGCCGTCGCGGCCTTCGAAGCCCCGCTCGCGCTCGGCACGGACACCGGCGGGTCCATCCGCCAGCCCGGCGCCGTCACCGGCACCGTCGGCGTGAAGCCCACCTACGGCGGCGTCTCCCGCTACGGCGCCATCGCGATGGCCTCCTCGCTGGACCAGATCGGCCCGGTCTCCCGCACCGTGCTGGACTCGGCCCTGCTGCACCAGGTGATCGGCGGCCACGACCCGCGCGACTCCACCTCACTGCCGGACCCGCTCGAGGACCTCGTGGCCGCGGCCCGGACCGGCAACGTCGAGGGCATGAAGATCGGCATCATCAAGGAACTCCACGGCGAGGGTTACCAGGCCGGCGTCGAAAACCGCTTCAACGAGGCGCTGGAGCTGCTCAAGGGCGCCGGCGCCGAGATCGTCGAGGTCTCCTGCCCCAACTTCAAGTACGCGCTGGGCGCCTACTACCTGATCATGCCCTCCGAGGCCTCCTCCAACCTGGCCAAGTTCGACGGCGTCCGGTTCGGCCTGCGGGCGCTGCCCGCAGAGGGCCCGCTGACGATCGAACGCGTCATGGGAGCCACCCGCGCTGCCGGCTTCGGCGACGAGGTCAAGCGCCGCATCATCCTGGGCACCTACGCCCTCAGCGCCGGCTACTACGACGCCTACTACGGCTCGGCCCAGAAGGTGCGCACCCTGATCCAGCGCGACTTCGACGCCGCGTTTGCCCAGGCCGACGTGCTGATCTCCCCGACGGCGCCGACCACGGCCTTCAAGCTCGGCGAGAAGCTCAACGACCCGCTCGCGATGTACCTCAACGACGTCGCCACGATCCCGGCCAACATGGCCGGCGTCCCAGGGCTTTCCCTGCCCGGCGGCCTCGCCGACGAGGACGGACTGCCGGTGGGCGTCCAGCTGCTCGCCCCGGCGCGCCAGGATGCCCGGCTCTACCGTGTCGGCGCCGTGCTCGAGTCGCTGCTTGAGGCGCAGTGGGGCGGCCCGCTGCTGGACAAGGCCCCTTCCCTGACGGGCTCCGCCCTTTCTGACGCTGCCGCTTCGAGCCACGGAGGTTCACACTAATGACTGACGCAACCCTCAGCTTCGAAGAGGCGATGGAGAAGTACGACCCCGTCCTGGGCTTCGAGGTCCACGTCGAGCTCAACACCAAGACCAAGATGTTCTCCTCCGCCCCGAACGTCTTCGGCGACGAACCGAACACCAACGTCAACGAGGTGGACCTTGGCATGCCCGGCGTGCTGCCCGTGGTGAACAAGACCGCGATCGAATCCTCGATCAAGATCGGCCTGGCGCTGAACTGCAAGATCGCCGAGACCTGCCGCTTCGCCCGGAAAAACTACTTCTACCCGGACACCCCGAAGAACTTCCAGACCTCCCAGTACGACGAGCCGATCGCGTACGACGGCTACCTGGACATCGAACTCTCCGACGGCACCGTGTTCCGGGTCGAGATCGAACGCGCCCACATGGAGGAGGACGCCGGCAAGCTCACCCACATGGGCGGCGCCGCCGGCCGCATCCAGGGCGCGGACTACTCGCTCGTGGACTACAACCGCTCCGGCGTGCCGCTGGTCGAGATCGTCACCAAGCCGATCGAGGGCGCCGGCAGCCGCGCGCCCGAGCTGGCCAAGGCCTACGTCGCCGCGGTCCGGGAAATCGTCAAGAACCTCGGCGTCTCGGACGCCAAGATGGAACGCGGCAACGTCCGCTGCGACGCGAACGTCTCACTCCGCCCGCACGGCCGCGAACGCTTCGGCATCCGTTCCGAGACCAAGAACGTCAACTCCCTGCGCGCCGTCGAACACGCCGTCCGGTACGAGATCCAGCGGCACGCCGCCGTGCTGGAGTCCGGCCAGCCGGTCATCCAGGAGACCCGGCACTGGCACGAGGACACCCGCTCCACCACCTCGGGCCGGCCCAAGTCCGACGCCGACGACTACCGCTACTTCCCGGAACCGGACCTGGTGCCGATCGTCGCGTCGCGCGAGTGGGTCGAGGAGCTCCGGGCCACGCTGCCGGAGCCGCCGGCCGCCCGCCGCAAGCGCCTGCAGGCCGACTGGGGCTACTCCGACCTGGAGTTCCGCGACGTCGTCAACGCCGGCGTGATGGACGAGATCGAGGAAACCATCGCCGCCGGCGCCACCGCCACCGTGGCCCGCAAGTGGTGGATGGGCGAGATCGTCGGACGCGCCAAGAACGCCGACGTCGACCCCGGCCAGCTCGGCGTCGCCCCGGCCACCATCGTGGAACTGAACCAGATGGTCGAGGACGGCAAGATCAACAACAAGATGGCCTCCGAGGTCCTGGACGGCGTCCTCGCCGGCGAGGGCACCCCGGCGGAAATCGTCGAGAAGCGCGGCCTCGCCGTGGTCTCCGACGACGGCCCGCTGCTCGAAGCCATCGACGCGGTCCTCGCCGCGCAGCCCGGAGTCGCGGACAAGATCCGCGCCGGCAAGCTCCAGGCGATCGGCGCGATCGTCGGCGGCGTCATGAAAGCCACCCGCGGGCAGGCCGACGCCGGCCGCGTCAAGGAGCTGATCCTGCAGCGCCTCGGCGTCGAAGGCTAGGCCCTAGCCGCCCACTAGATCGGTCATGATGGTCTGCAGCGCTTCGCAGACCATCATGACCGATTTGCGTTTAAGGTTCTCCGGCCGGGCCAGGATGTCGATCCGGCGCCGGGTGCTGATCCCCTCCAGCGGCCTGAGCACGATCTCCGGGTTGAGCACAGGGCGCGCGGTGTGCCGGGGCAGCAGCCCGATCACGCTCCCGGTCGCCACCAGCGCCGCCACCGTGGAGTAGTCATTGATCCGGTGCACGATGTTCAGCTCGCGGCTGGATACGGCCGCGACGGCGGAGAGCACGTCGGCGGGGGAGTAGCCGGTGTGGCTCGTCACCCAGGGTTCGCCAACGACGTCGTCGGCCGTCACCGCCCGCTGCCCGGCGAGCCGGTGCCCGGCCGGCAGCGCCACGTCCAGCGGCTCGTGCGCGAGCGGGATCACCGCCACCCGCTCCTGGGGCCACCGCGGGCTGTGGTCCATCCGGTGCGCGAGGACCAGGTCATACCGGGCGGTCAGCGCCGGGAAGTCCTGCTGGGCCACGTCCTCGTCGGAGAGCTGGATCCTCGGCTGCCCGGGTCCGGCCAGCAGCCGGGCCAGCGGCGCGAACAAGGCCTGGCCGGCGCTGTGGAACCCGCTCAGGGACACCGGCGCCACCGGCGAGCCGTGGTACGCGCCGATCGCCGTCCTGGCGTCCGCCATCGCGCTCACGACGGCGGCCCCGGCGTCTGCGAGCACCTGGCCGGCCTCGGTGAGGACCAGGTTCCGGCCCTCCTTCCGGGTCAGCGGCACGTCCACCGACTTCTGCAGGGCGGCCAACTGCTGGGACACCGCCGAGGGCGTGACCAGAAGCGTTTCCGCGACGGCCTTGACGCTGCCCAGGGCGCCGAGTTCGCGGAGCATTTCGAGCTGGTGAATTTCCATGGCCACCATCCTAGAGCTAAGCCAGCGCTAAATCGTCGATTGAGAAAAATCCGGTTGTGCTAATGCTTTCCGCCGGGTCTAATGAGGTGAGTTGTCCCACACCACCGCTCCCGTCCCGGAGCGGCCAGCACAGTTAGGCAGGCCCATGAAGGCTCTCTACAAGTCCGGCGCCCACGCGGGATTCGAACTGGTCGACCGCCCGGAGCCGGAGACCGGGGCCGGGGACGTCAAGATCCGCGTCATGACCACCGGAATCTGCGGCACCGACCTGCACATCCAGTCGTGGGACGCCTGGGCGCAGGGCATCATCAACGCGCCGCTGATCGCCGGCCACGAGTTCTACGGTGAAGTCGTGGAGATCGGCGAGGACGTCATGGACGTCAAGGTCGGCGACCGGGTTTCCGGCGAGGGCCACATCGTCTGCGGCATCTGCCGCAACTGCCGCGCCGGCCGCAAGCAGATGTGCATCAACACCGTCAGCGTCGGCGTCCAGCGCGACGGAGCGTTCGCAGAGTACGTCGTCATCCCGGAAACCAACGTCTGGGTCCACCACGATCCGTCCGTGACCCCGGAGCTCGGCGCCATCTTCGACCCGTTCGGCAACGCCGTGCACACCGCGCTCAGCTTCCCGCTGGTGGGCGAGGACGTGCTCATCACCGGCGCCGGACCCATCGGCCTGATGGCGATCGCCGTCGCCCGCCACGCCGGGGCACGCAAGATCGCCATCACCGACGTCTCCGCCCCGCGCCTGGAACTGGCCCGCCGGCTCGGCGTCGACCTCGCGATCGACGTCTCCCGGATGCGGGTCAAGGACGGCCAGCGCGAACTGGGCATGCGGGAAGGCTTCGACATCGGCATGGAAATGTCCGGGCACCCCACGGCGCTGCCTGAGATGATCGACAACATGAACCACGGCGGCCGGATCGCGATGCTGGGGCTGCCCAGCCAGTCCATCGACATCGACTGGGGCAAAGTGGTCACGCACATGCTGACCATGAAAGGCATCTACGGCCGAGAGATGTTCGAGACCTGGTATGCCATGAGCGCCATGCTGTCCTCCAACCCGGTGCTGCACGCGAACATTTCCGCCGTGGTCACCGATACGCTGCCCGCCTCGGACTGGGAGAAGGGCTTCGAGATCGCCCGCGCCGGCGTCGGCGGCAAAGTCGTCCTCGACTGGACCGTCTTCTAGCCCCCGCCCGTTTCCGGTACCGTACAAAAATTCACCCCTGCACAGGAGCGCACCCCATGTATTCAGCCATCAAGGACCAGCTGCAGCACGAACTCGACGAGATCCGCGGTGCCGGCCTGTTCAAGACCGAACGGCACATCGATTCCCCGCAGGCCAGCCACATCAAGGCGGGCCAGCTCGGCCAGGGCAGCTCGGAGGTGCTGAACTTCTGCGCCAACAACTACCTCGGCCTCGCGGACCACCCCGAGATCATCGCAGCCGCCAAGGAGGCCATGGACGAACGCGGCTTCGGCATGGCCAGCGTGCGCTTCATCTGCGGCACCCAGGACCTGCACCTGGCCCTCGAGGCACGGGTGTCGAAGTTCCTCGGCACCGAGGACACCATCCTGTTCTCGAGCTGCTTCGACGCCAACGGCGGCGTCTTCGAGTCGCTCTTCGGCCCGGAAGACGCCGTCATCTCCGACGCGCTGAACCACGCCTCGATCATCGACGGGATCCGGCTGTGCAAGGCCCAGCGCTTCCGCTACGCCAACCAGGACATGGCGGACCTCGAGTCCCGGCTGATCGAGGCCACCACTCAGGAGAACCCGGCCCGCCGCAAGATCATCGTCACCGACGGCGTCTTCTCGATGGACGGCTTCCTCGCCCCGCTCGAGGCGATCTGCGACCTCGCCGAAAAGTATGACGCCATGGTCATGGTGGACGACTCGCACGCCGTCGGCTTCATGGGCGCCACCGGCGCCGGCACCCCGGAGCACGCCGGGGTCTCGGACCGGGTGGACATCTACACCGGCACCTTCGGCAAGGCCCTTGGCGGAGCCTCCGGCGGCTACGTCTCTGGCCGGCGCGAAGTCATCGCCATGCTCCGCCAGAAGGCACGCCCCTACCTGTTCTCCAACTCGCTGGCACCGGCCATCGTCGCCGCCACGCTGAAGGCCCTGGACCTGGTGGAGAACTCCGGCGAACTGCGCAGCAAGCTCTTCGCCAACGCGGAACTCTTCCGCCGCCGGATGGGCGAGGAAGGCTTCGAGCTGCTCGACGGCGAACACGCGATCGTCCCGGTCATGTTCGGCGACGCAGTGATGGCGGCGAAGGTCGCGGACGCAATGCTCGCCAACGGCGTCTTCGTCACCGCCTTCAGCTACCCGGTCGTGCCGAAGGGCGCCGCCCGCATCAGGGTCCAGCTCTCCGCCGCGCACAGCGCGGACGACGTCGAGAGCTGCGTCCAGGCGTTCGTCCGCAGCCGCGAGACGGTGGCCTGAAAGTACTGACGCGACCTCCCGCCGGGTGCAAGGATGGAGGCATGTCAGCTAAATACGATGTCGTGATCGTGGGCGGCGGCATTGCCGGCCTGTCCCTGGCCTCCGCCCTCGCCGGCAAATGCAGCGTGGCCCTGGTCGAAGCCGAGCAATCGCTGGGCTACCACACCTCCGCGCGCTCGGCCCGGCAGCTGATCCCCAGCTACGGGCCGCCCGTGGTCCAAGAGCTCACCATGCGCACGCTGGAGCTCATCGGCACCAAGGAGGGTACCCGGCCCGAACCCGTGCTCTCACCGCGCCGCTTCATGCTGATCGGTGACGAGGACGCCGTCCGGCAGCAGGCAAGCGGCTTTATGCACCGGATCAGCCACGCCGAGGCCCTGGAAATCTGCCCCGCGCTCAAACCGGACTCCTTCGCGGCCGCCGGCCTGGACTCCGGTTCGTTTGCCTGCAACGCGTCCCTGCTGCTGGAGGACCACCGCGAGCGGGCCGTCGAGGGCGGCGTGGACATCATCACCGGCGCACGGGTCCACTCGGCGCAGCGCCTCGGTTCCGGCTGGGAGCTCGGCGCCGGGCAGGAAGGTTTCGAAGCCGCGGTCGTGGTCAACGCCGCCGGCGCCTGGGCGGACGAATTCGCGGTGCTCAGCGGCGTCGAGAAGCTCGGACTCCAGCCCTACCGCCGCACCGCGGCGATTGTCGACGTCGAGCACCCCCTCCCGCAGGGCTGCCCGATGGTGGCGTCGGCCGGCAGTTTCTACTTCCGCCCGGACGGACGGCGGCAGGTGCTGATCTCGCCGTCGGAAACTGTGCCCAGCGGCCCCGAGGACGCCCAGCCGTATCCGGGCGACATCGAGGCGCTGATCGAGCGGCTCAACACGGTGACCACGATGGGGATCGGTAGCGTCAGCCGGGCGTGGACCGGGCTGCGGACCGAGGCCTCCGACGGTATCCCCGTGGTGGGATTCGACGCCGAGGCCACCGGCTTCTTCTGGCTCGCCGGGCAGGGCGGCTACGGCTTCCAGACCTCCTCCGGCATCGCGGAGCTGGCCGCGGAGCTGATCCTCGCCGGCCAGGGTTCGGCACAGCCGCTCCCGGCCGACAGTCCGGCATCCCGGACAGCCGCGGCACTGGCAGCGACCCGGATGTCTATCCGGGGCTGAAGAATGGACCCATGAGCACCCTCATCACCAACATCGCCGAACTGATGACCCAGGACGCGGACCACCGGGTCCTGAAGGATGCGGCCATCGTGATCGAGGGCGAACGCATCGCCTGGCTGGGTGCCGCCGCGGACGCCCCGGCGGCGGACGACGCCGTCGACGCCGCCGGCCGCGCGCTCCTGCCGGGCTGGGTGGATTCACACACGCACCTGATCTTCGCCGGCGACCGGACCGCGGAATTCGAGGCACGGATGGCGGGGGAGAGCTACAGCGCCGGAGGCATCGCCGTCACCACCGGAGCCACCCGGGCCACGGGCGACTTCGACCTCACCCGGCTCGCGCTGGGCCGGGTGGCGGAAGCCGTCGCCCAGGGGACCACCTACCTGGAGACCAAGACCGGCTACGGCCTGGACGTGGAGAACGAGGCCCGCAGCGCGAGGATCGCCTCCACCGTCGCGGACGAGGTCACCTACCTCGGCGCGCACCTGGTACCCGAAGGCCTCGACGCGGAGGAGTACACGGAGCTGGTCTGCGGACCAATGCTCGCCGCGGTCCGGCCCTACGTCCGCTGGGCCGACGTGTTTTGCGAACGCGGCGCGTTTAACGAGGACCAGTCCCGCCGGGTGCTCCAGGCCTGCCGGGACGCCGGACTGGGCCTGCGCGTGCACGGCAACCAGCTGGGCGAGGGTCCCGGGGTGCGGCTGGCAGTGGAGTTCGGCGCCGCGAGCGTGGACCACGTCAACTACCTCTCCCGCGAGGACGTCCACGCCCTCGCCGACAGCTGGTCCGGCTGGGAGGCAGCGGCCGGCGCGGGCGAGCGCGGCACCGTCGCGACCTGCCTGCCGGCCTGCGACCTGTCCACCCGGCAGCCGCTGGCTCCGGCCCGGGAACTGCTTGACGCCGGCGTCCAGCTAGCGCTCGCCTCCAACTGCAACCCCGGCACCTCTTATACGAGCTCGATGGCGTTCTGCGTCACCACCGCCGTGCTGCAGATGCGGCTCAGCGTGCACGAAGCCGTCCGGGCGGCGACGTACGGCGGTGCGCTGGCGCTGGGCCGGGAGTCCGGGAACGACGTCGACGGCGAGCGGGCGGTCGGCTCCATCGCCGTGGGCAACCGGGCGGATCTGCACCTGCTCAACGCCCCGTCCGCCACCCATCTGGCATACCGGCCAGGCATGCCGCTCACCCACGCCGTCTGGCGCGCCGGGGTCCGCGCCCGCTGACCGGCGCGCACCGGAGGCCAAGGAGGAACGCCATGACCGGCTTCGCCAGGGAACTCGCCACCATGATCGACCTGGTGCGGGCCAAGCGCGGCGGAGTGCCGGCCCTGGCCCGGCGCCGGGACGCCCGGCTGGCCGCCCTCGTGGCCCATGCCCGCACGAGCTCCCCGTTCTACCGGGAGCTCTACCGCGGCCTCCCGGCCGAGGACATCCCGCTCCGGGACCTGCCGCCGGTCACGAAGTCGCAGCTGATGGCACGCTTCGACGACTGGGTGACCGATCCGGCCATCACCCGGGCGGACCTCGAGGGCTTCGTCGCCGACCCGTCCCTGGTCGGCACTCGCTACCGCGGCCGCTATTTCGCCTGCACCAGCTCCGGAACCACGGGCCACCCCGGATTATTCGTGCACGACCAGGCCGCCGTCGCCTGCTACCGGGCCCAGGGCGTTCGGATCGTCGGGACCGCCCTCGACGCCCGCCGGCTGCTCGCGATGCTGCGGCGGGGAATCCGTGCCGCCGCGGTGCTGGGCACCGGCGGCCACTTCGCCGGGGCCGTCTGGCTCGAGTCCGAACGGCGCCGCAGCCGGGGCCGCCGACGGGCCTACCGCATGTTCTCCGTGCAGCAACCGCTGGAGACGCTGGTGCAGGCGCTTAACGCTTTCGACCCGGCCCTGCTGGTGGCCTACCCCAGCGCCCTCGAACTGCTGGCCGAGGAACAGGACGCGGGCCGGCTGCACATCCGGCCCGTGATTGTGGAGTCCAGCGGCGAATCCGTCGGGGACCGGGAGCGCCTGGCCGCGGCGCTGGGCGGCGCGGTGCACAATGTCTACGCTGCCTCCGAGTTCACCCCGATCGCCCTGGACTGCCCCCGCGGCTGGCTGCACGTCAACAGTGACTGGGTCATCCTGGAACCGGTCGAGGAGGACTACGGTCCCACGCCCCCGGGGGAGCCGTCCCACACGGTGCTGCTGACCAATCTCGCCAACCGGGTCCAGCCGCTGATCCGCTACGACCTCGGTGACTCCGTCGTCGCCAAGCCCGGCCCTTGTGAGTGCGGCAACCCGCTGCCCGCCATCCGGGTGGCCGGCCGGCACGATGACGTCCTGCACCTGGACAACGGCCGCGGCGGCACGGTGAGTGTCCTGCCCCTCGCCATCACAGCCCCCATCGACGACGCGCCGGGCGTCCACCGCTGCCAGCTGGTCCAGTCCGGTCCGGCGGCGCTGCGGGTGCGGCTCCAGCTGGAGCCGGGCGCCGCGGCGGACGCGGTGTGGCAGGACGTGGCGGCGAAGCTGTCCGGGTTCCTGGCCGCCCAGGGCCTGGCGAACGTGGAACTGGTCCGGGCGGAGGAAGCACCGGATCAGACCGGCGCGAGCGGGAAGTTCCACCAGGTCATCGCCCTGAGGCCCGCCCCGGACAGCGTCTGGAAGAACATCCCTTAGAAGAACATAGGCGGGGCGTCCAGCACGGTCTCGTCCACCCGGCGGTCCTCCCACTGGCTGAACGGCTTGTCCAGCTCGTACTTGCCCTGCCGGGTGCGCAGCAGGGTCCGGATTTCGGCATTGTCCGGGTTGTTCAGCGACTCGAAGTACTCCACCGACCAGTGGAACCAGCGCATGCAGAACAGCCGCATGGTCAGCCCGTGCGTCACGAACAAGGCGTTCGGCGCATAGTTCGGCTTGGACCAGTGCCGGTAGAGGGTCTCCATGAACGAGGAGATCCGGTCGTAGACGTCGGAGCCCGATTCGCCTTCCCGGAACCGGTAGAAGAAGTGGCCGTAGGCGTTGCGGAGCTCCTTCTGGTCCTCGATGTCCCCGGCGATCTGGAAATTCGCCCAGTCCTGTTCGCGCAGCCGCGGCTCTTCGATCACGCGTTCGATCAGGGAGCCCAGCTGGAGCGCCTCGAGGGTCTGGTAGGCCCGCAGGTAGGGGGAGACGTAGACGCACACCCTTTGCCCGTCCAGCTCCCGCCGCAGCTGCTCGCCCGCGGCCGCGGCCTGCTCGACGCCGAGCGGGGTCAGCGGGATCCGGTAATCGGGCACCCGGTTGTAGATCGAGGTGTCGGCGTTGGCGGCGGACTGGCCATGCCGGATCATGATGATTTTCCCGGGCGCACTCACAGCCCAAGCATAGGCACGTGCAGTCAACTCCCGGCAACGGCAGGCAAGATAGAACCATGTTGGTTCCCTCCCGCCGTCGGCTGCGGCTAGAAGTCTGGATTGTCCTGGGCCTGTCCCTCGGGCAGTCGGCGGTGTACTCGGTAGTGCAGCTGCTGGACAAGATGACCCGGGCGCCGCTGGCGCAGGGCACCTCCACGCTGAACCGCTCGCAAAGCAGCCGGGAGTATTTCGACCTCACGTACCAGTTGCTGGACATCATCTTCGCCCTGGTCCCGGTGGTGCTGGTGATCTATTTCCTGACCGAACTCCGGCCCGCCGGCATGGCCGCCGGCACGGGCACCTCGGCGTTCCGGAAGCTGGGCTTCGACTTCGCCCGTCCCGGCAAGGACCTGCTCCAGGGCCTCGGCCTCGCCGCCCTGATCGGCATACCGTCGCTCGGGCTCTACGCGGCCGGCCGGGCGCTGGGGATCACGACGGCGATCATCCCCAGCGCACTGGACTCCTACTGGTGGACGGTGCCGGTCCTCATCCTCTCCGCGATCCGGCACGGGATCGTGGAGGAGGTGATCGTGGTGGGCTACCTGCTGGACCGGCTCGGCAAGTTCGGCTGGGGCATGCCGCTGGCGATCTTCGCCAGTTCGATGCTGCGCGGCAGCTACCACCTCTACCAGGGCTTCGGGCCCTTCATCGGCAACGCCATCATGGGCGTCATCTTCGCGCTGATCTACACGAAGACGCGCCGGGTGATGCCGCTGGTGATTGCGCATGCGCTGCTGGACATCGTGGCCTTCGTCGGATTCAGCCTCTTCGGCAAGTCAATCGGCCTGGGCTGAGCCCACACACCCGCGTCGCCCCAAGGGCCCGCCGACGGCAACGGGTTAAAGTGTTTCGGCCGCCAGCGGTGGGTGGCATCATTGGCACCCGCTGCTGGCGGCCGAAGTTTTTCGGGCAGGAAGCGTCAGATCGTGACGGCTCCGGAATCGGTTTCGAAGGTGACGGACAGGATTCCCGGCGTCCCGTGAGGGGCCAGCCAGTTCACGTCCACGTCCTCCAGCGGCTTCTCGACCGGTTCACCCAGCCACTCGGTGACCCGCTCGGCCGAGCCCGCGATCGTGAGGGCAGACATCTTCACATTGCTCTCATAGGCGTTGGACGGGTGCAGGGCGGGGTCGCCTTCCCACTTCAACATGTAGGGGACCTGCGGATCCGCGATCAGGCCCAGGATGCCGATCTGCTTCCAGACCAGTTCGCGGCCGTCGGGGAACTTGCGGTTGCCGTTGACGGCGGAGCGGCCCAGCCGCTCCTCAAACGGTGCCAGGTCGTCAACCTCGACGCACCAGCCCATCCAGCCACCGCCGGCGGCCGAGCGGGCGCGGACTGCCTGCCCGAACGGCGCCTTGTCGGAGGCCGGGTGGTCCAGGACCTCCACGACCTCGAGGTACTTGTGCCCGGCAAGCGGGATAATCATGTTGCGGGTCCCGAACCGGGGGTGTATTCCGCCCTTGACGGCTTCGACCCCGAGGGCGGTCGCAATACGTTCGGTGGTGGCAGCCAGGCCATCTTGTTCACAGGCGTAAGAGACGTGATCCATGCGCATGCCCTCATCTTGGCACTTTGTGATGGAGCTCTCAGCTTAGGCTGCCCTTACCGTGATGGGATGTCATTTTCCGGAGCTCACCGCGCGGATTTGCCCGGCCAGAACCACGGCACTTTCCGGCTCCCGGGCGTGCGCCGGGCGGCGGTGGGGCCGTTCTTCATTTTCGTCACAAAGCTATCCAGGCGTAATGGCGCGTTCGTAGACTGAAGCCAGGTCATGAGCGCCAGCATCGAGCCCCGGCTTGCTGGCCGGCAACCCTCCTTGCGCGGTGGGGTGCCCCGGGTGAAGACCTGGCCCGCCGGCGTCCGCCGGCAGGCAAGCGCGGCGCCAGAGCCGTTCCGGCCCCAGAGGCCAGGGGCGGCCTGTGCCCAGTCATTAGGGAGCTCTCCGATGTCCAACGCCTGGTCCTTTGAAACCCGCCAGATCCACGCCGGCCAGGAGCCGGACTCCGCCACCGGCGCGCGGTCGCTGCCGATCTACCAGACGACGTCGTTCGTCTTCCCCAGTGCAGAGAGCGCCGCCAACCGGTTCGCGCTCGCCGAGCTCGCCCCCATCTACACCCGGATCGGCAACCCCACCCAGGACGCGGTGGAACAGCGGGTCGCGAGCCTGGAGGGCGGCCTTGGGGCGCTCCTGCTCAGTTCCGGCCAGGCCGCCGAAACCTTCGCGATCCTCAACATCGCCGAGGCAGGAGACCACGTCGTCGCCAGCCCCAGCCTCTATGGCGGGACCTACAACCTGCTGGCCCACACGCTGAAGAAGTTCGGTATCTCCGTGACGTTCGTGGAGGACCCGGACAACCTTGAGCAGTGGCGCGATGCCGTGCAGCCGAACACCAAGCTGTTCTTCGGCGAGGTGGTCTCCAACCCCCGCCAGGACGTGCTGGACATCGAAGGCGTCGCAGACGTCGCCCACCGGGCCGGGGTGCCGCTGATCGTGGACAACACCCTCTCCACCCCCTACCTGATCCGCCCGATCGAGTGGGGCGCCGACATCGTGGTGCATTCGGCCACCAAGTATCTCGGCGGACACGGTGCCGCGATTGCCGGCGTGATCGTCGACTCCGGCAACTTTGACTTCGGCAAGGACCCGGAGCGCTTCCCCGGCTTCAACACCCCGGATCCCACGTACAACGGCCTGGTCTATGCCCGCGACCTCGGGGCGGACGGGGCGCTGGGAGCGAACCTGTCCTTCATCCTCAAGGCCCGGGTCCAGCTGCTGCGCGACCTCGGTTCGGCCGTCTCGCCGTTCAACGCCTTCCTCATCGCCCAGGGGATCGAGACGCTGAGCCTGCGGGTGGAACGGCACGTCGCCAACGCCCTGCGGGTGGCCGAATGGCTGGAAGCCAGGGACGACGTCGAATCCGTCGCCTACGCCGGGCTGCCGTCCAGCCCCTGGTACGAGCGCGGCCGGAAGTACGGCCCGAAGGGGACCGGCGCCGTCGTCGCGTTCAACCTCGCAGGGGGAGCGGAGGCCGGCAAACGCTTCGTCGACGCCCTCGAACTGCACTCCCATGTGGCGAACATCGGTGACGTGCGCTCGCTGGTCATCCACCCGGCGTCGACCACGCACAGCCAGCTCTCGCCGGAGCAGCAGGCGGTCGCCGGCGTCAATCCCGGCCTGGTCCGGCTCTCGGTGGGCCTCGAGCACATCGACGACATCATCGCGGACCTCGATGCCGGCTTCCGGGCGGCCAAGAACGCCTGAGGTCACGCAGCACGCCGACTTTCCCCACCTTTGCGGGGATGGCCCCGGGAATCGCCGACACTTCGGGGCGACCCGCCGGGCGCGTCTGTCAAAGGTGGGGAAACTGCGGTGTTGACGGGTCCGGCTGTCACACAGCCGTCACAATCTTCGCGCTTGCGCGGCCGTGTTTCGTAGAATCGACGCAGGTCATGAGTGCCAGTGACAGCCCCGGCTTGCTGGCCGGCAACCCTCCATTTGCGGCGGGGTGCCCCGGGTGAAGACCTGGCCTGCCGGTCAGCTGACGGCGGGCAAGCGCGAAGTTAGGTCCTCACATGACGATTGCCGTCACCCGCACGGGTGTACCCGAAAGCAAACCCTCCACTGTTCCCGACGGCGCTGGTTCCGACGGCGCTGGTTCCGACGGGACGGTGCAGTACCTCCCGATCGGTTCCCTGGCCCTTGAATCCGGTGCCACCCTGCCTGAGGTCACCCTCGCCTACGAGACCTGGGGGACGCTGAACGCCGATGCCTCCAATGCGGTGCTGATCGAGCACGCCCTGACCGGCGACACCCACGTGACCCGCGGCGCCGGCGAGGAACCGGGCTGGTGGGAGGAACTGGCAGGCCCCGGCGCCCCGGTGGACACGGACAAGTACTTCGTGGTCTCCATCAACATCCTCGGCGGCTGCTACGGCTCCACCGGGCCCTCCACGCCGGCCCCGGACGGCCGGCCCTGGGGCTCGCGCTTCCCGCTGGTCACCCTCCGGGACAGCACCGCGGCGGAAGCCCGGCTCGCCGACGCGCTGGGGATCAGCAGCTGGTATGCCGTGCTCGGCGGCTCGCTCGGGGGAGCGCGCGCGCTGGAGTGGGCGGTGACCTACCCGGCGCGGGTGCAGCGCTGCGCCGTGATTTCGGTCGGCGCCAGCAGCACCGCCGAACAGATCGCCTTCGCCCAGGCCCAGACCCTGGCAATCCGCCAGGACCCCAACTTCAACGGCGGCGACTACTACGGCGGCCCGGAACCGCACGCCGGACTGGCCCTCGCGCGCCGGATCGCGCACATCACCTACCGTTCCGCAGCCGAGCTGGACGGGCGCTTCGGACGCAACGCCCAGGCGGCCGAGGCCCCGCTGGAGGCCGGGTCGCTGGCCGGCCGCGGGCGCTACCAGGTGGAGAGCTACCTGGACCACCAGGGCAACAAGCTGGTGCGACGCTTCGACGCCAACAGCTACATCGCCATCACCGAGGCGCTCATGAGCCACGACGTGAGCCGCGGCCGGGGAAGCCTGGAGCAGGCCGTCTCCCTGGCCACCGCGGAGTTCTTCGTGGCGGCCGTGGACTCGGACCGGCTGTACTTTCCCGCCCAATCCCGAGAGCTCGCCGACGCCCTGCCGGGGGAGGTCCCCGTGCACGTCATCGAGGCCCCGATCGGCCACGACGGCTTCCTGACCGAAATCGGCCAGCTCAGCGAGCAGCTCCGGGGCAACTTCTTCGCCTAGCCGGCACCGCCGTGTGTGCATTTTTGCAGACGCACTCTGCGCGATTAGTCGTTGAGCTTGCCTCGATCGAAGTCCATACTCGTGGAGAATGACGCCGTGTGTTCCAACTCACACACACGTAGTCAACCTAATGGTCCACAGGGTGTCGACGACGACACCGAAGGAGTTCGCATGAGCACGGAAAACGCCGCCGCAAGGCGCGCAGAGGAGCCCGACGTCAAGACGTCCGGCCTGAAGAAGGTAGTAACGGCCTCCATGGCCGGCACGGTAGTGGAGTGGTACGAGTTCTTCCTCTACGCCTCCGCCGCCACCCTGGTTTTTGGCAAGATGTTTTTCCCCAATTCCGGAACGGAACTGGACGGCATCCTCGCCGCGTTCCTGACCTATGCGGTTGGCTTCGTGGCCCGCCCGATCGGCGGCATCGTCTTTGGCCACTTCGGCGACAAGTTCGGCCGCAAGAAGCTGCTGCAGCTGAGCATCATCCTGGTCGGCGTATCGACCTTCCTGATGGGCTGCCTCCCGGGCTTCGCGCAGATCGGCTACTGGGCCCCGGCCCTGCTGGTCTTCCTGCGCTTCGCCCAGGGCTTCGCCGTCGGCGGTGAATGGGGCGGCGCCGTCCTCCTCGTCGCCGAGCACAGCCCCAGCAAGTCCCGCGGCTTCTGGGCCAGCTGGCCGCAGTCCGCCGTCCCGCTGGGCAACCTGCTCGCCACTGCCGTGCTGTTCATCCTGTCCTCCGTGCTGTCTTCCGCGGACTTCCTTGGCTGGGGCTGGCGCGTCGCGTTCTGGCTCTCCGCCGTGATCGTCGTCGTCGGCTACTACATCCGCACCAAGGTCAGCGACGCCCCGATCTTCCTCGAGGCACAAAAGGAAGTTGTCACGGAGAACAAGGGCTACGGCGTCGCCGAGGTCTTCCGCCGCTACCCCCGCGGCGTCTTCACCGCCATGGGCCTGCGCTTCGCGGAGAACATCCTCTACTACCTGGTGGTCACCTTCTCGATCACCTACCTCAAGACCGTTGTCCACGCCGACACCGCCCGGATCCTGCTGCTCCTGCTCGTGGCGCACTTCATCCACTTCTCCGCGGTGCCGGTGGTCGGCCGTCTCTCGGACCGCTTCGGCCGCAAGCCCGTCTACATGGCCGGTGCCGTCCTGGGCGCCACCTGGGGCTTCTTCGCCTTCCCGATGATGGATACCGGCAACGATTTCATGATCCTTGCCGCTGTCATCATCGGACTGCTGTTCCACGCCCTGATGTACGCCGGCCAGCCGGCCATCATGGCCGAGATGTTCCCGACCCGGATGCGCTACTCCGGCGTCTCGCTCGGCTACCAGGTGACCTCGATCGTGGCCGGTTCGCTCGCCCCGATCATCGCCGTCGCGCTGCTGAGCCAGTACAAGTCCTCCGTCCCGGTGGCCATCTACCTGCTCATCGCCTGCGCCGTCACGGCCGTCGCGGTGTTCTTCCTCAAGGAAACCCGTGGCATCTCCCTGCACGACGTCGACGCCGCCGACGCCCAGGGCACCGCCGATCTGCTGGCCGCCGGTAAGCGGTAACCAGCACGCAGCTGCACAACCCAACGAACAGGCAGCCCCCGTTCCCGCGCTGCGGGGACGGGGGCTGCTGTCATCCGGGGATCTTGTGGCGGCCTCCGCAGCGCGCCGGGCTCAGCCGGCAAGCACATCCTGGCGTTCGGCGATCTCGGCCCGGACGGCCGCCACGACGGCCTGCACCGGCGCCGAACGCAGCGATTCCGATCTCGCAACTGCCCAGATCGGCAGCTGCCGCTGGAAGTCGTCCGGCAGGACCGGTACGAGCCCCGGTTTGCCGACGACGAGGAAATTCGGCAGCAGCCCGATCCCGGCGGCGCGGCGGACGGCCTCCAGCTGGGCGAAGATGCTGGTGGCCTGGAAGCTGGAGCGCGGCATCGGCAGCTGGGTGGAGCGGTGGCCGAGCTCGGCGACCTGCAGGGCCGACTCGACGTAGGAGACGAATCCGTGCTGCCGGACGTCGTCGAGCGTCACCGGGAGCCCGTGCTCGCGGGCGTACTCCGGGCTGGCGTACAGCCGCAGGAAGTAGTTGGACAGGAAGATGGTCTGCGCGTTGCTGACCTCCAGGTTGCCGACCACCACTTCCAGGTCCACCCCGGAGCGGTTCTGGCTTACCTTGCGGGTGGCGCTGAGCATCTCCACGTTCAGCAACGGATGTTCCTGCTGCAAACGGACCAGGGCCGGGGCGACGAATTCCGCGCCGAATCCGTCCGGGGTGCTGATCCGGACCAGGCCGGAGAGCACGTCCTCTGTCCGGGCGATCCGGCCGGACAGTGCTCCGAGTGTTCCCTCAATGGCTTCCGCCGCTGCCACGGCCAGTGATCCAAGTTCGGTGAGTTCCCAGCCGTGCGGGCTGCGCTCGAGTGTCCGGCCGCCGAGCTGTTTGTCCAGGGCGAGGATCCGGCGCGAGATGGTGGTGTGCGTGGTGCCCAGGGTCTCCGCGACGGCGTTGAACCGGCCCAGCCGGGCCACGGTCAGCAGGATCAGCAGGTCGTCCGGGCTGGGGAGCCGCTTTAAGTCCACCATTGGCCTTTCGTCGATGTGCATTGATGCACATGGCATCTTCACTTTTTCCCCTTGATTGCACTGTAACAGGGTGTGATGGTGGACACGGAACAACCGGCAAATGCGCCGGACACAATGCAAAGCAAAGGAGCTTATGCCATGGCAGTTGTCGCCTGGATCGGACTGGGAAACATGGGCGGGTTCATGTCGGTGAACCTGGCCAAGGCCGGAAACGAGGTCCGCGGATTCGACCTCAACCCGGAGGCCCTCGCGGCTGCCGAGGCCGGGGGAGTCAAGCCTGCCGGCAGCATCGCCGAGGCCGTGGAAGGCGCCGACGTCGTCTTCACGATGCTCCCCAAGGGCGAGCACGCCCGGGCCGTCTACCTGGGCGAGGACGGCGTCCTGGCCCACGCCGACACCAGGACCCTGCTGGTGGACTCCTCCACGATTGACATCGCCTCGGCCCAGGCCCTGCACGACGCCGCCGCGGAGGCAGGCTTCCGCTTCGTCGACGCGCCCGTTTCCGGCGGGATGAGCGGCGCCAAGGCCGCCACGCTGACCTTCATGATCGGCGGCGAAGCCGGCGCCGTCGCCGACGCCACCGATTACATCCGCCCGATGGCCGCCAACATCATCCCCACCGGCGGCGCCACCACCGGCCAGGCCGCCAAAATCTGCAACAACCTGATGCTCTTCATCAACCTCGCCTCCACGGCAGAAGGTGCGGTGCTTGCGGACCGCCTGGGCCTGGACAAGCAGGTCTTCTGGGACATCGCCTCCGTTTCCTCCGGCGACAGCTGGGCGCTGCGCACCTGGTACCCGGTGGCCGGCGTCGTGCCCACCGCCGCCTCGAACAACGACTTCGCGCCGACGTTCACTGCCGAGCTCGCCAACAAGGACATCGGCCTGGCCATCAGCGCCGCCCGCGACACCGGCACGCCGCTGGAGATCGGCGAGCACGTCCAGCAGCTCTTCCAGCGGCTCATCGACGGCGGCCAGTCCGGCACGGACTGCTCCGCCATCGTCAAACTGGTCGACGGCTCGTTCGAGTCCGCCAAGTAGCCCCCAAACCTTTTAGAAAGAGATCCTCCCCATGGAACGCATTCCGCACTTCATCAACGGCGCCCTGGTGTCCGACGCCGAGCGCTACGGCCCCGTCTTCAACCCCGCCACCGGCGAACAGGAAAAGGAAGTGGCGCTCGCCTCCGCCGCGCGGGTCGAGGAAGCCATCGCCGCCGCCCGTGCCGCCCTGCCCGGCTGGCGGGCCACGAGCCTGGCCAAGCGCACCACCATCTTCTTCAAGGTCCGCGAGCTGCTTATGCAGCGCCGCCCCGAACTGGCCGCCCTGCTGACCAGCGAACACGGCAAGGTCCTCTCCGACGCGGAGGGCGAGATCACCCGCGGCCTGGAGAACATCGAGTTCGCCACCGGCCTGTCCCACGCCCTCAAGGGCGAACGCTCCGAGCAGGTGTCCGGCGGCGTCGACGTCCACTCCGTCCGGCAGCCGGTCGGCGTCGTCGCCTGCATAACGCCGTTCAACTTCCCGGCCATGGTGCCGCTCTGGATGATCGGCAGCGCCCTGGCCTGCGGCAACACCGTGCTGCTCAAGCCGAGCGAAAAGGACCCGTCCTCCGCCC
Organism: Arthrobacter sp. 10N410; assembly: GCF_056394945.1. Classification (NCBI taxonomy): domain Bacteria; kingdom Bacillati; phylum Actinomycetota; class Actinomycetes; order Micrococcales; family Micrococcaceae; genus Arthrobacter; species Arthrobacter sp. 10N410. The sequence goes on from NZ_JBFTIP010000009.1 coordinate 29,131, forward strand.
TCTTCATCGCCCAGGTCTTCGCCGAGGCCGGCCTGCCCGCGGGCGTCCTGAACGTCGTGCACGGTGACAAGGAAGCCGTCGACGTGCTGCTCGAGCACCCGGACGTCAAGGCTGTCAGCTTTGTGGGCTCGACGCCGATCGCCCAGTCCATCTACAAGCGCGCCGCGGACCACGGCAAGCGCGTCCAGGCCCTCGGCGGGGCCAAGAACCACATGGTGGTGCTTCCGGACGCGGACCTGGACATGGCCGCCGACGCCGCCGTCTCCGCAGCCTACGGCTCCGCGGGGGAGCGCTGCATGGCCGTCAGCGTCCTGGTCGCCGTCGGGAACATCGCGGACGAACTCGTGGACGCGATCAAGACCCGGATGGCAACTCTCAAGATCGGCCCCGGCACGGATCCGGCCTCCCAGATGGGTCCGCTGATCACCGCCGAGCACCGCGACAAGGTGGCCTCCTACGTGGCCGGCGCCGCAGACGAGGGCGCCGCCGTGGTGGTCGACGGCCGGGAGCAGGAATTCGACTCCAACGGCTTCTTCATCGGCGTGAGCCTGATCGACCACGTCAAGCCCGGCATGAAGGTCTACGACGACGAGATCTTCGGCCCCGTCCTCTCGGTGGTGCGCGTCGAGAGCTACGCCGACGCCGTCAAACTCGTCAATGACAATGAATTCGGCAACGGCGTGGCGATCTTCACCCGCGACGGCGGCGCCGCCCGGCAGTTTGAGTTCGACGTCGAGGCCGGCATGGTGGGCGTCAACGTGCCGATCCCGGTGCCGGTAGGGACCTTCTCCTTCGGCGGCTGGAAGAACTCGCTCTTCGGCGACACCCACATGTACGGCCCGGAGAGCATCCGCTTCTACACCCGCGGCAAGGTCGTCACGACGCGCTGGCCGGATCCGTCCACCTCGGTGATCGACCTCGGTTTCCCGCAGGTCGACTAGGCGCAGCCCTCCCGGACAACAGCAACGCGGGGTCACTTACGGCCTATCCACGAGTGGATTATGGGCCGTAAGTGACCCCGCGTTGCTTGTAGGTTCCGGGGGTCAGCCTTTCATGATCTCCGCGCGCTGGGCCATGTAGTCCTCCATGGCGAGCTCGCCGTTGCTGTATTTCTGGTCCAGCTCGGCGAGCTTGCGCGCGCGGTAGCCCTGCGGCCCCGACGGCACCGGCGGCACCTCCGGGGCGCCAGGCGCCGGCGCCTGGGGCTGCCACTGCTGCGGCGACGCGGGCTGCGGCGGGTTGTTCAGGTACTCCGGGCTGTCCTCGTAGGGGACCGGGTACTGCTGGTTCGCCGGCGGCTGGTTGGCCGGGGGCTGCGGCGCACCCAGCTGGCCGAATCCGCCGTAGTAGTCGCGCTGGGTGAAGCCGTCCCGCGGCTGGTTGCTCTGCTGGCCCGGATATTGGCCAGGGAACTGACCTGGGAACTGGCCCGGGAAGCCGCCGGGCATGCCCTGGTCCTGGCCGCGTCCGCGGACCGATTTGCGGTACATACGAATGGCCGCCGGGACCACGAAGGTCAAGATGATGATCCAAAAGAAAATACTCACGGTACCGCGCCTCTCAAAAGGTGTCTTTCCAGCTTAACGCGCACCCCGTGCCCGGGGTGCCGGGCCGCCCGGCACCCCGGGCACCCGGAGTTCAGGACCGCAGGGCATCCTCGGCGCCGGGCGGCCCCTCGCCCGAGCCGAGCGGGACCCCGGGGCCGAACACCGGTCCGGCCAGCGGGCGCTTGGCCGTGATGCCGTCGCCGGAGGAGCGGTGCCGGAGCCGGCGGACCACCCACGGGACGAAGTGCTCGCGGGCCCAGATCAGGTCCCCGGTGCGGGCCTCTCGCCAGCTGCGTTGCGGCAGCGGCTTCGGGGAAAGCGGCTCCAGCGTGTGCTGGACGTTCAGCGAATCCAGCACCATGGCCGCGATCGTGTGGTGGCCCAGCGGCGAGAAGTGCAGCCGGTCCGCGTCCCACATCTGCGGGTCGTTGAGCTGACGCAGCGACCACATGTCGGCAATGACGGCGTCGTGCCGGGCCGCCACGGTGCGCAGGTTCTCGTTGTAGATCGCCACCTTGCTGCGGATCCGGCCCAGCACCGACGAGCCCGTGTCCGGGCCGTTGAACAGGACCACGGTGGCGCCGCCCAAGCTCAGGATCTGCACCACGGAGTCAAGCCGTTCGGCGAGGACATCCGGGTCCCCGCCGGGCCGGATCAGGTCGTTCCCGCCCGCGGACAGGGTCACCAGGTCCGGCTTCAGCGACAGGCAATGGGCCAGCTGCTGGTCCACGATCTGCTGCAGGAGCCGGCCCCGCACGGCGAGGTTGGCATAGGCAAAATCCTCGTGGCCGCGGCTCAATTCCTCGGCCACCCGGTCCGCCCAGCCGCGGTGCCCGCCCGGGCTCGCCGGTTCGGGATCTCCGATCCCTTCGGTGAAGGAGTCGCCCATCGCCACGTAGCGGGTCCAAGGGTGGTTGACGGTCCGGTCCGGGAAGTTCTCCGTTGCTTCTGTTTCACTCACCTTCATATCCTGCCCCCTTCCCACAAAGCGGCGCCAGCGTAGCTTGTTACTCATAGGTAACTGTAAGAATGGAGCCATGACTGAAGCCGCTGCCTATCCCGCTGCCTTTCCTGCCCCCGTTGTTCTGTGGTCCCGGCCCGAGGAGGACCGCGCCGGCAGGCCCCTGCTGGTGCTGTTGCACGGCTACGGCGCCAACGAGCAGGACCTGCTCAGCCTGGCGGACCTGCTGCCGGAGGAATTCGTGGTGGCCTCGCTCCGCGCCCCGCTGGTCTCCGGTCCCGGCTTCACCTGGTTCCCGCTCACGGCGTCCATCGACTATTCGCTCGACGCCGTCAAGCACGCCGCCGCCTACGCGCAGGACTGGATCGACTCGGTGAGGGACAGCCACCCTTCGGTGACCCTGCTCGGGTTCTCGATGGGCATGGCCATGGCCACGACCCTGCTGCGGCAGCGCCCGGACGGCTATGCCGCCGTCGTCGGGCTCTCCGGCTTTGCCGTCGACGCCGCCGGGGACCCCAGCTTCCGCGACGCGGAACTGGACGGAACCTTGCCGATGTTCTGGGGCCGCGACCAGCAGGACCCCGTGATCACCCCGGACAAGATTGAGTTCACCATGGGCTGGGTGCGCAAGCACGTGAAGCTCACCAAGGTGCTCTACACCGGCATGTGGCACGGCATCAACCAGCAGGAGATCGGCCACGTCGGCGAGTTCCTCACCCACGAGGTCCTCAACAAGTAGTCCCCGACGGCGGGTTAAACTCCGTTAGGTGTGACGATCCGGACGGTCTGCCCGTTCACGGTGACGGTGTCGCCGTGGTGGAGCTGGCGTCCGCGGCGGTCGTCGATCTCGCCGTTGACCTTGACCAGGCCGTTCTTGATCAGCTCGGCAGCCTCCACCCCGTCCTCGACCAGGTTGGCCAGCTTCAGCAGCTGGCCCAGCCGGATCATGTCGTCGCGGATGGGAATGTCTTCAATTTCCGGGTTGCTCATACAAGCAATAATGCCTGACCAAAGGTGGCACCAATGACCCACGCACCGCGGCTTCCACTGCCCGTCGGATTGCTCCTCGCCGTTTCGGCCGGCCTTTTCGTCCCCGTCCAGGGCCGGATCAACGGCGCCCTGGGCACCGTCCTGGCCGACGGACTCGCCGCCGCGGTGGTCAGTTTCAGTGTCGGCCTGGCGCTGATGATCGTCGTCTCCCTGGCCCTGCCGAAGGGACGCGCCGGATTGGCCAACGTCCTGCCGGCGCTGCGGGAACGCCGTTTTCCGCGCTACTACGCGCTCGCCGGCGGCATCGGCGCGTTTTTCGTCTTCGCCCAGTCCTTCACGGTCGGGCTGCTCGGCGTCGCCCTGTTTACGGTCGCCGCCGTCACCGGGCAGACCCTGAGCGGCCTGCTGGTGGACCGGATAGGGATCGGCCCGGCGGGCAAGAAACCCGTCACCGGCATCCGCGTGCTCGGCAGCATACTCACCGTCGCCGCTGTCGCCTGGGCCGTCTCGCCGCGCTTCGACGGCAGCGCGGCGGGCGGCGCAGGCGCTCCCTCGGGGACGGAGGCCGGCCCGCTGCAGCTGCTGGTTCCGGTGCTGCTGCCGGTGCTGGCCGGGTTCCTGATGAGTTTCCAGCAGGCCATGAACGGCACGGCCACCGTGCACTACCGCACGCCCATCACCGCCACCCTGGTGAACTTCGTCGCCGGCAGCATCGTGCTGTGGCTTGCCTGGCTGATCAAACTGGCGGTCGCCGGGCCCGGCAACGCCCTCCCCGGCGAATGGTGGTACTACCTCGGCGGGCCGATGGGCTGCATTTTCATTGGCGTCGCCGCCTTCCTGGTCCGCGGCCTTGGCGTCCTGGTCACCGGGCTGGGCATGATCGCGGGACAGTTGCTGGGCTCGCTCGGCCTCGACCTGGTGCTGCCCGCGCCCGGCACCGTCGTCGCGCTGCCCACCGTGCTCGGCACGCTGCTGACGCTGGCCGCCATTATCCTGGCCAGCCTGCCCTGGTCCCGCGGCGCCCTCAAGAGGTAGCAGCGCGGGTAGGCTAGGAGTTTGCATCACACCGTTCGCAACACCCCGCCCGGCAACCAGCCGGTGACCCGGGGCTGACAGCACGGACCGCACCCAGCGGCCCTGTAGAAATTGGAGTTCCCATGGCAGCAAAATCCGTACTCGACCAGATCATTTCCCTCGCCAAGCGACGGGGTTTCGTCTTCCAGGCCGGTGAAATCTACGGTGGCTCCCGTTCTGCCTGGGATTACGGTCCCCTCGGTGCCGAGCTGAAGGAAAACATCAAGCGCCAGTGGTGGCAGTCCGTGGTCCGCGGCCGCGAGGACGTCGTCGGCCTGGACTCCTCGGTGATCCTGCCCCGCCAAGTCTGGGAAGCCTCCGGCCACGTCGAGGTCTTTTCCGACCCGCTGGTGGAGTGCCTCTCCTGCCACAAGCGCTACCGCGCGGACCACCTCGAGGAAGAGTACGAGGAAAAGAAGGGCCGCCCCGCCGAGAACGGCCTCAAGGACATCGCCTGCGCCAACTGCGGCACCCGCGGCGAATGGACCGAGCCCCAGGAATTCTCCGGCCTGCTCAAGACCTACCTCGGCCCGGTGGCCAGCGAAGAGGGCCTGCACTACCTGCGCCCCGAGACCGCGCAGGGCATCTTCGTGAACTTCAACAACGTGCTCACCACCTCGCGCAAGAAGCCGCCGTTCGGCATCGGCCAGATCGGCAAGTCCTTCCGTAACGAGATCACGCCGGGCAACTTCATCTTCCGCACCCGCGAGTTCGAGCAGATGGAGATGGAATTCTTCGTCGAGCCCGGCACCGACGAGCAGTGGCACCAGTACTGGATGAAGGAGCGCATGGACTGGTACACCGGCCTGGGCATCCGCGAGGAGAACCTGCGCTTCTTCGAGCACCCCCTGGAGAAGCTCAGCCACTACTCCAAGGGCACCACGGACATCGAATACCGCTTCGGCTTCCACGGCTCCGAATGGGGCGAGCTCGAGGGCATCGCCAACCGCACCGACTTCGATCTCTCCACGCACTCGAAGGCCTCCGGCCAGGACCTGAGCTACTTCAACCAGGCCACGAACGAGCGCTACACCCCGTACGTGATCGAACCCGCCGCGGGCCTCACGCGCTCCTTCATGGCGTTCATGATCGACGCGTACACCGAGGACGAGGCACCCAACGCCAAGGGCGGCGTCGACGTCCGGACCGTGCTCAAGCTCGATCCGCGACTGGCCCCGGTGAAGGCGGCGGTGCTCCCGCTGAGCCGCAACGAGGACCTGTCCCCGAAGGCCAAGGACCTCGCAGCGCAGCTGCGCAAGAACTGGAACATCGAGTTCGACGACGCCGGCGCGATCGGCCGCCGCTACCGCCGGCAGGATGAGATCGGCACGCCGTTCTGCATCACGGTGGACTTCGACACGCTCGAGGACCAGGCCGTCACCATCCGTGAACGCGACACCATGAGCCAGGAACGAGTCTCCCTGGACAAGGTGGAGGGCTACCTGGCCGCACGGCTGATCGGCGCCTGAGCATGGCGATCCAATACCGTGAATGGCGTGAGGGCGACGACCTCGCGCTGCTGGAAGTGTGGGGCGGGCCCGAGACGGACCAGGCCCGGCAGTTCCGCGGCACCCTGGCGCCCTCGGGCAACGCCCCGTGGCGCCGCTGCATTGTGGCCGAGGACGTCGTCGACGGCGTCGCCATCCCCGTCGCGGCCGGCGTGGTGCACGAGGCCTCGCTGCACCCGGAACGCCTCTGGGTGTACGTCGAGGTAGCCCGGGACCACCGCCGGAGCGGTATCGGGTCCACGCTGCTGGGCATGCTCCGGCACGAGGCCGAACGGTCGCCGTCGGGCATCTCCCGGCTGCGGACCAAGGTGGAGCCGGGCACGCCCGGCGCCGCCTTCGCCGAGGCAGCCGGTCTCGCCCCGATCCAGCGTTCGCGCCTGGTGGTCGTGGAGCCCGGCTCCCTGAAGCTCCCGGTCTTCGGCGACGGCTCGGAGGCCGCGGCCTCCGAGCAGGTGGAGGACCTGGCCACCGGCTCGGTGGAGCTGAGCGACGTCGTGGGCCGGTACTACACCGCCGTGCACCACTGGGACAGCCCCGGCGAGCTCAGCATCGCCACCGTGCAGCGGCTCTTCCTGGACGACCTCAGCGGGGCGCACGGCGCGATTGTGTTGCGCGCGCCCAAAGCAAGTGCCTTCGGCGCGGGCGTGCCGGCCAGCAAGAAGGGCCGGCTGCAGGCATTCGCGGTCAGCTACGCACAGGGCGGCCCGGAAATGGGCGGTCCCGAAGAGGGTCACGCGGCGAAGGCCGGCGAACCCTCCGACGTGTTCCTGGGCCATGATCCGGAGCTGTCCGACGACGATGCCCGCGCCGCGGTGCGGGACCTGCTGGCGCTGATCGCGTACCAGTACCCGGTGCTGCTGGAACTGGACGATTCGATGACGGCCCTGCGCGCCGTCGTCGAGCCGCTGCTGGACAGCGGCAAGGCCCGGCAGGCCGGCGCGGACACCCTGATCGTCTCCGACCCCGCCTAGGCCTTCAACACGCAACTGACCCGCAGTTGTTGTCGTTTTCATGCGACAACAACTGCGGGTCAGTTCGGTCTAAGGGGCGGCTAGGGGAGGACCGGGGGAACAAACTGGAAGGTCATCCCGAGCAGCCAGACCAGCAGCAACACCACCGGCAGGTGGAAGACGAACTGCAGGAAGGTGAAGCCGACCAGGTCCCGGGCGCGCAGCCTCAGCACGGCGAGCAAAGGCAGCATGAAGAACGGGTTGACCAGGTTTGGCAGCGCCTCGGCGATGTTGTAGATCTGCACGGTCCAGCCGAGGTTCATCTGCACATCGGTGGCGGACTGCATCACGTAGGGCGCCTCGACCAGCCACTTGCCGCCGCCGGAGGGGACCAGCAGGCCCAGCACAGCCGTGTACAGCGCAATGACGACGGCGAACCCGCCGCCGCTGCCGATCTCCGAGAAGAACCCGGCGAGGTGCGCCGAGATGGACATCCCGCCGTGGCCGGTGGCCTTGGTCAGGATCGCCGCCATCGCCGCGTAGAGCGGGAATTGCACGAGGATGCCGGCGGTCGCCGGGACGGCCTTGGTGACGGCCTGCAGGAAGTTGCGCGGCGTGCCGTGCAACACCAGGCCCAGGATCAGGAAGACCAGCAGGTAGCCGTTGAGGCTGCTGACCACGCTCAGGAACGGCTTGGTCAGGAACTGCGAGACCAGCCAGCCGAGGGTCAGGATGCCGGCCAGGACGGGCAGGATCTTGCTATATTCGAGCCACTCGCCCGGACGGGACCGCGGCGCCGGCTCGCTCGGTTCGTCGTTGAGGTCGACGCCGAGGTCTTCGGCGGTGCGGATCGCGCCGCCCTGCGGAGCCGAGAAGTGCGCGATCACCGTGGTGAGCGCCATCAGGATGGCCAGGGTCAGCAGCGACTGCCAGGTGAAGATCGTGGTGCCGAAGTCCAGGATGCCGGTGATCTTCAGCAGGGCCGGCGGCAAGGAGGCCGCCGTGGCCTGCAGCTGCGCGGCGGAAGAAGACAGGCCGAGCGCCCAGACGGCGCCGAGGCCCATGAAAGCGGCCGCGCCCAGGGCCCGGTAATCCACGGTGAGGTCCTTGCGGCGGGCAATGGCCCGGGCCAGCAGACCGCCGAATATCAGGCTCAGACCCCAGTTGAGGAAGGAGACGGACATCGACATCAGGGCAACGAAGCTCACGGCGGTGCGGGCAGTGGCCGGGACGAGGGCCAGTCGGTTGATCAGCTTCGCCACCGGCGGGGAGGTCGCCACGACGTAGCCGGTGAGGACCACCATGGCCATCTGCAGGGTGAAGGCGGTCAGGTCCCAGAAACCGTTGCCGAAGGAATCCGCGATGGACTGGGGTGAGGCGCCAATGGCCAGTGCGGCCAGGGCAATGATGATCACGCCGGCCAGGGCGAAGATGTAGGCGTCCGGGAACCACTTCTCGGTCCACGCGGCCATCCGTTGGGCTATTCGGGCGAGACCGCGTTCTTCGCCGATTCGGCTTTTCGTCAGGACTGTGTTTGCCACAGAGGGGTACCTCTCCATTGAGTGCGTTTTTTTACCCGATGGAGTTTAGTCAAGTCGCGGGGGTGAACCGGGCTTATCGGCGCCGGCTGCGCGCGCGCCGCGGCCCCTCAGCCTCGTCCAGCCGCTGGCGCTCCTCCTCGGTGGGGGCCCCGCCGCCGAGCGCGGCCGGCATCCACCAGGCGCCGGGTGCCGGCTTCAGAGGGAAGTCCGCGATGCCGGCGTCGATCCCGCGCTGGAGGACTTCGCGCAGCGCCTCGGTGGTCGCCGGGACGTCCAGCCCCGGGGCCGGGGTGAGGGGTTCGCCCACGTGCACACGCACGGGTGCCCGCCAGGCGCGGAGCGGGGAGAAGCCGTGGTGCCGGGTCATGATCCGGTGCGCGCCCCAGACTGAGACCGGGATGATGGGCACCCCGGCCTCGGCGGCCATCCGCACCGCGCCGGTCTTGCACTCGCGGACCTGGAAGCTGCGGCTCACCCCGGCCTCGGGCAGGATCGCGATGTATTCGCCCTCGCGGAGCTTCTGCACGGCGGCGTCGTAGGCGTGCGCTCCGGTGTCATAGCCGACGACGACGTGCCCGGCGGCGCTGACGGCCGGCCCGGCGAACCAGTGGTCGGCCGCGCCCTGGGTGATCAGGAAGCGCATCTGGGCCCTGTTGTGCCCCCACAGCAGCAGCTCGGCGAAGGCAAAATCGAGGTAGCCGAAATGGGTGATCGCGACGACCGCGCCCGTCCCCGGGGTGGGGTGCCGCGAGCCGCCTTGCGGGGCGCTGTCGCGTGCGTTGTCCAGGAGCGCCGGAGGCAGGTTTTCCCGTCCGGTGACGAGGACCCGGATCCGGAACAGCCAGCGCAGCGCCTGGCCGGTCCGGACGATGACGCGGTAGAAGCGGTCGCTGGGCGCCGGCCGCCAGCTCACGTCGAACCGCGCATCTCAGCGCTCCGCCGGCCGGCGCGGCGGCCAGGGCAGGAAGCCGGAGGTCGATTCGACGTATTCCTTGTAGCCGGGCCGGGCGGACATGGCCTTCTCGGTCAGGGGCTTCCCGGTCTTGCCGGCCAGCGTCCAGATCATCAGCGCGGGGGAGAGGATGGTCAGCACGCCGGGCCAGGAGTCCGCGGCGACGAGGAATAGGCCGGCCCAGACGGCGGCGTCGCCGAAGTAGTTCGGGTGCCGGGTATAGCGCCAGAGACCGGTGTCCAGGACGGTGCCGCGCTTGGCCGGATCCGCCTTGAACTGAGCCAGCTGCCAGTCCCCGACAGTCTCGAAGACGAAACCGACAATCCACAAAAGGACGCCCAGCAGCGCCAGCCAACCCAGGGTGCCGGTGCTGAACATGCCCACCTGGATGGTGAGCGAGACGAAGAACATCACGATGCCCTGCGGCAGGTACACGCGGCGCAGGGCGTACGTGTTGCGGGAGCCGGGGGCGGAGGAGAGCATGTCCACGTAGCGCGGATCCTCATGGCCGCCGCGGGCCCGGATGCCGATGTGGACGGCCAGCCGGATGCCCCAGACCGCAACGAGGGCCAGCAGCAAGAGGCGGCGGCCGTCGTCGCCGTGGCCTGCAGACAGCGCCCAGGAGACCGCGGCTGCCACCACAAAGCCGAGGCCCCAGACAGTGTCGATGACCGAGTGGCGGCTCTGGCGCACGGCGACGGCAAATGTCACGGCCAGCAGCGCCAACAGTCCCAGCGCCACCCAGGGCAGACTGGCCAGGAACGCTTCCAGCGGGAAGGCCGGCATCACAGCACCACCGGGAGGCTGGCCGCGGTGGGGAGGACCTGGCGGAGTGCGTCCGTGCCAGGGAGTTCAGTGCCGGCGCTGTTGCCGAAGGCATCAAGGATGAAGCCGTTGGCGAGTGAGTTCCAGAGCCGGACCCGGCGGAACATGAAGTGGCCGGCGCCCTTGAGCGAGACGTAGTCGATCGACGCCGCCACACCCTCGGCGCGCCGGGCATAGGCCAGCGAGTTCTTGGGACTCGTCCAGCGGTCCTCGCTGCCGTGCACGATCAGGACACGGCGCCCGGCGACGGGTTCCACCGGCGTGGACCGGTCCAGCCACGGGGCCAGCGCGACGACGGCTTCCACCTGCGGGTGGTCCGCGACGCAGAGCGCGGTGAGGCCGCCCATCGAGTGGCCCAGCAGGTATACGGGCACGCCGGGATGTTCGCGGCTGATCTGGGCAAGGGCCCAGCGGGCATCCTGGACCGGGGACATGTCCGGCCCGTTCCAGCCCCGGTACCGGTTCCGGAGCGTCCAGACGGCCAGGCCGTGCGGGGCGCCCTCGTTCCGGAGCGCCTGGGCGAAGGGCAGCATCCTGGCCGGGCTGAGGTGCCGGGCGCGGACCGCCTCGAAGCTGTCCGCGCGGCCGCCGTGCAGCACCAGGGCGACGCCGCGCGTCTGCCCGGCGGCGTCCGCGATGCTGAGCTCGGCGCGGGCCGCCGGGCCTGCCCCGGCTGCCTGGTGCTCCCGGTCGTCTGTCATGCGTCTGGCCACGCTAGTGTCCTCCACCTCGTTTGGTCCCTGCAATTACCAACAATAAGTTGCGCGCCGGCGTTCCCGTGAGCGTTTCCGCGCCGGTTTGCACGCTCATTCCCATAGGTCATTCGCGGCCGGGTTGCCGGGGGATGGGCGTTGCGCGGGGGCAGGGCACTTTGGATCCTGCCCGGCGGCAGGGCACTGGCACCGGCCGGCGGTTCCGACCCCGTAAAGTTTTCGGCATGAGGTTGAACTGCTGATGGGCGCCGGACATTCACACACGACCCCGGGGCACCTCGACCAGACTCCCCGGGCGCTCGCCGCGCGGAAGAAAGCCAACTGGATCCTGGCCGCCGTCCTGGTTCCGCTGACCCTGCTGACCATCGTGGCCATGGTGTTGCTGTGGCCCTCGGGCAGCAAGGAAGGCCTTAAACTCTCAAGTCCCTATGCGGCCGCGCCAGGCGTCAGCTTCGACACCGGAAAAATCCAGCGCGTCGTCGTCGCAGGCTGCATGGACGGCACCGCCCAGCCGGGCGCCCCGGCCGCTGCCGGGCCCGGACAGGGCTCGCAGTGCACCTTCGCCTACACGGACCCGGACAAGGGCGGCAACCCGGTCAAGGTGGTGATCAACCCCGACGTCGCCAAGTCCCACGGCGTCAAGGTCGGCGACAACATCCGCTACCTCAACCTCTCCAAGGCCCAGGGCGCCGCCGCGGGAGGCGCGCCCGCCTACGTGTTCGTCGACTTTGTCCGGACGCTGCCCATCATCCTGCTCGCCGTGCTCTACGCCGTGGTCGTGATCGCAGTGGCGCGCTGGCGCGGGCTGCGCGCCCTCATCGGCCTTGTTGGCGCCTACGCCGTGCTGGTCTCGTTTATGCTTCCCGGCCTGGTGGAAGGCAAACCGCCGCTGCTGCTGGCCCTGGTCGGATCCACGGTGATCATGATCGGCGTGCTCTACTTCGCGCACGGCTTTACCGCCCGGACCTCGACGGCGCTGCTGGGGACGATGTTCGGCCTGGGCATCACCGCCGCGCTCGCGGCCTGGGCCACCGACGCGGCGAACCTTGCAGGGGTGGGCAACCATGACGCCGCCACACTCGCCAACGTTTCGGACCACATCTCGATCTCGGGGATCATCCTGTGCGGGCTCATCATTTCCGGACTCGGTGTGCTCAACGACGTGACAATCACCCAGTCCTCCGCGGTCTGGGAGCTCTGGGAACTCGCTCCCGGGACGTCCGCGCGGAAGCTGTTCGCCGCGGCCATGCGGATCGGCCGGGACCACATCGCCTCCACCGTCTACACCATCGCCTTCGCCTACGCCGGGGCGGCCCTGCCGATCCTGATCATCGTGATGCTCTACGAGCGCCCGCTGGGCGACGCCCTCACCAGCGCCGAACTCTCCGAGGAAGTGATCCGCACGCTCGTCGGCTCCATCGGCCTGGTCCTGGCCATCCCCGTGACCACGCTGATCGCGGTGCTCGTCGTGAAGGCCACCGGGCTGAAGGGCGGGAGCGCGGCGGACGACGGCGGCCGGCCCGCCACCGCTCCCGCCGGGGGCCCGGTCGAGGCCGGCCCGTCCGGTGGGGGCTCTGCTGATGGGGGCTCTGCTGATGGGGACTCGTCCGACGGGGGATCGCCCGACGACGGGGGCTCGGAACCGGCGCCGGCGGGCCGCCGCGGCCGACGCGCCGCCGTGCCCGGCTGACCGGGCCGCTGCGCGCCGCCCGGTACACGCCGCGATTTCCACATAGCCGGCCTGGATGCCGCCGATTTGCCCGGCTTTGAGACAATGGACGGGTGACTGTTGTAGCAACGCCTCCCGCCCCCAAGCTGGAACTGCCGCCCCTGAAGCTGGGTCCCCTCACGGTGGACACTCCCGTGATCCTGGCTCCGATGGCGGGCATCACCAACTCCGCCTTCCGCAGGCTCTGCCGTGAATACGGCGGCGGCCTGTACGTGGCGGAGATGGTGACTTCCCGTGCCCTGGTGGAGCGCACGCCCGAATCGCTGCGCATCATTTCGCACGACGAGGACGAGAAAGTCCGCTCCGTCCAGCTTTACGGCGTGGACCCTGTGACCGTCGGCCAGGCCGTCCGGATGCTGGTCGAGGAGAACCGCGCGGACCACATCGACCTCAACTTCGGTTGCCCGGTGCCCAAGGTGACCCGGCGCGGCGGCGGCTCGGCGCTGCCCTGGAAAACGGATCTCTTCACCTCGATCGTCCAGACCGCGGTGAAGGAAGCGTCCAGGGGCAACATCCCGCTGACCATCAAGATGCGCAAGGGCATCGACGATGACCACCTCACGTATCTCGACGCCGGCCGCATTGCCCGCGACTCCGGCGTCGCCGCCGTCGCCCTGCACGGCCGCACCGCCGCCCAGTTCTACTCCGGCAAGGCCGACTGGTCCGCCATCGCACGGCTGCGCGAGGCGCTCCCGGACATCCCGGTCCTCGGCAACGGCGACATCTGGTCCGCCGAAGACGCGGTGCGGATGGTCCGCGAGACCGGCGTGGACGGCGTCGTGGTGGGCCGCGGCTGCCAGGGCCGGCCATGGTTGTTCGGCGACCTCATGGCTGCCTTCGAGGGCAGCGACGTCCGCCACACCCCGGCACTCCGCCAGGTGGCGGAAAGCATCTACCGGCACGCCGAACTCATGGTTGAGACCTTCGGCGACGAGGGCAAGGCGCTGCGCGAGATCCGCAAACACATGGCCTGGTACCTCAAGGGGTACGTGGTGGGCAGCGAGCTGCGGAACCGGCTGGCGCTCGTGACAAGCCTCGAGGTGCTCCGCGGCACCCTCGACGAACTGGACCTTGATTCGCCGTACCCGGGCGCCGACGCCGAGGGCCCGCGCGGCCGCGCCGGTTCACCCAAGAAGCCCGCCCTGCCCAAGGACTGGCTGCTCAACCGCAGCCTGGACTCCGAACAGACCCGCGACATCTCCTTCGCCGAACTGGATGTCTCCGGTGGCTGAAACCAGGACGAGCGCGCCCGTGCTGGACGGCTACGTGGACCGCGACTGCGCCCGCTGGGTCGAGGAGCCGCCCAAGAGCACCTACCGCTCCGACTTCGAACGCGACCGCGCCCGCGTCCTGCACTCCTCGGCGCTGCGCCGGCTCGGGGCCAAGACCCAGGTGGTCGCGCCGGACACGGACGACTTCGTCCGCACCCGGCTGACCCACAGCCTCGAGGTGGCGCAGGTAGGCCGTGAACTCGGCCGCGCCCTGGGCTGCGACCCCGACGTCGTCGACACCGCCTGCCTCAGCCACGACCTCGGCCACCCGCCGTTCGGCCACAACGGCGAGTCGGCCCTGAACGAGGTCGCGCACGCGATCGGCGGCTTCGAAGGCAACGCCCAGACGCTGCGCCTGCTGACCCGGCTGGAGCCCAAGGTGCTGGCCCCGGACGGCCGCCCCGCCGGCCTTAACCTGACCCGCGCCAGCCTCGACGCCGCCGCGAAATACCCGTGGTCGGCCGAGAACGCGCCGGTGATCCACGGCCAGCGGACCAGCAAGTTCGGCGCCTACGAGGACGACCTGCCGATCTTCGACTGGATCCGCGAGGGGGCACCCGAGCGGCGCTCCTGCTTGGAGGCCCAGGTCATGGACCTCGCGGACGACATCTCCTACTCGGTGCACGACGTCGAGGACGCGATCGTCGCCGGGCACTTCCAGCTTCGCTGGATGGACAATCCCGACCACCGCGCCCGGGTGGTGGGCTACGCGAAGCAGTGGTACCTGCCGCACAACGATCCAGCCGCCATCGACGCCGCCCTGGCCCGGCTGGAGGCCACGAGTGTCTGGGTCCGCGAGGCCGACGGCAGCCGCAAGTCCATGGCTGCGCTCAAAGACATGACCAGCCAGCTGATCGGCCGGTTCTGCCAAAGCGCGCTCGAGACCACCCGCACCGTCTACGGCCCGGAAAATCTCACCCGCTACAACGCCGAACTCATCGTCCCGGACGAGACCGTGATGGAGATCGCCGTGATGAAGGGCCTGGCCACCACGTTCGTGATGACCACCGAACACCGGCAGCCCATCTACGAACGCCAGCGCGAGGTCCTGCACGCGCTCGTGACCGCGCTTAGCGCCAGCGGCGACCGCCACCTGGAGCCGATGTTCGCCGCCGACTGGCGCGCCGCGGAGGACGACGGCGCCCGGCTGCGCGTTGTCATCGACCAGGTCGCCTCACTGACCGACGGCTCCGCGCTGGCCATGTACGAACGGCACGTCGGCAGCCTGCCGTCGCTGTGGTGACGGTGCGGGTGACAGGCGCCATACGCCGCCGACCGGCGTCGTACCCGGGTACTAGGATGGCACCGTGGCCGGCCTGATAAAACGTGAAGACATCGACGAGGTACGCCAGCGCACCGACATCAAGGAAGTTGTCGACGGCTATGTGACCCTCAAGGGTGCCGGGCTGGGGTCCTTCAAGGGCCTGTGTCCCTTCCATGATGAGCGCTCGCCCTCGTTCACCGTGCGCCCCCAGGTGGGCCGCTATCACTGCTTCGGCTGCGGCGAGGACGGCGACGTCATCTCCTTCGTGCAGAAACTTGACCACACCACCTTTCATGAGGCCGTGGAGAAGCTCGCTGCCCGGATCGGCTACGAACTGCGCTACGAGGACGGCGGGTCCGGCCCCAACCGCGAGGAAATCGGCCGCCGCCAGCGCCTCCTCGACGCGCACAAGATCGCCGACGAATTCTTCCGCGCGCAGCTGCTGACCCCGGGCGCCACCGAGGGCCGGAACTTCCTCTACGGCCGCGGCTTCGACCGCGCCGCGGCGGAACAGTTCGGCGTCGGCTACGCCCCGCAGGGCTGGGACTCGCTGCTCAAGCACCTCCGCGGCCGCGGCTACACCGACGCGGAACTCAAACTCACCGGCATGTTTTCCGAGGGCGGCCGGGGGATCTACGACCGTTTCCGCGGCAGGCTGATCTGGCCGATCCGCGACATCGCCGGCGACACCATCGGCTTCGGCGCCCGCAAGCTTTACGAGGACGACCAGGGCCCCAAGTACCTCAACACCCCCGAGACCGCGCTCTACAAGAAGTCGCAGGTCCTCTACGGGATCGACCTCGCCAAACGGAACATCGCCAAGGACCGCCAACTGGTGGTGGTGGAGGGTTACACCGACGTGATGGCCTGCCACCTGGCCGGGATCACGACGGCGGTGGCCACCTGCGGCACGGCGTTCGGCACCGAGCACATCAAGATTGCCCGCCGGCTGCTCTCCGACGACGGCAGCGGGGGAGAAGTCATCTTCACCTTCGACGGCGACGCCGCAGGCCAAAAGGCGGCGCTGCGCGCCTTCGAAGAGGACCAGCGCTTCGTGGCGCAGACCTACGTCGCAGTGGAACCCGGCGGATCCGACCCCTGCGAGCTGCGACAGGCCAAGGGCGACTCCGCCGTCCGGGACCTGATCGGCACCCGCCGGCCGCTGTTCGAATTCGCAATCCGCGCCAGCCTGAGGCGGCACAACCTGGACACCGTCGAGGGACGGATCGCGGCCCTGCGAGAATCGGCTCCAGTGGTCGCCCAAATCCGTGATGCCGGCATCCGGCCCGCCTACGCCCGCGAACTGGCGGGGTGGCTGGGCATGCCGGTCGAGGAAGTCAGCCGTGCCGTTGGCGCCGCGATCAAACGTAACGCCCAGGGAACGTCCGGAGGCGCCGGACAGGGATATGGCCAGGGCCATGGCCAGAACCCGACGCGCCCGGCCGGAACGGCCCCCGGTGCCGCCCCGGGCGTGGCGCCCCTGCCGCCGTCGGCCACGCTGCCGGCCTTCAACCGGCCCGACCCGCGCGATCCGGTGGCCGCGATGGAGCGCCAGGCGCTCGAGGTGGTACTCCAGCATCCTTCGACCCTTGAGGGGGCGACATGGCAGCGTTTCTCCGAGGCGCGGTTCTCCACGCCGGCCTACCTCGCGATCCACGAAGCGATCCGTGCCTCCGGTCCGGGTTCCATCGGTGACCCTGCGCGGTGGGTCGAGCAGCTGCTGCGGGAGGTCCCTGAGCCGCTCCGGCCGCTCGTGTCCGAACTCGCCGTCGTGCCGCTGCCAGCCAGCACCGCCGAAGCCGTCCAACGCTACTGCCGCGACATTCTGGCGCGGCTGTTCGAGCTGCAAATCACCCGGGTCAAGGCCGACAAGATGGGCCAGCTGCAGCGTCTCGACGCCACGGCGGACCCGGAAGCATTCCAGCGGCTGAATCGGGAACTCATGGAACTTGAGATGCAGCGGCGCTCGCTCCGCATGGACTCCTGATTGCCCCGCTGGGCGGCCAATTTCGCTTCCCGGCACGGTGTTTGCTAGGCTTATATCCGCTTCATTCCTCCTTAGCTCAATTGGCAGAGCATTCGACTGTTAATCGAAGGGTTGCTGGTTCAAGTCCAGCAGGAGGAGCGCACAGTCCCCGTTCCGGGTCACCGGGACGGGGACTTTTTGTATACCCGGTGGGGGTATTCGATTGTGGCGGAGTGCGCGGGTTCCGGATCCTGCGCCGCCGATTTCCCTAGCGGTAAAACCTTTGCTAATGTCATACCTGCTTCATTCCTCCTTAGCTCAATTGGCAGAGCATTCGACTGTTAATCGAAGGGTTGCTGGTTCAAGTCCAGCAGGAGGAGCAGACAGGTCCCGCGGCCGGTGAATAACCGGCTGCGGGGCCTTTTTTCTTGGCTCGATACGCTGCCCTGGCTTTCTGTGGTTCAGGTCACCGGGGCGGGCGCGGGGCCGTCGGTAAGACTCCGGGTTTCGGCGTACGAGCCCTCAGACGAAGAACATCTCTACCTGCAGGAAGCGCTCCGCCTCGGCCACGGCGGCTTGGAAGGCTTCATCCTCCGTGGGGGACTGCCGCGGCTCCCGCGGGTGCCACTCGTGGGCCGACGAATGGACGCGGGTGAAGCCGCCACGCGGGGGCGCGTAGAAGATGCCGAAGCGCTGCACCGGCCATTCGGGCGAGGTCTCGGGGGCCACCAGCAGGGCTGAGTCGTAGGCTGGGTTGTACCACTGCGCGATCGGCCGGCGCCGGTCCTCAGTGAACAGCCCGGCCGCATAGAGGGCCGCCGACTGGGGGCTGGTCTGCGAGCACAGCCGCTCCCACCACAGAGGCAGAATACCGTCGTCGCACCGCTGCCACGTGGCCGGTAGGGGAGGAGGGTCCTGCCAGTCAGGCACACAACAACTTTATCGCCAGCCGCAGGCCGCGAACAGGGCAGCATGGCCCCAGCCCAGCCCAGCCCAGCCCAGCCCAGCCCAGTCTCCGCTGCTGGGCATGCCCCTACGTGCCGTCCAACACCGGACATGCCCCTTCTGCGCCTCGAAGCATGGACATATGCCTGTTATGTCCACTCTTGGTCGCGGGGACCGGGCATGTCCACCCTGGGAGCATGTGCGGTGCCCGTGCCTGCCATCGGACATGTCCCTTGTGCGCCTCGAAGCATGGACATATGCCTGTTATGTCCACTCTTGGTCGCGGGGACTGGGCATGTCCACCCTGTCGTCTCCGCAGGGGGCATGCCCACTGCGCGTGCCGTGCGTGGGGCATGTCCCCCAAAGGGCGGCCGGTGCTAGTGGATGGAAGGCACGGTCCGCGGCCGGACCACGAGCCAGAGGGACGCGGCCGCCAGGAGGATGCAGCCGGCCTGGACGGCACCCATCGGCGTCGCCGAGCCGAGGCCCAGCCAGCCGACCACGGGGGAGATGATGCCGGCCATCAGGAAGGTCGCAGCACCGAGCAGGGAGGCTGCGGTTCCGGCCTGGGCGCCGTGCTTGGCCAGGGCCAGCACCTGGACGCAGGGGAAGGTGAATCCGGCGCCCAGGATGTAGAACCAGAGCGGCACCATGACGCCCCACAGGCCAAAGCCCAGCTGGTCGAAGACCACGATCAGCACCGCCATGAGGAACATCCACGCCGTCGAGCAGGCGAGGATCCACTGCGGCGGGACGCGCTTGATGAGCCGGGAGCTGGTCTGGACCCCAGCGACGATCCCCAGCGAGTTGATGCCGAACAGCAGGCCATACTGCTGCGGGGAGAAGCCGTACACGTCCTGGAACAGGAACGGCGAGGCCGAGAGATATGTGAAGAGACCGCCAAAGTTCATGCCGCCCAGCAGCAGCAGGCCAACGAAGATCCGGTCGGCGAAAAGGACGCCGTAGCGCTGGCGGACCGTCAGGCCTGTGGTGCCGCGCAGCTCGCGCGGCAAGGTCTCGCGCACCACGAACACGGCCGCGATTATCACGCAGCTGCCGTAGCCGGCAAGGAAGAAGAAGATGCCCGGCCACGGCATCAGCAGCAGCAGTTGCGATCCGATGACCGGTGCCAGGATCGGGGCCAAGCCGTTGACGAGCGCCATCCGGGAGAACATCCGGACCATCGCGTAGCCGCTGAAAAGGTCCCGCACCATCGCCATCGCCACCACGCCTCCGCCGGCGGCACCGATGCCCATGAGCACGCGGAAGAGGCCCAGCGTGCCGATGTCGGTGGAAAGGGCGGCCCCGAGCGAGGCTCCGATGTGCACCGCGGTGGCCAGGATCAGGGGAAGACGTCGTCCGAACTTGTCGCTCAGCGGCCCCACCACCAGCTGGCCCAGGGCGAAACCTACCGTCGTGCCGGTCAGGGTCAGCTGCACTGCGGCCTCGGTGACACCGAGGCTCGCCTCCAGGGCAGGAAATGCCGGCAGGTAGAGGTCCACCGTGAACGGCCCAAGGGCCGTCAAGGCGCCGAGCATCAGGATGTAGAGGAGCTTCCGACGGCGGGTCAGGGAGTCCCCGGGATTGCTGTGTGTATGCACAGAGGTCAATCCTAGGCCCGCCCGGCGTCGACCGCGGCGCCTGCCCGGCGCAGCCCGTCGCGCTTACCCGGCGCAGCCCGTCGTCGTCCGCACCAGGCAGCCCGACGACGCCGACGCGGTGCTCGCCGGGCGCCGTCGTAAGCCGCCGCACGGCGGCCCAGCCCGCCACGCCCGTCCCGACGGGCGCGCGCGGGACGCCGGCCGGACCCTGAATGGTAGTTTTGACACCTGGGAGTGCGCGAAGCCGCGCAGACCCGGCAATCCAGCGGAAGCGGAATCACAGATGGAACCAGTTAGGCGGAACCGATGAGCGGACGGCACACCGGCAGGACAAACGGGGGGCTGCGCCTTTTCGCGCTGCCCAAGACCCTGAAACTGATCTTCAAGCTGGCACCCCGGCAACTCAATGACGAGATTGCCTTCGCGAAGGCCGAACTCAAGCGCAAGGGCATCCAGCTCGGGGTCGCTGCAGCTTTCTTCGGCGTCGCCCTCGTCTTTGTCGCCTTCCTCGTGATCGGGCTCATCGTGGCGGCCATCATGGGCCTGGCCACCGTCATGCCGGCCTGGCTCGCGGCCCTGCTGGTCTGCGCCGCCTTCCTGGTAATTGCCCTGATCGTGGGCCTGATCGGCTACGGCCGGTTCAAGAAGGCCATGCCGCTGCTCCCCGAGGAGACCATCCGCGGCCTCAAATACGACCTCGGCATTGCGAAGGAAGGCTCTTCCTTCGACCCCGCCGTCCTTGACCCCAACTCCCCGCAGGCCAAGGCAGCCAAAGCCGCCAAGGAAGAGGCTGCCGCAAAGGCTAAGGCCGAAAAGGAAGCCAAGAAGGCCGCAGAACAGCCCGATCTGGGCCCCGCCCCGACCGAGGACGAGCTGCGCCGCCGGCTCGAGACGCGCCGCCGGCACCTCACCGGCGTGCGCGACGAGCTCGGCCAGGAACTCGACGTCAAGACCCAGGCCCAGGCCCTCCTCACCGCCACCCAGCACAAGCTGGAGGAGGGCAGGGAGCTCGTGGACGACAAGATCGCCGGGTTCCGCAGCCAGGCCAAGGCCTCGGGCGAAAGGGCCGCTACCCCCGGTGCCACGGCCAACAGGTCTGGAACCGCGGCCGAACTCGGCAAGCGCTGGAAACCGCTGGCCGCCCTTGCAGCTTCCACAACGGCGCTCGTGTTCCTGCTGCGCCGACTCCTCAAGGGCTAGGCTTCGCCCTGAACTCCGACACTAAATCGTTGCCGGCTGTGGAAAGGGGGAACGGATGAAGTTCATCGGCGCTGGCACACGCCCCGGGCAGCCCCAGATCCATCACGACCTGGTCTTCACCGTTCCCAACCTGCTGACCGTGGTCCGGTTCCTCGGCGTCCCGCTCTTCATCTGGCTGGTCCTGGCCAAGCAGGAATACGGCGCCGCCGCCCTGGTGCTGGCGGTCATGGGCAGCACCGACTGGGTGGACGGCTACATTGCCCGCCGTTTCAACCAGATGTCCAAGCTGGGCCGCATCATGGATCCCATCGCGGACCGGCTCTCGCTCATCGCGGTGGCCGTCACCCTCGTGATCGCCGGCGTCGTCGAGTGGTGGTACCTGACCGCGCTGCTCGTCCCGGACCTTGTGCTGCTCTCCATCTCGCTGTTCTACTTCCACAGCCACCCGGACCTGCCCGTGAGCCGGACCGGCAAGATCCGCACCGCCCTGCTGCTGGTCGGCACCCCCCTGCTGGTGCTCTCCAAGCTGCCCGTCCCCGGGACCGACGCCTACTTTGTGGCTGCCTGGATCTTCCTGGGGCTGGGCCTCGTGGGGCACTGGATCGCGGCCTACAACTACTTCTGGGCCATCATCCGCAAGGGCCGGGACCTCAAAGCCGGCAACGCCCGCGGTCAGCACGCCAGCGAGGGCGACATCGACGACGGCGGCCTCCGCTGATGGTCTGGCTTGCGGTTGTGCTGGCGGTACTTGGCGCCTTCTTCCTGGCCTTCGGCGCCCAGCGGCAGGGGAGTGCGGTCAAGGCAGACACCGGAGGGCTGGCGCTCAGTTCCCACGGACTGCTCCGCCTGATCCGCAACCCGCGCTGGGTCCTGGGGCTCATGCTGCTCTGCGTCGGGACGGCGATGAATGCCGTCGCCCTGGTCTCCGCGCCACTGACCGTGGTCCAGCCGATCGGAGCGATCGCCCTCGTCATCACCACCATCATCAATGCCAAAGACCAAGGGCTGAGCATGAACCGGGCCACCGTCGTGGCCATCAGTTCGTGCGTCACCGGTTCGGCCCTGTTCGTGGTGCTCGCTGTGAACGTCACCCAGGAAAACCACCACGTCAGCGGCTCGGACGAGCTGACCATCGTGCTGCTGCTGGCCCTGGCCGTAAGCCTCTTTGGAACACTGGCGCTGCTCTTCAAGCACCGGATGAGCGCCTTCGTGTACATCCTCGGCGCCGGCGTCCTGTTCGGCTTCGTGGCGGTCCTGACCCGCATTATCGGCAAGCACCTGGTCGACCCGAACGGGCAGTTCCTGCTCAACGTCCAGTGGTACACGCTGGTCGCCATCCTTGCCGCCGGCGGGCTGGGCTCATGGTTTGTGCAGAGCGCCTACTCCGGAGGTCCGCCCGACCTCGTGATCGCCGGACTGACCGTCATCGACCCGATTATCGGCATCGCGATCGGCATCGTGATCCTGGGGGAGTTGCGGCCCGACGTCCACGCCGTGACGGCGATTGCCATGGGCGCGGCCGCACTCCTTGCTATCGTGGGAGTGATCGCCCTTTCAAGGCACCACCCCGAGGTCACCAAGCGCAAGAAGGACGCGCGGAAAGCCGCGGGACGGCTGTCCTAGGGCGGCGCCACAGACTTCTGGCGCAGGCCCGCCGCCTGTGCCGATGGCCAGCCGGCCACCACAGCCCCGCTGACCGCACCGTGACCACCAGGAGCTATCCCCGTGACCATGCCCGAGAATGACCAAGCCGACAAAAAGCTGACCATCCTGATTGCCGCTGACACCTACCCGCCGGATGTCAACGGTGCCGCACAGTTCGGCTACCGCTTGGCCAAGGGTATGACCGGCCGCGGGCATGACGTCCATGTCCTGGCGTGCCGGCCCAGCAAGGGCAAGAGCTTCAGCGAGTTCCGCGACGAGGCCACCGTGCACCGGCTCCGCTCGCACTCGGTGCCGACCCACGAGTACTTCCGGATCACCTTCCCGTGGGAGATCAAGAAGGAAATAGGCCTGCTGTTCGACCGGATCCAGCCGGACGTCGTGCACATCCAAAGCCATTACATGATCGGCGAACACGTCCTCTACGAGGCGGTCAAGCGCGGCATCAGGATCGTCGCGACCAACCACTTCATGCCCGAAAACCTCAACCCGTTCCTGCCCTTCCCGCAGTGGTTCAAGGACATCGTCGGCCGCGTGTCGTGGCGCGACATGGGCAAGGTCATGGGCCAGGCCGACGTCGTCACGACGCCGACGCCGCTCGCCGCCAAGGCCATGCACCAGCACGCCTTCCTGCGCAAGGTCCTGCCCCTGTCCAACGGCATCGATGCCGCAGCCTACGAACTGAAGCCGGGCGAGGAATCAACGCCGCACGCCAGCCCCACCGTGCTGTTCGTCGGCCGCCTCGCCGAAGAAAAGCACATCGACGTGCTGATCGACGCCGTAGCCAAGACGCCGGCGGCGCTCGACGTCCACCTGGAGGTCGTCGGCGGCGGCGAGGTCCGGCCCGCACTCGAGGCACGGGTGGAACGGCTGGGCCTGCAAGACCGTGTGAAGTTCCTTGGCCTGGCCAGCGACGAGGAACTGCGCCGGGCCTACCTGAGCGCGGACCTGTTCTGCATGCCCGGCACCGCCGAGCTGCAGTCCCTCGTCACCCTGGAGGCGATGTCCGCGTCCACCCCGGTGGTGCTGGCCGACGCCATGGCCCTGCCTCACCTGGTCCACGACGGCGAGAACGGCTACCTGTTCACGCCGAATGACAGCAACGACCTGGCGGCCAAGATCGAACGCGTGCTGTCGTTGCCGGCGGACGAGCGTGCGGCCATGGGCAAGGCGAGCCGAAGCATGGTGGAAAGCCACAGCATCGAACGCACCCTGCAAACCTTCGAGGACATCTACCGTGGCGCCAGCTACGACGACCTGGTCGTCTAAGCGGCCCGGATCGCCGTAGGCGGTCGTTGCCCGAGCCGGGGCGACTACTATTGCTAGAGTGTTTTTGCCCGGAATGGTCGGGCCCGTCAGGGCGTGACCGTTCCGGCCCACGGGGCTATAGCTCAGCTGGTTAGAGCGCGGGACTCATAATCCTAAGGTCCTCGGTTCAAGTCCGAGTAGCCCTACATCATCAACAGTTCCCTGGACACGCCGTGTCCCCGGGGCCGGAGCGGACGTCCTTCGTCAGCTGCGGCCCTTTTTGTCTCCCGGCCCAGGGGCCGGTCCAGCGACCGCGCCCAGCGGCCCCGCGCAGCGACCGCGCCCAGCGGCCCCGCGCAGCGGCCGGCCCGGCGACCCCCTGCCATCCGGCAGCCATCCCGCTGCGACCCGGTATCCGGGCGCACCCCTCGCCTCCTGCCGGGAGGATCCATGGCCAGCCAGCCGTGTGCCCCGTCACTTGCCACCCGGCCGAAAGCTGGGATATGTTACTCACGAGTAACATATCCGCGGCGCGAAGCCCGCGCCCTTTTGATCGCTGCCGATCACAAGTGAAGGAACAACATGTCCAAAGCTGCAATCGACATCAACAACCTCCCCTACGCCGATGGCGACTTCTTCGCTTTCGAACAGCTGCTCAGCGGCAAGGAGAAGGACCGGCTGGCGGAGGTGCGCGAGTTCCTGGCTCGTGAGGTGAAGCCGATCGCCGTGGACTGCTGGAACCGCGGCGAGTTCCCGATGGACCTGATCCCGAAGCTGGCCGAGATCGACCTGGTCAGCCCGGTCAAGCGCCAGGGCTACTCGAACCTCTTCGCCGGGATCCTGCATGCCGAGGCGACCCGTGCGGACACCTCGATCGCCACCTTCTTGGGCGTGCACGACGGGCTCTTCACCGGCTCGATCGAGGCGCTCGCCTCGCAGGAGCAGCAGGACGCCTGGCTGCCGGACATCTACTCCCTGAAGAAAATCGGCGCCTTCGGCCTGACCGAGCCGCTGGGCGGCTCCGACGTCGCCGGTGGCACGCGCACCACCGCCCGGCGCGAGGGTGACAGCTGGATCCTCAACGGAGCCAAGCGCTGGATCGGCAACGCCACCTTCTCCGACTGGGTGGTCATCTATGCCCGCGACCTCGCCGACAACCAGGTAAAGGGCTTCCTCGTGGACACTAAGACCGAGGGATACACTGCCACCAAGATCGAGAACAAGATCTCGCTGCGCACCGTCCAGAACGCCGGCATCACCCTCGAGAATGTCGTGGTGCCGGACTTCTTCAAGCTGGCCAACGCCAACAGCTTCCGGGACACCAACAAGGTCCTGAAGGTTACCCGCCTGTCCGTCGCGTGGCAGGCCGTCGGCCAGCAGCTCGCCGCGTTCGACGTCGCCCGCCGCTACGCCGTCGAGCGCAGCCAGTTCGGCCGCCCGATCGCCTCCTTCCAGCTGGTCCAGCACCAGCTCGTGCAGATTCTCGGCAACGTCGTCAGCTCGATGGGCATGATGGTCCGCCTGTCCCAGCTTGAGGACGCCGGCGAGGCCAAGGACGAGCAGTCGGCCCTGGCCAAGGCGTTCACCACGGCGCGGATGCGCGAAAGTGTCGCCATCGGCCGCAGCCTCCTCGGCGGCAACGGCATCGTCACGGACTACGAGATGGCCAAGATCTTCTCCGACGCCGAAGCGATCTACTCCTACGAGGGCACCCACGAGATCAACACTCTCGTCACCGGCCGGGCAATCACGGGGATCTCGGCCATCGTCTAATCGGTCCGCGGCCGGCCGTGCACGCCGGCCGTCCCGCGCAGCACCCTTGCGGCCCTTCATCCGGAGCCGCCCTGTCCCTAACCGGGATTCACGGGCGGCAGCAGGATGGAGGGCCGCAGGTCCATCACGAAGGCCAGCGGATTGAGGTAATCGTCGCCGCGCCGCACGCCCCAGTGGATGCAGGGCGTCCCGCCGCAGTGGCCGGGCAGCGCCCGTCCCAGCACCGACCCCTCCGCGACGGCGTCGCCGGGCCGCAGCGTGCTTTCGACGGGTTCGAAACTGCTCCGCAGGCCGTTGCCGTGGTCGATGGTGACCACCGGCCGGTCCACCACAAAGCCCACAAAGGCGACCGTGCCCGCCGCCGGCGAGGTCACCGGAGCGCCGTCGTACGCAGTCTGCAGGTCCACGCCGCGGTGGCCGCTGAGCCAGGGCCGGTCCGGCGGGTCGAAGACGCGCAGCACCGCGGGCCTGGGGGAGAGCGGCCAGCTCCAGCTCCCGGGCGGGGAAGCCGGCTGTCCTGTTGCCGGGGCCGGGACTAGCAGCAATGCTGCGAATAAGAGAGAAGCCTTCATGCTGCCAGCCTGCGGCGGCCGGCCCGGGCCCGGAAAGTCCCCTCGAAGGCTATGTGGATTTCCCGCCGGAGCCACACTCGGAGCCCCCTCCGCGGGCACCCCGAGACGGTCCATTCGGGCAGGTCTGCTGTAGTACACTTGGTGGAGCAGTTTGCTGTGCCCTCATGCCTTGTTCACTTTGGCTGGATCCGTTTTTGTTCCAGTCATTTGGAGCGGCAGCACATCTCATTCAGGAGTGCGGGAGCAGTGGCTGACTACGCGTATCCAGCCCTCCCTGTCCGAAGCCCGGCTTCCGGGTGCGGAGGACTGCGCCTCTTACGGTCCGGCCCCAGGGTCCGGATGAGGGGTGCGGTGGATGCCAGGAGGAACACCCGCCTGGGTGTTGCTAAATAACCGTCAACTATTGGCAGGGTAAGAGAGCCCAGGGCTTTCTCATGAATGACCTGCCGGAAGGAGCGTCGGCATGCCCGTCGTAACTATGCGCCAGCTGCTTGACAGCGGCGTCCACTTTGGACACCAGACCCGTCGTTGGAACCCGAAGATGAAGCGTTTCATCTTCACGGAGCGCAACGGCATCTACATCATTGACCTGCAGCAGTCGCTGTCCTACATCGACCGTGCCTACGAGTTCGTGAAGGCCACCGTTGCACACGGCGGCACCGTCCTCTTCGTCGGTACCAAGAAGCAGGCACAGGAAGCCATCGCCGAGCAGGCAACCCGCGTCGGCCAGCCGTACGTGAACCAGCGTTGGCTCGGCGGTATGCTGACCAACTTCCAGACGGTTTCCAAGCGCATCCAGCGCATGAAGGAACTCGAAGAGATCGACTTCGACGACGTCGCCGGTTCCGCTTACACGAAGAAGGAACTGCTGCTCCTTCGCCGCGAGCTGACCAAGCTGGAGACCAACCTCGGTGGTATCCGCAACCTGACCAAGGCGCCTTCGCTCCTCTGGGTTGTCGACACCAAGAAGGAACACCTCGCCGTTGACGAGGCCAAGAAGCTGAACATCCCGGTTGTGGCCATCCTGGACACCAACTGCGATCCGGACGAA
Organism: Arthrobacter sp. 10N410; assembly: GCF_056394945.1. Lineage (NCBI taxonomy): Bacteria > Bacillati > Actinomycetota > Actinomycetes > Micrococcales > Micrococcaceae > Arthrobacter > Arthrobacter sp. 10N410. Next base: position 56,474 of record NZ_JBFTIP010000009.1, read on the forward strand.
GTCGACTTCCCGATCCCGGGCAACGACGACGCCATCCGCTCCGTAAACCTGCTGACCCGCGTTGTTGCCGACGCCGTTGCTGAGGGCCTGATCGCCCGCAACCAGCGCGCCACCGGCACCACGGAAGCTCCGGAAGAGCCGCTGGCCGAGTGGGAGCGCGAGCTCCTCGAAGGCAGCAAGGCCGAAGAGGCTGCCGCTCCGGCCGCCGCTGAAGCTGCTGCTCCGGAAGCCGCAGAGGCTGCCCCGGAGGCTCCCGCCGCCGAAGCTGCCCCGGCCGCTGACGCTGCCGAAGCTGCTCCGGCCGCCGACGAAGCCAAGTAGTCAGACAAGTAAATCTGGATCTCCCCGACCGCTGCAGGCAGCTGCCTGCTGCGCAAGGGGTACTGACAGGATGGCCGCTCACTCGGTGAGCAGCCGTCCTGTCAGTCCGTACACCACACAAAATTTCTAGACAGAGGGGTTCACATGGCGAACTACACTGCCGCTGATATCAAGGCTCTGCGCGAGCGCACCGGCGCCGGCATGATGGATGTCAAGAAGGCTCTTGACGAAGCCAACGGTGACGCCGAGAAGGCCATCGAAATCATCCGCATCAAGGGCCTCAAGGGCGCCACCAAGCGCGAAGGCCGCTCCACCGCGGAAGGCCTGGTTGCTGCCAAGGTCGACGGCGGCGTCGGCGTGATGATCGAGGTCAACTGCGAGACCGACTTCGTCGCCAAGGCTGACAAGTTCATCCAGCTCGCCGACAAGGTGCTCGCTGTTGCTGTTGAGTCCGGCGCTGCCGACCTCGACACCCTGCTGGCCACCGACGTCGACGGCAAGCCGCTCTCCGAGGTCGTCGTCGAAGAAGGCGCCATCCTGGGCGAGAAGGTTGTCGTCCGCCGCATTGCCCGTATCGAGGCCCCCACGGTCGACGCGTACCTGCACAAGACCTCCAAGGACCTCCCGGCCCAGGTCGGCGTGCTGTTCGCCGTTGACGGCGAAGGCGAAGCTGCTGCCACCGCCGCCCACGACGTCGCCGTGCACATCGCCGCGATGGCCCCGAACTACCTGACCCGCGAGGACGTTCCGTCCGAGCTGGTCGAGTCCGAGCGCCGCATCGCCGAGGAAACCGCCAAGGCCGAGGGCAAGCCCGAGGCTGCCATGACCAAGATTGTGGAAGGCCGCGTTACCGGCTTCTACAAGGGCGAGGTCCTCGTTGACCAGGCATTCGCCAAGGATGCCAAGAAGTCCGTCGCGCAGGTCCTCGAAGAGGCCGGCGTCAAGGCAACCGCTTTCACGCGCTTCCGCGTCGGTTCCTAAGTAAGTCACGCTGAGGGGGTGGTCACTGCGGTGGCCGCCCCTTTTGCATGCACCCGCTCACGCTGGCCCGGGGCGGAATGCAGCCTTTGGCCCCCGGCACGATAACCTTTTTCAGAGCTCACCAACGGGAAGGCACCATGGATACCGTCAACAATTCAGCCCAGCCAAAGAAGACCAGGCGCCGCGTGCTCCTGAAGCTGTCCGGCGAGGTCTTCGGCGGCGGCAAACTGGGCGTTGACCCGGACACGGTCCGCGGAGTCGCGAAGCAGATCGCGGCCGCCGTTCCCGACGTCGAGGTCGCAATCGTCGTCGGCGGCGGAAACTTCTTCCGCGGCGCCGAACTCTCGCAGAGCGGCATGGACCGCTCCCGCGCCGACTACATGGGCATGCTCGGCACCGTGATGAACTGCCTCGCCCTCCAGGACTTCCTGGAGCAGGCCGGCGTGGAGACCCGCGTGCAAAGTGCCATCACCATGGGCCAGGTTGCCGAGGCGTACATTCCGCGCCGCGCCATCCGCCACATGGAGAAGGGCCGCGTCGTCATCTTCGGCGCCGGCGCCGGGCTGCCGTACTTCTCCACCGACACCGTCGCCGCGCAGCGCGCCATGGAGGTGCACGCCGACGTCGTCCTGATGGCCAAGAGCGGGGTCGACGGCGTCTACACCGCCGATCCGAAGAAGGACCCCTCAGCCGAGAAACTGCACCGGCTCAGCTACGACGAGGCCCTGCGCCGCGATATCCGGGTCATGGACCAGACGGCGATGACCATGTGCAAGGACAACAACCTGACCATGGTGGTGTTCGGCATGGAGGGCGAAGGCAACGTCACCCGGGCCATCCGCGGCGAGGACCTGGGCACCGTAGTCACCCCCTAGCTGCGGCTAGGATGTTTTTAGGACAGCTCCGCTCCCCGGGCAAAGGGGTGCGCACCAATTTCTGAGGAGAGAACGTGATCGAAGAAACCTTGCTCGAAGCCGGGGACAAGATGGACAAGGCGGTTGAGGTAGCCAAGGAAGACTTCGCCTCGATCCGCACCGGACGTGCCACCCCGGGCCTGTACAACAAGGTTCTGGTGGACTACTACGGTTCGCCGACGCCGCTGCAGCAGCTGGCCTCCTTTGCTGTCCCGGACGCCCGCACCATCCTCATCACCCCGTTCGACAAGACCGCCCTGCGGGACATCGAGCGGGCCCTGAGCGACTCCGAGGTGGGGGCCAACCCCTCCAACGATGGCAACGTCATCCGGATCACCATCCCGGAGCTGACCAAGGAACGCCGCAAGGAATACGTCAAGATCGTCAAGTCCAAGGGCGAGGACGCCAAGGTGTCCATCCGCAACATCCGCCGCAAGGCCAAGGAAACGCTGGACAAGCTGGTTAAGGACGGCGAAGCCGGCGAAGACGAGGGCACCCGCGGCGAGAAGGAACTCGACGCCCTGACCAAGGCCCACGTCGACGGCATCGACGAGCTGCTCAAGCGCAAGGAAGCCGAGCTGCTCGAGGTCTGATGGGGGACGAACAGCAGGCATCCGGACCGCGCGTCCGGGTGCGGGGGAGAGAGCGGAAGAATCCGACGCCCAAAGCCGGCAGAAACCTTCCTGCCGCCACGGCGGTCGGCCTTGCCATGCTCTTCGCCGTGCTCGGCGGCCTGCTGTTCCTGCCCCTGGCCTTCGTACTGATCGTCACCGCCTTTGCCGTTTTCGGCGTCTGGGAGGTGTTCCGCGCGCTGGAGGCCTCCGGCACCCGGCTGCCCATCATCCCGGCGATGACGGGCACCGTGGCGATGCCGCTCGCAGCCTATTTCGGCGGCCCTGAAAGCCTACTGTTCGCGCTGCTGCTGAGCAGCGTCGCGGTGCTCCTGTGGCGCTCCCTGGAGGGGGCGGCCGGGTCCGCGCGCAGCATCTTCGCCGGCGTCTTCACGATGACATGGGTTCCGTTCCTGATCAGCTTCGCCGTGCTACCGCTGCATGCCTCCGGCGGCGTCACCCCGATCGGACCCTGGCCCGGCGGTGTGGTGCCGATCGGGGCCTGGCAGATCGGCACCCTGCTGCTGCTGGTGGTCTCCAACGACACCTTCGGCTACCTCGTCGGCGCCTCGCTGGGCAAGCACCCGATGGCCCCCAAGATCAGTCCGAAGAAGTCCTGGGAAGGCTTCGGCGGGTCGATCGCGGGCGCCGTCCTGGTCGGCATCCTTGCCAGCGTCTACGTGCTGGGCGAACCCTGGTGGTTCGGCGCCGCCCTCGCCGTGGGCATGGTCGCCGCGGCGACCGCCGGCGACCTGGCCGAATCCATGGTCAAACGCGAACTCGGCATCAAGGACATGAGCAGCATCCTGCCCGGCCACGGGGGAGTCATGGACCGCCTTGACTCCATCGTTTTCGCCTCCCCGGTGGCATTCATGATCTTCTCCGCCGGCGCCGGCGGCTAAGGCGGCATCCCGCCTCCTCCCGGTGCCTAGAATGGTGCCGGGCAAACACGCCTGAAGTTGGCGCAACCAGAGCCGAACGGCATCGAAGGAAACATAGTTACAGTGGACATTCAACGGCAGATTCCGGCCTCCTTTGACCGCGTGCAGCGGAACCAGTACGGCTACAACGCCAAGCAGGTGGACCAGTTCCTGCAGCGCGCGCGGGTCTCGTTCGAAACACCCCAGGCCGCGGGACGGGCGGTCAAGAGCGCCGATGTCCGGGCCGTCTCCTTCGACCCGGTCAAGGGCGGCTACTCAGCCGCCGGGGTGGACGCGGCCCTGGACCGCCTCGAGGACGCCCTGGCCCGCCGGGAACGCGACGAACTGATCGGGGAGCGCGGCGAGGAAGCCTGGCTGCGTGAAATCGGCCGGCTCGCGGGCCTGCTCCGCGGCCGCCTGCACCGCCCCGACGGCCAGCGCTTCCGCCGCCCGGCCAAGGCCAAGGTGCGCAGTTACAACACCACCGACGTCGACGACCTTTGCCACGAGCTGATCGGCTACCTCGAGGAGGACCAGCCGCTCAGCGTGGACAACATCCGCCGCGCCGTCTTCCGTCCCGCCGTCGGACGCGAAGGCTACGAGGAAAGCCAGGTCGACGCCTTCCTGGACCGCGTCGTCGAACTCATGGCCGCGATCGACTGACGCGCCACCGGCTGACGCGCCACCGGCCGACGCGTCACAGACTGGCGCGTCACCGTTCGGTGGCGAGCGGCCGTTCCGGGGTGTGCAGCCTGGTCATCAGCCGGGTGATGGTCCGCGGAATCCGGCCCTGGGTGGCCCGCGAGACGAGGACCATCACCGTGAACGCAGCCGGGACCGTCCACGCGGCCGGCTGCGCGAGCCACGGCGGCGTGCCGGCGGAGCCCAGCATGGCGCCGGCCAGCATGGCGCCGCCGCAGGACACCGCCCCGGTCAGCATTCCGGCGATCGCGCCGGCGTCTGTCAGCCCGCGCCACCAGATGCCCAGCAACAGCACGGGGCAGATGGTCGAGGCCGTGAAGGCAAAGACCAGCCCCACGCTCCCGGCCAGCGCCGTGGAGTCCGTCATGGTCGCGATCCCCAGCGGAACCACTGCCGAGATCAGCGCCGCGAGCCGGAACCCGCGCACGCTGCCGCCCAGGATGTCCTGGCTGATGACACCCGCCAGCGACACCACCAGCCCCGAGGTGGTGGACAGGAAGGCGGCGAAGGCGCCCGCCACCACCAGCGCGGAGAGCAGGTCGCCTGCCGTTCCGCCGATCATCCGGCCCGGCAGCAGCAGCACCAGGGCATCGGCCTGGCCGCTCTTGGCCAGACCCGGGGCGAACGTCCGCCCGATCAGGCCGTACGCCGTCGGGAACAGGTAGAAGACCGAGAGCAGGCCGAGCACAATCAAGGTCGTCCGGCGCGCCGACTGGCCGTCCGGGTTGGTGTAGAAGCGCACCAGCACGTGCGGCAGCCCCAGGGTCCCGAACAGCAGCGCCACCAGCAGCGAGATGTTCTGGTACGGGCCGGCCGGGGCCATCGCGGTGGGGTTCACCGACGCCTCGGCGACTGCACGGGAGCCGTTGCCGGCCAGCACCAGCAGGATGAACAGTGCAGGGACGGCCAGCGCGGTCAGCTTCAGCCAGTACTGGAACGCCTGGACGAAGGTGATGGAGCGCATCCCGCCGGACACCACCGTCACGCACACGACGGCGACTACGGCCACCTGCCCCACCCAGGCCGGCAGCCCGGTGGTGATCCGGATGGCCAGCGCCGCGCCGTGGAGTTGCGGGACGATGTAAAGCCAGCCGACCACCACCACCACGAAGCTCGTGACCCGGCGGACCGCCCGGGAATCCAACCGGGCCTCGGTGAAATCGGGAATCGTGTACGCGCCGGACCGGCGGAGCGGGGCGGCCACGAACAACAGGAGCATCAGATATCCCGCTGTGTACCCGACCGGGAACCACAAGGCATCGGTGCCGGAAAGCAGGATGAGTCCGGCGACGCCGAGGAAACTGGCGGCGGACAAGTACTCGCCGCCGATCGCCGAGGCGTTCCACCAGGGCCGCACCGTGCGGGAGGCGACGTAGAAATCCCCGGTGGTGCGCGAGACCCTGAGGCCGTAGAAACCAATGACGGCGGTGGCCAGCGAGACTGCCGCGAAGGCCGCGATGCCGACGACCGGGTTCACCCGCGCCTCACTTGTCCCCGGCCAGGTCGCGGTAGCGGGACTCGTTCCGCGCGGCCGTGCGGACGTACAGCCAGGCGCTGAGCCCGATCACCGGGTAGATCCCGGCGCCCAGCAGGACCCAGTCGAAGGGCAGCCCCGCGATCCGCAGCTCGGCCAGGCCAGGCACCAGCCCCAGTATCAGCGCGAAGGCGAGCAGGATGAGCAGGAAACCGGCGGCCACCACGATGCCAAGCCGGAGCTGGGAGCGGATCAGCGAGCGGACGAATACTTGCCCGGCGTCGGATTCCTCGGCGGCCTCGCGCGTGTCGGCGGCCGAGCGCCCGGCGGCGATGCTGCCTGACGCGGCGCTGCCTACCTTGAAGCTGCGCGGTGCGGTGACGCGGACCCGGGTCATGCCTGCGGCCGGATCCGGGTGGCCTCGAGTTTCTCCCGGACCGGCGGCAGGTGCCGGCGGCTGATCGGCAGTTCGGCCCCGGCGACGGTCACGCTGGGACGGGCCGCGGCCAGTTTCATGTGGCCGACGTGGTTCAGGGCGATCAGGTACGAGCGGTGGATACGCAGGAACCCGGCATCGGCCCACTGCTGCTCGAGGTCTGCCAGCGGCACCCGGATGAGGTAGCTGGCGTCCGCGGTATGCAGCCTGGCGTAGTCGCCCTGCGCCTGGACGTAGGTGACGTCCTCGCGCCGGATCATCTTGGTGGTTCCACCCAGATCCACCGTGATCATCTCCGGCGCCGGTGCCCCCTCACGGATCAGCTCACTGATGCGGCCGATCGACCTGGCCAGCCGCTCGGCGCGGACCGGCTTGAGCAGGTAGTCGACGGCCGCCAGCTCGAACGCCTCCAGCGCGCAGTCCTCGTCGGCGGTGACGAAGACGACGGCGGGAGGCTTGGCGCTGCGGGCGATGACCCGGGCGATGTCCAGGCCGGAGAGGGCCGGCATATGGATGTCCAGGAACACGGCGTCGACCTCCTGGGACTCGAGGGCGCGCAGCGCCTCGGCGCCGGAGGAAGCACGGTGGATCGCCCCGATCCGCTCGTCCCGGCCCAGCAGGAAGGCCAACTCCTCGACAGCGGGCAGCTCGTCATCGGCGACGAGGACGTTAATCATGGTTCTAGGGTACTGCCGGGTACGGGCTCAGGCGTCGTGCCGCGGCTGGGACTTGGGCACCCGCATGGTGATCAGGGTGCCCTCGCCCGGCGCCGTCTCGATCACCAGGCCGTTGTCCTCGCCGTACACCTGCCGCAGCCGGGCATCGACGTTGTGCAGGCCGACGTGTTCGCCGTCGCTGTGCCCGGCCAGGACGGCACGCAGTTTCTCCGGATCCATGCCGACGCCGTCGTCTTCGATGGTCACCTCGGCGAAGGCGCCCGAGTCGTTGGCCGTGATGCTGATGTGGCCCGGGCCCTCCTTGGCCTCCAGCCCGTGCCGGACCGCGTTCTCCACCAGCGGCTGCAGGCTCAGGAACGGGATGACGGTGCTGAGCACCTCGGGGGCGATCCGCAGGCTCACCTGCACCCGGTCGCCGAAGCGCGCGCGCTCCAGGAGCAGGTACCGGTCAATGCAGCGCAGTTCCTCGGCCAGCGTGGTGAAGTCGCCGTGCCGGCGGAAGGAATATCGGGTGAAATCCGCGAACTCCACCACCAGCTCGCGGGCGCGGACCGGGTCGGTGTTGATGAAGGACGCGATCGCGTTCAGCGAGTTGTAGATGAAGTGCGGGCTGATCTGGGCCCGAAGCGCACGGACCTCGGCCTCCATCAGCAGCGTCCGGGACGCGTCCAGCTCGGCCAGTTCCACCTGCGTCGCCACCCAGTCGGCCACCTCACTGGTGGCGCGCACCAGCCCCGCGCCGGCCGCCGGGGCGAAGGCCGCCACCACGCCCACCACCCGGGTGCTGGCCTTGATCGGGGCGATCACGACGGCGCGTTCCGTCCCGGGGGCCAGCGGCGCGGCGGCCTTGCCGTTGGCGAGCAGTTGCAGTTCGCCTGCCGGGATCACGGCGGTGTGGCCGCCTTCCAGTACCTTGGCGGCGAGGCCCATCAAGGCGGGCTTGAGCTCTTCGGCGGCACCGTCCCAGGCCAGCACCCCGGTCGTGTCGGTGATCGCCAGGGCATCGCAGCCCAGCAGGCTGCGCAGCTGGCGGCTCGCCTTGGCTGCGCCGGCCGGGTTCAGTCCGGTGCGCAGATACTGGCCGGCGCGGGACGCCGCGTGCAACGTCTTGTAGGTGGCGCGTTCCGCGTCGGTACCCAGCTCGCGGAAGGAGCGCAGGACCTTGAGCCCGACAGCCACGACGACGGCGATTGCCAAGGCGATCACGGCGATCGCCGCGGCGGTGAAGAGGGGAGAGTCCGGCATGCTGCCAGCGTAGCGTGGCGGCCCGCAGGCCGGGGGAGAACACCGGCGGAACGGCCGAAAGGCGCCGTTGGGCGCAGCATCGCGACCGTTGAGCGACGGGAAACACGGCGGTGCTGGAATGTAATACGCATCACGAGGCACAGTGATTGCAGTCACACAAGGCCGGAAGTCTGTTTCCCGGAGCCCGGGGTAACCGGGGGTGGCTCGCCAGTCTCAATGAGGAGGAACGATGGGTCACGAAGCCCAAGAAACGGACGCACCGGCGTTCGTGGACTTCAAGGAAGTCCAATCGACGGAGCAGTTTCAGGAACTGCGTAAACGTCACCGCAGCTTTGTCTTTCCGATGGCCATCGCATTCCTGCTGTGGTACTTCGCCTACGTCCTGCTGGCCGACTACGCGGTGGGCTTCATGTCCACCAAGGTCTGGGGCAACATCAACATCGGCCTGATCCTGGGCCTGCTGCAGTTCGTCTCCACGTTCGCCATCACCGGCTGGTACGTCAGCTACTCGAACCGGAAACTGGACCCGATCGCCGCCGATATCCGCCACGGAATCGAAGGCCACGAGTTCGACAAGCACGGCAACCGAGTGAGCGGAGAAACAAAATGACGTTTATGGTTCCCGCGGTCAACGTTGCGGATCTCAAGGACACCACCGCGCTGAACATGGGCATCTTCGCCCTGTTCGTCGCGATCACCATGGTCATCGTCGTCAGGGCGAGCCGAAACAATAAGACCGCGGCGGACTACTATGCCGCCGGCCGCTCCTTCACGGGCCCGCAAAACGGCACCGCGATCGCCGGCGACTACCTCTCTGCGGCTTCGTTCCTCGGTATCACCGGCGCCATCGCCATCAACGGCTATGACGGCTTCATGTACTCAATCGGTTTCCTCGTCGCGTGGCTCGTCGCGTTGCTCCTGGTGGCCGAACTGCTGCGCAACACCGGCAAGTTCACCATGGCCGACGTCCTTTCATTCCGGCTCAAGCAGCGCCCGGTCCGCATCGCCGCGGCCATCTCGACCTTGGCCGTTTGCTTCTTCTACCTGCTGGCCCAGATGGCGGGAGCCGGCAGCCTGATCTCGCTGCTGCTGGGCATCAGCGACTGGGGCGGCCAGGCGCTCGTGATCGTCGTCGTCGGCGCCTTGATGATCATGTATGTGCTGATCGGCGGCATGAAGGGCACCACCTGGGTCCAGATCATCAAGGCCATGCTGCTCATTGCCGGCGCGGCCGTCATGACCTTCTGGGTGCTGGCCATCTACGGCTTCAACCTCTCCGACCTGCTCGGCGGCGCGGTGGAAACCTCGAAGAACCCGAGCATCCTGAACCCGGGCCTGCAGTACGGCAAGACCGAGACCTCCAAGCTTGACTTCATGTCCCTTGGCCTGGCGCTCGTCCTCGGCACGGCGGCCCTGCCGCACGTCCTGATGCGCTTCTACACGGTTCCGACCGCCAAGGAAGCCCGCAAGTCCGTGGTGTGGTCCATCTGGCTGATCGGTATCTTCTACCTGTTCACGCTGGTCCTGGGCTATGGCGCAGCCGCGCTGGTGGGTGCCGACACGATCAAGGGGGCGCCGGGCGGCGTCAACTCGGCAGCGCCGCTGCTGGCCTTCCACCTGGGCGGACCCCTGCTGCTCGGATTCATCTCCGCGGTGGCGTTCGCCACGATCCTGGCCGTCGTCGCCGGCCTCACGATCACGGCGGCAGCGTCCTTCGCGCATGACATCTATGCCAGCGTCATCGCCAAGGGCAAGGCCGACGCCAATACCGAGGTCAAGGTTGCCCGTCGCACGGTCGTCGTGATCGGGTTGCTCGCCATCATCGGCGGAATTTTCGCCAACGGACAGAACGTCGCGTTCCTCGTAGCACTCGCCTTCGCGGTGGCGGCCTCGGCCAACCTGCCCACGATCGTGTACTCGCTGTTCTGGCGCCGGTTCACCACCCAGGGAGCCATCTGGAGCATGTACGGCGGGCTCGGCTCGGCCATCATCCTGATCGCGCTCTCCCCGGTGGTCTCCGGCGCCAAAACGTCGATGATCCCGGGGGCCAACTTCGCGATCTTCCCGTTGAGCAATCCCGGCATCGTCTCCATCCCGCTCGCCTTCCTGCTGGGCTGGCTGGGCACGGTCCTGGACAAGAAGCTCGAAGACACCACCAAGCAGGCCGAAATGGAGGTCCGCTCCCTGACCGGGGTGGGCGCCGAAAAGGCCACCAACCACTAAACGCCCGGCCGGGCCGCGGACCACAAGCAGGCGGCACCGGCAGGCAATACCAATGACGAGGAGCCCCCGTGCAGTTGCACGGGGGCTCCTCTTTGCCTTGCGGTTGCCAGGCAGCCAGGTGAACGGCTCAGGCCTCCGCGGAGCCGCGTTCCAGCAGCGGCTGGATCCGGAAGGGAATCAGTTCACCCATGGCCAGGGCGGTATCGGTGCGCTCCACGCCGTCGCAGGCGAGGATCTTGCCGTTGATCCGGAAGAGGTCCTCGGCGTCGAGGGCGACCACCCGGAGCAGCAGGTCGGCGGAACCGGTGAGGCCGTAGCCTTCCAGGATTTCTGGGATGCCCGCCAGTTCCACCGCCAATTGGCCCAGTTTCTGCTGCTGGACGTGGACGGAGATGAACGCCATCAGGGGATAGCCCAGGGCGGCCGGGTTGATCCGGCGTTCGAAGGAGAGGAAGACGTGCTTTTTCTCCAGCTGGGCCATCCGGGCCTGCACCGTATTGCGCGACAAGCCCAGCTTCTGCGCCAGTGCCACCACGGTGCGCCGGGGATCCCTCGCCATGGCCGAAAGTAGGCGGGTGTCGGTGCCATCCAAAGCTTGCATAATGCGCAAGGTTAGCACGGTCCCAAAGGGCCAGACAGGGCAGAATGCTCAATTTATTCGAGGGTGGTTGTACCCAATGGCAGTTGTGAGTAGGGTCACAATTATCCGGGGCAACGGCGCCCGGGTGGCCGTCGCGCGTAGGGATCACGAGTCCCGCGGGCAGGGTCAGACGACGTCAGAAGGTGCGGACAAACTGTGTTTACCGACGACGCGGGCAAGGGCGGCATTGCCGCCGGCGGCCCCGGGAACAGTGCAGAATCAAACAGGCGCTCGGGCGGCGATCTCGTCCAGCTCATCACCCCGGGAGGTGAGCGCGTAAGCCATCCGGAGTTCGACTCCTGGGTCCAGGACGTGAGCGACGAACAACTCACCTCGCTCTACGAGGACATGGTGGCCATCCGCCGGATCGACGCCGAGGCCACCGCCTTGCAGCGCCAGGGTGAGCTCGCCCTGTGGCCTCCGCTGCTGGGCCAGGAAGCATCCCAGATCGGCTCGGCACGTGCGCTCCGCGACGACGACTTCGTCTTCCCCAGCTACCGTGACAACGGTGTCGCCTATGTCCGCGGGGTCCAGCCGGCGGACATCGTGAAAGCCTGGCGCGGCAACGCCCTGGCCGGCTGGGATCCCTACACGGTGAACGTGGCGACGCAGCAAATCATCATCGGCGCCCAGTCGCTGCACGCCACCGGGTACGCCATGGGGATCCAGAACGACGGCGCTGATTCGGTGGCCGTGGCCTACTTCGGCGACGGCGCCACCAGCGAAGGCGACGTCAACGAGGCCATGGTCTTCGCGGCGAGCTTCCAGGCCCCCGTGGTCTTCTTCTGCCAGAACAACCACTGGGCCATCTCCGAGCCCGTTATGCTGCAATCCCACATCCAGATCGCGGACCGCGCCTCCGGCTTCGGCATCCCGAGCATGCGTGTCGACGGCAATGACGTGCTGGCCGTCATGGCCGCCACAAGGATCGCCATCGACCGTGCCCGCCGCGGCGGGGGACCCACCTTCATTGAGGCCGTCACCTACCGGATGGGACCGCACACGACGGCGGATGACCCCACCCGCTACCGGGACGCCAACGAGCTCGAGGACTGGGCCGCGAAGGACCCGATCGCCAGGCTGAAGACCCTGCTCGACCGTAAGGGCCTGCTGACCGCAGAGCTGGAAACCGCCGTCGCCGCCAAAGCCGACGCCGTCGCCAAGGAACTGCGCTCCGGCACCATCAACATGCCGGAACCGGCGCCGCTGGACATCTTCAAGCACGTGTACAGCACGCCCAACTCCTCGCTGGAGCGCCAGCAGGACCACTACACCCGTTACCTGGCTTCCTTCGGCGATCCCGCAGAGGCCGCTTCCGAAGAAGGTGCACGCTGATGACGCAGATGACCTTTGCCCGAGCCATTAATTCGGGCCTGCGCAAGTCCCTCGAAAACGATCCCAAGGTGATCCTCATGGGCGAGGACATCGGCACCCTCGGCGGTGTCTTCCGCGTCACCGACGGCCTGCAGAAAGACTTCGGGAAGCACCGCGTGGTGGACACCCCGCTCGCCGAATCCGGCATCCTCGGCACCGCCGTCGGCCTCGCCTACCGCGGCTACCGCCCGGTGGTGGAAATCCAGTTCGACGGCTTCATCTACCCGGCGTTCGACCAGATTGTCAGCCAGGTTGCCAAGATGCACTACCGCACCCAGGGCGCGGTCAAGATGCCGATCACCATCCGCGTGCCCTTCGGCGGCGGCATCGGCTCACCGGAACACCATTCCGAGTCGCCCGAGGCCTACTTCACCCACACCTCGGGCCTGCGCGTCGTCAGCGTCTCCAACCCGCAGGACGCCCACACCATGATCCAGCAGGCCATCGCCTCTGACGATCCGGTGCTCTACTTCGAGCCCAAGCGCCGCTACCACGACAAGGGCGAAGTCGATGAGTCGCTCGACCTCGCCGCCGCCCTGTCCATGGAGAAGGCGCGCGTGGTCACCGAGGGCACCGACGTGACGCTGGTCGCCTACGGTCCGCTCGTGAAGACCGCCCGCGACGCCGCGCTCGCTGCCGCGGATGAAGGCGTCTCCGTCGAGGTGATCGACCTGCGCTCGCTGGCCCCGCTGGACTTCGCGACCCTGGAGGCCTCGGTCCGGAAGACCGGCCGGCTGGTCATCACGCACGAAGCCAGCCAGTCCGGCGGCCTCGGCGCCGAAGTGGCCGCCAGCATCACGGAACGCTGCTTCTACCACCTCGAAGCGGCGCCCGTCCGGGTGACCGGCTTCGATGTCCCGTACCCGTATTCAAAGCTTGAAATGCACCACCTGCCGGGCCTGGACAGGATCCTCGACGGCGTCGACCGGGCCCTGGGCCGCCCCAACTCCCTTAGCGGGCTGGAAGGATGACCGCCACCATGATCAAGGAATTCCGGCTTCCGGACCTCGGCGAAGGCCTGACGGAATCAGAAATCGTCGCGTGGAAGGTGGGCGTCGGGGACACCGTCACGCTTAACCAGATCATCGCCGAGGTGGAAACAGCCAAGGCCGTCGTCGAGCTGCCCTCGCCGTTCGCCGGCGTCGTGACGGCGCTGCATGAGCAGCCGGGCACCGTGGTTGAGGTCGGCAAGCCGATCGTCTCCTTCGAGATCGAGGGCGACGACGGCGGCGGTGACTCCGGGGAAGCCCCCGCCAAGCGGGAACCGAACCTGGTCGGCTACGGCGCCGTGCTGGAAGGCTCCGGCCGTCCGGCCCGCCGCGCCCGCAGCTTCGCCGCCGCGGCAGCCCCGACGGCTCCTGTGGCAGCTCCCGCTGAAACCCCGGTTGCCGCGCCGGTCGTGGCAGCCGTGCAGACCGTGGCCGAACCCGCGCCGGTGGCAGACACCCATGGCGCTGACACCACTCCGGCAGAGCGTCCGCGCTCCACGCCGCCGGTGCGCAAGCTGGCCAAGGACCTCGGCGTCGACCTCGCAGCCATCACCGGCACGGGGGAGCGCGGGCTCATCACCCGCGATGACGTCCGGAACTTCGTTGGCGGCGGCGACCTTCCGGTGGCGCCCCAGGAACTCGCCGGCGGCCAGGCCGCTGCGCCGGCACCGGTACAGGGCGAGCGGGAAACCCGGACCCCGATCAAGGGCGTGCGGAAATTCACCGCCGCGGCCATGGTATCCAGCGCCTTCACGGCGCCGCACGTCACCGAGTTCCTGACCCTCGATGTCACGCCCACCATGGAACTGCTGGGCCGGCTCAAGGCCAGCCGCTCGTTCGCGGGCTACAAGCTGACACCGCTGACGCTGGTGTCCAAGGCTGTGCTGATCGCGCTGCGCAACCACCCGACGCTCAACGCCCGGTGGGACGAGGCCAACCAGGAGATCGTCCAGTTCAACTACGTCAACCTCGGCATCGCGGCCGCCACGCCGCGGGGGCTGACCGTGCCGAACATCAAGGACGCGGACCAGATGTCGCTGCTGCAGCTGTCTACCGCGCTTACGGAGCTGACTGAGACCGCCCGGGCCGGCAAAACGGCCCCGGCGGACCTCTCCGGCGGGACCATCTCCATCACGAACATCGGCGTCTTCGGCATCGACGCCGGCACGCCCATCCTCAACCCCGGCGAGGCCGCCATCCTGGCTCTCGGCGCGGTGCGGAAGATGCCGTGGGAGTACCAGGACGAGGTGGCGCTGCGCCAGGTCATGACGCTGAGCCTGTCCTTCGACCACCGGCTGGTCGACGGCGAACAGGGCTCCCGCTTCCTGCAGGACCTGGGCGCCATCCTGGCCGATCCCGGCATGGCGCTGGCGATGGTCTAGGCACTTCGGGGCCGGGCATCCACGCTATGGGTGCCCGGCCTTTTGCCGTCCGGGGGCACTTTGAGGGCAATGTTCGACGGCTGGCCCTGGTTGTCGGCGTGTCCGCGCCGATGTGCCCCGGAGTGCTGCGGGGTTGAGCCGAGAAGAGGCCAGCCCTCAGCCGAGCGGGCGCGGTGTGGCCGGCGCCGTCAAGGCGGCCAGGGCCATGCTTTCCAGCAGCGGCCGGGCCCGTTTGAGGGCCATCCGGCGTCCGTGGTTGCGTACCGAATGCGGCGTGGAGTTGATCAGGCCGAAGGTGGCGTGCGCGCGCATCCGCAGCTCGGCCGGATCGGTGTCCGGGTGCAGCCCGGCCAGGACGTCCACCCAGAGCTCGACGTAGTTGCGTTGCAGGGTGCGGACCTCGGCCTCGTCGTCGTCGTCGAGGTTGCTGAAGTCCTGGTCCTGGACCCGGATGACGTCCGGGTTGCTGAGCGCGAAGTCCACGTGGAATTCGACCAGCCCGGCGAGGGCCGCGGCGGCACCCTCGGATCCGGCCACCACACTGCGGCCGCCCTCCAGCAGGTCCTGGCTGACACTGAGCAGCAGGGCCCCGAGGACCGCCTGCTTGCCGGCGAAGTGGCGGTACACGGCGGGCCCGCTGACCCCGGCAGCGGCGCCCAGGTCCTCCAAGGAAACGCGGTTGAAGCCGTCCGCTGCGAAGAGGGCGGCCGCCGCAGTGAGCAGCGCCTTCCGGCGGTTCTCCTTGGCCTGGCTTCGCTGGGTTGTCTGGCTGGACTCGGTCACCGGCGTCCCTCTCGACTGTCCTGTGTTGAGACTATCCTGTGTTGGACATCACAGTTAATAGAGACTAACCTAAATCTCAGTTATGCGTTACTAACCGAAATGGCCGGGACGCCCCACGGGGGCGGGCACCGCACGGCCGGGGACGGAAAGCAGTCAATGGAGACAATCGCCAGCCAGCTGGACGCGGGCAGCCCGGGCTATGCCGCGAACCGCGAGGCGCAGCTCGGCCTGGCCCGGGAGCTGAAGGACCGCCTCGCCGCCGTCGCGCTGGGCGGGCCGGAGAAGTCCCGGCAACGGCACGTGGCACGCGGCAAGCTGCTCCCGCGGGAACGGATCGACCGGCTGCTCGACGACGGCAGCCCCTTCCTGGAGATCGCCCCGCTGGCGGCCGAGGGCATGTACAACGGCGACTCGCCGGGCGCCGGGGTGATTGCCGGGATCGGCCTGGTCCACGGCCGCCAGGTCCTGGTCATCTCCAACGACGCCACCGTCAAGGGCGGCACCTACTATCCGATGACGGTGAAGAAGCACCTCCGGGCGCAGGAAATCGCGCTGGAGAACCGGCTGCCCTGCATCTACCTCGTGGACTCCGGCGGCGCCTTCCTGCCAAAGCAGGACGAGGTCTTCCCGGACAAGGAGCACTTCGGCCGGATCTTCTTCAACCAGGCCAAGATGTCCGCAGCCAAGATCCCGCAGATCGCCTCGGTGATGGGCTCCTGCACCGCCGGCGGCGCCTACGTTCCCGCGATGAGCGACGAGACCGTGATCGTCCGCAACCAGGGCACCATCTTCCTCGGCGGCCCGCCGCTGGTGAAGGCCGCGATCGGCGAGATCGTCACGGCCGAGGAACTTGGCGGCGGCGAGGTGCACTCCAAGATCTCCGGCGTCACCGACCACCTCGCCGAGAACGATGAACACGCCCTGCAGATTGTCCGGGACATCGTCTCCACCCTGCCGAAGCCGGCGGCCCCCGTCTGGGACGTGGACACCGTCGTCGACCCCGTTGCCGACCCGGACGAGCTGTACGGAGCGGTGCCCACCGACGTCAACGCGCAGTACGACGTCCGCGAGGTTATCGCCCGGCTGGTGGACGGCAGCCGCTTCCACGAATTCAAGAAGAACTACGGCACCACCCTGGTCACCGGCTTCGCGAAGCTGCACGGCCACCCCGTAGGCATCGTGGCGAACAACGGCGTGCTCTTCAGCGAGTCCTCGCTCAAGGGCGCGCACTTCATCGAACTCTGCGACCAGCGCGGCATCCCGCTGATCTTCCTGCAGAACCTCTCCGGCTTCATGGTCGGCAAGGACTACGAGCAGGGCGGCATCGCCAAGAACGGCGCCAAGATGGTCACCGCCGTCGCCACCGCCCGGGTTCCCAAACTCACGGTGGTGATCGGCGGGTCCTTCGGCGCCGGTAACTACTCGATGTGCGGCCGCGCCTTCTCGCCGCGCTTCCTCTGGATGTGGCCGGCTTCCCGGATCTCGGTGATGGGCGGCAACCAGGCCTCCAGCGTGCTCGCCACCGTCAAGCGGGACCAGTACGAGGCCCGCGGCGAGGAATGGTCCGCCGCGGACGAGGAAGCTTTCAAGGCCCCGATCAAACAGCAGTACGAGGACCAGGGCAGCCCCTACTACTCCACCGCCCGCCTCTGGGACGACGGCGTGATCGACCCCGCGGACACCCGCACCGTCCTGGGACTGGCGCTCGACGTCGTCTCCCGCACCCCGCTGCCGGAGACCTCCTTCGGCCTGTTCCGGATGTGAGCCAGCAATGACTACTTTTTCGTCGACTACTTCTCTTCCCGCACCCCGGAAGCCGCTCTTCGGCACCGTCCTCGTCGCCAACCGCGGCGAGATCGCCTGCCGCGTGATCCGCACCCTCCGGGCCCTCGGCATCCGTTCCGTGGCGGTCCATTCCGACGCCGACGCCGACGCCCGCCACGTGCGCGAGGCGGACGTCGCCGTCCGGATCGGCCCCGCGGCCGCCACCGAGAGCTACCTCAAGATCGAGGCCATCATCCAGGCCTGCCGGGACACCGGCGCCGACGCCGTGCACCCCGGCTACGGCTTCCTGAGCGAGAATGTCGACTTTGCCCGCGCCCTGGAAAAAGCCGGGATCACGTTCATTGGGCCCGGCGTCGAATCCCTGAACGTCATGGGAGACAAGATCCGCTCCAAGAACCACGTCACCGGCTACGGCGTCCCCGTGGTTCCGGGCATCGCCGAACCCGGCATGAGCGACGCGCAGCTGATCGAGGCGGCGGCCGGCGTCGGATTTCCGCTGCTGATCAAGCCCTCCGCCGGCGGCGGCGGGAAGGGCATGCACGTCGTCGAACGGCCTGAGGACCTGGAAGCCACGCTGGCCACCGCCCGCCGGGTGGCGGCGAGTGCCTTCGGCGACGACACCCTGTTCCTGGAACGGCTCGTCACCACGCCGCGCCACATCGAGGTCCAGGTGCTGGCGGACAACCACGGCAACGTCATCCACCTCGGCGAGCGTGAGTGCTCCCTGCAGCGCCGGCACCAGAAGGTCATCGAGGAGGCACCCTCGCCGCTGCTCGAAACCCTGCCCGACGGGGCGGACATCCGTGCCCGGATTGGCGAGGCCGCCTGCCAGGCCGCACGCAGCGTCAGCTACAGCGGCGCCGGCACCGTGGAGTTCCTCGTCTCGGACAACGCCCCGGACGAGTTCTTCTTTATGGAGATGAACACCCGGCTGCAGGTCGAACACCCGGTCACCGAGATGGTCACCGGCGTGGACCTGGTCGAATGGCAGGTGCGGATCGCCGCCGGGGAGGAACTCACCCTCCGCCAGGACGACGTCGTGCTGACCGGACACTCGGTGGAGGCCCGGGTATACGCCGAGATACCGGAGAAGAACTTCCTTCCATCCATCGGACGCGTCGTGCTGCTGGACGAAGAGCCGGATGCCGCAGCGGGCCGCGTCCGAGTCGACTCGGCCCTGCTGGAGGGCCTCCAGATCTCCAGCAGCTACGACCCGATGATTTCCAAGGTCATCGCCTGGGGCGGGGACCGGGCGGAGGCCCTGGACACCCTGGACCGGGCGCTCGCCGGGTACACCGCCCTGGGCATTGACACCAACGTCGAGTACCTGCGGCTGCTGATCAATGACGCCGATGTCCGCGCCGGACGCCTCGACACCGGCCTGATCGAACGCAAGATGCCCGAGTTCACGTTCCGGCATGCGGGCGACTTCGAGGTGGCCGCTGCCTCCGTCTTCGCCGCGGCGATGCGGGAACCCGATTCAGTTGACGCCGGGGAAGGACCTTGGCGCCGCCGTGACGGCTGGAGGCTCGGTGCAGCTGCCCCGCGCCGGATCAGTCTCGGAACGCCCGACGGCGGAATCGCCACCGTTGAGGTGTCCGGCTCGCTAGGGCGGGGGACTGCGACGGTCAGCGTCAATGGCGGCCCGCAACGCACAGCATCGTTGGGTTTCGCCGGGCGCAACCAGGCAGAGGTGACCCTCGGCGGGGAAGCCCGACGGTTTTCCCTTGCACAGGTGTCCACGGGCCCCCACCACCCGGGGCCGGACAGCCCTGCGCCCACCGACATATTCCTCGGCAACGACGGCTGGTCCTGCCGCCTCGAGGTGCTGAGCCGCGAGGCCCGGCTCGCCCGGGTGCTGGCCGCCGTCGAACGCGAGGAAGGCGCCGCCGACCCGGCGGTGCGCTCGCCGATGCCCGGCACCGTGGTGTCCGTCTCGGTCAGCAACGGCGAGACCGTGACAGCCGGCCAGGTCCTGCTCTCGGTGGAGGCCATGAAGATGGAGCACCAGCTGGTGGCGCCGCTGGACGGCACCGTCCACATCAGCGCCGGCACCGGAGACCTCGTCAAGGCGGACCAGGTGCTGGCCACCATCCACCCCGCCGTCCCCGCCCAGCCGTCGAAAGCCGAAGACACGATCGAAGAAGCCGTCATCGCCATGGGCGCGGCGGACTAGCCCCGCACGCCGACCACCACACCACAGCCACACCAGACACAGGAGTCACCCCCATGCCAGATTTTGAACTCAGCGAGGACTACCAGGACCTCAGCAACACCGTCCGCGAATTCGCCGACCAGGTGGTGGCCCCGGTTTCCGCCAAGCACGACGAAGAGCACAGCTTCCCCTACGAGGTCGTCTCGCAGATGGCGGACATGGGCCTGTTCGGCCTGCCGTTCCCGGAAGAGTTCGGCGGCATGGGCGGGGACTACTTCGCCCTCGCCCTGGCCCTGGAACAGCTCGGCCGGGTGGACCAGTCGGTCGCGATCACCCTCGAGGCCGGCGTCTCGCTCGGCGCCATGCCGATCCACCGCTTCGGCACTGACGCGCAGAAGCAGGAATGGCTGCCGCTGCTGGCCTCCGGCAAGGCGCTCGCAGGCTTCGGCCTAACCGAGCCCGAGGCCGGCTCCGACGCCGGCGGTACCAAGACCACCGCGCGCCTCGAGGGCGGGGAGTGGGTCATCAACGGGAACAAGGAGTTCATCACCAACTCCGGCACCGATATCACCAAGCTCGTCACGGTCACCGCGGTGACCGGCCAGGAGGAACGCCCGGACGGAAGCATCAAGAAGGAAATCTCCACGATCCTGGTGCCCGCCGGCACCCCCGGATTCACGGCGGAGAAGGCCTACAACAAGGTCGGCTGGAACGCCTCGGACACCCACCCGCTGACCCTCGACAACGTCCGTGTCCCCGAGCAAAACCTGCTCGGCACCCGGGGCCGCGGCTACGCGAACTTCCTCTCCATCCTCGACGAGGGCCGGATCGCGATCGCCGCCCTCGCCGTCGGCGCCGCCCAGGGCTGCGTGGACCAGTCGGTGAAATACGCCAAGGAGCGCAGCGCCTTCGGCCAGAACATCGGCAAGTACCAGGCCATCGCGTTCAAGATCGCCCGGATGGAAGCCCGCGCCCACACCGCCCGCCTGGCCTACTACGACGCGGCCGCCCGGATGCTCGCCGGCAAGCCGTTCAAGACACAGGCGGCCATCGCTAAGATGGTCGCAGGCGAGGCAGCCATGGACAACGCGCGGGACGCCACCCAGGTGTTCGGCGGCTATGGCTTCATCAACGAATTCACCGTGGCGCGCCACTACCGCGACTCCAAAATCCTCGAAGTCGGCGAGGGCACCACGGAGGTCCAGCTGATGCTGATCGCCCGCGAACTGGGACTGTAGCCGGCCGGAAGGGTCACCGATGATCAACAAAGTTGTTGCCAGCGCCGCCGAGGCCGTCGCGGACATCCCCGACGGCGCCTCCCTCGCCGTCGGCGGCTTCGGGCTGTGCGGCATCCCGGTGGCGCTAATCGACGCCCTGCATGAGAGCGGCGCGACCGACCTGGAAACCGTGAGCAACAACTGCGGCGTGGACGACTGGGGGCTCGGCATCCTGCTCAAGGACGGCCGGATCCGCCGCACCATCAGCTCATACGTGGGGGAGAACAAGGAATTCGCCCGGCAATACCTGGCCGGCGAACTCGAAGTAGTCCTCACCCCGCAGGGCACGCTGGCCGAGAAGCTGCGGGCCGGCGGAGCCGGCATCCCGGCCTTCTACACGCCCGCCGGCGTCGGGACCCAGGTCTCCGACGGCGGCCTGCCGCAGAAGTACGACGCCGACGGGACCGTCGCGATCGCCTCCGCGGCCAAGGAAGTCCGCAGCTTCCACGGCGCCGACTACGTGCTGGAGGAGGCACTGACCCCCGACTTCGGGCTGGTGCACGCCTGGAAGGGCGACCGGCACGGCAACCTGGTGTTCCATGCCACCGCGATGAACTTCAATCCGCTCTGCGCCATGGCCGGCCGGATCACTCTCGCCGAGGTCGAGGAGCTCGTGGAACCGGGGGAGCTGGACCCGGAGCACGTCCACGTCCCCGGTATCTTTGTGCAGCGGGTGGTCCTGGCGCCGCAGGCGGAGAAACGGATCGAAAAGCGCACCACCTCCAGCACCACCGAGAAGGCAGGAGCATAGCCGTGGAGACGAACAACGCGCAGGGCGCGCCGCCCAGGCCCGAAGCGGTCCGGCACGAATACCGGCGCTCCGCCGTCGAACACCCCGCCGGTGTGCAAGGCAAGGGCTGGACGCGCAACGAACTGGCCGCCCGGGTGGCCCAGGAGCTGCATAACGGCCAGTACGTCAACCTCGGCATCGGGATGCCCACGCTGATCCCCAACTACATTCCGGCCGGCGTCGAGGTGGTGCTGCACTCGGAGAACGGGATCCTCGGCGTCGGGCCCTACCCGGCCGAGGACCAGGTGGACCCGGACCTGATCAATGCCGGCAAGGAAACGGTCACCGTCAACAAGGGCGCCGCGTTCTTCGACTCGGCCGCATCCTTCGGCATGATCCGCGGCGGCCACGTCGACGTGGCGGTGCTCGGCGCCATGGAAGTGGCGCAGAACGGGGACCTCGCCAACTGGATGATCCCCGGCAAGATGGTCAAGGGCATGGGCGGGGCGATGGACCTGGTCTTCGGCGCCAAGAAGGTGATCGTGATGATGGAGCACGTGGACCGCAACGGCAACCCGAAAATCGTGGAACGGTGCACCCTGCCGCTGACCGGCAAGGGCTGCGTCGACCGGATCATCACCGACCTTGCCGTGATCGACGTCGTGACCGAAGGCGGCAAGTCCCGGCTGGTGCTTCGCGAGCTGGCGCCCGACGTCACCGCGGAGGACGTGGCCGCGGCCACCGGCGCCGAACTCTTCGAGGAAGACCAGGAACTCACCGTATGACAACGAATGCAGCGCCCGGGCCCGGAACCGGCCGCCGGGTGATTGAACAGCGCGGCCTCTACTTCGACGAACTTGAAGAGGGCGTGCTCTACGCGCACCGGCCCGGCCGGACCGTGACGGAGACGGACAACGTCCTGTTCACTACCATGACCATGAACACCCAGGCGCTGCACCTCGACGCCGCCTGGAGCGCCGGACAGCCGTTCGGCCAGCGGCTGATGAACTCCATGTTCACCCTCGCCACCCTGGTGGGGCAGTCCGTCCCGCAACTGACCCAGGGAACCATCATCGCGCAGCTGGGACTGACCGACGTGTCCTTCCCGCACCCGCTGTACCACGGGGACACGCTCTACACGGAGACCGTGGTCACCGGCAAGCGGCTCTCCTCGTCCCGGCCAGGCCAGGGCATCGTGACCATGCAGCACACCGGCCGGAACCAGGACGGCGTCGTGGTGGCCCTAGCGACCCGCAGTTGCCTGATGTGGACGCGGGAGGCGCATGCCTCACAGCAGGAACCGGCGCAGCAGGCACCGGGGCAGAAAGACGCAGCCGAAAAGGGGACAATCGAAGCATGAGCTTCCTGATGGGCCCCGCCCTGCTGTTTTGCCCCGCCGACCGACCCGAGCGCTACCAAAAGGCCGCCGAGCGCTCCGATGCCGTCATCGTGGACCTCGAGGACGCCGTCGCGCCGGCCGACAAGCAGCGCGCCCGCGGCGCCATTCTCGCCCAGCTCGGCTCCGCCGGGGACGTCCCCGAACTGGATCCCAGCCGCACAATCATCCGGCTCAACCCGGCCGGTACGGAGGAGTTTGAAAAAGACCTGCACTGCCTCAAGCACACCCCCTACCGGCACGTGATGCTTGCCAAGGCCGAAAGCGCCGCCCAGCTCAAAGAGCTCGAGGGCTACAGCGTGATCGCCTTGTGCGAGACGGCCGCCGGCATCGTGAATGCCGCCGCTATCGCCGCGGAACCCAACGTGGTGGGCCTGATGTGGGGCGCCGAGGACCTGCTCGCCTCACTTGGCGGCACCTCCAGCCGGAGCGACGACGGCGGCTACCGCGCCGTGGCGTTGCACGCCCGCTCCACCGTGCTGCTGGCCGCCCGCGCGTTCGGCAAGGAAGCGATCGACTCCGTCTACGTCAACATTCCCGACCTCGACGGCCTCGGAGCCGAGGCCCGCGACGCCGTCGCGTCCGGCTTCGGCTCCAAGGCCTGCATCCACCCGAACCAGGTGGCCGTCGTCCGGGACGCCTACGTCCCGTCTGAATCCGACGTCGCCGCGGCCACCGAACTGCTCCGCGCCGCCGCTGCCGCCGGAACGGGCGTGTTCCAGTATCAGGGCAAGATGATCGACGGTCCGATCCTCAAGCACGCCGAAGCCACGCTCCGCCGCGCCGGACGCCCCTGACAACTGCCCTCGCGAGATGACACTTCGCGGCAATGCTGCACCCAGGCATTGCCGCGAAGTGTCATCTCGGGCTTAGGGCCCGGTCAGGGCTGGTGGCCGGCCTTTACGGCAAGCACCGGGCAGCCTGCCTCGAGGAGGATCTGCTGGGCCGTGCTCCCCATGATGAGTTTCCCCACCGGGGTGCGCCGCCGAAGGCCGATGACGATCAGGTCCGCCCGGTGCTGTTCTGCTGCCTGCAGGACCTCGGTGGCTGCGTCGTTTCCACGGACCGGCTGCTGGACGAGGTGCTCGATGCCCTCGTTCTTCAGCCGTTCCTCGATCCCGACGATCTCCTCATCCTCGGCGTAGCGCTTGTCCACGAGGGCGTCGCCCCGTGAGGAATTGATCACCACCAGGAGTTTCGCATCCTTGCGGGCCTGGCTGATGGCTGCTTCGAGTGCCGCCGTTCCCTCCGGAGTGGGAAGGTAGCCAACGATGATGCTCATGGTCGCTCCTGTCGTCCTGCTGCTGTGTTTCGGGTGCTGTCCAGATCGCGGTCATCGAAGGGGTGGGGCTTCGCGCCACCGGCGTCTGTCCGGTCAGGGTCAGCCTCCGGCGTGGCGTGCATGCCGGCAAACGCCGGCTCCGCCTGTGGCCGCGACCTGCGCCAGGCCTTCAGCAGCAGCGGCCACGCCAGGATGATCGCCACGATGACGTAGATGCCGACGGCGATCGGCTCGCTCCACAGACCGGCCGGGTCCCCGGCGCTGAGCTGCAGTGTTTTGCGCAGCTGGCCTTCGACCCGGGGGCCCAGGATCACTCCGAGGATGAGCGGCAGGACCGGCAGGCCGAACCGGCGCATCATGAACCCGAGCGCGCCGAGCACCAGCAGGATCACCAGGTCGAACGCCTGCAGGTTCACGGAGTAGGCGCCAAGGGTGGCGAAGAACAGGATCCCGGCGTACAGGTAGGGTCGCGGCAGTTGCAGGAGTTTTGCCCAGAGCGGTGCCAGCGGCAGGTTGATGACCAACAGCAGGAAGTTTCCGATGAAGAGGCTGGCAATAAGGGCCCACACCAGCGGTCCTTCGCTCTCGAACAGCTGCGGCCCCGGCTGGATGCCGTACGAGGTGAAGGCCGCCAGCATCACGGCGGCGGTGGCGTTGGTCGGCAGCCCCAGCGCCAGCATCGGGGTCAGGGTGCCGGCCGCCGCCGCGTTGTTGGCGGCTTCCGGTCCGGCGACACCCTCGATGGCGCCCTTGCCGAACTCCTCGGGGTGCTTGGTGAGCCGCTTTTCCGTGACGTAGGACAGGAAGGTCGGGATTTCCGCGCCCCCGGCGGGCAGCGCACCAAACGGGAAGCCGAGCACGGTTCCACGCAGCCACGGCTTCCAGGACCGCTTCCAGTCCTCTTTGCCCATCCAGGGCTGCCCCACCGGGATGATGTGGAGCGGGGTCCGGCGAAGGTGGGCGGCCACCCACAGGGCTTCGCCCACGGCGAAGATGGCCACGGCCACCACCACGATGTCGAGCCCATCACTGAGCAGCGGCTGGCCGAACGTGAGGCGCGCCTGCCCTGTGACCGAGTCCATTCCGACCAGCCCAATCGCCAGGCCAAGGCCCAGCGAGGCGAAGCCACGGAGGCGGGAGGAGCCGAGCACTGCGGTGACGGCCAGGAGCGCCAGGACCATGATGGCGAAGTAGCTCGGCGATCCGAGGCTGACGGCGAATTTGACCACAATGGGTGCGCAGACCGCGAGGAGGGCGGTGCCGATTGTCCCGGCCACGAAGGAACCGATGGCCGCGGTGGCCAGCGCCTGGGCGGCCCGACCGGCCTTGGCCATCTTGTTGCCTTCAATGGCCGTGACCACGGACGAGGACTCACCGGGGGTGTTGAGCAGGATCGAGGTGGTGGATCCGCCGTACATGCCGCCGTAGTAGATGCCGGCGAACATGATGAAGGCGCTGGTGGGCTCCAGCACGTACGTGACGGGCAGCAGCAGCGCCACGGTCATCGCCGGGCCCAGTCCCGGCAGGACGCCGACGGCGGTGCCAAGGACCACGCCGATCACGGCGTAGAGGAAATTCATGGGGGTCAGGGCGGTGGCGAAGCCGTCCATCAAGGAACTAAAGACGTCCATTTAGAGGATCCCTTCCAGCAGCCCGGCGGGTAGCGAAATTCCGAGGCCGAGGTAGAAGCCATAGAAAGTGAGCAGGGACAGGGCAACGGAGATCAGCCCGTCGCGGACGTAGTGCCGGCTGCCGAGGGCCCAGACGCTGCCCCAAAAGAGAACGGTTCCGGAAATGACCCAGCCGGCCCAATCAATGATCAGGACGTTGGCGATGAACGCGCCCGCGAGGGGAAGCACGGTCTTCCAGTCGGCCGGATGGGACAGGTCGACGTCTTCGCCGCCTTCAGTCTCGCCGTGTCCGCCCCGCAGGACGTTGATGGCCAGCATCACTGCGCACACGATCAGCAGGCCGGCCACGATGTAGGGGACCGTTTTCGGGCCGACCGGGTCCGATTTGGAGTACGGGGTTACCAGGCCGACGGCGTCCCATAGGACCACCCCGCCGGCCGCCCCGAGCAGGAGGGCGACCCCCAGCTCGGAGCGGCCTTTGAGCCTGGAAGTCAAAGACGTCACGCCAGTCCAAGCTTCGTCAAGACATCGGCCACGCGCTTGTCCTGCTCGGTCAGGAAGGACTTGAATTCGTCACCGGTGAGGAAGGCGTCGGACCAGCTGTGCGACTTGAGGGCCTCCTTCCACGAAGCGGTGCCGTGCATCTTCTCCAGGGCAGCAATCAGGGAAGCCTTGTCGGCGTCGCTGATGCCGGGAGGGGCAACAACACCGCGCCAGTTGCTGAAGACCAGGTCGATGCCGGATTCCTTGAGCGTGGGGGCGTCGACGCCGTCGAGGCGCTTCTCCCCGCTGGTCGCCAGCACGCGGACTTCGCCGGACTCGATCTGCTTCAGGTACTCACCGGCACCGGAGGCGGCGAAGCCGAGCTTGTTGCCGAGGATGGCCGGAAGGAGATCGCCGCCGCCGTCGTAGGAAACGAAGTTGACCTTAGTCGCGTCGATGCCGACTGCACCGGCCAGCTGCATGGGGAGAAGGTGGTCGGGTCCGCCGGGGGAGGAGCCGCCGCCTACGCTGATCGATCCGGGATTGGCCTTCCAGGCGGCCACCAGGTCCTTGATGGTTTTATACGGGGAGTCCTTGGCGACCATGATCGCGCCTGGCTCTTCGATGAGTCGGGCCAGCGGAGTGGTGTCCGTAAGCTTCGACCCGGACTTGTTGGTGTAGCTCGCGCCGACGACGCCGAGGCCCATCAGCATGGCGAGGTCGCCGTTGCCCTTCTCGTTGACCACGCGGGCCAGGCCAACCGTACCGCCGGCGCCGGCGAGGTTGAAGACCTCCGTGTTGCTGGCGATCTTCTCGTCGTCGAGGACCTTCGCGGCGGCGCGGGCCGTGGTGTCGTAACCTCCGCCCGGGGTGTTGGGCACCAGGATCTGTAGGCCCGTGATGGGCCCCGCAGCGGCTCCGGAGCTGGCCGTACCGGTGGAGCTCTTGCCGGTGGCACCGCAGCCGGTGGCCATCAGCGCGATGCCGGCAGCGACGGCGGCAATTCGCAATGCGCGGATTTGGCGCATGTTTCCTCTTCTCAAATTTGGTTAGTCAATAATCGGCCAGCGGACTGACCGGTGGTTTGATGTTAGGGGCCGACGTGACGGGGGCCACTCTTGTGTACGCAGAGAAAGTTAAGTTCATTTCGTTCACGTTTCCGGCACTTCACATGGCCCGCAGCGGAGCGGAAGCGGCACCGTTGGGTGGGGTATAGTTCACGGCACCGCCGCGGATTGTGATGCACAGACGCGCCGTTCCCGCGCTCCCGCGGCGTGGCAAGCACCCTGAGGAAAGACAGTTCGTGACTCGACGAAGAGGAATGTCCCTGGCAGGACAGTATCTGGTTCTGCAGTTGCTTATTGTCATGGCCGTGTTGGTGGGCGTCGTCGCTATTTCGCTGGCGCAGTCTGCTGCCGCCTTCGAGCGCATCGAGGGCCGCCGGGCGTTGTCCGCCGCCGAAGCGCTGGGCAGCAATCCCGCCGTCCGGGCGTTGCTTCCCGCGGCAGAGCCGGCAAAAGGCTCGGCCCTGCCGTCGGTCGCGGAATCCGTCCGGACGGTTTCCGGGTCATCGCAGGTCGCGCTCGCCAAGTTGGACCGCACGGTTGTGGCCTCCTCAGACCCGTCCTTGCTGGGCCGCTCGCTGCAACTAGGGGAGAGCCGCGTCATGGAGGGACGGGCCTGGACCGGTGTGGTGGGAGGAACGGGCACCGTCCTGCTCTCAGCCCACGTTCCCGTCCTGGACGATTCCGGCACCATGATCGGCATTGCCTCGATCGGCCGGAACTACCCTTCCGCGTGGGAACGGCTGGGCGACGCCATCCCCAACCTGCTGACTTACCTGGGCGTCGCCAGCGTGCTCGGCGTCGCCGGCTCCTTGTTGCTCTCCCGCAGGGTGAAGCGGCAGACCCTCGGCATGGAGCCGAGCGAAATCTCCGGCCTGGTGGAGAACCGCGAGGCGATGCTTTTCGGGCTCAAGGAGGGAGTGGTGGCACTGGACCTCCGAGGACGGATTACCGTGGCGAACGACAGCGCCCGGGCGCTGCTGGGCCTGCCGCCGGACTGCGTGGGCAAGGACCTGGCCGGGCTCCCGGTTGAACCGGCGCTCAAGGAAGTGATGACCGGCGAACAGCCGGGCCAGGACCAGATGGTTTTGGTGGGGGAACGACTCGTGGTGCTGAACCGGGTGCCCATTCGTTCGAAGGGCCGGGTTATGGGTTCCGTCGCTACCTTGCGTGACCGGACGGAGCTCTCGTCACTGGAACGCGAGCTTGGTGCAACGCGTACGGCCACGGACACCCTCAGGGCGCAGGCCCACGAGTTCGCAAACCAGCTGCACGTCATTTCGGGACTGATCCAGATTGGCGAGTACGACTCCGTGGTGCAGTTCGTCAACGGCGTCACCGTGGACCGGACGCGGCTCAGCGACGACGTGACCAGCCGCATCCAGGACCCGGCGCTCGCCGCTTTGCTCATCGCCAAGTCGAGCCTCGCCGTGGAGCGCGGAGTGCTGCTGCAGCTGGACCCCGCGTCGTCACTGTCGCGGGTGGGGGACGAACTTTCCCGGGACCTGACCACCGTCGCCGGAAACCTCGTGGACAACGCACTCGACGCCGTCACGGGGGCAACGGAGGCCTCTGTCCGGGTCCTTGTCGAGGACAGCCAGGGGGAAGTTGTCGTGACCGTGAGGGACACCGGCCCGGGCATTGACGGCGCGGAGGCCGATGAGATCTTCCGCCAGGGGTTCAGCACCAAGCAACCCGGTCCCGACGGCGGCCGGGGCTTTGGCCTGGCCCTCTCGCGCGTGGTCTGCCGGCGCAGCGGCGGAAGCCTCACAGTGGCTAACGACGGCGGGGCAGTCTTTACGGCCCGGCTGAAAAGGACGCCGGCCAAGCGGGCGCCGGGGAAAGGAAAGGTGGGCAGGCTGTGATCAATGTCCTCATCGTCGACGACGACTTCATGGTGGCAAAAGTCCATTCCGGATTCATTCAGCGCACACCCGGCTTCGCCGTCGTGGGCCTGGCGCACACCGGAGCCCAGGCGCTCGCCGAAACCGCCCGGCTGCAGCCTGATTTGGTCCTTCTCGACATTCACCTCCCCGACATCAATGGGCTGGACCTGATGGCCAGGCTGCGGGAGACGGCGCCGGAACTGGACGTGCTGGTGATCAGCGCGGCCCGCGAGGTCGAGACCGTCCGCCGGGCACTGCGGGGCGGGATCGTGCATTACCTGATCAAGCCGTTTTCGCAGTCGGACCTGCAGGAGCGGCTGGAGCACTATCGCAACGCCTACCAGGGGCTGGACCAGGCCAAGGACGTGGCCGAACAAGCGGACGTGAACCGCGTCTTCGGGCTGGAACGCACCGAGCGCGGGGAGCGGACGGAAATCCGCCTCCCCAAGGGGTGCAGCGCCGAGACCCTGCGGCGGGTGGTCGACGTGCTTCAGGCGGCCGAGGCGGATCTCTCGGCGGCCGAAGTCGCGGACCTGCTGGGCACGTCCCGCGTCAGCGCCCGCCGCTACCTGGAGTACCTGCACGACGAGGCGAGGGTGGGCGTCCGCCTCAAGTACGGCGCGGGCCGTCCCGAACGACGCTACGAGCTGAAGCCGGCGTGACGCCGCCGGTGTCCGTGTAATCGCCGAGCTGACAGATCACGGCAGTGTTCCTCGCAAACACTGCCGTGACCTGCCACTTCGCGCGGTGCGGGATACTTAAGCCATGCAGCCGCGCACAATCGTCCTCCTCGGATCCACGGGGTCCATCGGCACCCAGGCCATCGACGTCGTCGACGGCGCCCCGCACCTCTTCGAGATCGTGGCCCTCAGCGCCGGCGGCGGCAACCCCGACCTCCTCGCCCGGCAGGCCGTGCACACCCGGGCCCGGGCCGTCGGCATCGCCAGCGGGGACGCGGTGGCGCTTCAACAGCTGATCGACGACGCCGCCCGCGCGGCCGGCGTCACCGGCTACCGTCCGGAGATCATCACCGGCCCCGACGCCTCCACCCGGATTGCGGAAATCCCCGCCGACGTCGTGCTCAACGGCATCACCGGCTCGATCGGGCTCGCCCCCACCTTGGCTGCGCTCAAATCCGGTGCCACGCTGGCTCTGGCGAACAAGGAATCCCTGATCGTGGGCGGAGCCCTGGTCAAGGCGGCCGCCCGCGAAGGCCAGATCGTCCCGGTCGATTCCGAGCACTCGGCGATTGCCCAGTGCCTGCGTTCCGGCACGGCCGCCGAGGTGGACCGGCTGGTGTTGACGGCCTCGGGCGGCCCGTTCCGCGGCATGACGCGGGAGCAGCTGCAGGACGTCACCCCCCGGGATGCCCTCGCGCACCCCACCTGGGACATGGGCCTGATGGTCACCACCAACTCCGCGAGCCTGGTCAACAAGGGCCTGGAAGTCATCGAGGCCCACCTTCTCTTCGACATCCCGCTGGAGCGGATCGACGTCGTGGTCCACCCGCAGTCGGTGGTGCACTCGATGGTCCAGTTCGTGGACGGTTCCACCATCGCCCAGGCCTCGCCGCCGGACATGCGGCTGCCCATCGCCCTGGGCCTGGGCTGGCCGGACCGGGTGGCCGGCGCCGCGCAGCCCTGCGACTGGAGCAAGGCCACCAGCTGGACCTTCGAGCCGCTGGACACCCGGGCGTTCCCCGCCGTCGGCCTGGCCAAGGACGCCGCCGGGCGGGGCAGCACCTTCCCTGCGGTCTTCAACGCCGCCAACGAGGAAGCCGTGACGGCCTTCCACGCCGGACGGATCCGATTCACCGATATTGTCGATACCATCGAAGCCGTCCTCAGTGAGCATTCAGGATCCTCCGGGCTGACGGTCGAATCCGTGCTGGATGCTGAACAGTGGGCACGTGCGCGGACGCTCGAGCGTTTGTCCGTGGGAAGTGCCTAAGAAGTAGCCCACCAGTGCCCAGGAAGTAGCAAAGCCCAGCATGAGCCCCGTTGTCCTCTTTATCCTCGGCGTCGTCTTCGTCGTGATCGGCATCGCCGTGTCCATCGCCCTGCACGAGGTGGGGCACCTGGTCCCGGCCAAGCTCTTCAAGGTGCGGGTCACGAAGTACATGATCGGCTTCGGACCCACCATCTGGTCCAAGCGCCGGGGCGAGACCGAGTACGGCTTCAAGGCGATCCCGCTCGGCGGCTTCGTTTCCATGATCGGCATGTACCCGCCGAACAAGGCCGACGGCAGCGTCCGGCCCTCCAGCACCGGCATGTTCCAGTCCCTCGCCGCCGACGCGCGTTCCCTGGCGCACGAGGAAATCGGTCCGGACGACGGGAACCGGGTCTTCTACCGGCTCCCGGTCTGGAAAAAGATCATCATCATGCTCGGCGGCCCCGCGATGAACCTGCTGATCGGCGTGGCGCTGACCGCCGTGCTGCTGATGGGCTTCGGCGTGTCCGCGTCCACCACCACCATCGCCGACGTCTCCAAATGCCAGGTAAAGGCCGGCGAGACCGTGGATCCGAACTCGGCCGACTGCAAGCCCACTCCCGCCGCCGCCGCGGGCCTCAAGCCGGGGGACCGCATCACCTCCTTCGACGGCAGGGCGGTCACCAGCTGGGAGGAGCTCACCGGCTGGATCCGCGCTTCGGCGGGCAAGCAGGTCGGCATCACGGTGGAGCGCGACGGCGCTCCGGTCGCCACCACTGTCACTCCGGTGCTGTCCTCGCGGCCGGTCGTCGGGGCGGACGGCCGGCAAGCCAAGGACGCCGACGGCAAGCTCCGCTACCAGGACGTCGGCTTCCTTGGCATCGGCGCCCAGACCGCGCTCGTGCAGCAGCCGGCGTCGGCCGTGCTGCCGCTGGCCGGCGAGAACATCAAGCAGATCGCCGGCGTCGTCGTGAACCTCCCGGCCCGCGTGGCCGGCGTGGCGCAGGCCGCCTTCAGCGAGGAGCCCCGCGACCCCAACGGTCCCATCAGCGTCGTCGGGGTGGGCCGCGTGGCGGGCGAGGTCGCCGCCATGGAACAGGTTCCGCTGCAGAGCCGGCTGGCCGCCTTGGTTGGGCTGCTCGCCGGGCTTAACTTCGCGCTGGCCGTGTTCAACCTTGTCCCGCTGTTGCCGCTCGACGGCGGCCATGTTGCCGGGGCGCTGTACGAGGGGGCCCGCCGCCAGATTGCCCGGCTGCTGGGCCGGCCGGACCCCGGTGCGTTCGACATCGCCAAGCTGCTGCCGGTGACCTACGTTGTGGCCGCGCTGCTGATGGGCATGGGCGCGCTGTTGATCTACGCGGACATCGTCAAGCCGGTCAACCTCTTCGGCTAGGCCGGCAACGTCCTGCCGGCCGGGCACCGCGGGCACCGGCCGCCGCGGGCTCCGCCCGCCCCAACCGGTAACCAGTTAACCGTGGGGGACTGTTTCGCTATTCTCAGCTTATTTCGGCTGATTTTGAATAATCAGTCCTAAATGGTTGATACATTAGGATCAGCCGCCTAGGGTTGGGCTATGTACGTGATGACCATCGATCAGCGCGGCAGCAGCACCGACGTCGACCGCGTCCCGGGGCTCCTGGCCGAACTTGTGCAGCTTTGCCCCGGCGCACGCTTCGAGCGCTCCGTCGGCGACGAGGTCCAGGGCGTGCTGGAACGCCCCGGCCAGGTCGTGGAGATTGCCCTGCACGCGCTCCGCAGCGGGCGCTGGTATGTGGGCATCGGCGTCGGGTCCGTGGACCTCCCGCTGCCCGCGAGCCCGCGGGAAGGCTCGGGGCCGGCCTTTGTCGCGGCCCGCCTCGCGGTGGAACGGGCCAAGTCCGCCTCCTCCCACGTCCCGCTCGCCGTCGTCTCCGGCGGCCGACGGCGGGGGAGTAGCGCCGGCCCGGCGGACGATTCGCCAGGCGCCCGTGAGTGCGCCAACGCGGAGGCCGTGCTGCGGCTGATCGGGCGCCTTGTCCAGGACCGCACCGCCGCGCAGTGGAAGGTGGTCGACGTGCTGCGCGGCGTCCGGCAGGGACTCGCCGGCGCCCACGGGACCCAGAAGATCGCGGCCAGGCAACTCGGAATCACGGAACAATCGGTGAGCCGCGCGCTGCTTCGTTCCGGTTGGCAGGAAGAATGGGCGGCGAGGCCTGCTGCGGAAATGCTGCTGGCCCTGGCCAACGGCCTGACCGCCGGGCCGGACAACGACGCCGGCCAGAACGCCGCCCGCCAAGCCCCTAGCGAAGGAGACCGGTGAACACCCTCTGGATCACGCTGGCCCTGCTGATTGCCGGGTTCGCCGGCTGGCCGGTCACCGCCTTGGTGTTCCGGCTCGCCCGGACCATTGATGACCGCTCGGACAGCCGGGCCGACGCCGCCGGCGGTTCCCGTACCCCTGACAGTCCCGACGCGGACGGAACGGTCGACGGCGAGATCACCCGGCCTGCTGCGGCGCCGTCCCTGCCCGCGGAGGACGGCGCCACCCCGGAGGCTGCTGCGGACGGCACCGGACCGGTGCCCGCGGTTCCGGGAGCCGGCACCCGCATCCTGCGCGGCGGCGCGATCATCGGCGTGCTCGAACGGTTGGCGGTCTGCCTGGCCATCCTGACCGGCCAGCCCGTCGCGATCGCCTACGTCGTGGCGATCAAGGGCCTCGGACGCTTCGCGGAGCTGAAGGAAACGCCGGTGGCCGCGGAACGGTTCATCATCGGCACCCTCACCTCGCTGCTGTGGGCGGCCGGAGTCGCGGCCCTCGCCAAGGTGCTTTTCCTCGGCTGAGACGCCCGTCCCGGCGGAAACGGCGCCAGGCGGCGCAAACGGAAGCCGGGCCGGCGTCGGACATCCCCGACAATGCGAACGGGCCCGGGCGGATGGGAACCGGGCGGGCAGGGCGATAGGGTAGCTGTATGACTGTTTTTGCTGTTGAGTACGTTTACGATGCCGAATCCGCCGAAGCCCGGGACGCTGCCCGTCCCGCGCACCGCGAATGGACCGCCGCACTTGCGCAGGAGGGCACCATCCTGGCCAGCGGCCCCTACTCGGACGGCGCCGGCGCCCTGCTCATCTTCAAGGCCGCGGACGAAGAGGCCCTGAATGAGCTGCTCAAGCAGGACCCCTTCGCCGGTGCCAGCGCTATCTCCGGCACCCGTACGATGGCTTGGGCTCCGCTGACCGGCCTGTTGGCCGGCCCTGCGGCCTAGCCCGCACCGCCAATCCCGCCATCGATCCATCGACCTAGAATTCGATTCACAGAGGAGTCCACGTGACCTCGGTCAGCCTGGGAATGCCGTCGGCACCGCCCCCCGTTCTTGCCCCGCGCCGGAAGACCCGCCAGATCAAGGTGGGCTCGGTCGGCGTCGGTTCCGACTCGCCGATCAGCGTGCAGTCGATGACGACGACTCCGACCACGGACATCAACGCCACCCTGCAGCAGATCGCCGAACTCACGGCCTCAGGCTGTGACATTGTCCGGGTGGCCTGCCCGTCCGCGGACGACGCCGAGGCCCTGCCGATCATTGCCAGGAAGTCGCAGATTCCGGTGATCGCGGACATCCACTTCCAGCCGAAGTACGTGTTCGCCGCGATTGAGGCCGGCTGCGCGGCCGTCCGCGTGAACCCGGGCAACATCCGCAAGTTCGATGACCAGGTCAAGGAAATCGCCCGTGCGGCCAAGGACCACGGCACCTCTATCCGGATCGGCGTCAACGCCGGGTCGCTGGAGCCGGGCATCCTGAAGAAATACGGCAAGGCCACCCCCGAAGCCCTCGTCGAATCCGCCGTCTGGGAAGCCTCGCTCTTCGAAGAGCACGGCTTCCACGACTTCAAGATCTCGGTCAAGCACAACGACCCCGTGATCATGGTGGCCGCCTACGAAATGCTGGCGGAAAAGGGCGACTGGCCGCTGCACCTCGGCGTGACCGAGGCGGGCCCGGCCTTCCAGGGCACCATCAAGTCCGCCACCGCCTTCGGCGCCCTGCTCTCCCGCGGGATCGGCGACACCATCCGGGTTTCCCTTTCCGCACCGCCGGTGGAGGAAATCAAGGTGGGCAACCAGATCCTGCAGTCCCTGAACCTGCGCCCGCGCAAGCTCGAGATTGTTTCCTGCCCCTCTTGCGGACGTGCCCAGGTGGACGTCTACACGCTGGCCGAGCAGGTCACGGCCGGACTGGAAGGCATGGAAGTCCCGCTGCGCGTCGCCGTCATGGGCTGCGTCGTGAACGGTCCCGGCGAGGCCCGGGAAGCGGACCTCGGCGTCGCCTCCGGCAACGGCAAGGGCCAGATCTTCGTGAAGGGCGAAGTCATCAAGACTGTTCCCGAAGACCAGATTGTTGAAACACTGATCGAAGAGGCCATGCGTCTCGCTGAAGAGATGGGGGAGTCCGATGGCGAAGATGCTGTCCAGGGTAGCCCCGTGGTTAGCGTCTCGTAGGGACGGCGCCGCAACCGGCGCCGCCACTGGCCTCACCGCCGGCCTCACCGTCAGGGTCCTGGCGGGCGCGGACACCCGTGCCCTGCTGGACCTGGCCCGGCAGGACGCCGTCGCCAACGTCTTCATTCTGTCCCACCTCGAGACCGCCGGGACGGCGTCGCCCACCGCCGGCGGCGCCAGCATCTTCGGCGTGTTCGACGGCGGCGCCCTGGTCGGCGCCTGCTGGGCCGGCGCCAACCTGGTGCCGGTGCAGCTGGATCCGGAGCTGGCCGGCCCGGTGGCAGCCGCGGCGCACCGCGCAGGCCGCCGCTACGCCTCCATCTTCGGCCCCGCCGAGGCGGTCCTGGCGCTCCATGCCGCGCTGGAGCAGTTGGGCCATTCCGCCCAGGAAATCCGCAGCGAGCAGCCACTCCTGACCATCGCCGGGCCGCCGGCCGTCGAGCCCAACCCTGCGCTTGGCTTCGGCCACCTCGCCGACTTCGACCGGATCCTGCCCGCCTGCGCGGCCATGTTCGAGGAGGAAGTGGGCTATTCGCCTTACCTGGGCGGCCGCGAGTACTACAGCCGCCGGGTCAAGGGCCTGATCCGGGCCGGCCACTCGCTGGTCCATCTGGGTCCGGACGGCGACGTGGTGTTCAAGGCCGAACTCGGTGCGGTGACACCGGAGGTCACGCAGGTGCAGGGCGTCTGGATGAACCCGGCCTCCCGCGGGCTGGGCCTGAGCGCCGGCTACATGGCCGCCGTCGTGGTCCTCGCCCAGACCCTGGCGCCTGTCACGAGCCTGTACGTCAACGACTTCAACACCCGTGCCCGCGCCAGCTATGAGCGGGTGGGTTTCCACCAGGTGGGAACTTTTGCGACCGTGCTCTTCTAGACACGTTCGTGACAGCCATTTATGACAGAAATCTGGTTGCAGACTCTTGTTTTAGCGACTTGGATCACATAGGTTCTAGCTAGCCGCGCCGTGCAGGCGCGTGCGGTCTCAGGGGGAAACCAACCATGGGCTGCGGGTGCCACCCGGCAGGGCAGCATCAGTCAACCCGGCAGCCTTGGACTTAGCGGCACTGGGGTCGCAGGGGCCACGCCATCACAGGATGACCAGCCGGAAACGGCCAGGGGCTTCCGTGTCATGGCGTGGCTCTTCCATTTCCGGAAGGGAACCCGGGCCCCGGCTTGGCGGTAGATTAGTCTCTGGACATTTTCGTACCTACCCAGTCCACCCGCACTTCCTCAGAAACGGATACCTCCCAGTGGTCCTTCGACTCTCAAAGCTGTTCCTGCGCACCCTGCGTGAAGACCCCGCCGACGCCGAAGTGGCCAGCCACCGGCTGCTGGTCCGGGCCGGCTACATCCGCCGCGCGGCCCCGGGCATCTACACCTGGCTGCCGCTGGGGCTGAGTGTGCTGCGCCGGGTGGAGCAGATCATCCGTGAGGAAATGACCGCCATCGGCGCGCAGGAAGTGCATTTCCCCGCGCTGCTGCCCAAGGAGCCCTACGAGGCGAC
This sequence comes from Arthrobacter sp. 10N410, assembly GCF_056394945.1. Lineage (NCBI taxonomy): Bacteria > Bacillati > Actinomycetota > Actinomycetes > Micrococcales > Micrococcaceae > Arthrobacter > Arthrobacter sp. 10N410. Next base: position 93,739 of record NZ_JBFTIP010000009.1, read on the forward strand.
GAACCGCTGGACCGAGTACGGCGACGGCATCTTCCGGCTCAAGGACCGCAAGGGCAATGACTACCTGCTGGCTCCCACGCACGAGGAAATGTTCACCCTGCTGGTCAAGGACCTGTACTCCTCGTACAAGGACCTGCCGCTGAGCATCTACCAGATCCAGAACAAGTACCGCGACGAGGCCCGTCCCCGGGCCGGCCTGCTGCGCGGCCGCGAATTCATCATGAAGGACTCCTACTCCTTCGACGTCGACGACGCCGGCCTGGACGCCAGCTACGCCGCACACCGCGGCGCCTACCTGAAGATCTTCGAACGCCTCGGCCTGGAGGTCATCCCGGTCACGGCCACGGCCGGCGCCATGGGCGGGTCCAAGAGCGAGGAATTCCTGCACCCGACCGAGATCGGCGAGGACACCTTCGTGCGCTCCGCCGGCGGCTACGCAGCCAACGTCGAAGCCGTCACCACCGTTGTCCCCGCGGACATCGACTTTTCCAACGCCCCGGCCGCGGAGGTCCGCGACACCCCGGACACGCCGACGATCGAAACGCTCGTCGACGCCGCCAACGCCCTGGCTCCCCGCAGCGAGGCCGACGGCGGCGCCTGGACCGCCGCGGACACGCTCAAGAACGTGGTCCTCGCCGTGACCCTGCCCACCGGTGAACGCCAGCTCGTCGTGATCGGCGTGCCGGGCGACCGCGGCGTGGACCTCAAGCGCGTCGAAGCGAACATCGGCGCCTTCCTGCCCATCGGCGGCGAGATCACGCTCGAGGCAGCCAACGAGGAAGACCTCAAGAAGCAGGCCCTCCTGGTCAAGGGCTACATCGGCCCCGGCCTGTCCCTGGACTCGCCGCTGCTCGGTGCCGAAGCCGCCTCGAAGCTGCTCTACCTCGTTGATCCCCGCGTGGTCCGCGGGACCGCCTGGGTCACCGGCGCCAACGAGGCCGGCAAGCATGTCTTCGGCCTGGTCGCCGGCCGCGACTTCGGCTGGGACGGCGTAATCGAGTGCACCGAGGTGCGCGCCGGCGACGAAGCCCCCGACGGTTCCGGCCCGCTGGAAACCGCCCGCGGCATCGAGATGGGACACATCTTCCAGCTAGGCCGCAAGTACGCCGAGGCCCTGGACCTGAAGGTCCTGGACCAGAACGGCAAGCAGGTCGTCGTGACCATGGGCTCTTACGGCGTCGGCGTCACCCGCGCGGTGGCCGCCCTGGCCGAATCCAACCACGATGACAAGGGACTGGTCTGGCCGCGCGCCGTCGCTCCGGCCGATGTCCACGTCGTCGCGGTGGGCCGCGGCGAGGAGATCTTCGCGGCCGCCGAGCAGCTGGCCCTCGACCTGGAGGCCGCCGGCCTCGAGGTCATCTACGACGACCGCCCCAAGGTGTCCCCGGGCGTCAAGTTCGGCGACGCCGAACTCGTGGGCGTCCCCACCATCCTCGCCGTCGGGCGCGGGCTGGTGGACGGCGTCGTGGAGATCAAGGACCGCCGCAGTGGCAACGCCGAGAACGTGACCGTTGACAAGGCCGTTGATTACGTGGTCAACGCCGTCCGAAACAACTGACCCGCCCCGGCGTTGCAGGGAATGGTTTCCGGACTTGAGTCGATCCAGCTCGGCACGCTCATCCTGGTGGTGGTGGCCGGTTTCGCCGCCGGCTGGGTCGACGCGGTGGTGGGCGGCGGCGGGCTGATCCAGCTCCCGGTCATGCTGCTGATCCCCGGGATCAGCCCGGTGCAGGCACTGGCGACGAACAAGATGGGTTCCATCTTCGGCACCACCACGAGCGCCGTCACCTTCTACCGGCGCGTGCGGCCGGACCTGCGCACCGCGGTGCCGATGGCGGTGATCGCCCTGGCCGGCAGCTTCGGCGGGGCGGTGCTGGCGGCGACCCTGCCGGCCAGCGTGTTCAAGCCGATCATCGTGGCGGCGCTGGTCGCCGTCGCCCTGTTCACCGCCTTCCGTCCCAACGTGGGCGAGCTGACCAGGCTGCGGCACGACGGCCACCGGCACTATGTCGTGGCCTGCCTGATCGGCGCCGTCATAGGCTTCTACGACGGCATGATCGGCCCGGGCACCGGTTCCTTCCTGATCATCGCGCTGGTCTCCGCGATGGGCTACGCCTTCCTGGAGGCCAGCGCCAAGGCCAAGATCGTCAACATGGCCACCAACGCCGGCGCGCTGATGTTCTTCCTGCCGCACGGTTCGCTGCTGTGGGGGCTCGGGCTGGTCCTGGGCGCAGCGAACATGGCCGGCGGCTACCTCGGCGCCCGGACCGCCGTCAGCCGGGGCAGCAAGTTCATCCGGATCGTCTTCCTCGTAGTGGTGGGCGCGCTGATCCTCAAGCTCGGCTCCGACGTCTGGCAGGACGCCTTCGCCTGAAGGACCACGGCCCCCCGGCGCCGGCACCTCCAAGCACTCCCGGACCGGCGCGGCCAGGCGTAGCATGCAGCTATGCCTGACGGTCCGGACCCTTACCGCGCTGCCCTGGAAGCCGCCGTGCGCCACGCCCACGAATGGCTGGACAGCCAGTCCAGCCGCAAGGTGGCGCCCAGCGCCACCGCAGCGGAACTGGCGGCCGAGTTCGGCGGCCCGCTGCCGGAGACAGGAACCCCCGCCGCCGAAGTGGTGGAGCACCTTGCGGCCAGGGCGGAACCCGGCCTGATGGCCATGCCCTCCGGCCGCTTCTTCGGCTGGGTCATCGGCGGCACGCTTCCGGCCGCGCTGGCGGCCGACTGGCTGGTCAGCGCCTGGGACCAGAACGCCGTACTGCGCTATGCCGCGCCAGCGGTGTCCGCGATCGAGGAAGCCGCCGGGAACTGGCTCGTCGGACTGCTCGGACTTCCAGCGGAGTCCGACGTCGGCTTCACCACCGGAGCGACCATGGCGAATTTCGCCGGGCTCGCCGCGGCCCGCTGGCGGCTGATGACCGACGCGGGCTGGGACCTTGAACGGGACGGGCTCTTCGGCGCCCCCAGGATCCGCTGCCTGGTGGGCAGGGAACGGCACGACTCCGTGGACCTGGCGCTGCGCTACCTCGGGCTCGGGACGCCCACCCCGGTTCCGTCGGACCGGCAGGGACGGATCATCCCGGCCGAACTGGAACGCCAACTCGCCGAGGGCTCCGGTCCGGCCCTCGTCTGCCTGCAGGCCGGGAACCTTCACTCCGGAGCCTTCGACCCGTTTGCCGAGGCAGTCAGGGTGGCGAAGGAGCACGGCGCCTGGGTCCACGTGGATGGCGCCTTCGGGCTCTGGGCCGCCGCCGTGCCCGAACTCGCCGGCCTGACGGCGGGCATGGGGCTGGCCGATTCCTGGGCTACCGACGCGCACAAGACCCTCAACGTCCCCTACGACTGCGGCATCGTCGTGGTCCGGGACCGCACGGCTCTCCGCTCGTCGCTGGGAGTGCACACGAGCTACCTGATCCAAGCCGGGGACGGGGCGGGGGATCCGCTGGAAACCGTCCCGGAGCTCTCCCGACGGGCCCGCGGCGTCCCAGTGTGGGCGGCGCTGAAATCGCTCGGGCGCACCGGGGTGGCAGAGCAGGTCCGCAGGCTGGCCCAGCGCGCCGCGCAGCTCGCCGAACGACTCGCCGGGCTGGACGGAGTCGAGGTGCTCAACGACGTCGGCTACACCCAGGTCTCGCTGGCCTTCGGCGACGACGCGAGCACGCGCGCCGTGACGGCCCGGATCATTGCCGAGGGCCGGGTCTGGATGTCCGGCTCACGCTGGCAGGACCGGGACATCCTGCGGATTTCGGTAAGCAACTGGAGCACGGACGACGACGACGTGGCAGCCGTCGTCGACGCCGTGCGGGACGCTGTGGCAGCGGTCCGGGGGCACCGCTAGGGCTGGCCCGGCTGGTGGATGGCATCCCCGGGCGCCGGCAGCTCCTGCGGCCCGGGCAGGCCCTCGAGGGTGTTCCCGGCCAGGGTGCTGGCGACCCACAGCGAGCGGGCCAGGTCGCCGTCGTGGTTCCGTTTGGCCGCGTACCACAAGGCGTTGTCCACCTCGCGGGCCAGGGCCCATTGCCGGGCGGTCTCGCCGTCGAGGCCGGCGGCGGAGCTGAAGTCCAGGCAACGCTGCAGCAAGGCTTCGCCGGCGCCGGACCGCGGCAGCTCGGCCAGACGGTTCCAGAGCAGCGGGGCCACCCCGAACTCCGCTTCGCCGATCATGGGCTGCGGGTCGATCGCCTTGAAGTCCCCGGGTTTGAAGTCCCCGGGCGCCGCCGGGGCACCCGGCACGGCGAGGATGTTCAGGAAGTGCAGATCCGTGTGCACCAGCACGTCCGTGCCGGACCGCCGGCCGACGGCGCCGCGGGTCTGGCAGACCTCCAGGGCGGCCTCCAACAGCCAGCGAGGGAAGGGCCGGCCCAGCCGTTCCCAGCTCTCCGGGAGTTCGTCGCTCCATTGCTCGGCGCGGGCCGCCACATGATCGAACTCGCGCCACTCCGGCCGGCCGTCCGGCGGCAGGCTCAGCTGGTGGACGATGCCGCCCCAGACGTCCGCGGCGGCATCCAGGGGAACGTCCTGCAGCGAGCGCCCGGCGTCGAGCCGCTCAAGTAGCAGCGCGCCGGCTTCGGGGTCGGATGCAAGGGCCAGGACGGCGCCCCGGCCGCCCCACAGCGCCAAGGCGTGGCGTTCGACCAGTGCTTCCTCGTGCGGATAGGCAAGTTTCAGGACCGCCGCTGAGCCGGCCCGCTGGGGCCCAGTCCCGCCGTTATCAGGGCGGCGGCGCACCGGGACCACGACGGCGCCGTGGCCGTGCCAGGGCAGCACGCCGGAGGCGAGGTCAGGCTCGAGCTGCCATTGTTCCAGGCAGCGTCCGATCAGCCGGGGGAGTGACGCCAGCCAGGACCGGCCCTCGGCACTGTTGCCGTAGCGGCCGGTGAGGCCGGGCGGGATCGGGACGGCTGCTGGCGTTCTCATCGCCTCCAGCGTAGTGGCTGGCCTAGGCAGTGATGCCGCTGGCGCCCAGCCAGCTGCCGATCAGGAAGGTCGCCGCCAGTGCCGCGGCACCGCCGATTACCACCCGGACGGCTGCCTTCATCTTCGAGCCGCCGCCAATCCAGGCACCCATGGCTCCGGTCGCCGCGAGGGCCACGAGCACGGCCGCGAAGGTCAGCGGGACACGGATGTTTTCCGGCGGCAGCAGGATGGCCAGCATCGGCAGGATGGCGCCGACCAGGAAGGCGACGGCGGAGGCGAAGGCCGCGTGCCAAGGACTGACGATGTCCGTCTCGTCAATGTGCAGCTCGGCCGACAGGTGCGCGGCCAGGGCATCGTGCGCGGTCAGCTCGGTGGCCACCGTTCGGGCGGTTTCCGGGCTGAGTCCCTTGCCCTGGTAGATGGCGGCCAGCTCCGCCAGTTCCTCCTCGGGCTGTTCGGCCAGCTCGCGGCGTTCCTTCTCGACCAGCGCCTGCTGGCTGTCCTTCTGGCTACTGACCGAGACGTACTCGCCCAGGGCCATGGAGATGGCGCCGCCCACGAGCGCCGCGGAGCCGGCGATGAGGATCGGCCCCGAATCCGTGGTCACACCGGCGACGCCGACGACGACCGCAGCGACCGAGACGATGCCGTCGTTGGCGCCTAGAACCCCGGCCCGGAGCCAGTTGAGCCGGTGCGCGATGTCGTTGTGGTGGGGCTCGTTGTCATGAAGTGCTGCTGCTCCGCTGGTTTCCATGCCTACAGCAAATCATCAGCTGGCGCCGCGGGCCAGTATTGGAAGGCTAAGCAAGGTAAGCAGGACCTTGGTCGTCCGGGGGAGAACCGGCCCGGGACGCCTTGACGCGGACACGTCCGCGGCCAGCCTCAGCCCGCGGGCAGGGAGGGGAACGACGCCGGATCCGCGCCCAGCCCCGGCACCGCTCCCGGGTCCGCGCCCCAGAGGGCGGCGCGGCGCGCAGCGCCCAGCAGCCCCGCGACGGCCCACTTCCGGGTCTCGCCGTCGCTGAGGGCCACGAGGTCCCCGTAGGCGGGCAACGTGGCGGCCTCCAGCGCGGCCAGGCCGGGCCCCGGGGAAGCCAGGAACGACGGGTCCAGGGCGTAGCCGGGTTGCCGTGGAGGGATTGGGGCACACTGCGACCGGCTCAGGGATTCCGCCCCGGAGACCAGCGCTTCGTGCCGCGCGAGCTGATCGGCGGCCGACCTGGCCGCTGCACCGTTCAAGCGGGTCAGGGCCACCTGGTAGCCGTAAACGGTCTCCAGCTCGGTGCTGACCAGGGCTGCCAGGGCGCCCGGCAGCCCGGCGTTCCCGGCTGCGGCTCCGGGGCTGCTGGCGGGCGCGGCCGAGGGCGACGCCGTCGCAGCGGAGCAGGATCCGGCGGGGGCCGCTTCCAGTGCGGCCGCCCCCGGGGCGGGCACCGAGCCAGCAGGGTCGGGGGCGCCGGCCGCGGCGGCGAGGGCGGAGGACTGAAGCAGCTGAGCGGTCCCGACAGCAGCCAGCAGCCGGGCCATCCCGCCGTCGGCCGCGGCTGCATCGCTGAGCCGCTGCCGTCCGCTCTTTGCGAGGTCCGCGGCGAGCCTGGCGGCGTCGGCGGGGGGTGAAGAAGCCGCCGCAGAAGTAGCCGCCGTTGCCGGCGCGGCAGCCGGCGCCTGGCCTGGGCGCAGCAGTGCCCGGGCCTGGGTTGTCAGCAAACTCACAGTCCGCGTGAGGGCGGCCCGGGCGGCAGCCGGCGCGGCGGGGCGGCCGGTGCCGGTGGGGGCGGCGCCGAGCTGCTCGCCGGCGGTCCGCAACTGCAGGGTATCGGCCAGGGCGGCGGCCCGCGCCTGCTCCGAGAAGGGCGGTTCCGGTGGTTTCGGCGGATTTCCGGGCCTAAACGCGATACCCAGGCTCACCACCACGAGGGCGAGGCAGACGAGGAGGGCCAGCCGGGGAAGGTGCCGGGGAACCCGGAGCCGCCGTCGTTCTTCCCTGCTGTCGTCTTTCACAACAGACCATGTTGTCATGCCGGCCGGGAAGTGGGTGCACCACGTCGCCGGGAATATCGCTACGCTAGTAGACACAACATCATCTAGCGGGAGGCGGGCGGCATCATGACCAACGCAGAAGCCACGACTTCGACAGACCGGACCGGGACGGGGAAGGCTGAAGCCGCACCCGCTCACAATCTGGAGGCCGAGCGCCTGTACGCGCTCCTCGAGCCTGCAGTCCTGGCAAACCGGCTGTACCTGGAGGACGTTTCCATCCACATTGCCGGCGCCAACCGGGTGGTCCACGTGGTGGTGGACCTGCCGCAGGAGGAGACCGGCGGCGTCAGTCTTGACGTCATCGCCGAGATTTCGAAGACTCTCTCGGACATCCTGGACAACGATCCGAGCACCGACTCGCGCCCCTACGACCTTGAGGTCTCCTCGCCCGGCGTCGGGCGGCCGCTCACCGAGGAACGGCACTGGTACCGCGCCCGCGGACGGCTCGTCACGGTCAACGTGATCCAGGGCGACAACGTCACCGGCCGCATCCAGTCCGTCGACGACGGCGGCGTGACCTTGGTTCCGGAGCTGGCCGTCAAAAAGGGGATGAAGCCCAAGCAGGGCGAACCCGTCAAACTTCCTTTCGACAGGATCCGTAGTGGAAAAGTCGAGATAGAGTTCAGCCACCTCGAAGAGGCCGGTCTGGAGAACGACAATGGACCTTCCGAGGAGGCCTAATGGATATTGACATGAGCGCACTGAGACTCCTGGAGCGTGAGCGCGAAATCCCGCTGGATCTCCTGATTCCGACCATCGAGCAGGCCCTGCTGGTGGCCTACCACAAGACCCCGGGGGCCTTCGAGAAGGCCCGTGCAGAGCTGGACCGCAAGAGCGGCCACGTGACGATCTGGGCCACCGAAATCGACGACGACGGCGCGCCGATCGGCGAGTTCGAGGACACCCCGGCCGGCTTCGGCCGCATCGCGGCAAGCACAGCGCGGCAGATCATCCTGCAGCGCCTTCGCGACGCCGAGGACGACAACGTGCTGGGCCAGTTCAAGGGCCGCGAGGGCGAACTCGTCGCGGGCACCATCCAGCAGGGCAACAACCCGCACATGATCCAGGTCAACCTCGGAACGGTGGAGGCGCTGCTGCCGCCGCCCGAGCAGGTTCCAGGCGAGAAGTACACCCACGGCAACCGGCTCCGCGCTTTCGTGATCGACGTGCACCGCGGTACCAAGGGCCCCTCGATCACGCTGTCCCGGTCCCACCCCGGGCTGGTCCGGAAGTTGTTCGAGCTGGAGGTCCCGGAGATCGCGGACCGCTCGGTCGAGATCGTCGCGCTGGCCCGCGAGGCCGGCCACCGCACCAAGATCGCGGTGAAGGCCAACACCCCCGGCATCAACGCCAAGGGTGCCTGCATCGGCGAAATGGGTTCGCGTGTCCGGGCCGTGATGACTGAACTGAACGACGAAAAGATCGACATCGTCGACTACAGCGACGATCCCGCCTCGTTCATCGCCAGCGCGCTCTCGCCGTCACGGGTGAATTCGGTCACCATCACGGATGAGGCCACCCGGTCCGCCCGCGTGGTCGTCCCGGACTACCAGCTCTCCCTGGCCATCGGCAAGGAAGGCCAGAATGCACGCCTGGCCGCCAAGCTCACCGGATGGCGGATCGACATCGTCTCCGACGCCGCGGAGAACCGCGACAAATAGCACCGGACCGGGGCCGTCCCGCGGCACCGCACCCGTGGCCCCTCCGGGGTTCCCGCGTAGCCCCCATTTCGGGCGACGGGGGCCGGAGGGGCTAGAATAGACATGACCGCGCCTAACGGCCGGTGTCCGCGTGCCTTCGACGCGACCGGTTTTCCGACCGGGAGCCGGGGCCGGCAGATGCGTACTGGCAGGAAGATACTCGTAGTGGCAGAAGTGCAACACCTCGGGAATCAGCCGCAGCGCACCTGCATCGGATGCCGGAAGAAGGGTCTGCGGTCGGAGTTAGTCCGGCTCGTCGCCGACGCCAGCGGTTCATCCGCTGTCGTGGTGGATGAACGACGCCGGATGGCTGGCCGGGGTGCATGGCTGCACCCCAGCGAAAAGTGCCTGGCACTGGCGGTCAAACGTCGAGCGTTCGGACGCGCCCTCAATGGCGCTGCCGGAACCGCCGACGTCGAACGCCGGATCATGGCAGGCACGCAAGCAGTGGACACCCCGGTGGCCGCAGCAACAACCGTCCAACCTGAAAGCGGGTCAGAAAACTGATGGAAACCCGATGAGTTCCCAGCGATGAGTGCGCAACGATGACAACTTTGTTGCGCTCTGCAATGGGCCTTTCAGCTGCAATCGCGGCGGAGGCCCGCAGTAAGAAGTAGACGGTTCGTGCCTGGCTCGGTGCGGACCGAGACAGGAGAAATGTGGCCAAGGTCCGCGTACATGAGCTTGCAAAAGAGCTCGGTATTACTTCCAAAGATGCAGTAACCAAACTGCAGGAACTGGGCGAATTCGTTCGCTCCGCCTCTTCCACCATTGAGGCCCCCGTTGTGCGAAAACTCCGCAACGCCTACCCCGACGCGCCTGCGGCTCCGAAGTCCGAAGCGCCCGCGTCCGCCCCCAAGGCCAGCCCCGCAGCGACACGACCGGCGCCCGCGCCGGCTCCGGCCGCGCCGAAGGCCGCCGAAACCAAGACTGAAGCCCCGGCTCCGTCGGCTCCCTCTGCTCCGGCCGAGGCGCCCGCAGCAGCGGCACCCGCCGCCGCTCCGGCTGCCGAGGCCCCGGCGGCTCCGTCCTCCGGCGCCAAGCCCGGTGCACGTCCGGCACCGAAGGCCGAAACCCCGGCTGCTCCGGCACGCCAGGGCGGCTCGGCGCCGCGTCCGGGCGGACCCCGTCCCGGCAACAACCCGTTCGCTACGTCCCAGGGCATGCCCCGCGGCCGCGGCGGCGACAACGAACGCACCTCCCGTCCGGGCAACAACCCGTTCGCTCCTTCCCAGGGCATGCCGCGTCCGGGCGGAAGCCGCACCGAGGGCGAACGCCCCGGCGGCCCCCGTCCCGCAGCCGGCGCTGGTGGTCCCCGTCCGGGCGCACCGCGTCCGGCCGGCGCTGCCGGTGCACGTCCGGGCGCTCCGCGTCCGGCCGGCGCTCCCGGCGCCCGTCCCGGAGCCGGCGGAAACCGTCCGACTCCGGGCATGATGCCTAACCGCACCGAACGTCCCGCACCCGCTGGTGCCGGCCGTCCCGGCGGCGGCGGCCGTGGTCCGGGCCGCCCGGGTGGCGCTCCCGGAACCGGTGCTCCCGGTGCCGGCGGCGGCGCTCCGGCCGGCGGTGGCTTCGGCAAGGGTGGCCGCGGTCGCGGTGGCACCCAGGGTGCCTTCGGCAAGGGCGGTGCAGGCCGCGGCAAGCAGCGCAAGTCGAAGCGTGCCAAGCGCCAGGAACTCGAGCAGATGAGTGCCCCGTCGCTGGGTGGCGTGAGCGTACCCCGCGGCGACGGCAACACCATTGTCCGGCTCCGCCGCGGCTCGTCCATCACGGACTTCGCCGACAAGATCGAGGCAAACCCCGCCGCACTGGTGACGGTCCTGTTCCACCTCGGCGAAATGGCCACGGCCACGCAGTCGCTGGACGAGGAAACCTTCGCCCTGCTGGGCGAGGAGCTTGGCTACAAGCTCCAGGTCGTCTCGCCGGAGGACGAGGAGCGCGAGCTGCTCTCCGGCTTCGACATTGACTTCGAAGCGGAGCTGGAAGCCGAAGGCGACGAGGAGCTTGAGGCTCGTCCGCCGGTAGTTACCGTCATGGGCCACGTTGACCACGGTAAGACCCGGCTGCTCGATGCCATCCGCAAGTCCGACGTTATGGCGGGCGAGCACGGCGGCATCACGCAGCACATCGGTGCGTACCAGGTCACGCACAACCACGAGGGCACCGATCGCAAGATCACCTTCATCGATACTCCGGGCCACGAGGCGTTCACCGCCATGCGTGCCCGTGGTGCGAAGGTCACCGATATTGCCATCCTCGTGGTGGCAGCGGACGACGGCGTTATGCCGCAGACCATCGAAGCGCTCAACCACGCCCAGGCGGCCAACGTGCCGATCGTCGTGGCCGTGAACAAGATCGACAAGGAAGGCGCCAACCCGGAAAAGGTCCGCGGCCAGCTGACCGAGTACGGCCTGGTTCCGGAAGAGTACGGTGGTGACACCATGTTCGTTGAGGTCTCTGCCCGCCAGAACCTCAACATCGACGAGCTGCTCGAGGCAGTCCTGCTCACCGCGGACGCCGCCCTCGACATGCGCGCCAACCCGAACAAGGACGCCCGCGGTATCGCGATCGAAGCCAACCTGGACAAGGGCCGCGGTGCGGTCGCTACCGTCCTGGTCCAGTCCGGCACGCTGCACGTCGGCGACACGATCGTGGCAGGCACGGCCCACGGCCGCGTCCGCGCCATGTTCGACGACGACGGCAGCGCGCTGACCGAGGCCGGCCCGTCCCGCCCCGTTCAGGTGCTGGGTCTGTCCAACGTCCCGCGCGCCGGTGACACCTTCTTCGTGACCGCTGACGAGCGCACCGCCCGCCAGATCGCCGAGAAGCGTGAAGCCGCAGACCGCAACGCCGCCCTGGCCAAGCGCCGCAAGCGCATCAGCCTGGAAGACTTCGACCAGGCCGTCGCCGAAGGCAAGATCGACACCCTCAACCTCATCCTCAAGGGTGACGTGTCCGGTGCGGTTGAAGCCCTCGAAGACGCGCTGCTCAAGATTGATGTCGGCGAAGGTGTCCAGCTCCGCGTTATCCACCGCGGTGTCGGTGCGATCACGCAGAACGACGTCAACCTGGCAACGGTCGACTCCGCCGTCATCATCGGCTTCAACGTCAAGCCCGCCGAGCGTGTTGCCGAACTGGCAGACCGCGAAGGCGTGGACATGCGCTTCTACTCCGTCATCTACGCAGCAATCGATGACATCGAAGCAGCCCTCAAGGGCATGCTCAAGCCGGAGTACGAAGAGGTCCAGCTTGGTACCGCCGAGGTCCGCGAAGTGTTCCGTTCTTCCAAGTTCGGCAATATTGCAGGCTCGATCGTCCGCTCCGGTGTCATCCGGCGCAACGCGAAGGCCCGCATCACCCGCGACGGCAAGATCATCGGCGACAACCTCACCGTTGAGACGCTCAAGCGCTTCAAGGACGACGCAACCGAGGTCCGCACGGACTTCGAGTGCGGTATCGGCCTTGGCTCGTACAACGACATCAACGAAGGTGACATCATCGAGACCTTCGAGATGCGCGAAAAGCCGCGCGTCTAAGTCGGTCCGCCTGATGGCGAGTCAGCAGTAACAGGTGCGGGGCCGTTGGATTCTTTCCGGCGGCCCCGCCCCTGCGCTGGGCGGCCAACGTCTGACGACGTCGGCCGCCCAGCTCCGGCAGGCCCGATGCCACTCCCAGGCCGCCGGAAAGAATCCAACGGGAGTCCGTCGTAGGCTTGACTTAGGCGCGTGGCACCAAACTCACCAATGTGCGGCATTCGTTTCGGCGTCGTCGTACATCCAAATTTTTTAGGAGTGGAAATGGCTGATCCCGCACGGGCTGCCAAGTTGGCGCAGCGGATTAAGGTTGTCGTCGCTGAGGCTTTGGGCCGGAGGGTGAAGGATCCCCGGTTGGAAGGCGTGACCGTAACCGACGCGCGTGTGACCAACGATCTGCAGCACGCGACCGTCTACTACACCGTCTTCGGCGACGAGGTGGCCCAGGCCGACGCGGCCAAGGGCCTGGAGAAGGCCAAGGGTGTGCTGCGCCAGGAAGTCGGCCGCAACATCACCGTCCGATTGACGCCGACGCTGGAATTCGTGGCCGACCAGATCCCCGTGGTGGCCTCGAACCTTGAGGAACTGCTGCGTGAGGCCAAGAAGCGCGACGCCGAGGTTGCGGCCCTGGCCGCCAGCGCCAAGCACGCCGGCGACGCCGATCCGTACAAGAGCGACATCCCGGAGGACGTCGAGCTCGACGAAGACGACTTCGACGAAGAGGACACTGACCTCACCGCCGACGGCGACGTCGACGAGGACAGCAACAAGTAACCCCAGCACCGCCAGAACTGGCCGGACCCGGAAACGGGCCCGGCCAGTTCTGTGTCCGCCGGGGCTCCGGAGGACTTTGGACTCTATGCCCGGTGCCGGCCCGAGCGTCCCATGGAGGCATGACTGCGGGCAAGTGGAACGGCGGCGACCGGCCGTGACGACGACGCTGCTCAAGTGCCCCCTCTGCGGCACGACCAACCGCATACCGGCCGCTGCGGCCGGGCACCCGCGCTGCGGCAAGTGCCGCCGGGACCTGCCGTGGATTGTCGAGGCCGGCGACGCAGACTTTGCCGCCGTCGCGGAGCGGTCCCCGGTGCCCGCCCTGGTGGACTTCTGGGCGGCGTGGTGCGGCCCATGCCGGATGGTCAGCCCGGTACTGGACAAACTGGCGCAGGAACGGGCCGGCCGGGTCAAACTCGTCAAGGTGGATGTGGACAAGTCTCCGGAGCTTTCCCGGCGCTTCGATGTGCAGGCGATTCCCACCATGCTGGTGATCGCCAACGGCAAGGTCGTGGCACGGCAGGCGGGAGCCCCGCCGGCTGCTGCCCTGCGCAGTTGGCTGGACGGTGCGCTGGCAGCCCGGCCCGAAGGGAGCAAGCAATGACTGAAATCCTGCGCTACGAGGTCGGGTCGGGAACGGTGCTGGTGGAGGTCGAGGAAGGCAGCTTCGGCGTCGAACGGCCGGCGCGAAACGAACTCGGCATCCTCGACGCCGGCCGGCGGCTTGAAGACGCCCTTGCCGCGGTGAGGCCGGCAGCCAGGGCCGCTGCCGACGTGATGAGGGAGCTCGCTCCCGAACATCTCGAACTTCAATTCGGGGTGAAGCTGGCCGGCGAAGCGGGGGCCATCATCGCGAGGAACTGCTCCGAGGGACACTTCATCGTCAAGATGTCCTTCAGCGCGGCGCAGGCGCCGCTGCCGTTGCCGGAAGACGAAATCCGGCTTTGAGCCGGTAACCCTGATCCGGATCGGCCGGCGTCGCTGCCTCAGCGCCGCCGTCGGGCGCCCAGGCCGCCCAGCAGCGGGGAGCCCATCCCCAGCAGGAAGCCGAAGTCATACCAGTTGCCGGCCCGCCCCATGTTGTAGAAGGGGAACTCCCGCCAGGCCCCGAAGACGTGGGCGATCAGCACAATCCAGGCCGTGAGCCCGTTCCAGATGCCCCACAACAAGTCCTGCCACCACATGAGGTCCTCCTCCCGGGCCAGCCGCGCACCCGCCGTGAATCCGCCCGCACCCGCGTTTGGTCAGGCTACTGCCTGGCGCGCCCGGGCGGTAGGACTAGACGGCCGGGTCGCGGGCAGGGAGCCGGCCCAGGCCTTCCACAAGCTCCGCCTGGCTGCCGCACAGGGCAATCCGGATCCAGCCTTCGCCGATGGAGCCGAACGCGGTGCCCGGGGCGAAGGACACTCCGGAGTCCCCGAGGAAGCGCCGCACCCAGGCCCGAACGTCTCCGCCGCTGACGTGCGAGACGTCGGCCCAGAGGTAGAAGGCGCCCTGCGCGGTGAGGAACGGGATGCCCTTGGACTCCAGCACGGCGGAGGCGGCGTCCCGATTGGCCCGGTAATGCGCGTGGGCGTGGCTGACGTAGTCCTGCGGGCCGGTCAGGGCTGCCAGCGCGGCATACTGCGAGGGCGACGCGACGCAGGAAACGATCGCCTCCATCACGTTGTTCATCTGCTGCTCGATCCCCGGCGGGCAGATCAGCGCACCGATGCGCAGCCCCGTAAGCCCGTAGGTCTTGGACAGGGTCAGGGAGGTGAACACCCTGGCCTCGCCGGGAACGTCGCTGTCGAAGCGGGCCGGGCTGATGTGCGGTACGTCATAGGTGAAGGCCTCGTAGCACTCGTCCGAGATGATCCAGAGATCGTGCCGCCGGGCCAGCTCCAGGAGGCTGCGGGTGAGTTCCTCGCCCAGCACGGCCCCGAGCGGGTTGGACGGGGAATTGAGGATCAGGACCTTGGTCCGCGGCGTGATCAGCGCTTCGATGTCTTCGATCCGCGGCTGGAAGTCGTGGTCCGGGTAGAGCGGGTATCCGACCGGGACGGCATGCAGCAGGCTGGCCGTCATCGCAAAGGTCGGGTAACCCGGATTGGGGATCAGGATTTCGTCGCCGGGGGAGAGCAACAAGGTCATGGCAAAGTGCAGGCCCTGCTGCGCGCCGTCGACGACGTACACCCGTTCGGCGCCGACCGGCGTCGCATTGTGCTCGCGGAATCTGGCTGCGAAGGCTTCCCGCAGCGCCGGAATGCCGGCATTGGGGGTGTAGTTGGTCTCGTCACGGTCCAGGCAGGCCATCCCGGCCTCGAGGATGTGCCGGGGGAGGGCAAAGCCCGGCTCGCCGATGCTCAGCACGATCGCGCCGGGCGTGTGCCAGGCGGCCTCGGTGATTTCGCGGATCTGGTTGACGGGAACGTCGCGGACGTGGGCTGCAAGCTCGGGCATGTCTGCCATCCTAGCCGTGGCCGGCTGCCAGGCCCGGGCGTCCGCGCCGGGGGCCGTCCCGGCGCGGATATACTGGGAGGCGTGCTTTCTGGACTGGTAATAGTGGATAAGCCGCAAGGCTGGACCAGCCACGATGTGGTTGGACGGATGCGGCGGATCGCCGGTACCCGAAAGGTGGGCCACGCCGGAACGCTGGACCCCATGGCAACCGGGGTGCTGGTGCTCGGCATCAACAAGGCGACCCGCCTGCTGACCTACATCGTGGGCACCTCCAAGACCTACACCGCCACCATCCGCCTTGGCGAGTCGACCGTCACGGACGACGCCGAAGGCGAGGTCACCGCAACCCGCAGTGCCGCCGCGGTCACCGAGGAAGGCATCCGGGCCGGCGTCGCCGCCCTGACCGGCGAGATCCAGCAGGTTCCCAGCAGTGTCAGTGCCATCAAGGTCAACGGTGAGCGTGCCTACGCCCGCGTCCGTTCCGGGGAAGATGTGAAGCTCGCCGCACGGCCTGTGACGATCTACCGCTTCGACATCCACGAACTCCGCCGCACGCAGGACGGCGAAGCCCTGGACTTGGACGTGACCGTGGAGTGTTCCTCCGGCACGTACATTCGTGCCCTCGCCCGGGATCTCGGCGAGGCCCTCGGTGTTGGAGGCCACCTCACCGCCCTGCGCCGGACCCAGGTTGGCCCCTACAGCCTGGAGCAGGCGCGCACCCTGGAGCAGCTGGCCGAGGAATTGGACGTCCTGGAGATGTCTCAGGCAGCCCGGGCGCTCATGCCCAACCGGGAGCTCACGGCGGAAGAAACCACGGAACTGTCCTTCGGCCGCAGGATCGCGGCGGGTGCCGCTGCCGGCACGCCGGACGCCGCAACGCCGGAGAAGCCCGCGGCCGCGTTCGCGCCGGACGGCTCACTCGTGGCGCTGCTGGCCGACGCCGGAAGCTATGCCAAGCCCGTGCTGGTCTTCGCGCCGGACAATGAAAAACCGGCCGCCGGGAAGACTGCCTCCGTGACGCCTTCCTCCGCGCCTTCCTCCGCAGAGCCGGCGGGCTAGCCTTGGACGCGTATTTCTACATCATCCTGGTGGTAGGGCTGCTCTCCACCCTCCTTTGCGTCGGTGCCGGCATCCTGAAGAAGGCCCCGAACGATGCGACAATCCTCTCGGTGGCCGCCGTCGAACTGTCCCTGCTGGTCTATCTGGTGGGTTCGATTATCCGGGTCGCGTCGGGGGAGCACATCGCGGGGGAGCCCTGGGAGTTTTGGGGCTACTTGGTCACAGCGCTGATGCTCCCGGTCGGCGCGGTGTACTGGGCCATCCTGGAACGCACCCGGTGGAGCAATTTCGTGCTGGCGGCTGTCGGCGTCACCGCGCTGGTGATGGCGGCCCGAATGAACCAGATCTGGTACTGACGTGGAAGAGGCAAAGAAGAACATGACGGCTTCACAGCACACTGGCGGCGACGCCGGGACCACCGCCGGGCAGCCGAGCGAAACCGCCGCCGGGACCGCCCGCCCGGCGTCGAAGGATACCCGCAACACCGGACCGGGCCGGCTGCTGATTGCTGTCTATGCGGTGTTCGCGCTCTCGGCAACCGCCCGGGCCGGGTACCAGATCCTCACCAAGTTCTCCGAGGCGCCGCTTGCCTACCTGCTGTCCGCCTTCGCCGCCGTCGTCTACATCGTGGCGACCGTGTCCCTCGCGAAGGCCGGCCGGACCTGGTTCAAGGTGTCCGTGACCGCCGTCCTGGTCGAGCTGATCGGGGTTCTGGTGGTCGGAGCGCTCAGTCTTTTCGATGCGGTCAACTTCCCGCACGAGACGGTTTGGTCCTTGTTTGGCCGCGGCTACGGCTTCATCCCGCTGCTGCTGCCGATCCTTGGCCTCATCTGGCTTTACCGCCGCCGCCCGGCGCCCAAGCAGGCCTGACCCGGCTTTCCGCCCAACCGATGGAGCCCCCGACGTGGGGCTACTTGCCGTGCCCCGGCGGCGCCGAATAGTAAGCAGACTTGCCAAATACATAGTAAGCATGCTTATGGTAGGACCGGAGTGCGGCGTGTGATAGCCGCGCACCTTAAGTTTGTCCACCGGAGCGAGGGAGGCATCATGAGCATTGTGAACGCCGTTCCCCGAGCAACATGGGAACCGAAAAGAGCAGGCAAAGGGCGCCGGTCCGGGTGCCGCGGATGAGCGAGAGCGCGGACAATAATCCGGCCACTAAGAGGTGGCGGACGGATCAGCTCTTATCCATGGCCGCACGGGTGGTAGAGCGGCGCAAGGACCAGGCCCTGGCGGCGCTGGGCCTGTCGCACGCCGCCGTGATAGCCCTCCAGGGTTTGGCCGGGGGGCCGTTGAACCAGGAGCAGCTGGCGCGCCGGATCGCGGTCCAGAGCCAGTCCTTGGGGAAGGTGCTCGGCCGGCTCGAAGAGTCCGGCCTCGTCACCCGAACCAGGGACCAGCGCGACCGCAGGCAGTTCTCTGTGGCCCTGACGACGTCGGGTATCGCCGCGCTGGCGACTGCGCATCGGATCGAGCGCGACGCGCTTCCCGAGGACCTGGAGGGCTGGACCACGCTGCAGCAGGATCTTGCCAGGATACTGGCCGCCTTCGAGGTCCCGGGCCGGTACTGAGCGCTGCTCTTTCCTGCGGGGACACCCTGCTGTGATTGGCTGAGAGTCTTACTGGCCAGCTGCACGGCCCAGGCGTCCGTTCGACGGCGGAGCCGCTGGCCTTAGCGCCACGTGGCGCCGCCGTCGTCGTCGCTGGCGTTACTTGCCTGACGTGCCTGACGTGCCGGCTCCGTCACTATCGCGGCGGTCACCTTCGCGGGGAGCCTGAAGCCTGCGACGCAGCGCGGGCCACGCGGCCGCAAACCCCGGGTGGAGCTCTTTGTCGCCCACACCCTCAAGGCTGACCCACTGCAATTCAAGGCTTTCCGGGTCGCTAATGGCCGGTTCGAAGGGCTCGACGACCTGGGCGGCCACGGTCGTGTAGGACCAGTACCCGACGTCGAACACCGAGGTGAACAGCACGCGGACGGATTCGGGCGGTACCGCGGCCTCCTCGTTGGCCTCCCTGAGCGCGCCGTTGACGGCGTCCTCACCCTGATGCAGGGCGCCGCCGGGAAGTCCCCACGTTCCGCCCTGGTCGCTCCAGGTGGCGCGGTGCTGCAGCAGCACACCCTTCGCAGCATCATGGACGAGCAGTCCCGCGGAGCCGAAGCGGCCCCAGAAGCGGCCGTGTTCGCCTTCCACCCAGGCATCGCCGGGGTCCCGCGGTCCGAGCGGCCGGCGGGGCTCGAGGTACGGGTTGCGCGGGGGCGTTTCCTGCTCTTCCGGCTTTGCGCTTGCGGCCGACAGATCTTCAGCGGGGTCCTGTTGGGCTGGCTGCGGGGAGACTGAGCTGTCCATCCGGCTAGTCTGTCATGCCGCCGTCTGGCGGATCCGGGCCGCGTGTGAGCTGTTTCAAAATGTGTCCTACCCTCCTGCTTGGATTGGTCCATGGGAATCAGTGCCGCGGTCGCCTTTGCTCCAGGCGGCCGGGTGGTGATGTCCGGGGGTTTTCCGTGGCCGGTCCCGTGCAGGTTCCGCGCCGCTGCCGCCCCCGTCCTAAGAGGGCGACGGCTGTTCCGGTGCGGGCAATAATGTCGTAGGTCCACGGCAGAATTGATTCATGGGAACCAGTGCAGCCCTCATTGCTCGGCCGGCCGGCTGGCCGGGCGATGATGTCCGCCGGGGTCGGTCACTGCGTAGCGTTCTGGGACAGCTACGGGAGTTGACCGCGACGGCGGCCGGGGATGCGGCGCTGTTCGGGTTCGGTGAGGCCGTGGAGTTCGCCGCCGGGGTCGAAGAGGCTGCCCGGGCCTTGGAATACCTGCAGGTTGTTGCTGCCGGGGCGGTGAACCGGACCCGCAAGGAGGCTGCCGCCGAGAACGCCCCGGTCCTCGATGACGGCTACCGCAAGACCGGCGAGTTCCTGCGGGACCGGCTCCAGATCACCGCCGTCGAGGCCCACCGCCGGCTGGCCCTGGCCGGGGACGTGTTGCCGCGGACCGGGATCACCGGCCAGCCGCTCCCGCCCCTGCGCGAGGAACTCGCCGACGCCGTGGCCGCCGGTACGGTCCCGTCGCGGTCCGCGACCATCATCACCCTCGCCCTGGCCCGGGTGCGGCCGCTGTGCGATGCGGAGACGGCCGCCCGGATGGAACATGCCCTGACCCGGACCGCAGTGGAGCACGACCCGGATTTCCTGGCCCGGGTCGCGAGGCGCTGGACGGACGCGATCGACCAGGACGGCGCCGAACCCTCCGAGGAGGTCCTGCG
>NZ_JBFTIP010000010.1:0-102670 GCF_056394945.1 Arthrobacter sp. 10N410
GGAAAACGGGATAAACACAATGCACAAAATTTGAAACCAGCTAAAAACACCGGACCCAACCACGGGGTGGCAGGCCCGGCACAATCAACCAATTCAATACAAAATTGGTATCAACAAACTTGGCACACTATTGAGTTCTCAAACAACAGGCACATTCGAATACTTCTCGAAACAATTCACATCAGTGAATTTCTTTTTGTTCCGCATTTCTTCGCTGCGATGTATTTAGCTTATTTCATTCATTTCCACTTTGCAAACCCGGAAGTTCTTCCGAAATTCACTCCGAAGAAGCGAATCCGCCCACCAAAATGCGAAGCAATTTCGCTTTCCCACATCTTGCGCAGGAAGAATTGCTTCTTTTTTGTTGGGGGTTGGTCACCGCTCAACGGCGGCGACTCAGAAAACAATACACGCTCCCCTGCGGCCGTGCAAATCGACCGGAGGGGAGCGTGCATGAGGCTGAACCGCTGCTTAGCCGTGCAGTGCCGGCTAGGCTCCCGAAACCTCCACGGTTGCCAGGTTCTTCTTGCCGCGGCGCAGCAACAGGTAGCGCCCGTGCAGCAGTTCGTCGGCCGCGATGACGGCGTCGGGGTCGGAGATCTTGGTGTTGTTCACGTAAGCCCCGCCCTCCCCCACGGTCCGCCGGGCCGCGGACTTGCTTTCGGAGAGCCCGGTAGCCACCAGCAGGTCAATGATGCCGAGCCCGGAGCCGTCCACGGTGGCGGAGGGCAGTTCCGCCGTCGCGGCCTTGAGGCTCTCTGCGTCCAGTGCGGTCAGGTCCCCGCCGCCGAACACGGCTGCCGAGGCGGCAATGACCTTTTCGGTGGCCTCGACGCCGTGCACCAGCGAGGTCACCTCGTAGGCAAGCTTCCGCTGGCCAACACGTGCGAACGGGCGCTCGGCAACCGAGGTTTCGAGGGCTTCGATTTCGGCGCGGCTGAGGAAGGTGAAGACCTTGAGGCGGGCCGCGACGTCGGCGTCGGCGGTGTTGAGCCAAAACTGGTAGAAGGCGTACGGGCTGCACATCTCCGCGTCCAGCCAGATCGCGTTGCCCTCGCTCTTGCCGAACTTGGTGCCGTCCGAGTTGGTGATCAGCGGCGTGCCCAGCGCGTGGACGTGCTTGCCCTCCACCTTGCGGATCAGGTCCGTGCCGCTGGTGAGGTTGCCCCACTGGTCCGAGCCGCCGGTCTGCAGCACGCAACCGTAGTCGCGGAACAGCTGCAGGTAGTCCATGCCCTGCAGGATCTGGTAGCTGAACTCGGTGTAGCTGATCCCCTCATCCGAGTTCAGGCGGGTGGCAACGATGTCCTTCTTGATCATCGTGCCGACGCGGAAGTGCTTCCCGATGCCGCGCAGGAAATCAATGGCACTCAGCGGGGCGGTCCAGTCGAGATTGTTGACCATCCGGGCCGCGTTATCGCCCTCGAAGCTGAGGAAGCGCTGGACCTGGCCCTGCAGCCGGCCGACCCATTCCGCCACGGTCTCCGGAGTGTTGAGCACCCGCTCGGCGGTCTGCCGGGGGTCACCGATCAGTCCGGTGGAACCTCCCACCAACCCGAGGGGCTTGTGCCCGGCCAGCTGGAGCCGGCGCATCAGCAGCAGTTGCACGAGGTTGCCCAGGTGCAGGCTTGGCGCGGTGGGGTCGAAGCCGCAGTAGTACGTTGCGGGGGCGCCGGCGAGCAGTTTCTCCAGCTCCGCCTCGTCCGTCGAAACGTGGACAAGGCCGCGCCATTTCAGCTCCTGCCAGATGTTGGCGAAGCCGGGGTCGTTCTGCTGGGACTGAAGATCATTTAGCTGGGACACGGAATCTAAGTTAGCAGGATCGACAGGGCCGGACGGCCCCGCTCCAGCTCGTGACGGCGCCGGGCGCGACGGCGCCGTCGTGACGGGCCCGGCACAGCCGCAGCGTCCGGGGCGGCAACCCAGGCCGCCGCCACCGGGGAGGGGAGCCTCAGTCTTCGATGCCTGCCGGTACGGGAGCAGCCGCGATGAGCCGCAAGCGCTGGGTGGGGCGGGTCATCGCGACGTACAGATCGCCTACCCGGCCGTGCTCGTGGTTGAGCATGGCAGACGGTTCCAGCACCACGACGCCGTCGAACTCCAGGCCCTTGGCCTCGCGGGGGCTGATCACCACAATGTCCTGCTCGTAGCTGCCGGCGCCCGTGCCGACGCGGCGGCCGTACGCTGCGCGCAACGCGGCGGTGGCCTCCGGCAGGAGCCCGCCGTCGGCGATCACGGCCAGCAGGCCGCCGTCGAGCGCGTCCAGTTCCTCGGGGAGCACCTCAAGGAGCCGGTCCACGATCGCCCCGGGCTCGACGCGATCAATCACCGGCGACCAGCGTCCCTCGCGGACTGCCTTTGGCGCGGAGACGACGAGTCCGGCGGCATTGGCCATCCGGGCCGCCGCCTCGGCAATCTGCGACGGGGTGCGGTAGTTGACGGTGAGTTCCTCAAGCTGCCAGCGGTCCCCGAACATCGGGGCCAGCGCGCTCTGCCAGGACTTCGCCCCGGCCACCGAACTCGTCTGGGCGATGTCGCCGACAATCGTGAAGGACTTCAGCGGACAGCGGCGGACCAGCAGCCGCCACTGCATGGGCGAGAGCTCCTGCGCCTCGTCCACCACAATGTGCCCGAACGCCCAGCTGCGGTCGCTCGTGGCCCGCTCCGCCGCGGTCAGCCGCGCCTCGCGTTCCTGGTTCTGGTCCACAAGTTCTTCGGCTGAGATGAGGACATCCACCCCGGCCGTTTCCATGTTGACCAGGGTCTGCTTGGCGTTGGCGAGGTCGCGGGCCCGGTCGTGCTCCTGCTGGGCCAGGCCACGGCCGGCAGCCGGATCCAGTTCGCCGAGCAGTTCGGCGGCCTCGTCCAGCAGCGGCACGTCGGCCTCGGTCCACGGCGAACCGGCCGGCCGGAGCAGTCGGGCGCGTTCGGCCGCGCTGAGGTTCGGGGTGCAGGCCTCGAGGATGGCGGGCTTGCTCAGCAACTCGCCCACCAGCTTCTCCGGGGTCATCGGCATCCAGCACAGGTTCAGGGCCACACGCACGTCCCGCGCCGAACGGACGTCCTCCGCGAGGTAGGAACGGTCGGCGTTGTTGCCGATGCTGCTGGCCTCGACCAGTTCGGTCATCTGCTCGGTCAGTTCGCGCAGCAGGATCTTGACGAAGGAGACCCTGGCCTCATTGTGCGGCTTCCCGGTGGCGCGCGCCTTTTCGCGGGCACGGCGGACCTGCCTCGGCGTCAGCACCAGCTTGCGGCCGTCCACTTCGAGGACACGGTTTTCGGCCGGGATCCGCTGCCGGTTGGCGACCGCGTTGGCGACGACCTCGGCCATGTCGAGCCGGCCCTTGATCGCCGCGACGTCTGAATCGTCTTCGGCAACGGCGTGGATGCCGGGCATCAGCCGGCCCAGGCTGGCCATCACGACGCCGGTCTCGCCCAGGGACGGCAGCACCCGTTCGATGTAGTTCATGAACGACGACGACGGGCCCACCAGCAGCACGCCGGCGGTCTTGAGCCGGTCCCGGTGGGTGTAGAGCAGGTAGGCGGCGCGGTGCAGGGCGACGGCGGTCTTGCCGGTACCCGGTCCGCCCTGGACCACGAGGGCCCCGGAGATGGACGAACGGATGATCCGGTCCTGCTCGGACTGGATGGTGCCCACGATGTCCGACATCCGGCCCGTGCGCTTGGAGTTCAGGGCCGCGAGCAGCGCGCCTTCGCCCTGCAGGGAGGCGTTGTCGGCCAGCATGTCGGCGTCGAGCACGTCATCCTCGATGGCCTTGACTTCGCGGCCCTGCAGGATCAGGTGCCGGCGTCGGCGTACACCTTGACGGTCGAAGGCGGTGGCCTGGTAGAAGTGGCCGGCTTCGGGCGCCCGCCAGTCCACCATCAGCCGCTGCAGGTCCTCGGTGGTCAGGCCGATGCGGCCGATGTACTGGGCTTCCCCGGAGTCGAGGTCGAGGCGGCCGAACACGAGGCGGTCGTCGACGGCGTCGAGCTGGGCGAGGCGGTCCTCGTAGAGTGCGGCGAACGCGTCCCGCTCGGAGACGTTCTGCATGGTGCCCACGGCACCGGCGCGGCGAACCTGGGCGAGCTGGGCGCGCTTCTCCGCCCGCAGCTCATCCAGCCGGGCATACAGTCCGGCTACATAGTCGCGTTCATGGGCCAAATCAGCGTCGTGCATCGAACGTTCCCCTATCGAAAAAGACAGACCAACCATTCTACAACCATTTCGGTGTTCGCTCCCGAAATATGTCAGTTTTCATCAGACTGGACTTTTTGCAGGCATTCTACCGAGGCGTTTGCCGGCCGCTAGAGGTTCAGCAGGGAGTGGATGCGGTGGCCGGCCAGGGCCGCGCGGCCGTTCAAGTCGCCGAGCTCCATCACGACGCCGACGCCAGCCACCTCGACGCCGCAGCGTTCGAACAGCCGGGAGGCTGCGCCCAAAGTGCCGCCGGTGGCGAGGACGTCATCGAGGATGAGCACCCGGGTACCCGGCGCCAGGTCCGAGCTGTGCAGTTCCAGGGTGGCGGTGCCGTATTCCAGCGAGTAGTCCTCGGAGACCACTTCGCGCGGCAGCTTGCCGGCCTTGCGGACGGTGACGACGCCGGTGTCCGTGGCGTAGGCGGCGGCCGCAGCCAACAGGAAGCCCCGGGCTTCCACCCCGGCGACGGCGTCGAACTGGCCGTGGAAGGGCGCCACCAGCGCATCGACTACAGCCTTGAGGGCGGCCCCGTCGGCGAAGACCGGGGTCAGATCCTTGAAGATGATTCCCGGCTTGGGGTAGTCAGGGACGGTGGCGCACAGGCTGGCGATCAGCTCGTCCACCGGGATTGCGTTGCTGGTCTGGGGCTGGCCCTGCTCGCTTTGTTTCACCCATCAATCTTACTGGCTGGTAGCAAACGGCCGTTCCGGCCGCGGGCTACCGGCCTACCCTCCGGCCGTCGGGGGCCCGGGCGTCGGGGGCCCGGCCGCGTCACTCGCTGCTTCCGGGGACCGCAAGAGGTCATGGGCAAATCCGTACCTGACGAGTTCCAGCGCCTTGGCGAGCGCGTGCTCCGCGTCGAACCGGCTGTCCGCTGCGGCGCTGAGGCGGGCGTAGTCGTTTGCCCAACCGGACCGGCGGAAGCGGTCGGCGTCGCCGTGCAAAAGCCGTCCATAGAGAACGTCCTCGAAGCGGTCCGGCCCTTCATCCGGGGCCGGCACTTCGTCATGGCCGGGCCCTGGCAGCACACGTTGACGTCCCTGGACCATCTCCGCGGTGAACAGCTCAACCACGTGTTCCGTGCCTTCCGTCAGGTGTCGGTCCGCCGAGTAGTTGCAGAGGCGGAGTGCCCTCACCACCAGCTTGAGTGAAACGTGTTCGTCGCGCACGATGAATTTGCGCAGCAGTGCGGCCCGAAAAAGCTCGATCCAATGCCGGCGCTCCCCCTCTGTCCCACCCGCGCTGGAGGGCACCGCCGGCGGCTCCGCGTCGGCTTGGAACAGCGCCACCATCCGGAAGTACTCGGCGGCGAGCTGCTCAAAGATCACCAGCCGTTCGAGCTCGCTGCCTGGCTTCCCGCGCTTGCCTTCGCCCATGATTGCCGGCTAAGCCGTTCGGACCTTCGCGGCCTTGTAACGGGATACAGTCGGGTCGCCGCTGAGCCAGAAGCGCCACGGGTAGTCGTCGGTGCCGCCGGCGCCGGAGACGCCCACCCGCGGCCCGGAACTGATCGCGGCCGCCGGCACGGCCGGGAGCTCGAGCCGGAACGGTGCACTGAGCGCGTCGCGGCCGCTGTCCGCCGTCGTCAGTCCCAGGGCGGTGGCGAAGCGGGCCGGACCGCTGGCGAGGTCCTTCGGGGCTTTCGACGTCGGCCGCCGCGCCTGGGCCACTTCCTCCCCGACCACGACTTCACCGGCGCGCAGGAGCAGGGCGGAGGCCACCCCCTCGGGGCCGCAGACGATGTTGGCGCAATGGTGCATCCCGTAGGTGAAGTAGACGTAGAGGTGCCCCGCCGGGCCGAACATCGGGGCGTTCCGCCGGGTCTGGCCGCGGAAAGTGTGCGAGCCGGGATCAGGGTGCAGCGAGTCCTCCGGCCCCAGATAGGCCTCGACCTCGGTGATCCGCACCGCTACCGGCCCACCATGGCTGCTGTGCGTCAGCACTGCGCCGAGCAGCAGCGGGGCCACGGTTCGGGCGTCGGCGGACAGCAGCCCGCGCAGGGCGTCTGGCGTCAGGCTGGAATCCATCCTCCGACTTTAACAAACCCCTGAATCGCGGCATAGCGGCCCCTCACGGCCGTGTCCGATTTCCGCTAGCAGAGGTCCGCCGGAAGCTGGCAGGATGGAGCCATGGACTTTTGGCAGCGCTACCGGGCAATCGATGCCCGGGACCCCCGTTTCGACGGGCAGTTCTATACCGCTGTCCGCACCACCGGCATCTACTGCCGGCCCTCCTGCCCGGCGCGGACCCCGAAGGCCGGCAATGTCACCTTTTACGAGACGTCCGCCGCCGCGCATGACGCAGGCTACCGGGCATGCAAACGCTGCCTCCCCGAAGCCGTGCCGGGCACCCCGGCGTGGAATGTCCGCTCGGACATCGCCGGCCGGGCCATGCGCCTGATCAACGACGGCGTGATCAACCGCGACGGCGTGGAAGGGCTCGCCTCGCAGCTCGGCTACTCCTCGCGCCAGCTCAACCGCATCCTCAGCCACGAACTCGGTGCCGGCCCGCTCTCGCTGGCGAGGGCCAGCCGTGCGCAGACCGCCCGGACCCTGCTGGTCTCCACCTCAATGAAGGCCGCCGACATCGCATTCGCCTCGGGCTTCAGCAGCGTCCGCCAGTTCAACGAGACCATCACCGAGGTCTTTGCCATGACCCCCTCGGCACTGCGGGCCACGGCGCGGCACCAGCAGGCGACGGCCCGGACGGCGGTGGCCTCCACGGCGCTTACGTTGAACCTGCCGTACCGGGAGCCGTTCGATCCTGGGGTGTTCGCATTCCTGGCCGTCCGAGCCATTCCGGGCATCGAGGAAGGAAGCTCCACCTCCTATGCCCGGACCCTGCGGTTGGCGCACGGGGACGCCCGCTTCCGGGTGGACTACGACGCCGGCTCCCCGGGCCGGCCCCTGAGGCTGACGATTGGGGCCGTGGACCTGCGGGACCTGGCCTCGCTGCTCAGCCGGGTGCGGCGCCTGCTGGATCTCGACGCCGACCCGGTCGCGATCGATACCTCCCTCGCCGCCGATCCGCGGCTGGCGGCCAGCGTTGCCGCCGCCCCCGGCATGCGGATGCCCGGGGCCGTGGATCCGCAGGAGCTGCTGATTCGCGCCATGATCGGCCAACAGATCACCGTGGCGGCTGCGAGGACGGCCCTGGTCCAGCTTTCCGCGTGCGGCAGCGAGAGCCTGGTTCCGGCGGACGGCCTGCACCGGCTCTTCCCGACGGCGGCGGACATCGCGGACACCGGGTTCCAGTTGCTGCGCGGACCTCAGCGCCGCATCGACTCGGTCCGTGCCGCCGCCGCGGCAATGGCCGCCGGTGACCTGGATTTTGGCTACGGCGACGACCTCGCCGGCCTGCAGTCCAAGCTCTTGCCGCTGGCCGGCGTCGGGCCCTGGACTGTGGGCTATGTCGCGATGCGCGTGATCGGCGCCCCGGACGTTTTCCTGGCCAACGACGCCGCGGTCCGCAATGGTATCCGCTCGCTGGCGCAGGCGTCAGACGATAACGCCGGTGGCGCCGCCGCGGCTGCGGATGGCCTGCCCGCCGACCCGATCGCCCCCGATTCGCTCTCTCCCGATTTTCGGGAGGTCAGTCCCTGGCGCTCCTACGCCACCATGCACCTCTGGCGTGCGGCCGCAGCGGCCCAGTCCGCAGCGCGGACCATGGCAGCCCGGACCAAGTCAGCCCGGCCCAAGACAGCAGCTTCGAAGAAAGTGACGACATGAAAGCCCAGCTTTTGACCATCTCCACCCCGGACGGTCCGTTCACCATCATTGCCCGGGACGGCGCGGTGCTGGCCTCGGGCTGGACCGCGGTGCCCGGCGAACTCACGGGCCAGATCCACCCGGACCTGCTGCCCGGCGGCTACGAACCAGTGTCGGAACTGCGCGGCATCTCGGCCGCCGTCGAGGAGTTCTACGCCGGCAACCCGCGAGCCGCGATGGAAGTCCCGGTGCTGCAGAAATCGGGCCCCTTCCGCAGCCATGCCTGGGACATGCTGCGGACCGTGGCGCCGGGGCATCCGGTGACGTACACCGAGTACGCGGAACTGTCCGGCAACGCGAAGGCCGTCCGGGCGGCGGCCAGCGCCTGCGCCTTCAACGCGGCCGCTCTATTCGTGCCATGCCACCGGGTGATCCGCACCGACGGGAGCCTGGGCGGGTTCCGCTGGGGACTCGCCATCAAAAAGAGCCTGCTGGACCGCGAACGGCAGCTGGCCCTGGCCGTGCGGGCCTAGTTCGTCACTGGAACGCCCGCGGGCCACGGCAACAGCGCGGGCAGCTCGACGCCGTCGGCCGCTGCCGTGGCGCGCAGGCTCCCCAGGGTGGGGGTGCGGCCGGCCAGCCACGCCGCGATGTCGGTGAGCATGCCGTTGATGGCGGTGGAGCGTCCGCCGGCGGCGCCGATCGCGACGGAGGGCAGGCCGAGCGGCTGGAGCACAAAACGCTCGCC
Organism: Arthrobacter sp. 10N410; assembly: GCF_056394945.1. Classification (NCBI taxonomy): domain Bacteria; kingdom Bacillati; phylum Actinomycetota; class Actinomycetes; order Micrococcales; family Micrococcaceae; genus Arthrobacter; species Arthrobacter sp. 10N410. The sequence continues at coordinate 8,657 of NZ_JBFTIP010000010.1, forward strand.
CTCAGGCACCCGGGCGGCCAGGAACTCGAAGAGATGCTCGCAGAACGGCTTGCTCCACGTTTCGGGGCCGCGGCCGGTGCCCAGGTCCGTGGCATGGATGGTGAGTTCGCGCCAGAGCGCCAGGCCGCCGTCGAACACAACGCCGCCGCGGTAACTGATCGGCTCCCGCCAGCCCGCCGCCTCCAGCGCACCGAAGGCGCCCAGGGCCCGCTCGAAGGCCGCGGCCAGCGCGGCCCGGTGCTGCTCAGCGCTGTGGCCGGCCGCCAGTTCGATGGCGCGGGTGCGTCCCTCGAAGCCGCCGTCGTAGAGTTCGATGCTTTCGCCGCGGCCGGCGTACTCGACCTGGCGGGCCATCGCGTTGGCGATTCCGGCCAGGTGGGCCAGCACGTGCCCGCGGGTCCAGCCAGGGAGTTCGGACGCGGCCAGGACGTCCTGGTCGTTGAGTTTGGCGGCGATTCCGGTCACGACGTCCGCGGCGCGGCGGAGTTCCTCCAGCAGGTTTTCAGGGGTGATTGAGGTCATGGCGCCCATCCTAACGGAGCCTCCGGATTAACGGTGATTAACTGGGCTGAGCCGTCTCAGCGCGCCCCGTAGCGGTGCCGGATGTGCCGCCGGTCATGCCGGGCCTGCCAGAATTCGAGTTCGCGGGGCCGGAGCGCGTAGAGCTGCCAGCTGGGGTTCTCGCTGCCGTCGGCGCCGGGCCGATCGTGCCAGTCGGCGGCGGAGGCTTCCGCGGAGAGCGCCACAACCTGGCCGGCCACACGGACCTGGCGGCCCTGCTGCTGCCAGAAAAAGTTCAGCGCAGCGCTCGGGTTCTCTGCCAGTTCCCGGCCCTTGCGCGACTGGCGGGACGTCGCGAAGTGCCAGCCGTCGTCGTCGATGTCCTTGAGGATCAGCATCCGCGAGGACGGACGTCCGAGTGCGTCGGCGGTGGCCAGGCTGCAGGCGTTGGGCTGCGGAACTCCGGCCGCCAGGGCTTCGGCGAGCCACTGCCGGAACAGTTCCCCCGGGTCCTCGGGTGCCGTCGCCGGGTCGAAGTCCGGGAGCACGTCCGGGAAGTCGGGCAGGGCACGCAGGAACTGGCGGAACGATTCGCTCATGCACCCACCTTAAGCGCCACGAGATGACACTTCGCGGCAGTGTTTACGAAAAACATTGCCGCGAAGTGTCCCCACCCGCCCCCTAACCTCGCAAGCTCGGTCAGGGGACCCTGCGGGTGTGGGCCCCATCTCGCGGGTGTCGAAGTGCTACCCCGCGTACGCGCGCACGCCGTCGAGCTCCGCCTCGAGCGCCAGCAGCTGGCGTTCGACGGCGGCCGGCGCGGTGCCGCCCTGCGAGTTGCGGCTGTTGAGCGAGCCCTCGGTTGACAGCACCGTGCGGACCTCCGGGGTCAAATGCTCCGAGATGGCGGCGTATTCCTCGTCCGTCAGGTCCCAGAGTTCCACGTCGCGGCTTTCGGCCTGCTTCACGGCGGCGCCGGAGAGCTCGTGCGCCTCGCGGAACGGAACTCCCTGCCGGACCAGCCATTCGGCAATGTCCGTGGCCAGTGCGAAGCCTTGGGGTGCCAGCGCTTCCATCCGTTCGGTGTTGAACTTCAGGGTCGCGATCATGCCGGACACGGCCGGGAGCAGCAGCTCCAGGGTGTCGGCGGCGTCGAAGACCGGTTCCTTGTCCTCCTGCAGGTCGCGGTTGTACGCGAGCGGCAGGCCCTTGAGCGTGGCGAGCAGCCCGGTCAGGTCGCCGATCAGCCGGCCGGCCTTGCCGCGGGCCAGTTCGGCCACGTCAGGGTTCTTCTTCTGCGGCATGATCGAGGAGCCGGTGGAGTAGGAGTCGTGCAGGGTCACGAAGGAGAACTCCTTGGTGGCCCACAGGATCACTTCCTCCGAGACCCGGGACAGGTCCACGCCGATCATCGCCGACACCCACGCGAACTCGGCAAAGACGTCGCGGGAGGCGGTGCCGTCGATCGAGTTGTGCGTGGCCGAGTTGAAGCCAAGGTCCGCCGCGACGGCCTCCGGGTCCAGGCCCAGCGAGGAACCGGCGAGGGCGCCGGAGCCGTAGGGCGAGACCCCGGCGCGCTTGTCCCAGTCGGCCAGCCGCTGCACATCGCGCAGCAGCGCCCAGGCGTGGGCCAACAGGTGGTGGCTGAGCAGGACCGGCTGGGCGTGCTGGAGGTGGGTGCGGCCGGGCATGGCCACCCCGCGGTGCTCCTTGGCCTGGCCGATCAGCGCGTCGATCGTGGCGAGGACGCCGCGGGCGATGATCCGGGCGTGGTCGCGCAGGAACATCCGGCCCAGCGTGGCCACCTGATCGTTGCGGGACCGGCCGGCGCGGAGCTTGCCGCCCAGCTGGCTGCCGGCACGCTCGATCAGGCCGCGTTCCAGCGAACCGTGCACATCCTCGTCGGACTCGGCCGGGGTGTAGGCGCCGGAGGCGACGTCCGCATCCAGCCGGCCCAGGGCGTCCAGCATGCCTTCAAGCTCGGCGTCGTCCAGCAGACCGGCCTTGTGCAGCACGCGGGCGTGCGCCTGGGACCCGGCAATGTCGTAGCGGGCCAGCCGCCAGTCAAAGTGCGTGGACTTGCTCAACGCCGCGAGGGCGTCGGCGGGGCCGCCGGCGAACCGGCCGCCCCACAACGCACCCGTGTTCGTAGCCTCGGACTTGGTGGATTCCGACTCAGCCACAGGGGCTACTTTCCTGCGACGCGGATGTCGCGGCCGGAGGCAACCTTGGCGGACATGCCCCACAGCTCGATGAAGCCGCGGGCCATCGACTGGTCGAAGGTGTCGCCGGTGTCGTAGGTGGCGAGGTCGAAGTCGTAGAGCGAGGTCTCTGAGCGGCGTCCGTTGACGATCGCCTGGCCGCCGTGCAGCACCATGCGGATGTCGCCGGAGACGTAGCGCTGGGTGTCTTCGATGAAGGCGTCCAGGGAGCGCTTGAGCGGGGAGAACCACTGGCCGTCGTAGACCAGCTCGGACCAGCGCTGGCCGACCGTGGCCTTGAAGCGGGCCTGCTCGCGTTCGATCGTGATGTCCTCGAGGTGCTTGTGCGCGGTGATCAGCGCCATCGCGCCGGGGGCCTCGTAGATTTCGCGGGACTTGATGCCGACCAGGCGGTCCTCGACGACGTCGATCCGGCCGACGCCCTGGGCGCCGGCGCGGCGGTTCAGTTCCTTGATGGCCTGCAGCGGGGTGACCTTGACGCCGTCGACTGCGACCGGCACGCCGGCTTCGAAGGAGATGGTGACTTCATCCGGGGCCGGCGGGAACTCCGGGGTGGCGGTGTAGTCGTAGATGTCCTTGGTGGGGGCGTTCCAGATGTCCTCAAGGTAGCCGGTCTCGACGGCGCGGCCCCAGACGTTCTGGTCGATCGAGTACGGGTTCTTCTTGGTGGTCTCGATCGGCAGTCCCTTCTCCTCGGCGAAGGCGATGGCCTTGTCGCGGGTCAGGGCGAGGTCGCGGACCGGGGCGATGCACTTCAGGTCCGGGCCGAGGGTCTGGATGCCGACCTCGAAACGAACCTGGTCGTTGCCCTTGCCGGTGCAGCCGTGGGCCACAGTGGTGGCGCCGAATTCGCGGGCGGCCTTGACCAGGTGCTTGACGATCACCGGGCGGGAGATTGCGGAGACCAGCGGGTAGTGGCCCTGGTAGAGGGCGTTCGCCTTCAGGGTGGGCATGCAGTACTCGTTCGCGAACTCGTCGGACGCGTCGGCCACGTAGGCTTCGACGGCGCCGCAGCCGAGGGCACGCTGGCGGATGGTCTCCAGCGACTCGCCGCCCTGTCCGACGTCGACCGCCACGGCAATGACCTCGGCGCCGGTCGCTTCACCGATCCAGCCGATGGCTACGGAAGTATCCAGGCCACCGGAGTAGGCCAGCACAATACGCTCAGTCACTTCAAATGCTCCTTAGTTGTTGGGTTCTTGGGGTCTCTGGTGAAAGTTCACGGGTGGGGGTCATTGGCCGGCCTCTTCGGCCAGTGACAGGAAACGGGCGGCGACCGCGGCGCCGCCGGCCGGGTCGCGGGTGACCAGCAGCACGGTGTCGTCCCCGGCGATGGTGCCGAGGATCGAGGGCATCACCGAGTGGTCGATCGCGAGGGCCAGGAAGTTCGCGGCGCCCGGCGGGGTGCGGAGCACCACAAGGTTCGCGGAGGCCTCGGCCGTGACGAGCAGTTCGCCGCAGAGCCGCGCCAGCCGGGCGTCGAGGATTTCCTGCGTCACGCCGCTTTTGGCCGCGCGTTCCCCGCCCTCCCCCGGCACGGCGTACACGAGCACGCCTTCCTTGCCGCGGACCCGGACGGCGCCGAGCTCCACGAGGTCGCGGGACAGCGTGGCCTGGGTGACCTGGACGCCGTCGTCCGCGAGCAGGGCCGCCAGCTCGGCCTGCGAGCGGACGGATTCGCCGGTCAGGATCGCGGTGATCCGCGCCTGCCGGGCCGTCTTGGTGGCCGGGCTGGCCCCCTGGGCGGCGGGCTGGACGGACATCAGCCCAGCCCGTCAACCGGCGCGAGCCCGTCAACAACTGCCAGGCCGGAGCGGTGCATGAGCCAGGCCATCAGGGCTTTCTGCGCGTGCAACCGGTTCTCGGCCTCATCCCAGACCACGGACTGCGGGCCGTCGATCACGCCGGCGGAGATTTCGTAGCCGCGGTAGGCCGGGAGGCAGTGCAGCACGACGGCGTCCGGCGCGGCAAGCGTCATCGCGTCCTCGTCCACGGAGTAGTCGCGGAACAGCTGCAGCCGGGCCTCCTTCTCGTCCTCCTGGCCCATCGACACCCAGGTGTCGGTGGCGACGACGTCGGCTCCGCGGAGCGCCTCCGCGGCGTCCACGGTGACCAGCACCGAGCCGCCGGTCTCCGCGGCGCGCTCCTCCGCGGCGGCGACGATCTCCGCCGCGGGCAGGTAGCCCTCCGGGCCGGAGATGCGCACGTGCATGCCAGCGGTGACGCCGGCCAGCAGGTAGGAGTTGGCCATGTTGTTGGCCGAGTCGCCGAGGTAGCTCATGGTGAGGCCGGCCAGCGTGCCCTTGTGCTCCTTGACGGTCAGCAGGTCGGCCAGGAGCTGGCAGGGGTGGTAGTCGTCGCACAGGGCGTTGATCACCGGGACGCGCGAGTGTTCGGCCATCGCGACGAGGCCGGCGTGCGCCCCGGTCCGCCACACGACGGTGGAAACCATGCGTTCGAGGACCCTGGCGGTGTCCTCAACCGACTCCTTGTGGCCGATCTGGGCTTCGCCCGGGTTGATGATGAGGGCGTTGCCGCCCATGTCCGCGATGCCGGTGGCGAAGGAGACACGGGTCCGGGTGGAGGTCTTGTCGAAGATCACGGCCACGGTCTTGCGGCCGCTGCCTTCCGCGGCGAAGGGCTGGACACTGTACGGGGCCGCCTTCATCCGGAGGGCGAGGTCCAGGACCTCGGCCTGCTCGGCCGGGGTGAGGTCCGTGTCCTTGAGGAAGTGGCGGGTCGGCACGGATGCGGTCATGGAGGCGGTCACTGGGCGTCCTTTGCGGTCTGGAGGAGGGCCGGCAGGGCGGCGAGGAAGCGGTCGGCCTGGGCCTCGGTGAGGATCAGCGGCGGCGCGAGCCGGATGGTGTGCGGGCCGGGGCTGTTGACGATGAATCCTGCGTCGAGTCCGGCGGTGACGACGGCGGGGGCGACGTCGGCGTCGAGGTCGAAGCCGATCAGCAGGCCTTCGCCGCGGACTTCGGTGACGCCGGCGATTCCGGCGAGCCCGGTGCGCAGGTGCTCCCCCACCTCCCGGACGTGGGCGAGCACCTGCTGGTTCTCCAGCACGTGCAGGGTGGCCAGGGCGGCCGCGGTGGCGACCGGGTTGCCGCCAAATGTCGTCCCGTGCTGGCCGGCGGACAGCAGTGCGGACACCTCGGGGCCGAAGGTGAGCAGGGCGCCGATCGGGAACCCGCCGCCCAGGCCCTTGGCGAGGGTCACGGCGTCGGGAACGATTCCGGCGTCTTCGCTGGCCAGCCACTTGCCGGTGCGGCCGATGCCGGTCTGGACCTCGTCCAGGATCAGCAGGGCGCCGGCGGCGCTGGTGGCTTCGCGGGCGGCCCGGAGGTAGCCGGCGGGCAGCGGGCGGACGCCCGCCTCGCCCTGGATGGGTTCGAGGAAGACCGCGGCGGTGGTGTCGTCGATCTCGGCGCGGAGGGCGTCGATGTCACCGAAGGGGACGTGGACGACGCCGCCGGGCAGCGGCGCGAACGGCGCCCGGTAGGCTTCCTTCGAGGTGAGGGCCAAGGCGCCCATGGTGCGGCCGTGGAAGGCGCCTTCGAGGGCGATGATCTTTGTCCGCGGCTGCGCGTCCGTGTCTGTCTGGCTGACGCCAGCATTCCGCCGTGCCAGCTTGAACGCCGCTTCGACCGCCTCGGTGCCGGAATTGGCGAAGAACACCTTGGACCCGGCCGGTGCCTTGGAAATTTCCAGCAGCTTCTCCGCCAAGGCAATCTGGGTGGGGCTGGTGAAGAAATTGGAGACGTGGCCCAGGGTGGCCAACTGGCTGGAGATCACCGAGGTGACGAAGGGATGGGCGTGGCCCAGCGCGTTGACCGCGATGCCGCCAAGCAGGTCCAGGTATTCCTTGCCGTCCGCGTCCCAGACGAGGCAGCCGGCGCCGCGGACCAGTACGCGCTGCGGGGTGCCGAAGACGCCAAGCAGCGAGGACGAGTAGCGGGACAGCCACTGCGCGCCGCTGCCCGTTCCAGTCATAACCGAAGCTGTGGGGGCCGAGCCGGCGCTGGAGGCTTCGGCGGAATGGCTCAGTTCAGTGCTGCTCACTATGCGTTCACTTCCTCGTCCGGGACGACCTGGGTGCCGATACCGGCGGTCGTGAAGGTTTCCAGCAGCATCGAGTGCGGCAGCCGGCCGTCCACGATGTGCGCGCGCTCGACGCCGTCGTCAATCGCTTTCAGGCAGGCCGCCATCTTCGGGATCATGCCGGATTCAAGACGCGGGAGCATCTCGCGCAGCTCCGACGCCGTCAGCGACGAGATGAGCGATGACCTGTCCGGCCAGTTGGCGTAGAGGCCCTCGACATCGGTCAGGATGACCAGCTTGGAGGCACCCAGGGCCGACGCGACCGCCGCCGCAGCCGTGTCCGCGTTGACGTTGAGTACCTGCCCGGTGGTGGACCCGTCCGGGGAGATCTCCGGCGCGACGGTCGAGATCACCGGGATCCGGCCGGCCGCCACGATGTCCAGGATGCCTTCCGGGTTCACCCCGACGACTTCGCCGACGAGGCCCAGGTCCACCTCTTCGCCGTCCACCACGGTGCCGGTGCGGACGGCGCGCAGCAGTCCGCCGTCTTCGCCGGACATCCCGACGGCGTAGGGCCCGTGCGAGTTGATTAGGCCCACGAGCTCGCGGCCCACCTGGCCGGTAAGGACCATCCGGACCACGTCCATGGCCTCGGGGGTGGTGACGCGCAGGCCGCCCTTGAACTCGGATTCGATGCCGAGCCGGCTGAGCATGGCGTTGATCTGCGGGCCGCCGCCGTGCACCACGACGGGGTGGATGCCGACGTGGTGCAGGAAGACGACGTCCTCGGCGAAGGCGCGGCGGAGTTCGTCGTTGACCATGGCGTTGCCGCCATACTTGATCACCATGGTGGTTCCGGCGAAGCGCTGGATCCAGGGCAGCGCCTCGATCAGGGTGCCGGCCTTGCCCTGCGCGTCGGCCATGGAAGTGGTCTCGCGGGTCTGGGTGCTCATGTCGTTCGTCATTCCCTTAGCTGGAGTAGGCGCTGTTTTCGTGGACGTACTCGTGCGTCAGGTCGTTGGTCCAGATCGTGGCCTCGGCGGCGCCAGCCTGCAGGTCGATCTCGACCAGGACTTCGCGCGGCTCCAGGTCCACCAGGCCGCGGTCCTCGCCGATGCTGCCGTTGCGGCAGATCTGCACACCGTTCATCGAGACATTCAGCTGGTCCGGTTCGAAGGCCGCGTCCGTGGTGCCCACGGCGGACAGCACGCGGCCCCAGTTCGGGTCCTTGCCGAAGATCGCCGTCTTGAAGAGGTTGGAGCGGGCCACGGCCCGGCTGACCACTTCGGCGTCCTTCTCGCTCGCGGCGTTGAAGGTACGGATGGCGATGTCGTGGCTGGCACCCTCGGCGTCGCCGATCAGTTTGCGGGCCAGTTCCGCGCACACCTGGGTGAGCCCCTTGCCGAAGTCGACGGCGGAGGGCACGGCGCCCGTGGCGCCGGAGGCGAGCAGCACCACAGTGTCATTGGTGGACATGCAGCCGTCCGAATCGGCCCGGTCGAAGGTGACGCGGGTGGCGTCGCGGAGCACGACGTCGAGCAGTTCGGGCTGGACCTCCGCGTCCGTGGTGAGGACCACGAGCATCGTGGCCAGGCCCGGGGCAAGCATGCCGGCTCCCTTGGCCATGCCGCCGATGGTGAATTCCCGGCCCTCGGCGTCGGCGCCGGTGAAGACCGCCTGCTTGGACACCGAGTCGGTGGTCATGATTGCGGCAGCCGCTGCCGGGCCGCCGTCGGCGTTCAATTCCGCGGCTGCGACGCCGATCGCGGGGACGAGCTTGTCCATCGGAAGCTGTTCGCCGATCAGGCCGGTGGAACAGACGAAGATGTCCGTCGCTGAGGCCCCGAGTGCCTCGGCGGTCTTTTCGGCGGTGGTGTGGGTGTTCTGGAAGCCTTGCGGGCCGGTGCAGGCGTTGGCGCCGCCGGAGTTGAGGATCACGGCGTCCACCCGGCCGTCCTTGATGACTTCGCGGGACCAGTGCACGGGCGCGGCGGCCACCCGGTTCGAGGTGAAGACGGCGGCGGCGGCTTTGTTGGGGCCGTCGTTGACCACGAGGGCCAGGTCCGGGTTTCCGGAGGCCTTGAGGCCGGCCTTGACCCCGGCAGCGCGGAATCCCTTGGGGGCGGTGATGCTCACGGTGCGACTCCCTGGAGGTCGAGGCCGGCGGTTTCCGCCAGGCCGAGGGCGATGTTCATGGACTGCACGGCGCCGCCGGCGGTCCCCTTGGTGAGGTTGTCGATGGCGCAGGTGGCGATCACGCGGCCGGTGTGTCCGTCGAGGGCCAGCTGCATCACGGCGTGGTTGGAGCCCTGCACGGACTTGGTGGAGGGCCACTGGCCTTCCGGCAGCAGGTGCACGAACGGCTCCTCGTCGTACGCCTCGGCCCAGGCGCGGCGCAGTTCCTCAGCAGTCACGCCCGGCCGGACTTTCGCGGTGGCCGTGGTGAGGATGCCGCGGCTCATCGGGGCCAGCGTGGGGGTAAAGGACACCGTCACCGGCGCGTTCAGCGCCTTGGACAGCCCCTGCTCGATCTCCGGGGTGTGCCGGTGCCCGCCGCCGACGCCGTAGGGACTCATCGAACCCATCACCTCGGCGCCGATCAGGTTCACCTTCGCGGCTTTGCCGGCCCCGGACGTACCGGAAGCGGAAACGATCACGACGTCGTCGGCCTGTAGCAGGTGGTTGCTGAAGCCCGGGGTGAGGGCCAGCAGGGCCGACGTCGGGTAGCAGCCGGGCACGGCGATCCGGGTGGCGCCGCGCAGTGCCTCGCGCTGGCCCGGCAGCTCGGGCAGCCCGTAGGGCCAGGTGCCGGCGTGCGGCGAGCCGTAGAACTTCTCCCACGCCGCCGGATCCTCCAGCCGGTGGTCCGCGCCGGCGTCGATCACGACCGTGCCGGCGGGCAGTTGCGCCGCGATCTCGGCGGACGCCCCGTGCGGGAGGGCAAGGAACACGACGTCATGTCCGGCCAGGTTTTCCACGGTGGTGTCTTCGAGGATGCGGTCCGCCAGGCCATGGAGATGCGGCTGCAATTCCCCTAGTCTGGAACCGGCGTTGCTGTGCGCGGTAATGGCCCCGATGGTGACGTCGGGATGACCGGCCAGGAGCCTCAATACCTCGCCGCCGGCGTAGCCGCTTGCGCCGGAGACGGCAACAGAAATAGTCATAGCACCGAGTGTACAGCAAGACTATGCATAGAGCCCGATATTTATGCATGCGCGCGGCCATGTCCAAGGGGGTGTCCGGACGCGGACGAAACCGTCAGCGTATGCTGGGTAGAGGGTGATCCAGACCGTGCGGCCGCAAATGTCGGCTGCAGCGTTGCCCGTAACAGTTACGAGGCATGCGTTTCATGACCCCCTCCACCACACTTTCCGCCGACTCCCCAGCGCGCCCGCAGCCGCGGGTCCGGCAGCCCAACGCCGTCGTCCTGAGCTATTCGGAACTGCTGAAGCGCGTCAAGGCCGAAGGCCTGCTGGAACGCCGCACCGGGTTCTACGTCACGGTGTTTTCCATTCTGGCCCTGCTGATGGCCGCCACCTGGTTCGGCTTCGCGCTGATCGGGGACAGCTGGTTCCAGCTCCTCATCGCGGCAGCCCTGGGTATCCTCTGCACCCAGTTGAGCTTCCTGGCCCACGAGGCCGGGCACCGCCAGATCTTCGCCTCCCGCCGCGCCAACGACTGGGCCGCACGGCTGCTGGCCACGTCGGTGGCCGGCATCAGCTACTCCTGGTGGGAGCAGAAGCACGGCGCGCACCACAACCACCCGAACGTGATTTCCAAGGATCCGGACATCGCCACCGGCGCGATCGCCTTCTTCCCCGAAGCCGCGGCGACCCGGCAGGGACGGTTCTCCTTCCTGACCCGCAAGCAGGGCTGGTTCTTCTTCCCGCTGCTGTTCCTCGTGGGCCTGGGCCTGCAGATCGATTCGGTCAGGTTCATCGTCCGCCGCGCCAAGGTCACGCACCGCTGGGTGGAGATCCCCATCCTCGCGGCCCGGCTGAGCCTGCTGCCCGTGCTCGCCTTCGCGTTCCTGCCCTGGGGCATGGCACTGGCGTTTATCGGCGTGCAGCTCGCCGTCTTCGGCTTCTACATGGGCGCCTCCTTCGCACCGAACCACAAGGGCATGCCCGTGCTGCCGGCTGACAGCCGGGTGGACTTCTTCAGCCGCCAGGTCCTCACGTCCCGGAACATTTCCGGCGGCCGCTTCATGGACATCCTGCTCGGCGGCCTCAACCGCCAGGCCGAGCACCACCTCTTCCCGGACATGGCACGCCCCCAGCTGGACAAGGCCGCCGTGATCGTCCGCGAGTTCTGCGCCAAGCACCAGGTCCCGTACACCGAAACCACCCTGCTGCAGTCCTACGGCATCATCGTGCGCTACCTCAACGACGTCGGCCTCGCCGCGGGCCGCCACTTCGAGTGCCCAATGGCCACCGTTACCCGCCGTTACTAGCGGCACGCCGGGCATACTGCGCCCGGCGCGCCGGTGTCCCTAGGATGGTCTCAGGATCCGCGCCGAGGAAGCTTCCTCGCCCGGAGCGCTGGCGCTTCAAAAGGCCCTGACACTTCAGAAGGAGACACATGACGCACGCAATCCTCGCCCGGCAGGCCGGCGGACCGGAGGTCCTCGAGCTGGCAGAAGTCGACCGGCCGGTTCCGGGGCCCGGCCAGCTGCTGATCAAGGTCGCCGCCGCGGGCGTGAACTTCATCGACACCTACAAGCGCAGCGGCGTCTACAAGGTGCAGTACCCCTTCACTCCGGGCTCCGAGGCCTCCGGGACCGTGGAGGAGCTGGGCGACGGCGTGAGCAACTTCTCCGCCGGCGACCGGGTCGCGACCGCCGAGGGTGTCAACTGCTACGCCGGGTACGCCCTCGTGGACGCGGACAAGGCGCTGCCGGTGCCCCGCGGCGTCGACGACTACACCGCCGCTGCCCTCCCCCTGCAGGGCATCACCGCGCACTACCTGATCAACTCCTCCTTCAAGGTGGAAGAGGGCCAGACCGTGCTGCTGCACGCCGGCGCCGGCGGCGTCGGCCTGCTGCTGATCCAGTTGCTCAAGGCCAAGGGCGCGAACGTCATCACCACCGTCTCCACCGATGAGAAGGAGGCGCTGGCCCGCGGCGCCGGCGCGGACCACGTGCTGCGCTATGACGGCTTCGCCGCAAAGGTGCGCGAGCTGACGGACGGCGCCGGCGCGCACGTGGTGTACGACGGCGTCGGAAAAGACACCTTCGACGATTCCCTGGCGGCGCTCCGGATCCGCGGCACCCTTGTGCTCTTCGGCGCCGCGTCCGGTCCGGTGCCGCCGTTCGACCCGCAGCGGCTCAACGCCGGCGGCTCGCTCTACCTGACCCGGCCGACCATCACGCACTTCCTCCGCGACGCGCGGGAACGCCGCTGGCGCTCCGACGAACTCTTCGCCGCAGTGGCGGACGGCAGCCTCAAGGTCCGGATCGGCGCCCGCTACGATCTCGCCGACGCCGCCGCAGCCCACACCGACCTGGAGCAGCGCCGCACCACCGGCAAGGTCATCCTGGTCCCCTGAATCGGCCCTGGAGTGGCACCGATGTCTTCCGTTCATCTGCTGCAGGGAGAATCACCCTGTGATTGAGCAGCAAACGCCGGCCGTCGGCGTTCCCTTGGGCGGCGGCCGCCCGGCCGGCGCCGCCTATCAGCCGCAGCTGCCGGGCGCCTTCGCGGCGCCGCCGGAGCGGACCCTGGTCGACGTCCTGCGGGAGACCGCCGACCGCTTTCCGGACGCCTCCGCGCTCGACGACGGCCGACGCTCCCTAAGCTATGCCCAGCTGATGGACGAGGTCCGGGCCACCGCGAGGAAGCTGCACCTGGCCGGGCTGGGCGCGCGCGACAAGATCGGCGTCCGGATCCCCTCGGGCACCAACGAGCTTTACATCTCCATCCTGGCGGTGTTGTTCGTCGGGGCCGCCTACGTTCCGGTGGACGCCGACGACCCCGAGGAGCGGGCCTCGCTGGTGTTCGGCGAGGCCGGCGTTGCCGGCGTGCTGCGTGCCGGCGGGACGATCGTCACGGACTCCGGCCGTCCCCGGCCCTTCCCGGCCGCCAGGGAGCCGGTCCCAGGCGACGATGCCTGGGTCATCTTCACCTCCGGATCCACCGGCACGCCCAAAGGCGTCGCCGTCCGGCACCGTTCGGCTGCCGCCTTCGCCGACGCCGAGGCTCGGATCTTCCTCCAGGCCGAACCGATCGGGCCCCAGGACCGGGTGCTGGCCGGGCTTTCGGTGGCCTTCGATGCTTCCTGCGAGGAAATGTGGCTCGCCTGGCGGCACGGTGCGTGCCTGGTCCCGGCGCCGCGCGCCCTGGTCCGGACCGGCATGGACCTGGGCCCCTGGCTCATCAACCACGGCATCACGGTGGTCTCCACGGTGCCCACTCTCGCGGCGCTGTGGCCGGTGGAGTCGCTCGAAAGCGTCCGACTGCTGATCTTCGGCGGCGAAGCCTGCCCGCCCGAACTCGCCGAGCGGCTGGCCGTGGACGGACGCGAAGTCTGGAACACCTACGGACCCACCGAGGCCACCGTCGTCGCCTGCGCCGCGCCGCTGGGCGGCCCGGGACCGGTCCGGATCGGGCTACCGCTCGACGGCTGGGACCTCGCTGTCGTCGACTCCGACGGGGTGCCGGTCTTCGAGGGCGGAATCGGTGAGCTGATCATCGGCGGAGTCGGGCTAGCCCGCTATCTCGATCCGGCCAAGGACGCGGAGAAGTATGCTCCCCTGCCGGCGCTGGGCTGGTCGCGCGCCTACCGCTCCGGCGATCTGGTCCGCTACGAGCGGGCGGGACTGCTCTTCGTCGGCCGCGCGGACGAACAGGTCAAACTGGGTGGGCGCCGGATCGAGCTCGGCGAAATCGACGCCGCCCTCCAGTCGCTGCCCGACGTCGCCGGGGCGGCGGCAGCGGTGCGGACGACGGCGGCCGGGAACCAGGTGCTGGTCGGCTACCTCTCACCGGCCGACGGCAGGGAACTGGACCTGGCAGCCGCCCGGCTGCTGCTCGCGTCCACCCTGCCCGCCCCGCTGATCCCGTTGCTCACCGTCGTGGACGCCTTACCGACCAAGACCAGCGGCAAGGTGGACCGGCAAGCACTGCCGTGGCCGCTGACCGGCCCGGGGGCGGCGGATACTGCGCCGGCGCCCATGGACCTCCCGCAGGACGCCCGCTGGATCGTCGAGCAGTGGAGCGCTGTCCTGGGCGGGACCGTTTCGGACCTCGATGCCGATTTCTTTGCCTTCGGCGGCGGCTCGCTGGCCGCGGCCCAGCTGGTCTCCGCGCTGCGGGTCCGCTACCCGACGATCACGGTGGCGGATATCTACGCCACGCCCCGGATCGGCGCCCTGATCGACACCGCACGCCAGTCCCTCCCGGAAGGCGGGGCCCCGGCGGCCGGCCAGCGTTCGGTCCGTCCCACGTCCCGCCGCGCCCAGTGGGTCCAGACGCTGCTGGGTGTTCCGCTGCACATCCTCGTCGGGATGCGCTGGCTGACTTACCTGATGGTGGCGAACAATTTGCTCGCGTCCCTCGCCGGGTTCACCGCGGCGCCGACCCTGTCCTGGTGGTGGGTGGGAGCCTCCTGGCTGGTGTTCGTCAGCCCGGCCGGGCGGATGGCTATTTCGGTGGCCGCGGCCCGGCTCCTGCTGCGCAATGTCTCCCCCGGAAGCTACCCTCGGTCCGGCCGAGTGCATTTGCGCCTGTGGCTGGCCGAACAAATCCAGGACCTGGCCGGGGCCGTCAGCCTCGCCAGCGCCCCGTGGGTGCCCTACTACGCCCGGGCTCTGGGCGCCACGATAGGCAACAACGTCCAGCTCCATTCGCTGCCGCCGGTGACCGGGCTGCTCACGCTCGGCAACGGCTGCAACATCGAACCCGAAGTCGATCTTTCCGGCTGGTGGATCGACGGCGACTCCGTCCACATCGGCGCGATCCGGATTGGCGCCGGTGCCGTCGTCGGCGCCCGCAGCACGCTCATGCCGGGTGCCAGCATCGGCGCCGGGGCGCAGGTGGAGGCGGGTTCGGCCGTCCTTGGCCGGGTCAAGGCCGGCCATTTGGTGGCCGGCTCCCCGGCAGAACGCCGGGGCAAAGCCAAACAGGGCTGGCCCGCGACGCCACCGGAGCACCATCTGATCGGCCGGCTCTGGTTTGCCGGTTTCGCCTCCGCCTCGGCTCTCCTGGCCCTGATCCCCTACCTGTCCGCCGCTGCGGCCGGACTGGTGATGTTCCTCTTCATCCAGGGCCGCGACTCGCTGGCCGCGGCCCTGCCGCAGCTGGCCGTCTCACTCCCGCCGGCCGCGCTCGCGTGGTTCGGCGCCAACCTGGTCCTGGTTCTCGCGACCACGCGCCTGCTCGGCGCCGGGCTGCGCCCCGGCTACTACCGGGTGCGCAGCCGGATCGGCTGGCAGGTGTGGGCGACGGAACGGGTCCTCGACCTGGCCCGCGACCTGCTCTTCCCGGTCTACGCCAGCCTCTTCACGCCGGCCTGGCTCCGCCTGCTCGGCGCCAGGGTCGGCCGGAACGTGGAGGCCTCCACGGTTCTGCTGATCCCGAAAATGACGACAGTGGGCGAGGGTGCCTTCCTGGCCGACGACACCCTGATCGCGTCCTACGAGCTCGGCGGCGGCTGGATGAGGATCGCGCCGGCAAAGGTGGGCAAACGCTCCTTCCTCGGCAACTCAGGCATGACCGCCGCAGGGCGCAGCGTGCCCAAGAACTCCCTCGTGGCGGTCCTCTCCGCGACCCCCGCGAAGGCGAAATCAGGGACCTCCTGGCTGGGCAGCCCGCCGGTGCGGCTGCGCAGGACCGCCATCGCCTCCGATGACACCCGCACCTTCCAGCCGCCCCTGCGGCTCAAACTGGCCCGCGCCCTGTGGGAGCTCTGCCGCTTTGTCCCGGTGGTCCTCACGGTCGCCGTCGCCGCGGCCGTGCTCGTGGCCCTGGACTGGCTGGCCGGCACCTTCAACTACGCCGTAGCCGCCCTCCTGGGCGGCGTCGTGGTCCTGCTGGCCGGCGCGGCCGCTGCCGGCAGCGCCGTCGTCGCGAAGTGGCTCCTGGTGGGACGCATCCGCCCCGGTGAGCACCCGCTCTGGAGTTCGTTCATCTGGCGGAACGAAGTGGTGGACACCTTCATCGAGATGGTCAGCGCCCCATGGTTCGCGCGCGCGGCATCCGGCACCCCGGCCCTCGTCTGGTGGTTGCGCGCCCTGGGCGCCAAGATCGGGGCTGGCACCTGGTGCGAGAGCTACTGGCTGCCGGAGGCGGACCTCGTCACCCTGGGCCGCAGCGCCACGGTCAACCGCGGCTGCGTGGTCCAAACCCATCTCTTCCACGACAGGGTCATGAGCATCGACACTGTTACGCTCGAAGACGGGGCCACGATGGGTCCGCACGGAGTCATCCTGCCGCGGGCCCGGATCGGCAACGGCGGGACGGTGGGCCCTGCATCACTCGTGATGCGGGGGGAAACGGTCCCGGCCGCCACATACTGGATGGGAAATCCGGTCAGCCCGTGGGTCGGCCCGGATGTTCCGGCGCCCAAGCCCAAGTAGCCCCGCCCGGGTAGTTCCCCGCCCGGAAGACGCCTCCCGTCCACCGCAACGACCGAAAGCCGTGCCATGAGTCCCATCGCCTCAGCCGCTGCCGAGGAATTCCCCGCTGAATTGCCGCCCGCAACGCCCGCAGCCGCTCCGGATCCGTACATGCCGGGCCATGGCACCGACGTCTACCGCGTCACGCGCTACGAACTGGAGCTCGACTACCGCATCAGCAGCAACCATCTGGGCGGCCGGGCGACGCTGCACGCCGTCGCCCGGCGCCAGAGCTCCGCGATTGTCCTGGACCTGACCGGGCTCCGCGCCACGAAGGTGCTGATGCCCGGCCGGAAGGTGCGCAAGTTCAACCAGCGGGCTGAGCGGCTGGTCGTGGTGCCGGACACGGCGCTGCTGCCCGGTGACGAATTCACCCTGGACATCCGCTATGAGGGCAACCCGGCGCCCCGCCGCGGGCTCTGGGGAGAGGTGGGCTGGGAGGAACTGAGCGACGGCGTCCTGGTCGCCGGGCAGCCCAACGGCGCGGCGTCGTGGTTTCCCTGCAACGACCATCCGCGGGACAAGGCCAGCTACCGCATCGCGGTCACCACCGACGCCAACTACCGGGCCGTCTGCAACGGGGTACTGGTCTCGCACCAGGCCCGTTCCAGCCGCGAAACCTGGGTCTACGAGCAGTCCGAACCCATGGCCAGCTACCTCGCCACAGTCCAGATCGGCCGGTACGAACTGCTGCCGCTGAACCCGGACCGGACGGCCGGCGACGTCGCCCAGACCGCCGCGGTGCCAGCCGAACTGTCGGCCGAGGCCCGCGCCGGGCTCGCCCGCCAGCCGCAGATGATGCGTACCTTCACCAGCCGCTTCGGTCCCTATCCGTTCGCCGACTACACCGTTGTGGTGACCGAGGACGTCCTGGAGATCCCGCTGGAGGCCCAGTCCCTGTCCATTTTCGGGCGCAACCACCTGACGCCGGACTGGGAATCCCAGCGGCTGATCGCGCACGAGCTCTCCCACCAATGGTTCGGGAATTCGCTGACGGCAGCGTCGTGGAAGGACATTTGGCTGCACGAAGGCTTCGCCTGCTACGCCGAGTGGATCTGGTCCGAGGAGGCCGGGATCATGAGTGTGGCCGACCGCGCCCGGGCGGCCTGGCGGATGCTCAACCGCGAGGGCCAGGACCTGCTGGTCGGTGACCCGGGGCCGGAATTGATGTTCGATGACCGCGTCTACAAGCGCGGCGCCCTCGCACTGCACGCGGTCCGCCTCCACTGCGGCGATCTTGCCTTCTTCGCGCTCCTGCACGAGTGGACCGGCAGCCACCGGCACGGCTCCGTCACCACCGAGGATTTCATCGTGGCGGCGGACCGCGTCACCGGGATGGACGCCGAGGCTGTGCTGCACCCCTGGCTTTATCAAGAGGCGCTGCCGCCCCTTCCGGCCAGCTGACCGCCTGAAAGCTGACCCCGGGACCGCGCTAATCCCGGGCCGGGAGCGCGGAAAGGGCGACGGCGGCAGCGAACTGCGCGGGCAGTCCGGATTCATCGGGTGGCAGGTCCCGGATGCCGGGCTGGTGCAGCACCTCCACGGTCTCGGGCGCGGTCCGCAACCCGGTGCCGCACAGCTTGAGCCAGGCCTCCTTGCGTGCCCAGAGCCGGGCACGTCCGTGCAACAGCTCCGCGCCGGAGAGGCCGCGAAGGCTCTGGCGTTCTGCCGGGCCCAGCGCCACCTGATCGAAGCCGTCAAAATCAGCACCCGCCGGGTCCTGCACGTCGACGCCAAGGCGCAGCCCCGCGTCAGGATCCAGCACGGCGGCCAGCAGGACCCAGCCCGCGCTGCGGGACAGGCTGAGCAGAAGCGGAGCCGGCGCGCCGGCCAGGGTGTAGCCGGGCCTGCCGTGCGGGCTTCCGGGACCGCACTGCGGACAGTCGTAGGCGGCTGTGAGCTCCGACGGCGGCACGTCCAGCAGTTCGGCGGCAAGCTGCCGCTGAGCCAGCCGGCCGGCCAGGAACGCCGCCCGCGGACCGGGCTCCAGGCCCAGGGCGCGCCCGAGCTCGACGTCGTCCAGCTGTTCGCGGGCGGCGGCGTCCGGTAACCCGGGTGCGCCAGGTACGCCAAAGGGCGGGACCGACCGCACAATCAGCTGCGATGCCATGGTCCCGCCCTCCTATATTTCAGGCTCTCCCGCCAGGGGCTCCCCTCCGGGCCGCTAGCGCTGCACGGCGCCGAAACGCTCGTGGGCGGCAGCGACCGCGCTGTCGCGGGCAGCCGAGGCCTCGTCCGCGGTCAGCGTCCGGTCGTCGGCCCGGAAGCGCAGGTTGAAGGCGAGCGACTTCTTACCCTCCTCGATGCCCTTGCCGGCGTAGACGTCGAACAGGGACACCTCCTCGAGCAGCTCTCCCGCGCCCTCGCGCAGGGCGGCCAGCACCTCGTCCGCCGCAACGTCGGCCGCGACCACGAGGGCGACGTCCTGGGTCGCCACGGGGTAGCTGGAGATGTGCCGGGCGACGATCACGTCGGCGGCGGCTTCGAAGAGCGCCTCGGCGTCCAGCTCCAGCGCCACCGAGCGGGCCGGCATGTCGTGCGCTGCGAGCAGTTTCGGGTGGAGTTCGCCGGCGTAGCCCACGACCTCGCCGCTGCGCAGCGCCAGCTGCGCGGCACGGCCAGGGTGGAACGCCTGGTGCTGGCCCTTGCTGACAACGAGTTCGACGCCGAGCACATCGCCGGCGAGCCGGGCGATGTCCAGCGCGTCGGCCCAGTCCCAGGCGCGGGGCGTGTGTGCCGGCGCAGCCGGGGAATCGTGGCCGGTCAGCACGGCGCCGAGATGCAGCGGCTGGTCCGGGACGCCGTCGTACAGACCGTCCAGCACCTCGTCGGAGGGCTTGGCACCCAGCGGCGGAATCGAGGCGGTGCCCAGCGTGTCGCCGGGCAGGAAGACCAGCCCGGACTCGAAGAGCGCGAGGTCGCGGAAGCCGCGGGAGTGGTTGCGCTTGGCGACCTCGATCAGGCCCGGCAGGATGGAGGTCCGCAGGTAGCCCTGCTCTTCGCTGATCGGGTTGGCCAGCTTGAGCGCCTTGCGCTCCGCGCCGGCCACGGGAACCCCGAAGGTGTCGTTGGCCGCCTTGGAGACGAACGGGTACGCCATCACCTCGGTGAGGCCGGCGTCGGCCAGGGCCTGCACGAGCCGGCGGCGCTGCTGCTGGACTCGAGTAAGGCCGCGTCCCGGGGGCGCCACCGGGAGGGTCGCGGGGATCTTGTCATAGCCGACCAGCCGGGCGATTTCCTCGGAAAGGTCTTCCTTCGTTTCCAGGTCGTTGCGCCAGCTCGGGGCCGTGGCGCTGTAGCCGGTGCCGGTCTTTTCGACGACGGCGCCGAGGTCCTGGAGCGAGGTCAGGATCTGTTCCTCGGTGAAGTCGATGCCGATCCGCTCGGCGGCGAACGCCGCCGGCAACTGCACGGTAACCGGAGCGGGCGCGGTGCCAACGTCGGTGCCCTCGGCCGCATCGGTGCCTCCGGCGAGTTCAACGAGGAGGTCGACGGCCCGCTGGGCGGCCACGTGGGCAACGTGCCAGTCCACGCCGCGTTCGAAGCGCTTGGACGCCTCGGAGGGCAGCTTGTGGCGGCGGCGCGAACGGGCAATCGAGACTTCCTCAAAGTGCGCCGCTTCGATCAGGATGGTCGACGTCGCGTCGCTGACTTCGGTGGCGGCGCCACCCATCACACCGGCGACGCCGATCGGGCCGGAGCCGTCCGTGATCAGGAGGTCTTCGGCGTCGAGCGCGCGGTCCTTGCCGTCCAGGGTCTTGAGCTTCTCGCCGGAGACGGCGCGGCGGACCACGATCTCGCCGGAAAGCTTGTCCTGGTCGTAGAAGTGCAGCGGCTGGCCGAGCTCCAGCATGACGTAGTTGGAGATGTCCACCGGCAGCGAGATGGAGCGGATGCCGGCGAGGCGGAGCCGGGCGGACATCCAGGGCGGGGTGGGCCGGGTGGCGTCCACACCGTGCACGGTGCGGGCCACGAAGCGGTCGCAGCCGGGCTTGCCGTAGATCGGTGCGTCGTCGTTGAGCTTGACCGGGTAGCCGCCGGCCAGGGCGGCGGGGGCCTGCACCTTGGACGCGGGGTCGGTGAAGGGCGTGCCGGTGGCGTGCGCGTATTCCCGGGCCACGCCGCGGATCGAGAAGGCATAGCCCCGGTCCGGGGTGACGTTGATTTCCGCGGCCTGGTCGTAGAGGCCGAGCAGTTCCATGGCGTCGGTACCCAGTTCCGGGTCCAGGCCGATCCGGGACAGCACCAGGATGCCGTCGTGGTCCTCGCCGATGCCGAGTTCGCGGACCGAGGCGATCATGCCGGCGGAAAGGTGCCCGTAGGTCTTGCGGGCGGAGATCCGGAAGTCGCCGGGCAGGACAGCGCCCGGAAGCGTGACCACCACCTTGTCGCCTTCCACAAAGTTGTGGGCGCCGCAGATGATGCCCTGCACGCCGGAGGGGTCGATGCCGTCGCCGGTGAGCGTCTGCTCCTGGCCTTCGGGGACCACACGGACCTGGCACCAGTTGATGGTCTTGCCGTTGGACTGCGGCTCCTTGACCAGGCTCAGGACCTGGCCCACCACGATGGGGCCCTGGAGCGCATCGGTGGGGCGGTGGACCGCTTCCTCTTCAAAACCGACCTTGACCAGATCGGCCATCACGTCTTCGGCCGTCGCTCCGGCCGGTACCGCTGCGAATTCACGCAGCCAGGAAAGTGGGATACGCACTGTTAGATCTCCATCCCGAAGTGCTCGCTGAAACGTACATCGCCTTCGATCATGTCGCGCATGTCGCCGACCTCATTGCGGAACATGAGGGTGCGTTCGATGCCCATGCCGAAGGCAAAACCTGAATAGACGTCCGGATCGATACCGGCGGCGCGCAGCACGTTGGGGTTGACCATGCCGCAGCCGCCCCACTCGATCCAGCGCGGGCCGCCCTTGGCCCCGGGGTGCCAGATGTCCAGCTCCGCGGACGGCTCGGTGAACGGGAAGTAGTTGGGGCGCAACCGGATCTGGGCCTCGTCGCCAAACATCTGGCGGGCGAAGTGCTCCAGGGTCCCGCGCAGGTCCGCCATGGACAGGCTCTTGTCGATCGCGAGGCCCTCGAACTGGTGGAAGACCGGGGTGTGCGTGGCGTCGAGTTCGTCGGTGCGGAAGACCTTGCCCGGGCACAGCACGTAGATCGGCACCTCGCGTTCCAGCATGGAGCGGACCTGCACCGGGGAGGTGTGGGTGCGCATCAGCAGGTGGGCCTCGGGCGGCTCCACGAAGAAGGTGTCCTGCATTTCGCGGGCCGGGTGGTCCGGCTTGAAGTTCAGCGCATCGAAGTTGAACCACTCCGACTCGACCTCGGGGCCCTCGGCGATCTCCCAGCCCATCCCGACGAAGATGTCCGCCACGCGGTCCTGCAGCGTGGACAGCGGGTGGCGGGCACCGGCGCGACGGCGGCGCGGAGCAGCCGTGACGTCCACGGTTTCCTCGACCAGAATGCGGGCGTCGTTCTCCGCCTCAAGTTCGACCGTGCGGTCCGCGAGCGCCTTGTTGACGCGTCCGCGGGAGGCTCCCATAAGCTTGCCGGCGGCGGCCTTCTGGTCCTTGGGCAGGGCGCCAATCTCACGGTTGGCCAGGCTCAGCGCGGATTTCTCCCCGGTGTGGGCGAGGCGCACGGCCTTGAGCTCATCGAGCGTCGAGGCGGCGGCAATGGCGGCGACGGCCTGGTCTACGGCGGCGGTGATGGCGGCTTCATCCAGAGGGTTCGG
Source organism: Arthrobacter sp. 10N410 (assembly GCF_056394945.1). Lineage (NCBI taxonomy): Bacteria > Bacillati > Actinomycetota > Actinomycetes > Micrococcales > Micrococcaceae > Arthrobacter > Arthrobacter sp. 10N410. The sequence goes on from NZ_JBFTIP010000010.1 coordinate 30,779, forward strand.
GACGGGGGCGCCCGGCAAAGTTTCAGTCATCTACTGTTCTTAGCTACGAGTCGGGTGATGCCAACGCACGCAGGGCCTCAACGGGTGCAGGGACCGGTGCATTGACAAAGGTCAGGGCTCACCGGAACTTCCCGGCGGGCGCTCCCGTCCAGTCTAGTTGAACGCGTCCGGGCGCCCGAACGTGACGGACAGGGACCGCCGGGCAGCACGGCTCCCCCGCTACCATGGCCTCATGACCTCCGGACAGCGGCTGCGGCAGCTTGCCAATCTGTTGAATGCATCTACCCCGCTGGGGTTGCTGCTGGCAGCCTGCGCCCGAACCAGGGTCCGTCGCGGCCCCCGCGGCCTGATCCTCGCCACCGGCTACCGCTGGCGGCTGCCGTTCGCGGCGGCGTTCACCGTGGGCAACGTGGTGCTGTTCCGGGCCGGTCCCGCCGAAGCCCTGGGCAACCCGGTGCTGCTGGGACACGAGGAACGCCACAGCACCCAGTACGCCTGGTGCCTGGGCATGCCGTTCCTGCCGCTGTACTTCCTGTCCGCTGCCTGGTCCCTGTGGCGGACGGGCAATCCCGGATCGGCCAACCCCTTTGAACGGCACGCCGGGCTCCGCGCCGGCGGTTACCCCCTCCTGCCGTCCCCAAGCGCTTCCCGACGACGGCCCCCAGGAAAAGGCGCCCCAGGAAAACCGGCCAGCAAGGCCCCCCGAGCGGAACGAGGCATGACATGACGGAAACTCCCCGATCCATTGCGGTCACCGGATCCGGCACCGCGGAAGCCGCGCCGGACCTGCTGACCCTCGGCATCGGCGTCGAATGCCGCCGGCCCGGCGTGGAGGCGGCGTATGGCGACGCCGCCCTCGCCTCGTCCGCGATCACGGCCGTGCTCAGGAGGCACGGCGTGCCGGACGCGGACATCACGACGTCGGGGCTGAACGTCCGGGCCGAGGTCAGCTGGCAGGAGGGCCGCGGGCAGCTCGTCTCCGGCTACCTGGCCTCCAGCATGCTGAGTGTCCGGCTCCGCGAGCCGGCGGCCGCGTCGGCGCTCATCGCCGCGGCGGTCGCGGCAGGCGGGGACGATGTGCGCCTCAACGGGCTGGAGCTCGGCTTTACCGATCCGTCGGCGGTCGAGGTGCGCGCCCGGGAGGCGGCCTGGAACGACGCCCGCACCGCGGCCGAGCACTTCGCCGCGCTGGCGGGCGCCCGGCTAGGCAGGACACTCTCGGTAACGCAGCAGTCCGGGACCGCCTCACCCATCCCGCTGGCCAAGATGCAGCGCGTGGCGGCATCCGAGCCGCTGACCGTCGAGGCGGGCGGTTCGAGCGTCACGGCGACTGTCGACGTCGTCTGGGAGCTGCTCGACTGAGCTCGCCGGACGGGCGGGACTTCGTGCGGGGCGGGGCTAGTGGGTGGCGCCCGCGGCGAGCTTGAGGTCAGCCGTCGTCGCCAGCGCGGTCCGTACGACGACGGCGAGCGCCTGCACCATCTGCTCCTGCGGGAGTGAGGCCAGTCCGCTTCCCGGCGGGACCTGGTCCGGCCCGTACGGTACATGGACAAAGCCGCCGCGCGCCCCCTGGGTGAGCCGCAGGGCGTGCATCAGGCCGTAAAAGACGTGGTTGCAGACGTAGGTCCCGGCCGTCTGTGACACCTCGGCGGGAATGCCCGCCGCTCCCAGCGCCGCCAGCGCCGCCTTTACCGGCAGCGTGCTGAAGTAGGCCGCTGGAGCGCCGGGCACCACAGGCTCGTCGACCGGGGCGTTGCCCGCGTTGTCAGGGATTCGCGCGTCATCGCAGTTGATCGCGATCCGCTCCAGCGAAATGCGTGCCTTGCCGCCGGCCTGTCCTGCGCAGACCACGAGGTCGGGGCGGTGCTCCGACAGGGCCGCGTGCAGCACCGTGATGGCCTCCCCGAAGACGCAGGGAAGTTCGATCGCCGTCACCTCATGGCCTTCGGCTTCGAGCAGGGCCGCCGCACCGCGCGCCGCGGTCCAGGACGGGTTGGTGCTTTCGCCGCCAAACGGTTCGAAGCCAGTCAGGAGAATCATGCGCCCAGCCTAGCAACGCTATGATCCGTGCCGGCGCTGTTTCTTTGGCCCCGGGTCCTTGACTTAAGATCGAACATATATTCGAATGTATCCATGAGATGGGACGCGCAAGCACTGAAGCCAAGCGGCGAAGCTCTCCCTGCAGGGTCCGCCGCAGGGCCCGCCTCGCCGGCCCTGCTGCCGCTGGCCGGACTCGTGCGGTCCGTCTCCACCCCTGAGTTTGCCGGGGTCACTTTTCATGAGGTCACCGCCAAATCGGTGCTCAACAAGGTGGCCGCCGGTTCCCGCATGCCGTTCGAGTGGACGGTCAATCCCTACCGCGGCTGCAGCCACGCCTGCGTCTACTGCTTCGCCCGCAAGAGCCACACCTACCTCGACTTCGACTCCGGCCTCGACTTCGACAGCCAGGTAGTAGTCAAGATCAACGCCGCCGAGGTGCTGCGCAAGGAACTCGCCAAGCCCTCCTGGCAGCGCCACCACGTCGCCCTGGGCACCAACACGGACCCGTACCAGCGCGCCGAAGGCCGCTACCAGCTGATGCCCGGCATCATCGGCGCCCTGGCCGACTCCGGCACTCCGCTGTCCATCCTCACCAAGGGCACGCTGCTGGCCCGGGACATCCCGCTGCTCAAGCACGCCGCCGCCCAGGTCCCGGTGGGCGTTGGGATCTCGCTGGCCATGACCGACGAGCGGCTCGCCGAGGCGGTGGAACCCGGAACGCCGGGCCCGCGGGCCAGATTGAAGCTGGTCTCCCGGCTGCGCGACGCGGGGCTTCCCTGCGGCGTGATGGCCATGCCCATCCTGCCCTGGCTCTCGGACTCCGACGAAGCGTTGGACTCGCTCTTCGGCTCGCTCGCAGCGGCTGGCGCCACAGGCGTCACGGCAGGGGCGCTCTACCTCAAGCCCGGCACCCGGGAGTGGTTCATGCAGTGGATCGCCCGTGAGCACCCCCAGCTCGCCGGAAAATACCGCCGCCTCTATGGCAGCGGTTCCTACGCTTCCAAGGAATACCGCGCGTGGCTGGCGGGCCGCATCCGGTATTTCAAGTCCCGGCACGGCTTCCTGGGATCCTCGGGGTTCAGCCACCGGGACCTCAACGATGATCCGCGGGAGGAGGAAGCCCAGTACCCGGCGGGCAGCATCCCCGGACCGGGAGCGGCGGCCTACAGTGCCGGCGTCAACGCCGGAACAGCGCAGCCCACGCTCTTCTGACCGGCGCGTCCTCTTCCTGTTCTCCGGCAGGGCGCCTTCCCGACGCCGGTGCCTAGTCCGGCGCCTAGAGGATTTTGACCGCTCCGAGGACCTTGGAGAGCGAATCCTTGGCGTCGCCGAACAGCAGGGTGGTTTTGGGGTCATGCAGGAGCTCGTTCTCGATGCCGGCGAAGCCCGGCCGCATCGAGCGCTTCAGGAACACCACCTGCTGCGCCTGGACTACCTCAAGGATCGGCATCCCGTAGATCGGCGACCCCGGGGACGACTTCGCGGCCGGGTTGACGACGTCGTTCGCGCCCACCACCAGGGCGATGTCCGCGTTGGCGAACTCCGGGTTGACCTCCTCGAGTTCCCGGAGCGACTCGTACGGCACGTTTGCCTCCGCCAGCAGCACGTTCATGTGCCCGGGCATCCGGCCCGCGACCGGGTGGATGGCGAAGACGACGTCGACTCCCCTGGCGGTGAGGGCGGTGGCAAGCTCGGCTACCGTGTGCTGGCCCTGGGCGACGGCGAGGCCGTAGCCCGGCACGATCACGACGCGCTGGGCATAGCCGAGCTGGACGGCGACGTCCTCGGCCGAGGAGGAGCGCACCGGCCGGTCGCTGAGGGCGGTCGAACCCGCTGTGGATCCGCCCCGGAAGGCGCCAAACATGATGCCGGCCACCCCGCGCCCCATGGCCGAGGCCATCACCTTGGTCAGGATGGTGCCGCTGGCGCCCACAAGTGTCCCGGCGACGAGCAGCAGCACGTTGCCGAGCACGATCCCGGACGCCGCGACGGCGAGGCCGGTGAAGGCGTTCAGCAACGAGATCACGATCGGCACGTCGGCCCCGCCGACCGGGAGCACCAGCAGTAGCCCCGCGGCCAGGCCCAGCACCAGCAGCGCCCCGGCCCAGGCCGCCGACCCCGTCAGCACAACGAGTCCACCCGCGGTCAGGGCGCCCGCCAGGACGAGCACCATTACGGCAGGCATACCCGGGAAGAGCAATGGTCGGGTGCTGATCAGCTCCTGCAGTTTCCCGACCGTGACGGCCGAACCGGCGAAGGACACCGCGCCGACCAGCATGGTGAACACGACGGCCAGCCGCACCCAGGAGTCGGCGCTGTGGCCGAGTTCCAGCACCGCTACCAGCGCCGCCGCGCCGCCGCCCACCCCGTTGAACAGGGCCACCAATTGCGGCATCTGGGTCATCTGCACCCGCCGGGCCACCGGTACGGCCAGTGCGGTGCCGACGGCGATGGCGGCCAGGATCAGCGGAATGTTCTCCAGCCGCGCGGAGAGGAACACGGTCACCACGGCCACCGCAGCACCGGCCGCGCCGATGGCGTTGCCACGACGGGCGGTCCGGGGCGAGCTGAGGCCCTTCAGGGCGAGAATGAAGCAGACGGCCGCCACGAGGTAGAACAGCGCGGTCCAGCCCGGGGCGAGGACGCTCATTTGCCCTCCTCCCGCGCCGCGCCGCACCGGCGCCGGCAGACGGGCCGGATACCGTAGTGGCACCGGGACGCGCGGCCTTCCGCGGGCCGAACATCTCCAGCATCCGGTCCGTGACGACAAAACCGCCCACCAGGTTGACGGTCGCGAGGACCACCGCGAGCAAGGCGACGGCGAGCAGCCAGGGGTCGTCGGCCTGGCCTGCCACGATGACCGCGCCGACCAGGATGATGCCGTGGATGGCGTTGGCGCCGGACATCAGCGGGGTATGCAGCTTGCTGGTGACTTTGGAGACGACTTCAAAGCCGACGAAGACGGCGAGCACCACCACCGTGAGTAACGTGACAGCATCCATTAGTTGTGGGCCTCCATCGCTGCCGCCGTGCCGGCGTGCCGTACGGCGCCGTCGTGGGTCAGACAGGCCCCGGCGACGACGTCATCGTCGAAGTCCGGGACCACCTTGCCGTCCAGGGTCATCAGGGCCAGGAGGTTGGCGACGTTCTTGGCGTACAGCCGGGACGCGTCGGAAGCTACGGCAGACGCCGCGTCCTGCATCCCGACCAGCGTCACGGCGCCGCCCGGGACCGGAACCAAAATGTCCCGGCCGGCGATGACTCCCTCGACGTTGCCGCCGGATTCGGCGGCAAGATCCACGACGACCGATCCGGCCCGCATCCCGGCCACCATGTCGGCGGTGACGAGCAGCGGGGCGGCCCGGCCCGGAATCGCCGCCGTCGTAATCAGCACATCCGCCGCGGCGACGTGTGGCGCCAGCAAGGCACGCTGCCGGGCCGCGCGGTCCTCCGCGAGTTCACGGGCGTAGCCGCCGCTGCCCTCAGCGGACGCGTTCGCAGCTCCGGTATCGAGCTCCAGGTTAATGAAGGTGCCGCCCATCGAAGCGACCTCGTCGGCGGAGGCGGCGCGGATGTCGTTGGCCGAGACCCGCGCGCCGAGCCGTTTCGCGGTGCCGATCGCCTGCAGGCCTGCGACGCCGGCGCCGAGCACCAGCACCCGCGCCGGCGGGATGGTCCCGGCGGCGGTCATGTACAGCGGAAAGAACCTCGGGTAGCGCAGGGCCGCCTCCAGCACGGCGCGGTAGCCGGCGACCAGGGACTGGGAGCTGAGCGCGTCCATAGACTGGGCACGGGAGATCCGGGGCACGAGTTCCAAGGCAAAGGACGTCACGCCGGCGGCGGCGAGGGCGCCCACGGCCGGAAGTTCCGAAGCCGGTGAGGCGAAACCGATGGTGACGGTGCCGGGCCGCAGCGCGCCGGCTGTTTCCGGGGAGAGCGGGCGGACGTGCAACAGGACATCCACGGCGTCCAGCGGGAGCTCCGGTGTGAGGCTGGCCCCGGCCGCCTCATAGTCGGCGTCGCCGTAGCCGGATTCGACGCCGGCACCGCATTCCACCAGCAGCGACAAGCCGAGGCCCGTGAGCTGCCGCACCGTCTCAGGGGTGGCCGCAACCCGGCGTTCCCCCGCACGCTGTTCCCGTCTGACCCCCACCTGCACGCCAAGCTCCTCTCGGTTCGCCCCAGCGTAGGCACACAGCGCCTAGTTTGGCGAGGGTTCCGCCGCGACCGCCGCCAGGAGTGCTTCCACGATCGGCAGGTCGGCCGGGATCCAGGGCAGCTCCAGGACTTCCTGCGGGTCCGTCAGCGCCACCCAGCGGAGTTCGTCATGGTCCTGAAGTGGCTGCGGCGTGCCGGCCGCCAGCTCGGCGAACCAGACTCGCATCGCGGCCCGGTCGTTGAGCGGCCAGCCGGCCGGTGCCTCAGCGGGCAGCTCCGGCCCCAGCCGGACTTCCACCCCGAGTTCCTCCAGCAGTTCACGGTGCAGTGCACGCTCCGGAGCCTCACCCGGGTCCACCTTGCCGCCGGGGAACTCCCACATGCCGGCAAACTGGGGTGGTGCGGTCCGCCTCGCCACCAGGAGGGTCCGGGGGTCGGCCAGGGAATCCACTACTGCGCCGCCGACGACGTTGATGAGTTCAGTCACGTCCACCAGTCTAGGGGCGCCGCGGCCGTGGTTGCCGGGGGACAATGATGGGAGACCTGGCGTACGCCGTTGGAATATTGGAATACCGGAGCCTGCGCCCCGCATTCCCTGCTCAGAGACTCCACGCCGAACCACTGCGCCGCATTCTCCTGGCTCCAGCCGGGATCATTCCCGAAAAGTAGATGAATGACGACCACCAAAGACGCCCCCGCGACGCCGAAAACCGGCAGCCGCCACCTTGCCCTCGCCATCATTTCCCTTGCGATGGGCGGATTCGGCATCGGCACCACAGAGTTCACCATGATGGGTCTGCTCCAGGAGGTGGAACAGGGCCTGGGCATCGGCACCCCGGAGGCCGGGCACCTGATCTCCGCCTATGCCCTGGGCGTGGTGGTCGGCGCACCGGTGCTGGCCGCCGTCGGAGCCAAACTGCCGCGCAAGTACCTCGCGCTGGGGCTCATGCTGTTCTTCAGCCTCGCGAACCTCAGTTCCTTCATCGCCCCGGACTACGGCACCATGCTGGTGTCCCGCTTCGCCGCAGGTCTGCCGCACGGCGCCTTCTTCGGGGTTGCCGCGGTCATTGCCTCGTCCCTGGTCGCCCCGACCAAACGGGGCTGGGCCATCTCGATGGTGATGGCGGGCCTCACCGTTTCCAACGTCATCGGTGTGCCGTTCGGGACCTGGCTGGGCCAGAACTTTGGCTGGCGGCTGCTCTTCCTGCTGGTCGGCCTGATCGGCATCGCCACCATGGCCATGCTGTGGAAGTTCGTGCCGTTCCAGAAACCCCACGCCGACGCGAGCATCCGCCGTGAACTCGGCGCGCTGAAGCGGCTGCAGGTCTGGCTCGCCGTCCTGATCGGCGTGGTCGGCTTCGGCGGTTTCTTCGCCACGTACACCTACATCGCGCACACCATGACCTCAGTGGCGGGCATTCCCTCGGAGTGGCTGCCGCTCGTCGTCGCCCTTTACGGCGTGGGCATGGTGGTGGGAAACATCGTCGGCGGACGGATTGCGGACAAGTCCGTCATGGGCACCATCTACTGGGTCCTGCCCGGCGTTGCCGTGGCGCTCGTGGTCTACGCGGTGGCCGTGCACTGGCCCTGGTCCGCCTACGTGATGGTCTTCGTCGTGGGGGCCGCCGGTTCCATGCTCGTCCCGGCGCTGCAGACGCGGCTCCTCGATGCCTCCCCCGGCGCGCCGTCGCTGGCGTCCTCGCTGAACCATGCGGCCCTCAACGTGGCGAACGCCCTGGGCGCTTTCCTCGGCGGTCTCGTCATCGCGTGGGGCTGGGGCTACGTGGCGCCGGCCCTCGTGGGGGCGGTGCTGGCCATCCTGGGCCTCGGCGTCGCCGCCCTCAGCGGTGCGGTCGAACGCAGGAAGCCGCTGGTCCGGTAGCCGATTGATGCGGTACCGGCCCAGCGGCCCCGGGGTGGAACGCGCGAACTAGCTGGCGCTGACGCGCTGCACGTCCGGTTCCAGGTAAATCACCCGTGCGGTGGGCACGGCTTCGCGGATCCGGACCTCGGTGGCGTCGATGGCCGCCGCGATGTCCCGGCCCGAGTCGGCCGCGCCGACGCCGATCTTGGCCGCCACCAGCAGTTCCTCGGGGCCGAGGTGCATGGTCTTGATGTGGATGATGCTGGTGCCGTCGGACTCGATGGCGCCGCGGATCTTTGCGACGTCGGCCTTGGTCGCCGACTCGCCCAGCAGCAGGGACTTGGTTTCCACCGCCAGCACCCCGGCGATCGCCACCAGCAGCAGGCCGATCATCCCGGTGCCGAGGGCGTCCCAGATGCCGTTGCCGGTCACCAGCGTCATGCTCACGCCGAAGAGGGCGAAGGCCAGGCCCAGCAGGGCGCCGAAGTCCTCCAGCAGGATCACGGGCAGCTCGGGCTGTTTGGCGTTGCGGATGAAGTGGACCCAGCTCTGGTTGCCGCGCAGCGGGTTGGACTCCCGGATCGCGGTCCGGAACGAAAAGGACTCGGCGACGATGGCGCCGATCAGCACGGCCAGAGGGACCCACCAGAAGTCGCCTTCAATGCCGTGCGGGTGCTGGATCTTGCCCCAGGCCTCGTAGAGCGCAAACAGGCCGCCGACGGAAAAGAGCACGATCGAGACGATGAACGCGTAGATGTACCGTTCCCGGCCGTACCCGAACGGGTGTTCAGGGCTCGCTTCCTTCTTGGCGCGCTTTCCGCCGACCAGCAGGAGCAGCTGGTTCCCTGAATCGGCGAGCGAGTGGATGGCCTCCGCGAGCATCGACGAGGACAGCGTCAGGATGAATGCGACGAACTTGAGGACGGCGATCGTCAGGTTGGCGGCCAACGCCGCGACAATCGCCTTGGTACCGCCGTTTGCAGCCAAGAGAGCTTCTCCTTTGGAGGTTTTTCAGGGGAACGTGCGGAAGGCGCTTGGGGCCCGTGTCCGCAAGGAACACCGTACCCGTTTAGGCCCCGCCACCGCACCGCGGCGGGGCCGGTTTGCGGTACGTAACGATTGAGTGTGATGTTGCTGACACGCGATCACGCCTGTGTTAGCTTGAAGCCATAATCGGGATTCCTAAGGTGAATGCCGACGAATATGTAGGAGGAGACATGGGCTTTCTAGGCTGGATCATTCTCGGACTCATTGTAGGTGCAATCGTTAAGGCAATCATGCCTGGCAGGGTCGGCGGCGGCTGGGTCACCAGCCTCGTGCTCGGCGTCGTCGGGGCCGTTGTCGGCGGCTGGATCGGCGACCTGCTGTTCGGCGGCGGCAAGATGGAATTCTGGAACCTGGGTTCCTGGATCCTGGCTATAGTCGGCGGCCTCGTCGTAGCAGGCATCTACGGCGCCATCACCGGGCGAAACCGGACCACGTAAATCTCTCACGCCACCGCCCGGCAGCAATGCCGCAGCGGTGAAGGCACGACGGCGGGGGCTCACCAATTGGTGGGCCCCCGCCGTCGTTGGTTCTTCTAAAGGTGTTGCCGGCTAAGCAGTGCGCTGCTGCGACCGGGCGCTGGCGTAAAGGCAGACCGTTGCCGCGGTGCCCAAGTTGAGGCTTTCCGCCGCCCCGTAGACCGGCACGGCGACACGGTGGTCTGCTAGGGCGAGTTCCTCTTCGGAGAGCCCCTGGGCCTCGTTGCCGAACAGCCAGGCGGTTGGCTGTTCCAGGGCGTACTCTGATTCGGCCGCGGACGCGCCGAGCCGCCGGGCCGCGTTCTCGTCCTGGAGCCGGTCCAGATTCAGCTGGCCCTGGCCGTCCGCCGCGAGGACACCGATGCCGCGTTCCTTGCAGCGTGCCACCAGTTCCTCGACATCGGCGCCGAGCACCACGGGCAGGTGGAACAGGGATCCGGCCGTAGAGCGCACAGCTTTGGGGTTGTAGATATCAACGCTGGAGGCAGTCAGGATGACGGCGTCCGCCCCGGCGGCGTCGGCGGCCCGGAGCACGGTTCCGGCGTTGCCGGGGTCGCGCACCTGGCACAGGACCGCGACCAGTTGCGGGTCCGCGTCCAGCACCTGATCGAGGCCGACGTCCAGGAAGCCGCAGACCGCGAGGATGCCCTGCGGGGTGACCGTGTCCGCCATCGCGGCCAGCACTTCGTCGGTGGCCAGGTACGCGCTGGTGCCCTCCGCGAGTGCCTCCAGGTCCGGGTGCCGGTCCAGGCAGGCCTCACTCGCGTAGACCTCGTAGACGATGCCGGGCTCCCCCGCGGCAACCCTCTTCTGGTGCAGGACCAGGGCTTCCCGGACGGCCTGCGGCCCCTCCGCCAGGAACTCGCTGCGCTTTAAACGGGCCGGGCGCCCGGCAAGCTGTGCCACCTTCCTCACTCGATCGGCTCGAGGGTTGGAAAGTGGAAAGTCTTGCGGGCGCCCGGTTTCGTTCATATAAGAACCTTAGTTGCTCTCGCGAGCAGTTCTTGAACGACGCTGTCTTTCGACGGCGGGAGGAACTACTTTGCGGCCTCGGCGTCAGCCTTCTTGGCAGCAGGCTTCTTCGCGGCAGGCTTCTTCGCAGCCTTCGGGGCCGCAGCAGCCTCGACCTGGACGGCCGGAGCGGACGTGTCGGCAGGCAGCGAGTCCTTGGCGACCTTGACCAGCGCGGCGAAGGCGTTGGCGTCGGAGACGGCCAGCTCGGCCAGCATACGGCGGTCAACCTCGACCTCAGCGGCCTTGAGGCCCTGGATCAGACGGTTGTAGGTCAGGCCGTTGGCGCGGGAAGCAGCGTTGATGCGCTGGATCCACAGGCGGCGGAAGTCGCCCTTCTTCTTCTTGCGGTCGCCGTAGCTGTACACAAACGAGTGCAGCAGCTGCTCTTTGGCCTTGCGGTACAGGCGTGAACGCTGTCCACGGTAGCCCTTTGCGCGTTCGAGGATAACCCGGCGCTTCTTGTGGGCGTTGACCGCCCTCTTCACACGTGCCACGTGCGTACTCCTTCAGAATTCTGATCCCAAGCATCTACTGCCGGAAAACCCGGCTGGCCTGAGAAGCCTTTTTGGTAGTGGACCGCTGCCAGGTGGCAATCGATCCGAGAACTTGGAACTTAGATGCCGAGCATCTTCCGGATGACCTTGGCGTCGCCCTTGAAGACGATCTTGTCGCCGGCGAGGCGGCGGGTCAGCCTGGAGGACTTGTGCTCGAGGTAGTGGCGGCGGTTGGCCTGCTGGCGGCGCAGCTTGCCGCTACCGGTCAGCTTGAAGCGCTTCTTAGCACCGCTGTGGGTCTTCATCTTCGGCATGGGAACCGATCTCCTTACGTATCCGCAGACGGGGTCTGCAGTCTTTCGTGCAGCCACCCCTGCGGGCGGCGTGCTGGTTGCTTGCTGCCGGACATTGCTGTCCGGCAGCCGTGAACTAGTTGGTCTTCTTGCTGCCCGGCTTCGGGGCGGCCTTGGGAGCCGCCGGCCGTGCCGCAGGCTTCGGAGCCGCGGGCCGGGCGACCGGCTTCGGTGCCGCAGCCGGCTTCGGCGCAGGCTTCTCGGCCGCCGGCGTTGCCGGTGCCGCAGGTGCCTTCGGTGCTGCAGCCTTGGGAGCGGCCGGCGCCTTGGTCACTGCGGGCTTCGCGGCGGCCTTCGGAGCTGCCTGCTTCGGAGCAGCCGCCTTGGGGGCCTTGGGGGCCTCCTGCTTCGGCTCTTCCTGGGCGGGGGCTTCCGTCGCCGGAGCCTCCGTCGCGGCTTCCTCAGCCTTGGGCGCCTCAGCGGCGGGGGCTTCCGTTGCCGGAGCCTCCGTCGCGGCTTCCTCAGCCTTGGGCGCCTCAGTCCGGACCTGGTAGCCCTCCGGCAGCAGGTCGGCAAGCGACTGCGTCAGGGGTGCCTCGGGGGCGGACGTGTCAACGCGGCCTCCGCCCGAAGACTTGGCTTCGTTCTCGGCCTTGGCTTCTGCGCGCTGCGTTGCACGGCGGGCCTCTGCCTTGGCTTCTGCCTTGTTCTTCAGCGGTCCGACAACCATGACCATGTTGCGGCCGTCGATGCGCGGGCTTGACTCCACGACGCCCACTTCGGCGACGTCGTCAGCGAAGCGCTGGAGCAGGCGGATGCCCATCTCGGGGCGCTGCTGCTCACGGCCGCGGAACTGGATCATGGCCTTGACCTTGTCACCGGCGCCGAGGAAGCGGAGCGCGTGGCCGCGCTTCGTCTCGTAGTCGTGGGTGTCGATCTTCAGGCGGAAGCGGATTTCCTTCAGGACCGTGTTGGTCTGGTTCTTCCGGGCTTCGCGTGCCTTGACGGCGGCTTCGTACTTGTACTTGCCAAAGTCCATCAGCTTGCACACCGGAGGCTTGGCCTGCGGTGCAACTTCAACGAGATCAAGATCCGACTCGGCAGCCAAACGCAGGGCATCCTCAATACGGACGACGCCTACTTGTTCGCCTGCAGGGCCGACCAGCCGCACCTCGGGGACGCGGATACGCTCATTGATTCTTGGCTCGCTAATGTTAAAGCTCCTGTGTTCGTGAGGGGTACTCCGCCGGCAAATGAAGAAGGCCTCCAATTGCCGGAGCAATCGAAGGCCTCAAAGATCGGTACTGCCGTCCCCGCGAGGAGGAGGCATGCATACCCGCCAGGCTAAATGCCCGGAGAAAATGCCCGACCAGGTACCCGGCAACCTTGATTCCTAGGGAATACTCGCGGCTGACGCGGGTGGGAGAGAACTCCGCTTGCAAACTGAAAACCAATTCTACAGAAAGATACCGGCTCAACGCACGTGGCGCCGCCGGGTCTCTGTTCCGTTTGTGGACTTCTGCAGAAATAACGACATTCAGTTGGTCTGTGACAAGCTTACCAGCATGAGCACTCCAGACAGTAATTCACACGTTTACCAGCCGGCCGATGCCCAGGCCGATGTTTCCCAGCAGATCCGCGACATCTCCGAGGTCCCCGCGATCGAAGTCATTACCACCGCCGCCGTGCACCTGATGAGTGCCGCCGCAGTGAAGCTCGGCCTGGCCGCCGAGGAGAACGCCGAGGAACTCAAGGACCTGGATGAGGCGCGCAAACTGATCACCGCCCTCGCCGGGCTGGTCACCGCCGCGGCCCCGGAGATCGGCTCCCAGCATGCCGGCCCGTTGCGCGACGGACTGCGGTCCCTGCAGCTGGCCTTCCGCGAGGAATCCGCCATTCCGGACGCCCCGGGCAAGGGTCCGGGCGAGAAGTACACCGGACCGGTCAACTAGGCCCAGTCAACCAGGGCCCGCCAACAGGGCCCGTTTGCCGGCACCTGCCGGGCATCCACGGCCAACGGGCAACGACCACGGCGGCGGTGCTGCAGCACCAGGCCCACGAGGCACAGCACGACGCCGGCCAGCCCCACCGAGACGAAGCCCGCGCCAGGGCCCACGCCGTCGATGAAAAGCCCGGCCAGCGGGGCGCCGAGTGCCACCCCGCCGGTAAGGGCGGAGCCATACCAGCCCATCGCCTCGCCTCGGCGGCCCTCCTCAACCAGTTCCGCCACCTTCTCGGACGCGGCAGAGAGCACCGGTGCGCACAGCAGGCCCGGCAGCAGCGAGAGCAGTGCGAGCGTCCAGGTGTCCTGGGCGAACGCCATTGGAAGGGTCAGTGCGGACATGCCCAGCAGCAGCAGGACCGGTGAGACGGGCCGGTGCATGGCGCCGTAGACCAGGCCGCCCAGCACCGATGCCGCGCACCAGAACAGGAACACGATGCCGATTTCGGCCTGATGGCCACCCGTCTGCAGGGCGGCGACAATGCCGACGTCGGTGCCGCTCAGCACCATGCCCGCCCCGGCTGCGACGGCGAAGACCGCCGCGACGGCGGCCGTGAACCAGGCGAAGTTGTGGATGACCTTGTGCCGCAAGCCGGGCCTGCTCTGCCGCCGCTGTTCCGCGCCGGCCAGCGGCGCCAGTTCCGCTGCAGCCTCCTGGACATGGGGTGCCGCGGCGACGAGGGCCGTCTCCGCACCCTCCTGCTGGCCCGCTTCGAAGGCCGGATCCGGTTCGACGCCGGGCGCGGCACTGCGGGTGGGCGGGTTGATCCACATCAGGAACAGGCCGGACAGGGAAGTGGCGACCCCCACCACGGTCAGGCCCAACACGGAGAAACCCGCGGTGGCGACGAGGGCCCCTGCGGCGGGGCCGATCATGAAGACCAGTTCGGTGCTGATCGCGTCCAGGGCGAAAGCTGTCCGCCGCTGCTCGCCGCTGGCCAGGATGCCCAGCGACTGGCGCACGACGCTGAAGATCGGCAGCGTCAGCAGGCCGCCCACGAAGACCAGTGGCAGCAGCAGCTGATAGCTGACGTGCGGCACGATCGACCAGATGACGGTCTCGGAGACGACAGACGGGATCAGCGCCCTCCGCAGACCCACGGTATCCACGCGGCGGCCGCGCCACGGGGCGCCGACGGCGATGCCGATCGTCATGACAGCGGCTGCCGCCCCGGCCGCGGCGTAGCCCTGGCCCAGGGTGAGGACGATGTGAAGGGTCAACAGCACGCCTGCGGCGGAGTGCGGGATGCGGGCGACCATGCCGACCAGCAGGAGGTTCCTGATGGGCCTCACGGCAAGCAGGTCCCGGTAAAGCGCGAAATTCACGAAACTGCATTCCTTTGAGTACTGCCTGCGGCAGCCCCGGGATGTCTCCGAACTGGCCGTCGGCTATTGAGCTGCGCGCTGCAACTTGATTTCGATCGAGTCAACCCGTTCAGCAAACGTTTCATTCCGGGCCCAGGCTCCGTTGAGGCCGGCCACGAGGGACTGCACCGCGGCGGCGTCGAGTCCGTCTTCAAGGTACAGCACAACGCGCAGCTCCGGACCGGCGCCACCGCCGGGAAGCTGCCTGCCGCCGGCCTGCGCCGACGCAACGCCACCGCCGGGACGAATTTCCACGCGCCGGAGCGCCGGAACACCGGCCGCGGCCGCTTCGACCGCTTCCGCCACTGCCGGATCGCTGTAGCTCGGCGTCCAGGCGTGCTGCCGGGCCAGCGCCCACACGGCCGGGCGGCGCACCACGAAGGTGGCGGCGGAGCCGGGGTCCAGCACCAGCAGTTCGCCGCCCTCGGCAACGGCGGAGAGCGCGGCACGTGCCGCGTACACCGCCACGGGCCGGGCCTCGGGGTGCCACGCGGCCAGGGCTTCGGCCGAGGTGAACACCGGCAGCGCGGTCCGGCCGTCGGGCGCCTTGAGGGTCACCAGGGCCATATCCGCCTGCTTGTCCCCGTGCAGTTCCCCGCCGTACTGTTCCTTGCCTTCCTGGCCGATCACAGCCTCGCCTTCTTCGGCGAGCCGGGCGAGGATCGGCACGAAGACACGTGCGGTCGCCAGGGATGCCACTACCGATGCCTCGTCGCCCTGGCCGGCGGCCAGCGCTGCCAGCGCCGCCAGGTAGCCGGCGTCGGCGGCGCCGTCGTCGTCCTCGAAGTTGTGGATCCTGGCGTCGTCACCGCTGAGGCTGCGGCCCGCCCAGGGCTGCCCGGCCGAGTCCGTCGCGCCGCCGGCACCGGCGAGGGCGGCAGCGATATGCCCGGGCAACGGCCGCCCGGCGGGCTGGGTGCTGTGCTCCATGGCTGGGACGTGCCTAGCGGCGGCCGGCGACGTCGAGGGCCTCGGGCAGCGTGAAGTTCCCGTTGTAGAGGGCCTTGCCGACGATGGCGCCCTCGACGCCGAGCGGCACGAGGGAGCGCAGGACCTTGAGGTCTTCGAGGCTGGAGATGCCGCCGGAAGCCACGACGGGTTTGCCGGTCTTCTCCACCATTTGGCGCAGCAGCTCCACGTTGGGTCCCTGCAAGGTGCCGTCCTTGGTGACGTCGGTGACGACGTAGCGGGCGCAGCCGGCCTCTTCGAGGCGGCCGAGGACCTCCCAGAGGTCGCCGCCTTCCTTGGTCCAGCCGCGGCCGGCGAGGGTGGTGCCGCGGACGTCGAGGCCGACGGCGATCTTGTCGCCGAAGCGCTCGATCACCCGCTGCGTCCACTCGGGATTCTCCAGCGCCGCGGTGCCCAGGTTTACCCGGGCGACGCCGAGCTCCAGGGCCTTTTCCAGGGACTCGTCGTCGCGCAGGCCGCCGGAGAGCTCGACCTTGATGTCCAGCCGGCCCACGACTTCGCGCAGCAGTTCGGCGTTGGAGCCTCGGCCGAAGGCGGCGTCGAGGTCAACGAGGTGGACCCATTCGGCGCCCTGTTCCTGCCAGTTGAGCGCGGCTTCCAGCGGCGTGCCGTAGCTGGTTTCGCTGCCGGCTTCGCCCTGGACCAGGCGCACGGCCTGGCCGCTGACGACGTCGACGGCGGGGAGCAGCTCGAGTACCGGCAGCGGGGTTTCGGTGGTCATCGTAGGGTCCTCACGGTGTTGGGGCGGCAGGTCGGGATAGGGAGCGTGCTTGCGGGCCGGTCAGTTTTCCGGCTGGGGCCAGTTTCCCGGGAGGGGTCAGTTTCCCGGCAAGGTCAAGAGCCAGGCGGCCAGCAGCGACATCCCGGCCAGGAAGTAGAAGACGATCTGGACCCACAGCGGGCTTTTCTGCTGGCGGAAGGACAAGGCGCCGCCGACCAGCAGCCCGGCGAGCCCCATCAGGACTAGGGACCACATCTAGGCGGTCTGTTCCGGGGTGCCGGCCTGGCCGGTGCGGGCTTTGGCGCCGCCACGCAGACTGTCGACCCAGTTGCGCAGCAGGCGCGCACCGGCGTCGCCGGACTTCTCCGGGTGGAACTGGGTGGCGCACAACGGGCCGTTTTCCACCGCCGCGATAAACGGGGCGCCGTGCTCGGACCAGGTGACGAGCGGGGCCGCCATGCGCGGCTGGATCACGTCGAAGTCCCAGTGCTGGACGCCGTAGGAGTGCACGAAGTAGAAGCGCTCGTTCTCGACGCCGGCGAAGAGCCGGGAGCCCTCCGGCACGGTGACCGTGTTCCAGCCCATGTGCGGCACGACCTCGGCCGGGAGGAGCTCGACCTTGCCGGGCCACTCCCCCATGCCTTCGGCGACGGTGCCGTGTTCCACGCCGGCTTCGAACAGGACCTGCAGCCCGACGCAGATCGCGAGCACGGGCCGGCCGCCGGCGACGCGGCGGCCGATCATGCGTACGGCATCAACGGCCTTGAGCTCGTTCATGACGGTTTCGAAGGCACCGACGCCGGGGACAACGAGCCCGTCGGCGTTGAGCACGTCTTCGGGCTTGGAGCTGAGGATGACCTCGGCGCCGGCGCGTTCCAGGGCGCGGACGGCCGAGCGGACGTTGCCGGAACCGTAGTCGAGCACGGTGACGGTGGGCTTGCCCTCCGGCGAAGCCGGCTTCCTCGCGGCGTCGGGGTCGATGATGGCGCCGTCCCGGAGCACCTTGCCGGTCACAGTGCGCCCTTGGTGGAGGGAATGCCCTCGACGCGGGGATCCGGCTCCACGGCGGCCCGGAGCGCACGGGCGAAGGCCTTGAACTGGGCCTCGACGATGTGGTGCGGGTCCCGGCCGGCAGTGACATTCATGTGCAGGCAGATCCCGGCGTGCAGGGTGATGGCTTCGAAGACGTGCCGGGTCAAGGACCCGGTGAAGTGTCCGCCGATCAGGTGGTATTCCTGGCCGGCCGGTTCGCCGGCGTGTACCAGGTAGGGCCGGCCGGACACGTCGACGACGGCCTGCGCGAGCGCCTCATCCAGCGGGACCGTGGCCTCGCCGAAGCGGCGGATGCCGGCCTTATTGCCCAGCGCCGTGCGGAGGACCTCGCCGAAGGTGATGGCGACGTCTTCCACGGTGTGGTGGACGTCGATGTGGGTGTCGCCCGTGGCCTTGACCGTCATGTCGATCAGCGAGTGCTTGCTCAGCGCGGTCAGCATGTGGTCGTAGAACGGTACCGAGGTGCTGATGTCCGAGACGCCGGTGCCGTCCAGGTTGATCTCGACCAGGACGGACGATTCGCTAGTGGTCCGCTCCATGCGTGCGGTCCGGGCAGCGGCTGATCCGGTGTTGCTCATGTGGGTGTCCTTTGGATGTGGCGGGCGCCCGGCGAACGGGGCGGTGTGCGTGGGTCCTGGCTTAAGTCTAGGCGGACTGTACTTCGTGGCCGGTCAGGATCCGTTCCAGGGCTTCCAGAAACGCTGTGGTTTCCGTCTCAGTTCCGGCGGTCACGCGGAGGTGGCCGGGAATGCCGACGTCGCGGATGAGGACGCCGGCGTCGAGCAGACCCTGCCAGGTCTCGTGCGGGTTCTCGAGGCCGCCAAAGAAAACGTAGTTCGAATCCGAAGCGGCCGGCTTGAGGCCCATCCGGGTCAACTCCGTCACGATCCGGTCCCGCTGGCGCTTGATGTCCTCGACGTCTGCCATCAGCGCGACGCGGTGGTGCAGGGCGGCCAGCGCCGTCGCCTGGGTGATGGCGGAGAGGTGATACGGCAGCCGGACCAGCCGCAGGGCATCCGTCACCTCCGGCGCCGCCGCCATGTAGCCGAGCCGGGCGCCGGCCAGGGCGAAGGCCTTGCTCATGGTGCGTGAGACGATCAGCCGCTCCCGGCCGGGCAGCAGCGCCAGGGCGCTCGGCGTCCCGTCGTGGGCGAACTCGTGGTAGGCCTCGTCGACGATGACGATGGTCTGGCTTGCTTCTCCGGCCTCGTAGACCGCCTCGACCACGTCAAGCCCCAGGCCCGTGCCGGTGGGGTTGTTCGGCGAACAGAGGAAGACGACGTTGGGCTTCAGCTCCCTGACCTGGCGGGCCGCCGAGTCGGCGCTCAGCCCGTAGTCCTCGGCGCGTACACCGACGATGTATTCGGTGTCTGTGCCAGCGGCGAGCAGCGGGTACATCGAGTAAGTGGGAGGGAAGCCGAGCGCGGTCCGTCCCGGGCCACCGAAGGCCTGGAGGATTTGCTGCAGTACTTCGTTCGAGCCATTTGCTGCCCAGATGTTCGTGGCGTCCAGTCCGTGGCCGAGATACTCGGCGAGGGCTTCCCGCAGTTCGGTGAACTCGCGGTCCGGGTAGCGGTTCAGTCCCGCAGCGGCCTCCGTCACGGCTTCGGCGATGGCGGCGCGGACGTCCGCCGGGACTCCGTGGGTGTTTTCGTTGACGTTCAGCAGGATGGGGACATCCAGTTGGGGCGCACCGTAGGGGCGCAGTCCCCGCAGATTGGTCCGGAGGGGCAGTCGGTTGAGGCGCTCTAGCTGGTCAGTCACTTGCCCAGTTTAAGTGAGACCCGGCCCCGCCCCGAAACTGTGACCGCGAATGGCCGCCCGGCGGCACCGATGGCCCGGCGCGCCACTCGCCCGGGTAGGGCTTACTTGGAGGGTACGTAGAGCTGCTGGCCGGGGAGGACGCGGCCGGCTCCGAGGTTGTTGAGCTGAACGATGTCGGCGACCACGTCACGGGGGTCGCGCTCCGGGGCGACGGCACCGGCGATGGCCCAGAGTGACTCCCCCGGCTGGACCGTAACGGTGACCGTCGGGGTGAGCGAGAGCTCCGCGGCCGAGTCGGCGGCTTTGGCCGGAGCATTCAGGAAGCCGGACAGTGACAGGACGAGCACGGCCAACAGAACCAGCGGCAGCCCGAAGAAGACGAACCGACCGCGGCGGGTCAGCCGCAGCCGAGCCTGCCGGGCTGGTGCCGCGGGTGCGGCCTCCATGGGGATGGAAACCAGCGAACCGGAAATAGCGCTTACTGCTGACATGAGCTGAGCCCTCCTGGACTTGTCTGTGCCACTGGAAATACCTGTGCCGCCCGGCGTACTCCTCGTACCTGCCGCCAACCGGCCTAACCTTCAAACGCAAAACCCTTGAATGCGAACCCTCAAACCCGAAACTTCGAATACAGAACCGAAACCAGCGGACCGACCCAAGGGTGAAGCTTCGAACACATATTCGAACTTCGCTGTTCCTGTTTTAGCACTTATGAACGAACATTGTCGAGACTCGCTAGAACAAATGTTTGAAAAACCTTGTCGGCTGGCCTACTTTTGAATCACAGGACAACCACTTGTGTTGATGAACATCAGTTGATCAGCGGGGTCTGACATTTTCAGCTCGGCAGGTCCCGGTAGCCACAGCGGCCGGGCGGAATGGAAAGGCATGGCGAACATGGCAGCACAAGCCGCCGGCGGGAGGGCTTCCCAGCGCAGCCCCCAAACCGGCCGGGCGCCGAAAAGCCTGACCGTCCGGCAGAAAAAGATCCTGGAGACCATCCAGCGTTCCGTGACGGACAACGGTTACCCGCCCTCGATGCGCGAGATCGGCGACACGGTCGGGCTCGCCAGCCTCTCCAGCGTCACCCACCAGCTCTCGCAACTGGAAAAGCTCGGCTACCTGCGGCGGGACCCCAAGCGGCCGCGCGCCATGGAAGTCCTCATGCCGCTGACACTGGATGAAGGCACGACCAGGATTTCCGGCGTGGAGAAGTCCAGCGGCCTGCGGGCTGTCGGCGGCCTCGCCGTCTCGGAGCTTGCCAGCGCCACGGACACGGCCATGGTGCCGTTCGTGGGCCGTATCGCCGCCGGCGGGCCGATCCTGGCCGACCAGGTGGTGGAGGACGTGATGCCCCTGCCGCGCCAACTGGTGGGCCACGGCGAACTGTTTATGCTCCGGGTGGCAGGCGATTCGATGATCGACGCCGCCATCTGCGACGGCGACTGGGTCGTCGTCCGACGTCAGAACGATGCCGTCAACGGGGACATCGTGGCCGCCCTGCTCGATGACGAGGCAACGGTCAAGACGTTCCGCCAGCGGGACGGCCACACCTGGCTGCTCCCGCAGAACACCCAGTACGAGCCGATCCTCGGCGACCATGCCGTCATTATGGGCAAGGTCGTCTCGGTGCTGCGCTCCCTGTAGCGCCCCTGCCACACCACTCTCCGGCCGGCCCATCTCCCGGCAGCTCGAAGGCCCCGTCCGCAGTTCCGGACGGGGCCTTCTGCGCTCCCGCCCGGTTCTTGGCACACTGACAGCGCGCCCGCCCGCGCGGTGCCGCGGTGACCCGGCAGTGCCGGTCCCGGGCGCGGAAAAGCGGGCGGGAACGCAAGCGCCGGCCCACATACCCCCGGCCCGGCCCCGGCCGACGGCAGCCTGCGTGGCGGGCCGCTTCACCGGTTACGTGGCGGGCTGCTTGGGGCTCTCCTTGGCGAGGCGTTCCAGGGCGGCCAAGGCCACCGAGGTGTCGGTAGTGGGCCAGAAGGGGGGCAGGGCGGCCCGGAGGAACGCTCCGTACCGTTCGGTGGACAGCCTGGAATCGAGGACCGCCACCACGCCCTTGTCCGACGTCGAACGGATCAGCCGGCCGGCGCCCTGGGCGAGGCGGATGGCCGCGTGGGTCGCCGAGACGCTCATGAAGCCGTTGCCGCCGGACTGGGCCACAGCCCGGGAGCGGGCGGTCATCAATGGATCGTCCGGCCGCGGGAACGGGATCCTGTCAATCACCACCAGGCGGCAGGAGTTCCCGGGCACGTCGACGCCCTGCCAGAGCGACATGGTGCCAAAGAGACAGGTGTCCGGCTCATCGGCGAACTGCTTCACGAGCGCGGTCATGGTCGACTCGCCTTGGCAGAGAATGCTCAGGCCCAGCCGGGGACGCATCGCCTCGGCCGCATCCTCGGCGGCGCGCCGGGAAGAGAAGAGACACAGGGCGCCGCCGCCGGAGGCACGGATCAGCTTCTCGAGCTCATCGAGGGCTTCCGGGGATGTTCCCCGGCCCGGCTTGGGCAGGTGCTTGGCAACGTAGAGGATGCCTTGCTTCGGATATTCGAAGGGCGAACCGACGTCGACGCCCGTCCAGCTGGGTGCGCCCGGGCCCACCAGGCCGAGCCCTCCGGCCGCCGGCTCGAAAGCCGAACCGATCGCCAGGGTTGCCGATGTCAGGACGACTGTATGGTCGGCGAACAGTCCCTCGCGGAGCCGACCGGCGACGCTGAGCGGGGCGATGTTGATCAGGGCCGGCGCGGAGTCATCGGGCTGCGAGTAGCCCTGTTGCGGGTCGAAGCTGCTGTTGCGGGAGAACCAGACCACCTCGCGGTTCTCCTTGGCGGCCAGAAGCCGTTCGCACAGTTCCAGGATCACCATCAGCCGGGACCGCGCAAGCTGCCGGCCGCCGTCGGCCGTGTTGGCGCTGTCCCCCTTTGAATCGGAGAGCGCGGCGCGGCAGGCGTCGCGCAGCTGGTCCACGCAGTCGAGCTGTTCGCTGTTCAGTCCGTTCGGCATCAGGCCGCTGGGAACGCCCTCGATGGCGAGCTCAAGGTTGGACGCGGCGTTATTGAGCGCATCTACCGTGATCCCGGCGTGCTTGCGGGCGCCGGAGGCGGCGGCGTGGACCATGGCCACGGACAGCTGGCCGGACACGGCGCCCGTGACCCGGTCCTGCAGTTCGTGCGCCTCGTCCACCACCACGACGTCGTATTCGGGCAGCACGGCCAGGCCCTCGAAGGCGCTGACGGCCAGCATGGCGTGGTTGGTAACCACCACATCGGCGTCGGCGGCGTTCTGGCGGGCGAGTTCGCTGAAGCATTCGGCGGCGAGCGGGCACTTCTGCGCGCCCAGGCACTCCATGGAGGTAACGGAGACCTGCCGCCAGGCACGGTCGGTCACGCCCGGCATGAGCTCGTCGCGGTCCCCGGTCTGGGTGTCCTCGGCCCATTCGCGGAGCCGGACCACTTCCTTGCCGAGCTGCGAGGACGGGCCGCCCATCGCGGCCGCGAAGTGCGGCACCGAGGTGTCCTCGCCGAGGGAGAACAGTTGGCCCTCGGACGGTTCCTCGGAGGGGAAGCCGCCTTCGAGCTTATGGCGGCAGACATAGTTGGACCGGCCCTTGACCAGTGCGACCTTCACCGGCCGCTCCAGGGCCGGGGTGATGGTCTTGAGCAGCCGGGGCAGGTCCCTGCCGACAATCTGGGTCTGAAGTGCCAGGGTGGCGGTGGAGACAAGGGTGGGCTTGTCGCTGACCAGCGAGTGGGCGATCAGCGGAATCAGGTAGGCCAGGGATTTGCCGGTGCCGGTGCCGGCCTGGACCAGCAGGTGGTCGCCGGTCTCGATCGCGCGCGCCACCTGCCGTGCCATTTCGTGCTGGCCGTCGCGGCTCTGGCCGCCCATGCCGGCGACCGCCCGGTCGAGCAGTTCAACCACGAACTGCTCGCCGGACGGACCGCTTTTAGCCTTGCCTTTAGCCGGGCCGCTTCCGGACGGCGCGCTTTCGGACGGCGCGGCCGCCCCCTCGGCCACCGCTGGTTCAGTCATTGCTGACGAAGGAATCCAGTTCGGCCGCGAGCCCCTCGCGCACCATCACCACGGCTCGGGTGCCGGTCTCCTCGTGGTCGAGGCTGATGATCTCGGCGTCGGTCTCGTGCAGCTTGCTGAGCAGGTCCCCGCGGTTGTACGGGATCATCAGTTCCATCTTGACGCTGGGCCGCGGAATGCCCTCGCTGATGGCCTTGAGCAGCTCCGGGATGCCTTCCCCGGTGCGGGCCGAGACCACAACGTGGCGCGGCTCGCGCTGCTTGAGCCGTTCGATCACGAACGGGTCGGCGGCGTCGGCCTTGTTCAGGACGATGATTTCCGGCACCTTGCGGGCGTCGACTTCGCTGAACACCTTGCGGACGGCCGCAATCTGGCCTTCCGGATCTGGGTGGGAGACGTCGACGACGTGCAGGATCAGGTCCGAGTCGGCGACCTCCTCCAGGGTGGAGCGGAAGGCCTCCACGAGCTGGGTCGGCAGCGAGCGGACAAAGCCCACGGTGTCGGCGAGGGTGTACCCCAGGCCGTCCGAGGTTTCGGCCTTGCGGACCGTCGGGTCCAGGGTGGCGAACAGGGCGTTCTCCACCAGGACGCCGGCGTCGGTCAGGCGGTTCAGCAGCGAGGACTTACCGGCGTTGGTGTAGCCGGCGATCGCCACCGACGGCACGGCATTACGACGCCGGTTGGCCCGCTTCGTTTCCCGGGCCGGCTTCATCGCGGCGATTTCGCGCCGCAGCTTGGCCATCCGGGTGCGGATCCGGCGGCGGTCCAGCTCGATCTTGGTTTCACCGGGGCCGCGCGAACCCATGCCGGCTCCGGCGCCGCCCACCTGGCCACCGGCCTGGCGGGACATCGACTCACCCCAGCCGCGCAGGCGCGGGAGCAGGTATTCGAGCTGCGCCAGTTCCACCTGGGCCTTGCCCTCGCGGCTCTTGGCGTGCTGGGCGAAGATGTCCAGGATCAGGGCCGTGCGGTCGATGACTTTGACCTTGACGATGTCTTCCAGGCTGCGGCGCTGGGAGGGGGCGAGTTCGGCGTCGACCACCACCGTGTCGGCGCCGGTGGACATCACGATGTCCTTGAGCTCCTGGGCCTTGCCGGAGCCCAGGAAGGTGCCAGGGTCGGGCTTGGCGCGGCGCTGGACGAGCCCGTCGAGCACCTCGGAACCGGCCGTTTCCGCGAGGGCTGCCAGTTCGCGCAGGGAGTTCTCGGCATCGGCGAGGGTGCCTTCTGTCCAGAGCCCGGCAAGCACAACGCGCTCGAGGCGCAGCTGCCGGTACTCGACTTCGGTGACATCTTCGAGTTCCGTCGACAGGCCTGCGGTTCGGCGCAGCGCGTGGCGCTCCTCGAGGTCCTGTTGGTCGCCGTCGTAGCTGCTGTGTTCCTCATCCAGCCGCGAAATCGCCTGGGCCTTGCCGAACACCGCCCTGGACTCGCCGGGGTGCCCGGCGTCGGCGCTGCGTCCGGTCTTCGGGGCAGGGGCGTCTTTGGAGAGGATCCGGTCGATGACAGCCTGGATTTCCGCAGGGCTCATGTCCTGGGCGGCTGAATCGGGTCCGGTGTTGGGCTGACTGGTCATGGTCTCCTTTGAAGGGTCTACAACTTCAGAATAGTGCTGTTCGGTGTTTCGTGGCGCGGTATTCGCGCTGGGCTGACGACTATTGGTCATCCGTGCCTCCTGGGTTGCCTGGCGGCTGCGGCGCCGCTGGCCGGGCGGGGCTCCCTGGCAAAGCGCTAAACAAGGGAGCGGGGCGGTGGATATGGGAGGGGAATGGCGTCTGATGGCGCCGTGTGGCGGGGAGAAACGGTCCGTTCAGCACTGCGGCAACTGCTGCCGGGCACTGCTTTGGTTTAAAGCCCTTTGGCTTCAAGGCTTGACTCCAAGTGGTCTGGCGCCAGCGGGTGAGGCATTTGCATCACGGAGGGGGCGCACTGAGCGGAAGGTAACTACCTGCGTCGCTGCGGGGACGGGACATTCGACAACGAATCGAAGGCCCGTGCCGGTTACTTGAAGTTAAGGATCATGTTTTTAAGATTAGCAGACCGTGCGGTGGCCACGGCGCGGCGGGGCTGTGCCGGTCGCCGGCGTGTCCGGGCCGGTTTCCCATACCGCCGGACCGCCAACTAATCTGGCCAGTTATGGAGTCTGCACACTATTTCAGCGCCCAGCCCGCCGGGCCGTTCACCCGCAAGCCACTGACCGTGGAGCTTGCCGGCGAGCAGCGGCAACTGCAGACGTCCTCGGGAATCTTCAGCCCGGATGGAATCGATAAAGGGACCGCCGTCCTGCTGGCCGACGTCCCGGCCCCGGCACCGCAGGGAAACCTGCTGGACATCGGCTGCGGCTGGGGGCCGATCGCGCTGACCATGGCCCTGAGGGCGCCCCATGCCCGGGTTTATGCGGTGGATGTCAATGAGCGCTGCGTGGCGCTGACGAATGAAAATGCGGCCCTGCTGGGGCTGGAGAATGTCACGGCCAGCGCACCCGGGGACGTCGACCCGGAACTGCGCTTCGACACGATCTGGTCCAACCCGCCCATCCGGATCGGCAAGGACGAACTCCACGCCCTGCTGCTGCTTTGGCTGCCGCGCCTTGCCCCGGGCGGGTCGGCCTGGCTGGTGGTCCAGAAGAACCTTGGTTCGGATTCGCTTCAGCGCTGGCTGACGGCGGAGCTCGACAGCAGCTTCAGCGTCACCCGCGAGAGCACGTCAAAATCCTTCCGGATCCTGCGGGTCAGGAAAGCGTCCCGCTAGCAACAATCACGGCCGGGCCGCTAAGCTCCACGTGCTCGTGGCCGTCCGCGGCGAGGAAGAATTTCACGCCGACGACGCCGCCGGGAACCGCAACGTTCCAGGTGTCCGGGGCGCCCTGGCCGGCCCAGTGCCGGATCGCGACGGCGGCGGCGCAGGCGCCGGTCCCGCAGGACAGGGTCTCCCCCACTCCCCTTTCGTGCACGCGCATGGTGATGGTCCCGACACCGTCGTGAACGAGCGGCTCGGACGGCACGACGAACTCAACGTTGGTCCCGTGCGGCGGCACCGGGTCGACGCGGGGTGCCCTGAAGAGGTCCGTGGCGTCGAGTTCCGCGAGTTCCGCCAGCGCGACCACGGTGTGCGGGTTCCCCATGCTGACGGACAGCGCGGGCCTGGCGACTTCCAGACCGTCGGCGCTGACCAGCGAATCCATGGCCCGCGCGGTTGCTTCTCCCGGGAAGATGAACTCCCAGGGGCCCATGTCCACGGCGTAGCCGGCCGCCGTCCGGACCACGGTCTTCACACCGCCGCGGGTTCCGATGGTGAGCGACTCGCCGGCCGGCAGGTCGACCAGCCCCTCGTTGATGAGGAAGTGGACGAAGACGCGGACGCCGTTGCCGCACATTTCCGACAGCGAGCCGTCACCGTTGCGGTAGTCCATGAACCATTCGGCCCCGGGGTGGTCGCCAAGCAGGTCCCGGCCTTCGGCGAGCAGCCGAGAGGGAACGGCGCGGATGAGTCCGTCGCCACCGATGCCGCGGTGGCGGTCGCAGAGGGCGGCGACCTGCTCCGGGGTGACGGAGAGGGCACCGTTGGGGTCCGCGATCAGGACGAAGTCGTTGCCGGTTCCGTGGCCCTTCGAGAACTTCAGGCCGCCGAGCGCGGCAGTGCCTGAAGCAGCATGGTGGTCAGCGGCCGTGGCAAGGGTTTCGTCCATGCTCCAAGGTTACCGTTCCGGCCAGGCCGGGACGGAACCGTGACACCGGCCACCCCGTCAAAAGCCGCAGCGCCAGGATCCGTAGCGATGGATCTTTGGCGGTGGCTTCAGCGGGAGATCTTCAGCGGGAGATCTTCAGCGGGAGAGCGCAGCGGCCTTCGCCAGCAGTCCGGGGTCCTGCCAGTCAAGCCAGTTGATCCGGGGGTCGGCGCGGAACCAGGTGAGCTGGCGCCGGGCGAACTGCCGGGTCGCGACAATGGTCTCTTCGGCGGCCTGCTCCTGGTCCGCCGCGCCGTCGACGACTTTCAGGAACTGCGCGTAGCCCAGTGCCCGCGAGGCGGTCTTGCCGCGGCGCAGCCCTTCGGCGTCGAGGCGCCGGACCTCCGCCAGCAGCCCCTGCTGCACCATCGCGTGGACCCGGGCGGCTAGGCGTGCCCGCAGCTGTTCGCGGTCCACCTGGATCCCGATCTGCACGGCCGGCTGGAAGTACTCGCGGGTGGGCATGAAGGAGCTGAAGGGCCGCCCGGTCAGTTCGAAGACCTCCAGTGCCCGGATGACGCGGCGGGCATCACCCAGCCGCCCGGCGGAGACCGGATCCACGAGTTCCAGCCGGGTACGCAGCGGCGCGAGGCCGGCCGCTGCTTCCTCCGCTTCCAGGCGGCGCCGGATGGCGGGGTCGGTTCCGGGGAATTCGAGCACGTCCAGGGCGGCGCGGACGTATAAGCCTGAGCCGCCGGCGAGGATGGCCCGTTTGCCCCGGGCGTGGATGTCCGCAATCACGGCCCTCGCCTGCTGCTGGAAGTCCGAGACACTGGCCTCCTCGGTCACATCGAGGATGTCCAGCAGGTGGTGCGGCACTCCCCGGCGTTCGGCGGCGGTGATCTTGGCCGTACCGATGTCCATGCCGCGGTAGAACTGCATGGCGTCGGCGTTGACGACCTCGCCGTCGAGGGCCAGTGCCAGCGAGACAGCCAGATCCGACTTTCCGGAGCCGGTGGGCCCGACGACGGCGATGACCGGCGGTGTCGGTTCCGCGGCGCCGGATTTTCCCGGTGCCGCGGAATCGTCGGGGGCGCCGGCAGGGTCGGGGCCGTCGTAAGGGGCGGGGGCGGGCACGGGGTTAGCGGCCGCGGACCGGGAGGCTCGGCATGCCCAGCGAAACGCCGGATGTGCCTCCCGAGCCGCTGCCGGCGGCCGGAGCGCCGCAGGAATCGGCCTGGGACCGGTCCCAGGCGTCGCCGGCGCGTGAGCGGCGCAGGCTGTAGTCGTCGGCAGTGGCCGGGTCGGCGACGAGGTGGAACGCCGCGGCCTCGGTGATTGTCACCGTGACGAGGTCTCCGGGGCGGGGTGCTTCGGCGCCGTCCGGCACGGAGAAGTGCACTAGGCGCTGGTCCTGGGCGCGGCCGGAGAGGCGGTGGGTTTCCCCGGCCTTTCGGCCCGACTGCGCAGTCACCATGACCTCGACGCGGCGGCCCAGCTGGCGGGCGTTCTCCTCGGCGGCGATCCGGTCCTGCAGGGCGGTGAGCCGTTCGAAGCGTTCCTGGACCACGGCCTTGGGCAGCTGGTCCGGGAGTTCCGCGGCAGGCGTGCCGGGCCGCTTGGAGTACTGGAAGGTGAAGGCGGTGGCGAAGCGGGACTTCTCCACGACGTCGAGCGTGGCCTGGAAGTCCTCCTCGGTTTCACCGGGGAACCCGACGATGATGTCGGTGGAGATGGCGGCATGCGGGATCTTCTCCCGGACCTTGTCCAGGATGCCGAGGAACTTGGTGGAACGGTAGGACCGCTTCATCTCCCGGAGCACCTTGTCCGAGCCGGACTGCAGCGGCATGTGCAGTTGCGGCATGACATTGGGGGTCTCGGCCATGGCGTCGATGACGTCGTCGGTGAAGGCGGCCGGGTGCGGGCTGGTGAACCGGACGCGCTCCAGCCCGGAGATCTCGCCGCAGGCGCGCAGCAGCTTGGAGAACGCCTGCCGGTCGCCGAACTCGACGCCGTAGGAGTTCACGTTCTGGCCCAGCAGTGTGACTTCGATGGCGCCGTCGTCGACGAGGGCCTGGATTTCGGCGAGGATGTCGACGGGCCGGCGGTCCTTTTCCTTGCCGCGCAGCGCGGGGACGATGCAAAAGGTGCAGGTGTTGTTGCAGCCGACCGAGATGGAGACCCAGCCGGAATAGACGGAGTCACGCTTGGTGGGCAGCGTCGAGGGGAACACATCGAGCGATTCCAGGATTTCCAGCTGCGCCTCGTCATTGTGGCGTGCGCGGTCCAGCAGGGCGGGCAAGGCGCCGACGTTGTGCGTTCCGAAGACGGCGTCGACCCAGGGCGCCTTCTTGAGGATGGTTTCGCGGTCCTTCTGCGCCAGGCAGCCGCCAACGGCGATCTGCATGCCGGGGTTGGCTTCCTTGACCGGGCGGAGGATGCCGAGGTTGCCGTAGAGCTTGTTGTCGGCGTTTTCCCGCACCGCGCAGGTGTTGAAGACGACGACGTCGGCCAGTTCGCCTTCGGAGCGGACGTAACCGGCGGCTTCGAGCATTCCGGACATCCGCTCGGAGTCGTGCACGTTCATCTGGCAGCCGAAGGTCCGCACCTGGTAGGTGCGGGCCGGGGCAGTCTCATCCGGATAAGGGGCTCCGCCGGCGGCGGGGGAAGGAATGGTCAAACTCACCTGTTAAGGGTACCGGTTCGGCGTGGCCGTATTCGCGGATGCCTCGTTTCGAAGCCGCGAAGAGCCTCGCTTCAGGCACCGCCGTCCTGCTCTTCGAGGGCAGCGTCCAGGACCTCCCCCACGATCCGGAAGGCCTGCGACGGCTGGTAGCCCTTGCGCGCGAGCATGGAGGCCAGCCGACGCACCGTTTTGTCCCGCTCGGCACGGTCTTCCAGTCCCCTCGCGTTCCGCACCTTGCGTTCCACGAGTTCCCGCGCCGCGGTTTCCTCGTCCTCGTCACTGAGCTGTTCGAGGGCGCCGGCAGCGGTCTCCTCGTCGATGCCCTTCTCAGCCAGCTCCCGGCGCAGGGCGCCCTTGGCCAGCTTCCGCGTCTGGGACCTGCTCCGCACCCACATATCGGCGAACTCGGCGTCGTCGATGAGGCGGACCTCTTCGAAGCGGTCAAGGACGGCCTCGGCCACGTCGTCCGGGATGTTGCGCTCGGCCAGCTTGCGGGAAAGCTGCAGCCGGCTCTTGGGCGAGTTGGTCAGCTGCCGCAGCACGACGGCGCGTGCCACGGCGGCGGGATCAGCGTCGGCATCCTGCTCGGGCGCCGGCTGCCCGGTCCGGTGCGGGTCGCCGGGGCCGTCAACGACGCCGGGGCCAGGATTCCGGGAAGAGAATCCTGACCCCTTGCGGCGTCGTGCGGCGGAGGCCCGGCTGTTAGAAGCCGTCAACGGCCTTCAGCTTCGGTGATTCCTCCGGGTCGGCGGCCTTGACGCCGACGCCGAGCTTTTCCTTGATCAGGCGCTCGAGTTCGGCGGCGAGTTCCGGGTTGTCCCGCAGGAAGCGCCGGGAGTTCTCCATGCCCTGGCCCAGCTGGTCCCCGTCGTAGGTGAACCACGAGCCGGACTTCTTGATCAGGCCGTGCTCGACACCCATATCGATGATGCCGCCCTCGCGGGAGATGCCCTGGCCGTAGATGATGTCGAATTCGGCGATCTTAAAGGGCGGAGCCATCTTGTTCTTGACGATCTTCGCCTTGGTCCGGTTGCCGACAGAGTCCGCGCCCTCCTTGAGGGTCTGGATGCGGCGGACGTCGATGCGGATCGAGGCGTAGAACTTCAGCGCCTTACCACCGGTGGTGGTTTCCGGGGAGCCGAAGAACACGCCGATCTTCTCGCGCAGCTGGTTGATGAAGATTGCGGTGGTCTTGGTCTGGCTCAACCGGCCGGTGATCTTACGCAGCGCCTGGCTCATCAGCCGCGCCTGCAGGCCGACGTGGCTGTCGCCCATGTCGCCTTCGATTTCGGCGCGGGGTACCAGAGCGGCGACGGAGTCGATGACGATCACGTCCAGCGAGCCGGAGCCGATCAGCATGTCCATGATTTCAAGCGCCTGCTCACCCGTGTCCGGCTGGGAGACGAGCAGCGCGTCGGTGTCCACACCGAGCTTGGCGGCGTATTCCGGGTCGAGGGCGTGCTCGGCGTCGATGAATGCGGCGATGCCGCCCTGGCGCTGGGCGTTGGCCACGGCGTGCAGCGCGACGGTGGTCTTACCGGAGGACTCAGGGCCGTAAATCTCGACGACGCGGCCGCGGGGCAGGCCGCCAATTCCGAGGGCCACGTCCAGTGCGATGGAGCCGGTGGGGATGACCTCGATGGGTGCGCGGACTTCGTCGCCCAGGCGCATGACGGAGCCCTTGCCGAACTGCTTGTCAATCTGGGCTAGCGCTGCGTCGAGCGCCTTCTGGCGATCCGGGGCTGCGGCCATGATTCACACCTCTAATACTTTCTCGCTGGAGAGTGGCCGTCGCGGCCGTTGTTATGTCATCCCTGACGCTAGTGGCAGCCACTGACAAAGTTGCCGCCGCCGTCGCGTATGTGGATAACGCTCTGAAAAAAGCATAGCCCGACCCGAACAGATATTCGAACAATCGCAGCGGCGTGTCAGTCGTCCGATGCCCGACGACCGGCGCCGGACCGGTGGCGGCCCGGTGCCGGCCCGGTGCCGGAGCGGCGCCGGGGAGGGCCCGGTCAGCGCGGCTTAACGTCGCGGCCGAGCCGCCGTTCGGCGGGCACATCCTGGACATCGCAGAGCGCCAGCCAGACCTGTTTGGGCGGTACGCCCGCGCTCAGCGCCTGGTCCGCGGTGCGTCCGCCCACACCCGCCAGCACCAGGGAGCTGCTGAGGACCCGGGAATATCCCGCCCCGAACTCGTCGTCCATAAGCCGCCAGAAGTCGCTGATTCTCACCGATAAAGTCTCTCACGGGCGCGGACCCTAGAATGGTTGCTATGAGCAACCCAAGCGACGCCGCCCCGGATCCGGCGCCAATTTCCGGGACCGGCGAACCCGCCGCGGAGGAGGCGCTGGCCGCCGTCGAGCGCCAGTTGAGCCTGCTGTGGCGGCGTGCCCGTTCCATGTCGCAGCAGCTCTCCCGCCAAGTCCACCCCGAGATGGAGCCTGCGGCCTACGGGCTGCTGTCGGTCCTTCGGACCAAGGGGCCCATCCGGCTGACCGAACTGGCCTCCTGCATCGGCGTCGGCAAGCCCTCGGTGAGCCGCCAGGTCGCCTTCCTGGAAGGCCTCGGCCTGGTATCAAAGGAAGCCGACCCGCTGGACGGCCGCGCCCAGGCCATCAGCCTGACGGCCAAGGGCGAGGAGAAGATGCACCTGGTCCAGGATGCGCGCCGCGAGGTCTTCCGCGAACGGCTGGCAGAGTGGCCAGCCGGGGAACTGGAAGCCTTCGCCGGCTACATGGCGAAGCTCAACGCCACCTACGAACGCGACGGCTTCCCGCGCGACGAAGGCCTCTAAGCCGCTCCGGCGAAGGAGCACCGGCCAGAACATGGCTCCAGGACACGGAAAAGGTCCCCGGCACACCGCCGGGGACCTTCCTTTGGATCGAATGGAGTGGGGCTAGCGGGCCCCGGAGAGCAGGCCTGTGGCCAGCTCGTCGTTCAGCTCGGTGTTGAGTTCACGGTCCAGGTCACGGCCGTAGCGCTGCGCAAATTCCTGGGGCACGGTGTCCGGTACCGCTACGCCCTCGGCCACGGCGACGCGGTCGCTGACTTCGCGGAGCATGCTGGACAACGGGACGTCGAGGGCCGAGCAGATCGAGGAGAGCAGCTCCGAGGAGGCTTCCTTCTGGCCGCGTTCCACTTCACTCAGGTAGCCCAGGGATACACGGGCACTGTGCGAGACTTCGCGGAGGGTACGGCCTTGGCGTTGGCGGACATCGCGCAGGACATCACCGATTTCGTGACGAAGTACAACCATCTTGCGCTCCTTCTGTTCGCTCTTTGCCTGATCGGCGAGGCCCACATCCTTCCAGCGGACAACGCCGTTCACGGATACGGGCTGCTTTACCATCTGTATCGCCTTGCTCCCTCGTATGTGTTGTTCGCGGTTTAGTGCGAACGTTGTGATGATTTCATCCTAGGCGCCACCCTTATTCGGGGGCGACACAATGTAACAACTATTCGGAATCAACTTTTGTTCCCGGCAACTTTACCCGCGGTAGCTTGCCGGCGATAGGGCTTCGAGCAGGCGCTCCAGGGCGGCGCCGCACGCCAGCGCCCGGATCTCCTGGCGGCTCCCCTCGAAGTGGTACGCGAACGACGTCGCGCCTTCTGCCGTGGCGAGTCCGATGAAAACGGTTCCCACATCCTTGCCGTCGTGCGCCTCCGGGCCCGCCACCCCGGTGGTGGCCACGGCGACGTCGGTACCGCACGCGGTGCGCGCACCGGCGGCCATCGCCGCGGCAACTTGACCGTCCACCGACCCGGCGGCGTCGAGGAGTTCGCGGGACACGCCCAGGATGCTGGCCTTGACCGAGTTCGCATAGGCGACCACACCGCCCTGCAGCATGCCGGACGCACCGGGGGTATCGGCCAGCACGGCGGCCACCATTCCGGCGGTGAGCGACTCAGCCGTGGCCACGGTCAGCCCGCGCTCAATGGCGCGGGCCACAGCCTGCTCGGCGAGCCGGTGCAGATTCGGGTGCAGCCCCGGGTGGGCGTTTTGCTGCGGATTGCTCATGGCGTCCCCTCCTGGACCTGCTGCTTTTTGGCCCGGATGCCGCTGGCGCGCAGCTTGAGGGCTTCAACGACATATTCGGCGCCGGTCCAGACCGTGATCGCCAGGGCGGCCATCATGACCGCGAAGGCCAGGAATCCCAGCCACGGCGCAATCGAGGCCAGCGGCATCACGTACAGGAAGATCGCCGCGGTCTGCACGACGGTCTTGAGCTTGCCGCCGCGGGATGCCGGGATCACGCCGTAGCGGATCACGAAGAAGCGCAGCGCCGTGACGCCCCACTCGCGGACGAGGATCAGGACCGTGACCCACCAGGGCAGTTCGCCGAGCAGGGAAAGCATCACCAGGGCCGAGCCGATCAGCAGTTTGTCCGCGATCGGGTCCGCGATCTTGCCGAAGTCGGTGATTAGCCCGCGGCTGCGCGCGATGTCGCCGTCGAGCTTGTCCGTGTAGATCGCCACCGCGAAGACGACGACGGCGGCCCAGCGCCACGCGCCGTTCTGCGCGTCCAGGCCCGGGGCATCGGCGAGGAGGAACCAGACGAAAAACGGCACCAGCGCGATCCGCAGCATCGTGAGGATGTTGGGCAGGTTCCAGATCCGCGGGGCGGACCCGGCGTTGGTTTCGGCGCTAGTCACCTTCCTAGGCTACCGTCTCGCCGCCGGCTACCGTCCGGTCAGCGACCAGGCGTCCTCGGAACCCTCGTCGTCGTCGCCGGGGCCGTCGGCGCCGTCGTAGTAGTCGACGCTCTGGGTGCGGTTGTCCAGGTCGGCGGCCACCAGGTCCTCCGCGTAGCCGCCCTGGGCGATGTTGGCGTTCGCGTTCTCGCTCAGCGCGGCCGTCTGCGAATCGGTGGCGACCGGGCCGTCCTGGCCCTTCATGGCGGCCAGGACCGCGGCAAGGTCGTCCGGCTTGACCAGGACGTCGCGGGCCTTGGAGCCCTCTGAGGGGCCCACCACTCCCCTGGACTCCAGCAGGTCCATCAGGCGGCCGGCCTTGGCGAAGCCGACCCGCAGCTTGCGCTGCAGCATCGACGTCGAGCCGAACTGCGTGGTGACGACGAGCTCGGTGGCCTGCAGCAGGACCTCGAGGTCGTCTCCGATGTCGTCGTCGATCTGCTTCTTCTGCGCCTCGGGGGCAACGTCGTCCCGGTAGACGGCCTTGAGCTGGCCCTTGACATGTTCGACGACCTTATGGATTTCGGACTCGGTCACCCAGGCGCCCTGCACGCGCATCGCCTTGGAGGCACCCATCGGCAGGAAGAGCGCGTCGCCCTGGCCGATCAGCTTCTCGGCGCCGGGCTGGTCCAGGACCACGCGGGAGTCGGTCACGGAGGAGGTGGCGAAGGCCATGCGGGACGGGACGTTGGCCTTGATCAGGCCGGTGACGACGTCGACGGAGGGCCGCTGCGTGGCGAGCACCAGGTGGATGCCGGCGGCGCGGGCGAGCTGGGTGATGCGGACGATGGAGTCTTCGACGTCGCGCGGGGCCACCATCATGAGGTCGGCGAGTTCGTCCACGATCACCAGCAGGTACGGGTACGGGCGGATGACGCGCTTGGAGCCCTCCGGCGGGTGCACCTTTCCGGCCCGGACCGCCTTGTTGAAGTCGTCGATGTGCTTGAAGCCGTAGTTGGCGAGGTCGTCGTAGCGGGCGTCCATTTCTCGGACCACCCATTGCAGCGCCTCGGCGGCCTTCTTGGGGTTGGTGATGATCGGGGTGATCAGGTGCGGGACGCCCTCGTAGGCGGTCAGCTCGACCCGCTTGGGGTCCACCATGACCATGCGGACCTCGTCCGGGGTGGCGCGCATCAGGATCGAGGTGATCATCGAGTTCACGAACGAGGACTTGCCGGCACCGGTGGCGCCGGCCACGAGCAGGTGCGGCATCTTCGCGAGGTTGGCGACGACGTAGCCGCCCTCGACGTCCTTGCCGACGCCCATGACCATGGGGTGGTCCGTCCGGCGCGCGTTCTGGCTGCGCAGCACATCGCCGAGCGACACCGTCTCGCGGTCCGTGTTGGGGATCTCGATGCCGATGGCCGACTTGCCCGGGATGGGGCTCAGGATGCGCACGTCCGAGCTCGCGACGGCGTAGGAGATGTTCTTGGACAGGGCGGTGACGCGTTCCACCTTGGTGCCCGGTGACAGTTCGATTTCGTAGCGGGTCACGGTGGGTCCGCGGCTGAACCCGGTGACCTGGGCATCGACGTTGAACTGGGTTAGCGTCTCGGTCAGCGAGGCGACGATCGCGTCGTTGGCCTCGGTGCGTTCCTTGGGGATGGAGCCGGGGGTGAGCATGTCCGACGCCGGCAGCGTGTAGGTGACGTCGCCGGCGAGCGAGAGTTGTTCGGTGCGCTGCGGGATCGGGGTGGGCGGCGGCGCCGGGGCAACCGGGTTCGCGGGGACCTTGGGAACGGCGGCGCCGGCGTTCGGGGAGGGGTTCAGGGATCCGGCGGCGACCATGCCGGGTGTGACGAGCGGGATCGCCTCGGTGGCGTTCTCCGCCGCGGCGCCGGCCGCGGTGCTGCCAAGGCCCTGGGCCGCCTTGATCTTTTCGACGGCGATTTCGGCCTGCGTGGGCCGCCGGACGCCGGGCGCCACGGCCTTGGCGGCCTTGCCGCCTGCCTTTGTGCCGGCGGCGCCTGCGGTCGTTTCGTCGTCGTCGACGACGGCGTGTTCGAAGGCTTCGTCGCCGACGTAGCCTTCCAGCCGGGCGTCGCCGTCGTCGTCCTTGCCGAACAGGCGCTTGCGCTTCTTCTTGGGTGCGGGGGCGTCGTTCTCGTACAGGTAGCTGCGGTCGTGGGCGTCGTTCCCGGCTTCGTCCGGGTAGTCCTGCAGGTCGATGCCCATCAGGTGCTCGTAGGCGCCGCGCAGCCGGGACGGGATGGCGCCGAAAGGTGTGGCCGTGACGATGAGCAGCGAGGTGAAGGCCAGCAGGCTGTAGAGCGCGACGGGCACGGCGGCGTGGATGGTCGCCAGCGGGGCGGCGGCGAGGTAGCCGAGCATGCCGCCTGCGCGGCGGAGCCCGTCGAAGCCGTCGGCGACGGTCGGCTGGCCGCCGATGATGTGCGCCAGGCCGCTGCCGGCGAAGGTCATGATGAGGAAGCCGATGCCGATCCGGTTGTTGCCGCGGCCGTCGACCGGCTGGCGAAAGAGCCGGAAGGCGCAAACGAAGAGCATCAGCGGCAGCAGCAGGGACATCCAGCCGAAGGTGCCGTTGACGACTCCGAAGACCAGGTCCGGGAGCCAGCCTTGGAAGCCCCACCAGGCGAAGGTGGCAATGAAGACGCCGAGCGCGAGGTTGAACAGGGCGGCGCCGTCGCGGCGGTCGGCCGGGTCGAGGTCGCTGACATCGTGGCCGATCCGGCGGATACCGGCGCCCACCACGTGGCCTACCCCCAGCCAGGCCCCGGCCACAATCCGCACCAGCCACGGCTGCCGCGGTTCGACGGCGGCAAGCTGCCGGGTGCGCGCGGTTCCCTGCGGACGGCTGGTCTTGGACGCAGCTGCGCCCGAGCCCCGGCCTGCAGAGCCGCCGGTGGTGCTCTTTGAATTGCCGCGTGAGTTGCCGCTGGAGTTGCCTCTAGGCGCGGAGGAGGTGCGTGTCGCCATACCCGCAACGGTACCGGACGCCGGGCGGAAAACCGCGGATTTCCGGGGCAGGCGGGGTTCATGTTGAACCGCCCGGGCGGCTGGTTTCCCCGCCGCCACCGCGCCCAGGGGGCTTCCTGGCAACGGAAACGGCCCTCCCCGGCGGCGCCGCCGGGAAGGCGGTGCCGGCGGGGAGGGCCGTTTCGGTGCAGCTCGTGTGCCGTGCTCGTTGCCGGGCTGTGCTTTTGCCGGGCCGTGCGCGGGCCTACGCCTCCAGGACCACCGGGATGATCATGGGCTTGCGGCGCAGCTTGCGGTTGACCCAGGTACCGACGACGCGGCGGACAACCTGCTGGAGCTGCTGCGAGGTGTGGTCCCGGTTCTGCACGGCTTCCTCGAGTGCGGCGTTGATCTTGGGGATGATCTCGTCGAAAACGGAATCGTCCTCGGCCACGCCGCGGGCGTGGATCTCCGGCCCGGAGACCACCTTGCCGGTTGCACGGTGGATGACCGTGATGATCGAGATGAAGCCCTCGTCGCCCAGGGTCTGGCGGTCCTTGAGGTCCGCTTCGGTGACTTCGCCGACGCTGGAGCCGTCAACGTAGACAAAGCCGACCTCGACCTGGCCGACGACGTCGGCCTGGTGGTCGCGGAGGTCGATGACGGTGCCGTTGTCCGCCAGCAGGATGCTTTCCTCCGGGACGCCCGACTCGAGGGCGATCTTGCCGTTGGCGATCAGGTGGCGCGTCTCGCCGTGCACCGGCATCGCGTTGAGCGGCTCAAGGATGTTGTAGCAGTAGAGAAGCTCGCCCGCGGCCGCGTGGCCGGAGACGTGTACCTTGGCGTTGCCCTTGTGGATGACGTCCGCGCCGAGCTTGAGCAGGCCGTTGATGATGCGGAAGACGGCGTTTTCGTTGCCCGGGATGAGGCTGGACGCGAGGATCACGGTGTCGCCTTGGCCGACGATGACGCGGTGGTCGCCGTTCGCCATGCGGGACAGCGCCGCCATCGGCTCGCCCTGGGAGCCGGTGGACATCAGGACCACGCGGTTATCCGGCAGGTTGTCGATGTTCTTGATGTCGACGAGGATGCCCGCCGGCACCTCGAGGTAGCCGAGCTTGGCGGCGATGGCCATGTTGCGGACCATGGAGCGGCCGACGAAGGCCACCTTGCGGTTGTGGTTCGCGGCGGCGTCGAGGACCTGCTGGACGCGGTGCACGTGCGAGGAGAACGACGCCACGATGATGCGCTTGGACGCCTGGCCGAAGAGCCGGTCCAGGGTGGGGCCGATTTCCTTTTCCGCGGTGGTGAAGCCGGGGACGTCGGCGTTCGTGGAGTCGGACATGAACAGATCCACGCCTTCTTCGCCGAGCTTGGCGAAGTGGCGCAGGTCGGTGATCCGGCCGTCGAGGGGAAGCTGGTCCATCTTGAAGTCGCCGGTGTGCAGCACGGTGCCGCCGGAGGTGCGCAGGAAGACGGCGAGGGCGTCCGGGATCGAGTGGTTGACGGCTACGAATTCGCACTCGAAGGGGCCGAGCTTCTGGACCTGGCCCTCACTCACGATCTGGGTGTTCGGCTTGATCCGGTGTTCCAGGAGCTTCGCCTCGATCAGGGCCAGCGTCAACTGCGAGCCGACGATGGGGATGTCGTTGCGCAGGCGCAGCAGGTACGGGACGGCACCAATGTGGTCCTCGTGGCCGTGCGTGAGGATGACGGCGACGATGTCGTCCATGCGGTTCTCGATGTAGGAGAAATCGGGCAGGATCAGGTCAACGCCGGGCTGGGTCTCTTCCGGGAAGAGGACGCCGCAGTCAACGATGAGCAGCTTGCCGTCGATTTCGAAGACAGTCATGTTGCGGCCAATCTCCC
The DNA here is from genome assembly GCF_056394945.1 of Arthrobacter sp. 10N410. Classification (NCBI taxonomy): domain Bacteria; kingdom Bacillati; phylum Actinomycetota; class Actinomycetes; order Micrococcales; family Micrococcaceae; genus Arthrobacter; species Arthrobacter sp. 10N410. Next base: position 69,907 of record NZ_JBFTIP010000010.1, read on the forward strand.
CGAGGCCGCCAAGCGGAACGATCCGCAGGGTGTTCTTGGGCAGTTTCGGCGGCGTGACGAGGCCGGGAAGGGCGGTTTGGGTCATAGTGCACTACTTTCCAGGCGGAGCAGGAGGGATCTTCTGTTCGATCAGGCAGGGCCGGATCAGGAGAAGACGAGTCCTGCTTCCGCCAAGTCCTCGCGGATCGTTTCGATCTCGGCTTCGCCCGGCTCCACGAGGGGCAAACGGACAACCGAGTTGGGCAGGACTCCCTGCCACTTAAGAACTTGCTTCGCAGCAACAGCACCCTGGATATGGGTCATCACTGCACGGACCACTGGGTCCAGTTCGAAATGTATGGTGCGGGCGGTGGCAAAATCGCCTGCAAGTGCTGCATCGATCATCGCACGGAACTGCTTGGTGGCCACGTGCGCCGAGACGCTGACCAGCCCGACGGCGCCGGCCGCCATCCACGGCAGGGTCAGCCCGTCGTCTCCGGAGTAGACATCCAGTTCGGTGTTCGCCATCACGCGCGTGACCGCGGCGAAGTCGGCCTTGGCGTCCTTGAGGGCGATGACGCGGGGGTGGTCCGCGAGCCGGATCATGGTCTCGGGCAGGATCGGCACACCGGCACGGCCCGGGATGTCGTAGACCATGACGGGCAGGTCCGCGGCGTCGGCGACGGCCTCGATGTGGGCCTGGATCCCGGCCTGGCTTGGCTTGTTGTAGTAGGGGGTGACGATCAGCTGGCCTTGCGCGCCGGCCTTGGCGGCCCGCTTGGCCATCTCGATCGAGTGCGAGGTGTGGTTGGTGCCGGTGCCGGCGATGACCTTGGCCCGGTCCCCCACGGCCTCGACGATGACGCGGAACAGCTTTTCCTTTTCGTCATCTTCCAGCGTGGAGGTTTCACCCGTGGTGCCGGAGATTACGAGGGCGTCGTTGCCGTCGTCGACGAGCTTGTTGGCCAGCTCTGCGGACTGCTGATAGTCGACCTCACCGTCGTTGGTGAACGGAGTGACCATGGCGGTCACAAGGGTTCCAAACGTGTAAGAGCGAATGTCAGAGTCAGCCATAGGAAAAACGTTACCTTGTCCGTGGCTTGTTAGGACAATGGCGACGGAGTGATGCGCGTCAAATTCAGCCCTCCCGCGCCGCGTCTGCCGGGGTTCCGGGACGCCCCGGGGGAACGGCGCAGTAGCGGCTCACAGCCTCCTCGCGCAACGCCTCAGCCCAGGCCGAGAGCCGCTGCGCGGCACGGACGTAGTGGAACAGCTCCGTAGGGGTGAGCGCCTCGAGGTCGGTCTCGGCGAGCCGGCGGGCCAGTTCGGCGCCGGGCGCCTGGGCGGACAGGGCCGTCCCTTCACGATGCCACTGGACGTCTTCGGCGGCCTCCCCCGCGACCAGGCGCCGGAAGAGGAAATCCACCACACCCGGGCTCATGGCCTTGAGGACGCCGGTGGTATCTACGGCGCCAGCTGCCTTGAGAGGAGCGGCAGTCTGGTGGAAACCGGCAGTCTGATGGAAACCGGCCATCTGGTGGAAACCGGCAGTCTGGCGGACTTCGGGGCCCGGCTCTGATGCATTGTTCATGCTGGCCATGTTATTCGAACATATATTCGAATACAAGGACTGCTTTGCCGCTGTACCCGAACAGCCGCCCCGGCCGGCGCAGCCCCGGCGACGGGCCGGGGCCGGCGGCACATGAGACGATCAGAAGATGACCTCGCGCGGTATGGCTACGACTTCAAGGACCGCCAGTGCCAAGGCGGCGGCGCCCCGGCTTACCGGCGTCGACGCAGCCCGGGGGCTGGCGCTGCTGGGCATGATGGCGACCCACGTGCTCCCCACCTTCGAAACCGATCCGCAGCTCACCCCCACCTGGATCGGCCTCACGTTCTCCGGCCGCGCGGCCGCACTCTTTGCCGTGCTCGCGGGGATCGGCCTGGCGCTGTCCACCGGAAAGGAGCGCCCGCTGGAGGGCGCGGAGTTATGGGCGGCCCGCCGCGGCATAGCGCTCCGGGCACTCGTCGTGGGCGCCGTCGGGCTTTCCCTCGGCGGCCTGGAGGTCAACATCGCGGTCATCCTGGTCAACTACGCCCTGCTGTTTCTCTGTGTGCTGCCGTTCGTCGGCCTCCGCGCGAAACGCCTCTGGGCCCTGACGGCGGCCTGGTTGCTGGCAACCCCGGTCCTGGCCTATCTCCTGCGGCCATGGCTGTTGTCCGCCGAACCGCCCCTCCGGCTCGGCCACAACCCCGGCTGGGAGGATCTGGCCACTCCGGCGCGGCTGCTCGGCGACGTGTTCCTGACCGGGTACTACCCTGTGCTGCAATGGCTCGCCTACCTGCTGATCGGCCTGGCGATCGGTCGGCTGGCGCTGGCCAAGGCGGCCGTTCCCTGGCTGCTGCTGGCCGCCGGAACCATCGCCGCGGTTCTCGCCAAGTGGCTGAGCGTGGTGCTGATGGAGGACTGGGGCGGCCGGGCGGCGCTGCAGGAGAAGGTGGGCGATCCGGCCTATCCGCTGGCGAGCCTGCTGCAGGTGAACCTCGCGGGCATCGACCAGTCTGGTTCCGTCTGGTGGCTGGCGTCGAGCGCCCCGCATTCTGGCACCACGCTGGACCTGCTGCACACCTCTGGGGTCGCCGCCGCGGTGGTGGGTTTCTGCCTGCTGTTGGCACGGCTCGCCGACTGGGTGCAGTTGGACCCGCTGCTCCCGCTCCGCGGCGCCGGCGCCCTGACCCTGAGTCTGTATACGGCGCATGTGTGCCTGATGGCGTCCCTGCACGGACACCCACTACCCGCCGGGTGGAGCACGGAAGGCGTTTACTTGGCCCAGGCGGTCGCCGCGCTGGTCATTGGCGGCGTTTTCGCGGCACAGGCCTGGCGCGGACCGCTGGAATGGGTGGGCCACGCCGCGAACCAGCTGGGCCGCGGCCGCTGGGCACGGTCACGCTAGGCCCGGGAAACGGCTAGCCGCCGTCGTCCGCCGGCCGAAAGCGACCCGCCAAGGTCCGCCCGGCTAGGCGCCGGTGTCCGGTGACCCGGCGCGGAAGAGGCGGACGGCGTCGCGCATCGAGGCGCGGGCGCGCTTGCGGTCCCCCGCGGCGTCGTAGGCGCAGCTGAGCCGGAACCAGGAACGCCAGTCCCCCGGGGCGGCCTCGGCTTCCGCCCGGTATTTCTCGAACTCCAGATCCGCAGCCTCGCGGATGATCCGGCCGGCAGGCGTGCGCGGCAGGGTGTCCTCCGGCAGGCCGCCTTCGGCTTCCAGGATCTTGGCCAGCCGCTCGGTCCGGGCCCCGAACAAGAGCTCCCGTACCAGCGCCCAGGCCCCGACGATCGGCAGCAGCAGATAGGCCAGACCGAGGGCCTTCGCCACCATGTTCGAATCGGAAAGCAGCAGCACCGAGCGCTGCAGGGACACCACCAGGTAGAACACCAGCAGGAGCGTCACCGCGCCCACCCAGATCTTGGTGCGGTTGGCTTTGAAGGACGCCAGGAGGTTGGCCATCAGAGGCCCAGATCCAGGTAGCCGTCCAGGCCTACGGTGAGCCCCGGGTGCGCCGCGACGTTGCGCACCCCCAGCAGGACGCCGGGCATGAAGGAGGCACGGTCGAAGGAGTCGTGGCGGAAGGTCAACTGCTCCCCCGGCCCGCCCAGCAGGACCTCCTGGTGCGCCACGAGGCCGCGCAGCCGGACGCTGTGGACGCGGACGCCGTCGACCTCGCAGCCGCGCGCGCCAGGGCGTTCGCTGGTGGTGGCATCCGGGCTGGACGCGACGCCGGCGCCGGCGCGCTCGGCGGCGATCAGCTGGGCGGTGCGGACGGCGGTGCCGGAGGGGGCGTCCACCTTCTCCGGGTGGTGCAGTTCAATGATTTCAACCGATTCGAAATAGCGGGACGCCTTCGCGGCGAACGCGGACGCCAGGACCGAGCCGAGGGCGAAGTTCGGGGCGATGAGGACGCCAACGCCGGGCTGGCCCGCGAGGTTCGCTTCCAGCCGTGCCAGCCGTTCCGCGTCCCAGCCGGTGGTGCCGACCACGGCGTGCATGCCGTGTTCGACGGCGAAGCGGACGTTCGCTTCGGTGCTCTCGGGCACGGTCAGGTCGATCACGATGCGGGCGCCGGAGTCCACCAGGGCGTCGAGGGAGTCGCCGCGGCCCAGGGCGGCGACGAGCTTCAAGTCTTCGGCGGTTTCCACGGCTTTGACGGCCTCGGCGCCCATGCGCCCGTTGGCGCCCAGGACGGCGACGGCGAGTTGTTCGGTCATGGCATCAACCCTACCGCCGTGGCGCTTCCCGGCTGGAACCGGGACCCGTGCATTACCCGCCCCGACCGCGGCTCCTACCCGCCCGCGCCCACCCACTCGACGGTGCCGTCGGCGAAGAATTGTTCCTTCCAGATCGGAACCTGCTCCTTGATCCGGTCCACCAGTTCGGCGCAGACCGCGAAGGCTTGTCCGCGGTGCGCCGCGGAGACGGCGCAGACCAGGGCGGGATCGCCGATCTCCAGCGGGCCGGTCCGGTGCGCGGCCCAGATCCGGACCGGCTGGCCCGGCTGGCCGGGCTGGCCCGACCCGGCCGCCGACTGCTCGGCAACGAGTTGCGCGACGACGTCGGCCAGCACCTGGTGTGCCGTGGGATGGGCGCTGTAGCTGAGCCGCTGCACGGGCTTGCCGCCGTCGTGGTTGCGGACGACGCCGCTGAAGCTCACCACGGCTCCGGCCGTGTCCGATTCGACCGCCGCGATGGCCTGGTCCACCGAGATGGGCTCGGCGCTGAGGACGGCGTGCACGATTTCAAAGGCGGATTCAGTGTCCATGGCTGCCTTCCAGCTGGTCGCAGAGGTGTCCGATGATCGGGTCCAGCACGCCCAGGCCGTCCATGACGCCCTTCGGGGATCCGGGGAGGTTGACGATGAAGGTGCTGCCGGCGGCGCCGGCGTGGCCGCGGCTCAGCATGGCGGTCGGCGTCTTGGCCGTGCCCGCGCTCCGCAGGCCTTCCATGATGCCGGGGATCTCCCGGTCCAGCAGCGGCAGCGTCTGTTCCGGGGTGGCGTCGGTGGGGCTGAGGCCGGTGCCCCCGCTGGTGATGATGACGGCGGGGTGCTGGGTCAGCAGCGCCCGCAGGGCTGCACCGACGGGCTCGCCGTCGGGAACTACCAGCGCGGGAAACGTCTCGAAGCCGTGTTCGGTCAGCCAGTCGACGATGACGGGGCCGGTGAGATCTTCATAGACCCCGGCCGCGGCGCGGGTGGAGGCGATCACGATGCCGGCCTTCCGGCCGGTGGCTTCGCCGTGGCGGTGCGGTTCGGTGCTGCTCACAGTGTCCAGTCCCCGCTCTTGCCGCCGCTTTTGGCCAGCACCTTGATGTCCGTCAGGACTGCATGCTTGTCCACGGCCTTGATCATGTCGTACACGCTCAGGGCCGCCACGGAGACAGCGGTGAGGGCTTCCATCTCCACCCCGGTCACACCGCGGGTCTTGACCGTGGCGAACACGGTGACGGACTCGGCTGCGAGCTCAAAATCGACAGTCACCTTGGTGATCGGCAGCGGGTGGCAGAGCGGAATCAGGTCCGGGGTCTTCTTGGCAGCCAGGATTCCGGCGACCCGCGCGACGGCCAGCGCATCCCCCTTGGGCAATTCACCTGCACCGAGCAGGGCCAGGACCTCCGCGGTGCTGTTGACCGTGGCGGTGGCGGTGGCCTCCCGCGTGGTCTCGGCCTTGTTGGACACGTCGACCATCTGCGCGGTGCCGTCCTGCCGGAGATGGGTCAGCACGGGCTTGTCTGGGGTATCTGCTTCGTTCACAGCATCCATACTTCCACCTCATCGCCCTCGGCGAGCGCCGCGGTTCCCACCGGAAGCTGAACGAGGGCATTGGAGTGTGCCAGGGCGTGCACCAGATGGGATCCCGCGCCGCCTTCCAAGCGGACGGTGCCGTCCGCGCCGAGGGTGCCGCGCCGGACCTGGTGCTTGGCCCCGGGGGAAGTCAGTGCTTCGGCCAGCCGGGCCCGGACCACGGTCCGCGGCGCCGGCGAGCCGAACAGTTCGGCCAGCACGGGCCGCAGGAACATTTCGAAGGAGACGAGGCAACTGACCGGGTTCCCCGGGAAGCCGAGGACCGGCACGCCCTCGAAGGTGCCGATGCCCTGCGGGCCGCCCGGCTGCATGGCCACGCCGCCGAACTCGACGTCGTGGCCCGCCAGTGCCTGCCGGACCACCTCGTACGCGCCCTTGCTGACTCCCCCGGTGGTAATGATCAGATCCACCTCGGCCGCGTGCCGGCGCAGCAGGGATGCCAGCTCCTCGGGGTCGTCGGCGGAGATGCCGGTGCGGGTGACGTGGAGGCCGGCCTGGCGGAGGGCGGACTCGAGCAAGGTGCCGTTCGCGTCGTAGATCTTGCCGGGCTGCAGCGGGCTGCCCGGTTCCACCACCTCATCGCCGGTCGTCACCAGCAAGACCCTCGGAACGGCGTGCACCGGCACCTGGCTCAGGCCCAACGCGGCCAGCAGTCCCAGCTGGCCGGGGCCCAGGAAGGTTCCGGCGGCCAGGGCTGGCTGCCCGGCGGCAATGTCGCTGCCGGCGTCGCGGACGAAGGTGCCCGCCGGGGTCGCGGGCAGCCGGACGGTGGCGGCTTCCCCGGCGGCGGGGAAGGAATCCGGAACGGCCTGCTCAATGGGCACGACGGCGTCTGCCCCGGCCGGGATCATGGCTCCGGTCATGATGGGCGCGGCTGTGCCGGGGGCCAGTCCGGCGGGCTGTGCGCCGGCCGGGACGGGATCCGCGACGCGCAGTTCGGCGCCGCCGTCGGGCACGTCGGCGCTGCGGATGGCAAAGCCGTCCATCTGCGAGTTGGCGAACGGCGGGAGGTCCAGCGGGGCAGTGATCCCGAGGGCCAGTCCGCGGCCCAGCGCCTCCCGGAGCGGCACGGTGTCGACGCGGGCGGAGAGCGGCGCCAGCAGCGCCCGGACCTTGTCCCGGTGGGCTTCCACGGTTACGGGCCTGTTGGCGGTGCGGCGCATACGTTGTTGACCTTTGGCTCGGCTGGCTAGGACTTCACGTCCACTGTAACGGTGTGGTAGCCGGTGGCCCCGCTGGGCGCCACCGGGGCGCGCTCCTCCGCCTGCGGGACGCCGTCGAGGTCGGTGGCGCGGACCTGCACCTCGTACTGTCCCGGGCCCAGCGGCAGGGAGAGCTTCCACTGGCGCCAGGTGTCTGTGGAGATCGCGGGTGCCAGTTCGGCCTGCTTCCACTCACCACGGTTCAGCCGCACTTCCACCTTGCCGATGCCGCGGTGCTGGGCCCAGGCCACGCCCCCGAAGTCCACCGTCCCCGCGTTCACGCTCCGGCCGGCCCGCGGCACGTCGATCCGCGACGATGTCTTGATCGGTCCGCGCTCGCTCCAGCCCCGCGGGGTCCAGTAGGCGACGTCGTCCGCGAACCGGGTGATCTTCAGTTCGGTGACCCACTTGGTCGCCGAGACGTAGCCGTAGAGCCCCGGCACGACGAGCCGGACCGGGAAGCCGTGCTCGAGCGGCAGCGGCTCCCCGTTCATGCCCACCGCCAGCAGTGCGTCCCGGGTGTCCGTGAGCACCTCCAGCGGCGTGCCGGCGGTCCAGCCGTCCGCGCTGCGGGAGAGCACCATGTCCGCTCCCGGTTTCGGCCCGGCCTGCGCCAGCAGTTCCCGGACGGGCCAGCCGAGCCAGCGCGCGTTGCCGATCAGGTCACCGCCCACCTCGTTGGAGACGCAGGCGATGGTGATGTACCGCTCGGTCAGGGGCTTGGCCAGCAGGGTGTCGAAGTCCAGCTCGATCTCGTGGTCCACCAGGCCGGTGACTTTGAGCTTCCATTCGTGCGGATCCACGAGCGGGACACGCAGGGCGGTGTCGATCCGGTAGAAGTCCTTGTTCGGGGTGACCAGGGGGTCCAGTCCCGCCAGGGACAGCTCGGCTCCGGCGGGTATCGGCTGCGCACGGGACGCCGGGCCGGGCAGGACCAGCCTGCCGCGCAGCTCCACGACGGCCGCCGCCGCGCCGCGCAACGTAGACGCAAGCACCCCGCCCACGCCCGCGATCGCCGCCGTAACCGCAAGGGACTGCAGGAAGCGGCGGCGGGCAGGGCGGCCGGCCGGTTCGTGCCTGGTGACCTCGGCCGGTTCGCCATCTGCGGCGCCTGCCTCAGCGGGGCCTTCCGCTGCGGGGCCTTCCGCTGCGGGGCCGGCGTCGAACCAGTCCTTGAGCCGGCGGATTAGCCACCGCAGCAGCACCATGCCCAGCGCGGCGGCCAGCAGCGGGACGGGAACGGCATTGGCGCTCCCCTCGGCCCGGGTCAGCACGGCCGCGACGCCCACCAGGCCGAAGACGGCGATCACGGCCAGCCCGGCGAAGCGGCGGCGCCATTCCAGCACCCCGGCCAGTGCGGCCAGCGCCGCGATCACCAGCGCTATCCCGCCGAGCAGGGCCAGCTTGTCGGCCGTGCCGAAGAGCGAGATGGCCCAGTCCTTGACGCCCGGCGGGACGGCGTCGATCACCGCGCCGCCGACCGCCGTGACCGGCGAAACCGAGGGGCTGAGCAGCCCGGCCGCGAGTTCGCCCAGGACGACGCCGGCCCCGACGGCGGCCACCCCGGCAGCGGCGGCCCACCACGGGGTGCGCCGCGGGGCGGGCTGCGGCGTTCCGCTGGGGGCCGAAGATGGAACGGTCTGGGACGTGTTCACGCTTCCAGCATAAGTTCGCAGGCGTCAGTTCGTTGGCTCCGGGGCGTGATGCCTGGCCCGCAGTGGCGTAGCCTGACTTTATGAGTGTTCAGCTTGGCATGCCCCAGCCCCGTGCGGAAAGCGGCCCCGGCCCGAACGTACCGGCGCCGCAGCCGGCCGGGCGCCCGGCCGGAATGGCTCCCGGGCTGGTGGACCGGTACGGCCGCCGCGCCACCGACATGCGGCTCTCGCTGACGGACAAATGCAACCTCCGCTGCAGCTACTGCATGCCGGCCGAAGGCCTCGAATGGCTGTCCAAGCAGGCCGTCATGACGGCGGAGGAAATCGTGCGGATCGTGCGTATCGGCGTCGAACAGCTGGGGGTCCGCGAACTCCGGCTCACCGGCGGCGAACCGCTGGTCAGGGCGGACTTGCTGGACATCATTTCGGCCCTTCGCCAGGCGCACCCGGACCTGCCGATCTCGATGACCACGAACGCCGTGGGGCTGGACAAGAAGGCCGCCGGGCTGAAGGCAGCCGGGCTGACCCGGATCAACGTCTCCCTGGACTCGCTGCACGAGGAAACCTTCACCCAGCTGACCCGGCGCCCGTTCCTGGGCCGAGTCCTCGCCGGTGTCGACGCCGCCTGGGCCGCCGGCCTGGGGCCCGTGAAGCTCAACGCCGTGCTGATGCGCGGCATCAACGACGCCGAGTCCCCCGCGCTGCTCGCCTGGGCCCTGGGCCGCGGCTACGAACTGCGGTTCATCGAACAGATGCCGCTCGACGCCGACCACGGCTGGACCCGCCGGAACATGATCACGGCCGCGGAGATCCGGGACCTGCTCTCCGTCGACTACGTGCTCAGCGCCGATCCGCGGGAGCGCGACGGTGCCCCGGCCGAGCGATTCGAAGTCCGCGCCCGCGTGCCGGGCACGGACCAGGCCACCGGCCCGGTGCTGGGCACCGTGGGGATCATCGCCTCGGTCACCGAACCGTTCTGCGCGGACTGCCGCCGCACCCGGATCACCGCGGAGGGCAAAATCATGAGCTGCCTCTTCTCCCGCGAGGAGACCGACCTGCTGGGGCTGCTGCGCGGCGGTGCCAGCGACGCACAGCTCGCCGAGCGCTGGCAGGATGCCATGTGGCTCAAGCCCAAGGCCCACGGCATGGACCACGTCGGACTGGACGCCCCGGACTTCGTCCAGCCGGACCGCAGCATGAGCGCCATCGGAGGCTGAACCACCCGTGAACGTACGCTACTTCGCTGCCGCGCGCGCTGCCGCCGGCATGGACGAGGAAAAGTTCGAGCTGCCCGTCGGCGCCACGCTGGCCACCCTGGTCGAGGCGGTCCTCGCCGTCGAACGCCCAGAGCCGCCCGCCGGCACGCCGCCGCTGGCACGCATCCTCTCCCGCTCCAGCTTCCTGCTCAACGAGGTGGCTGTCCGTAATACTACCGCCGTCCTGGGCCCGGACGACGTCGTCGACGTGCTGCCGCCCTTCGCCGGCGGCTAGGCGCGCCCCACCTGGTCATCACTGTCCGTCAGCTGCTGCCGCAGCCGGAGGCGACACGGCCGCCGCTCCAAGGGCCAGCCCTAGCAGGGCGCCCCGGCTCCGTACACCGCAGGCCAAGAAGAGTGCCTTGAAAAGGTCCTGCACGGTATAGGGGCGGATCTGCAGTGCGGCTGCCAGCTCGGAGGTACTGAGGCCGCCCGCGGAGAGCCCCAGCAGCCGGTGCTGCTGCGGCGTCAGGGCAAAGCAGCGCGCGAACGCTTCCAGCCGGTCCGCCGCCGGGCATTCCTGGATGGTCACCGCGAGCGAAGGCGTTGCCCCCGTCCCGGGGTCCATCCGGCTGGAGCGCAAAAGAGCCCAGCCGCCGCGCCCCACCGGTACGCGGGACATCGCCGGGTGGTCGTCCACTCCGGCTTCCTCCGCCAGGAGTTGGGCGGCGACATTCAGGACCTCGGCGGGGATCCCTTCGTAGGGCCGGGGCCCGCGTTGCAGCAGCCCCAGCCAGTCGGCGGCCGAAGCCGTCTGGCCCCGCACGGCGAGCCGCTCGTCGAGGACGAGCACGGCCTGGGGCGGCAAGGGCTTAGCGACGCCCGCCCGGGCCGCGGCACCGACGTCGACGCCCTGCCGCCATTGTGCCGCCCGGCTCCGCCGCAGGCCTGCTGCCACCAGCGGAGCCGCCGTGGCCAGGAAATCGGTCTCCGGCTCGGAAAACGCGCCTTCATCGTCGCCTCGCCACAAGTCGAGCCAGCCCCAGCACCCTTGTTTATCGGCGAATACCACGGACAGCACGTCCGTCACGCCGTAGCGCCTCAGTAGCCCATTCCAGAGCCGGCTCCGCGCCGGCTGCCCTCCCGTGGCCAGCAGCAGGGTCGTCGCCGGCCGGCGCTGACCCATCAAGGAGGTCCAGCGGGCATCCGCCGTCAGGTATTTAAGCCGGATCAGTTCGGGCAGTTCTTCCGGGCAGGGAATCCTGGCCATCGGCGAGATACCGGTGGCCGACTCCGGGTCTGACAAGGGCCAGGCATAGGCGCTGAATGGCACAGTCCTTCCGAGTTCAGCCAGTAATCCCCGGCGCAGCTCATGGTCATCCAGCACGTCCCGGCAGAGGTTGCCGATGCGTTCCAGACTCCGGCTCAGCGCCCAGCTGGTGGTCATGACATCAGTATGTACCTTGGGCATCGCCTTCTGAATCGACCGGCTCAAGGGCGCTCCGGACCCCGGCGCGGCCCTGGCCGCCCTCCCAGATATCTGGGATACCGCGGGCCGGCCCGCGGCTCCTACCGTGGAATATCCCGCAGCCACAGAAGAGACGTAAGGAGGACTCGAGATGTACACCTTGCAGATTGAGCACAAGATCAAGGATTTCGACCTGTGGAAGACAGCGTTCGACCGTGACCCTGTCAACCGTGCCGAGTCGGGGGTTACCGCGCACCGCATCAGCCGGCCGGTGGACGATCCGCAGTATGTAGTGGTGGAGCTCGATTTCGGGCAGCGGGTCCAGGCGGAAGCCCTGCTCGCCAGGTTGCAGGAACGTGTCTGGAATTCGCCCGCTGCGGCCCCGGCACTGCAGGGGACTCCAATAACCCGGATCCTCGAGTCCGCCGGCTGAGGAGCGGTGCCGCCCTTCGCCGGCGGCTAGGCGCCGTCCACAGGCTCCCTCAACTGCCGGCCAGGGCCTCCCGCACGCTTTCGGCCACGGCCGCGGCGCCGGCCTCGCCCATCACGATCGTGTAATGGTTGACATCCGGCACCTCCCGGACCCGCAGGGACGGCAGCTTCGCGGCCCAGTCGTCCAGGTAGCCGGGCGCGTAAAGGGCGGCCGGCTCGTTCAGCAGCCCGCGCGGCGCCCGGAGGACCTCGGTGTCCACGGCGAGTTCGTCCAGCGCCTTGAGTAGCGAGGCGCCCCGGTGCAGTTCCGCGGTGTCCTCGGCCATCGCCTGATAGCGCGTGGCGGGCCGCAGTTCCGGCTCCTCGCCGGTGAGGTCGTAGTCAACGTAGGCTTCCACGAGCGGCCCCCAGCCGGCGCTGAACGCCGGGTGCTGCCGCCAGAAGGAGCGGTACACCTCGCGGCTAGGGAACGTGGCGTTGAGGCGCTCGGCAGCCGGGCCGAGCACCGAGGAGATGAGCTGCTCGTCGGAAATCCCCTCCGGGACCTGGAGCGGCAGTCCGCCGTCCACCAGCACCAGGGAGCGGACGCGCTCCGGGAACAGGTTCGCCAGGACGACCGAGGCGAAGGCGCCCATCGAATGCCCCACGACGACGACCGGCCCCGGGGCCAGCGCCGCCAGCACCGCGGCGAGATCCTCCGCGTGCGAGGGCATCCCGTACGGGGCGGGCAAGTTGTTGCTGCGGCCGCGTCCGCGCAGGTCCGGGGCGATGATCCGGACCTCCGGCAGCGCCTCGGCCAGGTACGGCCAGGCCTTGTGCGAGGCGGTGACCCCATGGACGGCGAGGATGGTCGGGGCGTCGGGATCGTCCGGGCCCCAGATGGCGGTGTGCAGCGTGCCGCCGCGGACCTCCACTTCGGCGGTGCGGTACGTGTCCTTGCTGGCTGTCTGGGTCATGGGGCTGTCCCTTCCTGGGGCGGTGTGGGGTTCGCGGCCGTTCCTGGCGCGGAACCGGGCGAGGGCGCAAGGGCCCGTTCGATGAACTGCATCATCTCCTCGAAGACTTCTTCGGGTACGTCGGGCCGGGCCCCGGTGGCGGGTTCGGCACCCTCCTCGTCCCAAAGGACCCAGCGCATCCCGATCAGCTCACCGATGCCCATCAGGGCCCAGGCCGCGACGGTGGGGTCCATCTCCCGGACCTCGCCGCTGAGCTGGGCCGCTTTCAGGCCCTCGATGTAGCCGTTCACGACCCGGGTGTAGTGCAGACGCAGCGCGCCGGGCGAGACGAACTCGGCCTGCCGGATGATCCGGTACAGGGCGGGGTGCTGCGCGGTGAAGCGGAAGAAGGCCCGGAAGCCGGCCCGTTCCGCCTCGAGCCGGGTACCTGCGCTCTTGGCCGCATCGGTCATGGCGTGCCGGACGCGCCGGTTCAGGTCCTCGACCACTTCGTCGAAGATGGCCTGTTTGCCGTCAAAGTACAGGTAAAACGTGCCGAGGCCGACGCCGGCCGCCTCCGTGATCTTGACGATCGAGGCTTCGTGGTAGCCCACTGAGGCGAAGACCGACTCCGCGGCCTCGAGCAGCTTGGCCCGGGTGCGGGTGCCGCGGGCGGTGCGCGGCGCGGCGCTCATGCCCGTCCCCCTGCCGCGGAGCCGCGACCGGCCAGTTCCTGGCGCAGCTTGGCGCGGAGTACCTTGTTCAGTGCGGTGCGTGGCAGCGCTGGGACCAGCTCGATCCGGGCCGGGACCTTGAAGCGGGCCAGCTGGGATGCGCAGTGTTCCAGCAGCTCCTGCTCGTCGGTGGCCATCCCGGGACGGACCACGACGAAGCCCATGCCGCTTTCGCCCCAGCGTGCGTCCTCCACCCCGACGACGGCGGCCTGCGCCACCGCCGGGTGGCCCAGCAGGGCGGCCTCGACCTCCGCCGGGGCCACGTTCTCGCCGCCGGAGATGTAGATGTCCTTGAGCCGGTCCACGACTTTGATGTACCCCTCGGCGTCGCGCTCCACCAGGTCGCCGGTGCGCAGCCAGCCGCCGGCGAGGACGGCAGCCGTGGCGGCGGGATCGCGGAAGTAGCCGGCAAATACGCCCGGGCCCCCGACCAGCAGCTCGCCGCTGGCGGCGCCGTCGAGGATTTCTCCGGTGACCGGGTCCGCCACGGCGACGGCGACGTGCGGATACGGCTTGCCGGAGTAGCCCACCATCCGTTCGGCGTCCTCATTCGGCAGGCACAGCACATTGGGCGAGGCCTCCGTCAGGCCGTAGCCCTGGCTCAGGGCCACTCCCCGGCGGTGCCAGATCCGCAGCAGCGGCGCCGGCATCGGCGCCCCACCCACCACGGCGTGGCGCAGGCTGCCGAGTTCGGCCCGGGCAAAGTCCGGGTGCTCGGCCAGCATCAGGTACTGGGTGGGGACACCCATCAGCATGGTCACGCCCCGCTCGGCGATAAGCTGCAGCACGCGGCCCGGATCGAACCCGCGTTCCAGCACCACGGTGGCGCCGACCCACCACGCCAGCAGCGGCTGGATGTTCCAGCCGCCCACATGGAACTGCGGGAGCACGGCCAGCACCACGTCATTGCTGCCCATGTCCAGGGTCCGCGAGAGCGAGAGGTTGTTCCAGAAACAGTTGGCGTGGGTCAGGACGGCGGCCTTGCTGGCCCCCTCGGTGCCGGAGGTGAAAATCATCAGCAGGGCGTCGTCGTCGCGCACGTCCCGGCGTGGCGCGCCGGCGTCGGCCGAGGGCGCCGGCCGCACGCGCGAGGGCAGCGGGACGGCCCTTTCGACGCCGCCGGGGCCCAGGGCAGCGGTCCGCGGCCGGTGCGGCAGCAGTGCGCACGCCGCCGCGGCGAGCGAGTCGAGCTCGCCTTCCACCAGCAGCAGCTGGGGCTCGGCGAGTTCGAGCTGCGCCGCGAGTTCCCGGGGCGAGAGCCGCCAGGACAGCGGGACCAGGACCAGTCCGGCCTTGGCACAGGCAAAGAAGGCCACCACATGGTCCGAGCTGTTGCCGGTGAGGCTCGCGATCCGGTCCCCGATCGCGTAACCGGCGGCACGGAACCCGGCAGCAAGAGCCGAGGCACGGCGTTCCAGCTCGCTGTAGAGCAGGGTGCAGCCGCGGTCGTCGATGGCGACCCGGTGCGGCGTGGAAAGGCTGCGGTCGGTGGTCCAGCGGCCCAGGGTGTGCAGGCCGTCGGCCTGGTTCGGACCGGTCGGGTTGCTCATGCAGCGTCCTCCAGGATGTTTTGGGGCGTCTCGATACCGCTGCTGCCGGCACGGGTGCCCCTGCGGCGCTGCGCCAGCCGCTCGGCGGTTCCGGCGAGGCCGCCGGGGAGGAAGAGCACCACCAGGATGAAGAGCGTGCCGAGGATGAACAACGGTTCTGACAACGGTACCCGCAGGATGTCCGGAAGGGATTTCACGGCCTCGGAGTTGGCGAGTGTCGTAAGCCGCTGGTCGAGGATGGTGTAGAACACGCCACCGACCACAGCGCCCCAGCGCGAGCCCACGCCGCCCAGGACCACCATCACCAGCAGCATGATGGTGAGGTCCGAGGAGATGGCCCGCGGCACGGCCCCGCTTTGCAGCAGCAGGAAGACCATGCCGATCACGCAGACCAGGATCGCGGAGAGAACGAAGATCAGCAGCTTCACGAGGTATGGCTGCAGGCCCAGGACCCGGACGCGCAGTTCGTTTTCGCGCACGGCGGCCGCGGTGTGACCGGCCCGGGAGGACTGCACCCAGGTGACGATGACGAACACGGCAACCAGCACGGCCAGTGCCAGCCAGTACAGGTTGCGGGTGTTGACCACGCCCACCAGGAAGTCCGGCAGGTTGTCGGTGCGCAGCGTCATACCCTCGTCGCCGCCGGTCCGGCCGTCGGGGTTACGGCCGACGATCACCGAGCCGGCCTGGGCGAACGCGAGCGTGACCATGGCGAAGGGGATGCCGCTGACGCGCAGGCTGATGCTGCCCACCACGTGGGCCAGTACGACCACTATCAGCAGCGTGAGCCCCATGGCCGGCAGCAGCGGGATGTCCAGGTTCTGCAGAATGATCGCCAGGCCATAGACCCCGGCGCCGAAGTAGAGCGCGTGCCCGAAGGACAGCAGCCCGGCAACGCCGAGGAGCAGGTGGTAGGTCAGGGCGGCGGCTGCCATCAGCATGCACATGGCCAGCAACTGCAGGGACCCGGGCGTGTAGCTGGGGCCGGGCAGCACGCCTGGCAGGGAGATGTTCAGCAGCGGGAGCAGGACCAGGAGCAGCACTCCGGCTGCGCCCGCGGCCCGCGCTGCGAGGCGGCGGCCCGCGGGGACGGGGCGTGCGCCGTCGGAAGGGGTGCGGGGTCCTCCCTGCGCGGCGGCTTTCCGGCTCCGGCGGGCGTCGGCGCCGTCGGCCGCCGGCTGTCCTGTGTTGGTGCCGTCGATGTTGGTGCCGTCGGTGCTGTTGGGGTCAGTTTCGGTGGTCATGCGGTTCTCCCAAGCAGGCCGGTGGGACGGAACAGCAGCACGAGGGCCAGCGCCAGTACGACGACGAAGTCACCGGTGCCGCCGAGGTAGAAGTTGGCGAACTGCTGCAGGATAGCGACGGCGACGGCGGCGATGGCCGCGCCGGTCAGTGAGCCGAGGCCGCCGATCACCGTGACGATGAAGGCGAAGATCAGCAGCGAGCCGCCGAGCATCGGTGAGACGTAGCCGAAGTAGTGCGAGGCGAGAACCCCACCGAGGCCCGCCGCCGCCCCGCCGATGGTGAAGACGAGGGTGAAGGCCTTGCGGACGTCGATGCCGAGGGCGGTGACCATGGACCGGTTTTCGACGCCTGCGCGGATGATCATGCCGTAGCGGGTCTTTTTGAGGAATAACACCAGCGCCAGCAGCACTAACAGGGCGGCGATGATGCAGACGAAACGGTCGTTGGGGACCCGCGCGCCAAGGATGTCGGTAGTGTCCTTGAACCACGCAGGGCCCTGGATGTACACCGGGTCGGTTCCCCACGTGCCGTCAAACAGCGCGACGGCGGCGAGGGACAGGCCCAGCGTGACGAGCACCTGCTCGATGTGGCGCTGGTAGAGCCTGCGGATCAGGACGAACTCGGTGAACGCGGCAAACGCAGCGCCGGCGGCGGCCCCGACGACGAGTGACAGCAGGAAGATTCCCCAGTTGTCAGAGCCGGCGCGGCGGGCCATTTCCCAGCCGGTAAAGGCACCCAGGGTCAGGAAGGCGCCGTGCGCGAAGTTCAGCACCCCCATTAGCCCGTAGATCAGGGACAGGCCGGCAGCAACGAGGAAGTACAGTGCACCAAGGCCGAGGCCGGTGAACAACAGCAGGACGAGGGTGCTCACAGGGCAGCGCCTTTCTCGGCGGGGTCCGCGGCGGGTTCCATGGCGGGGTCCATGGCGGGGTCCCGGTGAGACGCGGTCTCGCTGGAGACACCCAGATGCCGTTGGATCAGCACCGCGTCATCGAGGAAGTCGAGGGCGCGGCCGGTGTGGACCACGCGTCCGCCGGAGAGCACGACGGCGCCCTCGGCCAGCTGGCGGACCACGTGGAGGTTTTGCTCGACGAGCAGGATCGGGACGGTCCTGGCTGCCTCGGCCAGGGTCTCCGCCACCTCACCGACGATCTTGGGCGCGAGGCCCTTGGTGGGCTCGTCGACCAGCAGGATCTTGTTGGTGTTCAGCAGGGCCCGTGCCAGCGAGACCATCTGCTGCTGGCCGCCGGACAGCGTCCCGGCCATCTGGGCGGAGCGCGCCAGCAGGTCCGGGAAGAGTTCCTCTACCAGTTGCCGGCGCGGGGCGGCATCGCGTTCGGCGAGCCGGAGGTTCTCCGCGACCGTCAGCCCGGAAAAGACCTCACGGTCCTCCGGGACGTAACCAACACCGCGCTGAATGATCTTGAAGGTCGCTTCCTTCTCTATCCGTTCGCCGGCCAGTTCGACAATGCCCGCGCGGTCGATCAGGCCGATGATGGCCTTGATGGTGCTGGTTTTCCCGACGCCGTTGCGGCCCAGCAATGCGGTGATTCCGGTCGCGGGGACGGTGAAGGACACATCCTCCACCACCTGCTGCCCGGCGATCCTGGCATTGAGGCCCTCGACCCGCAGGATGGGCGGGGCTTCGGCGGCGGGGCGTTCGGTGGCGGGGCTCATACGGGTTCTCCGAGGTAGGCGCTTTGCACGGTGGGATCGGCCATAACGGCGGCCGGGCTGTCCAGGGCCAACAGGCTGCCGTGGTGCATCACGGCCACCCTGTCCACCAGGCCCAGCACGACGTCCATGTGGTGCTCGACCATCATCACGGTGCAGCCGCGGTCCCGGTGCATTCCCCGGATGATCGCGGTGAGGGACGGGACGTCCCCCGACGCCACCCCGGCCATCGGTTCGTCGAGCAGGACGACGGCGGGATCCGTCGCCAGCAGTACGGCGATTTCGACCTTGCGCTTCTCGCCGTGCGAGAGGTCCCCCGCCGCCGTCGTGAGTTTGCCGGTGAGGCCGACCTCCGCGATGGTGCCCCGCGCGATCCGGGTGGCCTCGTCCGACGCCGACGGAAAGCGCAGAACGCTGAAGCTGCCGCCCAGTTTCGCCTGGGCCGCGAGCCGGACGTTCTCCAGCACGCTCAGCCGGGGAAACAGGTTGGAGGTCTGGAAGGTCCGTCCCAGCCCTGCCTTGGCCCGGCGGTGGATAGGCGCGGCCGTGATCTCCCTGCCGTTCAGCGTAATGCTGCCCGCGGTGGGCCGCAGCACGCCGGAGATCAGGTTGAACAAGGTGGTCTTGCCGGCCCCGTTGGGGCCGATGACGCCGATCATCTCGCCGGCGCCGACGGCGAAGCCCACATCCTGGAGGATGCGCGCACCGCCGATCTGCAGACCAAGGCCATCCACCGCAAGGGCGGGCAGGGCTGGGGTTGTCATACGGTTCCTTCGTTTCTCGCGGTCTGGTCCGGGGAAGGGTGCCTGGCCCCAACGGGCCGGGCGGCTACTTCTTTTCCGGCGGCGCGACCGTGTCGCCGGGAACCACCTTGACGAGCTCGGGAGCCCAGGTGGCGCCCTTCTGGACCAGCTTGGCCTGGTACATGTCCTGGACCAGGGCGTGGTCCGACGCGCGCACGGTTTCCTTGCCCTTGGGGCCATCGAAGCTGAAGCCTTCGAGAGCCTTGACCATGGCGTCAGGGTCCGTCCCGCCGCCTTCCTTGATTGCCTGGGCGATGAGCTGGCCAAGGACGAAGCCGTCCGGGGTGAACAGGTCGGCCTTGTGGCCGGCCTTCTCGACGGCGGCGATCATCTTCTTTTCCACCTCGGTGCCTGAGGCACCCGGGAAGTAGTGGCTGAGGAAGCTGATCTTGGAGCTCGCCGGGCCGTAGGCGCCGAAGCTGGACGCGTCTCCCAGGCCGGTCACGACGGGGGCGGCGTCGAAGACGCCCTGCTGGCTCAGTGCCTGCCACATGCTGCCGGTGGTTGCCCCGGCCCAGGCCACGAAAACCATATCCGGCTTGGTGTCGAGGAGCTGACGGGCAAACGGGGTCAATTCCTGGTTTTCCGGGACCAGGACGGAGCCAACAGTGGCGCCCTTGGCTCCGAGGACAGCCTTAACGGCGGCGACGTTGCCCTGGCCGAACGCGTTGTCCTGTGCAAAGACGACGACCTTCTTGCCGTTGGTGTTGATAAAGGTGCCGGCGGTGGCGACGTCCTGCAGGCTCTGCCGGCCGGAACGGAAGGTGTACTTGTTAACGCCCTGGATGGCGTCGGTGGCCGCTGCCCCGGAGATGTATAGCACCTTGTTCTGCTGGGCCTGCTCCGCGAGCTTCACGGCGATTCCTGACGACGCGGTGCCGCCAATAATCTTGTAGCCCTTGCCGATCATGTCCTTGGCGGCGGTGACGGCCTTGTCCGGGTCGCCGGCGTCGTCCGCGTAGGTCAGGTTGATCTTGGCGCCGTTGATCTCGCCGGTGCCGCCGGTCGCGTAGTCAATGCCGGCCTGGAGGCCCTCGTAGTAGGTCGCCCCGTACGCCGCGAGCGGTCCGGTCTTGGAATAGATGATGCCGACGTTGACGGGCTCGGCTTTGCCGGCACCGCCGGAGCCCACCGGCGCAGCCGACCCGGCGGTGGGCGCACAGGCGCTGAGGGCGAGCCCCGTGGCCATCACGGCGGCCATCAGGAACTTCTTTGTATCCGTCACGGGATGCCTTTCGTTGAGAATCCGCGGAATCTCAGCAGGAGATCCGACAGGAGGTAGCAGCTGAACCTGAAAGGTGATTCAGATTACGGCAAACCTATGACGCGGCTCACACCATGTCAATGGGATTCGGGGCAGCCCCGGTAACGAAACGGCAACTTTCCGGCGCCGCGTGCGTCAACGGCCCTCCCGCAGAAGGGTGCGGAACATCCGCCACTCCCCCGGATCCGGAGCGGGACCGTCGAGCCCTCCCCCGGATCCCAATCGGGTCCGATCCTTTACAGCCGCGGGGCACGGCGTGATGATGGTGGCGGGGCCAGCCGAAGCGAAGCCCAGTCGGAGGAAGCATGGATCGACCGCTGCCAGGCAGCGCACACGAGGCCCTTGAGGCATTCCTGGGGCAATGGAGCGGCACCACCCAGTGGGAAGCCACCGCCTGGGGTCCCGCCCGGGCCGCCGCGGCCGAGGTCGTTTTCGCCCGCGCCGCAGCCGGCCTGGCTGTGACCATGAGCTACCGCCATACCGGCGCCGACGGCGCCAAGACCGAGGGCGTCGGGGTGTTCACCATGGACCCCGACCATCCCGATACGCTTTGGTACCACGTCAACAGCATGGGCCTGCCCCCGGAGGCGCCCGCCCGGGCCAGCTGGCACGACGGCACCCTGACCATCGAACGGCGCAGCGACCGCGGTACCGCCCGGCACACCCTGCGGGTTGAGAACGGCCAGCTGACGCACTCCGCCGGGCTGCGGCTAGGGAGCGCGAGCGACTTCAGCCCTTTCATGACCACGGTGTGCCGCCGCGTCCCGGAGCCCGCGCCCGTCGCCGCCTGAGCTGCGGGAGGACCGGCAATTACCCCTCCCGAGCTGCGGGAGGACCGGCTTAGAGGCCGAACGTCTCGGTTTCCTCGAAGGGACCTACCACGGTGACGGTCCGCGGGGCGGCCGCGAGTTCGCGCGCCAGCTCCTGGACCTCGGCCGCGGTGACGGCTTTGATCTGCCGCAGGGTCTCGTCGATGTCCTGGTACTCGCCGGAGACCAGTTCGGCGCGGCCCAGCCGGGACATCCGCGAACCGGTGTCTTCCAGGGCCAGGACGATGCCACCGCTGAGCTGGCCGACGGCCTTGCGGAGTTCCTCTTCGGAGATGCCGCCCTCGGCCAGTTTGTCCAGCTCGGCGCCGAGGAGCTCCAGGACTTGCCGGACCTTTGACGGCGTGCACCCGGCGTACATGCCGAAGTAGCCGGCGTCGGCGTAGGAGGAGGCGAAGGAGTAGGTCGAGTACACCAGGCCGCGCTTCTCGCGGACCTCCTGGAACAGCCGCGATGACATGCCGCCGCCCAGCACGGCGTTGAGCACGCTCATCACGAAGCGCCGGTCATCGGTGGCTACCAGGGACGGGCAGCCCATGATGATGTTGGCCTGTTCCACCGGGCGCTTGACCACGTGCAATCCCGCGGTGCCGGTGATCGAGGCGCGTTCGGTGGAGCGGCGCTGCACGGGGGCGGCGTCGTGTTCGAGTTCCCAGCCGGCAGAGTGCAAAGCGTGCACCACGAGTTCGCAGACGACGTCGTGGTCCAGTCCCCCGGCGGCGGTGATGACCAGCTCATCCGGTCGGTAGTAACGGCGGTAGTGGTCCCAGACCGAGTCGCGGGCAACGGCGTGGATGGCATCCGGCGTGCCGCCGATCGGGCGGCCGAGCGGGTGCGTGCCGAGGACCGCGGCGACGAAGTGTTCGTGCGCGACGTCGGTGGGATCGTCGCTGTCCATGGCGATTTCCTCAAGGATGACGTCGCGCTCCTGCTCCATCTCCTGCGGGTCCAGCACGGCGCCGGTGATCATGTCCGCGATGACGTCGATGGCCATCGGAAGGTCCGTGTCCAGCACCCGGGCGAAGTAGCAGGTGCTCTCCTTGGCGGTGGCGGCGTTCGATTCCCCGCCCACCTCGTCGAAGGCGGAGGCGATTTCCAGCGCGGTGCGCCGCTTGGTGCCCTTGAACAGCAGGTGCTCCAGGAAGTGGGTGGAGCCGTGCTGCCCGGGGGCCTCATCACGCGAGCCGACGCCGACCCAGAAACCGATGGTCGCGGAGCGCTGCCCCGGCATTGCCTCGGTCAGCACCCGGACGCCGCCGGGCAGTACCGACCGACGCACCTGCGAGCCGCCGTCGGCTCCGTGGATGAGGGTGTCAGCGTGCTGGTTCTGCTCAAGCGGCAGGGGAACGACAGTCATTAAGGCCTTTCAATAAAACCGTCACGGGAAACGTGCCAAATCTGCCTGCAATCCTACCTGCCTTTAACGGCAGCGGGGCCGGTGGACGAATCCACCGGCCCCGCTGCTTGGGTCAGGAAAGACTACTCTGCGGACTCCTCGGAGACCTCAGTGTTGGCAGCGTCCGCAGACCCTTCCTCATCGGCCACGACGGGCGAGAGGGAGAGCTTTCCGCGGTCGTCGATCTTGGTGATTTCCACCTGGATCTTCTGTCCAACGGAAACAACGTCTTCGACGTTGTCCACGCGCTTGCCGCCGGCGATCTTGCGCAGCTCGGAGATGTGCAGCAGACCGTCCTTGCCCGGGGTCAGGGAAACGAAGGCGCCGAAGGTCGTGGTCTTGACGACCGTGCCCAGGTAACGCTCGCCGATTTCCGGGACCTGCGGGTTGGCGATGGCGTTGATCGCGGACCGTGCTGCATCGGCAGACGGGCCGTTCGTGGCGCCAATGTAGACAGTTCCGTCGTCCTCGATCGAGATGTCGGCTCCGGTGTCTTCCTGGATCTGGTTGATCATCTTGCCCTTCGGGCCGATGACCTCGCCGATCTTGTCTACCGGGATCTTGACCGCGATGACGCGCGGCGCGAACTCGGAGAGCTCGTCCGGGGTGTCGATCGCGGAGTTCAGCACGTCCAGGATGTGCAGGCGGGCCTCGCGGGCCTGCTTCAGGGCGGCGGCCAGGACCGACGCCGGGATACCGTCGAGCTTGGTGTCCAGCTGGATGGCCGTGACGAACTCGGAGGTACCGGCAACCTTGAAGTCCATGTCGCCGAAGGCATCTTCGGCGCCGAGGATATCGGTCAGGGCTGCGTAGCGGGTCTGGCCGTCAACCTGGTCGGAGACCAGGCCCATGGCGATACCGGCAACGGCGGCCTTCAGCGGCACGCCTGCGTTCAGCAGGGACAGCGTGGAGGCGCAGACGGAACCCATCGACGTCGAACCGTTGGAGCTGAGAGCCTCAGATACCTGGCGGATCGCGTAGGGGAATTCCTCGCGGGAGGGCAGGACCGGCATGATGGCGCGCTCTGCGAGGGCACCGTGGCCGATTTCGCGGCGCTTCGGCGAACCGACGCGGCCGGTCTCGCCGGTGGAGTACGGCGGGAAGTTGTAGTTGTGCATGTAGCGCTTGCGCGTCACGGGAGACAGCGAGTCGATCTGCTGTTCCATCTTGAGCATGTTCAGCGTGGTGACACCCATGATCTGGGTCTCGCCGCGTTCGAAGATGGCCGAGCCGTGGACGCGGGGCAGGACCTCGACCTCGGCGGTGAGCTGGCGGATGTCCGTCAGGCCGCGGCCGTCGATGCGGATCTGGTCCTTGAGGATGCGCTGGCGCACGACCTGCTTGGTGACGGAGCGGAAGGCTGCGGACAGTTCCTTCTCGCGGCCTTCGAACTGGCCGGCCAGGGAAGAGGTGACCTCGTCCTTCAGCTCGTCGGAGGCGGTGTCGCGCTCCTGCTTGTCGGCGATCTGGAAGACAGCGGCCAGCTTCTCGGCGGCAGCGGACTCGACGGCGGCGTAGACGTCGTCCTGGTAGTCCAGGAAGACCGGGAACTCGACGGTCGGCTTGGCGGCGCGGGCTGCCAGGTCGGACTGCGCTTCGCAGAGAGCCTTGATGAACGGCTTGGCGGCCTCGAGGCCCTCGGAAACAACCTCTTCGGTCGGGGCGGTGGCGCCCTGTTCCTTGATCAGGTTCCAGGAGTTGTCCGTGGCTTCGGCTTCGACCATCATGATCGCAACGTCGTCGCCCGCGATGCGGCCGGCAACAACCATGTTGAAGACGGCGTTCTCCAGCTGCGAGTGCTTCGGGAAGGCAACCCACTGCGAGCCGTGCTCGTCGGCGACGAGGGCAACGCGGACGCCGCCGATCGGGCCGGAGAAGGGCAGGCCGGAGAGCTGGGTGGACATCGAGGACGCGTTGATAGCGACGACGTCGTACAGCTCGTCCGGGTTGATGGACAGCACGGTGACGACGATCTGGACCTCGTTGCGGAGGCCCTTCACGAACGCGGGGCGCAGCGGGCGGTCCATCAGGCGGCAGGCCAGGATGGCTTCCGTCGAGGGACGGCCTTCGCGGCGGAAGAACGAGCCCGGGATGCGGCCCGCGGCGTACATGCGCTCTTCGACGTCGACGGTCAGCGGGAAGAAGTCAAAACCTTCGCGCGGGTGCTTGCCGGCGGTAGTTGCGGACAGCAGCGCGGTCTCTTCATCGATGTAGACCATTGCTGCGCCGGCTGCCTGCTTGGCAAGACGGCCGGTTTCAAAGCGGATAACCCGCTTGCCGAAGCGGCCATTGTCAATGACGGCTTCTGAGAACTGGATTTCGGGACCCTCCAAGAGAGTCACCTCCGTTTCTTGATTTACGGAGTCCAGCCGCATCAACCCAGTCCAGCATCTGTCTACTGGACTGCACTGCACCCGGTCATCGATCGAGACCCACGGGCCAAGGCTTCAGTCCTTGAAGCCGTTCCCGGAGATCACTACCGAGGACCGCGAATGCGTGATGCGGTTGATCCTCCTGTTGAGTTTTTTTGCAGAAGGCGGCCCCTTCCGATGGAAAGGGCCGCCCCCTAGAGCTGACTAGCGGCGCAGGCCGAGGCGCTCGATGAGCGCACGGTAGCGGTTGATGTCAGTGTTCTTGAGGTAGGTGAGCATGCGCTTGCGACGACCAACCATGGCCAGCAGACCGCGCTGGGTGTGGTAATCGTGCTTGTGCACCTTCATGTGCTCCGTCAGATCCTTGATCCGCTGGGTCAGGACTGCAACCTGGACCTCCGGCGAGCCGGTGTCGCCCTCGGACGTTGCGAAATCCTTCATGATGGACTGCTTTACAGCGGCTTCAAGTGCCACGTTAACTCCTAGAGATGTGCCGTGAGGCCCGAATCAGTAATTCACTGCCGGGTGTGCCGCGCCGGAAATCCCCGCCCTTGGGAAGGCTTCCACAGCACAACAAGAGCCAGCCGCCACGGACTGCAGCCGGATCCAACGTTTAGTTTACTGGCACGCCGTCGAAGTTGTCTAAACAGTCCGCGGGCCGTCCACCGTTACTCGGAGTCTGCCAGCAGCCCGCGGATCGCCGCGACGCCCCGGTACAGCTCGGCGAACGAGGTGCTCAGCGGCGACAGACCGATCCGGATGCCCTGCGGTGCACGGAAGTCGGGGATCACGTCCTGCTCCCACAGCACCGCCGTCATCTCCCGGAAGGCCGGGTGGTCCACGGTGATGTGGCTGCCGCGCAGCTCCGGGTCCCGCGGAGTTGCCAGCCGCACGCCGGCCGGTTCCAGCCAGGCGTCATGGAGTTCGACGGCGAACGCGGTCAGCAGCCGGGACTTCTCCCGCACGGCGGCCATGCCGACTTCCTCGAGCAGGTCCAGCGTGCCGCGCATGGCGAGCATGCCGAAGACGGCCGGGGTGCCGCTGAGGAAACCCCGGATGCCGGCAGCGGCCTCATAGCCGGGCCCCATTTCGAAGGCGTCCTTGCGCCCCATCCAGCCCCAGATCGGCTGCTGCAGCCCGGGCAGGTGCCGGGCGTTGACGTAGGCGAACGCGGGCGAGCCGGGTCCCCCGTTCAGGTATTTGTAGGTGCAACCCGCGGCGAAGTCCACGTCCGCGGCGTCCAGGCCGATCTCCACCGAACCGGCGGAGTGGCACAGGTCCCACACGACAAGCGCGCCGGCGTCGTGCACGGCGGCGGTAATGCCCGGAAGGTCCGCGAGGAATCCGGAGCGGTAGGCGATCTGGCTCAGGACCACGACGGCGGTGGCCGGGCCGGTGGCGGCGCGCACCTGCTCCACGGTCACGCCGGAGGCCGGGTCCGCCTCGATCCAGCGCAGGGTGAGGCCCTCTTCGCGCGCGATGCCTTCGACGAGGTAGCGGTCGGTCGGGAAGTTGTCCGTATCCAGCACGATCTCGGTGCGGCTGGGGTCGGTGACGGCGGCCAGCGCGGCGCGGATCAGCTTGTAGAGCACCACCGTGGTGGAATCCGCGATGATGGTCTGCCCAGGGGCGGCGCCGAGCACTGCGCGGCCGAGCTGGTCTCCAATTGCTTGCGGGAGCTCCAGCCATTCCTCGTCCCAGCCGCGGATCAGGCGCCCGCCCCAGCTGTCCTGGATGAAGCTGCTGATGTCCGTGACGGTCCGTTTGAGCGGACGGCCCAGTGAGTTGCCGTCGAGGTAGGACAGCTCCGAATCGGTGCCGAGGAAGTGCTCGCGGTAGGAGGCAAGAGGATCCGCGGCGTCGAGGTCGAGCGCGCGCTGCCAGAGAGCATCGGTGCCCGCGGGGGCCGCCGGTTCGGCGCTCACTGGCCGATCTCCGTGCGGACCGCGAACAGCTCGGGAAAGAAGGTCAGTTCGAGGGCTTTTTGCAGGAACGCGGCGCCGCTGGATCCGCCGGTGCCGGCCTTCATGCCGATGGTGCGCTGCACGGTGCGCAGGTGCCGGAAGCGCCAGAGCTGGAAATTGTCCTCCAGGTCCACGAGTTCTTCGCAGGCTTCGTAGGCGCCCCAGTTGCTCGCGGCGTTTTCGTAGATGTACTTGAACACCGGGACCAGCTCGGGGCAGAACTCGTGGGCCTGGCTCACGTCCCGGTTGAGCACCGAGGCCGGCACGTCGAAGCCCTGGCGCTTGAGGTAGGCGAGGAAGTCGTCGTAGATACTCGGGGCTTCGAGGAGTTCCTGGAGCATCCGGTGGGCTTCGGGGTCCGATTCGAACACCGGCAACATTTTGCGGTTCTTGTTGCCGAGCAGGAATTCCACCGCGCGGTACTGGCTGGACTGGAACCCGGACGAGTTGCCGAGGAAGCCGCGGAACTGGGAGTACTCGGTGGGTGTGAGCGTGGCCAGCACGGACCACTGCTCGGTCAGGGTTTTCTGGATGTGTTTGACCCGGGCGATCGCCTTGAGCGCGGAGCCGAGGTCGTCCGCCCGCAGCCAGGCGGCCGCGCTGCGGAGTTCGTGCAGCACGAGCTTGAGCCACAGTTCCGTGGTCTGGTGCTGGATGATGAACAGCATCTCGTCGTGGTGCTCCGGCTCGCTGACCGGCTGCTGGGCACTGAGAAGCGTCGGCAACTGCAGGTACGAGGCGTAGCTCATCCGGGCGCTGAAGTCGCGGACTATGTCCTTGTCCAGCTCCCGCGTGTTCTTCTCAATCGTCACGTCTTGCCTTCCTTGCCAAACGGGGCGCGCTAGCCGGTGAAAAGGATGTCGTGCGCCTGCACGACGTCAAGCCGCATCTGCTCAACCAGCGCCTCAGGGCCACGGTACGCGACCATGCCGCGCAAACGGGCCACGAACTCGACCACCACTGTCTGGCCGTACAGATCGAAGTCCTCGACGGCCTCTTCCGGGCGGTCGATCACGTGCGCCTCGACCTGCCGGCTAACGCCGTCGAAGGTCGGGTTGGAGCCCACGGAAATGGCGGCGGGCCACCGCGTGCCGGCCTGGTCCACGAGCCAGCCGGCGTAAATGCCGTCCGCGGGGATGTAGCCGCTGGCATCGGAGGAGAGGTTGGCCGTAGGGAAACCGAGGTCGCGGCCTCGAGCTGCCCCGTGGACCACCTCGCCGCGCATCCGGTGCGGCCGGCCCAGGACGGCGGCGGCGGTGGCGACGTCACCCTCCCGCAGCGCTTCCCGGACCCAGGTGGAGGAACAACGGCGGTCGCTCGCGCCGCCGTCGTCTTGTCCGCCGCCGTGGTGTCCGTGCAACGGGTAGCCTTCGGAACCGAACTCGCTGATGACCTGGACCTCGAAGCCGAGCTTCTCCCCCAGTTCCTTCATGGTGTCCAGGTCCCCGGAGTTGCCGCGGCCGAAGCGGGCGTCGTGGCCGATCACCACGTGGCTGGCCTTGAGCGCATCGACCAGCACGGAGGAGACGAACTCTTCCGGCGTGAGGCTGGCCAGTTCGAGCGAGTACTTCATCACCAGGACGGCGTCGAGGCCAACCTCGCCGAGGGCGACGAGCTTGTCCTCCAGGCCCATGATCAGCTCGGGGGCGGATTCGGGGCGGTGGACCTGCGCCGGGTGCGGGTCAAAGGTGATGGCGACGGCGCGGGCATGGTTCAGGCGGGCGGTACGGATGAGCTGCGAGAGCACCTGCTGGTGGCCGCGGTGCACGCCGTCGAAGTTGCCGAACGTGACCACGGACGGGCCGAAGTCCGCCGGGACTTCGGACGGATCGTTCCAGATGTGGACCATCTACCTCGCCTTTTGCTGCCTGCCATTGACTCCTCCGGAGGGTTGGGACCGGCTCCGGAACTCTCTAAGATTACCCGCTATCGCCCCGGTTCCTGGACGGCACCCGGGGCTCCGGCGGACGCCTTTCCGCCTCCCCCGCCCCGGGCTACGATGCAAGGGCACCAGTTCGGCCACGGCAACGCTGCCGGCGCCGCCAACAATGTCCGCGGCCCGGCCCGCGGCTGAAGGAGAACGCCATGACTGAGCTTCAGGACATCCTCGGGCAGATCCCGGTAGACCAAATTGCCAGCATGCTCGGAACTGACCGGCAGACCGCCCAGGCCGCGGTGGAGGCTGCCGTGCCCACGCTCCTCGCCGGACTGCATAACAACGCACAGGCTCCGGAGGGCGCGGCCTCGCTGGAGTCCGCGCTCGGCCAGCACCGCGACGGGCTGGTCGACGGCGGCGTCGATGCGGCGCAGGTGGACACTGCCGACGGCGAAAAGATCGTCAACCATGTTTTTGGCGGCCAGCAGGACCAGGTCGCCAACCAGCTGGCGGGAACCGCGCAGCTCGGCGGCATGGGCGGGGACCTGGTCCGCAAGCTCCTGCCGCTGCTCGCGCCGATCGTCATGTCCTACCTCGCCAACAAGGTCCTGGGCGGTCGCGGCCAGGCCGGCGGCGGAACCGGGGCCGGAGCCGGAGGCATTGACCTGGGCGGCATCCTCGGTGGAATTCTCGGCGGCGGCGCGGGCGCAGCCGGCGGCGGCCTGGGCGACATCCTCGGGGGCATGCTTGGCGGCGGGCAGCAGCGGACGGCCAATGAAGCTGTAGCCCCGGACGCCGGCAATGCCGCCGAGCCCGAGCTCCAGCCGCAGGCTGTCCCGCAGGTCCAGCCGTCCGGCAGTGAGCCGCGACCGGGTGAGCTGATCGACATTGACCTCCCGGGCCAGCCTCAGGAAGAGGCGCCGCAGGACGCTGAGCCCCGGAAAAACGACGGCGGCCTCGGCGGACTGTTGGGCGGACTGTTCGGGAAGAAATAGCGTCCGCTGACGCTGGATTGGGCCTCCAGGAGCGGGGCTGGCACTACCCGGCTGGGTTCGGGCCTGCTGTCGGGAGCCCTTGGAGCCACGCCTCGAGTTCCCGCGGATGGCGGAAGATGCGGACCTCGGCGGTGCCAGGGTTGCTCTCCAGTTCGCGCATGACCCGTCGCTTGCGGCTGAACGAGCGGAAATGCCACCCGATGATCGAGTCCAGGGCGACCAGGCGGCCGAACGTTTCCCGGTTCCCGTTGCAGACTTCCTCTCGGGCGATGACCCGGCGAAAGGAGCGGCGGAGCAGCCGGAGCAGCGAAAGCCAGCGCGGATAGTCCAGTCCGACAATCAGCTCCGCTCGCGGCACAACAAGGTCACGCCACACTCCATAGGCGCTGTCCAGGACCCACTTGTCCTGGCCGGCGATGCGCGCCGCGAGCTGCCGCTGAACGGCGGTGTCCGGCTGCCGCCAGCCCGGAAGCCAGCCAATGTCGTCGTCGGCAGAGAACTCCGGGAGCACCGTTCTCGCCGCATAGGCACGGGCGGCGGAGGACTTCCCGCTTCCGGTGACGCCGTAGAAGAGGACTCGCGAGGGGGCAGCGGTTGGATTCCGGGGGTGCACGAAGTTCAGCATGCCACACTGGTGCGATGCCCCAGTTCTCTATCTCCGCCAGCGCCGACGTGACCGACGCCGAGGCGCTGGCGCTTTATGAATCCGTCGGGTGGGCCGCCTACTCCCGGGACCTGGGACTGCTCGTTCGGGCCATCCGGAATTCTTCGTTTGTGGTCACTGCCCGGAGTGTCGGAGGGGAACTGGTTGGGCTTGCCCGGGCCGTCTCCGACGATGCGACCATCTGCTACTTGCAGGACATCCTCGTGGACCCGGCGTTCCAAGGAACCGGTGTGGGAAGGACGCTGCTGGAAGCCGTCCAGGCGCGGTACGGGCACGTCCGGCAGACGGTCCTCCTCACCGACAACGAGCCGGGCCAGCGAGCCTTCTACGAAGCCCTGGGTTTCACCGAAGGCGCTGACTTCAGCCCTGAGCCGTTGCGGGTTTTCGCGTTGATCCGCTAGCACCGGTCTGCGGCTATTGCCCCTTGCCGTCGCGGCGCTTGGGAGAACGCTTTTCATGGACTGCACTCCCGGTGGCGGCTAAGGTTCGAGCATGCGGAGACTGGCGGGGACAGCGACGATCGGCGTCGTGTTGGGCGTGCTGCTTTGCGGGTGTTGGCTGGTGCCTGTCACCCGCACGGACGCCTGCGTTGACTGGGTCCGCTTCGAGACCATGCAACAACGCTTCGACCACGCCGGCGCGGTCCTGGTCGGCACGCCCCTCCAGAGAGACGGTGAGATCCGGATCTACGGTTACCAGGCCAATGTCCACGTGGTGGAAGTGGAGAAAGTGCTCAAAGGCAGCCTGGGCAAGGGCCCGGTCCGTATCGCGTCCATGCCGGTGACTTGCGGAAAGTCCTATCCCGACGGCGACCCGCTCGACGTCGGCGGCCGGCATCTCTTCTTCCTGACCGAGCAAAACGACGGTTGGTTTACGATGACGCCGGACCAGGGCACTGTCCCGTTCCCGCCGGGCACCCCGATCCCCTTCAAGACCGGCTGAGCGGTCCTTCAGGGTGAAGTAAGCCGGTACACCGAGACGTGGCTGCGGGATTCTCCGGTGAACTCGCTGCCATCCCAGTCCGCCCACCTGGATTCCAACTCGAACCCGGCCAGCCGGGCCATGAGATCCAGCTCGCTGGGCCAGACGTACCGGTGCGGCGTCCGTCCGATCCGCGCCTCCTGACCGTCCGCTAGCTCCGGGGCGAACCGCACATGGTGCGAGATGACGTGCTGATTCAGCACATCGTAGGTATCGACTAGGAGATACCCGGGCTCGCTCTCTTCAACCGTCCCACCGTGGCCGGGCGACAGTGAGCGGAGTTGTGGCACCCAGAGCTCTATGACGAAGCGCCCGCCAGGCGCAAGATGACGCGCAGCGTTCTGGAAACAGCGCACCTGATCGTCCTGCGTCAAGAGGTTGGCGATGGTGTTGAACACCAGGAATGCAAGCGAGAAGTTCTCCCCCGCCAATGCCTCGGTCATGTCGCCCTGAACGACGGGAATGTTGCGTTCGCTGGCCTTCTCACGCAAACGGGAGATCATCGCGTGGGACAGTTCGATACCGCTGACTTGAACCCCCGCTTCCGAAAGCGGAATCGCAACCCGGCCCGTGCCAATGGCAAATTCGATGGCCGGACCGTCACCCGCGAGCTCCGACAGGACCTCTACCGTGGGGCCGAGAACCTCGGGCGCGAACATTCCCTCTCCAGGCGTGTCGTACTTCCTCGCGGTCTCGTCGTCCCAGAGCTGTTGCTGGTTAATCATCCCGTCACTATCGCATCTGCTGTGCGGTTCCTCTAGCGACCGATGCCGCCTCCGTGGCCCAACGTCCGGTCCACAGCCCCGGGCCGCAGGTCTTCGGCCGTCGGCCTTCCCTCTCGGACTTCGGTCTCGGGTCGTCCGTCTCGGGTCGTCGGTCTCGGGTCGTCGGTCTCGGAGCCCAGGCGGCATGACACCTTCGCTGCAGTCACGGCCGGACGCGGCGGCCCTGCTGGGCTCCCCTATCGTGTGACCGTTCGGATTCCGGTCGGCCGGGTACGCCGTTCAGCAACTCCGGGTGCGTGGTTCAGCTACTCCGGGTGCGCCGTTCAGCAACTCCGGGTGCGCCGTTCAGCTTCTGAAGTAGTGGTTTCTTCGGGGTGTTTGGCGTGGGTCGAGGTGGGGTGGCGGGATGAACCACGGGATCCCGGCACGGATCTGGATGGTCCATTGTTCTTTGTGGGTCAGGTGGTGATGGTGGGAGCAGAGGAGCGTTCCGTTGTCGGTGGATGTGGTGCCGCCTGTGGACCAGTAGTTAATGTGGTGGGCTTCGCACCAGGGTGCGGGGATGGTGCAGCCGGGGAAGGCGCAGCCCTGGTCGCGGGCGGTGATGGCTTTGCGGAGGTGGGGCGGGAAGATCCGGCTGGTGCGGCCGATGTCCAGGATCCGGCCCTGGGCTCCGAGCAGGACGGGGATGATGTCCGCGTCGCAGGCGATTTTGCGGATGGTCGCGGCGGTGACGGGGCCGGTGAAGGCCAGCGTCCCGGTGCCGGTGAACCCGAGCGATCCCGCCCCGGGGCCGTGTCCGGTGGCTCCGACCCGGCCGAACTGGCCCGGTCCGGTGGTTCCGGCCCGCTCGAACTGGCCGGTGGCGCTGACCTGGCCGGCCCCGTCGGCGGCCGTGCCGGTGTCTCGTTGGAGGCGTTCGAGGAGGTCGCGGTAATCGATGGTGACCATGACCTGGGGCCGGAGCCCTC
>NZ_JBFTIP010000011.1:0-21512 GCF_056394945.1 Arthrobacter sp. 10N410
GTGGATGTGCCGAAGGCGTCCGCGTCGCCGTCGTATGTGTTCCGGGTGAACCGGGATGTGGTGGTGCTCAATGATGTGAATTCGGGCAATGTGTGGCTGGTGAACCAGAACATGCAGCTGGTGAACAACTGGGACGACGTCATCCCGCCCAAGAACCAGTCCAACGACCAGGACCAGGAATCAGCGGACAACAACACTGTCAACATCCTCCCGGACCGCACCAAGCCCAACCGGCCCCCGGAAACCAAGCCCGACGCCGTCGGCGTCCGTCCCGGCCGCACCACGGTGCTGAGCGTGCTGGACAACGACTCCGACCCCGACGGCGACGTCCTGACCGCCGCCGTCTCCGGCAACGGGCCCAAGGCCGGCAGCCTCGAAAGTATCTACGGCGGCACGGCCTTCCAGGTCACCGTCCCGGCCGACGCGAAACCCGGCACCGAAACCTTTGGCTACAACGCCGCGGACGGCCGCGGCCTGTCCGCAGGCGGCAGCATCACCCTCAGCGTCGTGGGCGATGACGAAAACAAACCCCCGCTCTTCAAGCGCGGGGAGCCCACCACCATGCTCGTGGAGCAGGGCAAGACCGTCAGCCAGAACATCCTCACCGACTGGACCGATCCCGACGGCGACGACCTGGTCCTGATGGACGCCAAGGCGGACAACGACCAGGACCAGGTCAAGGTCCGCCGCGACGGCCTGCTCAGCTACCAGGATTCCGGGGCGGCCCCCGGCAAGAAGACCGTCACCGTCACCGTCTGGGACGGCCGGGCCACCACCACCGGCAAGGTGATCGTCAACGTCCAGCCCCCCGGTGCCCTGCAGCCGGTGGTCAACGCGGACCACGTGAGCGCCGTCGTCGGCCAGGACCTCGTGATCGCACCGCTGAAGAACGACGTCGACCCCAACGGCGGCGCCCTGCGCCTGGCCCAGGTGGAAGCGGCCGGAACCGCCGAGCTGGGCCCCGTGACCGACGGCGGAACGTTCACCTTCCGCAGCAACACCCCGGGCCCGGTCTACCTGAGCTACATCGCCAGCAACGGCCCGCAAAGCACCCAGGGCCTGATCCGGGTGGACGTGGAGTCCGGCAAGGACGCCGGCGACCCCGTGGCCGTGCACGACGTCGCGCTGCTGCCGGCCGGCGGCAGCGTGCTGGTGGACCCGCTCGCGAACGACTCGGACCCGGCCGGGGGAGTGCTGGTGCTGCAGTCCGTGCAACTGCCCGGGAACGCCACCGCCTCCGTCAGTGTGATCGACCACGCCGTGCTGCGGATCACCGACATCACCGGCACCAAGGAACCGTTCATCTTCCGCTACACCATGTCCAACGGCTCCAAGTCCGCCACCGGAAGCGTCTCCGTGGTCCCCGTTCCGGCACCCGCCGTCGTCGAGGCGCCCCAGCCCAAGCCGGACGAGGTGAACGTCCGCGTCAACGACGTCGTCACCATCCCCGTCCTGGCCAACGACACGCACCCGCAGGGCCAAAAGCTGACCGTGGACCCGGTGCTGCCGCAGCCCGTCCCGGCCACGGACGGCAAAAGCTTCGTCTCGGAAAACACGCTGCGCTTCATTGCCGGCGGCGTGCCCAAGACCGTCCGGGCCATCTACAACGCCGTGGACCCGCAGGGCCAGAAGAGCGCCGCGGCCGTCACCATCCACATCCTTCCGCTGGAAGGCGCGCAGAACTCACGGCCGCAGCCGAAAAACCTCACCGCCCGCGTGGTGGCCGGCGGCTCGGTCCGGATTCCCGTGGAACTCGACGGGATCGACCCCGACGGCGACTCCGTCCAGCTGACCGGCATCGACAGCACCCCCTCGATGGGAACCGCCACCGCCGGAAGCACCTTCATCGACTTCACCGCAGCCGGCGACGGCGCCGGTACCGACACCTTCCGCTACAAGGTCGTTGACCGGCAGGGCGCCGTGAACACCGGCACCGTCACCGTCGGCATCGCCCCACGCGGGGACACCAACCAGAAGCCGACGCCCGTGGACGACGCCGTTGCCGTGCGTCCCGGCCGCCAGATCGCCGTCGACGCCACCGGCAACGACACCGATCCCGACGGCGACCCGATCCGGATCCTGGCCGACGGCATCGAAGCCGCCCCCGAGTTGCAGGCCACGGTCAGCAAACAGAGCGGCCGCATCATCCTGCTGGCCCCGGGCCAGGAAGGCACCGTTAACGTCCGCTACAAGGTTGCCGACGACCGCGGCGCCACGGCCCAGGCCGCCGTCGCCGTCAAGGTCCAAAAGGACGTGCCCCTGCAGGCACCCATCGCCCGCGACGACCGGGTGACCTCCGCCCAAACGCTCGGCAAGACCGCCGTCGACGTCCCGGTGCTCAAGAACGACGAAGACCCCGACGGCGTCGGCGAAAACCTCAAGGTCAGCACCGAGGCCAAGACCGCCCGGCCCGGCCCCGAGGGCAACATGATCGTCGAACTCACCGAACAGCCGCAGCTGATCCCCTACACCGTCGAAGACGTCGACGGCCAGAAATCAACGGCCATCATCTGGGTGCCCGGCATCGGTCAGCAGGTGCCCACGCTGGCCAAGGACGACGTCGTGGAAGTGGTTGCGGGACAGTCGGTCACCGTGGACCTCAAGGAGTGGGTCAAGGTCCGCGACGGACGCTCGCCGCGCCTGACCCAGACGGACCGGATCAAACTGATCGGCGCCGACGGCTCCGATCCGGTCGCCAACAACGGCACCGCCCTGAAGTACACGGCCGGCAAGGACTACGCGGGCCCCGGCTCGCTCAGCTTCGAGGTCACCGACGGCACCGGCCCGGACGATCCGGCCGGCCTGAAGTCCACCCTCAGCATCCGCACCAAGGTGATCCCGGACCCCAACCGGAACAACCCGCCGGTGCTGCTGGGCAGCCAGGTGGACCTGCCGAAGGGGGACACCACCAGCGTGGACCTGGCCCGGCTCACCACGGACCCCGACGACGGCGACGTGCAAAACATGAAGTATGAACTGGCGGGCAACGTCCCACCCGGCTTCGACGCCCGCATCGAGGGGCAGACACTGAAGGCCTCGGCCAAGGACGGGATCGACGCCGGCGCGGACGGCGCCGTGCAGGTGAAGGCCAAGGACCCCCGCGGCCTCGAAACCACCGCAACGTACCGGTTCACGGTCACCGCCTCCAGCCGGCCAAAGCCGGTGGCCAACGACGACCTCGAGCCGAACGCGGCCGCCGGCAAGCCGGTCACGGTTCCGGTGCTGGCGAACGACTCGAATCCGTTCCCTGAGTCGCCGCTCAAAATCGTCGCCGCGACCGCCGAAACCGGCTCCGGGAACGTCGGCGTCGAGGGCGGCAACGTCGTGGTCACCCCGGCCGCAGGGTTCTCCGGCACCATGGTCGTGGCCTACACCATCGCCGACAAGACCGAGGACCCGTCCCGCCAGGCCACGGCCCGGATCCGGCTGACCGTCAAGGACCGGCCGCTGGCACCCACCACTCCGCAGGCGGCGAGCGTGGGGGACGGCACCGCGTTGCTGAACTGGACCGCGCCGGCGGACCGGGGATCCCCGATCACCAAGTACACGGTGTACGGCGAGGGCGGATTCCGGCAGGACTGCCCGGCGAACAGCTGCACGCTCACCGGCCTGACCAACAACGCGAAGTACCACTTCCAGGTCACGGCCACCAACGCCATCGACGAATCCGAACGCTCCCCGGCGTCGGCCGAGGTGCGCCCCGACGTCAAGCCGGATACCCCAGCGGCGCCGTCGCTGAAATTCGGCGACAAGCAACTGGCGGTGACGTGGGTTGCCCCGGCCTCCAAGGGCTCGCCGGTCAAGTCCTACGATCTGGAAATTTCGCCCGCGCCGGCGGGGCAAAACGCGCAGATCCAGAACCTCACGTCGGTCAGCTACGTCTGGAAGGGCCTGGAGAACGGCGTGGCCTACAAGGTCCGGGTCCTGGCCCGCAACGACGCCAAGGAGCCCTCCGAATGGAGCGGTTACTCCGCCGCGGAGACGCCCGCGGGCGTGCCCGTCACCCCGGCGGCGCCGAGCGCCAGCCAGGCCGGTTCCCTGGGCACGCAGAGCCAGCTCAAGGTCACTTGGGCAGCGCCGGACAATAACGGCGACGCCGTGTCCTCCTACACCCTGACCACGCTGCGCGGCGGAGCCGCCGTGGCCACGCAGAAGGTCTCCGACACCTCGCAGAACGTCACGGTGGACAACTCGGAGGCCGATTACACGTTCACCGTGGCCGCCACCAACAAGGCCGGCACGTCAGGGATTAGCCCGCAGTCCGCCCCCATCCGGGCCGCCGGCAAACCCGGCACGGTCAGCAGCGGTACCGTTGCCGCGCCCGGCAACAGCGGAGAACTGAAAGTCACCTTTACGCCGCTGACCCAGGCCCAGCGCAATGGCTCGCAGGCCTCGGAGATCAGCTACCGCTGGTCCACGGCGTACGGCTCGGGCCCGATCAACGCCCCGGGCGGTACCATCACCGGCCAACCCAACGGCAAGAACGTCACGGTGAACATCATCGCCGTTTCCACGAAGAACAACGTCTCCGGGGACGGCAAGAACATCGGTTCGGCCGTTCCTTATGGCCAGCCGGGGCGCCCCAGCCTCACCGGGGAGACTTCCTCCAAGGGCGACGGGCAGGTGCACTGGACCTGGACCCAGCCGAACGATGGCGGCCGGCCGATCAACCGGTACGAAGTGAACTACGACGGCACCGGCTGGAAGAGCGTCGGGCTGACCCTCCGCTACGATCACAACGCGGGCGGCTGGAGTCAAACCCACACCCTGAAGGTCCGCGCTTGCAACGGCACCGACGGCAACAACGACTGCGGCTTTGACGACACCGCCAGAGCCACTTCCGGGGCTGACCCGGCGCCGCCGCCGCCAACGTCCTGGTCCATCCGGGCCACCCCGGTGCGCACCTGCACGGAACCCAGCAGCAGCACGGACAGCTACCGGAACAGCAACCCGGACCAGTGCATCAGCCCGGGCAAGTGGTTCGACACCGGCATCACCGCGCAGGCGGACTACTACGTCCGCTGGGGCTCGTCCGGCCGGCTCTGGTACCACCTGACGTCCGGCCCCGCCGCCGGCAACTTTGCCCGGGGAGACACCACCAGCCTGGGCTCCACCCCGCCGGCGGGAATGCCCCAGCGATGACCGCAATCCTGTCGCCTAAATTAATCGCCGGACATCGCGGGGATTCCCCGCCGGCGCACACCCCAACGCATTACCCGAATGGAAGAGGAACCAGCGCATGACGATGACAACTGAGCAGGCCGAATGGTTTGCCGGCACCTTTGAGAAGCTCGTTGCCAACGTGGGGCAGGCCGTGCTGGGGAAGGCGCATGTCATCCGGCTGACCTTCACGGCCATGCTGGCCGAAGGCCACGTGCTTTTCGAGGACGCTCCCGGAACCGGCAAGACCTCACTGGCCCGCGCCCTTGCGGCGACCGTCCAGGGCTCCAACAACCGCATCCAGTTCACCCCGGACCTGCTGCCCTCGGACGTCACGGGCGTAACCATCTACGACCAGAAGACGCAGAAGTTCGAGTTCCACAGGGGCCCGATCTTCAACAACATCGTCCTCGCCGACGAGATCAACCGCGCCTCGCCCAAGACCCAGTCGGCGTTGCTGGAGGTCATGGAGGAGTCCCGGGTCACCGTGGACGGCTCCACCTACGAGGCCGGCCGGCCGTTCATGGTCATGGCCACCCAGAACCCGATCGAGCAGGCCGGCACCTACCGCCTGCCCGAGGCGCAGCTGGACCGCTTCCTGATCAAGACCTCCATCGGCTACCCGGACCACGCTTCCACCGTGCAGCTGCTCGGCGGCGCCAATCTCAAGGACCGCTCGAAGGACATCACGGCCGTGATCACCACCCAGGCCGTCGCGGACATGGCCGACCTTGCCGCCACCACCCACGTGGACACCGCGGTGCTGGAATACATCTCCCGGCTCTGCGAGGAGACCCGCAGCGCCCCGGAGACCCGCCTGGGCGTGTCCGTCCGCGGCGCCCTCGCGATGGTCCGTGCGGCCAAGGTCTGGGCGGCGAGCCAGGGCAGGAACTTCGTCCTGCCCGACGACGTCAAGGACCTCGCCGCCGTCGTCTGGACCCACCGCCTGGTGATGGACCCGGAGGCGGAGTTCTCCGGCGCCACCGCCGAGGCCGTCCTGGCCCGGGTGCTGGCCGACGTCGCCGCCCCGCAGCAGCGGGCCGCCGTCTAAGCGGCGCCTCCGACCGAGTCCAGCCGCGGGGCCCCGATTCCAGCCCCGCAACCATGCACGAACAAAGGCACCCATATGTCCACCAGCACCCCGTTGACTCGGCTTGCTGAACGCCTGAAGCGGCCCCTGTCCCGGGCCGCCGGTCCCTCCCGGCTGCACCCCTCCGCCGTCTGGGCCGAGGCCCGCAGCGCCGCCGCCCTGGCCCTGGACCCGGCCTGGCGCGCCATCCGCGGGCGCTTCCGCCGGCACCTCTGGCCCGTGCTCTCCGTCGTGAGCGTGCTCGGCTGGTCCGTGCTGGCAGCCTCAATATTGCTGTGGAGCGCCGGCCAGGCCTACGGCTGGCAGGAAGCCAAGGCCGCCGCGATCGCCGCCTTCGTCCTGCTGGTGCTGGCGGTCGGCTTCATCCTGGGCCGCTCCTCCTACGGCGTGCTGCTGGACCTCGCCCGGACCCGGGTGGCCGTCGGGGACAGCGCCGTCGGCAGCATCGCGGTGTCCAACACCTCCGCCCGCCCGCTGCTGCCCGCCGCCCTGGAACTCCCGGTGGGCGCCGCCACCGCCGTGTTCCACCTGCCCCGGATGAAGCCCGGACAGGTCCACGAGGACCTCTTCACCATCCCCACCGCACGCCGCGCCGTGATTGTGGTGGGCCCGGTCCGGTCCGTGCGCGCCGACCCCCTGCACCTGCTGCGCCGCCAGGTGCTCTGGACTGAACCCGAGGACCTTTACGTGCACCCGAAGACCGTGGCCCTGGCCGGTTCCGCCGCGGGCTTCATCCGCGACCTGGAGGGTATGCCCACCACCGACCTCTCCAGCGCCGATGTCTCCTTCCACGCGCTGCGCGACTACGTTCCCGGCGATGACCGGCGGCACATCCACTGGAAGACCACGGCCCGGACCAACAAACTCATGGTGCGCCAGTTCGAGGAGACCCGGCGGGCACACCTGGCCATTTCGCTCTCCACCAACACGGACGAGTACGCCTCCGAGGAGGAGTTCGAGCTGGCCATCTCCGCCGCCGCCTCGATCGGACTGCAGGCCATCCGGGAACAGCGCGACCTCGACGTCCTCACCCAGCAGGGGCCGCTGCGCTGCCAGACCGGCCGGAACATGCTCGATGACATGACCCGGATTGTCGGCGCGCCGCAGCGCAAGAACGCCGTCGACCTCGCCCGGACCCTGGCCGACACCGTGCCCAACGCCTCCGTGGTGTTCTTCGTGGTGGGCAGCAACGTCACCCCCACCCAGCTGCGCTCCGCCTCGGCTTCGGTCCCGCCGGGCGTGCGCAGCCTCGCCGTCCGGATCCAGGCCGGGGCCGCCCCGGCCCGGGCCAACATCGCGGACCTGACCGTGCTCACCCTGGGCGATCTCTCCGAACTGGCCATCGTGCTCAGGAAGGCGGCCGCATGAGCAACGCCACGGGCTTCCGGCCCCGCAACAACACCGCGGCACCCCGCCGCTCCGGCTTCGCCGACGGTCAGCCGGCCTGGCACTACCTGCTCGACGCCGGCGCCCTCACCCTGCTGCTGGGGCTCGGCGTGCTCGGCTTCAGCCTCAGCTTCGGCGGCGACCCGTACTACCTGGCCGCCGGTTTCGGCGGCGTCCTGCTGGGCCTCGGCGTCGCTGCCGCCAAGGTGCACTTCCGGCTCGGAGTGCTGATCACCACCGCGCTCGCGGTGGGCGCCTACCTGGTTTTCGGCACCGGCCTGGCCGTGCCGGAAGCCTCGATCGCCGGCTTCCTGCCCAGCCTCGAATCGCTGCGGACCCTGCTGGTGGGCGTGGTCTTCGCCTGGAAGGACATGCTGACCGTCGGCGTGCCGGTCGGGACCGCGGGCGGCACGCTGATCGTCCCGTTCCTGAGCTCGCTGCTGACCGCCCTGGCTGCCGGGCTGCTTATCTGGCGGCTCAAGAGCCCGTACTGGCCGCTGCTGCCGGTGCTGCTGTTGTTCATCACCGGCATCGCGTTCAGCACCAACGCCGGCTTCCTCACCGTGGAACGCGGCATCTCGCTGACCGTGGTCGCGATCGCCTGGGCCACCTTCCGCCGCGACGCCCTGCGCAGCAGCGACACCCGCAAGGTATCGGTGAACCGGCCGGACACGGACCAGGCGGCTGCCCGCACTGCGCGGCTCCGCCGGGTGGGCACCGCCGCCGCGGTGATCGCCGGCGCCGTCGGGATCACCGCCGTCGCGTCCCCGCTGGTGGCCGCCGGTGACGACCGGAAGGTGCTGCGCAACACGATCGTGCCGCCGTTCGACCCGAAGGACTACGTCACACCGCTGGCGAGCTTCCGCAACTTCGTCAAGGACAAGAAAGACGACAACCTCTTCCTGGTCAAGGGCCTGCCCAAGGACGGCCGGGTACGGCTCGCCGCCTTGGACGCCTTCAACGGCACCAACTACAACATGGACCCGAACGGTTCGGGCAGCTTCAGCAAGGTGGGCGACGCGAAGTCCCTGAACACCCTCGCCGACACCACCGGAATCGTGCCGACCAACAACTACACCCTGGACATCACGATCGAGGACTACCAGGGCTACTTCCTGCCGGGCGGCCGCAAGACCACCGGCATCAGCTTTGCCCGGGACGGCTCGGGCGCAGCCTCCGGGCTGTACTTCAACTCCGGCACGGACACCGCCGTGACCACCCGCGGGCTGGGCAAGGGCGATTCCTACAGCGTCCAGGTGGCGGACCCTGCGATGCTGGAGCACGGCCAGCTGACCCAGTACGACTTCGCCAAGGTGTCGCTGCCGGACCCGGGCGAGGTCCCGCCGGTGGTCGGTTCGCAGGCGAACGACCTCGCCGCCGACGCGCCCACCGCGATCGACCGGGTCCGCCAGATTGAGGCGCATTTCCAGAAGAAGGGTGCCTTCAGCAACGGCCTGATCGCCGACGGGCAGCTCCCCAGCGTCTCCGGCCACAGCTCCAACCGCATCCGCAGCCTGCTGACGGCCAAGCAGATGCTCGGCGACGACGAACAGTACGCCGTCGCCATGTCCCTCATGCTGCGTCATCTGGGTATCCCCTCCCGCGTGGTGATGGGCTTCTACCCGGACCCGAAGAGCCCGGAAAACGGTGCGGGCGAAGTGCAGATCACCGGCAAGGATGTGCACGCCTGGGTTGAGGTCGCTTTCGACCGGGTGGGCTGGGTGTCCTTCGATCCCACGCCGCCCAAGGACAACGTGCCGATCCCGCCGGATCCGGAGAACAAGTCCAAGCCCAAGCCGCAGGTCCTGCAGCCGCCGCCCCCGCCGCAGGAACCGGCCGAACTGCCGCCGGACTCCTCGCCGGACGCGCTCGACGCCGACCAGAAGAAGAACAACCCCTGGCTGTTCTGGGGTCCCCTGCTCGCCGCGATCGGCACGGCGCTGATACCGGTGGCGGTCCTCGCGCTGCCGCTGCTGCTGATCGCGCTGCTGAAATCCCGACGCCGGAAGGCCCGGTTCACCGACGGGCACCCCGCGCAGCGCGTCGGCGGCGGCTGGAGCGAGGTGCTGAGCCTCGCGACCGACCTCGGCGCCGGCGTGGACAACCGCGCCACCCGCCGGGAGTCCGCCGTCGTGCTCGGCGAAGCGTTCCCCGGGAGCCAGGGCACCACCACGCTGCTCGCCCACCGGGCCGACGCCGCCATTTTCGGGGCAGCCGAGCCGAGCGAGGAGCAGGTACGCGAGTACTGGGAGATCGTGGACGGCTCACTCAAGGAGATGACCGGGACCGTGGGCTTCTGGCGCCGCCAGCAGGCCCGCTTCTCGCCACGCTCACTGCTGGCCGACGGCCGGGCCGCGCTGAAGCTGAGCGGACTCCGCCCGGTCCTGCCCGGCCGGCGCCGCGGCGGCGGGGTTCCCGGCGGCTCCGGCCCGGTGTCCGGTCCGGCTGCGGTTGACCCGGCCAGCTTCGGTCCAGCTAGTACAGTGGAGCCCGGTCCGCACCAGGAACCACAGGGAACAGCCAGGAAGAACCGCAACGAGCCATGACCGACGACGTTGAGCGCTGCCCGCGCTGCCACCAGCCGATCCGGCCCGGCGCCGCGTTCTGCACCTCCTGCGCGGCGCCGCTGATCAACCGTTCGGCGCGCAACGCCGGGCGGGCGGACCCAACACCCGGTACTATCCCGGTAGCGCCTTCCGGGCACGGCGGTTCGTTCGCGCCGGGGCAGGCACCTGCCGGAGTGCAGCTGAACGGACAGGGTGTCCACGGACAAGGGGGAGGTACCGTTTTGCCGAACAAGCTTGAGCTGGTTCCCGCGGACGCCGGAAAACGGCTCGGCGCGGCGGTGCTGGACTGGACCGGCCCTGTGGCGCTCCTGGTGGTGCTCTTCGCCGTCGGCTTCGCCGGCGTCACCCAATCACGCAGCGCCGGCACCATCGTCTACAACACCTCCTCGCTGGTGCTCTTTGGCGGCATCGGGCTTGGGGCCACGCTCGTCTACACCCTGGTCCAGGCCATGATCGAGGGCCGGTCCGGCAACACCCTCGGCAAC
Source organism: Arthrobacter sp. 10N410 (assembly GCF_056394945.1). Taxonomy (NCBI): domain Bacteria; kingdom Bacillati; phylum Actinomycetota; class Actinomycetes; order Micrococcales; family Micrococcaceae; genus Arthrobacter; species Arthrobacter sp. 10N410. The sequence goes on from NZ_JBFTIP010000011.1 coordinate 10,689, forward strand.
CGCATCGTGGGGATCCGCAGCGCCGACGCCGATGGGTACGCGCCCGGCGGCGGAGCGGTCTTCCTCCGCGGCCTGATCACCGGGGCCGGTGTGCTGCTGGCCGCCCTGGCCGCCGTGCTGGTGGTGGTCTTCCAGTGGTTCGGCGCCGCGCTGGTGATCCTCGGACCGCTCGCCCTGGTGGGTGGCGCCTGGGCCGTCCTCGTGGTCGTCTCCAACACCTGGGATCCCAACAGCAGGCTGCGCGGCTGGCACGACACCGCCGCCAAGACCCTCGTCTTCGACATCAAGGCCGGCCGGAACCCGATCACCACCGGCGGCATCCAGGGCCCCTACAGCTTTGCCCCGCTGGACCTTCCGCCGGTGCAGCAAGTCGCCTCGCCGGTGGCCGGCGCCGCGCGGCTGCAGCCGCAGGCGCCCGCGGCCGTGCCGGCCTCCGTGCCGGTCCCCGCGCCCGCGCCCGCTCCGGCAGCGGCTCCGCCGGCATCCTTCCGGCCAATGCCCGCCGACGCCGGCGCCGCCCCGATCGAGGCCGTCCGGAGCCAAGCCGTGAATGGCCGTGCGTTCAGCGCACACCCCGACGACGACCACGACCGCACGCAGGTCCGCGGCGACAGCTCCGCGCCGGTCACCGTGGCCATCCTGCGGATCAGGATCGACGACGGCCGGGAGGTGGAACTGGACCGGTCCCTGCTGATTGGGCGCAACCCCGCCGGCCACCCCGGCGAGGAATCCGTGCAGTTGCTGCCGGTGGCCGACCCGGGACGCTCCATCTCCAAGACCCACCTCCATGTGCTGGCCGGAAACGGCGGCATCTGGGTGACGGACCGCAACTCCACCAACGGGAGCGCCGTCACGACGCCGGACGGTATCCGCACCGCACTGGCACCCGGGGAACCCACCCACGTACGCCCCGGATCCACCGTGCACTTCGGTGACCGCTCCTTCTACCTAGGACAGGCATGACATCCCAGCCGGCATCCGTTCCTCCCGCCGAAGCCCCCGGAACCACCCCCAGCAGTGTCCCGAGCAGTGCCCCCAGCCTGCGGCTCAATTGTGGCTACGGCACGGACCGCGGCCTGCGCCGTGAGATGAACGAGGACTCCTTCATCGCGGCCGACCCGGTCTTTGCGGTCGCCGACGGCATGGGCGGCCATGAGGCCGGCGAGATCGCGAGCGGCATTTGCGTGCGCACCCTCTCCGAAATTCCCCAGCTCGCCACGGGGGAGCGGAACGCCACCGCCGCCGTCGTCCAGCAGTACCTGCTCGAAGCCGACGCCGGCATCCGCGAGGCGACCGACTCCCGCGCCGGCACCACCCTCTCCGGCGTCGTCGTGGTGGAACAGTCGGGCATCCCGTACTGGCTGGTGCTCAACATCGGCGACTCCCGTACCTACCGGCTCAGCCAGGGCAAGCTCAGCCAGGTGAGCGTGGACCATTCCGAGGTGCAGGAGCTGGTTGATGCCGGGGAGATCACCGCGGCCGAGGCCGCCGTCCACCCGCGCCGCCACGTCGTCACCCGTGCGCTCGGCACCGGCGACGAGACCGAAGCCGACTACTGGCTGCTGCCCGTCGAGGAGGGGGACCGGATCCTGGTCTGCTCGGACGGGCTCAACGGCGAGCTCGACGACGAGCAGATTGCCCGCATCCTGGTCTCCGAGCCGGATCCGCAGGCCGCCGTGGACGAGCTGATCCAGGCAGCCCTGCGCAGCGGCGGCCGCGACAACGTCACCTGCATCGTGGTGGACGCGAGCAACGTGGCGAACGACGACGGCGCTCAGACCGCCCCGCGCACGCCGGCGGAGGCCGAAGACGAAAACACCCTGCCGCGCACCGAGGTGCTGGACGTCGCCCCCGACGGCGGAGTCGCCGGCACCGCGGCGGAGCACGAAGGCGGGGCCGCGGCCGGATCAGGCGAGGAGCCCCATGGCCTCCGCTAACCGGCCGGGCGACGTCAGCTACACGCCGGGAACCTGGCTGGGCGTGGTCCGCTCCGGAACTGTGGTGTTGCTGCGCCCGGACACCGACCGCGCACTGGTCGACTCGCTCTGGACCCTGCTGGCCGGAGACCCGGAGATTCATGAGGTCCTGGACGCCGTGACCTCGGCCTCGGGCGGCTCGCTCGCCCGGCTGCCCTGGTTCGGGATCGTGGGGTTGCGCGGTTCGCTGCAGGTGTTCCTGCGCGGCGAGATCGATCTGGAGGTCCGGCTGGACGGCGGGGAATCCGTCGCGCTCAGCGGCCGTGACGTGACCACCTGGACCGAACGGCGCTTTGCGGCGGCCGAGAACTTCAGCGTGGACATCCCCGCGGCAACTGCCACCGCCCCGGCGGGCGCGCTGCCGCTGGGCGACGGCGTGGTCCTGCTGCAGGGACTGTCCTGCGGTCTGTCCGCAAACCCGTCCGCCGCCGCCGTGCGGCCGGACGCGGCGCCCCATATTGCCGTCCCCGACGGCGTCCCCACGGCTCTCCCCGGCGCCGTGCCTGAAGCCGCCGTCGAGGACCAGTTGCTGGCCGCCGCCGAAGCGGACATCGCCGCGGAACTGAGCGATCTCGGCAGTTCGGCCGACACGGTGCTGGAACTCCCGGAGGAGGAGCTCGACGCCGGACTCGCCACGGAGGCGGCCGCCCCTCCGTCGCCGGAACCCGCAGAGCCGGAACCCGCAGAGCAGGAGCCTGCCGAGCCTGAGCCCGCAGAGCCTGAGCCCTCCGAGCAGGAGCCGACCAGCAGCTACGACCACCTCTGGGAACAGACGGTGATGCGGAACATCGAAGACGCCGCCGTGCGCGAGGATCCTGAGGCCGAGGAGGAACCCGCGCCGGAGCCGTCCGACGCCGGGGAACCCGACCTCGCCGCAGCGGCTATCGCCCCGGCGGAGGAACAGGCGGAGGAACAGGCGGAGGAGCCCGCGGCACTCCGGGCGCCCGAGCCGGCAGCCCGCCCGGCCGTCCCCAGCGGGCTGATCGACTCGGTGCCCTGGCGCACCGGCGGCGAGCGGACGCCCGACGCCCCGCTGGCGCCGCGCGCCCCCGGTCCCGTCGCGCCGCCGTCGCTGTTGACCCCACCCTCCCCGCAGCCCGCCGGCCAGGTTCCGGCGCCGGCCGGTGATGCCGACCACGACGGCCAGACCATCATGAAGAGCGCCCTCAACGGCAGCCCCGCCGCACGCCCGGGACCCTCTCCCGCCAAAGACACAACCAAAGACACAGCCAAAGACCCCGCCACGGGCCCCATGGTGCTGGCCCGGGTGTGCCCGCAGGGCCACGCGAACCCGCCCACCAACGCCCAGTGCGCCTACTGCGACCAGGCGCTGCCCGGGGACGGTGTCCAGGTCCGCCGCCCCAGGCTGGGCCGGATGCGGCTCTCCACCGGCGAACTGATCGACCTCGACCAGTCGCTGATCGTGGGCCGGCAACCCTCCGTGTCCCGCGTGCAGGGCGCCGTAATGCCCAAACTCGTCCAGGTGGCGAGTCCCGGCGGCGACATCTCCCGCTCGCACGTAGAGGTCCGGCTCGAGGGCTGGCACGTGATGCTGTGCGACCTCAAGGCCACCAACGGCACGGTGCTGCTGCGCGAGGGCCAGGCCCCGCGCCGGCTCGCCCAGGGCGAGATGGCGATCCTGTTCGACGGCGACATTGCCGAACTGGGCGACGGCATTCAGCTGCGCTTCGAGGAGCTCCTGTGAACGCCAAACGTCCCGTCGCCCCGCCGCCCAGCATCCCGGGCTTCACCTACATCAGCCCGCTCGGCTCGGGCGGGTTCTCGGACGTCTACCTCTACGAACAGGACCGGCCGCGCCGCAGGGTGGCCGTCAAGGTGCTGCTCTCGGACCTCAAGACCGAAGGCGCCCGCCGCCGCTTCGAGTCCGAGGCAAACCTGATGGCCCAGCTGTCCTCGCACCCGTACATCGTGACGATTTTCGAGGCCGAGGTCACCGAGGCCGGGCACTCCTACCTGGCCATGGAGTACTGCTCCCGGCCGAGCCTGGACGTCCGCTACCGCCGCCAGCGTTTCAGCGTGGACGAGGTCCTGGCCGTCGGCATCCAGGTGGCCTCCGCCGTCGAAACCGCGCACCGCGCCGGCATCGCGCACCGCGACATCAAACCGGCGAACATCCTCGTCACGGACTACAACCGGCCGGCGCTGACCGACTTCGGCATCTCCGGCACCTTGGCCGGGGACCAGGACGAGGACGCGGGCATGTCCATCCCGTGGTCCCCGCCGGAACAGTTCAGCGACCGGCAGGTCGACGGCGTGCTGGTGGACGTCTGGGCGCTCGGCGCCACGCTCTACACCCTGCTGGCCGGCCGGTCCCCGTTCGTGCTCCCGGGCGCGGACAACTCACAGCGCGAGTTGATCTCCCGGATCACCAGCCTGCCGGTGCCGAAGCTGGGCCGTGCCGACGTGCCCGAGTCCCTGGAGCTGGCCCTGGCCACGGCGATGGCCAAGTCGCCGGCCTCCCGGTACTCCTCCGCCCACGCCTTTGCCCTGGCGCTGCAACGCATCCAGGCGGAGCTGAACCTCTCCGTGACGCCGTTCGAGGTCCTCGAAGAACCCCGCGCAGACGAGCCGCACCCCGATGACACCTTCGAGGAAACCCGCGTCCGCAGCGTCGCCGCCATCGACCCCGACGCCACCGGGCACGCCCCGACCTTCCCGGCCCGGGTGCCGTCCGCAGCGTCGCCGGACGACTCAACCACCTTCAACAACCCGGGCATCCGGGACACCAGCCGGGATACCGTCCAGCGGCCCGCCGCCGGGCCGGCGTTCGCGGCGCCGTCCGCCGCCGCCGCCGCGCCGCGCCCGGAGGACGACGACGTCGCCGCGACGGTCAACCGTTCCAGCATGGCGCCGCAGGAGGACACCCGCGGCGGGAGCTCCGGCGAAGCCGGCGGTGCCCCCTCGGGCCACGGCCGCCGGAACCTCGTGCTCTCGATCGTCGGCGGCGCGGTCCTGGCGATCGCCGTCGTCGTCGGCATTATCGCCGGGACCAACGGACCCGCGCCGGCCCCCAAAGCGTCCGAGCAGCTCAGTAAACCGCCGGCGGACGCCCTGGACAACGGCACCGTCCCGGACGTGGCATCGCTCTCCGGGAGGGCGGACAGTGCCGGAAAACTCACTTTCACCTGGAAGAACCCGCAGCCCAAGCCCGGCGACAGCTACAAGTGGCGGACGTACTCGCTAAAGGGCAAAGGCGACTTCCAGGCCGCCACCACGGCCAGGGTCCAGGTGGAGCCCAACCCGGCGGGGGAGACCTGTATCCAGGTGATGATTGTCCGCTCCGACGGCGCGTCCTCGCCGATGGAACAGGACTCCATCGCCTGCGCCAGGAAATCCTGAACACCACATCCCTGCCCAGGGCACACCCGAAACCAAGGCATACCGCCCAACAAGGAGACACCGACCATGGGGGACCTAGCGATAGATTTCTGCGGCGAATGGCACGAACCATCCGACGAGGACATCTTCAGCATCGGCCGCGAGGGCGACCTCGAAGTGGACGACAACCCGTACCTGCACCGCCAGTTCCTGCAGATCGCGCGGTATGACGGCATCTGGTGGCTCAGCAACGTCGGCAGCATGCTCTGCGCGACCATCGCGGACGCCTCCGGCGGCATGCAGGCCTGGCTCGCACCGGGGGCCCGCATTCCGCTGGTCTTCAGCCACACCAACGTGATCTTCACCGCCGGCCCCACCACCTACGAGTTTGCCGTCCACCTCCGGACCCCGGCGTTCCGGCAACAGGCCCGCAGCGAGGACAGCGGCGGAGACACCACCATCGGACCCGTGGTCTTCACCGACTCGCAGAAGGCCCTGATCGTGGCGCTCGCCGAGCCGATGCTGCGCCGCGACGGAACCGGCTTCAGCGCCATCCCCTCCTCCGCGGAAGCGGCCAAAACCCTGGGCTGGGCATTGACCCGGTTCAACAGAAAGCTGGACAACGTGTGTGACAAACTCGACCGGGTGGGAGTCGCCGGACTGCGCGGCGGAGCCGGCAAGCTCGCCACGAACCGACGCGCACGGCTCGTGGAACACGCCGTGACCTCGCATCTCGTGACCGCTGCCGACCTGGTGCTGCTCGAAACACAGCGCGGAGGGGACGAAGGATGAGGATCCGGCTGACCCTGCGCCGCGACCCCGCCGAGGCCAAGGACCTCGCTGTCACGGTCGACGGCCTGGCCACGGTGGCGGACATCGCCACCGAGCTCTGGGCGGCGGACCCGGCACGGCGCGGAACCCGGCCGCCGTCGAACCTCACGCTCAGCATCGAGGAGGCCTTCGCCGCCGGCGGCATGAAAGGCAGCGTCCTGAACCGGGAGGACAACCTGCTTGAATCCGGGCTGCGGCCCGGCTCGATCGTTGCATTGACCCAGGTCAGCGAGCAGTTCGCGGTGCCCGGGGCGAACCGGGGACCTGCGGCGGCGACCTTGCGCGTCCTCTCCGGCCCCGACGTCGGCCGCGAATTTTCGCTGCCCTCCGGCACCAGCTACATCGGCCGGGACCGGGACGTCGACGTCCGGCTGACCGACCCTTTGACCTCCAAGCGGCACGCCCGCATCACGGTGGGCGAAACCGTGGAAATCGTGGACACGAACTCCGCCAACGGCCTGCTGATGGACGGCCTGCCGGTCAGCCGCGCCACGCTGAACTCCTCGGACACCGTCACGCTCGGGGACACCACCGTGTCCGTGGTCTCCCTGGGCGGGAGCCAGGGCGCGGCGCCGAGCTCCCCGCTGATCAATTTCAACCGCTCGCCCCGCGTCGTGCCCCGCTTCGAACCGCACAAACGGACGCTGCCGGCCGGGCCGAAGCGCCAGGAGCACCACCCGTTCCCGTACATCATGCTGGTGGCCCCGCTGATGATGGGTGCCGTCATCTTTGCCGTCACGCAGAACATGATGTCCGTGATCTTCATGCTGATGATGCCGCTCTTCATCGTCGGCCACTACGTGGACCAGAAGATGCAGGGCAAGCGGGAACGCAAGGAACAACTCAAGTCATTCCGCGCCGCCATGGCCGCATTCCGTGCCGACATCACCGCGCTGCAGAAAGTGGAGCGCTCCGTCAGGCTGCAGGAAGCGCCGTCCGTCAGCGACACCGTGGACTCCATCTACAAACTGGGCCCGTTGCTCTGGACCCACCGCCCCGAGCATGCCGGCTTCCTGGGACTGCGGTTCGGGCTCGGCACGGCGCCGTCCCGGATCCAGTTCGAGGAACCGCACAGCAACGAGACCGAGCCTGAGTACATGGCCGAAATCCAGCAGTGCATCGCCCAGTTCGGCAGCATCGAGGGCGTGCCGATCGTCTCCCAGCTGCGCACCGCCGGCTCGTTCGGCCTGGCCGGGCCCCGCGGCCTCGTCGACGACGTGGCCCGCGGCATGGTGCTGCAGCTGGTGGGTCTGCATTCCCCGGCCGAAGTGGTCCTGACCGCCATCACCTCGGCGCAGTCCAAGGACCGCTGGGAGTGGCTGCAGTGGCTGCCGCACGCAGGTTCCGGCCACAGCCCGCTTAGCGGCGACCACCTCGCCGCCGGACCGGCCGGCGGCTCGGCCCTGCTGTCCAAACTTGAGGACCTGATCGACCAGCGCGAGGCCGCGGCACAGTCGCCGCGTCCGGAGCTGCGCCCCGGCCTCGCCCTGGAAGGCGCCGACATCCCGGAACCGCAACTGCCCACCGTGCTCCTGGTGGTCAAGGACGACGCCCCGGTGGACCGGGGGCGGCTCACCCGGGTGCTCGAACGCGGACCGGACTCCGGCGTGCACGTCATGTGGGTGGCCAGCTCCGTCCAGCAGCTCCCGGCAGCCTGCCGCGACTTCATGGCGGTCGACGGCGAACACGGCACCACCACCGGCCAGGTCCGGCTGGGCCGGCACACGTTCCCGGTCAGCTGCGAAAGCCTCGACGCCGGGCTCGCCGCCCAGCTGGCGCGCATGCTCGCCCCGGTGGTCGACGTCGGCAAGCCGCTCGAGGACGACTCCGACCTGCCGCGGGCGGTGTCCTACGCGACATTGATCGGCAAGGATTTCCTGGACAACCCGCAGGCCGTCGCGGACCGCTGGACCGAGAACAACTCCGTGCACGCCAGCGCCAAGCCAAACCGCAAGGACAACGGCACGCTCCGGGCCCTGGTTGGCTCCAAAGGCATCGAACCGCTCTACCTCGACCTGAAGAACGAGGGACCCCATGCCCTGGTCGGGGGCACCACCGGTGCCGGCAAGTCCGAGTTCCTGCAGTCCTGGGTGATGGGCATGGCCGCGGCGTACAGCCCGGACCGGGTGAGCTTCCTGTTCGTGGACTACAAGGGCGGCGCCGCCTTCGCGGACTGCCTGCACCTGCCGCACACTGTGGGCCTGGTCACGGACCTGTCGCCGCACCTGGTCCGCCGCGCCCTGACCTCGCTCCGCGCCGAGCTGCACCACCGCGAGCGGCTGCTGAACCGAAAGAAAGCCAAGGACCTGCTGGAACTCCAGCGCCAGGCGGACCCGGAGGCGCCGCCCTACCTGATCATCATCGTTGACGAGTTCGCCGCCCTCGCCACCGAGGTGCCGGAGTTTGTCGACGGCGTGGTGGACGTCGCCGCCCGCGGCCGCTCGCTTGGCCTGCACCTGATCCTCGCCACCCAGCGCCCCGCCGGCGTCATCAAGGACAGCCTGCGCGCCAACACCAACCTGCGCGTGGCGCTGCGGATGGCCGACGAGGACGACGCGGTGGACATCCTCGGCGTGCCCACCGCTGCGTACTTCGACCCGTCCATCCCGGGACGCGGCGCGGCCAAGACCGGGCCGGGCCGGATCCAGGGCTTCCAGACCGGCTACGCCGGCGGCTGGACCACGGAGAAGCCGCAGCGCCCGCGGATCGACGTCGTCGAGATGGCCTTCGGGTCCGGCGCGCCCTGGGCCGCCCCCGCGGCCGAGACCCCGGCCCGGGAGGAACCCGCCGGGCCCAACGACATCGCCCGTATGACGGCGAACATCATCAAGGCGGCGGACGTGCTCGCCATCGAGCCTCCCCGCAAGCCGTGGCTGGATGAGCTGGCCACGACCTACGACTTCTCCCGGCTGCCGAACCCGCGGACCGACGAGCGGCTGCTCCTGGGCGTGGCGGACGACCCCGCGCACCAGGACCAGCCGACCGTCTTCTACGAACCGGACCGCGACGGCAACATGGCCATCTACGGCACCGGCGGCTCGGGTAAGTCGGCGGCCCTGCGCGGCATCGCGATCGCTGCCGCCGTGACCCCGCGCGGGGGCCCGGTCAACGTCTACGGCATCGACTGCGGTTCCTCGGGACTGAAGATGCTCGACGCGCTGCCGCACGTCGGCGAGATCATCAACGGCGACGACGTCGAACGCGTCGGCCGGCTGCTGCGCTGGCTGCGCGACCTCGCCGACGACCGTTCGGCCCGCTACGCCGAGGTCCGTGCCGCCACGATCGTGGAATACCGCGAGCTGGCCAAAATGCCGGACGAGAAGCGCATCTTCGTCCTGGTGGACGGCATGTCCGCCTTCCGCGAGGCCTACGAATACAGCAAGCTCTCGGCGCTCTGGGACATCTTCCTGCAGCTGGCCACCGACGGCCGCCCGCTCGGCATCCACCTGGTCGTCACCGGCGACCGGCCGAACGCGGTGCCGGCGTCGCTGCTCGCCTCGATCCAGCGCCGGCTGGTGCTGCGGCTGTCCTCCGAGGACGACTACATGTCCATGGACGTGTCCAAGGATGTGCTCGGCGCCGGCACCCCGCCGGGCCGCGGCCTGCTGGGCAACCTTGAGGTGCAGCTGGCGGTCCTCGGCGGGAACTCCAACCTGGCCGTGCAGGCGCGCGAGGTGCAGAAGCTTCGCGAGGCCATGCTGCGCCAGGGTGTGGAGCGGGCGCCGCAAATCGAACGCCTGCCGGACACGGTGGACCTGGACGTGCTCCCGGCCGGCAGTCCGGACCTGCCGGTGATCGGCGTCGACGACGAGACGCTGCAGCCCGCCGAGATCCTGGCCAAGGGCCCGCTGCTGCTGGCCGGCCCGCCGGGCTCGGGCCGCACCGTGGCGCTGGTAACCCTCGCCTACGCGCTGCGCCGGTCCAACCCCGGCGTGGAACTGATCTACCTCGGCTCGCGGCGGTCCGCCGCGGCGTCGCTCAAGCTCTGGGACCGCTCCGTGGTGGGCGCGGACGACGTCGAAGAGGCCATCGACGAGCTGGTGGACTACTCCACCGGCACGCCGGGCAAGCTGGCGATCTTCATCGAGGGCCTGACGGACTTCACCGACACCCTGGCCGAGACCGGCATCGGCCGGCTGGTCACCGCGTCCATCAAGGCCGAGCAGTGGGTGGTGGGCGAATCCGAGACCTCCACCTGGTCCTCGGCCTGGTCCTTGGCACAACCGTTCAAGTCCGGCCGCCGGGGCCTGCTGCTCAACCCCGGGGACATCGAGGGCGACAGCCTGCTCAGCACCTCGCTGGGCCGGATCAGCGGGGACTTCATTCCGGGCCGCGGCTACATCGTGGGTCGCGGCAAGGTCCGCAAGCTGCAGATCGCCCTGCCGCCGGAGAACCGGAACTAGCCGCGGGGCTCGCCCAACTGACTCGCACTTGTTGTCGTTTTGGGCCCTCAAAACGACAACAACTGCGAGCTACTTGGGCGGGGGACCGGCCGATGGGGAGTGCTGCCCATCGACAGTTTTTTGCGCGGCAGGGTAGGTTCGAGGCATTGGATCTTCCGGATCAGCCGGGGGCCGCTGGGGATGCCGAGAGTTTCGGGTCCGGTGAACTAAGGAGTTTTTTCGAATGGCTATTTGGGGTGCAGATGTTGCTCAGCTCAAGACTCTTGGGACGAAGC
>NZ_JBFTIP010000012.1:0-8266 GCF_056394945.1 Arthrobacter sp. 10N410
ACCGCCGTCCTCGAAGGCACCCGCGTCCTGATCTCCGACACCGCCGCCGGCCTGCTGAACAAAACCTTCAAGACCGACGCCGTGAAGGCCGACATGCTCGTCGGCATCGCCAAGATCACCGTCAACACCAAGTAACACCCCACCAGGAATGGTTGAGAACGCCACGGACCTTGGGGGTCCGTGGCGTTCTCGGCTCTAGGATTAGACTGGCCCCGGGGCCACAGAACGGTGGAGTGATAACGACATGCAGATGCCCAACCCGCAGAAGCTCACTCAAGCTTTGGCCGCCAAGTTCGCATCGCCGACCCGCAGTTCACGCCTGACGGTCGTGGTGGGCCGCTGGCTCGGGGTCAGCTTCACAATATGTTTCCTGACCGGCCTGTTCAGCCATGGACTCCAGAATCCGCCGTCCTGGATGTTCTTTCCGACCAGACCGGTCTGGATCTACCAACTGACGCAGGGACTCCACGTAACTGCCGGCATCGCCTCGATTCCTCTGCTTCTGGCGAAGCTGTGGTCCGTGTACCCTGAACTGCTCAAGTGGCCGCCCGTGAAGTCTCTGCTGCATGGCCTCGAGCGGGCCTCGATAGCCTTATTCCTCGGTGCATCTCTAGTGCAGCTGACCACCGGGCTGATCAACACCTACAAATGGTATCCGTGGCCCTTTCCGTTTCGTGAGACGCACTATTGGCTGGCGTGGGTGATCTGGGGATCGCTGCTGTTGCACATCGCGGTCAAGCTCCCTGTCATCGCCAGCAACTGGCGTGCCCGGTCCACGGGAGGGCAGGCCGGCAAGCCCTCCGACGGCGGGATGGACTCGCACGGGCGGGCGTCCGTCGCCGGCCGTCCGGGCCGCGGGCGATGGTCCCGGCGGGCATTCCTGATGGGTGTGGCAACGGCGAGCGGAACGGTTGTCCTGACGACCGCCGGACAATCCTTCGCCGTGCTTGCGCCGCTAAACCTTTTCGCTCCGCGCAAGATGGGCACCGGGCCGCAGGGGGTACCGGTCAACAGAACGGCTGTCGCTGCCAGCGTCACAGAGGCGGCCAATGACGCCAACTGGACCCTTCTGGTACGCAACGGTGACTCCCGCCGGACCTTCAGCCTTGCCCAGCTCAAGGCGATGCCCCAGCACACCCACGAACTTCCCATCGCATGCGTCGAGGGCTGGAGCCAGACTGCGCAGTGGCGCGGGGTCCTGGTCAGGGACTTGATGGACGCCGTGGGGGCTCCGGCCGGGTCCACCCTTCGTGTCACCAGCTTGGAGCCGGAGGGCGCCTACCGGTTGATGACCATGGCCCCGGAATACGCCCGGGACGAAAAAACGCTGGTGGCCCTGGAGCTGAACGGCTCCGTACTCGATCTCGATCATGGCTATCCGGCCCGCATCATCGCCCCCGGCCGGCCCGGAGTCCTCCAGACCAAATGGCTGCAAAGTATCGAGGTCCTGTGAATACGCCGAACTCCGTCAAAGCCGCACGTGCGGCCCTCGGCGCCGCCGGTATCGCCGTGCTGGGATACGGACTGCTGGGCCTGCCCACCCAGTTAGGCCCGGAGCAGTTGATCGGACTGCTGACGTGGATGGCCGTTGCCGTCCTTATTCACGACGGCGTCATTGTGCCGCTCTCCACTCTTGCGGGCGCAGGCCTGACGAGGGCCGGGTCGAAGCTCCAGCCGCTCTCGGCCGCAGTGCTCCGCGGCGCGCTGCTAAGTGGTGCGGTAATCACCTTGATTGCTGCAATTCTGGTGAAGGCCCAGTCCGTCGCGCAGAGCACCACCGTGCTGGAAGCCAACTACGCCGCCTCCCTCACATGGTTCTGGGCGTTCCTTGCGGGCGGCTCTGCCGTGACCATCTTTGCCCTGGAACGAAGAGCCCGCGGGACCGGGCGGGTCCGCCGCCGCTGACCCGGCAGATCCTTTCGGCAACAGTCCCGGGGCCGGAAGCCTGCCGGCGCCGGTGGCTTACACCCGGTCGCCGCGCAGGGGAGAGGTAGCAAATTCCCGCATGCCTTCGTCGAATCCGACGTTCGGAGCCCAGCCGAGTTCGGCCTTGATCCGCTCCGAGGAGGCCGTGACGTGGCGTACGTCGCCGAGCCGATACTCGCCGGTGACTACGGGCGCCGGACCGGCGCTGAAGGCACTCAACGCGGCCGCCACGTCACCGATGGTGTGGACCTCGTCCGCACCGACGTTGTAGGCGCGAAAGGCCGGGGCGCCGTCGTCGGACAGCGACTCGGCGGCGGCGATATTTGCTGCCGCAACATCCCGTACGTGGATGAAACTTCGGCGCTGGGCTCCGTCCTCAAAGACACGCGGAGCTTCACCGCGGGCCAGGGCCGACCGGAAGAGGGAAGCGACCCCGGCATACGGCGTGTCTTTGGGCATCCTGGGTCCGTAGACATTGTGGTAACGCAAGGCAATCGCCGAACCGCCGGTGCTCCGGGCCCACGAGGAGGCGAGGTGTTCCTGGCTCAGCTTCGATGCTGCGTAGACGTTCCTCGGATCCATGACGGCATCCTCGGTGACCATCGCGGGGACCAGAACGGCGCCGGTTTCGGGGTTGCGTGGATCGTAGATGCCGGCGCGAAGGTCCTCCTCCGAGCGGGGACCGGGCCTGACCGGTCGGCCGCTTCCCGGATCGACGTAGGCGCCCTCGCCGTACACCACCATCGAGGAGGCGAGAATCAGGCGGGTGATGCCGTGGCGCTCCATCGCGGCGAGCAGGATGGCCGTGCCGTAATCGTTGTTGCGGATGTAGTCAGGTGCGTCGGCGAAGCTGACCCCAAGGCCGACTTTTGCGCTCTGATGGCAAACGGTGTCGATTCCCTGCAACGCCGACTCCACGGCAGCCGGGTCCGTCACATCTCCCGTGACGAGGTCCACGCGCCGGTCAAAAGCCGGTTTGTGCGGGTGCAGGGAAGCGTCCAAGGAATCGAGGACCCGAACACTCCATCCCTTGGCGAGAGCAGCCTCGACGATGTGGGATCCGATGAAGCCGGCGCCGCCGGTCACGAGGAGTCTCATCAGAGACCCGCTGACGGGCCGACCGGAGGGAGCGCCATGATTCGGCGTACGGCTTCCGGGTCCATGAGCGGCCTGGCGGCATAGTCGGCGCCGACGGCGGCGAGGGCTGTCTCAAGGATGGCAAGGACGTTGACCTGGGCATGTTTCAGTCGCGCGAAGACGGCTTCAGCCGTGACCGGTTCGGAACCGTCGTGGCCGGTGTCGGAGTCTGTGACGAACGCCAGATTGGCGAAGCCCATGTTCAGCTCCGCGGCCAGGACGGGTTCGGGATATTGGGTCATGCTGATAATGTCGGCCCCGCCGGAGACGTACCACTGCGACTCGGCCCTGGTGGAAAATCGCGGTCCGTTGATGACCACCACTGTCCCTTGGGGGGCGCTGGGCAGCTGGAGCTGATCAAGGGCAACGTGCAGATACGATCGAAGTGTCGGGCAAAACGGGTCCGACGCCGGCAAGTGCTGGACGCCGGCCGGCGCGGCGCCGTCGGCGGTGGTTCCGTCGAAGAACGTGTCGGCCCGGCCCCAGGTGCGGTCAATCAGCTGGTCCGTGACCACGAATGTCCCGGGCCCGAAGCCTTCCCGCAACCCGCCCACGGCGGAGGATGAGAAGACCGCCTCGACCCCGACGCTCTTGAGTGCCCAAAGGTTGGCACGGTAGTTGATCTTCTGCGGCGGAAGCGAGTGCTCCCCGCCGTGACGGGGGAGGAAGGCCACTGTCTGTCCGGCCACTTCGGCAAATGTCAGCGGCCCCGAAGGCCGCCCGAAGGGTGTGTCGACGTCGACGACGGCCTGCACCGTTGCGCCGGGGAGAGTGTAAGTACCGGAACCTCCGATGACGCCGACGCGGGGGATGCGGGGAAATTGGGTATGCATAACGCGATCCTGCCAATTGTTGGAACTTGCTTGAAATCGTCTCTGTGGGTCGGTCACCGGGGTCATTGGGGTGCGGTCGCGAGGTGACTTGCCTCGGCCTGCAGCCGCCGGTGGGCAGCCGTTGCAATTCCACGGCGGCGTCGAAGCCACGCTCCGGTCGCGACGGTGGAGGCGGCCAAGAGGAGGACGCCCTGGTTAAGAGGCTCACTGTATGGGGCGGCCGAGGGAACCATGTAGATCACGTCCAGAGCCAGAATGACGCCGATGTATTCCCAGCGGCGGCTCAAGACGATGAACGGCATGAGCATCAGTGCGTACCACGGGTAGTTCGGGCTCACGATCAGCAGGGTCAGCCCGATCATGACCGTCTGCTGTTCCCAGAGATTCGCCGCTGTGGTCCGTCTAAGCACACCGAGAGCGACGATAGCCAGGGCGGCCGCACTCAGTACGGGGATCCAAGGCCCGGCCGCGACGATCTGGGCCAGGCCGAATCGGATCCCGCCGCTTTGGCTGTAGCCCTCCTCTTTGAGGTAACCGGGGAGGAATCCGAGGACTCCCGCTCCCGCGAACGCCAGATAAGGCACGTAGAGCAGCGTGAACGTCGCCACGGCGGCGGCGATGAAACGTGCCGGGCGCTTGAACAGTAATCCCGGGGCCGCGATGGCCGGAATGAGTTTCGTTGCCACTGCGGCTCCGAAAGCAACGCCAGAGCGGAGCGGCTTTCCTGCTGTCAGAAGGGTTCCTGCAGCGAGAATGAGGGCGCCGCCCAAGAGATCAACGTGGGCGTTGTTGATTGCCTCGAGCTGCACGAAAGGGCTCCACCCCCACACTGCGGCCAGATGGAGGGGCATCCCGCGGGCGGCGAGAATGCGGAGCAGCATCACTCCAACGGCCACACTGATTAGCAGCCCGCCGAGCTGGAAAGGAAGGTACGCCACCGAATCCGGAACGGCCGCCCGCACTCCGAGGAAGTAAATCTCAGCGGTTGGCGGATAGATGGTGTGCACGTGCGGGCGGTTAATGGCCGAGCACAAGGGTGTCCCCGACGGATACCCCAGGGCAGCGACGGATTCAGTGCCGAATAGCTCCTTGGCACAAACTGGTCGGCCGTCGCTGTCTAAGGAGCCCGGCGCGAACAGCCAGCCCGGCCGCAGGCCGGCAAGTGTCTCATCCAGCGGTACATGCGAGTACGGGGAGATTCCCGCCTTTTGAACGATTCCGTCCCAGGCGTATCGTGCAGAATCGTTACTGGTCCGTGGCGGTGCGCTTACGGCAACCGCGCCAAGCAAAACCGTGCCCGCTATGATCACCGCCCCAATGCGGTCCCGTGGCACCCGCCTGAGCAGAAAGACCGCCGCCATCAGCAATATCCACGAGATGCAGGTGCCGACGATGGGAGCCGACTCGAAGGGATTCCGCGGCAATACCATCCACAAAAGCACTGTCGCGGCCAGGATGAGCACGGCGGCCAGAGCGGCGTAGGTTCCCGTCCGGCGCCCGGAAGCGCGGGCCGCGCCGGGCGTGCCTTCAGATTGCGGCCGGACTCTCATGCTGTGAATCCGTCCGGACCTATGGCTGGCGAGAGTCGACAAAAGACGCGGCCCTGCCTGTGGTGGACGGACTTTATGGTCCATCCTCCGCGGAGTGCGCGGGATTCGAGACCGGCGGCGCCGGTTCTGGCCCACCGAAAAGGCTCGCTTTGGTTACCTTGGGCGTCTTCCAGGACCGCCGCGTAGACGGTGTCCAATTCGGCATCGGTTTCCACTTCCACCAGGAGAGTCCCCTGGGGGGCGATGAGTTGCAGGCACCGGCGCAGCAGGGTCGTGATGCTGCCGCCGATACCGATGTTTCCGTCCAGCAGGACCAAGGATTGCCACTGCCCGGCGTGGGGAACCGGGGCGAATATGGACTGTTCGAGGGCGCGGGCGCCGCGGCCACGGGCCCGGTGGACAGCCTCGGCACTCGTGTCGATGCCCAGGGCCGTCAGGCCCATGTCCTGGGCTGCGGCCAGCAGCCGGCCGGGACCGCATCCGACGTCGAGCACGGGCCCCTGCAGGTTCCTCAACAGCGAAATCTCCAGTGAGCTTGCCTCGTCGCACCAGTTGCTGACGTCGAAAGTAACGGGGGGCGCAGCATCTTGTTCGGTGTCCGGCCGCAGCGTCAGAGTGCCGAAGCCGTTCGCAAGGGCCCGGGCATAGGGTTCCCGTCGGCCCTGGCCGAAAAGCGCAAGCGGCGTCATGCCGACGGCCGTCATCCCCCGGCCCCGGCGATCGGTGCCTGGTCCTGCAGGACGGGCGCGGCTTGTGCGACGGCCGACGAGAATTCGGTGCCGGGCATCCCGGCAGCGATCTCCACTGCATCGCTGAAGTAGTCCATATCCCGCAACTCGGGCAGCATCCCGGTTGTGAGGCCGGCGGCACGGAGCCTGGCGTACTGGTGTGCTCCGGTGGTGTCGGTGGACATTGGCACCCCCCGGATGAGGGTGCCTGTTGGCCTGCGAAGCGCGAGAGCCCAGAATCCGCCGTCGGAGGCGGGCCCGAGCCAGGCGTCGTGGACGACCGTTCCGGTGCCCCAATCATTGAGCAACGGGGCGACATGGTGCAGCGAGAATTGTGGTGTGTCCATGCCGATGATCAGTAGCGGACCGGAAGCGGCATCGCAGATGGCGGCGAGTTTTTCGTCGAGTCCTCCGGAAATCTGAGGCACCACAACGAAACCCTTTGCGTCTTCCGCGGTCGGGGCCCCGTCCATAACCAGAAGTCGGTCTCGCGCAGGAAGTTGCCTGACGGTTTCCAGGGTGCTGCTGAGGCTGAGTTGCGCCAGATGGGCCGCATCCTCGGGAGATAGCGGCGGGCATAGCCGGGTCTTCACCCGCCCGGGCAGACACTCTTTGGCGATGACGGCCACCGTCAGATCATTCAGGTTGCGCATACTCATGATTCGTCGCCGGTGCCCTCGAGGACCGGTCCGGAACCTGTGGCGGCCGCGGCCGCCTTGAGCTGGGCCGACATATCCCGTACCGCGGTAATGGTTCCGCGGAGGGTGCCGGTGACTTTCGATTTGCCAGTCCGGGGGGCGTACGGAACGGGTAGTTCCAGGATTCTCCAGCCGCGAAGGCTCGCCTTCAGGAACATCTCCAGCGGGTAGCCGCTGCGACGGTCCTCCAATGCCAGCGAAAGCAGCTGGACCCGGCGGCCCGCCCGCATTGGGCCAAGGTCCGTCACCCGTTCCCCGGTCAGCCTACGGAGCCGCCAAGCCAGGACGACGTTCGCGACACGGGCATGGGCGGGCCAGGAACCGCGCTGCGGCTGGCGGCTGCCGAGCACCAGATCCGCACTGCCGTCGATGACCGGGGCGAACAGCGCCGGTAACTGTGCCGGGTCCAGCGAACCGTCGCAGTCGCAGAAAGCCACGTATTCGGCCGTGGAGGCGAGCAGGCCCGCGTGGGCCGCAGCGCCGAAACCGCGGCGTTCCTCGCGAATGACCATGGCACCAAGTTGGGTGGCGAGTTCAGCGGAACCGTCCGTAGAGCCGTTGTCGACCACAATTGCCCGGTACCCCTCCGGCAGGCGCGCGAGTACCCAGGGCAGTGCGCCCTTCTCGTTCAGACAGGGTAGAACCACATCAACCAAAACTTCGGTCATTTCAGTCACCTTTCAAGGCTACGGCGGGGAAGGCCCACGTCGGCCGGGACGCACCACGGTCCAGGCAAGGAAAAGTGCCACGGTGCCGGCAGAAGCGGAACCGTGGCACTTCCCACCGGTGCAGACCATGCATCCGGCGAGTTTTCCTGGTGGGGTGTTACTTGGTGTTGACGGTGATCTTGGCGATGCCGACGAGCATGTCGGCCTTCACGGCGTCGGTCTTGAAGGTTTTGTTCAGCAGGCCGGCGGCGGTGTCGGAGATCAGGACGCGGGTGCCTTCGAGGACGGCGGTTGGTCAGTTCGACCTTGGTGTCACCGGCGGTGAGGGAGAACCCGGAGCCGGCGTGGCTGATCAGGCCCTGGACGTAGGGGCGGTAGTCCTTGGCCGGGTCGTAGTAGTCGACCTTGCCGCCGGTGATGGGGAAGACCAGCGAGCCGTCGGTCAGTTTGGCGGTACCGACGGTGCCCGGGGTGAGCTTGAGGGTTTCCAGGGCTTTCGCGAAGGAAGCATCGAGCTTCACCGCGGTGGAGACGCCGGTCAGTGCCGGGATCGAGGCGAGCGGCTCGGGCTTTTCAGCCGCAGCCGAGGAAGACGCCGAGGTGGCCGGAGCGGAGGAAGCGTTGTTCGCCGGGCTGCAGGCAGCCAGGGAAAACATGAGCGAACCGGCAGCGGCAACGCCGAGGAAAGTCTTGATGGATGTACGCATGGGAGTGCTCCTTGGAAAT
>NZ_JBFTIP010000013.1:0-5682 GCF_056394945.1 Arthrobacter sp. 10N410
GCGCCGACGCCGGCGCCAAGCTGGTCGGCGGGAACCCCGGCCAGGGATTGTTCGCGGCGCTGGGACAGGTCGAAGGCGACGGCGTTCCGGGCCTGCCGGGCGGCCAGGGCGGACTTCAGGTCCTCCAGCTCGCGTGTTTCGTCGATGAGTGCCGCGGCACTGGCCGGGGCGGGGATCCCGGCCAGGATCCGCGCAAGGTCCGCGACCGTTACGCTGTCCGCCGGAGCCACGTCGGGCCCTTGCTTGCCGTCCATAAAAACACGCTATCGGCCACCTCTGACACTTTTAGTGCAGAGTGGCGGGTGGCCAAGCCAGCGGTCCCTGCAAGGGACGTATCATCGGCCGTACGGGAAGACCGTGCCCGGGGGAGACCTTGCCCCGGAGACGTCATCCCGCAGAAGGCGACCCGGAGCAAGAAGGAGTAGCTATGAAACTCATGACCGTGGTGTGGACGGCGGCTGCGACGGCCGCGACGGCGGCAGCCGGTGGAGTGGCGACTGACCCCGATGGTGCCTGGTACCGGAGGCTCCGCAAACCTGATTGGCAGCCGCCCGCCATCGCGTTTCCGGTCGTGTGGACAGCACTCTATGCGGACCTCGCCGTGAGCTCCGCCGTCGCGCTGGATAGCAGCGACGGGGCCGATGGCGCCGGCAGCGCCACGAGGCAACAGGAACTAACTGCATACCGCTCCGCTTTGGCAGCCAATCTCGTCCTCAATGCGTCGTGGAGCTGGCTCTTCTGGCGCGCCCGCCGGCCATGGTTGGCAGCGGCGGAGTGCGCCGTCCTGACGGCGAGCAGCGTCGATCTGGTGCGGCGGACATACCGCCTGGACCGCCGCGCAGGAGTGGCTCTTGCCCCCTATGCCGCGTGGTGCGGTTTTGCCACAGCGTTGTCGACGGCAGTAGCGCGTCTCAATGCCGGAACGACGGCGAACTGAGCGAAGGGCAGTCAGCCGCGGACGAGTGGATCAAGCCGCCCTGAACCGCGCCGTATTTCAGATCGGTAACGCTAGCTCCTATGCTTAGCTGGAGCCTTTGTAAGGATTTGGGGGCGAGTAGTCGTGAGGAAACTGGTAAATGAGTAGTGTTCTGACAATCCGCGGAGGCGTCCCGCTGACCGGCCGCGTCACCGTTCGGGGGGCCAAGAATCTTGTCCCCAAGGCGATGGTTGCTGCCCTGCTGGGCAATGAGCCGTCCGTGTTGCGCAACGTCCCCGAAATTAAGGACGTTGAGGTTGTCACCAGCCTGCTCCAGCTCCACGGCGTCACGGTGGACAAGGACCCGGTCACCGGGGACCTGACGTTGGACCCGACCAACGCCAAGACGGCCTCGCACACGGCCATCGACGCGCACGCCGGCGACTCGCGCATCCCGATCCTGCTCTGCGGACCCCTGATCCACGCCATCGGCGAGGCCTTCATCCCGGACCTTGGCGGCTGCAAGATCGGCGACCGTCCGATCGACTACCACCTCAATGTGCTGCGCCAGTTCGGCGCCGTCGTGGAGAAGCGCCCGGGCGGCATCCACATCTCCGCCCCGAACGGCCTCAAGGGCGCCAAAATCGCGCTGCCCTACCCGTCGGTTGGCGCCACCGAACAGGTCCTGCTCAGCGCCACCCGCGCCGAGGGCATCACCGAACTGTCCGGCGCGGCCACCGAACCGGAAATTGTCGACCTCATCGCCGTGCTGCAGAAGATGGGCGCAATCATCAGCGTCCAGACCGACCGCACCATCCGGATCGAGGGCGTGCAGGACCTGGGCGGCTACAACCACCGGGCCCTCTCCGACCGCAACGAATCCGCGTCCTGGGCCTCCGCCGCCCTCGTGACCCGCGGCGACATCTTCGTCGAAGGCGCCACCCAGCGCGACATGATGACCTTCCTGAACACCTACCGCAAGGTGGGCGGCGGCATGGACATCGGCGAGGACGGCATCCGCTTCTACCACCCCGGCGGAAAGCTCAACCCGCTGGTGCTGGAAACCGACGTGCACCCCGGCTTCATGACCGACTGGCAGCAGCCGCTGGTAGTGGCCCTGACCCAGGCCGAGGGCGTCTCGATCGTGCACGAGACCGTGTACGAAAACCGCTTCGGCTTCACCGACGCCCTGATCCGGATGGGCGCCAGCATCCAGGTCCACCGCGAATGCCTCGGCAGCGTCCCGTGCCGGTTCGGCCAGCGCAACTTCCTGCACTCCGCCGTCATCTCCGGCCCCACGCAGCTCAAGGGTGCAGACATCGATGTGCCTGATCTGCGCGGCGGCTTCAGCCACCTGATCGCCGCCCTCGCCGCCACCGGCACTTCCCGGGTCACCGGCATCGACATCATCAACCGCGGCTACGAGCGTTTCACCGAGAAACTCGCCGGCCTGGGCGCCGACTTCGACATCACGTCTGCCCGGTAGCGGGGACCACGTGAAGGAAACGGCCAAGAGCCACATCACCTTTGTCATCGTGGCCGGAATCGTCCGGCCCCTCATGAACCTGCTGATGAACAAGAAGTGGGAGGGGCTGGAGAAACTTCCCGCCGGCGGCTTCATCGCCGCGCCCAACCACTGCACCGAAATCGATCCGCTGGTGATCGGGCACATGCTCTTCAACCAGAACCGGATGCCGCACTTCCTGGCCAAGGGCAGCCTGTTCAAGGTCCCGGTACTGGGTTCGGTCCTGCGCAACACCAAACAGGTGCCGGTGGAGCGCTCGACGGCGGGAGCCAACCGCTCGCTGCAAATCGCCAAGGAAGTCGTGGACGAGGGCGGCGCCATCATCATCTACCCCGAGGGCACGCTGACGCGCGATCCGGAGCTGTGGCCGATGAAGGGCCACACCGGTGCTGCGCGGATGGCGCTGGAAAGCGGTATCCCGGTGGTCCCGATGGCCCATTGGGGAGCGCATGAAGTCTTTCCGCGCTATGCCAAGCGATTCCACGTGTTTCCCCGGAAGACCTCGCGCGTGCTGGTGGGTGACCCGGTGGACCTGAGTGCGTTTGCCGGACGGCCCCTGGACAAGGCGACGTTGACCGAGGCGACCAACGTGATCATGGACGCCATCACCGAACTGCTGGCAACCCTGCGCGGCGGACAGCCGCCGCTGGTGCGCTGGGACCCTTCGGCGCACAACCAGTCCACCCATGGGCGCTTCATCGAACGCGGTGGGAAGCCCGGCGCGGCCTCGGAAACCACCCCGGACAGCGGCAGCGCCACGGACGGTGCCAAATGACGGTGGAGCTCCCCGCCACGGAGGCCACTGACTCCGCCACGTGTGTTGCCGTGCTCGGGGCCGGATCTTGGGGGACGACCTTCGCGAAAATCCTCGCCGACGCGGCCACCGCCTCCGGCGTCGAGCGCGGCATCCGCCTCTGGGGCCGCCGCGCCGCCGTCGTGGACCAGATCAACAGCGAGCACCGCAACGAGCAGTACCTCAAGGGCATCGCCCTGCCCGCCAGCATCACCGCCTCCACCGACGTGGCCGAGGTCCTCGCCGGCGCCGACCTTGTGGTCCTGGCCGTCCCTGCCCAGACCCTGCGGCTCCAGCTGCGCGAATGGAAGGACCTGATCGGACCCGGCGCGCTGGTGGTTTCCTTGATGAAGGGCCTGGAACTGCACTCGGATGCCCGAATGAGCGAGGTGATCTGCGAGGAGCTGGCCATCCCCGCAGAACGCGTCGCCGTCGTCTCCGGTCCCAACCTGGCCATGGAGATTGCCCGGGAGGAGCCGACGGCGTCCGTCGTGGCCTGCTCGGACGCTGCGGCGGCGGGCTGGATGGCCCGCAGCTGCACGGCACCCTATTTCCGCCCGTATACGACGGCGGATGTGGTGGGCGTCGAAATCGGCGGCATCGTGAAGAACATCATTGCCCTGGCCGTCGGCATCTGTGAAGGCAAGCAGATGGGCGACAACACCAAGGCTTCCGTGATCACCCGCGGCCTCGCCGAGACGTCCAGGCTGACGCTGGCCCTGGGCGGCGAAGCCCGGACCATGGCGGGTCTTGCGGGCCTGGGCGACCTCGTCGCCACCTGTTCCTCCGCGCTGTCGCGGAACCACACGGCCGGACGGCTGCTGGGCACCGGCCTGAGCCTGGAGCAGGTCACGGCCGAAATGACGCAGACCGCCGAAGGCATCAAATCGGCGCAGGCCGTGCACGAACTGGCGGGCAAGCTGGGCGTCGAGATGCCCATCACCGCCGCCGTCGTCGCGGTGCTGGCCGGAAAACTGTCCGTAGACGAACTGGGACCGTTGCTGCTGTCCCGGGACCTGAAATCCGAAGGCGATTACTAAGAGTGTCGGAAATGAACTTGACTCCAGAAGCCCGGTCCGGCCGGTCCAGGCCCCGGGTGGCGGTGCTGTTCGGCGGCCGCTCCAGCGAGCACGCGGTCAGCTGCGTCACGGCGGCCGGTGTCCTCGGCGCGATTGACCAGACCAAGTACGAGGTGATCCCGATCGGGATCGCCAAGACCGGCCAGTGGGTACTGGCCTCGGGAGACACCAAGGATTGGTCGCTCTCCGCCTCCTCGCTGCCGGAAGTGGCGCCGTCGGACCAGACCGTGACGTTGGCCGAGATCAGCGGGGAACACCAGCTGATTGTGGCCTCCCCGAACCAGGTCCCGCAGGAGCTTGGCTCGGTGGACGTGGTCTTTCCGCTGCTGCACGGGCCGTTTGGCGAGGACGGCACCATCCAGGGTCTCCTGGAGCTCTCCGACACCCGCTACGTGGGCGCCGGCGTCCTGGCTTCGGCGGTGGGGATGGACAAGCACTACATGAAGGTGGTTTTCGAATCCGCCGGACTGCGTGTGGGTCCCTACATCACGGTGACGGACCGGCAGTGGCTCACCGACCCTGAGCTGGTGCGCAAGCGAGTGGACCAGCTCGGGTTCCCGGTCTTCGTCAAGCCCGCGCGGGCCGGCTCCTCGATGGGCATCTCCAAGGTGGATTCGCTCGATCAACTGGACGCCGCGATTGAGGCTGCCCGGGAACACGATCCCAAACTGGTGATCGAGGCCGGCATCGTCGGCCGCGAGATTGAATGCGCCGTGCTGGAAGGTCGCGGGACCGATGCGCCGCGCACGTCCATGCCGGGCGAAATCTCGGTTGCCGGCGGCGGCCACGACTTCTACGACTTCAACGCCAAGTACGTCGAGGACGACGCCGCCGCGCTCAGCTGCCCGGCCGACCTCCCCGACGAGGCCATCGCCCGGGTCCGCGAGCTCGCGGCGGTCGCTTTCGACGCCGTCGGCGCCGAAGGCCTGAGCCGGGTGGACTTCTTCTACACGCCCGAGGGCGAACTGATCATCAACGAGATCAATACCATGCCTGGCTTCACGCCGAAGAGCATGTACCCGCAGATGTGGAAGGCCTCGGGGCTGGGCTACGCGGAGCTGATCGACGAGCTGATCTACCTGGCCCTGCACCGCAAGACCGGCCTGCGCTAGTCCCCACCGGCACCCTAACCTCGCTCCGCTTCGGCCAGGGAACCCTGCTGGCGTGGGCCCATCCACCGGCACCCTAACCTCGCTCCGCTTCGGCCAGGGAACCCTGCCGGCGTGGGCCCATCCACCGGCACCCTAACCTCGCTCCGCTTCGGCCAGGGAACCCTGCTGGCGTGGGCCCATCCACCGGCACCCTAACCTCGCTCCGCTTCGGCCAGGGAACCCTGCCGGCGTGGGCCCATCCACCGGCACCCTAACCT
>NZ_JBFTIP010000014.1:0-5584 GCF_056394945.1 Arthrobacter sp. 10N410
GCGTCACCGCACCATCCAACACCCGCGACGGATAATTCAACCGCCCCACCGCATTCTTCGCCTTCGACACCACCCACACACCACCATCGTTCAACTCCACCTCAGCAGTCTTAAACCCCGGATAGATGATGGCCCCCGTCACCAACACCGCAGCAGCAGCCACAAACGACGTGGCCGTGGCGAACTTGCGGCGCGTGCGTGATCGCGGTTTCGTGGAACCCGGCTTTCTGGCACCCAGCGTGGCGAAAAGACGTGTCACAGCGTTAGCTTTCCTTCAAAATTGTGTGGTGGTTCCCCCGGCGGACCCGAGACCGCTCCCCCACTTCCCGCGACAGCCTACCCAACGATCTCCGGCAGCGCGATGGGGAGGACTGCCCGGCGGAGGGTGACGGCCGGGGCCCGGGGCGGGTTATGGCGTGGCTCCTGTCGGGAAGGTGCACAGTGGTACGCCGCTCTGTGCCGGCGACCCGATGGTGGTGTGCAGCGACTGGATCCAGCGGGTCTGGTTCGGTGAGCCGCGCATGATGTAGTACCACTGGCCGTCGCCGCTGTAGGTGGTGCCGTGCGGCTTCCAGCACATCACGTCGAAGCTGTCGAAGTGGGACATCCACGGCCGGTCGTAGCCGCTCTTGCCGTCGCAGGTGAATTTCTGCGGGTCGTAGGAGGTGGCGCCCGGCAGGTCGGTGCAGCTGCGGTCCATGCCGGAGTTCAGCCTGGTGGACCAGCGCGTCTTCTCTGCCCCGGACTGGGCCGACGCCGAGGCGAGCGGGCCGCCGGTGCCGCGCGAGTTGACGGTCTGGACCTGGATCGTGTGCCGTTCATTGAAGCCGCCGGTGTTGACCGTCCGGCTTCCCGAGGGGCCCACCCGTTCCCAGCCGCCGTTGTCGATTTTGATCTGGGTGTAGGCGATGTCGTGGCTCCCGGCATCCGGCGAGGCCCAGTTAAACGTCAGGTTCCGCTGGTTTTCCGCGCCGTTGGTGCCGGAGGCCGACGGGGTGCCGGGTGAGCCGTAAGGGTTCGCGTTAGCCCCGGTGCTGGCGTCCGAGCTGGGCGCGACGGACGAGTTGGCCGTCACCGTGACGGTGGTGGCGGCGCCGTTGGCGAACCCGCCGACGGTCTGGCCGGGCCTGATCGGCCCGGATTGGCCGGTGCTGGCTCGGTAGGTGTAACTCACCTCGGAGTAGGCCGAGCCGTTGCGTTCCGCAGCGGTGAGCTCACGGAAGTTGATGGTGACGGCCCGACCGGCGCCGCCGGTGTTGGCCTCGGCGGCGCTCACGCCGGAGACCCGGCTGAGCTTGCCGGTGGCGCGGCGCGGCGCGGAGGCCGCGCTGGCGGAGCCCTTGCCTGCCTTGTTTTCGGCCTGCACGGTGAAGGTATAGGACGCTTCCGAGTTGTTGGCGGTGAAGTTCGCCGTCCGCACGGTGCCGGCCACGGTCTGGGTCTGGTCCGCGCCGCCGCCGCCGCTCATCGTGACGTAGTAGTTCTTGATCGCGTCGCCGTTGGTGTTTGGCTCATCCCAGTCCACCTTGAGCTGGTTGGAGGTGCCGACGGCGGAGGCCACCGACGTCGTCGGCGCGCCCGGGGCGGCCGGGACGCCGGCGGGGTTGTCCTCGGCGGAGTACTGTCCCCAGTCGGAGGGGCCGAGCTCGTTCACGGCCTGGGCGCGCACCTTGTAGCGCACGCCGTTGGTCAGGGCCGGCCAGGTGTAGTTCAGGCCGGTCACGCCGTTCTTCACGGCGACTCCACTGGCCGGCGGCGGCGAGATCTCCAGGTTGTAGTTCTTCACCGCGGAGCCCTCGGTCTTCGCCGCGGGCCAGGCGATCACCATGTTCTTGTCCCCGGCCTTGACGGTGGGGGCCTCCGGCGGCGAGGGCTTTTCATCCGGCCGGATCTCGTTGGAGGCCGGCGAGGGATCGGATTCCTTCACCTCGTTGGTGGCGGTGACGGTGAAGACGTACTTGACGTCGTTGGTCAGTCCGCTGAGGGTGCACGTGGTGGTGGCGCAATCCTGGCTGAAGCCGTTGCCGGAGCGCACCGTGTACTTGGTGATGGCGGCACCGTTGTCCGACGGCGGCGTCCACTTGAGCACGGCGGTCCGGCTGCGGACGTCCGTTGCGCTCGGCGCGGACGGGGCGTCGGGCTTGTCCCGGACGGTGATCCGGACGCGGCCGTCGGTCTGCCGGGAGAGGTCCCCGGTCTTGTCCATGACGGTGTAGCGGACCACCATCACGCCCTTGAAGCCGCCGGCGGGGGTGACCGTGATGGAGTCCCCGGCCACCGCGGGCTGCCCGGCCGCGGAGCCGGTTTCCACGGTGGCGGCCACGATCCGCAGCGGCGTGTCGGAGAAGGGGTTGAAGTCGTTGGCGAGGACGTTGACGGTCTCCGCCTTGCCGGCGTTGGCCTTCTCCACGACGTCCTCGTTCGCCACCGGCAGTGGCCGGTTTGAGGCCGTGACGGTGGCCGCCACCGTGGCCCGGACAGGATCGGAGCGGCCGTCGGTGACCTTGAGCGGGATGCTGCCCTTCCAGCCCGCGGCCTTGGCGGAGTCTGCGGTGACTTTCAGGGTGGCGCCGTCAAGCGTGGCCTTGAAGCCCTCCGGGAGTGTTCCGTCGAGTTCGAATTTAAGTTTGTCCTGGTCGCCGGCGTCGACGTCCTTGGCCAGGTTGCCCAGTTCCAGGCTCGCGGACTCGGCCTTCGGCACCTCAAGGGTGGCGCCGCTGAACGTCGGCGGGTGGTTGGCGTTCGGGTCCGGGATGACCTTGGTGATGATGCTGAGCGTGGACTTCAGCCCGGCCGGGTCCTCGGGTCCGCTGCCGTCGGTGACCTCGAAGGTGACCGAGCCCGGGCCCACGTAGTCCTTGAGGGCGGCGTAACGCAGCTTGCTCCCGTTGCCGGCCACGACGTTGTCCGGCTCGGCGCCCTGGACCTTGACCTTGTCCACCTGGGTGACCCGCGGCGTACGGCCTTCCCTGACGCGGACGTACTCGCCCAGGTCCAGGGTGATTTCCTTGCCGGCCATCACCTCCACGGCCTCGGTCCGGGCCAGGGTGGGGTGCTGTTCACCCTGGCCGGGGACCCAGATGACCGCCGTCGCGCTTTGGCCGTCCACATCGGTGACGGTGTAGGGAACCAGCTGGTCCTTCGGCGCGAGGGCCACCCGGACGGTCCCGTCGCCGGCCACGCGCGCGTTCGGATTGCCGTCCGGCAGGCCGATCTTGAGTTCTGCGGCGACGCCGTCGGGGTCGGCGTCGTTCTTCAGGACCGGGACGTCGACGGCGGACTTGCCGAGGGTCTCCGCCGGGGTGACCACGTCGTCTTTCGCGAGCGGGGCCTTAAGGGTTGCATCCGGGCTGACCCGGACCCGGATCACGGCGCTGCCCTGGGCTTTTTTGTCGTCCTGGATTTTGTAGCTGACGCTCTCGTTGCCCGCGGCGCCCGGCGCTGTGAGCAGCACCTTGCCGCCGTCGGCCGGCTCGACGGCGAGCTCCGGGCGGGCCTCAAAGCCGTTGCGCACCAGGCTGATCGGGTCCCCGTCCGGATCCGAGTCGTTCGTGAGGGCGTCGACGGCGATTTTGCGGCCGGGCCGGACGTCCACGGCGTCGTCAACCGCGATCGGCTTCTGGTTATTGATTTCCCGCGGCGCGATGCCGACGATCACGGTGCCGGTGTTTTCGGCGCCGATCCGGTCCCGGACGCGGTAGCTGAAGGTGTCCGTGCCGGCGGCGTTGCCGGCGGCGGTGAATTCGAGGTAGCCGTCCTTGACCACGGCCGTGCCCATTGCGGGGGCCTTGTCCACGCCCGTCAGCTGCACAGAGTCGCCGTCGGTGTCCACACCGTCGAGCGGCACCGGGATGCGGACCGTCATGCCGGCCACCACGCGGGCGGTCAGGTTCTTCGGTTCGGGGCGGGTGTTGCGTTCGTCGTCGCGGGCCCGGATCCGGATGGACACCTGCTGGGAGTCGGATTGTCCGGAGGCGTTGGTGACCTTGTAGATCGCGTAGACCGTCTTCGGCACCTCGCCGGCGATGAAGCGCAGCGTCTGGCCGGCGGTGAAGGTGCGGCCGTCGGCGGCGTCCGGCTTTTGGGCCAGCACCGGTTCGAGGGTGAGCTTGCCGCCGTTGGGGTCGGTGTCGTTCTCCAGCACCGGGATGGTGACGACGTCGCCCGCACGGACGGTTGCCTCGTCGGGTTTGGCCTGCGGCGCCTGCAGCTTGGACGGCGCGGGGACGACCAGGACGGCGATCTCGCCGCTCGCGGAGGACTTGCCGTTGGAGATTGTGTACTTGACGTTGAGCTGGCCCTGGGCGCGGAGGTCGGTGATCCGGACGACGGAGTGGTCCAGGACGGCGACGCTGAGCGGCAGTCCATCGGCGGCGGTCACGGACTGGACCACCAGGACGCCGCCGGAGGGGTCCGAATCGTTGCCGAGGACGTCCACCAGCACGCTGCCGCCGGCCGGCAACAGCGCGGTGTCGCGGACCGCGACCGGTGCTCCGTCGCCGCCGCCGGGGACGACGTCGACCCGGACCAGCTGCTGGGCGCTGGCCGGCCCGTTCGTGACGAGGTAGGAGACGTAGTGTGCGCCGAGGGCGGTGGAGTTGAAGGTGAAGGTCTGCTGGTCGGCGCCCATGGTGGCGGTGGAGTTGCCGTCCGGGGTGGCCTGGGCGAGACGGAGCGCCCCGCCCTGCGGGTCCGAGTCGTTTTTGAGCGGGGCGATCACGGTGTCCACGCCGGCGACGGCCACGAGGTGGTCCGCGTTCGCGATCGGCGGCAGGGCTCCTGGCGGGCGCACCTCCACGGTGACCTTGCCCTCGGCCGTGGACCGGCCGTCGGAGACGGTGACGGTGACGGTCTTGCGGCCGGGTTCGGAGCCGGAGTCCTGGAAGCTGAGCAGGCCGTCGGGCCGGACTTTCACCTGGTCGCGGGGGTCGCTGCTTGCAGCGCCGACGACGAACACGTCATCGCCGTCGGGGTCGGTCCAGTCGGTGAGGATGTTCTGGCTGACCGCTTTGCCGGCCTGGACTACGAGTGTGGTGTTCCGATTCGGTTTCTGCCGCGGGGCGGAGTTCTCCCCGGGCGGGACGATGTTAAGCGTGACGTCGGCAGAGGCGGAGAGGCCGCGGCCGTCGTCGACCGTGTATTTGAACGTTTCCGTACCGGTCTTGTCCGCGCCCACGCTGACCTGGAAGCCGGTGGCGCCGTAGATCGGTGCGAGCAGCCCGGATTTGAGCGGTTCCGGCGACCGGACGGTGAGGATGTCGCCGTCGGGGTCGGTGTCGTTGTCCAGCACGGGAAGGATGGTCGTCTTGC
The DNA here is from genome assembly GCF_056394945.1 of Arthrobacter sp. 10N410. Lineage (NCBI taxonomy): Bacteria > Bacillati > Actinomycetota > Actinomycetes > Micrococcales > Micrococcaceae > Arthrobacter > Arthrobacter sp. 10N410. The sequence continues at coordinate 5,311 of NZ_JBFTIP010000014.1, forward strand.
CGGCGCGGACCCCGAAGGTGTCGGCTTTGGCGACCGGCGGGCTGTTGGGTTTGGTGCGGTCCGGCAGGACGGTCTGCTGCACCTCGTCGGCGGAGTCCTTGTCCGCGTCGTCCGAGGTCTGCTGCGGCGGGATGACGTCGTCCCAGTTGTTCACCAGCTGCATGTTCTGGTTCACCAGCCACACATTGCCCGAATTCACATCATTGAGCACCACCACATCCCGGTTCACCCGGAACACATACGACGGCGACGCGGACGCCTTCGGCACATCCAC
>NZ_JBFTIP010000015.1:0-3323 GCF_056394945.1 Arthrobacter sp. 10N410
GTCCCATCCCGAACCCGGAAGCTAAGACCCACAGCGCCGATGGTACTGCACCCGGGAGGGTGTGGGAGAGTAGGTCACCGCCGGACAACCATTACAGCCAGGCCCCGACACACAGTGTCGGGGCCTGAGCCTTTTAACACCCCAAACACGCATAGCGCCCCTCCCGCAGATCCGGCCAGCTGACGAAGGCAAGTCCGGATCTCTGGGCGAGCTGGGAGCCAGACGGAAGAGGGCCTTTTTCGTAACCCAGCCGGCGCCGCCAGCATGGTCAGCGGGGAAACTTGCGGCCGTGGAGCCACGCAAGGAGCTCGATTGCGAGGCCGCCGCCGGCCCCGGTTGCCAGAGCTGCGAGCAAAAGCCCGCCTGGTGGCCAGGAGAGAATGAAGAAATCTTGTGCCAAGGGGATGTTGAGCAGAATGACGAGGGCGGCGCACATCGCCGCCAGTACACCGACCCGGCCGGCGTTGAGCGGCCGGGATACCACCGCCAGGATCCAGAGCCCCACCACTGTGAGGGTGAGAACGGAAGCGGAGCGCACCGCTTCCGGCCCCGGCGCTGCCGCCGATGGCGCGATGGCATTGAGCACAAGCAAGGTGGCCGCGACGATGAGTCCGGCCGGCAGCGAGAACCAGAGTGAGCGGCGCAGGAAACCCGGCTTATAGCGACGGGTGTTCGGCATCAGTGCCAGGAAGAAAGCGGGGATGCCAATTGTGAGGCCGTCCGTGAAGGAGAGCTGGCGGGGGAGAAACGGGAACTGCCACTGCAGCAGTCCGAAACTGACGGCGATGGCAATGGAATACGCCGTCTTACTGAGGAAGAGGCTTGAGACCCGCTCGATGTTGGCGATGACGCGCCGACCCTCTGCCAGCACTTCCGGAAGCCGGTCAAAGCGGCCGTCGAGGAGGACCAGCCGCGCTACCGCCTTGGTAGCCGGCGCCGCAGAATCCATGGCGATGCCAAGGTCTGCCGTTTTCAGGGCGAGGGCGTCGTTGACCCCGTCCCCGGTCATTGCCACGGTGTGTCCAAGCCGTTGCAGGGCAGCGACCATGTCCTTCTTTTGATCAGGGCTGACGCGGCCGAAGACGTTGTTGCCCCCCATCACCTCCTCGAGAAGCAGGGGATCTTCGGGCAGCGAACGTGCGTCGTAGCCTTGGGCCACGTCGAGGCCAACCCGACGCGCGATGGCGGCGACGGTCCGCGGATCGTCGCCGGAGATGATTTTCAACTCCACGCCCTCGGCGCGGAAGAATTCCAGGGTGTCCCGGGCATCGGACCGGGTCTGCTCCCGAAACGTCAGGAGTGCGACCGGCCTGAGACCGTCGGGCAGCGTCGGCGTCTTGCTCGCCCCCGGAGGCGTGTCCGCTCCGGCCAGCAGCAGCGTCCGCAAGCCGGTGCTGGCAAGCTTGCCGGCTTGCTGCAGCACGTCTGCATGGCCTGGCTCCGCTGTCCGGGCCGGTTCGTCGGAGGACCCGGCAGCTGCCCCCGGCGCCGGATCTACGGTGATGCTGTTTCCCGGAGCCAGGATCATTTCCGGCGCCCCGAGAATCCAGGTGGGCGTCGCCCCGTTGCCTCCACCGAAGGTCACCCCGCTCCACTTCCGGGAGGAGGAGAACGGAACGTAGGAGATCGACTGGAATCCGCCGTCGTCCTCGAAAGCGGCGCCGAGGCTCCGCGCCGTGGCGTTTGCCTCGGGCTCAGCGGCAAACCAACCGAGGGCCTGTTGCCAGCCTGGATCCGGCGTTGGCGTCAGCTGGTGAACCGCCTCGAATCTCAGGCCGCCCTCCGTTAGGGTGCCGGTCTTGTCCATGCAGAGGACGTCCACCCTTGCGAGGCCTTCGACCGCAGCGAGTTCCTGAATCAAGACCTTGTGGCTGGCGAGCCTGAGCCCTCCGACGGCGAACGCCACGCTGGTCAGCAGCACGAGGCCCAACGGAACCATTGCGATTACGCTGGCGATGACGCCTACCAAGGCTGTCGTCCAGGTGCCTGTGGCGACGGCATCCTGCCAACCGCCCCGCGCCTGCAGCTCGCCGTTGACCACAAGGATCGCGACAGGCAGGATCGCCCAGGCTATCCAGCGAAGCACACGGTTGAGGCTGTTGCGGATCTCCGAGTTCACCAGGGAGAACCGGCGCGCATCAGCGGTGAGCCGGCTGGCGAACGACTCCGCACCCACCCGCACCACCCGGGCTTTGCCGTGCCCGGCCACAATGATGGATCCGGAAAGCACGTCCGACCCGGTGTCTTTGGCCACGGGGTCCGATTCGCCGGTGAGGAGGGATTCGTCCGCCTCGAGTCCGGCGGCTTCGAGCACTGCTGCGTCCGCCGTCACCTGGTCCCCGGCACGCAGTACCAGGACATCATCGCGGACGACATCGGCCGTGGCGATCTCCCGGATCTGGCCGTCGCGCAGCACCCGTGCACGCGGGGCATCCAAAACCGCAAGACGGTCCAGGGACCTTTTGGCCCGGAATTCCTGGACCACGCCGATCACCGCGTTGCCCGCGGCAGCCAGGCCGAACAATGCGTCCTGCCAGCGGCCGAGGAGCAGCAGCACGAGGAAGCTTGAGCCGACAATCGCGTTGAAGAGGGTGAGGACGTTGGCGCGGAAGATCTGCCACAGGCTCCGGCTGGTCTTGTCCGGCACCCGGTTGTCGAGCCCACTCTCGATGCGGGCGGTGACGTCGTGCTGCGAAAGCCCGTTCACAGCCGGGCCGGACACACGCCGACTGAGCGGGACTGCTATCTGGCGCCGGCGTTGTGCCCTCACCCCCTGATGGTATCCGCAGCAGCGGCCTAAGGTGACGGAGCATACAGCTCCCACTGACGACGCCGGGTTGCAGCCCGGGCGACAACGGCGCCGGTGCCGCGCCAGTGCGGAGCCCGTCCGACGGCCGTGCGGCGCCGGTTCGGCGAGGTTCCGGGGGCGGCCGAAGGGCACCGCGGCGCAGCCGCGAAGCGGGTTTGCGGTTACCGTCGACTGGGTGTATTGTTTTCTAAGTCGCCACGAGGGAGAACAGCGGAAACGCTGGAGGACCGGAGGCGGCCAATCCCCCAAAAATAATTCAAGACCAAGTTCTTTCGGCGGTTCAATCGCTAAAGAATTCTGGTGGGGCTGGTTCGTCTGCTGATGTAGGTCCGGGAAGCCGGATTTGCTTTGGACGTCGACACCGAGTAAGTTTGAAAAGTTGCTCCGGAGCGATCCTGGACCGTTGGGTTTGGGTGGTGCCGGGTGTGTCTGTTGTTTGAGAACTCAATAGTGTGCCAAGTTTGTTGATACCAATTTTKTATTGAATTGGTTGATTGTGCCGGGCCTGCCACCC
>NZ_JBFTIP010000016.1:0-1035 GCF_056394945.1 Arthrobacter sp. 10N410
GGTGTTGGTGACGGGGGCCATCATCTATCCGGGGTTTAAGACTGCTGAGGTGGAGTTGAACGATGGTGGTGTGTGGGTGGTGTCGAAGGCGAAGAATGCGGTGGGGCGGTTGAATTATCCGTCGCGGGTGTTGGATGGTGCGGTGACGCCGGCGTCGACGACGTTTGATGTGTTGCAGGATGCCGGGACGGTGTTTGTTGATGATGCGTCGGGTTCGACSTTGAACCAGGTGTCGGCGGCGCAGATGCGTTTGGGCGGGGATAAGAAGTTGCCGGGGTCGGCGGAGGTGAGTTTCGGGTCGCGGGTGATTGCGGTGACGGATSCGGCGMGGGGCCGGGTGTGGGCGTTGTCGCCGTCGACGGTGAATGGTTTTGATGAGGAGAATTCGGAGCCGGTGCTGTCGGGGGCGCGGGGGACGGTGTCGGCGGTGGGGGCTGATGACCGGATTTATAGTGCGGATCCGACGTCGGGTCAGGTGACGGTGACGGCGGTGGATGCTGATGGYCGGGTCACGGATTCGCAGGTGAGTTCGTGGGAGGGGTTGAAGGGTGCGGGCAGCATCCAGTTGAGCGTGGTGGGGGATCAGCCGGTGGTGCTGGACGCGGGCGGCGGGAAGTTGTTGTTGCCGGGCGGGCGTGAGTTGGCGTTGGCGGATGCGAAGGATGCGAAGCTGCAGCAGCCCGGTCCCGGGGCGGGTGCGGTGGCGGTGGCGACGCCGAAGGCGCTTTTTGAGGTGCCGTTGGATGGTTCGGCGGCGAAGACGGTGGCCTTTGGCGGGCAGGGGGTTCCGGCGGCGCCGGTGCAGTTGGGTGGTTGTGTGCATGCGGCGTGGTCGGGGGCGAATAAGTATGTGCGGGACTGCGGCAGTGATGCCGATGACAGGAGCGTGGATGTGCCGAAGGCGTCCGCGTCGCCGTCGTATGTGTTCCGGGTGAACCGGGATGTGGTGGTGCTCAATGATGTGAATTCGGGCAATGTGTGGCTGGTGAACCAGAACATGCAGCTGGTGAACAACTGGGACGACGTCATCCCGCC
>NZ_JBFTIP010000017.1:0-562 GCF_056394945.1 Arthrobacter sp. 10N410
CGGATGGAACATGCCCTGACCCGGACCGCAGTGGAGCACGACCCGGATTTCCTGGCCCGGGTCGCGAGGCGCTGGACGGACGCGATCGACCAGGACGGCGCCGAACCCTCCGAGGAGGTCCTGCGCCAGTTACAGGGCGCGTTCCTCCGGAAACCCCGCCACGGCCTGCAACATCTGGAAATCTTCGCCACGACCGAACAGTTCGAACACCTGCTGACCGTGATGAACACCGCCACCAACCCCCGCACCGGCACCGAGGCTCCCGATGATGCGGCAACCGGGAGCGCGGGCAGCGAACCCGGCAGCGCGGCCGGCGGCGTGGCGGGCACCGAAGAAACACTGCTCGACCGGCGGTCGAGGCCGCAGAAATCCCTCGACGGCCTGGTCGGCGCCTGCAAAGTGGCCCTGGCTTCCGGCGCACTGCCCGCCACCGGAGGGCTCCGGCCCCAGGTCATGGTCACCATCGATTACCGCGACCTCCTCGAACGCCTCCAACGAGACACCGGCACGGCCGCCGACGGGGCCGGCCAGGTCAGCGCCACCGGCCAGTTCGAGCGGGCCG
>NZ_JBFTIP010000018.1:0-562 GCF_056394945.1 Arthrobacter sp. 10N410
CGGCCCGCTCGAACTGGCCGGTGGCGCTGACCTGGCCGGCCCCGTCGGCGGCCGTGCCGGTGTCTCGTTGGAGGCGTTCGAGGAGGTCGCGGTAATCGATGGTGACCATGACCTGGGGCCGGAGCCCTCCGGTGGCGGGCAGTGCGCCGCAAGCCAGGGCCACTTTGCAGGCGCCGACCAGGCCGTCGAGGGATTTCTGCGGCCTCGACCGCCGGTCGAGCAGTGTTTCTTCGGCGCCTGCCGCGCCGCGTGGCTCGCCGCCTGATTCGCTGCCCGCGCTCCCGGTTGCCGCATCACCGGGAGCTTGGGTGCCGGTGCGGGGGTTGGTGGCGGTGTTCATCACGGTCAGCAGGTGTTCGAACTGTTCGGTCGTGGCGAAGATTTCCAGATGCTGCAGGCCATGGCGGGGTTTGCGGAGGAACGCGCCCTGTAACTGGCGCAGGACCTCCTCGGAGGGTTCGGCGCCGTCCTGGTCGATCGCGTCCGTCCAGCGCCTCGCGACCCGGGCCAGGAAATCCGGGTCGTGCTCCACTGCGGTCCGGGTCAGGGCATGTTCCATCCG
>NZ_JBFTIP010000019.1:0-463 GCF_056394945.1 Arthrobacter sp. 10N410
GTACTGGGGAGGCTGCTGGCCGTACTGCGGGGCCTGCTTGCCCGACTCGGGTCCGTCCGGGCTGGAAGGCTCGACTGGCGGGTTACTCATGGCGGTCCTTTGCATGTGGTTGACGGAATGGGCTACCGGGACCAGCGTTACAACCCTGCCCCCAGCGTGGTTTAAGTACACCGTACCGCGCACACGCGGCCGTTTGGGTCATTCCCAAGAGGTATTCTCGGCGGCACGAGGGGCGCACTGAACGGCGGCACGAGCGGCGGCACGCGGGAGCGGGAGGACGGGGTGGCCGGGTCCCGTTTCCCGGCCGCGACTATGCCGCGGGACCTGGCCGGAAACGTCCCTTGAAGCCCTCAAACCAGGACTGTGACCGGGGCAGCCACATCAGGGCCGTCGCCACGAGGCTGATGACAAAGCCGGGCCAGCTTCCGCCTCCGGCCATCCCAGAACTCAGCGCGGCGAGCAC
>NZ_JBFTIP010000020.1:0-452 GCF_056394945.1 Arthrobacter sp. 10N410
CCCTCTCCCGCAAGGGGGAGAGGGACATGGAGAGGCGATCTCCCGTGGACATCCACGAAAGCTGATGGGGAGGCGCGGAGCGGCCGGGCGGAGCCCGGGGACCGTAGGTTTGTTTAGCGTTTCGGCTTCGTCGACCGCTCCGCCGCGTCGTTATTCCGGAGGGCCGGAGGCGCGGGTGCTGTTTCAACCCTGGACCCGGCTGTCCCACGGACGGGCAGGACCAATAGCCCCGCGGTGATCCGGCGGCGGCCTCGGCTGATCCTGTTAGGCCGGTTTGACGATCCCGGCCCTGTCGACCCGCAAGCTTGTCCAGGAAGGGTTCGCAGGGCCCCGGATCTATCCACGAACAGACCCTGTCCCGCCTTCCCGAGACCTTCTTGCGGCCCCGCTCGATGCGGTCCTCGCCACGCTTGGGCCGGTACCAAGAGCCCTCCCCATGGCGGGGACGGCTT
>NZ_JBFTIP010000021.1:0-375 GCF_056394945.1 Arthrobacter sp. 10N410
ACTTACACCACACACTCCTTTGCGTGAACGGATTCAAAAGACGTTCACACCAGCAGAGGAGTACAAAGAAACAAGACTGCTTGCGTCCACTATGTGGTTCCCAAACAACAAACCCGCCACGGGCACGTTGCTTGAAGGAACCAAAACTGMATAACAACACCACCACCGCCCCGCCACGGGCGGTAGCGGACAAGTTGTAACCACCAGATTTCCCACCCCGGGACTCTCTACACAGACCAGGGGCGCGGACACAGGGTTACGGCGGTCATAGCGTGGGGGAAACGCCCGGTCCCATCCCGAACCCGGAAGCTAAGACCCACAGCGCCGATGGTACTGCACCCGGGAGGGTGTGGGAGAGTAGGTCACCGCCGGACA
>NZ_JBFTIP010000022.1:0-367 GCF_056394945.1 Arthrobacter sp. 10N410
GGCGACCCGTGGCCGGCTGGTGTTCGAGGACGTGTCCTTCACCTACTCGCCGGACAAGCCGCTGATTACTGATTTGTCGCTCGTGGCGGAGCCCGGGCAGACGGTGGCGATTGTGGGGCCGACGGGGGCGGGCAAGACCACGCTTGTGAACCTGATGATGCGCTTTTACGAGCTCGACGCCGGGAAGATCACCCTCGACGGCGTGGACGTGGCGCTGATGTCCCGGCATGAGCTGCGCTCGCGGATGGGCATGGTGCTGCAGGACACCTGGCTGTTCGGCGGGACCATCCGGGACAACATCGCCTACGGCCGGCCCGGGGCGTCCGAGGAGCAGATCCTCGAGGCGGCGAAGGCGACGTACGTGGAC